>NZ_JGZG01000005.1 GCF_000741295.1 Bifidobacterium pseudolongum subsp. globosum | reverse complement strand
CGCCGCCGCGCCGCACGAGGAAGACGCGCGCACCGACGTGCTGGAACAGCGCGAGATTCGCCGCGCGCTGCATCAGGGCCGCATCGAGCAGCAGGAGGCGCTCGCGCGCCGTCAGGCCGAGCAGGCCGCGCTGGCGGCACAGTCCAAGGCGCAGTCCGCGCAGCCGGCTGCAGCGAAGTCCGCTGAACAGCCCGCGGTGGTGTCTGAGAATCACCGGATGCACGCGCAGCTCGTGGTGCGCGACCATGACACGGCGTATCCGCTTGACGAAACGAACGAACTGTCGCGCGTCTCGCCGGCTTCCGCCGTCGACGCGTTCGACATGGCGGTCAATCAGGATCTCATCTCGTTCTCGCTCGGCTCGCCGCGCAATGGCGTGGAGATTGAGCAAGACGACGCGCTGAGCCTCGAGATCAAGTCCACGCGGCAGGTGGCGAAGGCCACGCCGCGTGACGTTGAACCCGATGCCGAGTCCGCGCCCGCCGCGAGTGATGCGGCGGAGCCGGCCGAGGAGAGCGGGCAGACGGACGCCAAGGCCGCCCAGCCGAACCGCGCCGCCGTGAACGATTCGGTCGCGTTCCACGAGACCGAGGCCTCGGCCACGGTGGAGGCGCCGGACGAGACGTCCGATTCGCTCGGGTCGAGTCTGGAGACGATCCTGGCGCGACGCAACGGGTGACTTGCCGCAACACGTCGAAACCAGCCGGAGACGGCTGGTTTTTTTGTTGCCATTACTGGGTTTTCTCTCAAAGCGTTAGCACTCAAGTTGGCAGAGTGCTAAAAACCGCGCTAGGATAGGCAACTAGCGCAAGGGAACAGCGAGGCAAGTGTTTCGTCAGCCGCCTGCAGCACCGTTCCCGAGCGGGCATGATTCGATTACCGAATGGAAAGAGGTTCGCTGTGTCGTTCCCACTGAAGCCACTGGAAGACAAGATTATCGTCAAGCAGGCGGAGGCCGAGACCCAGACCGCATCCGGTCTGTACATCCCGGACAACGCCAAGGAGAAGCCGCAGCAGGGCGAAGTCCTGGCCGTCGGCCCGGGCCGCCGCGACGAGAAGGGTGAGCGCATCCCGATGGACGTGCAGGTCGGCGACAAGATCCTGTACTCCAAGTACGGCGGCACCGAGGTGCACTACCAGGGTGAGGACTACCTGATCGTCGCTGCGCGCGACGTGCTGGCGGTGCTTGCCTGATCAGGCCGCATACCGACATTGTTGGTCAGGCGGGGCGCGCCGGGGAGACCTGGCGCGTCCCGCTTTTTCGTTGCAATGACTGGGTTTCAAGGTGCTTGTCATGGTGCGACACGCCGACACTTGCCAAAAGTTAGCGGTTCGTGGCATACTAGCCAAGTTGCCGGTTGAGGCCTCAACCGAAAACGATGGCGGATTTCCCAAGCGGTCAAAGGGAACTGACTGTAAATCAGTCGCTTCGTGCTTCAGTGGTTCGAATCCACTATCCGCCACGCCTCGATAGCTCAGTGGTAGAGCACTTCCTTGGTAAGGAAGAGGTCGTGAGTCCGATTCTCACTCGAGGCTCTCTGGCGGGATAGCTCAGCTGGCTAGAGCGTACGACTCATAATCGTAAGGTCAAGAGTTCGAGTCTCTTTCTCGCTACTAAGGTCGGGGAACCGGCCAACGAACTAACACAAGAGGTGAATCCAATGGCAAGCAAGAGCGCCGACATTCGTCCGGGCATCACGCTGGCATGCACCGAGTGCAAAGAGCGTAACTACATTACGACCAAGAACCGTCGTAACACTCCGGATCGTCTCGAGCTGAAGAAGTTCTGCCCGCGCTGCGGCAAGCAGACCCTTCACCGCGAGACCCGCTGAGCTCACTAAGCTTATTTCAAAACCCGACCACACGGTCGGGTTTTTTGTTACTGTGGGCAGTATGACAACATTCGCTGAACTCACCACTATTGCAGTTGGTGGCAATATCGATCATTTCGTAGAACCCACAACCCGTGTCAGCATCATCGAAGAGGTGGAACACGCCGACTCCCATGGCATTCCCGTGTGCGTGATCGGTGGCGGATCCAATCTGCTCGCCTCTGACGCCGACTTCCATGGCCTCGTGCTGCGCGACGCGCGCCGCCTGATCACCGTGCCCGACGAGGCGGCGCCGGTGGAAAGCGACGACCGCACCGTGCACGTGACCGCCGAAGCGGGCTGCAACTGGGACGATCTGGTGGACTTCTGCGTCGATCGCGGGCTCGAAGGCATCGAGGGGCTTTCCGGCATTCCGGGCACCGTGGGCGCGAGCGTTGTGCAGAACATCGGCGCGTACGGCCAGGAGGTCGCCACTTCGGTGGAATCCGTGGAAGTGTGGGACCGCGAAGACAAGCAGACCAAGACACTGACCAATGTGGAGATGCAGTTCGGCTACCGCTCGAGCCTGCTCAAGACCAGCATGTACAAGGCTCCCGGCGTGCCGAACGACGAATTCTACCCCTCGCCGCGCTACATCGTGCTCTCAGTCACGTTCGCGCTCACCCACACCGAGGAAGGCACCGTCAACTACGCGCAGCTCGCGTCCGCGCTCCAGGTGAATCTCGGCGACCACATGCCAATCGGCAGGATCCGCGCCGCCGTGCTCGGCGTGCGCGCCGGCAAGGGCATGCTCGAGGACGCCACACGCTACCGTCTGCCCGTCATGCAGGCCTGCAAGCGCGAAGACCAGATTGAGCGCGCGATCGAAGCGCAGCAGCGGTTCATCAACACGCATGACACGCCGGCGGACGTGGTGGACGAGCAGATGATGGCGGTGACCGGCCAGAACGAAGACGTGAACCGCCACAGCTGCGGCAGCTTCTTCATGAACCCGATCGTCAGCCAGTCGATCGCCGACCGTCTGCCGGACGATGCGCCGAAGTACCCGGCCACACTGCCCGACGGATCCACCGGCGTCAAGCTCTCCGCCGCTTGGCTCATCGACCACGCCGGCTTCCACAAGGGCTACCGCGTCAGTGACGACGCCCCGGCCGCGCTGTCCGACCTGCACACGCTCAGCATCACGAACCGTGGGGGAGCCACGTGCGCCGACATCGTCAAGCTCGCCGACACCATCCGCGAAGGTGTGCAGAAACAGTACGATGTGACGCTCATCCCCGAACCCGTGCTGGTGGGCGCGGTGATTGACTGACCTGCCTCTACTAGCACGCACATGCAGCTGGGTGGTTTCCAGCTGAAAGTGAACAGGAATCCGGCGGCGCCGTATGATATGCAACATATCCGGCGCCGCCTTTTCTAGGTATGCCAAAAGCTTGAACAACGCCGGTGGAAGATAGCGAACATGCATTGTCAAGCAGGGAAAAGGCACGAACGTGCAGATATTCAGAACAAAGTCCGTCGAACAGACCATCGCGGAAACCAATGAGACGGGTCATGCACTCAAACGCAATCTAGGCTGGTGGGATCTGGCCGTCATGGGCGTGGCCGTGGCGGTGGGCGCCGGCATCTTCTCGGTCGGCGCCGAAGCGGCCGCCTTCCACGCGGGCCCCGCCGTCATCGTCAGTTTCATCATCGCCGGCGTGGTGTGCGGCGCGGCCGTCATGTGCTACGCGGAATTCGCGTCGATCATGCCGGTCACCGGATCCGCCTACACCTTCACCTACGCCACCATCGGCGAGATCATGGCGTGGATCATCGGATGGGACCTCATCCTCGAAATGCTCATGGCTGGCTCGGTCATCTCGAAATACTGGGGCGTGTACCTCAACGACTTCATGCGGCTCATGGGCCTCAACTGGAACACGAACCTCAGCTTCGGCGCCTTCCACATCGACATCGCGCCGATCATCATCGTCGGTTTCTTCACCGCGCTGCTCGTGTTCGGCACCAAGATCGGCGCGCGCGTGGACGGCGCCATGACGATCCTCAAGATCGGCATCGTGCTCTTCGTCGTGGTCGTCGGGTTCTTCTACGTCAAGTCGGCGAACTACACGCCGTTCGTGCCGCCGAGCGAACCGGTGAACCACGTGCAGCACGGCGAGCTCGGCGGCAGCATGGCGCAGCCGCTGTGGCAGTGGATGACGCACATGAAGCCCACCATCTACGGGTGGAGCGGCGTCATCTCGGGCGCGGCGCTCGTCTTCTTCGCGTTCATCGGATTCGACGTGGTGGCCACCGCTTCGGAAGAGACCAAGAACCCCAAGCGCAACGTGCCGCTCGGCATTGGCGTGGGCATGCTCCTTGTGATCGTCATGTACGTGCTCGTGGCCGTCGTGACCACCGGCATGGTCTCCTACAAGCAGCTCGCGAGCGTGGATAGCCCCTCGCTCGCCACCGCGTTCGAACTCGTGGGCGCCGACTGGGCAGCCAAGATCATCAGCTTCGCGATTGTGCTCGGCCTGGCCACCGTGGTCATGGTGCTGCTGCTCGGCCTCACGCGCGTCGTGTTCGCCATGAGCCGTGACGGCCTGCTGCCGCGCGCCATGTCGAAGACGGGTGTCCACGGCACGCCGGCCACATTGCAGATTGTGGTGGGTGTGGTAGTGGCGCTCGTGGCTGCGTGTTTCGATATCAGCGTGCTCTCCGATATGGTCAATATCGGCACGCTTTCGGCGTTCACGCTTGTGGCGCTCGCGATCCCGATCATGCGCAAGAAGCGCCCCGACCTGCCGCGCACGTTCAAGATCCCCGGCAACCCGTGGGTGCCGCTCATCGTGGCCGCGGCGAACCTGTGGCTCATGCTCAACCTGACCGTGCTCACGTGGATCCGGTTCCTTGTATGGTTCGTGCTGGGATTCATCATGTACTTCGCGTACAGCTACAACCATGCGCGCCTGGGGACCGGCGAACTCGACGCCGAGCTCGAGCGGTTCGACAAAGAGGAGCGCCTCAGGCAGCTGGGTGAAACGAAGACGCGCCACGACTGAGCCGCGGCGCACTGGCGCCGAACGCCAATCGGCGGTAGTCTGGTAGACGATTTTGCAAGGAGGACACCATGGCCTATGTGATTGCGCAACCCTGCGTGGATGTCAAAGACAAGGCGTGCGTAGACGAATGCCCCGTCGACTGCATCTACGAAGGGCTCCGTTCGCTCTACATCAACCCCAACGAGTGCGTGGACTGCGGCGCATGCGAGCCGGTCTGCCCCACCGAGGCGATCTTCTACGAGGATGATCTGCCGCCGGAGTGGGAGTGGTACAAAGACGCCGCCGTGAACTTCTTCGCCGAAGTCGGTGATCTGGGCGGCGCCCAGGCGGCCGGCCCAATCGGCAAGGACCCCGAACGCGTGGCCGAACTGCCCCCGCAGAACGTCGCGTGAGCGCATCCTTCGCACATGGCAAAGTTCGCCCCTTGCCTCTCACACCGGGAGGCAAGGGGCGAACCTGTATCGTTCGGCCCCGGTCAGGTCGGCGGGTGGCTCGCACCCCTGCCGATCGGTCAATGAGGGGAACCATAATCGTCAGCAGCACAACCGCACCTGCGCACCCGCACGTGCGCCCGAACCTTTGAACAAAGGAGCGTGAATGGGATTCCACAGCTACTCCTCGCCGTATGACTGGTCGCGTGTGGCGCAATACAAGAACACGGCGCGGGCCCACGCCGGCGGTATGGTCGACCTGTCGATCGGGTCTCCGGCCGACCCAGTGCCACAATCCGTGCGCAATGCGCTCGCCGATGCGGCCAACAGCGCCAACGCCTACGGGTACCCGGCCACCGCAGGCACCCCCGAGCTGCGCGCCGCCCTGCACGAATGGTTCCGTACGTGCCGCGACGTGGAGCTCGAGGCCATCGGCGCCGACGTGGTGCCGACCGTCGGCTCCAAGGAAGCTGTGGCCCTCATGGCGTCGTTGCTGCATCTGGGCGAAGGCGACGTGGTGGTGCAGCCCGCGGCATCGTACCCCACCTACGAGATCGGCACGCAGATCGCCGGCGCCCGCGTGCAGAAGGTGGCCGATGTGGCCGACGTCGATTCATGGGCGCACCTCGATGGCGTGAAGGCAGTCTGGGTCAATTCCCCATGCAACCCCACCGGGCAGGTCATCGACGCTGCCGGCATGCGCCGCATCGTTGACGCCGCCCGCAGGATTGGCGCCGTCGTGCTCTCCGACGAATGCTACGCGCTCATGGCGTGGAACGACGCCAATGATGCACCCGAAAACCGCGAAGCCTCGATCGAATCGTCACCGTGCGCCCTGCGTGCGGACGTCTGCGGTGGCGACGCCTACGGCGTGCTCGTGCTGTATTCGCTGAGCAAACAGTCGAACATGGCCGGCTACCGCACCGCGTGCATCGCCGGCGACCACACTCTGGTGCGCGCCATGACCGAACTGCGCAAACAGATCGGCCTGATCGTGCCCGGTCCCGTGCAGGCGGCGATGGCGGCCGGCCTGCGCGACATGGCCGCCGTGCGCGAACAGCACAACCGCTACTACAACCGCCTCAGCATGCTCGTCGAGGCGTTGCGCGCCTACGGATACGACGCGCGCATGCCCCAGGGCGCGCTCTATATCTGGGTGCGCACGCTCGGCGACGACTGCTGGCAAGACATGGGCCGCCTCGCTGACTTGGGCATTGTGCCCAGCCCGGGCGAATTCTACGGCGCGCCCCAATACCTGCGCTTCTCCGCCACCGCGAGCGACGCGCAGATCATGCGTGCGGCCGAACGCCTGCACGCTGCGCTATAGACCCAGCCGCGCGCTGTTCGTGCCGAACTTGCCGCGCACGGCGTCGAGCGCCCGCTCTGCGCCACGCATGCGCTGCGCTGCGGTGGTGCGCTCGGGTGATGCCTCCTCTTCGAGCAGGTCGTCGAGTGTTGGCTGGATCACCGTGCGCTCGCGCTCGCTCAGCCCACTCACCGACATACCCGCCAGACGGATCGGCGACGCCAAACGCGTGAACGCGGCACCCGGCGCCACGCCCATCATGCCGCGCAACAGCTGCTCGCACACGGGGTAGAGGGCGCTCGCCGTGTCGGTGGGCTGTTCGATCGTCAGCGAACGCGTCATGTACCGCAGGTCGGGGAAGCGCAGTTTCACCGTCACGGTGCGCGCCATCAGTCCGCGTTTGCGCAGGCTGCTCGCCACGGTGTCGCAGCAGTGGTGCAGCAGGCTGAGTGTTTCGCGTGTGCTTGTCACATCGTGCATAAAGGTGTGCTCCGACCCGATGGATTTTTCCGGTGTGACCGGCACGACCGGCCGCTCGTCCACGCCGCGCGCCGTGTTGTACAGGTGCACGGCCTGGGCGCGCGAGCTGGTGATGCGTTCAAGGTCAGCGGGCGTGAGCGCGGCGAGCTGCCGCACAGATTCGACGCCCCACGTGTGCAGGCGGCGTTCGAGCGCGGGGCCGATGCCCGGGATGGCGCGCAGTGGCATCATCTGCACAAAAGCGGCGTGTTGGCTTGCTGGGATGAGCAGCATGCCGTTCGGTTTGGCGTTCGTGGAGGCCATTTTCGCCACGAGTTTGTTGCATGCCACGCCCACCGAGCAGGTGATGTGGAATCGCGCGGCCACTTGTTCGCGCAACCATGCTCCGATGCGCGTGGGGGAGCCCCAGCGCAGCAGTGCGCCGGAGACGTCCATGTAGCATTCGTCCACCGAGACCTGCTCGATCGCGTCGGTGACCTGGCTGAAGATGTCGGTGAAGATCTGCCGCGAGACCCGGCGGTAGTAGGCGCCGTCCACCGGCAGGAACACGCCGTCTGGGCACAGCTGGTGCGCGCGGGCGGCCGCCATGGCCGAATTGATGCCGTATTTGCGCGCCTCGTAGTTCGCGGCGGAGACGACCGCACGCGGACCGGTGCCGATGATGACCGGTTTGTCGGCGATTTCGGGGTGACGGGCGATTTCGAGCGAGGCGAAGAACGCGTCCATGTCGATGTGCAGCATCGTGCAGCCGCGTTCGTCGTGCCCCCAGTCACGATTCGCGGCAGCGTTCCGTGGTGCGTTGCTCATAGGTGTCATGGTACCTGAACATTTGTTCGAATGAAAGCTGGGGTGTGGTGGTGTGTGGCGGTGGTGGCGAGACAGGATAGCGGGGTGGTGAGGTAGTGAAGTGGTGGGTAGTGTGTAGTGCGATGGTTGGCGCGGCGTGGGGGTATGTGACACGTGGCGCGTACTGCTATATGGGTATGTGACACGCGTGTTGTATTGGTCGGTGAAGGCTGCTATACTCAATTGCTGTTGCTCTTTGAGCAGCGTGGAGTCATGCCTGAGCGGCCGAAAGGGGCACCCTGCTAAGGTGTTAGTCGCGTTAGCGGCTCGAGGGTTCGAATCCCTCTGACTCCGCGACTAGGGTTTTGCGCGTGTTCGCAAAACCCTTTTTTCATGCCGAGGCGCCTACTGCCGCAAGGCCAACCAAGCAGTGTGGCCAATTTCCACAAATAAGCGCCCGCTGCCCATATGCACTCTTCATAGAGGTGAGATGAGTGCACAAATGAGTGCACGCTTTTCAGCAGGACTAACGGTCCTATCTGTCGCAAAAATCGTTGCTACACCGTGTTTTCGGACAATTACAGAGGGTTGTCATGCTCAGCGGCCCAGAATATGACTTTCGTCAGGGATGCACAGGTGGGAAGGCCATATGGCTTGGGTGGATGCCGCATTGGCCCTGGTGGGCGCATAGCTGGGTACGCGCCGTACCGCGGGGGATCGGGGCAAACAGGGCAAACCAACCAAACCACAAACATACGAACGCCCCGAAATCGAAGGATAGGCACGAGGCGTAAGTATGTAAGGCCGTGGTACGCCTTTGTCCGCTGCCTCGGCACCAAGTCTACCCATCTGCCCGCATGCCGGCAACCGCGCGGGGCACATCCCGACAATATCCACACAACACACCCGCATACCAGGCTCGCATCACCGCCCCGCGCGCCACGCCTGCACACAATCTCTCCGTATCAGGAGCTCGCTACAGTGGAACCATGACCCTCATCGAAACCCAGCAAGACCGCACCGATCTGCCGCTCGTGGTGATCCCCAGCGTCTTCGACGACATGGTCGAGCCGCTGCGTGAATCGCTCCCCCTGCTCGACGGCATCGCGCGTGTGCGCATGCACACCGACCACACCTTCGACGCGCACGAATTCGTGAGGCGCTGCGCCGACGCACAGGCGGTCAACGTCATCAATGTGCACATCAGCGACGCCATGCTCACCGAACTCGCCAGCCATGTGCGCGTGCTCGCGTTCGGCGGCACGGGCGTGGCGAGCTATGTGAACCTGGACCTCGCCACCAAACTCGGCGTGCGCATATGCAATGTGCGCCACTATGGCGACGCCGCCGTGGCCGAATTCGCGTTCGCGCTTATGCTTGAGATCACACGCCGCGTGGGCGCGCTCGACAGCCAGCTGCGCGCCGGCGGCTGGGACGGCGCGCCCGGGCTCGACCTCAACGAGCGCACGCTCGCGATCGTCGGCCTTGGCGGCATCGGCGGCACGGTGGCGCGCATCGCGAACGGCTTCGGCATGCACGTGACGGCGTGGGACTCCGGCCGCGGCGATCCGGCGCGCTTCGCCACGCACAACGTGACGCCGGTGCCCACGCTGACCGAACTGTTCGCCGGCGCCGACGTGGTGAGCGTGCACATGCCGCTCACCGACGAGACGCGCGGCATGATCACCGCCGAACACCTCGACGCGATGCGCCCCGGCACGATCTTCATCAACACCGCGCGCGCCGAAGTGATCGCGTCTGGCGCGCTCGAGAAGCGGCTCGCACGCGGTGACATCCCCGCGGGCCTCGACGTCTTCGACACCGAGCCGTTGCCTGCGGACAGTCCGCTACGCTCCATGCCCAATCTGGTGCTCACACCGCACGTGGCATGGCGTTCGGACGGCGCGAATCGCAATCTCACACGGCAGTGCGTCGAATCGATCGCGTCGTACTTCACCGGCGGCGACTACAACGCCGTCACGCCGGGCGTGGCATGGAACGCGGGGAAGTAGGCCATGCGCACAATCCTCAACACCGCAGATGCCCCCGCGCATGACTCGTTCGTGGAGAAGAAATCCGAGTTCATCGGCGACGCGTGCCATGTTGCCACGCTCGCCGAGGCGCTCGCGTTCGTCGAATCGATCCGCGAGGCGCACCCGAAGGCGCGCCATGTGGCGTATGCGGCGATTGTGACCGACGATTCCGGACGCGTGATGGAGCGCATGAGCGACGACGGCGAGCCGTCGGGCACCGCAGGCAAACCAATCCTGGACGTGCTGCGCGCGAATGACCTGACCGACTGCGTGGTGGCGGTCACGCGGTATTTCGGCGGCATTCTGCTCGGTTCGGGCGGATTGACGCGCGCGTATTCCACCGGCGCGTCGATCGCCGTCAAAGCCGCGCAACTGGCGCGCATTGTGCCGTGCCGGCAGTTGCGAGTACGGCTCGACTACGCGCAGCTGGGGCAGTTCCAGCAGCTGCTCGCGCAGTGCGAAGGCGAGCAGACCGACGCGCAGTTCACCGACCGCGTGGAGATTGTCGCGACGATTCCACAGACCAACTGCGAGACATTCGAAAACCGCGTGCGCGAAGCGTTCAATGCGGGCGTGGTGCCCGAGCCACTCGGGCAGGTCGCCCGCCCGATGCCCGAGTAAGATAGCAACGCACGGCGCCATCCGCGCGCATCAATCCCGCGAACCAGCGAAAGGTCAGGCATGAGCAGCGAGCAGAACACGCAGGCCGAACACGCCACGCTTACCGAGACGTACGAGCGTCTGCGGCATTCCACAGACGAAGCGGAGCTGCACGAGTTCGCGCGCCGGCCGCTGCCGGACCGCGCGGACCAGGCGGCGTTCTCGCGCGCCACCGCACTGCTCGAGGCCGTGGCGGGCAATCAGCACACGCCGCTCGAGGACCGCGTGTTCCTGGCGCAGACGATGCCGTTCCCGAACGTGCTCGTCAAACTGTCGACGGACGAAGCGGTGGACGTGCGGCGCGCCGTGGCGGCGAACGCCGACGCGAAGAACTGGCTCGTGGGGCGCCTGACCAAGGACGGCGACGCCGACGTGCGCGACGAGGCGCTGCGCAACAAGCAGACCTCGTGGAAGATGCGCATGGAAGGCGCGCAGAACCCGCAAGTGGGCGCGGAAACGCTCGACTATCTGTCGCGCCTCGGCACCGAGCTCGAACCGGACGCGCCGGCTGTGCTGTCGTCGATGGTGCGGCGGTCGGTGGCGCTCAATCCCAACGCGTCGGAAGAGACCGTGCGCAGGCTGAGCAAAGACGCGAGCGCCGAGGTCGTGCACGCGGCACAGCGGCGCCTTGCCGCGGGGGAATGACACGCGATTGGCGGATTTCGTGACAAAAGTGTGTTAAAAACGCGGGGTATGGGTGTTTTGTCGGGGAGAAGTGCCCTACACTAAGGTCTTATGGCAGAGCACATGGAAGAAAGCCCCGAACGCCTCGCACGCCCGCTCGTGCGTCTGGCGTCCATGATGGGCGTTGCAACTAGTTACACTGGATTGTCGCGAGACTTCCACGAGATTTCCGATGAAACGCTCATTGCGATCCTCGGGGCCCTTGGAATCGACGCAACCACCCCGGAGGCGATCGAGCAGGCGATCACCACCATCGCCCACGAGCAGAACCTGCGTCTTGTGGACCCGACCGTGCTGCACACGGTGGGCAAGGAGACGCATGTGACGCTGCGCACGGGTATCACCGAACCCGCGCAGATCACGCTGATTCTGGAGAACGGCGAGCCCTTCGAGGGTGAGCTGCAGCTCAACCCGATGCCCGAAGCCAAGGTGCGTGAGATCGACGGCAAGTTCGTGGCTGAATCCGATCTGGTGCTGCCGGCCGAACTGCCGGTGGGCTACCACACGCTGCACGTGGAGAGCGGCGACCATACCGAAGACGCCACGCTGATCAGCGCGCCGGAGCGCATTGAGATGCTCGACCCGATGAAGGACGGCTCGCTGTGGGGCTGGATGGCCCAGCTGTATTCGATTCGTTCGGCCGATTCGTGGGGTGTGGGCGACTACTCCGACCTGCGCACGCTGCTCACCGACGGCAAGCGCTACACCGACGCCGATTTCCTGCTCGTGAACCCGCTGCACGCGGCCGAGCCTGTGGTGCCGCTGACGCCTTCGCCGTACCTGCCGGTGTCGCGTCGTTTCGTGAACTTCACGTACATCCGTCCGGAGGACATTCCGGAATACAACATGCTCGACGGCGAGGCCAAGGCCAAGATCAAGGCCGAGCACGCCAATGTGGAGACGTTCAACAACGACCCGCAGCTCATCGACCGTGACGCGATGTGGCTCGAGAAGAAGCCGGCCCTGCGCACGATCTTCGACGCCGGCCTTGGCCAGGAACGCCAGCGCGAGTTCGACGAGTACAAGGCGCGCTGCGGCGAAGACCTCGAGGCCTACGCCACATGGTGCCTGTGCTATGAGCTGTGGGGCGCGCCGGAAGACAAGCCGGACAACTGGATTCGCACGATGACGAAGGAATCCCCGGAGGTCATCGACCTGCGCGAGAAGCACGCCGATGAGCTCGAGTTCTACCGTTGGCTCGAATGGACCGCCACCCAGCAGCTGCACTTGGCGCAGGAAGCGGCCCGCACCGTCGGCATGAAGATTGGCATCATGTCCGACATGGCCGTGGGTGTGCACCCGCTCGGTTCCGAAGTGTGGTGGAACCCGGAGCGCTTCGCCAAGGGCGCCACCGTGGGCGCACCGCCGGACATGTTCAACCAGCAGGGCCAGAACTGGAGCCAGCCCCCGCTCAGCCCGCTCGCGCTCAAGAACACCGGCTACCTGTCGTATCGCGAGATGGTGCGCGGCATGTTCGACTGCGCCGGCGCCGTGCGCATCGACCACATCCTAGGCCTGTTCCGCCTGTGGTGGATCCCGGAAGGCCATACGGCGGTCGACGGCACCTACGTGTACTACGACCACAACGTGATGCTCGGCATCCTCGCGATCGAAGCGAGCCGTGTCGGTGGCATCGTCGTCGGCGAGGATCTGGGCGTTGTGCCGGATTACGTGCAGCACGCGCTTTCCGAACACGGCATCCTCGGCTGCGCCGTGGAATGGTTCGAGCAGATGGACGGTGTGTTCACCCCGCCGAAGCATTGGCGCCCGTATGCGCTCGCGTCCGTCAACACGCACGATCTGCCGCCGGCGGCCGGCTACCTCGAGTACGAGCATGTGAAGATCCGTGAACGCCTTGGCCTGCTCGAAGAAGGCGCGGAGGCGTTCGAGGCGAGCGCCCGCGCCGAGCACAACGCGATGCTGCAGATGCTTGTGGATCAGGGATATCTGGATGCTTCGCTGCTCGAAGACGAAGTCGCGCACGAGACCGAGATCATCGAAGCGCTGTACCGTGGCCTCAAGGGCTCGCCGTGCAAGCTGCTCGCCGCGTCCGTCGTGGACGCCGTCGGCGAGAAGCGCGCGCAGAACCAGCCGGGCACCGACAACGAGTACCCGAACTGGCGCATCCCGCTCGCCGACGCGAACGGCGCCGCCGTGATGCTCGAAGACCTGTTCCAAGGTGACCTGCTGCAGCGCATCACGAAGATCATGAACAGCTGATTTCCGCGGTATTCCTCGATTATGCAAGGCCCGGCGCACACGCGTCGGGCCTTTCGTTGCGTTGGGCGGCTAGGGGACCATGAATGACCATTTCTGCAGGGGTTCTGATGGTTGTTGGTGGCTAGTGGGTAGTCATGCGCGGTCGCGTGAGGGGAGCCTGATGGCAGTTGGTTGCTAGTGGGTAGCCAGAGATGGTCGTCACAGTGCCAAGATATGGCTGTACGTAGTCGATGGGTAGTCACGACCAGCCATCAAGGACGCTTGCGGATGCAGATGAGCGTCAGTGGGAAGGGCAGCGTCAGGAAAAATGGCGCATGCCGGTGCTTTTGCGACCACCAAGGTGCGTAAGGTGGCTCTTCGTTGTCTGACACCTCCCGAGGTTCTTCATCGAAAAGGTACAGAAAATCGCCGTAGAAGGCGGCCGCATAATCATTGGCATCCCGCCAATCGGGCGCCGGCACCTCGATGACCGACTCGATGTGCAATGCAGGGTGCTGGGAGGCCATCCATGCCATGTCACCGAGAAAGCGATGCCAATCGTTGGCGGTGAACTCGCCCGATGTGAAGTCTTCTTTTTCAAGGAACCACGTGTGGTTTTCGCTGTTGCGCGCAATATCCAGCATGGAGCGAATGATCGCCCCGAACATGCGCTCATCAAGTCTGCCGTCCATGTTTCTCCATTGGTTGTTGATGCCCCAACAAGTCTAGGCAAGCACTCCGCGATCGGATCGGGATCGTGCTGGGAGAGTGCTGGGATCCATGAATACAAACACATGTGCCCTTGCATCGCATGCAAGGGCACATGAAATTGGGGCGCTACATGGTTCAGTCGATGTCAGGGAACCGGTACCGTTTCAGCATTTCATCGCGGAACCATTCAGAACGTCGCGTGATGTCGTCGATCGTCCACGACGTTTTGTCTTCAATGCGCTCGCCAACCTGCGGAATGCTGGTGTTGATCTGCAGCCGGCTGCGCATGCCCACGTACTCGCCGTTGTCTTTGTAGTCGCGTTTCGACAGATTGTAATGCGTGTCCTCCGCGGCCACCGGGTGTTCGGGGTCGGCGAAGGGCTTCTGCTGCATGTTCTCGTTGTAAGCGGTGAGCGTCAGGTTGCCGATGCGGTGCGTGTATTCCTCCTTGAGCTCTTCGGCGTCTTCCGGATGATCCGGAGCGATCATCTGCTGCCAATGATCGGGGAGTTTGCCTTCCGGCAGGATGTGCTCGATCGTCCACCGTGGTTTGCCGTTCGCAAGCACATCGTTGAGATTGAGCGGATGGGCTTTCGTGGAAAGGCTGACATGGTTCTCCCGCTGCAATGCCTGTTCCAGATCGATGAGCACGAAGCGCGTCGTCTTCGAGTTCTGCTCATAAATCGGTCGTTGAAGTATTGCGCTCCCGAAGTCTTCATCCCTGCTTTCGCTTTTGAGCGTTTGCACAACGAGGCGCACGATATCATCGCCGTGTAGGGAATCGGCGCTAATCGCGCGGATGATGCCGATGATTTTCGCGCGAATGTTCGATGACTTCGGTACCTCGGTGATATTGCGACGTACATAGAAGGTCACGAGCGCGCGCAGGATAATCGACATCCGCGTGGCATCCATTTGCAGTTCCTCGGCTTTCACGAAGAGCAGCAGGAGCAGTGGGTAGGCCTGTGTAGACTCCAACTGTTTGAGGTCCGCAAGTTGCTCACGAATATCTGCATCCTCGAACAGTGTGCCCTCCTGCGCGCGGTAGGAGAGCTGGATGATATTCACATAGGCTCGGGCACGGCGGATCAGTTCCTTGAGATACACGTTCGGCCGGCCTACACGTGTCAGGTCCCGCTTCTTCTTGATGACCTCCTGATACAGCGTGAGCGCTTTGCTCTTCGTGACCGAGCCTTTCTTCGTGCTTTCAAACGCATCATAGTTGTTTAGGAAGAACTGCGTGAGTGCCGTCGTATCCACATCACTCGCGTCCCCTGCATTGCCATCCTTCGCGAAGATGCCGATAAGCGTCTCCCACTGCTGCTCAAGCACAGATTCACCCTCTGCGTTCTGTCCGCCGTCCATGCCGAGGAATTCGCTTTTGAGCAGGTCCACAAGCGTCAGAGGCAGTCCCTTCGAATTGAGGGATGAAAAGATACTGAATGCGTCACCGATGCTCGCCGCCTCTATCTGCAACACGAGCACATTGATGAGCTTGTCATAGAACTCGTATAGCGCGGCCATATCCGCAATAACCGATGTGTCCGCCAGCGTCTCCACGATGTATCGGTACCGCTTATAGAATTTACGGTTCTTCTTAACCTGCGGCTGTTCCTTTTCACGGACTGCGCGGATGAGCTCCTGGTAAATGCCGGCGTCGTCGGCGAGCAGTTGCAGACGCGGTGCCGACGGATTGCGGTTCACCATGAGACGGCGGCCGATGTCGCTGTTCATCTGGTCCGACAGCTCCTTGTCATCCTCATTGAGTGGAAGAGTGCGCTCGCGGACGATCTGCCAGATCGCCAATAGGAACAATGACAGCGTTGTGAGGCGTTGCTGGCCGTCAATGACCTCGTAGACCGTGGACGATGCGTCGTCGTCTACGTCGTGTTTCGTGACGAGGATGTTGCCGATGTAATATCCCGATGGTTCATCCTCGATGTCACGGAACAGCTGGTCGATCTGCTCCTCTTTCCATGAATACGGGCGCTGATAGGGTGGAATGTGATAGTACTCCCGGCTTTCCATCGTCAGGATTTTCGACAGCGCTTGGCTGTTTGCATCAATCTTCATGGTGACCTCTCAATGCGCCCTGTATGCCCTTTGCCTTCTATGATCACTCAGGATCTCGATTTTTCCGCCACAGCGCGCCGGTGAAGTCCCTGATTCCGTCTCCGTGACGCACGGCGTGTTACGCACGCGCCCGTTGTCAAGCCAGTCGATATACTAGTAGATTGTTGTGTTTCCCTACGGGGTCCTTCAAAGCGCTTTCCCACTCGCCATAAGGACTTTCAGGGAGCCCACGGTAATGAGATCGGAACGCGGATGTGCGCTGACCACGCCATCTGGGTGAAGATCCGGAACACAATAGTGGAAAAGGTATATCGTGAAAACTTTCACACCGAAACCAGCTGACCTGACTCATGACTGGTACATCATCGACGCCACCGACGTTGTGCTCGGCCGCCTCTCCGTCGCCGCAGCCAACCTGCTGCGCGGCAAGAACAAGCCGACCTTCGCTCCTCACGCCGACTCCGGCAACTACGTGATCATCATCAATGCCGATAAGATTGCACTGACTGGTGACAAGATGGACAAGGAGCTCTACTCCCATTCCGGCCGTCCCGGCGGTCTGCGTCGCGACAGCTATGCCGAGCTGCTCAAGAACAAGCCGGAGCGCATCATCATGCACGCCGTCAAGGGCATGCTGCCGAAGAACAAGCTCGCCAAGGTCCAGCTGACCCGTCTGCGCGTCTTCGCAGGTGCGGAGCACCCGCACACCGCCCAGCAGCCGCAGGTCTTCGAGATCGAACAGGTCTCGCAGCAGGCAAAGTGAACCGTTAGGAGATAGATACCATGGCTGAGAACACCAACAACTCCCCGGTTCAGGAAACCGAGGCTGAGAACACCGCCGCTTTCACCACCGAGACCAACTCCGGTGCAGGCACCGGCACCTCCACGATCGCTCCGGGCTACGGCACCGGCCGTCGTAAGGAAGCCGTCGCCCGTGTGCGCCTGATCCCGGGCACCGGCAAGTGGACGATCAACGGCCGTACGCTCGAGGAGTACTTCCCGTCGAAGCTCCAGCAGCGTGAAGTCAACTCGCCGATCGTGCTGCTCAAGCTCGAAGGCAAGTTCGACGTCGTCGTGCTCGTCGACGGTGGCGGCACCACCGGCCAGGCCGGCGCAATCCGCCTGGGCGTTGCCCGCGCACTGAACGCGATCGACCGCGATGCCAACCGCGCGACCCTGAAGAAGGCTGGCTTCCTGACCCGCGACGCCCGCGTCGTGGAGCGCAAGAAGGCCGGTCTGCACAAGGCTCGCCGTGCGCCGCAGTTCTCGAAGCGTTGATTTCGACTCAACAGCGTTACGAAAGGCTCCCCATCATCACGATGGGGAGCCTTTCCCGTTCTAAGCGCGCTTATCGCGCACGCGGCTGGATGTCTACTGCAGCGGGCCGTCTTTCGTGTCCTGCATGAGGATGCTGATGCTCAACGTGGGGAAGGTCCAGATGTGCGCTTCAGTCGCATCGCCGGTCGCGTGCGGCGCCGGTTCCTCAAGCAGCAGCATCTCGTCGTGCGCGCGCACCGGCGTGAACGGCGTGGCGGACTTCGCTACATGCGCCACAATCGCGTTGTGCACGCGCGGCAACGGCGGCATGATCCACGAATCCACAAAACCGGCGTCGGCATTGATCTGTTGTGCCGTGATCGATTCAACGGCGGACGGCGCCGGCGCTATGGCCGGTGCCGCGTGTCGCGGTGTGTGTGCAGGCTTGTCCGCGCGGGACTGAGCGTAGATGTTGCTGTGCAGGTGGTCGTACTCCTTCGGCAACAGCGACGCCCAAAACGAAAGCTCGGGTTCGGGCGTGAAATGTTCGGTCGCCGCCCCCTGCTGCGGCCGCTCGCACGTCGTCTCCGCCGAACTCCACAGCAGATGCCAACGCGCGTCGGACGGCATGTGGAACTGGCGCGGCTCGCCGTCGCCGTTGACCACGATCGCCACGTCGAGCTCGTCACTGGACAGCAGGCGCATCGTGAACGAGCGGATCGACGTGTCGAACCAGTCGCGCTCCATCGGAGTGGTGCCGTCGGGCAGCAACCACTGCACGCGGCTCGACGGCTTGAGCAGCCCCAGCTGGCTCAGCCGCGTGAAGAAGTCCTCGTGATGGTAGATGTCGAGCGACTTACGGATCGCGATGAGTTTCGAGATCGCCTCCATACGGTGGAACTCCGGCGTCTTCTCGTCCGAGACGAGCCACTCCCAGTCGAGCCAGGTGATGTCGTTGTCTTGGCAGTAGGCGTTGTTGTTGCCGTACTGCGAATTGTTGAACTCGTCGCCCGCAAGCATCATCGGCGTGCCGAGCGAAAGCAGCAGTGTGCCGAGCATGGTCATGCGCGTCCGTTCGCGAATCATCTGTACCCTGCGGTCGTCGGTGGGCCCTTCCACCCCGAAATTCGCGCAATAGTTGATGTTCGCGCCGTCGTTGTTGTGCTCGCCGTTCGCTCCGTTGTGCTTGTGCGCGTATTGGGTCAGATCGGCGAGCGTGAAGCCGTCGTGCGCAGTGATGAAGTTGATCGACGACGTGGCGCCGCGCCCCGGGTCGGTGGCGAACAGATCCGCCGAACCGCACAGGCGCGTGGCTATCTCCTGCATGCCCACGCCCTCGTTGTCTCCATGATCCACTTCGGTCACCCAGAAGCGGCGGGCGGTGTCGCGGAAGCGATCGTTCCACTCTGCGAACGGCGAAAGGAACTGGCCGGTACGCCATCCTTGGTTGCCCAAGTCCCACGGTTCCATGATGAGCTTCAAATTGCCGAGCATCGGGTCGGAACGCAACGCGTACAGGAACGGGTGGTAGGGCGTGAAGGCGCCGTTGAGCCGCGCCAAGCTCACCGCCAGATCGAAGCGGAAGCCGTCGATGCCGATGCGCTTGGCCCAGTAACTCAACGCGTCCACCGCGAACGTGATGTTGTGCGTGTATGTGAAGTCGAGCGTATTGCCGCAGCCGGTCGTGTCTTCCAATTCGCCGGCGTTCTGCTGCTGGCGGCGGTAGAACGACAGGTTGTCAAGCCCACGCCAACACACGCTCGGCCCGGCGTTGCCGCCTTCGCACGTGTGGTTGAACACCACGTCCATGATCACTTCGAAGCCGGCCTCGTGCAACGCGCGCACCATCATGATCACCTCGTCGCGCACGGCGTCCGCACCCTGCTTTTGCGCGGTTTGCGTGGCATATGATGGCTCGGGCGCGAAGAAGCTGAGCGTCGAATACCCCCAGTAGTTCGGGCGGTCATGCTCCTGCAAAAACACCTCGGGCTGCTTGGCCATGATCGGCAGCAGTTCGATCGAGGTGACGCCCAGACCCTGCAAATACGACAGCGTGGCCGGGTGCGCAAGGCCCGCGTACGTGCCGCGCAGTTCCTCGGGCAGCCAAGGCGCGTTCGCGGTGAACCCCTTCACATGCAGTTCGTAGATCACCGTCTTGCTCCACGGCACATGCGGGTGCGAGGGGTCGGCGTCGTGCTTCGTCTCATCTCGGTCGTCGATCGCAATCGACATCGGCACTTTGCCCAACGAATCCAGCCGGTTCATCGCACCCCACGCCGAGCCTTTCACATGGCCTTCGTCGTCGATCTCGCACTCGTACGCAAACGCGGCAGGATCGAGGCACATCCTGCCCTCCACACCCTTCGCATAGGGGTCGATGAGGAACTTGTACGGGTTGAACCGCAGCCCATGCTTCGGATCCCACGCGCCTTGCGCGCGGTAGCCGTAATGCATGCCGTTCCACGCCTTCGGCAGGTGCAGATACCACAGGCCGTAATTCGGCCCGTCCATACGGAACAGGGTCTCGCGCATACGCAATCCCCGCACCATGCGCGTGCAGATCCTGTGCTGCTGCATCGCCTGGATGAACGCCACACTGTCGACGTCATCGTGGATTCGCACGGCGTCGTTGTAAAACGCGCTCGGTGCGTCGAGCGACTCCAATACAGAGAACCAAAGCTGTTCTGCGGTCTCTGAGCGCGCCACCACGTCGGCGCCGCCGTCTTCGGTGAAAAACAGGCCCGGGCGCGTGGCGTAACGATGTAACTGAGGTAACTGCATGCCCACCATTGTAAAAGGGCGGGTCCGGGCAGACAATGCCTGTATTATTCGGCAATACGGTACGTTCTGCTGCTCAGACACAGCCGAGCACCGCCAGGTGCGCCTGCACCACGGCGAGCGCCGCGCCGGTCGCGTCCTGGTATTTGTCGCACAGACCGCGAATGATGCGCGGCGAGCCGCTGTAGTTCGGTATGCGCCGGGCGGCAGTGGGCCGCGCGGCGCATATCTGCTGCAGCTGCGCGATCTCCGCGTCGTCGAGATAGCCTGCGATCGGCCCACACAAGACCACGTCCGCGTCGAACACCGTGTGCACGTTCGCAATGGCGTGGCCGAGCGATTCCAGCCATGCGCGCATGCGCTCGCGGTGGTGGATCTCGCCCTGCTCGAGCACGCCGAAGAAGCCGGGCAGGCTTTCGCCCTCTTCGGCGAGTCGGTTCGACGCGCAGTAGACGTTCAGGCAGCCGGTGGAACCGCATTCGCACTGCGGGCCGCCCGGCACGAGCTGCATGTGCTCGATCGCGCCGGTGTGCGGCGTGCCGTTCACGATCACCGCGCTGCCGATGTGGTTGCCGAGGAACAGGCAGACGGCGTCGTGCAGGTGCGGGCGCGCCCAATGTTCGGCGAGCGCGTAGGCGCAGTACCGCTCGGTGAACGTGACGGGCGGGGCGATGTTTGCGCCGATGCGTTCGTAGTCGAGGCTGTTGGCGGCGTTGACGTGCGCCGGCACGGTCAGGCCGGTGCCGAGGGGTGTCAGGCCGTTGGCGGAAAGGGCGTGCGCGAAGTCTTCGATGATATGCGCGGCGCGCTGGTAGAAGATGGCTTCGGCGCGTGCGGCGATTGTGGTGTGCCACTGGTCCACGATCGCGCCGGAGAGATCGACGGCTATGCAGACGATTTCCGTGGAGCGGATGGTGACGCCGAGCGCCACATGCCGGCGCATGTTGAAGCTGTAGGTGGCGGGGCGTCGGCCGCCGGTCGAGGCGCGCGGGGTGGCGCGCACCACGGTGCAGTTGTGTTCGAGTGCGCGCAGGGCGCTTGTCACTGTGGGCAGGCTCAGGCCGAGCTGGATGGCGATGTCTTGTTTGGTCAGCGGCGAGTGCGTGTAGAGCTGGCGTAGCACGCGCAGTTGGGTGGGGTTCGGCGGTGGGCTTGTGCGGCTGTTCGGCAGTGAAGTCATGGTGGGGTTCGGCGGTGGGCTCGACTGTGGGCTCGTCATGGTATCGAGCGTATCGGATACGCGCGCTTTTACAAAATCGGTTTTCAAAACTTTGGTAGGATTTGAAACTTTTGTAATGATGTTTTCTAAAAGTTGTCGCAGTAGCTCCGCTCTAATGGTGTGCGTGTTGGTATGAAAATGCACAAAATGTTTCAAATGGACGATTGGCAACAGTAAAACTGTCATAAAGGCTAACAAACTACTCGAAAAACGCACAGAAATGCACATTATGCGGCGACACCAGCAGGGGCTGACAGGCGCGGATTTTTACTGTAGATTGTGATGTGCCTCACGCGATATGTGGCCCTGTGGAACGCGGGGCGCGCGTGATGAAGTGCAGAAGTACAACTGCGTACCCGTACGCGACGAACATGGATTCGAGGAGGATCGCATGGCAGAAGCACGCAAGGACGATGCTCAGGCGAAGAAGGCCCCTGCCCAGAACGCACCCGAAGCAGCCCCTGTTGTGGACAAAGAGGCCGCGGCCGCAGCCGAGGTGGATGCCCTTGTGGTCAAGGCCCGCAAGGCATTGGAGGAATTCGAGAAGCTCGATCAGGAGACCGTGGACCGCATCGTGGCCAAGGCTTCGGTCGCCGCGTTGAACAAGCATCTGGTGCTCGCCAAGATGGCCGTGGATGAGACCGGCCGTGGCCTTGTGGAAGACAAGGCCACCAAGAACATCTTCGCGTGCGAGCATGTGACCAATTACATGGCCGGTCAGAAGACCGTCGGCATCATCCGCGAAGACGACGTGCTCGGCATCGACGAAGTCGCCGAGCCGGTCGGTGTGGTCGCCGGCGTCACGCCCGTCACCAACCCCACTTCTACGGCGATCTTCAAGTCGCTCATCTCGCTGAAGACCCGTTGCCCCATCATCTTCGGCTTCCACCCGTTCGCGCAGAAGTGCTCCGCGGAAGCGGCGCGCATCGTGCGTGACGCCGCCGTTGAGGCAGGCGCCCCGGCGGACTGCATCCAGTGGATTGAGCACCCGTCGATCGAGGCGACCGGCGCGCTGATGAAGCACCCGGGCGTCGCCACGATCCTCGCGACCGGTGGCCCGGGCATGGTCAAGGCGGCCTACTCGTCCGGCAAGCCGGCCCTCGGTGTGGGTGCGGGCAACGCGCCGGCCTACGTGGACGCCAATGTGGACGTGCAGCGCGTGGCCAACGACCTCATCCTTTCCAAGCACTTCGATTACGGCATGATCTGCGCCACCGAGCAGGCGATCATCGCGCATAAGGACATCTACGCGCCGCTCGTCAAGGAGCTCAAGCGCCGCAAGGCCTACTTCGTCAACGACGAAGAGAAGGCCAAGCTCGAGCAGTACATGTTCGGCTGCACCGCGTACTCGGGCCAGACCCCGAAGCTCAACGCCGTCGTGCCGGGCAAGTCCCCGCAGTACATCGCGCACGAAGCCGGCTTCGAGATTCCCGAAGACGCCACGATCCTGGCCGCGGAATGCGCCGAGGTGGGTGAGAACGAGCCGCTGACCATGGAGAAGCTCGCGCCGGTGCACGCCGTGCTCAAGTTCAACGACCAGGAGCAGGGCTTCGAGATGTGCGAAGAGATGCTCAAGCATGGCGCGGGCCACACCGCCGCCATCCACACCAACAACGACGACCTGGTGCGTGAATACGGCCTGCGCATGCACGCCTGCCGCATCATCTGGAACCAGCCGAGCTCGCTGGGCGGCATTGGTGACATCTACAACTCGATCGCCCCGTCGCTCACCTTGGGCTGCGGCTCGTACGGCGGCAACTCGGTGTCTGGCAACGTCCAGGCGATCAACCTGCTCAACATCAAGCGCATCGCTCGGAGGAACAACAACATGCAGTGGTTCAAGATCCCGGCAAAGACCTACTTCGAGCCGAACGCCATCAAGTACCTGCGTGACATGTACGGCATCGAACGCGCCGTGATCGTGTGTGACAAGGTCATGGAACAGCTCGGCATCGTCGACAAGGTCATCGACCAGCTGCGTGCGCGTTCCAACCGCGTCACCTTCCGCATCGTCGACTACGTCGAGCCCGAGCCGAGCGTCGAGACCGTTGAGCGCGGCGCCGCCATGATGCGCGACGAGTTTGAGCCCGACACGATCATCGCCGTCGGCGGCGGTTCGCCGATGGACGCCGCGAAGATCATGTGGCTGCTCTACGAGCACCCGGAAATCTCGTTCTCCGACGTGCGCGAGAAGTTCTTCGACATCCGCAAGCGCGCGTTCAAGATCCCGCCGCTCGGCAAGAAGGCCAAGCTCGTGTGCATCCCGACCTCGTCGGGCACCGGCTCCGAGGTCACGCCGTTCGCCGTGATCACCGACCACAAGACCGGCTACAAGTACCCGATCACCGATTACGCGCTCACGCCTTCGGTCGCGATCGTCGACCCAGTGCTCGCCCGCACGCAGCCGCGCCGCTTGGCGTCCGACGCCGGCTTCGACGCCCTGACCCACTCGATGGAAGCCTATGTCTCGGTGTACGCGAACGACTTCACCGACGGCATGGCGCTGCATGCGGCCAAGCTGATCTGGGACAACCTCGCGGAGTCCGTGAACAGCGAGCCCGGCACCGCCAAGACCAAGGCGCAGGAGAAGATGCACAACGCCGCCACCATGGCCGGCATGGCGTTCGGCTCCGCGTTCCTGGGCATGTGCCACGCGATGGCGCACACCATCGGCGCCCTGTGCCACATCGCGCACGGCCGCACCAACTCGATCCTGCTGCCGTACGTGATCCGCTACAACGGCCAGGTGCCTCAGGAGCCCACCTCGTGGCCGAAGTACAGCAAGTACATCGCGCCGGAACGCTATCAGGAGCTGGCCAAGAACCTCGGCCTCGACCCGGGCAAGACCCCGGCTGAAGGCGTGGAGAACCTGGCCGCCGCCGTTGAGGACTATCGCGACAACAAGCTCGGCATGAACAAGAGCTTCCAGGATTGCGGTGTGGACGAGGATTACTTCTGGTCCATCCTCGAGCAGATCGGCATGCGCGCCTACGAAGACCAGTGCGCGCCGGCGAATCCGCGCATCCCGCAGATCCAGGACATGATGGACATCGCCATCGCCGCCTACTACGGCGTCTCGATGGAGGAAGGCCACAAGATGCGCGTGGAGCGCGAAGGCCTCGCCGCCACCGAAGAGGCGTCGCAGCGCGTCTGAGGTAGTGCCATCTGAGCGTTAACAAGTGAGGGCCCCGGATTCATCTCCGGGGCCCTCACTCAATATATAGGTCATATATCAGATGGCGGCACAGGTGATCAGCACAAAGCACAGCGTGCTCGCCACGCATTCGGTGATGCCGGTGTATTTCGCGGGCACACGGCGCACGCGGGCGATCAACGGCAGGCCGATGGCGCGCAGCAGCAACAGCGCGCCGGCCGCACCGAGCCATGGGCTTACGGCAAATCCAACTGCGCAGATCGCGATGTGCCAGATCCACGACGCCGCCAAGTACGCGCGGTTGCCTCGTTCGCGGATCATCGTTTTGACGAACAGCACAGATCCGCCGAGCATGGCGGCATATGCGAGACTCAAGGTGAGCGCCGGCTGTGCGAATGTGCCCGCAGGGAACCAGTTGTGCACCGACGGTAGCGTATCGCCGGCGAGCTGCATGGCATAGGTGGCGTGTGCGCCGTACGGCTGCATGACGAGCGGCATCGCGCTCGACGCCAGCACCGCGCAGGCATTGGCCCACAGCGAATGCTCACGACGCATCCATGCGCCGAGCATCGAGCCGGCGGTGAGCACAATATACAGCGGCGCCCAACGTAGTACGCCGGGATGCAGCACCACGAACGGCACGCCGATGGCCGCGAGCGCGCCCAAGTAGGTGAGTGTCGGGGCTGCGTAGCGTGTGCGGAAGCGCGATTTGAACCAGCGTGCGGCGCTGAACTGCACGCAATAACAACAAGCCCACGCCACGGCCACCCAGCACAACGCCAGCGTGGGGCCACATGCGAACAAGGCGGATAGCGTGGGCATCAGCACAATCGCCCATGCGCCGGGTTCGTTGGAAAGCCAGTCGCGGCGTGACTTGAACTGTGGTGTGGTGCGTGTGGCCGCCCTCTGCGGGGAAGTGGGGTGTGGCGTAGGCTGCGTGCGTGGTCTCATGCTGTCTGCTGTGGTCATGCTGCCCAAGGGTAGGGAATTTTAGCGTGAACCGCCAGACCTTTATGAATATGTGCAATCCCTGCCTATCCGGTCTCAGGCACCCACAATCCCGCATACTACCCCTGCCCGCCCCAACCTCCCAGCCACCACCGTCATGTAGCGTCCGAAATATCTGTGTGCCTCCGTGTTTTCGGACAGTTAGAGGTTGTAACTATCCGATTTATCGGCGGAACAACGATTTTTCGGTCGCGAGGGGTGAGTAACTGTCTGAAATCACAGTGGGGATACGATTTTTCGGACGTAAGGCCATGGGATACGTAGTATGCGTATCTGGCAGACGGTCGGGGAAAATGTGGATACGGGGGCGTCCGACCACAGGGGCCCGGATAGGTTGCCCGGGGAGGGCGGGGATATTTTACGGTCTGCGTATGAGAACGAACCACGAGTTGCTCCGAATGCACAGTCAGGCCCAACAAGGGCGCAGATGCATCGCAGCAGAAAGCCCACGGCAGGCACGGATGCTTTCGCGGCGGTACAGGGCCGGTGATCTCATACGCGTATATCCGGGCATGTATATGAGACCCGAGTACTGGAATGGGCTGACGCCCACGGAACGCGTGTGCCACCTCGTACGCTCACTGGCGCACAAGCATCCGGAATGGGTGTTTGCCGGCGAGTGCGCGGCATGCGTGCATGGATTGGAGGTGCCTTGGGTCGCTATGCGGCACATGGTGTACGTCATCGGGCCGTGTGCGGCGAGCACATCCGACTGCGATCAGCTGCAGCGGATTCGCGCCTATGGCATACAGCCCCACTGCGTTGATGGCATCAAGGTGACCGGGCTGGCCCGCACCGTCATAGACTGTGCATGTGTGGTGGATCCATGCGGCGCAGTGGCGGTATTGGACTCCGCGATCCGCAAGGGTCTGACAAAACAGGAGCTGTATGCGGAGTGCAACCGGCAGCACACCGATTGCGCCGCCGTGTTCCACCTGTTGCCGCATGCTGATCAGCGCAGCGAGAACGGCGGCGACACGCCCGAAGTTCAGCTGTACCGGGGGAGTGCTTAAATATAACAGTTGCCTGAAAAGGGCTCGCATATTGGAATCAAAAAAGCGAGCGCGGCACGGCAGGTCACGCAAGTGGCACGCCGCATGGCCGCGCACTGATGTGGAAAGCCGGGAGGCCTGTGCCTTTCGCGGCGTTCTGTGCCGGTGCCCATTAGCAGGTTAAGTTACAAGTCAACGAATCGCTAGAAAGGGCGGAAGGCAATGGCGGGACAGAAAATCCGCATCAGGCTTAAGTCCTATGACCATGAGGTCATCGACCAATCGGCGAAGAAGATCGTCGAAACGGTGACGAACGCGGGCGCAACTGTGGTTGGCCCGGTTCCGCTCCCGACTGAGAAGAACGTATACTGCGTTATCCGCTCTCCTCACAAGTACAAGGATTCTCGCGAGCATTTCGAGATGCGCACTCACAAGCGCCTCATCGACATTGTGGACCCCACCCCCAAGGCTGTGGACTCCCTGATGCATATTGATCTGCCCGCAGATGTCAACATCGAGATCAAGCTGTAAGGGAGGAGGAGACCGCTATGTCACAGAACACGAATCGCACCGCTTTGCTCGGCAAGAAGCTCGGCATGTCGCAGGTGTGGGATGAAAACGGTTTCTTCGTCCCCGTCACCCTCGTCGACGTGTCCACCAACGTGGTCACCGCTGTGAAGAACGAGGAAACCGACGGCTACAAGGCCGTGCAGCTCGGCTACGGCCAGGTGGACCCGCGCAAGGTCACCAAGCCGATGCAGGGCCACTTCGCCAAGGCCGGCGTGACCCCGCGCCGTCACCTCGCTGAAGTGCGCACCGAGAACGTTGAGGATTTCCAGCCGGGTCAGGAACTGACCGCTGAGCTGTTCCCCGAAGGCGCTCAGGTCGACGTGACCGGCACCACCAAGGGCAAGGGCTTCGCTGGTACCATCAAGCGCTGGGGCTTCAAGTCCTACCGCCGCACCCACGGTTCTCACAAGAACGAACGCCGTCCCGGTTCGGTCGGCGCATGCGCGACTCCGAGCCGTATCCTCAAGGGCAAGCGCATGGCTGGCCGCATGGGCCACGCCACCAACACCGTGCTGAACCTCACCGTCGTTTCCTCCGACGTTGAGAACGGCGTCATCGCCATCAAGGGCGCCATCCCCGGCCCCAAGGGCGGTATTGTGCTCGTCCGTTCTGCAGTGAAGGGAGCCTGATAAATCATGGCAAACGTTACTCTGAACGTCACCGACAACAAGGGCCAGGCCGCTGGCTCCATCGAAGCGCCGGCTGATTTCTTTGGCTTCTCCGCCGAAGAGGTGCAGGCCCACGTGCCGATGATCCATCAGGTGGTTGTGGCTCAGCTCGCTGCAGCTCGTCAGGGCACCCACGCGGTCAAGAACCGCGCCAAGGTCTCCGGCGGCGGCCGCAAGCCGTGGAAGCAGAAGGGCACCGGTCGCGCTCGTCAGGGCTCGATCCGCGCTCCGCAGTGGTACCACGGCGGCGTTGTGCACGGCCCGGTCCCGCGTGACTACAGCCAGCGCACCCCCAAGAAGATGAAGGCTGCGGCACTCAAGTATGTGCTCTCCGATCGCGTGAACAACGGTCGCGTGGCAGTGGTCGACTTCGGCATCACCGAACCTTCGACCAAGGCCGCCCTCGCCGCTCTGAACCCGATCGTGGCCGACAACTTCACCACCGTTGTGCTGTCCCGCGACAACATCAACGAATGGCTCTCGGTCCGCAACATTCCGACTGTTCACCCGATCTTCGCCGATCAGCTCAACACCTACGACGTGGTTACCGCGCAGTACGTGGTGTTCTCGAAGGAAGGCTACGAAGCGTTCCTCGAGGCGAAGAAGCCGGCAGAAAAGGAGGCCTGATTTTCATGGTCGCAGTTCACAAGCCAGCTCATGACATCATCCTCAAGCCCGTTGTCTCTGAGAAGAGCTACGCCCTGTCCGATATGGGCCAGTACACCTTCGTGGTGGCCCCGAACGCGAACAAGGTGCAGATCAAGCAGGCAATCGAGGAGATCTTCAAGGTCAAGGTGACGAACGTCAACACCCTCAACCGTGCAGGCAAGCGCACGCGCACCCGCACCGGTTACGGCCGCCGCGCCAACGAGAAGCGCGCAATCGTGACCGTGGCCGAGGGCCAGTCGATCGACATCTTCGGTAACTGAAGGTTAGCCGAGAAAAGTTAAAGGAAGAACTAGATTATGGCTATCCGCGTTTATAAGCCGACGACTCCGGGCCGCCGTAACGCGTCCGTGTCGGATTTCTCCGACCTCACGCGCTCCACGCCTGAGAAGTCGCTCGTACGCAAGAAAAGCAAGACTGGCGGCCGCAACTCTTACGGCCGTATGACCTCCCGCCATCGCGGCGGTGGCCATAAGCGCCAGTACCGTCTCATCGACTTCCGTCGTTGGGACAAGGACGGCGTGCCGGCGCGCGTCGCCGAGATCGAATACGATCCGAACCGTTCCGCACGCATCGCCCTGCTCAACTACGCAGACGGTGAGAAGCGCTACATCATCGCCCCGGAAGGCATCAAGCAGGGCGACCTGATTGAGACCGGCCCGAAGGCCGACATCAAGCCGGGCAACAACCTGCCGCTGCGCAACATCCCGACCGGTACCGTGGTGCACGCGATCGAACTCCGCCCGCTCGGCGGCGCGAAGATCGCCCGCTCCGCTGGTGCGGCCGTGCAGCTCGTCGCGAAGGACGGCGCCTACGCCCAGCTGCGCATGCCGTCCGGCGAAATCCGCAACGTGGACGCCCGCTGCCGCGCGACGATCGGTGAGGTCGGCAACTCCGACCACGCCAACATCTCGCTTGGCAAGGCCGGTCGTGCACGCTGGCTCGGCAAGCGCCCGATCACCCGTGGTGAGTCCATGAACCCGGTCGACCACCCGCACGGCGGTCGTACCCGCGGTGGCAAGCCGCCGGTCTCCCCGTGGGGCAAGGGCGAAGTTCGTACTCGTCGTCCGAAGAAGGCTTCGAACAAGATGATTGTTCGCCGCCGTCCTAATGGCAAGAACCGCAAGTAAGGGAGTGTCGAGTAGATGACTCGTAGCATCAAGAAGGGCCCCTTCGTCGACGCCCACCTGCAGAAGAAAGTCGACGAGCAGAACGAGAAGGGTACGCACAACGTCATCAAGACGTGGTCGCGCCGTTCGATGATCACCCCTGACTTCATCGGACACACCTTCGCAGTCCACGATGGCCGCAAGCATGTGCCGGTGTTCGTCACCGAAGCCATGGTCGGTCACAAGCTCGGTGAGTTCGCCCCCACGCGCACCTTCAAGGGTCACGTGAAGGACGACAAGAAGTCGCGCCGTTAATAGTAGGAGAGTAAAGACACATGGAAGCTAAAGCAATCGCACGTCACGTCCGCGTGACGCCGCGCAAGGCTCGCCGCATGGTCGACCTCATCCGAGGCAAGAAGGCGACCGATGCAATCACCATCCTCAAGTTCGCCCCTCAGGCCGCTGCACTGCCTGTGCTCAAGGTCCTGGAGAGCGCCATCGCCAACGAGCGCGTCAAGGCCGACAAGGCCGGCGAGCCGTTCCGCGAGAACGACCTGTACATCAAGGAGACCTATGTGGATGAGGGCGTGACGCTCAAGCGTTTCCGCGCTCGTGCACAGGGCCGTGCCGCTCGTATCAACAAGCGTACGAGCCACATCACGGTCGTTGTCGCCACCAAGGAAGGAGCCCGCTAAAGATGGGTCAGAAGATTAATCCCTTTGGCTATCGCCTGGGCATTACTGAGGACCATCGTTCGAAGTGGTTCTCCGATTCCAACAAGGCCGGCGAACGCTACCGCGATTTCGTGCTTGAAGACGACGCCATCCGTAAGGAGATGACGAAGGACCTCGAGCGCGCAGGCGTGTCCCGCATCATCATTGAGCGTACCCGTGACCGCGTGCGTGTGGACATCCACACCGCCCGCCCGGGCATCGTGATCGGCCGCCGTGGCGCCGAAGCCGAGCGCGTTCGCGCAAAGCTCGAGAAGCTCACCGGCAAGCAGGTCCAGCTCAACATCTTCGAAGTCAAGAACCCGGCGATCGACGCCCAGCTCGTCGCTCAGGGCATCGCCGAGCAGCTTACGAACCGCGTGACCTTCCGCCGCGCGATGCGTAAGGCTCAGCAGGATGCCATGCGCGCTGGCGCCAAGGGTATCCGCATCAAGCTCTCCGGCCGTCTTGGCGGCGCCGAGATGAGCCGTTCCGAGTTCTACCGCGAAGGCCGCGTGCCGCTGCAGACCCTCCGTGCACTCATCGATTACGGCTTCTTCGAGGCCAAGACCACCTACGGTCGCATCGGTGTCAAGGTGTGGATCTACAAGGGCGACATGACCGAGCGCGAGTTCGAAGAGCTTCAGGCGCAGCAGGGCAACAACCGTGGCGGCCGCCGCGGCGATCGCCGTCCGCGCCGTGGCCAGCGCGGTGCTCAGCGCGGCAACCAGCAGAACCAGGTGAAGACCGGTGCCGACCAGCCGATCGAGGCCGAGGTCGCTTCCGACGCCACCGCTGCACCGTCTTCGGAAACTAAGGAGTGAGCTGAAGATGCTTATCCCAAAGAGGACAAAATATCGTAAGCAGCACCGTCCGGACCGCCACGGCATGTCCAAGGGCGGCAACGAGATCAACTTCGGTGATTTCGCCATCCAGGCCATGGCCCCGGCGTATGTGACCAACCGTCAGATCGAGGCCGCCCGTATCGCCATGACGCGTTACATCAAGCGTGGTGGCAAGGTGTGGATCACGATCTTCCCGGATCGCCCGCTGACCAAGCACCCCCTCGGCGCCCGAATGGGTTCCGGTAAGGGCACCCCGGAATTCTGGATCGCCAATGTGCATCCGGGCCGCGTGATGTTCGAAATCGGTGGCGTGTCTGAGGATGTCGCTCGTGAGGCCCTGCGCCGCGCAATCGACAAACTCCCTATGAAGTGCCGTGTTATTGCACGTGAAGGCGGTGACATCTGATGGCAGTCGGATCTACTGAATACACCATCCAGAACCTCAACGAGAAGACCAACGAAGAGATCGAGGGTTTCCTCAAGAAGTCCAAGGAAGAGCTGTTCAACCTGCGCTTCCAGCATGCGACCGGTCAGCTTGACAACACGGCCCGCCTCAAGGCAGTCAAGCGTGACATCGCCAGGATGTACACTGTTCTGCGTGAACGCGAGCTCGGCATCAGCCAGGCTCCGGCGGCAACCGAAACGAAAGCTGAGGAGAAGTAATGGCGCAAGAGCGTAACTCCCGCAAGGTTCGTCGCGGTTATGTGGTGTCCGATAAGATGGACAAGACCATTTCCGTGGAACTCGAACTTCGTACGACCCACCCGCTGTATGGCAAGGTCGTTCGTTCAACCCGCACGGTCAAGGCTCATGACGAACACAATGACGCTCACGTTGGCGACCTCGTGAGTATCATGGAGACTCGTCCACTGAGCAAGACCAAGCGTTGGCGTCTCGATACCATCATCGAGCGCGCTAAGTAATTAAGTTCGGCAAGGCTCGCTGGCTCACCCGGTACGTCCCGTTCGCGGGACGTACCGGGTGAGCAGGGAGAACCGGCTCGGCTAAGGAGAATCAATGATTCAGCAGGAAACGCGGCTTCATGTCGCCGACAACACGGGTGCCAAGGAACTCCTCTGCATCCGAGTGCTCGGCGGATCGAAGCGACGCTATGCCGGCATTGGCGACGTGATCGTCGCCTCCGTTAAGGACGCAATCCCTAACGGGTCGGTCAAGAAAGGCGACGTCGTCAAGGCCGTCGTCGTCCGTACAGTCAAGGAACGCCGTCGTGCAGACGGTTCCTACATCAAGTTCGACGAGAACGCTGCGGTTATTCTCGGCTCCGGCCGCGAACCGAAGGGCACTCGTATCTTCGGACCGGTTGGTCGTGAACTGCGCGACAAGCGCTTCATGCGTATCGTGTCCCTCGCCCCGGAGGTGATCTGAGATGGTAGCCAAGATCAAAAGCGGCGACCTGGTCAAGGTCATTCGCGGCAAGGATCGCGGTAAGGAAGGCACCGTCAAGCGCGTGCTCAAGGACGATCGCCTGATCGTCGAGGGCGTGCAGATGGTCAAGAAGCATGTGCGTGCGACGCAGCAGGGCCAGCAGTCCGGCATCGTCTCCGTCGAGGCACCGATCCATCGCTCCAACGTGATGCTGATCGACCCGGAGACCAAGCAGCCGACTCGCGTTGGCGTTGTGATCAAGGAAGAGGCCCGCGACGGCAAGGTGAAGACCGTGCGCGTGCGCGTGGCCAAGAAGTCTGGAAAGGAGCTGGCATGAGCGAAGAAATCGTGAGCGAAGAGCTCGTCGTCGAAGCACCTCAGACTCCGCGCCTGAAGCAAGAGTACAAGGATGTCATCATCCCTGAGCTCGAGAAGGAATTCAAGCACGACAACCCGATGCAGATTCCCCGCATCGAGAAGGTCGTCGTCTCCATGGGCGTCGGCGCCGCGGCCCGCGACTCGAAGCTCATCGAAGGCGCAGTGCGCGATCTGACCGCCATCACCGGCCAGAAGCCGAAGATCACCAAGGCGAAGAAGTCCGTCGCGCAGTTCCACCTGCGTGAAGGCCAGGCCATCGGCGCGTACGTCACCCTGCGTGGCGACCGCATGTGGGAGTTCCTCGATCGTCTTCTGACGCTGGCGCTGCCGCGTATCCGCGATTTCCGCGGCATCAACGGCCACCAGTTCGACGGTCAGGGCAACTACAACTTCGGTTTGACCGAACAGTCCATGTTCCACGAGATCGATCCGGATTCGATCGATCACCAGCGCGGTATGGACATCACCGTTGTGACCAGCACCAAGGATGACGATGAGGCCTACGCACTGCTCAAGGCCCTCGGATTCCCATTCAAGGAGAACTGAAATGGCAAAAACGTGTCTTAAGGTCAAGGCGCTGCGCAAGCCGAAGTTCAAGGTGCGCGCATACACCCGTTGCATGGTCTGCGGCCGTCCTCATTCCGTGTACCGCAAGTTCGGTCTGTGCCGCATCTGCCTTCGTGAGAAGGCGCACCGCGGCGAGCTGCCAGGCGTTACGAAGTCCAGTTGGTAAATATCGACGCTGAAGGTCCGCGGCTCGTGTGGAACCAGGTTCTACAGGGCGGCGGAAACCACGGCGAGAAAGGGCGTTAGCCCAAATGACAATGACAGATCCAATCGCAGATATGCTTACGCGTCTGCGTAATGCGAGCGCGGCAAAGCACGAGACCGTGGATATGCCGTACTCCAAATTCAAGAAGAACATCGCTGAGATCCTGAAGCGCGAAGGCTACATCGCCGACTACACCGCCAAGGAAGCCCGCGTCGGCCAGACCCTTGAGGTCACCCTCAAGTACGGCCCGAACGGCGAGCGTTCCATTCAGGGCATCAAGCGCATCTCGAAGCCCGGCCTGCGCCGTTACGCGAAGTCCGACGCGCTTCCGATGCCGCTTGGCGGCCTCGGCATCGCCATCATCTCGACCAGCTCGGGACTGATGACCCAGAAGGAATGCCTCGACCGGGGCATCGGTGGCGAAATCGTCGCCTACGTTTGGTGAGAAAGGAGAGCTGAACATGGCATCGCATATTGGTAAGCTCCCGATCACCATTCCGGCGGGCGTCGAAGTCACAATCAATGGTCAGGAGTTCTCGGTCAAGGGACCGAAGGGCACTGATTCCTACACCATCCCCGAGGGCATCACCGCCAAGGTCGAAGGCAACGAGCTCATCGTGAGCGCCAACGACGACCTGCGTCCGACGCGCGCGAAGCACGGCTTGGCCCGCTCGATCATGGCTTCCATGGTCAAGGGCGTGCACGAGGGCTATGCCAAGAGCCTCGACATCGTGGGCACCGGTTACCGCGCCCAGATGAAGGGCAAGGGCATCGAGTTCTCGCTCGGTTACTCCCACACGATCACTGTGGAACCGCCGGAAGGCATCGAGTTCGAACTGCCGAACCCGAATCAGGTAATCGTCAAGGGCACCGACAAGCAGGCCGTTGGCCAGGCTGCCGCGAACATCCGCAAGCTCCGCGCTCCGGAACCCTACAAGGGCAAGGGCATCAAGTACACGGATGAGCAGATCCGCCGCAAGGCTGGAAAGGCTGGTAAGTGATATGAGCGTTAAGATTTTCGGTAAAGGCAAGAAGGTTGCGCTGAAGCGTCGCCACGCTCGTATCCGTAAGCGCATCAACGGCACCGCAGAGCTCCCGCGTCTGGTGGTCACCCGTTCCAACCGTCATATGGTTGCCCAGATTGTCGACGACACCGTCGGCAAGACCCTGGTGAGCGAATCCACGCTGATGAGCGACTTCGCCGACTTCCAGGGCACCAAGACCGAAGCGGCCAAGCAGGTCGGCCTCCTGATCGCCAAGAAGGCGCAGGAAGCGGGCATCACCGCCGTTGTCTTCGATCGTGGTGGCAACCAGTACCATGGTCGCGTCGCAGCTGTTGCTGATGGCGCCCGCGAGGGAGGTCTTGCACTGTGAGCGACAACGAAAAGGAAACCCAAGTGGCTGAAGAGACTCAGAACACTCAGGCTACCGCCGAGTCCAACAACGAGGACCGCAAGAACAACCGTCGTGGCCAGCGTGGCGAAGGCCGCCGTGGCGAGCGTCGCAACCGTCGTGAGGAAAACCGCGGCGATGAGATGCTCGACCGCGTGGTGACCATCAACCGCGTGTCCAAGACCCACAAGGGCGGCCGTACGTTCAGCTTCGCAGCTCTCGTTGTGGTCGGTGACGGCAACGGCACCGTCGGCGTGGGCTATGGCAAGTCCCGTGAGGTCCCGGCGGCAATCGCCAAGGGCCAGCTGGACGCCAAGAAGCACCTGTTCAACGTTCCGCGCATCCGCGGCACCGTGACCCACCCGGTCATCGGCCACGACCACGCAGGCACCGTCCTGCTGCGTCCGGCCGCTCCCGGCACCGGCGTTATCGCCGGCGGTGCGGTCCGCGCCGTCATGGAGTGCGCTGGCATTACCGACGTCCTGACCAAGTCGATGGGCTCCGCGACCGCCGTCAACGTGGTTCGCGCCACCGTCGATGCGCTCAAGCAGCTCGAGGAACCTGAGGAGATCGCGGCTCGCCGTGGCCTCTCCGTCCAGGAAGTCACCCCGGACGCCCTGCTGCGCGCCCGCGCCGCAGGAATCGCCGAGGCCCGCAAGGCTCGCGAAGAGGCTCAGGCCAAGGCCGCCGCAAAGGATGGTGAGTGATGGCTAATCTGAAGATTACGCTCGTGCACGGCATGTGCCGTACCAATCAGAAGCAGCGCGCTACCGCACAGTCGCTTGGCCTTCGCAAGATCGGCCAGACGGTTGAGCGTGAAGACAATTCGACGACCCGCGGCATGATCAATGTCGTGCGTCACCTGGTCAAGGTTGAGGAGGCTGAGTGATCATGGCAGAAGAAGAGACCACAATCCTGCAGATGCATGATCTCCGCCCGGCACCTGGCGCCAAGAAGGACCGCATCCGCGTTGGCCGCGGTGAAGGCTCCAAGGGCAAGACCTCGGGCCGTGGCGACAAGGGCACCAAGAAGCGCTACCAGGTTCGCCCGGGCTTCGAAGGCGGTCAGCTCCCGCTGTACATGCGCCTTCCGAAGCTCCGTGGCTTCCGCAGCCCCTTCAAGAAGGAATACCAGGTCGTCAACATCGCGACCCTCGCTGAGCTGTTCCCGCAGGGCGGCGAGATCTCGGTCGCTGATCTGGTGGCCAAGGGTGCTGTGCGCGCCAACCGCCCGGTCAAGGTCCTCGGCGAAGGCGAGACCACCGTTGCGTTCACCCTCAAGGGTGTGAAGGCTTCGGCGTCCGCCAAGACGAAGATCGAAGCGGCCGGCGGCTCCATCAGCGAAGACTGATATGCAGTGAAGGCCGGAACACCGGCGGCTTGACGCCAAGCCGCCGCCGGCCCAATCAGACCCCCTCCGCCATGCAGCGTGGAGGGGGTCTTTTTTCATAGTTCCGCACCCATCGCCTCACGCCCCGTGATGACTCGCGGAAAATGTGCGGAAATTCTATAGATTTGCCATGCAACGGTGCGCATGGTAGACACGATGGGCTAAACTCAACGGTTAGAGTGTGTTTGTTACCCGTGTAATGCATGCGAATCAGTTAATTATGGGAGGGAACCCAAGGTGAGGACACTTATCCAGGCCTTTCGGACCAAGGAGCTGAGGAACAAAATCCTCTTTGTCCTTGGCATGATCATCATTTACCGAATCGGCTCGTATATTCCGGCGCCAGGCGTCGACGAAACCGTCGTCAACAACTGCGTGACGCAGATGAGCGGCAACTCCGAGAACTTCATCGGTCTGGTGAACCTGTTCTCCGGTGGCGCCATGCTGCAGCTGTCGATCTTCGCACTCGGTGTGATGCCGTACATCACCGCATCCATCGTGATCCAGCTGCTGCGCGTGGTGATCCCGCGTTTCGAGGCCCTGCACAAGGAAGGCCAGTCCGGTGAAGCGAAGCTCACCCAGTACACGCGTTACCTCACCATCGGCCTGGCGCTGCTGCAGTCGTCCACGATCGTGGTGACCGCCAAGTCGGGCGCGCTGTTCAACTACCAGTGCTCGGGCATCATCCCGAACGACGACGTGTGGACCCTGATCGTCATGGTGCTCGTCATGACCGGCGGCACCGGCCTGATCATGTGGATGGCCGAGCTCATCACCGAAAAGGGCATCGGCCAGGGCATGTCGATCCTCATCTTCCTCTCCATCTGCTCGGGCTTCCTGCCGCAGCTGTGGAACATCGGTTGGGGCACCAACGGCACCGACGGCGACTGGACCAAGTTCGGCATCGTCACCGGTGTGCTGCTCGCCATCATGATCTTCGTCAACTACGTGGAACTCTCCCAGCGCCGTATTCCAGTGCAGTACACCCGCCGCATGATCGGGCGCAAGATGTACGGCGGATCGTCCACCTACCTGCCGCTCAAGATCAACATGAGCGGTGTCATCCCGCCGATCTTCGCTTCGTCGATCCTGGCGATCCCCACGCTGATCTCGCAGTTCGGCAACGCCGAAGCCGGCTGGGTGCAGTGGATCAACACGAATCTGGCCAACACCACGTCCGTGTGGTACATCTGCCTGTACGCCCTCATGATCGTGTTCTTCACGTTCTTCTACACCGAGATCACGTTCAACACCGATGAGACGGCGGACAACATGAAGCAGTATGGCGGCTTCATCCCGGGCATCCGCGCCGGCAATGCCACCGCACGCTACCTGAAGTACGTCATCAACCGTTTGAACACCGTTGGCGCCGTCTACCTGCTCTTCGTGGCGCTGCTGCCGACCGTGCTCATCATGGCGCTCAACCTGAACGCGAACCTGCCGTTCGGTGGCACCACGATCCTGATCATCGCCGGCGTCGGCCTCGACACGCTGCGTCAGGCGAAGGCTCAGACCGAACAGTACCAGTACGCTGGCTTCCTGTTCGACAACACGAGCCACATCGAAGGCAAGTGAGTATACCGTGGCCGGTGGTGCACACCACCGGCCACGGTTGCATATTCACCCAGCACCGGGCATCCGCGCCGGTATTGAACCAAGTATGAAAGGACGATCCATGCGATTGCTGATCATGGGCCCCCAGGGTGTGGGCAAGGGCACGCAGGCTGCTCTGCTGAGCACGCACTACGACATTCCGGCCATCTCGACCGGCGACATCTTCCGCTTCAACATCAAGAACAAGACCCCGCTCGGCCTTGAGGCGCTCTCGTACACCGACAAGGGCGAACTCGTGCCCGACGAGCTGACGAACTCGATCGTCAAGGACCGCCTTGCGCAGGATGACGCTGCCAATGGCTGGATCCTGGACGGCTACCCGCGCAACGCCGCGCAGGTCGAGGCTCTCGACGCGATGCTCAACGAGCTCGGTCAGAAGCTCGACGCCGTGGTGGCGCTCGAGGCGAGCCGCGACGTGCTGCTGGAGCGCATGGCCAAGCGCGCCAAGGAGCAGGGCCGTTCCGACGACACGCCGGAAGTGATCGCCAAGCGTCTGGAGACCTACGAGAAGGAGACCGCTCCGCTGCTCGACATCTACAAGCAGCGCGGACTGCTCATCAGCGTGAACGGCGTGGGCGAGATCGACGAGATCAGCAATGCGATCATCGCCGAGCTCGACGCCAACGTGCAGGCTCGCTGATCTGCGCATAGGCATCGTCTGCCAGTTCGGGCCGGCGCGTCCCCACGGGGTGCGCCGGCCCGACGCATGGGGGGAATAGGGACGCGCGCGGCGCGGTTATGCATGGCAGGCGCGTACTGCGACACGCCGAGTTTTGTTTGGGAACGATTTCGTGTATTCTTGCAATTTGGTGTGTCTTCGGACACAGCAGTAATACAACCGAGGAACGGAATCAGAACCTATGGCAAAAGACGGTGTGATTGAAGTCGAAGGACGAGTAGTCGAGGCATTGCCAAACGCAATGTTCCGAGTCGAACTTGAGAACAAGCATATCGTGCTTGCCACCATTTCCGGCAAAATGCGCAAGAACTACATCCGTATCTTGCCGCAGGACCGCGTGGTGCTCGAGATGAGCCCGTACGATCTCAACCGTGGTCGTATTACGTACCGATACAAGTAAGGTACAACCAAAGTAAGGAACAACCATGAAGGTTAGCCCAAGTGTGAAGAGGATCTGCGAAAACTGCCGCGTGATCCGTCGTCACGGCCGCGTCATGGTGATCTGCACCAACCCGCGTCACAAGCAGCGTCAGGGCTGAGCAGATACCAGCGGCACAACAATCCAGGCACTAAGTCACAACCCCGCATGGGGCTGAACCCCGGGAACACAGGCCCGGGCCGGGAAACCGGGAGACTCGGTGCAAGACCTGTGTGAAACAGAAGGAATCGCAATGGCACGTCTTGCCGGAGTCGACATCCCCAATGACAAGCGCATCGAGATCGCGCTCACCTACATCTTCGGTGTAGGCCGCACTCGTGCGAAGGAAACCCTTGAAGCCACCGGCATCAACCCGGACACCCGCGTCAAGGATCTGACGGATGAGCAGCTCATCACGCTGCGTGATTACCTCGAGTCCAACTACAAGATCGAGGGCGACCTGCGTCGTGAAATCGACGCTGACATTCGTCGTAAGATTCAGATCAACTGCTACCAGGGCATGCGTCACCGTAAGGGACTCCCAGTGCGCGGACAGCGCACCAAGACCAACGCGCGTACCCGCAAGGGACCGAAGCGTACGGTCGCTGGAAAGAAGAAGGCCACCAAGTAATAGGTGAGTCCTCAGCTGCGGCCACGGCGACCACCATCGCCGCAGCAACAAACAAGAGTTCGTTACAAGGAAACGAGGGTCAATGGCAGCTCAAAAGCAGGCCGCGCGCAAGACTCGTCGCCGCGATCGCAAGTCGATCCCGGTCGGTCAGGCGCACATCAAGTCAACGTTTAACAACACCATCATCTCGATCACCGATCCCTCGGGCGCAGTCGTGTCCTGGGCTTCCGGTGGCGACGTCGGTTTCAAGGGCTCCCGCAAGTCCACGCCGTACGCTGCTGGCATGGCGGCTGAATCCGCGGCCCGCAAGGCCATGGAACACGGCGTCAAGAAGGTCGACGTCTTCGTCAAGGGCCCGGGTTCCGGTCGTGAAACCGCCATCCGTTCCCTGCAGTCCGCGGGCCTCGAAGTCGGTTCCATCACCGATGTGACCCCGCAAGCGTTCAACGGCGTTCGTCCTCCGAAGCGTCGTCGCGTCTGAGCACTAGACAACCCCATCCATCCAAAGCCGCTTGAGACCGGTGAGTGCACCACCGGCCGAAGCTGAAAGGATAACCACAGTGCTTATCGCACAGCGTCCGACACTTACCGAGGAATCCCTGAACCCTCAGCGTTCCCGTTTCATCATCGAGCCTCTCGAACCTGGGTTCGGCTATACGCTTGGCAACTCGCTGCGCCGCACCCTCCTGAGCTCGATTCCGGGAGCGGCTGTGACTTCGGTGCGTATCTCCGGCGCCCTGCATGAGTTCACCACTCTGCCGGGTGTGGAAGAAGACGTCACCGAGATTCTGCTGAACATCAAGGGCATCGTGCTCACCAGCGAATACGATGAGCCGGTTGTCATGTATCTGCGCAAGAGCGGCAAGGGTGAGGCCACCGCGGGGGACATCACCCCGCCGGCCGGCGTGACCATCGCCAACCCGCAGATGCATATCGCAACGCTCGCCGATGACGGCGAACTCGAAATCGAGTTCACCGTTGAGCGCGGCCGCGGTTATGTGCCTGCCCAGATGAACAAGCAGGATGGCGATGAGATCGGCCGCATCCCGGTCGATTCCATCTATTCCCCAGTGCTCAAGGTGAGCTACAAGGTCGAAGCCACGCGCGTGGAACAGCGCACCGACTTCGATCGGCTCATTCTGGACGTGGAGACCAAGCCCGCTATCTCCCCGCGTGACGCCGTGGCGTCCGCAGGATCGACGCTTGTCGAGCTCTTCGGCCTGTGCCGCGAGCTCAACACCCAGGCAGAAGGCGTCGAAGTCGGCCCGGCACCAGTTGTCGAAGAGGCCGATCCGGAGATGTCTGTACCGATTGAGGACCTCAACCTTACGCAGCGCAGCTACAACTGCCTCAAGCGCGAGGGCATCCACACAGTCGGCGAGCTGGTCAACCACACGGAGCAGGATCTGCTCGACATCCGTAATTTCGGCATGAAGTCCATCGATGAGGTCAAAGAGAAGCTGCAGTCCCTCGGACTGTCCCTCAAGGCCTCGCCGCTCGGCTTCGACGCCACCAATCTCGAAGGCGGCACGTTCTTCTCGCCGGAAGACGAGTAAACCACCTTCGACACAACCGCTTCGACGGTCTCGGATGTTCGGGCTCATGCCCACCTGAGCCGGCGGGGCAATCAAGGAGAAACCAATGCCAACACCTAAGAAAGGCCCACGTCTGGCTTCCAGCCCGGCACATGAGCGCCTGATGCTCGCGAATATGGCCACGAGCCTGTTCATGCACGGCCGCATCACCACCACGCTGCCGAAGGCCAAGCGCCTTCGCCCGCTGGCCGAGCGCCTGATCACCTTCGCCAAGCGCGGTGATTTGCACTCCCGCCGCCGCGTGATGCGCGTGATCCGCAACAAGTCCGTGGTGCACAAGCTGTTCACGCAGATCGCAGAGCAGATGGAGCAGCGCGAAGGCGGCTACACCCGCATTGTCAAGATCGCTCCGCGCAAGGGCGATTCGGCGCCTGCGGCAATCATCGAGCTCGTCACCGAGCCGGTGAGCCCCAAGAAGGCCGTCGTCAAGGAAGCAGAGGCAGCCACCAAGGTTGCCGCAGACCAGGCTCCGGTCGAGGCTGAAGCCAACGAAGCCGAAAAGGCTGAGTGAGTCTGACTACAGACTGCGCAGGGCTGGAATCCGCGAGGGTTCCAGCCCTGTTCGTTTCTCCGCAGAACGCCAGGCGCCGCAGTAGCGCGCCGTTGCTAGACTCGTGCCCCATGGTTCGTCTGCGTATTGATCTGGGGTATGACGGGTTTTCGTTCAACGGCTGGGCCGCGCAGCCCGGCATGCGCACCGTGCAGGGTGAGGTCGAGGCCGCGTTGGAGCGTGTGCTGTGCGGCGTGCGGTCGGCCGATGCCGCGCATGCGGACGGCCGCACGCCGCTGCCGCATCTCGTGGTGGCCGGGCGCACCGATGCGGGTGTGCATGCCGCGCATCAGGTGTGCCATCTCGACGTGACTGAGGCGCAGCTCGCGCGCTGCGTCGGCCACATGGACGCCACACCGGTGCAGGCGCTCGAACTGCGCTTGCAGCGCATGATGCCCGGCGACATCGCGATCCACCGTGTCTCCATCGCGCCCGAAGGCTTCGACGCGCGCTTCTCCGCACTCGAACGCACGTATGTCTACCGCATCTGTGATGACCCGGCCGCTTGGGATCCGCGCCAACAGAGTTACGTGTGGCTCACGGACCAGCGGCTCGACGAGTCGGTGATGAATGAAGCCGCCGCCTGTGCGATCGGACTGCACGATTTCGGCTCGTTCGCCATCGCGAATCCCGGCGGCACCACGATCCGCGACGTCAAGACCGCGTACTGGAGCCGCGTGCCCGCGCGTCCGCTCATCGCGGACCCGCGAGGGGAGCGCTACCGTACGCCGGCGATGGAATCCGGGCTGCTCTGCTTTACGATCGTGGCAGACGCGTTCGCGCGCAACATGGTGCGTTCGCTCGTCAACGGCTGCGTGCAAGTGGGGTTGGGCAAGCGCACAGTGGATTGGTTCGCGGAGAAGATCGCCACGCCGCTGCGCGAAGGGTCGACCGGGCCGATCGCGCCGGAGGGCCTGACGCTCGAGCACATCGAATATCCCGAGGATGGCGAGCTTGCAGAACGCGCCGAGAAGATCCGTGCGCGCCGCACGCTGCCCGAGCAGCCTGCCGCATAAGCCGGTGGATGGCCTGCGCCGCCCATGCACAATCCCGGTGGATATGTGGACGGCCGCGCAATCCATTCCACATATCCACATCCCTAGGTGTGGATGGATCCTTCCGCGACGACTCTCTGCAATCCTCTGGCCCCATTTTCTGACGAAAGTTATGCTGGATACGCCTGAGCATGACAAACCTCGGTCCGAGTTTGAGGGAAGTCATGCAATACATGTTGTTGGATGAAGACTCTCGGGAATCCTCTGACGAACGTCATATGTGGGGCCGTAGAGCATGACAAATCTCTGGAATGCTACAGCAGAAGTCATGCAATACGCACTGCTGGATGACGACTCTCTACAACGTTCTGACGAACGTCATGTCTGAGGGCGCCGAGCATGACAAACCTCTGGGATGGGCATGAAAAAAGGGTTTTTGGCGCGAACCAAAAACCCTAGGGGCGGATGAGGCGAGATTCGAACTCGCGGAGGGGGTTGCCCTCACACGCTTTCGAGGCGTGCTCCTTAGACCGCTCGGACACTCATCCTTTGCTGCAATCAAGCAACTTGTTCATTATGCCACAAGCTGCACCCACGTCAAATCCATGGGCATGTCGCGTGTTGTAACCACACCCAAGCCAGCCGCTCATCACTCATCATCATCCGCGGCGAACACCGCATAGTCACTGCTCGGATACCCCAGATCGAACGCGGTATAGGCGTGCGTGGCGGCGAGCAGCGAAAGCTGCAACAGCCCCTGCTGTGCCTGCTGCACGGCGTTCGCGTCATCCGGCAGCTCCATCGTGCGCGTGGACTGCGCGATCGCCTGCATCTCCTCACGCGCGCATGACATCTCCACAACGGCCACGGTGTTGGCGCGCAATCCGTTCACCGGGTCGGTCACGTTGGCGCTGTGCGCGAGCAGCTCGTCGGTGCCGTACAGCTTCTGCCGCAGGTCGCGCGCGCCGTTGGACAACTGCATCATCTGCGAGGCCGCTTGCTTGTGGTTCTCGCTCATCGCGAGCAGTGTGCCGTCTTCGGCGAGCGGCGTGGTCCGCGCGTCGCGCGCCACACCGCTCACGAACCGCCCCGCAAGCACTTCGGTGGCGAATCCCGCGCGGTCGTCGGCGAGCGCGGCCTGTGCCAGTGCATCGCCGCCGACCGGCACGCTGGCCACACTATCGAGCCGCGTGACGGTCAGTGGTTTGCTGTTCGCTCCCAGCACACGCGCGAGCTGTTGCGTGCGGTACTGCATCTGCGCGCTGCGCATCGTGCCTTCGGCAAAGCGCAGCGGGCACTGCACCGCCACGTCGAGCCAGTCGTGCTGGGCCTGCTTCGCCGCCACATACCGCATCGTGATCGGCGAGTCCGCGCTCGTGGCGCGCTCGGTGCCAGCCGAAGCCGCCTCGACCGCGGATTCGCACGGGCTGAGCCGCTGCTCCGACTCCGCGCGCCCCGCAAGCCGCGGCGCGGCGCAGCCGGCGAGCATGCACACCGCAAGCAGACAGCTCAGAGCGGCCGCGAGTCGCGAATGGTGGGCGCGGTGTGCATACAACAGATATGGGCGTGTCGGCATGAATCACTACAGTAGTTATGGACTGTGACCACAGGGGCAGAGCGCTCGTGTATATAACTCAAAATAGGAGGTCTACATCATGGAACTGGACCTGAACGGCATTTACCAGCTCGCTCGCGAGCAGGAAATCGATACCGAAACCGTGGACGAGGCGCTGTCTGAAGCATTGCGTCTCGCGTATCTGAAAACACCTCATGCAGCGAAGCACGCGCGCGTCGAACTGGACCCGCGTGCCGGCACATTCACCATCTGGGCGCAGGACGAGATCCCGCAGGAGCCCACTGAAGACGATCCGCACCCCGCGCCAAAGCTCGGCGAGGAGTATGACGACACCCCGAACGACTTCGGGCGTCTGGCCGCGGCGACCGCGCGCCAGGTGATCCAGCAGCTGTTCCGCAAGGCCGAGGACGACAAAATCTTCGGCGCGTTCTCGGGCCAGCGCGGCAAGCTGATCACTGGCGTGGTGCAGCAGGACGCGAAGGACACCGCGAACGTGCACGTGGCCGTGGGCGACGTGGAGGCGATCCTGCCGCGGCGCGAACAGGTGCCGGGGGAGCGTTACCGCCATGGTGAGCGCATCCGCGTGTACGTGGTGAACGTCTCGCGCGGCCTCAAGGGCCCGGAGATCATCGTGTCGCGCTCGCACCCGGAACTGGTGCGCCGCCTGTTCGAACGCGAGGTGCCGGAACTCGTTTCGGGCGCCGTTTCGATTATGGCGATCGCGCGCGAGGCCGGTGCCCGCACCAAGATCGCCGTGCGCGCCAACACGCCGGGCGTCAATCCGAAGGGCGCGCTGATCGGACCTGGTGGTTCGCGTGTGCGCGCGGTGATGGAGAACCTGGGCCCGGAGAAGATCGACATCGTCGATTGGTCGAACGACCCAGCCACGTTCGTCGCGGCCGCGCTCTCGCCGGCCGTCGTCTCGGGCGTGCAGGTGATCAGCGAGAAGAACCAGACCGCGATCGCGTTCATCCACGATGACCAGCTCTCGCTCGCCATCGGCAAGGAAGGGCAGAACGCGCGTCTGGCGGCCAAGCTGACCGGTTGGAAGATCGGCATCGAATCCGAAGAGACGTTCGCAAAGAAACAGGCCGCGCTCAAGGCGCAGCAGGAAGCTGCGCAGAGCGGCGAAAACAGCGGGAACTAGGCATATTTCTCGCGCCGCAATACTCCCGCCGTGTATCCACCGGCGGGAGTATGCTGAACACGAAATCTGTACGTCGGGCGCTCTCGGAATGCCCGAAAAACAGAGCGAGGTAGAACAACCATGGTCACACGATGAGATACAGCATGCTCGCCGTGAAAAGATAAGCAGCTGCGCTGGTGTGTATGCGCGGCTGGGAAATAGGAGAAATTGAGTGCCGAAAGCACGCGTATATGAACTCGCCAAGGAACTTGGCGTAGACAGCAAGACCGTCCTTGAAAAGCTCAAGGACATGGGCGAATTCGTCAAATCGGCGTCTTCGACAGTGGAGACCCCGGTCGCCCGCCGACTCAAGGAAGCGTTCCCCAAAGCGAACACCGATTCCGCGGCAGCACCCGCCGCCAAGAACAACGCCCCCGCAGCCAAGCCGCAGCCCAAGAAGCCTGCGGCCCCCGCAACCCATGCATCAGAGACTTCGGCCAAGCCGGCGGCCCCCAAGCCGTCCGGGGCACGCCCCACGGCGGCCAAGCCCGGCCAACGTCCCGGCCCACGCCGCAACGCCCAGTCCGAAGCGCCACGTGGCGGTCAGCGCTCCGCTTCGCCCCGCGCGAACGGCGGCCCTCGCCCCGGTCCGCAGAACACCAACCGCAACGAGCGTTCGAACGCACGTCCCAACGCGCCGACGCCGGGCCCCCGCACACCCCGCGGCCCCCAAGGCAACGGCCAGCAGGGCGGCGGCGCCAAGCCGGGCGCACCGCAGCAGCATGCGCCACGCCCGGGCAACAACCCGTTCAGCCGCAAGCAGGGCATGCATACGCCCACGCCGGGTGACATTCCGCGCCCGCATCCGATGGCGCGCCCGACCGTGAACGACAGCCGCCGCGGCGGCCGCCCCGGTGCACGTGGCGGCGCCCGCAACGGCCGCCCGGGGCCGGGCACCGGAGCACGTCCGGGCCAGTGGGGCCAGCACCGCCAGAACCAAGGCGGCGGCGCCAACAGCGGGCGTCCGGGCGGCAACCGTTTCGGCGGCGGCAATTCCGGCGGCTTCCAGAACAACAACAATGGCCCGTCGCGTGGCGGCGGCCGTGGTCGCGGTGGCGCAGCCGGCGCGTTCGGCCGCCAAGGCGGCAAATCCTCGAAGGCACGTAAGAACCGCCTGGCGAAGCGCCATGAATACGAGGAGATGAAAGCACCCGTCATCGGCGGCGTGCGCATCCCCAAGGGCAATGGCCAGACGATCAAGCTGCGCCAGGGCTCGTCGCTCGCGGACCTCGCCGAGAAGATCAACGTCAATCCGGCGGCCCTCGTGACCGTGCTGTTCCACTTGGGCGAGATGGCCACGGCCACGCAGTCGCTCGATGAGGCGACGTTCCAGATCCTGGGCGACGAGATCGGCTGGAACATCAAGGTCGTGTCCGCGGAAGAGGAAGACAAGGAGCTGCTCCAGCAGTTCGACATCGACCTCGAGTCCGAGGAACTGCAGGAGGACGAGGACCTCAAGCCGCGTCCGCCGGTCGTGACCGTGATGGGCCACGTGGACCACGGCAAGACCCGACTGCTCGACACGATCCGCCAGACGAACGTCATCGCACGCGAGGCCGGCGGCATCACGCAGCGCATCGGCGCCTACCAGGTGACTGTGGACATGGATGGCGAAGAGCGCAAGATCACGTTCCTCGACACCCCGGGCCACGAGGCGTTCACCGCCATGCGTGCCCGCGGCGCCGAGCTGACCGACATCGCGATCCTGATCGTGGCGGCCGACGACGGCGTGATGCCACAGACCGTCGAGGCGATCAACCACGCGCAGTCCGCGCATGTGCCGATCGTGGTGGCCGTGAACAAGATCGACGTCGAGGGTGCGAACCCCGACAAGGTGCGCGGCCAGCTCACCGAATTCGGCCTTGTGCCCGAGGAGTACGGCGGCAACACGATGTTCGTCGACATCTCGGCGAAGTACGGCACGAACGTCGACAAGCTGCTCGAAGCGGTGCTGCTCACGGCCGACGCGGAGCTCGACCTGCGCGCGAACCCCGACATGGACGCCCGTGGCGCCACAATCGAGGCGCGCCTCGACAAGGGCCGCGGCGCCGTGGCGAGCGTGCTCGTCCAGTCCGGCACCCTGCACATCGGCGATTCGATCGTGGCGGGCACGTCGTACGGCCGTGTGCGCGCGATGCTCGACGAGAACGGCAAGAACATGGAAGCGGCGCTGCCGTCGACCCCGGTGCAGGTGCTTGGCCTGACCTCGGTGCCGACCGCAGGCGACCTGTTCCTGGTGGCGCCGGACGACCGCACCGCACGCCAGATCGCCGAGAAGCGGCAGGCCACCGAGCGCGCCGCCCAGCTGGCGAAGCGCCGCAAGGTCGTTTCGCTCGAGAGCCTCAAGGAACAGTTCGCGAAGTCCGAGATCGACATGCTCAACATCGTGATCAAGGGCGATTCGTCCGGTTCTGTGGAAGCGCTCGAGGATTCGCTCATGAAGATCGAGGTCTCCGACGAGGTCGGCATCCAGGTCATCCACCGCGGCGTCGGCGCGATCACGCAGAACGACGTGAACCTCGCCTCCGTGGACAAGGCCGTGATCATCGGCTTCAACGTGCGTCCGAACCGTCAGGTCGCCGATCTGGCGGAGCACGAAGGCGTGGAGATCAAGTACTACTCGGTCATCTACAAGGCGATCGAAGACATCGAGGCCTCGCTCAAGGGCATGCTCAAGCCGGAATTCGAAGAGGTCACCACCTCGCACTCCGAAATCCGCGAGATCTTCCGCTCGTCCAAGTTCGGCAACATCGCCGGCGTCATGGTGCTCGACGGCGAAGTCAAGCGCGGCACCAAGGCGCGCATCCTGCGCGACGGCGTGGCCACGGTCAACGACCTGGAGATCAGCTCGCTGCGCCGTTTCAAGGACGACGTCAAGTCGGTCTCGGAAGGCTACGAGGCGGGCATCAACCTGGGCACGTTCAACGACATCGAGATCGGCGACATCATCGAGACCTTCGAGATGCGCGAGATCGAACGCAAGTAACCGCCGCGCGCGGTGAACGCGCAAACGGGGCGGGGCGGATCATTCCTGATCCGCCCCGCCTTTTTGCGCGCGCCCGGTTTTGCAACAGGCTGACACACGCGCCGCCGGTTTTCGACTACGCTTAGTGAGCAGTACCAGACTGGAACACACGACCATACGAAAAGGAACATCATGCAGGGAACGAATCCTCGCGCCGCGCGCATCGCGGCGCTGATCCAACGCGTCATCGCTTCGAACATGGAATCCACGCTGCACGACAAGCGGCTCAAGAACGTCACGATCACCGACGTGAAGGTGACGAACGACCTGCAGCTCGCCAAAGTGTATTGGACCACGATCTCGCACACCGGCAACGACGAGGGCGAACGCAAGCGCGCGCAGACCGCGCTCAGCCAGGCGCGCGGGCGCCTGCGCACGATGGTCGGCGCGAAGGCCGGCCTGCGCCTGACCCCGCAGCTGCAGTTCATCTTCGACGAGGTGCCGGGCGAGGCGCACGAGATCGACGACATCATCGTGGCCGCACGCCGCCGCGACGAGGAACTCGCACGCATGCGCGCGAACGCGCAGTACGCGGGCGAAGCCGACCCATACAAGCACGACGACGAGGATGAGACCGAGGACGAGATCGAGAGCCTGGAGCACGAAGACAAGGACGAGTGCAACGAGTACGACGGCGACGTGGTGACCGTGGAGGAGCTCGAGGACTTCGACGACGACGAGGACGCGGTGGACGGCAGCGACGACGACCCGGTGGACCCGGCCGAACTCGACCCGCAGTCCACGATCGACGGCGCGCAGGACTGACCCGCGTGGCGGCAACGACAGCCGGACAATCCGGCCTGCTGATCATCGACAAGCCGCAGGGCGTGACGAGCCACGACCTGGTGGCGGCCGTGCGCAGTGCGTTGCACATGCGCAAGGTGGGCCACGCCGGCACGCTCGACCCGATGGCCACCGGCGTGCTCGTGGTCGGCTTCGGCAATGCGACGCGCCTGCTCAACATCATTGTGGAGCACAGCAAAACCTACAGCGCCACCGTGCGCTTTGGCCAGCGCACCACGACCGACGACGCCGACGGTGAGATCATGCCCGGTGAGCCCGGCGCGCCGCTGCCGGACCTCGGCGCCGTGCGAGAGGCCGTGGCACAGTCGTTCACCGGGCGCATCGAACAGGTGCCGAACGCGTATTCGGCGATCAAGGTCAACGGCCGGCGCGCCTACGATCTGGCGCGTGCAGGAGCCGAGGTGGAGCTCAAGGCGCGTGAGGTGACCATCAGGCGTTTCGACGTGCTCGACGCGCACACCGCCACGGCGGCCGATGGCACACCGGTGCTCGACGTGAACGTGGAGGTGGAGTGCTCCGCCGGCACATACATCCGCGCCTTGGCGCGCGATCTGGGCGACCTGTTCGGCTGCGGCGCGCATCTGACACGGCTGCGGCGCGAAGCGGTCGGCGCATTCCGCGCCGACGATCCGCGCGCGGTGCATGCGCATGTGGAATCACGCACGTTCACGAACCGCGAAGGCGTGATGGTGACGCGCAACCGCGCGGTGCTCGACGAAACCGGCCATGCGCTGCTCAGCCGCGCGCTGCCGATGATCGACGCGGTGCGCGGCGCGCTGCCCATCGTGGAGGTGGGCGAAGGCGAGGCTCGCGACCTGCGCTTCGGCCGGCGCATCGCATGCCCGGCGCAGCTGCCGGGCGGCGTGCCGTGCGCGGCCGTCGTGCCGGCAACGCGCGACGTCGTGGCGATCGCGGAACGCGCCAATGCGCGCGAGCTGAAGCCCCTGACCGTGTTCCCCGCGCCGGCCGGCAGGGACTGACAACCTTGAGCAATTGGCACACATTACCAGAGGTGAGATGAATTGAACATCATTCGTTTGCAGCCGGACATCACCGGCACCGTGGCTTGGCCCACACTGAGCGCGTCGAAGAAATCGGTCGTCACGGTGGGAGTGTTCGACGGCGTGCACCGTGGGCATCAGTCGGTGATCAAGGAGACCGTGCGCATCGCGAAACGCGAGAAGTGCTTTTCGGTGGTGATCATGTTCGATCCGCGCCCGGCGTTCGTGCACGTGTACGCCGCGAAGAACGGCGGCATGGAGCCGACGTCCGACGTGCAGGACACGCAGAAGATCACCGGCGTGGACGAACGCCTGCGCATGATGAACGCGCTGCACGTGGATTACGTGTTGATCGTGCGCTACGACCTGGAGTTCGCGGCGAAGTCGTTCCGCTTCTTCCTGGGCCAGCTCGTGGGCAAGCTCGGCATGCGCACGCTCGTGCTGGGTGAGGACGCGCGCATGGGCGCCAATCTGGAAGGCACGGTGGAGTCGATCGGCCGGCTTGCCGAAGGCACCGGCGTGTTCGAACTCGTGGTGGTGCCCGACCACGGCGGCCACGTGTTCGTGCCGCAGCAGGCCGCGCCGCGCATGCCCGAAGGCCGCGGCGAGCCCGCTGACCCGTTTGAGGGCCTGAACAAAGCCGAACAGCGCGCATTGACGAAGCGGCTGAACTCGAAGAAGGTGCGCGTGCTGAGCTCCACGAACGTGCGGTGGCTGCTGGGGCAGGGACGCATCATGGCGGCCAATGACGTGCTCGGGCACACGCACGGCGTGGAAGGCACCGTGGTGCACGGCGAGGAACGCGGGCGCACAATCGGATTCCCCACGGCGAACGTGGAGACGCCAATCGATGGCTATCTGCCCGTCGACGGCGTATACGCCGGCTGGCTCATCGACCTGGGCCCCGCCGATGAGTACGACGAGTCGCAGCGTGCATACAGCGAGGCGCCCGAAGCCGGCGCCGAGCCGATCTCGCAGCAGTACACGTCGGGCGGCGTGGAGAACCGGCTCGCCGAACATTCGCCGTACCGCTGGCCGGCGGCGATCTCGATCGGCCGCAAACCCACGTTCAACGAGCAGAGCGGGCATGACGAGCGCGTGCTCGAAGCCTATGCGCTCACCGACGACTGGCTCGAACTGTATGGGCACCGTGTGCGCTGCGAATTCGTGGGATTCCTGCGCCCGCAAATCAAATTCGATTCGGCGGACGATTTGGTGGCCGAACTCAAGCGCAATGCGGACGAGACGAGGGAACTCACTTCGCGCGCTTCGTGAGCCGCATGGCCTCCAGTGCGTCCTTGAGTGACTGCACCGGCACAATCGTCAGGCCGTCGACGTGCACCGGCGTGCGCAACGGCGGCACGATGGCCATGGTGAACCCCAAACGGGCCGCCTCACGCAGGCGGTATTCCAGTCGCGGCACCGGGCGCACCTGACCGGTGAGCGAAATCTCGCCGATCGCGCACGTGGTCTTGGCGATTGGCGCATTCGTCGCGGCGCTCGCCAACGCCGCGCAGACCGCCAGGTCGCACGCCGGCTCCTTGGCCACGCCGCCGGCGATCGTGGAGATGTACAGGTCGTTCGTCAACAGCGCAAGGCCACCATGCCGGTACAGCACCGCCACGAGCATTGCGATGCGGTTCGTGTCCACGCCGTTGACGGCGCGGCGCGGTGTGGGCAGCACTGATTTCGTCACGAGCGCCTGCACCTCCACCGGCAGCGAACGGTGGCCGTCGAGCGTGAACGTGACGCACGTGCCTTCGACGGGCGCGTCGGTGGACGAGAGGAACAGGCCAGCCGGATCGGTCACCTCCTCGATGCCGACGCCGCTCATGTCAAAGCAGCCCACTTCGTCAGTGGGGCCGAACCGGTTCTTCACCGCGCGCAACATGCGCAACGCGGTCTGCGAGTCACCCTCGAATTGGCACACCACATCCACCAGATGCTCAAGCGTGCGCGGGCCGGCGATCGAACCGTCCTTGGTCACATGGCCCACCAGCAGCACCGGCACGTCGAGCGATTTGGCCGTGTCGATCAGCGCGCTCGCCACCTCGCGCACCTGCGTGGAGCCGCCCGAAATGCCATCCACGTCCTGCGAGACGATCGTCTGCGCCGAATCGACGATCGCCAGGGCCGGCTTGTGCTGCTCAATCAGGCCGAGCGCGGTCGCCAAGTCGGTCGTGGAGGCGAGCAGCAGGTTCTCCTCGACCGCGCCGATGCGCGAGGCGCGCAACCGCACCTGCGCCTGCGACTCCTCGCCGGAAATATAGAGCACGGTGTTGCGCTGCGCGGCGCCACTGCTCGCTTTGGCGACGTTGCCCGCGGTCTCGAGCAGCAATGTCGACTTGCCGATGCCCGGCTCGCCGGCGATCAGTACAACAGACCCGGGCACAATGCCGCCACCGAGCACACGGTCGAATTCGCCGAAGCCGGTGGGGATGCGCGTCACCGACGCCGTGTTGATCTGCGTGATCGGCTGCGCGGCGCTCGAGACGACCGCGCTCGCCGTGGTGCGCGCGGTGCGGCCCGGAGCAGCCGTGCGCGTGGTGGACGGATTCGGCTTCGCCTCACGGAACTCCTCGATCGTGCCCCACTGGCCGCATTCGGGGCAGCGGCCGTACCATTTCGACCCGGTCCAGCCGCACTCGGTGCACACGTAGCTCACATTGCTCTTTGCCATATTCGAAACGTAGCGCCTGCCTGCGTCATGCGCAAGAGGCGTCAGGCGGCTGTGCCAAGATGATGGCTATGGCAAAGACTTCGGGAACCCCTGCGCGGCGCACGGGCGCACGGGCCACGGCGAAGACCACGGCACGGACCGCGCAACAGCCGGCGCCGCAGACGTCGGGGACCGCACGCAGGCGCGTGCGGTCGTGTGCGCCGCCGCGATCATTGTGGTGCTTGCGCTCGTCAGCGCATTCGGCTGGCCCGGCTGGGCGGTGCGCACGCCGCCCGCACCGGTCGAAGTGCCCTCGGCGGTCGCCTCGGCCACGCCGACGATCGCGGCGCAGCCGCTGCCGTCCGACGCGTCCGAACTCGTCAAGATCCTGCCCGAGCATGTGTCGAACTATGTGCGCGGGGCGGTCGAGTCAAGCGACGAATGGCAGTCGGCCGCGCCGGTCGAGGCATATGCGGTCACATACGGCAACGGCGACCAAGCCAAGGACGTGCGCGTGCTGATGGGCCAGTGGGCCGACGCCGAAGAGGCCGAAACACAGTACGAGAAACTCGCCAAGGCACTCGATGGCGAACAGCTGGCCGCGGGCAACATCAAGGTCTCTGGGCAGAACACCGGCAGCTATGTTGTGGTGGGCGGCAAGGGTGGCGACGGCACAGCCACTGCGTTGTGGCGCAACGACACCGTGGTGTTCCGCGTCACCGGACCGCAGGCGAGCGTGGAGGCGGTCTACAAGCTGTTCCCGGTCTAGCCGGGCGTGGCTGAAGCGCAAAGTCGGCTCAGCCGTGTAGAGTGTGTCAAGTTGCAAACTTTTCGAGTATATGGAACGGAGGCTTGAGATGGGCTCGGTCATCAAGAAGCGCCGCAAGCGGATGAGCAAGAAGAAGCACCGCAAACTGCTGCGTAAGACTCGCCACCAGCGCAAGTAGTCTTTACCAGCTGATGTAAGCGTATATGGCAGGAGGCCCCCAATGATTTGGGGGCCTCCTGCGTTCTGTGTCGCTGTCGGTCAGTGCCTGGACCGGCTCACTTGTTCGGGTTGGTCAGCACGCGCGGGCCGTCCGGGCTGCCCACGATCACTTCGTTGACCATGTTGAGGAACAGGCCGTGCTCCACAACGCCCACGATGTTGATGAGGTCCTGGGCCAGCGCCTGCGGGTCGTCGATGCGCTCGAGGTGCAGGTCGATCACGTAGTTGTTCTCGTCGGTGCGCACCGGCTCGCCTTCGGCGTCGAGGCGGAGCACCGGCTTGTAGCCGCGCTCGTCGAGGCGCTTGAACACGTGCGACCAGCCGAACGGGATTACCTCGACCGGCAGCGGGAACTTGCCGATGACGTCCACGACCTTGGATTCGTCCACGATCCACACGATCTTGTTGGAATTGACGGCCACGATCTTCTCCCACAGGAGGGCCGCGCCGCCGCCCTTGATGCCGTTGAAGTTGGCGTCCACTTCGTCGGCGCCGTCGATCGTGAGGTCGATGTGGTCCACGTCGTCGATGTTCACGATCTTGATGCCGTAACCTTCGGCCTGCTCCTGCGTGCGGCGGGAAGTGGTCACGCCGGTGAAGTCGAGGCCCTCCTCCTGCACGCGGCGGCCGAGCTCGTCCACGAGGAACCGCACGGTCGAACCGGTGCCCAGACCTGCGATCATGCCGTCGGTGATGAGCTTGGCGGCTTCGATGCCGGCTTCCTTCTTCATCGCATCCTGTTGTGCCTTGTCCATAACGCTCCTTTATGCGAATCATGGCGCGGAATCGCCCCGCGCACTGCCTCCCATACTAACCGAGCCAACAGAACGCGCAGGCTCCCGTGTTTCACGCTTGGTTTCATATGTGGGTGGCGGATTGCCGCGTGCACGTCACGACTGGTAGACGAGGAACGGCGCGCCTTCGAGTGTCAACGTGCCGTCGCCGTTCACCAGTCCGTCGACCTCGATATAGCCGCGCACACGGCGCGGACGGCCGTCGAAATGCGGGCTCGACTGAGGCGGAGGAGTGAAGCGCACCTCGCCGCTCACATGCAGCCCGCTGTGCCGCAGCAGTGGTTCGGCGGGCTGCACGGATTGCGCAGATTCGGCCGGCTGTGCAGATTGTGCGGGTTTGGCAGGCTGTGCGGGGTCGGTGTCGCGCACAGGGTCGACGGGCGCGGAGTCAGCGCTCTGCGGCTGCGCGGATTGCGCGGGCGCGGCCGGCTGCTCGTTCGCATCATGTGGTTCGCTCGGCGCCTCCGTCTCGCTTGCCGCGCCGCCGATGCATCGGCCAGCCACATACTTGGCGCGGTCGAGATCGCCGTCGAGCAGCAGTTGCGCGTCCATCGGCACGTCGGTGCCACGCGCGTACTGCGAATCGAGCAGCGACTGCCAGCCTTCGCGCGGCAGGTAGCCGTCGCGCACGCCCGACCTACAGTCCTCGGCGTAGGTGCGCGCGAGCTCGTCGACCCTCTCATTGCCGGCGTTGCCCGCATGCCCCTTGACCCACTGGAAGCGCACCGAGCCTTCGCGTGCGCGCAGTTCCGCGTCGATCGCCTTGATCACCGCCGCGTTCTTCACCGGCTCTTTCTTCGAGTTCTTCCAGCCGTTCTTCTTCCACCCGTGCACCCATTTGGTGGCGCAGTTGATCGCGTACTGCGAGTCGGTTTCGATGACGAGCGGCTCGCTGCCCGGGTGCGCGCGCAACGCCATCAACACCGCGCACAGTTCACCGATCTGGTTCGTGCCGTTCGTCGCGCCGCCGGCGTCGCAATCGCCGGTGTGCGCGTGCTCGCCCTGGCTCGAGTGGTCGGCCCATGCCCAGCCCATCGGCCCGTTGGGATTGCCGAGGGCGGATCCATCAGTGGAAACAGTGATCGTCATGCCCTCCACTGTACGGCCAGGCACTGCCCGCACCAACGGCAACGCCCAGACACGCGGCGCGGATGGCCGGGTCTGGGCGTTGCTTCAGTACGTTGCACGGCGGTGCCGTGCGGGGTGGATCACTCGCCGAGGGCGTTGTCCACGACCTGCGTGGCTTCGTCGAGCACGGAGTCGAGCGTCTCGGGGGAGACGAACGACTCGGCGTAGACCTTGTAGATGTTCTCGGTGCCGGACGGGCGGGCCGCGAACCAGTTGTCCTCGGTCACGACCTTGATGCCGCCGATCGGCGCATCGTTGCCCGGGGCCTTGGTCAGGATCGCGGTGATGTCCTCGCCGCCGAGCGTGGTGGCGGTCACATCGTCCGCATTGAGGTTCGCGAACTTCTGCTTCTGCTCAAGGGTGGTGGGCGTGTCGATGCGGCTGTACCAGCTTTCGCCGAAGCGCTCCACCTGCTCCTGGTGCAGCTGCGCCGGGTTCTTGCCGGTCTTGCCGGTGATCTCCGCGGCGAGCAGGTCGGGAATCAGGCCGTCCTTGTCGGTCGTCCACACACGGCCGTTGAAGCGCAGGAAGCTCATGCCGGAGCTCTCTTCGCCGCCGAACGCGACCTCACCGGTGAACAGCGGGTCGACGAACCACTTGAAGCCGACCGGCACCTCGACGACATGCGCGTCGATCGCCGCGGCCACGCGGTCGATGAGCGAGGAGGAGACGAGCGTCTTGCCCACGCCGGCGCCTGCCGGCCAGTCGGGGCGGTTGCCGCCGAACAGGTATTCGACGCACACGGCCAGGTAGTGGTTCGGGTTCATCACGCCCCAGTTCGGGCAGACGATGCCGTGGCGGTCGGCGTCCGGGTCGGTGCCGCCCACCAAGTCGTACTTGTCCCATGCGCCGGCGTTGAGCTCGTCCACGAGGCCCTTCATCGCGTACTGCGACGAGGGGTCCATGCGAATCTTGCCGTCGTGGTCGATCGTCATGAAACGCCACGTCGGGTCGACCTCGGGGCGGATGACGCCGATGTTCAGGCCGTACTTCTCGTTGATGAGCGGCCAGTAGTTCACCGAGGCGCCGCCGAGCGGGTCGATGCCCAGACGCACGCCGGAGTTGCGGATCACGTCGAAGTCGATGACGTTCTTGAGATCGTCCACGTAGTGCTCGCGGAAGTCGAAGCGCTCCACGAGGTCGGACTTGATGGCCTGCTCGAACGGCACGCGCTTGACGCTCTTGAAGTCGCCGAGCAGCTCGTTCGCGCGGTTCGCGATAGCGTTCGTCACCTCGGACGGCGCCGGGCCGCCGGTGACCGGATCGTACTTGAAACCGCCGTCGGTGGGCGGGTTGTGCGAAGGCGTCACGACGATGCCGTCGGCCAGATCGGCGCCTTCGAAGCGCTGGGTGCCGTCCGCCGCGCGGTTGTGCGTCAGGATCGCCTGGGAGACGACAGGGGTGGGGGTGTAGTCGTCGCGGGAGTCGACGCGCACGCGCACGCCGTTCGCCACGAGCACCTCGATCGCGGTCTTCCACGCCGGCAGGCTCAGCGCGTGGGTGTCGCGGCCGATGTAGAGCGGGCCGGTCACACCGGCGGCCTTGCGGTATTCCGCGATGGCCTGCGTGATCGCCACGATGTGCGCCTCGTTGAACGAGGTCTTCAGCGACGAGCCGCGGTGGCCCGAGGTGCCGAAGATGACGCGCTGCTCGGGTACGGATGGGTCCGGCACCACGTCGTAGTACTTGCCGATGACTTCATCGACGTCGATAAGATCTGCTGGAGTGGCGGGCATACCCGCGTTCTGTGCAACCATACAACCTTCAATCAATCTGTAACGATGGACTGCTCCAGCCTACCGTGCGGAGGCACGACAGGCGGCAGTATCAAAGTTTAGCCGATGGCGAAGAGATGAAATCGATTGCATTAGCCTCAGGGCTCACGAAAAACAACAAAATAATCAAAATGAGCACGTGATGCCGCATACCGTTTGACTTTTGGCGGAGGGCGTGAAAGCCGAAACGAGTAGACTGGAAACGATTCCACGAGGCTGGTTGCTGGGACGTCCGGTCCGATTTTTCATTACGGCACTGAGGCGTACTGTGCCATCTCGGATCGTCCGCCACGCGGCAATGGGGCTTCGTTGGCGACCATAATCACAAGAGGAAAGGATGAACGATGGCTGACTCGTTACCTTCGCAGATCATTGCTGCGATCGGTGGCCCGGACAACGTCAAGAGCCTGACGCACTGCGCCACTCGCCTTCGTTTCGAACTGGTTGACGCGGGAAAGGTCAACCAGAACGAGCTCCAGCACATGAAAGGTGTGCTGGGCGCGGTCCCGCAGAGCGGCGACCGCTATCAGGTGGTCATCGGCGGCGGCGTCGCCAATGTCTACAACCAGATCATGAACCTGCCCGAGATGCAGCGTGTGGCATCCGGCGCCCCGGCCAAGGCCGCCGGTGGCTCCACCGCGGGCATGTCGAACGCCGACGTCAAGGCGGCCGCCCGCTCCAAGGCCCGCGGCAAGGTGGCGTGGCTCGACTCGTTCTTCGAATACCTGTCCGATTCGTTCCGCCCGATCCTGGGCGTGCTGCTCGGCGCGTCGCTCATCATCGCGATCATCAACGTGTGCATCGCATGCGGTTGGATCCAGAGCGAGACACAGTCGCCGACATGGGTCTTCGTGCAGGCGCTGTACAAGGGCGTGTTCTACTTCCTGCCCATCATGATCGCCTACAACGCGTCCAAGAAGCTCAACGTCGACCCGTGGCTCGGCGGCGCGATCATGGCCGCCCTCATGACGCCGTCGTTCATGAGCCTCATGAGCACCGACTGGGCCGAAACCCACTGCTCGCAGAGCGTCGTCGGCACCCAGCAGTGCACCACCACCGTCTTCGGCATGCCGATGCAGCTGAGCGACTACAGCGGCAACGTGTTCGTACCGCTGCTCATGGCCGCCGTGCTCGCGCTCGTCTACCACGGGCTCAAGAAGATCATCCCGGATTCGGTGCAGCTCGTGTTCGTGCCGTTCCTGTGCATGGTCATCGTCGGCGCGCTCACCGCGTTCCTCGTCGGCCCGCTCGGCGTGTGGATCGGCAACTGGCTCGGCGTGGGCCTGGCATGGCTCAACTCGCATGCGCCATTCATCTTCGCGCTGCTGATCCCGATGATCTATCCGTTCCTCGTGCCGCTCGGCCTGCACTGGCCGCTCAACGCCCTCATGCTCATCAACATCGACACGATGGGCTACGACTTCATCCAGGGCCCGATGGGCACGTGGAACTTCGCCTGCTTCGGTGCCACCGCCGGCGTGCTGATCCTGGCGTTGCGTGACCATGACACCGAAATGCGCCAGACCTCGATCGGCGCGCTCGCCGCTGGTCTGTTCGGCGGCGTCTCCGAGCCTTCGCTCTACGGCATCCATCTGCGTTTCAAGAAGATGTACAGCCGCATGCTTGTGGGCTGCGCCGCCGGCGGCATCTCCATCGCCGTGCTCGGCTGGCTCTTCCCGTCCACCTTGGAGAATGGCGAAGTTGTGCACGGTGTGACCACGACCGCGTTCGCGTTCACGTCGCTGCTCACGGTGCCGGTCTTCAACCAGATGTGGGTCTACGGCCTCGCGATCGCGATCGCGTTCTTCGTCTCGATGTTCATGGTCGTCACGTTCGACTACCGCACGCCTGAGGAAAAGGCCGAGGTGCTCGCCCGCGTGCAGGCCGTGCAGGCCGACGAAACCACCGAGACGCCGGCGAACCGCGCCGCGGTGGAAAACACCGAAACGCATGAGGATGACAATCTGCTGCCCGCCGACGAGACGTCAGCCGCCGGTGCCGCCGCGGCCCGTGAAGACGCCCCGGTACAGCCGACCGGCCACGTCTATTCGCCGCTCGCCGGCCACGTGATCTCGCTCGACGAGTGCGGAGACCCGGTGTTCGCGTCTCGCGCGCTTGGCGAGGGCGTGGGCATCCAGCCCAACGGCGGCACCGTGTACGCGCCGCTCGCCGGTGTGCTCAGCACGGTGGCCGAGACCGGCCACGCGTTCGGCATCAAGACCGATGACGGTGTTGAGGTGCTCGTGCATGTGGGCATCGACACGGTCAAGATGAACGGCGACGGCTTTACCGTCGCCGTCAAGCAGGGCCAGCGTGTGAACGTGGGCGACAAGCTCGTGGACGTGGACTTCAACAAGGTCACGGCCGCAGGCTACAGCACCACCACACTCATGACCGTGCTCAACACCGCCGCGCTCACCCGCGTAACGCCCCATGCGGACCAGGACGTGCAGCCGGGCGATGTCGTCATCGACATCGAGCACTGAGTGCGCTGAGCAAGACTGAGCTCAACCAATAGAGCGGCCGCCACAATCGTGGCGGCCGCTCTTGTCATGTATGGGGCAGCATGGCCGGCTGATTCAGGCACGCACAGCCGGCATCTGCGCGGTCGCGCTCAGCTGCTCCGGGTCGGGCAGCGGCACGCGCACAATCAACGCCTCAGGCTCCACAGAGAACCGCAGATGCTGCGTGCTCGGCAGCATGTCGCCGTCGACCTGCGCGAGCACGGGCCGGTCGAGGCGCACCTCGGCGCTGTAGCCCTGCATCTGCTCGAGTTTCGAATGCATGGACAGCGGACTCTGCTTCGCCTTCTTCGTAATTGTCTGGTGCACCACATCACCGAACAGATTCGCCCAGCCGAGCAGGCCGCCGGTCGTGTCGATCACCTCGAAGTCGAGCAGGCCGTCGTTGAACGACGCGTCGGGCATGAGCGAAAACACGGGAATCTCGCCGCAATTGCCCGCCATGAACGTGCGCAATTCGAGCCCGCGGTCGGTGTGCACGGTGTGGTCGGCCGCCTCGATGCGCACCTCGGCACGGTATTTGGGCGCGAACAGGTGCTTCGCGCCGGAGAAGAAATAGGCAAGCCAACTGAAATTGCGCTTGAGGTTCGGATCCGTGTCATCGATCATCACCGCGTCGAACCCGATGCCCGCGATGATCAGGAACGCATGCCCATGGTCCTCAGTCGGGTCGTCGAGCAGATTCACCCGGCCCAGGTCCACGCGCCGCGACCCGTGCGAGACGGCGATCGTCAGCGCGGCCTCGATGTCGTCGAGCGGAATGCCCATGTTGCGCGCGAAGAGATTGCCGGTGCCGATCGGCACAATGCCCATCGCGTGCTCGGTGCCGGCGAGCGCGCTCGCCACCGTGCGCACGGTGCCGTCGCCGCCCACGGCAATCACCACGTCGGCGCCACCGTCGAGCGCCTCGAGCGCGCAGACACGGCCGTCTTTGTCGAGCATCGTCTCGATGAACACGACTTCGGTCAGCCCCTTCGCCTTGCAGTATGCCTCGATCCGCTGGCGTGTCTGTGCGGCGGCGGGTTTGGACGGGTTGATGATGAACGCGTAGTGCACCTGGTCGTCGCGGCGCTGCTGCAGCAACGCCACGCGCCGGCGGTGCATGCGCATGCGCAGGAACGCGATGAGGGCGATGATTGCGGCGATGAGCACGAGCATGACGGTGAGCAGTATGATCGTCTGTGGGTTCATGACTTCGTGTCCTCGCTCTCTCGCTGCGCCGGAGCGCCTGCGCAATCGGTCAAAGCATAATCTTAGCAACCCGTGGTTCGCGCGGGGTCAGATGCGCATGGCGGTGCGGTGTGCGCGCTTGGAAAAGCCGCGGAAAACGGGCGGTGATCTGTCTGCTAAGCGCATTACTCTGGTGCTCATGCTTGATATTCAATTCATTCGCGAACATCCCGAGGTCGTCAAGGAATCGCAGCGCAAGCGTGGCGAGTCCGTGGAACTGGTGGATGAGGTACTGCGTTCCGACGAAGTGCGCCGCTCCTCGCTCAAGAAGTTCGAGGAGGCGCGCGCCCAGCAGAAAGAGATCGGCAAGCAAGTCGCCAAGGCTCCAGCCGATGAGAAGGCCGCGCTGATCGCCAAGACGAAGGAGCTTTCCGAGCAGGTTTCGGCGTATAAGGCGGACGCGGACAGCGCGAACGAGGAATACACCACCGCCATGTGGAAGCTGTCGAACATCGTGGAGCCCGAGGCCCCCGAAGGCGGCGAAGACGACTATGTGGTGGTCAAGAAGGTCGGCACGATCCGCGATTTCGCGGCCGAGGGCTTCGAACCGAAGGACCACTTGACGCTCGGCGAAGAGGTCGCGGGCATCGACATGAAGCGCGGTGTGAAGGTGAGCGGTTCGCGCTTCTACTTCCTGCGCGGCGACATCGCGCGCCTGCAGATCGCCATGCTCACGATGGCCGTGGACCAGGCGCAGGAGCATGACTTCGTGCTCGCGATCACGCCGACGCTCGTGCGCCCGGAAGTGATGCGTGGCACCGGCTTCCTCAATTCGCACGCCGACGAGATCTACCGTCTGCGCGAACCGGATGAGGATTACCTCGTGGGCACGTCGGAAGTGGCGCTCGCCGGCATGCATGAGGATGAGATCCTCGATCTGAGCAACGGCCCGCTGCGCTATTGCGGTTGGAGCTCGTGCTACCGCCGCGAGGCCGGCGCCGCAGGCAAGGACACGAGCGGCATCATCCGCGTGCACCAGTTCGACAAGGTGGAGATGTTCGTCTACTGCAAGCCCGAGGATTCCTACGAGCAGCACAAGCACCTGCTGGCGATGGAAGAGGAGATGCTCGGCAAGGTCGAGGTGCCGTACCGTGTGATCGACACGGCCGCCGGCGACCTTGGCTCGTCCGCCGCACGCAAGTTCGACTGCGAGGCATGGGTCCCCACGCAGGGCCGCTACCGTGAGCTCACGTCCACCTCGAACTGCACGCAGTACCAGGCGCGACGCCTCAACATCCGCGAGCGTGTGGAGAACGGCACCGAGCCTGTCGCCACGCTCAACGGCACGTTGGCCACCACGCGCTGGCTCGTGGCGATCATGGAGAACCACCAGCAGAAGGATGGCTCGATCGTGATTCCGCAGGCCATGCGCCCGTACATGGGTGGCAAAGAGGTGATCGAACCCACCAAGTGGGAGGCCTGATTCATTGGATTTTGTGTGGCGCCCGGTGTTTGGTGGGGCATGGACCGCATGCCGTGCTACACTGATACACCGTGCGTCACGCATATTGGATAGGTGTCCGAGCGGTCTAAGGAGACGGTCTTGAAAACCGTTGATGGGCAACCATCCGCGAGTTCGAATCTCGCCCTATCCGCCTACAGGGTTTTGGACTTCGGTTCAAAACCTTTTTTCATGCCAGCTGTCTCTGCATCATGGCCGCTCTGCGTGATTTCGGACACTTACAGACAGGTGCCCCGCCGACAGGCCCAAAGGCTTAGGGCTGTCATCGCTCGCAGCGGAACCAAGTTCGTGAGTGCCGTTACGATATGTGGATGTTTTGTGAAGACGAGATGAAGAAAGGAGGGGTACGCGATGCGCGACCAATGGGAGTCGACGTTTGTCGCCCTGGATAGGCTGATGGCCGAGATGGACGCCGAGGCGCAGGGCATGGTGCCCGAACAGCGGTAGACGGCTGGTAGGTAAAACTGAATATCTATATATCTATATATCTCTATATATCTCTATATATCTATGTATTTGGCGGTGCGATGCCGAGGAGGAATCACCGCATGGCCGCATGGCCGCCACAGATAGGAAACTCGCTGAAACAGCGGGTTGTTCTTTTGCTCGCGTAGCGGCGCCATCTGCAGGTGCCGCGCAATGGCAGATGGGCTCGGCGAGCGGTCCTGACCAGTGCAATCATTCTGCTACGGGTAGTGTGTATTTATCGAACAACGACATGTTGTGACCCGTTGTGCACTACCCGTAGCAAAAAAGTATTGTGTCCGTAGCGGCGGAAGCGTGTCGTTGTCCGTCGCAGCGTGGCCAAACCTCAGAGGGTTGTCATGATGCGGGCGGCAAAACATGACTTTCGTCTGGGAGGCGCGGTCGTTTGGCCATTCAGCGCCGTACGATGAAAGCCATGGAGCATCCCGCACGCATTCCGCTCGCCGCGCCCGCCGCACCTGATCTGGGCCGTTCGCTTGAACCGGCCGCCGTGCCTGACTTGGGGCGTTCGGCTGAACCGCTCGCCACACCGCGCTACACCGACGTCATGTTCGGCTACTGCGGGGTGCTTATCGACTGGCGCCCCCGCCGCACGATCGAAGGGCTGTACCCGGCGGGCGTCGTCGACATGTTCTTCGACCCGGCCGATCCGCACGGCGTGGCGTACTACGACGACCTCGCCGACTTGGGCTGGAGCGAGGAGCGCATCATCGCCGACTACGAGCGTGAACACGGGCCGGCCGTGGCGTGGATCATGCGCCTGTATTTCGAGTTCCAACGGCTCGGGTTCTACGACATGATCGACGGCATGCCCACGCTCATGCGCGACTTGCACGCGCGCGGCGTGCGCCTGTGGGGACTGACCAATTTCACCGTGCGCGGCGTGCGCGAGATGCACGGCAAATACCCTTGGCTCAACCTGCTCGGCGGCAAGGTCATTTCAGCGCAGGAGGGCGTCGCCAAGCCGGATCCGCGCATCTACGACATCGCGATCGGCCGTTTCCATCTCGATCCCGCGCAGACGCTGTTCGTGGATGACAATGCGTGCAATGTGCTCGCCGCGCGCGCCGCGGGCCTGCAGGCCGTGCGTTTCGAGAGCGCGGCGCAGATCCGCGCACTTACGCTCGACTAGCGTTCAGCTGATGAGATTGAAGAACACGCCGAGCGCGAGCGCCACAAGCACGCACAACGAAAGGCATGCGACGATCGCGCAATGACCGCGTGCCATGCGCGCCTCGGGCTCGGGATCATCGGCATCGAAGCGCCCCGGCCCGTAGAAGAAGAACATGCGCACCCACAGCCAGCACAGCAGCACGATGGAGACCGCCGCGCCGATGCGCAGGCAGATCCAGCCCACGGCGAGCGCGGTGGCGCAATCGCGCAGGTTGAGCGCGGCGACCCCGGTGAACGCGAAGTAGCCCAGAAACCCGAGCGTGATGATGGGCGCGAGCACGATGTTGGTGATGATGAGTGTCTGTGTCTGCTTGGTGAAGCGGTGGATGAGCGTGCGCCCGTTGGCGTCTGTGGACACGTGTGCGCGCTTCTTGCGCCCTAGGTGCGACGCGATGCACAGCACGACCGTGACGGCCCACATCAGCACAATGAACACGAACATCGCCACGAGCACGTTGAACGATGTGATGAGGCCCGGACGGATGTCGGTGGGCACCGCGAACTGTTGGAATGGCTGCGACCCCGCGATTTTGGGCGTGGTCCAGTCGCCGGCTGTGGCGCCGGCGGCCACCGCGTTGACCCATGATTCGATGTCGTGCGTGTACTGGTCGGGCAGGGGTAGGCCGGGCTTGGACAGCGACGAACCCAAGCGAATCTGGTGGTTGGTGGGGTAGTAGCGCACCATCGTGTTGGTGTTGCCCACGCTGTTCGCGTCCTGCAGCAATTGTTGCGCGCTCTGTTCGACCGGCATCGACCGGTCGAGCGTGCCATACACCACGAGCAGTGGCATGGTGAGCGTGTTTCGGTAATCGGCCGCATTGAACGACGCGTATTCCAGTCCAAGCATGCCCGGGTTCAGGCTGAGCATCTTCGGCACAATGCCTTCCACGCCTTCCGGCGCGCCGATGATGTGCAGGTATTCGGTGGCGCCGACGGCCATCTGCTGGCGTGCGGAGAACACAGGCGCCGAGACGAGCACGGTGAACGCGATCGAGGGGTCGCGCTTGGTGATCAACGTGGTGATCCACGTGCCTTCCGATTCCGCGTAGATGCCCACTTTGTTCGCGTCCACGTTCGGCAGGGACCGCAGCGTATCGATGCCGGTCAGGTAATCGGTTGCGGAGGCCTCGTAATCACGGTGCAGCGCCGAATAGTTGTCGAGCCGCTTGCTTTGCACAAGCGTTACAATGCCGGCCGAGGCGAACGCATGCGCGATGTCGCTGTTTGTAGAGGAGTCGCCGGTTCCCGATCCGTGGATGAATTCGACGGCTGGCCGTTTGCCCGACGCGTCGATGGGCTCGCGCACAATCGCGTCGACCTGTTTGCCGCCGCTCACCGTGAGCGTGCGGTGCGTCTCCTTGACCTGGTACGTGCCTTCGGTCTCGGCGCGTATGCTCTTGGCTTCAATGGCCGTGTTCGACGAGGACAGCGAGATGTGCTCGTCGAGCGGTTCCACTTTCCATGGCGGTGTCATCCATACGCCCAGGCCCATGAGCAGGGCGCACAATACCACCGACGCACCCAATGTCCACGCGAGTTGCTTCCAGAAATGCTGCACATTTCCCCACTGTAATGCGCGCAATGCCAACCATGTTCCTGTGCCGGCGCTTTTCCGCCGCGGGCGTGGACGCGGTGCGGATACGGCCGCGGCGCCGTTACGCTTGCGCGCGTTCGGCCTTTTCGAGGCCGTCGAATCCAGCCAGACGCACCGTCACGCCGACGGTCTCCTCGGTGAGGTTGCGCCCCGCGCTCGCCAGTGCGTCCACAAAACGCCCGTACAGCGCGAGCGTGCGGGTGCTGTACGTGCCCAGTTCGCCGCGCAGATAGGTCTCGAACGACGTCTGTTCCGGCGTGTCCTGCGCAGTGGTGAGCACGCGCATCGCCGCACCGAGCTTGGGCCAGCGTTGCATGAACGCGCGCGCCCATGCCACCTGCTGCGTGATGATGCGCTCCTGATGCACCGTGCGCTCGGCGGTGAGCTCGGGCAGATACGGCGCGAGCTCACGCGCGTAGGTCTCGGGGTCGGTCGACTCCATCATGCGTGCGTATTTTTCGGTCACGAGATTGCGGCCTTCGCGGTTCGCGTCTTCGAGGTCCGCACGGTAGCTGGCGAGCAGTTCGCAGGGCCATGGCGTGAACTGGCTGAACCGCATCTGTTCGAACATCGGACGGTTGCCCTGACATGCCGCGCGGCCGCCTTGGTTCGTGGTGCGCTGGAACTGGCCCCATTCCAGGTCGATGATTGTGGCGATAAGCCGCTGGCGTTCCTGCGCGCCCGTGGCGCCCTCACTCGTGGTCGCACTCATGGTTTCCCTTTCCCTCACAGACTGTGCAGACACGCGGCGTCGCTTGTGATGTGCGCTTCGATGTATGGGCGCTGCCATTCGAGGAAGTCCTCGTCGCTCGTCGTCAGGCCGAGGGCCTGCAAGGTCTGCACGATCTGCGCGCAGATATCGCCCACAATCCGCTGCACTTCGCGCACATTCGGCGCCGCCCCCGCGCCGCCCTCGCCGAATCCTGCGCCACCGAAACACGCCGCCGAGGCAAGGCGCAGCACCTGTTCGAGCTGCGCGCACACGCCCGTCAGCCGCATGCCGGCGCGTGCGCTCAACGCGCGCAGCGCCGCGAACCGCCATTTGTAGTACGGCGCATAGCCCACCGTCACGGGATTGTTGATCAGGAAGACGAGCGACGAGACGGCGTCGGCGAATTCGCTCACGCACAGCCATGCGGCGGCGCCGTCGCCCCGCTGCAGCATGCGTGGCAGATTGTATTGGCCCGCCTGCGCGATTATGCCGAGGCGTTTGGAGACCAACGCCAGGCGCACGTCGTCGGGCATGAGCTTGAACGATTGGCGTGTCTTGGAGAACGCGCCGAGTGCGTCGGCGAACACGCGGCCGTTCGTGGCGGCAGCGAGCGTGGCCTCGTCGAGCATCATCCACAGATGCGGCTCGTCCTCGCCTGGCGCGGTGGGGTAACCGGTGACCGATGTGAAGAACTCACCGATCTCGAACACGCCGCTACGCCGCCCCGCGCCCTGCGCGCGGGGCGTGGCACCGGTGCGCGCGAAGCCGTTGAACTGCGCGGGTAGGGATTCGTAGTCGGACTGCAGCTGTTCGCCGATGCGCGCATAGTCGCTTGCGGTGAGCCACATGCAGAAGCGCGGGCCGAAGTCGTGGTCGTGCGAAAGGGCGTCGTCGAAGCCGTAGCATTCCGACCCGTGCCCCACGAGGCCGACGGCGATGCGCGGGGCGAATTCGGCGTAGCGTTCGGCGAGCATTGGCTTGCCATAGGCGAGCCAATAATCGCGCGCGAGCTGCAGTCCGCTCGTCTGCGCGGGGTGCGCGGCCGGTTCCACGTGCCGGTGCGGCGCGGACGGCTGTGCGGGCGAGGGCTGCGGCCCCTCGGGTGTTCTGGTGGAATCCGGCGTGCTCTGCGCAGCGAGCGCCGCACGCGCCTCGGCCAGGTTCTGCGCGGTCACCGCGTAATATTCGGTATGCTCGCCGTAGCATTCGGCGATGATCGCGAGCGCCCGCTCATAGTCCCTGACCGCGGCCACGGCGTCGCCGGCGGCGAAGCTCACCTGCGCGGCGCCGGCGAGCGCGGACGCGAAATGCGCGCTGTGTTCGGCGTGCGCGTCGCGGTAGATCGCGAGCGCACGGTCCGCGAGTGTGCGCGCCTCGCTGAGCGCCTGCTCGCCGCCACTGCCGTTCTGCAGCGTGAGTAGCGCGAGGTTGGTGCATGTGGAGGCGATGTCGACGTCGTGCGTGGGGTCGGGGCTTGACGATTCGAGGATGTGCAGCGCCTCCTCGAGTTCGGCGCGCGCCTTGGCGGGGCGGTCGGTTTCACTCAGGAGCATCGAATAGTTGTTATGCAGGGCGGCGAGGCGGCGGTCGGTGGGCGCGAGGGTGGTGCGCGCGGAGGCGAGCGCCTGCTCGTAGAGGTCTTCGGCCTGTTCCATGTTGCCGGCGGCGCGCTGTGATGTGGCGGCGTTGATGAGTGTGGTGGTCCACGCTTCGGTGCCTTCGAGGCCCAGTCGCAGGGCGAGTTCGATCGCGCGCTGGATGATCCACTGGTTGTCTTGGTGGCGGCCTTGCGACCGGTAGAATCCCATCGTCTCGTTGAGCACGGTGAGCAGGCCGGCATAGTCGCCGGCGTTTTCGGCGTCGGTCATGGCGTCGAGCAGCAATGGCTCGGCTTTGGTGGCGGCGCTGTGGCTGGCGAACACGGCGTCGAGACGGTTCAGGAACTCGTTGACGTCAAACGTGGAGGCGTCGGAAGCGTCCGGGGTTGTGGGATCTTCGGTGGTGGTTGTGGCGGTCATGCGTCCACGATACCGCACCGCTTGGCGCACGTTCAGACGATATGCCGGTCGGAGGCCCACAGCGTCAGTTCGTTGCGGTTCGACAGCTGCAGTTTGCGCAAGACCGAACTGACGTGCGTCTCCACGGTCTTGATGGAGATGAACAGCTCGGACGCCACTTCTTTGTAAGTGTAGCCGCGCGCGATGAGGCGCATCACCTCCTGCTCGCGCGCCGAAAGCCGGTCGAGCTCCTCGTCGTGCACCGGCTCGTCGGCGGCTGGCGCGTCCGGCGGCGCGCCCTGGAACGCGGAGAGCACGAAGCCGGCGAGTTTGGGCGAGAACACGGCATACCCCTCGCTCACCTGCTCGATTGAGTGAATCAGGTCGTGCCCGGTGATCGTCTTCGTCACATAGCCGCGCGCGCCGGCGCGGATGACCGACCCCACGTCCTGCGCGGAATCGGAGACCGAAAGCGCCAGGAACGCGGTGCGCGGGGCGTGCGGATGCGATTTGGCCAGGATCTCCGCACCGCCACCGCCCGCGCCGCCCGGCACATGCACGTCGAGCAGCACCACGTCGGGCTGCGTGGCCACGATCATGTCAATGGACGATTCGACATCCGCCGCCTGCCCCACAATGTCGAAATACGGTTGCAATGTGGCGATCACGCCCGCGCGGAACATCTCGTGGTCATCGACAACCGCGATGCGTGCCTGGGTGTGGGTGGTGTCTTCCATGCGTCCTCCATTGGTCCGTTGGGCTGCGCCTGGTCCATGCCATGCGCGCCCCCGTGCAGCATCATAGTGCGCCGCCGCCGGCCGCGCCATGGTCCTCCGCTCCAGCGGACGGTTTGGCCGGCGCGGCCGTCTGTGGCGCGGATGTGCCGGCCACGATCGGCATGTGCATGCGCACCTCGGTGCCCCAGTGCGGGCGCGACACGATCTCCACCGTGCCGCCACGCCTACGAACACGCCCCATGATCGATTCACGGATCCCCAGGCGGCCCTCGGGAATCGCGTCGACGTCGAAGCCCTCGCCGTGGTCGCGCACAAACACCTCCACCTGGCGTTCGCCGGCCTCGCAATACACCGAGACCGGCTCGCCGCCGTGTGTCACGGCGTTGACCATCGCCTGCGCCGCCGCGTCGAGCAGCGCGTCGGTCTGCGCGCTCGGCCGCGCGTCGCCCACCGTCACCACGTCGATCGGCTTGCCATGCGTGTCTTCGACCTGTGCGGCGATCTCCTCAAGTCCCGCCTTGACCGAACGGTCGCTCGTGGTGCGCTCCTGATACAGCCAGCTGCGCAATTCGCGCTCCTGCGAACGGGCGAGCGCGAACACCTGCTGCGGCTCGGCCGCATGCAGCTGGATCAGCGCGAGCGTCTGCAATACGCCGTCATGCAGATGCGCCGCCATGTCGGCGCGCTCCTCTTCACGTTCCTTGAGCGCGCGCTCGCGGCCCGAGGTGCGCATCAGGGAGACGAGCTGCGGCACGAGCGCGCACAATACGCCTGCGAGCAACGCGAACCCGGCGCACAGGCTGTAGAGGAACGGCACGGAGCCGTCTTCGATCGCGGTCTGCGTGACGAGCAGCGCGTAGGCGGCAAAGACGAGCAGCACGCCGACCACTGTGGTCCATGTCTGCCCCGTGCGCGCGTTGAAGCGCAGCCAAGGGAGGCCCACGCCGGTCGCGGCGAGCAACACCGGCAGCATCAGGCCGTTGGCCGTCTGCAGTTGGTTGATGAGCAGGGCGATCGCGATCAGTACAACGCCTGCGCACGCGAACAGCGCGGGTTTGGAGGCTTCGTCGATCACCTGGCGCATGCTCTCCATGCTGACGGGACGGCCGCCTGCCTCTTCGTTCAGACCTGTGTAATCATAAGGATTGTCTGGCACCGGTTCGGGGCTTCGGGGTGCTCCGTAGGGCGTATTACCGCGCGACAGCGGCGCATTCGCGGCGCCAGCGGATTGCGCGAACCGCACACGGAGGGCGGCCTCGGCCACCGGGTCGCCCGGTGGTACCAACACCCACAGCGCCACGTAGGCGATTGCGCCTGCGCCGTATGCGAAGCACGAGAGCGCGAACGCCAGTCGCACCCAGGCTACATGGACACCCAAATGCATGCCGATGCCACGGGCCACGCCGGCGATCCAACGCCCGTGTTTGGGGCGCAGCAATGGCAGTTTGGCGGGGAACAGCGCTGGCGGCTGGGCTGCGGCCATGCCGTTCGCAGGGGGTGCAGGTGCGGAAGTCATGGTTCCATTGTGCCGTGGTTCAGGGAGAATGTCAGGGCCTCACGCCCAGATTCAGGGTGTGATTCAGGGTGTTCCCCGAGGCGTTTCACGCTGGCGGCCTGCTGTAATGGAGCCATGAGCAATCCACAGCACAATCCGGAGCCACAGGGGCAAGGTGGTCCGGCATACACACAGGTCCCCGCTTCTTCCTCGCCACACCAGCCCACGCAGCCCACGGCCAAGCCCGAAGCCTCGTTCTTCCGCTGGATTCGCGAAAGCCGCGTGGAACGCACCAACGACCGCGTGATTGCCGGCGTGTGCGGTGCCATCGCCCGCGAACTGGGGTGGAACGTCACCCTCGTGCGCGTCCTCATGGTCGTCTCCGTGTTCTTCGGCGGCTTTGGCGGTCTGCTGTACGGCATCGCCTGGCTGCTGCTGCCCGACGAGCTCGACCACCGCATCCTGCTTGAGGAGATTATCGCGGGGCAATGGGATTGGGCGTTCGTGGGCGTGATCCTGGCGATCGTGATCGCCGGCGGCTTCGGCTTCGGGGTAGGCTTCGACTGGGACTACGGCTTCGGTCTGCACTGGGGCATCAACGTGATGCCGCTGCTGTTGGCGATGCTCGTGTTCTACCTGCTTGTCGACAATGGCCGCCGCAGGTTCCGCGCGCCGGTCGCACCACCTGCGCCATCCGGCACGCCATACCCGCCGCAGCCGAACGCCTACACGAGCGGTGGCGCACCGGTGCGCCCCATGCCACAGCCGAGCGCACCCGCACAGCCGGTTACACAGCAGCCGGTCATGCCGCAGCGGCCGGTGCCGCCGCAGTCGATGGCGGCAGCCCCCAATCCGCAGCAGCAGGCGTGGTCGCAGGCATACCCGCAGACCGCCTCGTCGGCCGCCGTGCCGCCCGCGGCCCAGCCGTATGCGCAGTCCGCCATGCCGATGGGCGCGGCTCCGGCCGCCCAACAGGCCCCTGCATACACCGCGCAGCCGGCCGCTGCCGCGGTGCCGATGCCCGCCACGCCGCGTGAACCGAGGCGTGCACGCCGCAAGGGAGCAGGCCCCATGGTCGTGCTGCTGTTCTTCGGCCTCATCCTCGCCTCCGCCGGCATTCTGGCGATTGTGCTCGACGACCGCACCACGTTCATCGGCGAGGTGCAGCCGCTGATCATCTACGTCGGTGCCATCGTGGCGGTGCTGGGCGCGATCATCGTGGTCCTCGGCTGTTGTGGGCGGCGCACCGGCGGCCTGCACCCCTTTGTGTGGACCCTCATGTTCTTGGCCGCGTGCTTCATGGCGGTCGGCGGCGCATGGTCGGTCATGGACCAATACAAGAACGCGGTGAGCCGTGACTACACCCGGATCGGCATCGGACCCGACAGCGTAGACACCTCGTTGACCGCGAAAGACATGGACGAGATCACCAAGGGCATCGCCGTGAGCGGCCAGGGCATGATGCGCAGCACGCTCGACATCAACCTGAGCGACTACGCGAAGGCGAACGGCAAGCACACCATCGAACTGCGCGACGGTAAGACCAAGGAGACAACGTGCCCGGTCGGCACGATTCCGATGACCGTCGAGGACGCCCGCGTAGTCATCACGATCCCGGATGGCTGTTCGTGGGGATTCGATTCGTCGCTGCATGACGGCACGGTCGACTCGTTCGGCAACCGGTATTCGGCGATGACGAGCGGCGACCCCTTCGATGTGCTCGGTGGCAACGGGGACTGGTCCAACATCCGCGTGACCGTGGACGAGAACTCGACGCGGGTGCACATCCCCGGCATCGACGTGCGGGTCATGGACGATGACGACCTCGACGAATCCATCGATGACCTGACGGACGGTGACGGCGACCGTGAGCCAGCGCACGTCTTCGTGACGAGCGAGAATTTCCGATCGCAGCGCATGGCACGACTGTGCGATGGCGTGAGTGTCGTCGACGGCAAGGTCGAATTCGAGTCCGGAGCCAACAGCCAGATGCGCCAGCTTGTCAAGGATGGATACTACTGGCCATGCGCCGTGCTGGCGGACGCCGCGCCGGCCACGCCCGAACTGGTGATCCAACCCAACGTGGTGATCGGTGGCAACATCACCGTGCGCTACGCCTCGCAACGCTGACCTCTACCAGATGAAACGGAACACGATCATGAACACCACCAACCCACAGCGGCCGGAACGCGATGACGACACCCAGGTCATCGAGACGGCCGAGATCACCGAACTGAACATGCCGATGAGCGAACGTTTCGCCGAATTCGACGAGGCGACGACCGAACTGCCCGCAGACGCACCCACGGACGAACCAGAATCCCCGGAGGCGGACGCTGCCGCCGAGGAGGCCGATGCGCCCAAAGCGCCTCAGGCCCCAGCCGGCACAGTGCCTCCCGCCAACGCGGTCCCGCTGTACAGCTCGCCCCAATCCGCGCCGCAACCCCAGCAGCCCATGCGCCCGAAAGGACCGAGCGCAGGCACGATTGTGCTCGGCGTGATCGTGCTGCTGTGCGGCGTGCTGACGATCGCCGTCGGCGCCTCCATGTCCTCGGCCACCTTCGTGTTCTTCCCGAACATGCAGCATTTCACCGCGTACCTCTTCGCCGGTGTCGGCGGACTGCTGTGTGTGCTCGCCGTGGTCTGGGCCATCGCCTCGGCCATCGGCAGGCGCCGCCGTGAACAGACTTCCCCCATCCACGAGTCGAAAGGAGCGCGTATCGACCGATAACTCCTTCTGACTCTTACTCGCGCGCCGCGTATGCACTGCTTTTCCTGCTACCAAATGCATACGCGGCGTTTTTCCATGCCTCGCCGCGGGCGAAGTACCGCACGGCACGCGCCGCCCGTTTGTACAGTGGCTGGTATGAGCCCGAATCCCACACCCCCAGCACCACACTTGTTCGAAGCCAGCCATGTCACCGCCGTCATGCCGCAGCAGGGCGGCGACCACACCGTCTTCCACGATCTGAGTTTCCATGTGGACACCGGCGAGGTCGTCGACATCACCGGCCCCTCGGGCGCCGGCAAATCCACACTGCTCACCGCCTTCGCACGCCTCAACGCGCACACGACCGGCACATTCGCGCTCGACGGCAAGGATTCAGACTCGTTCACGCCGCAACAGTGGCGTGTGCGTGTGTCGTACCTCCCGCAGACCTCCACACTCATCGGCGACACCGTGGCCGACGTGATCCGCCTGCCGTGGACGCTCGCCGTGCGGCAGGGCGAGCGCAAACAGGAGCCCGCGGATATGCTCGCGGACGAGCATATCCGCCAGTTGCTCGACGCGATGGGCTGCGCCGACATCCAGCTCGACCGCAATCCGCGCGACCTGTCTGGCGGGCAGGCGGCGCGCGTGAGTCTGGCGCGCACGATCCTGACGAAGCCGCGCGTGCTGCTCGCGGATGAAGTGGACGCCGGGCTCGACGAGGAGAACGCGGACAAAGTGGCCGATCTGCTCAAGCGCGCGGCCGAGCAGGGCGCCGGTGTGGTACGCATCCGCCACCGTGCGCCCGACGGCCGCGCGAACCGGATCATGGTGCTCAGCGGCGGCGAATTGAGCGAGCAGCAGGCGGCGTCCGCTGCACAAGGGGAGGGGCGGCGCGCATGACCGATCACAGCTATTTCACGATCGACAATCTCGGCCTGCTCATCGCGGCCGGCATGGTCGTCATCGCCGCGGGCATCTCCGTGCTCATGAAGCTGGGCGTGGCGAAATCACTGGTCTGGTCGATGGTGCGCTCGTTCGTGCAGCTGCTGATCATGGGCATCGTGCTCGAATATGTGATCCGCCAGCAGAACGTGTGGCTCGTCGTCGGGCTCATCGCCATCATGCTCATCGCGGCCGTGCAGATCACGATGTCGCGCGCGAAAGGCGTGCCGAAAGGGCTCGTGCCGATCGTGCTGCTCAGCCTTGTGGTCACCATGCTCATCATGATCTCGATCGTGGCCGAACTGATTGTGCGCCCGCACCCGTGGTACGCGCCGCAGGTCGTGATTCCGCTGACCGGCATGATGCTCGGCAACACGGTCTCCGCGCTCGCCCTGGCCATGTCGCGGTTCTTCGAATCGATGCGCGAACGCTATGAGGAGGTGGGCACCTTGCTCGCACTCGGCGCCACGCCGTGGGAGGCGGCCCGCCCGTCGGTCATGTCGTCAATCCGCCTCGGCATGCTGCCCACGATCGCGAACCTCGCCTCGGCCGGCATCGTGACGATTCCGGGCATGATGTCGGGCCAGATCATCGCCGGTGGCAATCCACTCGACGCTGCGCGATACCAGTTCGTGATCCTCACATCGTTCTCCGCGCTCACCCTGCTCGCCGGCGCGATCATCCTCGCCCTCGTCTACAAGCGCTGCTTCATCTCGTACGACCGGTACCTCATGCCCCAACCCGCGCAACCGCTCTCAGTGCGCGACATGCTCAACCTGCGCAAGGCGGTGCATTCGGGCGCGGGCAACGGCCCGGCACACGGCACAGGCACCGGCGCGCGTCCCTGACCTGCGCCGGCCGTTTTGAGCACCCCATAACCAACGGGTATACCCCGGGGCGTGTGTCGCGCACAGCACGCCGGTAGGTTCGCATATGGAGCCGCAAGCACACCGCCTGCGGCGCGAACAACCACCAAGGGGGTGCATATGACGCAATTGAACACCAAACTCGTGCACGGCCTGCCGCTTGGCACCGACACGACCGGCGCGGTGAACCCGCCCATCTACAATTCATCCACATACGCTTTCGAAACGGTCGAGTCGATGCCCCGCTGGGATTACGCGCGCAGCGGCAACCCGACCCGCGAGTTCCTGGAGCGCCAGATCGCCCAGCTCGAACACGGCACGCGCGGCTTTGCATTCGCCTCCGGGCTCGCCGCGATCCACGCCGTGCTCTCGATCTTCGCGCCCAACGACCGCATCGTCGTCGGCGCGAACATCTACGGCGGCACGTATTCGCTGTTCAACGAGCACTTCCGGCGCTGGGGGTTGCTCAGCACACCCGTGGACACGCAAGACGAATCCGCGCTCGAACGGGCCGTGCGCGGCGACGACCTGACGCCGCCCGCGCGCGCCGTGTACGTGGAGACGCTGACCAATCCGCTGCTGCAGGTCAACGACATCGCCGCAATCGCGCGCATCGCGCACCGGTACGGCGCGATCGTGATCGTCGACAACACCTTCGTCACGCCGTATCTGCAGCAGCCGCTCGACCTGGGCGCCGACATCGTGCTCCACTCCGCCACCAAATACCTGGCCGGGCATTCCGACGTGATCGCCGGGCTGGCCGTGGTACGCGACGATGCGCTCGGAGAACGCGTGTACTATGCGCAGAACCGCCTCGGCGGCGTGCTTGCGCCTGCCGAATGCGACACCGTGCGCCGTGGCATCCAGACGCTCGCGCTGCGGCTCGAACGCCAGCAGGAGAATGCGCTCGCCGTGGCGCAGCACCTGCTCGCGCATCCGTATGTGCGCGACGTGCACTACCCGGGCATCCATGGCGAGCCTGTGGCAGCGAAGGGATTGCGCGGCTGTGGCGGCGTGCTGAGCTTCGAGGTGGCGCCCGGCATCGACCCGGCGGACGTGCTCGACCACCTGCGCGTCTTCCGGCTGGCCGTCAGCCTGGGGGCGGTGGAAAGCCTCGCCGAGCTGCCTGCGCGCATGACGCATTTCGAGCTGCCGCGCAGCGAACGGCTCAAGGTGGGCATCACTGACGAGCTCATCCGCCTGTCGATCGGCATTGAGGACGTGCGCGATCTGATCGACGACCTGGACCAGGCCTTCGACGTGGCGCAGGAACACGCGCGCCGGCGCTCGACCGACGACCTGTACGCGGTCCTCGCCATCTGAGCCACCCGCATACCAAGGAGAAACCGATGTGTCATGTTGAGACGAGCGCAATCCACAGCGGCTACACAGCCGCCGACCATGTGCACGCGGCCGTGCCGCCGATCTATCTGAGCGCGGCGTTCCACATGGAAAGTGCCGACCGCGGCGACGCGCTGTCTGCCGGCACGCAGGACGGCTTTTCGTATTCGCGCGTGGCCAATCCCACCGTCGACGTGCTCGAACGGCGGATCGCCGCGCTCGAAGGTGGCCGTTCCGCCGTGGCCGTGGCCTCGGGCATGGCCGCCGTCTCGTTTGCGCTGCTGTGCGCGGCGGAAGGCGGCGGGCGCATCATCGCACCGAAGACGCTGTACGGCGCGTCGGTGGACGCGATGGCGAGCTTCTTCCCACAGTTCGGCGTGCACACCGATTTTGTGGACGACATCAACGATCTGGCCGAGGTGGAAGCGCTCATCGGACCGGATACGCGCGCGATCTTCGCGGAATCGGTGGCCAACCCGTCCACCGAGGTCACCGACGTGGCGGCGCTCGCCGAACTCGCGCACCGCCACGGCGTGCCGCTGATCGTGGACAACACCGTGCCCACGCCATACCTGTTCCAGCCGATCCGCTGGGGCGCCGACGTAGTGGTGCATTCCACCACCAAAGGCATCAGCGGCCACGGCAACACACTCGGCGGTGTAATCGTCGACGCAGGGAACTTCGACTGGGGGAGCCCTCGTTTCCCGCAATTCACGCAGCCCGAACTGGTGGTGAGCGACGAGCGCGCCGGCGCATGGCACAGTTTTGCGAGCCGGTTCGGAGCCGACGCCTACATCCGACGCGTGCGCATCAAATATGTACGCACGTTCGGCGCGGTTGAAAGCCCGGTCAACGCATATCTGCAGCTGCTCGGGCTCGAGACTCTGGCGGTGCGCGTGCGCGAACAGACACGCTCCGCGCAGGCGATCGCGCGGCATCTGCGCGGCGTGCCGCATGTGCGCCGCGTGCAGTACTCCGGGCTCGCGCTCGAGGATGAGGCGGACGCCGGCGCGCAGGCGCAACGCGTGCGGCGTCTGTTCGCACACGGTGTGGGTCCGGTGCTCTCCTTCGAGCTCGACGGTGGGCGTGAGCAGGTCAGCCGCGTGCTCGACGGCGTACGCGTGTTCAGCTATGTGCCCAACATCGGCGACGCGCGCTCGCTCATCGTCGATCCGGCGCGCATCACGCACCGCGAGGTGCCGGCGGAGTTCCGCGAGGCGGCCGGTGTGAGCGACAATCTGATCCGCCTGTCGGTGGGCCTGGAGCATGTGGACGACCTGATCGCCGACCTGGACGGCGCGATTGCGCACGCGTACGGCGTGTGAACAGAACCGGCGCGGGTTGGCTCTGCGCGCATCCGTCCGTCCGGCCCTACGATGGGGACAGTGGCATATGCGCAGTGTGCATATGCACGGACAGATGGGAGCATATATGACAGAGACCATGAAGAGCGCCATGTTCGAATCCGCGGGCCACATGGCCATTGAGGACGTGGCGAAGCCGACTATCGAACAGCCCGACGACGCGATTGTGCGCGTGGTGCGCACATGCGTGTGCGGGTCTGATTTGTGGCCGTTCCGCGGTATCAACCAAAGCGAGGACCACTCCACGAACCCGGGCCACGAGGCCATCGGCATCGTGGAGGAAGTGGGCGAGGCCATCACCTCGGTCAAGCCCGGCGACTTCGTGATCGCGCCGTTCACGCACGGCTGCGGCGAATGCCGCGCATGCCGCGCCGGCTATGACGGATCGTGCATGGCGCACAACGACAACTTCACGATGGGCGCGCAAGGCCAGTTCATCCGATTCCAGCACGCCCAGTGGGCGTTGGTGAAGATCCCGGGCAAGCCCGAGGACTACAGCGAAGGCATGCTCAAGAGCCTGCTCACGTTGTCTGACGTGATGGCCACCGGCTACCATGCGGCGCGCACCGCACGCGTGCAGCCGGGCGACACGGTGATCGTGCTCGGCGACGGCGCGGTGGGGCAGTGCGGCATCATCGCCGCGAAGATGATGGGCGCCAAGCGCATCATCTCCACAAGCCGCCACGAGGACCGCCGTGTGCTCGCCCAGGAGTTCGGCGCGACCGACAACGTGGCCGAACGCGGCGACGAAGGCGTGGCGAAGCTGCTTGAGCTGAGCGATGGCGGCGCGGACGCCGTGCTCGAATGCGTCGGTACCGACGCCTCGTTCCAGGAAGCGGCCGCCGTGGCACGCCCGGGCGCGCTGATCGGACGCGTCGGTCTGCCGCACGGCCAGCAGATCAGCGGCGAAGGCACGTTCTACCGCAACGTCGGACTGGCCGGCGGCCCGGCCTCCGTGACGACGTATGACAAGGAGGTGCTGCTGCGCGCTGTGCTCGACGCACAGATCAACCCCGGCAAGGTGTTCACGCAGACCTTCAGCCTCGACCAGATCCAACAGGCGTATGAGGCCATGGACCAGCGCAAGACGATCAAGTCGTACCTGATTGTGGAAGGCTGATCCGCCGCGGACAGCCCGTGAGAAACGAAAAACCCCACCGTGCGGTGGGGTTTTTCTTTGGGTCGGGCTGGCGAGATTTGAACTCGCGGCCTCTTCGTCCCGAACGAAGCGCGCTACCAAGCTGCGCCACAGCCCGTTTTTGACAACAGATGACAGTTTACGCATAAATCACAAATACGCAAATTCGGCGTGTTGCGCTTCAATCCGCCGATGCGCGCATGCGCTTCAAGCTGTGCGAGACAGCGCCATATACACGCCATATACATAGGAATCGGCTGTAGTGGCTGGTGGTTACACTGGGTCGCTATGACTGAACCGATTGCAACCGAAGAAATCACCGTGGAGGAAGACGCCAACGGCGTGCCTGCCATGACGACCGTGGAACGCGCCCAACTGCTGCTCGACCAGGACGCCGCGATCACGGCGCGCATCCAGGAAGGCGCCACGCTTGACGAGGCCGTGGACCCGTCGAACAAGGAATTCGGCCCGCAGGCGCACCCCGAACAAGTGCAGATGCGTGTGGCGAAGCGCGCGATGATGCTCAAGGAGGGGCTCAACCCGTACCCGGTCACGCTCGATGTGACCAGCACGATCGAAGCGGTGCGCGCCAAGTACGACGGCACGCTCGAAGCGGGGCAGGAGACCGACGACGTGGTGGGTGTGGCCGGCCGCGTGCTGTTCATCCGCAATGCCGGCGGCCTGTGCTTCGTGCAGCTCGCGGCGGGCGACGGCACGACGATCCAGGCGATGCTCTCGAAGAAGCAGATTGGTGCCGATTCCCTCAAGCTCTTCAAGCAGCTCGTCGACCTCGGCGACCACCTGTTCGTCAAAGGCCGTGTGATCGCCTCGAAGACCGGCGAGCTGTCGATCTTCGCCGACGAATGGGCCATCGCCGCCAAGGCGCTGCAGCCTTTGCCCACCCTGCACAAGGAACTCAACGAAGACACGCGCACGCGCAAGCCGTACATCGGCATGATCGCCGATGAGCGCATCCGCAACATGGTGCGCAACCGCTCCAAGGCGGTCTCGTCGCTGCGCCGCACCTTCGACGACCACGACTTCCTCGAGGTGGAGACGCCGATGCTGCAGACCGTGCACGGTGGTGCGGCCGCACGCCCCTTCACCACGCACATGAACGCGTTCGACCTCGACCTCTACCTGCGTATCGCGCCCGAACTCTTCCTCAAGCGCTGCCTCGTGGGTGGCATCGACCGCGTGTTCGAAATCAACCGCGATTTCCGCAACGAGGGCGTCGACGGCACGCACGCGCCCGAATTCACGATGGTCGAGGCGTATGAGGCCTACGGCAACTACGACACGATCGCCGCGCTCGTCAAGGAGCTCGTGCAGAAGACCGCGAAAGACGTGTTCGGCAGCTCGACCGTCACACTGCTCGACGGCACGGAATACGACCTGGGTGGCGAGTGGAAGACGATGAGCATGTACGACTCGCTGTCCGAAGCGCTCGGCCAGGAGATCGTGCCGAACGGTGGTCCCGACCACCCGGGCACGTCCGTCGAGGAGCTCGGCCGCATCGCCGACAAACTCGGTGTGGAACGCGACGACGTGGAGAACCATGGCAAGCTCGTGGAGCACCTGTGGGAGCACTTCTACGAAGACAAGCTGTATGAGCCGACCTTCGTGCGCGACTTCCCGGTGGAGACCTCGCCGCTCGTCAAGGCGCACCGCAGCAAGCCGGGCGTCGTGGAGAAGTGGGACCTCTACGTGCGCGGATTCGAGCTGGCCACCGGCTACTCCGAGCTCAACGACCCGATCGTGCAGCGTGAACGCTTCGTGGCGCAGGCCAAGGACGCGCTCGCCGGCGACGAAGAGGCGTGCGACATCGACGAGGACTTCCTCGAGGCGCTCGGTGTCGGCATGCCGCCGGCCGGCGGCATGGGCATGGGCATCGACCGCCTGCTCATCGCGTTGACCGGGGCCACGATCCGCGAAACGATCACCTTCCCGCTCGTCAAGCCGCTCAACGGCTGAGACTTCAAGCGCCGCCGTCGGCAACCGCGCACGGCGGCGCCTGTGCATCTACGTACAACCAACCCAGAAAGGATTGGAACCATGAATCCAAACGAAACCCAGGGGCCGGGCTAGCCCCAGCACAACGAAACCCCGTACGCGGCGCCGGCGTACACCCAGCCGCAGCAGCAGGCCGCGCCGCAGGCACCGTATGTGCCGCCGCAGCAGACGGCCGCCGCTGCGCGCAAGGGCGCGAATCTGGCCGAATCGCTCGGCTCGCAGCATATCCAGATCGGCAACAAAAAGATCGATTACGCGGCGATCGTGACGCTCGTCGGCGCGGTGATCTCCATCATCGCCCTGTTCCTGCCGTTCACGAGCGTGTCGATGTTCGGCCAGAAGGTCTCCAGCAGCCTGTTCCAGCAGGGCGCCGTCGGCTGGTACATGCTCGTCATGCTCCTGGCGATTGGCGCATGCGCGGTCCTGGAGAAGCGGTTCACCGCACTCGTGCTGACCGGCCTTGACACCTTGCTCCTGATCTTCGTGATCGCCGCGGGCGCCCAGCAGATGCAGCAGGGCTCCGCGCTCTCGAGTGTGCTCGAAGGCTACATGGGACAGCAGGCCATGCGCGTGCAGTATGGGGCTGGCATGTGGCTCGCGATCATTGGCGTGATCGTCATGCTCGTCGGCACCATCGTGGCGTACTACAACCAGATGCAGGCGCACAAGCGCACCACTCCGGCCGCTCCCGCTGCGCCAGCCGGCACCGACCCGTTCCAGAACAACGGATGGCAATTCGGCGTGCCCGCACCGCAGCAGCCATCGTCGACCGATACGAGCAACTGGCAGTTCGGCGCACCCAACCCGCCGGCGCTTGCGGCTCCGGCGGCGCCTTCCGCGCAGCCGTTTGTGCAGCCCGTGCAGGCGCCCACCATGCCGCCCGCACCGTCGGCTGCGGCCGCTCCTACGGCGACGCCTGCGCCGAATCCGAATCAGCCCAATGTGTGAAACACGCTAGTGCAATAGCGCTATGATGGCGCGCAAATGGCCCCGGCCGTCCTTATGGGAGGCCGGGGCCATTTGTATGGCTGTGGGTACTGAGTACAGCCACAGGTGTCCCCCATAGTCGTTACGGGTAGTGCCTTCTCCGCTACGGGTAGTGCCTCCTCGGGCAAGTCTCATGTGTGATTGCTGGAAAATGGCGGTTTCTAGGAGGAGGGGAACAGGTGTGGCACTACCCGTAGCGGAGAAGGCACTACCCGTAACAGGCAAAGCGGCCTGTGGCGGGTTGGTATGTGGGAGTCTGGCTGTCTGCTGGGCTATTGGTTAAATTTATAGCACGTTTAATATTCGCAATGTGGCGGAGATTGATAGCGTGCCATAACGAGAGCCAGTAAAGAACCCCGTGTTTTCCATGCGAACACGCGTTATGCTCTGTGGTACACGGCTGGGTTTTGCAAATGAATCCCGATTGTTTGCCCAGTTGTCCATCATCCGTCAGCGTGACGCTGAATGGTGGTGCAGATGAAAACATCTACAAAACATCTGCATAAAACCGCAACACGTAACACATATCAACACAAGGGGTCATCATGGCAAACCGCAAGCAGCAGTTCCACTCCATCGCACAGGGCCAGCCGGGCGCCGGCCATCTCACCGCCGCATGGGAGCATCTCGTCGGCCACGAATACGGCGCGCAGGAATTCGCCAGCGCCTACATCGACTTCATCAAGCAGTGGGATTGGGACTGGGTCAAGATCAATCCGCGTGCCGTCTACTATGCCGAGGCGTGGGGCGGCGTCTACGACCAGAACGACTACGGCGACTTCGTGATCCCCAAGACCGTGCGCGCCGTGATCAACACGCCGCAGGACGTGAGCACGATCGAACAGCTCGACCCGGCGCACAACCCCGCGTTTGAGGAGGCCACCGAAGCCGCGCGCCTGATCCGCGAGGCACTGCCGGACCGCGGTGTGATCCAGACGATCTTCTCGCCGCTCTCCGTGCTCCTGCAGCTCGCCGACCTGCCGCTCTACCCGAACGACACGCACACGCACTCCAAGACCACCGTGCAGGCGGCGATCTTCGACCAGCCCGAGGTGGCCAAGCGCGCGCTCGGCAACATCGCGCGCACGCTCGCCGACTACGCGCGCACACTCGTCACGCCCATCGAGCAGGGCGGCGCGGGGCTCGACGGCATCTTCTACGCCGTGACCGGCACCGTGAGCGAAGGCTACTTCGACCGCGACCAATACCGCGCATTCTCCGAACCATACGACCGCATCGTCATCGACGCCGTGCGCGAGGCGAACCCGGAGGCAGTGGTGCTGCTGCACACGTGCCGCGCCGAATCGAACCCGGAATGGTTCGACGACCTGGGCGTGGACGTGATCCAGTGGGACCAGTACGCCGCCGGCAATCCCAAGGCCGACCTCGAACTGCGCGCCGTGCCCGTGGCCGGCGCGAACTCGGTGGAGTTCGAGCCCGACGGCTCGGTCAGTGCCGTGCGCGCGCAGATCGACGAGACGCTCGCCTTGCGCGGTGACGCACCGTTCCTGCTCGCACCGAGCTGCACCGTGATCACGCCGGCGAACGACGACGCGCTCGCCGTGCTCGCCGAATACCGCGCGGCCTGACGCGCACACAGCCGCAACGCAACCACAAGAAGACAGATTCAGATCATATATAAAAGGGGATCATCATGACCGCACAGTGGAAGAACTGGAAGACCGCCATCCGATCCGTGCTCGCCGCGACGGCTGCGAGTGCCCTGCTCACCGGCACCGCCGCATGCGGGCTCGGCGGTGACACGGCGGGCGCCGCGAGCGCGCAAGGCGACACGGTGAACATCGGCGTGCTCTACCCGAAGACCGGCCAATACGCCGAATACGGCCGCCTGTTCAAGCAGGGCCTGGACCTGGCCGTCGAAGAGGTGAACGAAAGCGGCGGCGTGGGCGGCAAGACCCTCGGATTGAAGTATTTCGATACGCAGTCCGACCCGAAGCAGGACGCGTCGGTCGCGCCGAAACTCGCGTCCGACCCGTCGGTCATCGCCGTGGTGGGGGATTACGCGTCGCCGGCATCGGCCGCCGCCTCTCCGACATTCCAGCAGGCGGGGCTCGTGCATTACGGGTTCAACAATTCCTCGCCCACATTCACGCAGACCGGCGACCACGTGTGGAGCCCGGCGATCGGCACGGATTCGTACGAGCGCGTGTATGCGGACGCCGCGGCGAAGAAGGCGAAGAAGATCTCGGTTGTCTACATCGAGAACGACTGGGGCAAGCAGGCGTTCGAATACTTCAAGGAGCAGGCCGCACGCAACGGCACACAGATCGTCTACGAATCGTCGTACCTGCCTGATTCGACCGACCTGTCGCCGATTCTGATTCCGGCGCGTGACGCCGACCCGGACCTCATCGTCAACATCGGGTACGGCCCCGACGGCGCGCTCGTCATCAACACGTTGCGTGACAAGCTCGGCTACACCGGCCCGTTCTTCGGCGGCCAGGAGACCGCGGAGTTCCTCGACGTGGCCGGCAAGAACGCGGAAGGCGCGGTCATCACCGGCTCGTTCAGTGCCGAAGGCACCAAGAACAAGGGCGCCCAGGAGTTCGTCAAGGCGTTCAACGAGAAATACGGCAACAACCCGGGCAACTTCGAGGTGACCGCCTACCAGGCCGTCAAGGACCTGGCGTACGCCGCGAACGCCACGGAACCCACGCGTGAAGGCATCCAAAAGGCGTTGCAGACCGTCAAGGATTTCCCGCTCTACCAAGGCAACGAGACCACCTTCTCCTTCGACCAGAAAACCCGCCGCGCGCCCGACATTGAACCGATCCTGCTCGTGGTCAAGGACGGCAAGTTCGTGCCGTACGAGGACTGACCGCCACACGCTGGCACTGTGAGGGACACCTGTGATAGATACGCTTTTCTCCGGCCTGATCCACGGTGGGGCCTACGCGCTCGTGGCCGTGGGCGTCTCGCTCATCTTCGGCGTCACGAACGTCGTCAACTTCGCGCAAGGCTCGCTTGTGGCAGTGGGCATGATGCTCGCCTGGTACTGCGGTTCGGTGCTCGGCTGGCCGCTCATCCCCGTCGTGCTCGCGGTCGTGGTGGTCACGGCGGCGCTCGGCTGGCTCATCAACGCCGGCGTCATCGCGCCGCTTGAAGGGCGCAAACCGATCGCCGCGCTGCTCGCCACAATCGGCGTGGGACAGATCCTCGACAACGGACTGCAGCTCATCTTCGGCGCGCGCACCCGCCCGTTCCCCAAACTGCTCGCCACAAGCAACCTGCAGGCGTTCGGCGTGCGGTTCGGCACGTCCGACGTGGTGATGATCGTGTTCGCCGTGCTCGCGATGGCCGGCCTGTGGGCGTTCCTGACCTACGGCAAGGCCGGCCGCGCGATCCGCGCCACCGCACAGGACCCGCAGGCCGCGCTGCAGATGGGCATCCCCGTCAAGCGCATCCGCAACCTCGCCTTTGTGATCGGCGCCGTGCTGTCGGGCATCGCCGGCATCTTCATCGGCCTGTTCAATGCCAACATCAACCCCATGAACGGCGGCTCGATCGGGCTTACGGCGTTCGTCGCCGCGGCGATCGGTGGTCTCGGCTCCATTCCCGGCGCCGTGGTCGGTGGCCTCGTGCTGGGCGTCGTCGAGGCACTGGGTGTGTTCTGGTTCGGTGACGGCGCGCACGACCTCATCACCTTCGGTGCGCTGCTCATCATCCTCATCACCCGGCCGCAAGGCCTGCTTGGCGCCTCCACGAACGTCACATCCGAGCCGATGACCGGCACGTTCCTCGCCGGCGCACGCCCGATCCGCCTGCCATGGTGGGGCAATCTCGTGCTCGCGCTCGCCGCGCTCGCCACACCGTTCATCTTCAGCGATTACCTCGCCGGCATCGGCACGCAGATCGCGGTGTATGCGATCGCCGCCGTGGGTCTCACGCTCATCTCCGGTTCCGCCGGCCAGACGATCCTGGGCCTCGCCGGGCCGGTCGCGCTCGGCGCCTACGCCTCGGCGCTGTTGACGACGCAATTGCACTGGCCGTTCCTCGTGGCGTTGCTCTGCGCCGGCATCATCGCCGCCATCTGCGCGTGCGTATTGACCTTCCCCGCGTGGAAGCTCTCGGGGCATTACGTGGCCATCGCCACGATCGGCCTCGGCGCCGTCATGGTCGCGCTGATCCGCGTGGCCGAGCCGCTCACGCACGGGTCCCTGGGCATCACCGGCATTCCGTTCCCCACCATTTTCGGCAGTCCACTCAACACGCCGCAGAAGATCTATCTGCTCGACGTGGCGGTGCTCATCGCCGCGCTCGTGATCGTCATGCGCATCCAGCGCGCCCATCTGGGCCATGTGTTCGACGCGATCGGCTCCGACCAGGAGGCGAGTGAGGCGATCGGCGTGCGCACCGGCGCATACAAGGCGCTCGCCTATGCCATCGCCGCGTTCCTCGCGGGGCTTGCGGGCTCCCTGCTCGCGCACCAGTACACGTACATCGATCCGACGATCTTCAACTCGAACATGTCGTTGCTCATTCTCACGATCATCGTGCTCGGCGGCATGAACTCGCCGCTCGGCGCCGTGCTCGGCTCGATCATCTTGATCGGCGCCCCCGAGCTGCTGCGCGTCGTGCCCGAAGCGCGCATCCTCGCGTACGGCGCGCTGCTCATCATCGTCATCATGTTCCGGCCCCAAGGCCTGTTCGCACGCAACGCAACGAAAGGGTGAACCACCATGACCGAAGACACCACAGCAGTCGCCATCCACGGGTTCCCCGCGGGCGGTGTGCGCGGGCCCGTCGAATCCGTGGACCCGTATTCGCAGGCGCTCGAGGCCTACGGCGGCGACCCGGTCGCTTACGCACGCCACCACCGTGAGGCTGTGCTCGAAGAACCCGTTGTGCTCAGTGTGCGCAACCTGGCCAAATCGTTCAAGGGGCTCAAGGCCGTCGACGCCGTGTCGTTCGACCTGCACCAAGGCGAGGTCATCTCAATCATCGGCCCCAACGGGTCGGGCAAATCCACCACAATCAACCTGATCTCCGGGTTCCTCACGCCAGACAGCGGCATCATCGACGTGCGCGACCAGTCGATCGCCGGGCTCGCCGCCGCCGACGTGGCCGAACGCGGCGTGGCTCGCACGTTCCAGAACGGCCGCGTGTTCGGTTCGCTCACCGTCGACGAGAACATCGCCTTGGGCTACCACGGCAAACTCGTGGAACAGCGGCCGTTCAAGCAGCTGCAGCGCTACCCGCTGCTGCGCTGGGTCAACCTGCTCTCCGAAAGCGCGCTCGCCCTGGTGCACGGGACGAAAACGCGGCGTGAGCGCGAATCGGTGGCCGACCGCGTGACGATCGAAGTGGACCGCTTCAAGGAACGCCTCGGCACGCGCCGCAACGACTTCACCTACACGCTGTCGTACGCAAACCGCCGGCGCACCGAAATCGCCCGCGCGCACATCAGCGAGCCGTTGCTGCTGTTGCTCGACGAGCCGACCGCCGGCATGAACCAGTCGGAGACGGCGGAAGTGCTCGAGCAGCTGCAGTACCTCAAGGCGCAAGGCCACACGATTCTGCTCGTCGAACACAAGATCGAGCTCGTCACCGCGCTCTCCGACCGCGTGATCGCCATGGACGGCGGGCATATCATCGCCCAAGGCGACCCCGACGAAGTGCGCCGCGCGCCGCAGGTCGTGGAGGCGTACTTGGGCAAACGGCGCGAACTGCACGTCACACGCACGCGCGGGCAGGCCGGCGTACTGACCAAACAGAACGCGATCGAACGTGAAGACAGCGCCGCGCAGGCCGAGCCGGCGCTGGCGTCCGAACAGCTGGCGCGCGAATCACTGCTGCGCCTTGACCATGTCAACGTGCACTACGGGCAGGTGCACGCACTGCAGGATGTCTCACTCGACGTGCCGCAGGGCGCGATCGTCTCGCTGCTCGGCGGCAACGCCTCCGGCAAATCGACGACGATGAAGACGATCCTGGGCCTGACGCGCACCACGAGCGGCGTCATCGATTACGCCGGCCGCGACATCACCACCGAGCCCACGCGCGAACGCGTGATTGGCGGCATCGCGGCGGTGCCCGAGGCCCGGCGCGTGTTCCCGCAGATGACCGTGCAGGAGAACCTGCTCTCCGGCGCCTACACGCGCCACGACCGCGCGGCGGTGGAGCAGGACCTGGAGCGCATGTATGCGCGCTTCCCGCGCCTCGCCGAACGGCGCGGGCAGCAGGCAGGCACCATGTCGGGCGGCGAACAGCAGATGCTCGCGTTCGCGCGTGCGCTCATGAGCCGGCCCAAGCTCATCTGCATGGACGAGCCGACGATGGGCCTGTCGCCGCGCCTTGTGGAAGACGTGCTGGAGCAGATCGCCGCATTGCGCGACGAGCTGGGCATATCGGTGCTCATGGTCGAACAGCAGGCGGAGCTCGCGCTCTCGATCGCCGACTACGGGTATGTGCTGCAGAACGGCCGCATCCGCCTGCAGGGCCCGGCGAGCGAACTGCTGCACAACCCCCAGGTGCAGGAAGCGTATCTGGGCGGTGCCCACTGACACACGAAGACGGAAGGAAGAACCATGACCACACCGCATACCGAACCAACAACCGGCACGGATGATGCGCGTGCGGTGCGCACCGCCATCGTGACGGGGGCCGCGGGCGGCGTCGGCAGCCGCACCGTGCAGCGGCTCGCCGAACACGGCTGGCACGTCATCGCAATCACCCGCACGAACGAGGACGCGCAGCGCATGGCAAGCCTTGCAGGCGTCGATGCCCTGTACGCCAATCTGGCCGACGTGGGGGCGCTCGCCGGGTGGGTGCAAGACGAACTGCTCGCACGCTTCCCGCTCGAACGGCTCGACCTGCTCGTGCATGCCGCCGCAACGGCGCACGTGGGACCAGCGGCCGATGCCGACGCGGGCACATGGCAACGCGTACTGCAGACGAATGTCATCGCGCCGGCCGTGCTGACGGGCGCATTGCTGCCGCAGGTGCGCGCGGCGAAAGGAACCATCGTGTTCATCAATTCGGGGGCGGGGGAGCGGGCGGTGCGCAACCATGCCGTCTACGCCTCGTCGAAACACGCGCTCCGCGGATATGCGAACACGCTGCGGCTTGAGGAATCGGGCGCGGGCGTGCGCGTCACCACCATCTACCCCGGGCAGATCGCCACGAAGATGCTCGCCGGCATCGACCGCGCCCTCGACGTGCCGTTTGAGCCCGAGCGCTACATCCAGCCGCAGAGCGTGGCCGATGCAATCGTCTGGGTGGCCGAATCCGGTCCTGACATGCAGGTCACGAACCTCGATCTGCGGCCTCGCCAAGAGGTCTCCGCACAGTTCAACGTCTGACCTGCCCCATATGCGGGCAGTTGGGTGGCGCCGGTGAGACAATGCTCAGTATGCAACTGTCTCAACTCATCTCCGGCACACGTCCGCGCACACTCGCGCTCGGCGTGGCGCCCGTATGGATCGGCGCGGCCGGCGCATGGGCCCTCATGCGCGGCCGCGCGCACACACTGCCGCAATGCGCATGGGCCGCCGGCGGCGCGCACTGCGCCTCCTCGCCCGCGCGCATGACCACGCTCATGCTGCTGTGCCTGGGCGTGGCGGTCTTTCTGCAGATCGCCACGAACTTCGCGAACGACTATTCCGACGGCATCCGCGGCACCGACGCGCACCGTGCAGCCGTAGCGGTGGCCAACCGCGTGGAATACGTGACGCGCGCCACCGGCCCGGGCGTAGTCGAGCGCGAGGAGACGCTCGACTACGAGGAGCTGCACGCGCCCACGCGGCTCGTCGCCTCGGGCGTGCCCCCGCGCGCCGTGCTCACGGCGGCCGTGGTGAACGCGGCGCTCGCGTGCGCGTGTGGCCTCGCGGCCGTGGTGATCACAGGCTACTGGTGGCTCCTTGCGGTGGGTGCACTGTGTGTGCTCGCCGGCTGGTTCTACGTCGGCGGCGCGCACCCGTACGGCTACCGCGGATGGGGCGAGGTCGCCGCGTTCGTGTTCTTCGGGCCGGTGGCCACGCTCGGCACGACGGTCACGATGGCGGGCACGGTGGACTGGCCCACCGCGTGCGCGTCGGTGGTCATCGGACTGGTGGCGCTCGCCGTGCTCTCAGTGAACAACCTGCGCGACATCCGCTCTGACGCGCAGGCGGGCAAACGCACATGGGCGGTGCGGCTCGGCGCGCGCGCCACGACCGTGTGCATCATCGTGGTGATCGCGCTCGTCATGCTGGCCGTGCTTGCCGCGGGCGTGTATGTGGGCGTGCACGGATCCGCACTGGCCCATCTGACGGCGGGCTGGGGATTCTGCGCGGTGCTCGGCATGGTGTGTGTGCTGCTCACAGGGTATTTCACGTGTTTCGAGGTGGCGCACGGCGAATACATGCGCGCCATGTGGTCGCTTGCGCTGATCGCGCTGTGGTTCGCGCTCGCGTTCACCGGATTCGCGATGGTGCTGTGAGCTGTGCGCGTGCCGTGCGCGGCGAAAATGACAGGGCGCAACGGTACACTGGCAACCATGACTTATAAATTGGTACTGCTCCGACATGGTCAGAGCGCATGGAACAAGACAAATCAGTTCACTGGCTGGGTTGACGTCCCGCTGACCGAGCAGGGTGAGGAAGAGGCCAAGAACGGTGGCCGTCTGCTCAAGGAGAAGGGTGTCCTTCCGGACATCGTCTTCACCTCGCTGCTGCGCCGCGCGATCAACACCGCCAACATCGCCCTCGACGAGGCCGACCGCCTGTGGATCCCCGTCAAGCGCGACTGGCGCCTCAACGAGCGCCACTACGGCGCGCTGCAGGGCAAGAACAAGACCCAGATCCGCGAAGAGTACGGCGATGAGAAGTTCATGCTGTGGCGCCGCTCCTACGGCACCCCGCCGCCCGAGATCGACCCGAACGACGAGTACGCGCAGAACAACGACCCGCGCTACGCCGGCGATCCGGTCCCGGAAGCCGAGTGCCTGGCCGACGTGGTGGCCCGCGTCGAGCCGTACTGGGAGTCGGACATCATCCCCGAGCTCAAGACCGGCAAGACCGTGCTGATCGCCGCCCACGGCAACTCGCTGCGCGCGATCGTCAAGATGCTCGACGGCCTGACCGAAGAAGAGATCGCCAAGGTCAACATCCCGACGGCCATGCCGCTCGTGTATGAGCTTGACGACGACTTCAAGCCGATCAAGAAGGGTGGCGAGTACCTCGATCCCGAGGCCGCTGCCGCCGGCGCCGCCGCTGTCGCGGCCCAAGGCCAGAAGTGATGAGCCTGTAGGCATACGCTGAACCAATGTGGCTGCCGCCATCCCAGTGATGGTGGCAGCCACATTGTTATATGTGCCGCAAGTACATCCCTATACCGCATCAAGCCGCAAGATGCCTGCGTTCGCAAGCTCTTAGTGAAGTCCCGCGCGCCCACGCGCGGACGGGCACACAATGGGCCCTAGAGCGTCGAAGGTCGGCGTGAGCACATCTTCGCGGGAACGAGCCCGCGCAAGAGGAGGAAGCATGTACTATTCGGCAGGCAATTTCGAAGCGTTCGCGCATCCCAGGAAGCCGGAGGGCATCGAGAACAAGAGCGTGTACATCATCGGCACGGGTCTGGCGGCGCTCACGTCCGCGTTCTACTTGGTGCGCGACGCGCAGATGCCGGGCAGGAACATCCATGTGTTCGAGAAAGACGTGCTGCCGGGTGGCGCGCTCGACGGCGCGTTCATCAAGGGCGAAGGCTATGTGATGCGCGGCGGCCGCGAGATGGATAACCATTTCGAGGTCATGTGGGACGTCTACCGCGATGTGCCGAGCATCGAGGACGAGAACGTGTCCATGCTCGACTACTACTACTGGCTCAACAAGGAAGACCCGAACTATTCGAAGTGCCGCGCCACGAAGGGCCGTGGCCAGGACGCGCACACGGACAGGAAGTTCGGCCTCTCCGACAAGGCCGTCATGGAGATCCTCAAGCTTTATCTGGCGACGGAAGAGGAACTTGCGAACAAGAAGATCACCGACTACTTCGACGATGAGGTGCTCGATTCGAACTTCTGGCTGTACTGGCGCACCATGTTCGCGTTCGAAAACTGGCAGTCGGCGCTCGAGATGCACCGCTACATCCACCGCTTCATCCACCACATCGGCGGCCTGCCGGACTTCTCCGCACTGCGCTTCACGCGCTACAACCAGTACGAGTCGATGATCCTGCCGTTGGTGAACTACCTCAAGGCGCACGGCGTGCAGTTCCATATGCAGACCTCGGTGGACGACGTGACGTTCGAGGTGAGCGAGCACGAGATGGGGCCGAAGCGCGAGTACACGCACGTCGCGATGGACGAGATCATGCGCGCGCAGGCCGAAAACGGCGCCTTCCCGCGCAACCCGTACTCGACGCCGAACAAGAAGGTCGCCAAGACGCTCGTCATCACCGACCTCAAGAACAACGAGACGAAGACCATCGAACTGAGCGAGAACGACTTCGTCTTCATCACCAACGGCGGCCTCGTCGAATCGACGACCGAAGGCAACCAGAACACGCCGGCCGGCTTCAACCCCGCACTCAAGAAGGGCAGCGGCTGGGACACCTGGAACCGCATCGCCGCCGTCGACCCGAGCTTCGGCCACCCGCAGAAGTTCATCTATGACCCGAACCTGACGAAGTGGATGAGCGCGACCGCCACCACGCTCGACGACAAGATCATCCCGTACATCGAGAAGATCACCGGGCGCTCGCCGTTCGGCGGCCACACCGTGACCGGTGGCATCGTGAGCGTCAAGGACTCGAACTGGCTCATGAGCTGGACGATCAACCGCCAGCAGCAGTTCCGCGACCAGCCGGCCAACCAGATCAGCGTCTGGATCGACGCGCTGCTGCCCGACAACCCGGGCAACTACATCCGCAAGAAGATGCAGGACTGCACGGGCGAGGAAATCTGCGAGGAGTGGCTCTACCACATGGGTGTGCCGACCGACAAGATTCATGAGCTCGCGTCCAACCACTGCAACACGATTCCGGTCATGATGCCGTACGTGGATGCGTTCTTCATGCCGCGCGAACTCGGAGACCGGCCGGACGTGGTGCCGGATGGCGCCGTCAACTTCGCGTTCATCGGCCAGTTCGCCGAAGAGCCGCGCGACACGATCTTCACCACCGAGTACTCGATGCGCACCGGCATGGAGGCAGTGTACACGCTCTTCGACGTGGACCGCGGTGTGCCGGAGGTGTGGAACAGCGAATACGATGTGCGCGACATGCTCAACGCGGCGGTCAAGCTGCGCGACGGCGAACCGCTCACCACGTTCGGCCGCAATGGGCTTGAGCACAAGGCGATCGAGATCGCGCTCAACCGCACGAAGGGCACCTACATCTACGAGATGCTCAAGACCTTCGGCGCGATCGCCGATTCGGACCACCCGGTTGACATGAAGCCGGGCATGCGGTTCGATGCGTCGTTCAGCGAGGCCGACGAGGCACGGCTCATGCAGGAAGCGAAAGACGCCGAAGCGGCCGCGTTCCCGAACAGGCAGGCCGATGCCGCGGCCGCGGTCATTACTCCGGCCGAGGCAAGCGTGGACGCGCAGCCCGCAGGTTCCGACAAGCCCGAACCCGAAGAACATCTCGACAAGCCGGAGGTCACCAAGTGAAAGCCTATGTGATTCCCAATGAGCATGCCCGCGGACTCGATGCGATTGAGCTCGCGGACATGCCCACCCCGGCTCCCACGTCCGGTCATGTGCTGATCAAGGTGCATGCGGTCGGCCTCAATCCGGTCGACTACAAGCTCGCCGAGGGAGGCAATGAGAACTGGACGTATCCACACATCCTCGGTCTGGACGTCGCCGGCGAGATTGTGGAGATCGGCGAAGGTGTCGAAGACACATGGAAAGTCGGCATGCGTGTCGCCGGCCATGGCGACCTGCGCTTCGACGGCTGCTTCGCCGAGTATATGAATGCGCCGGCGTACGAGCTCGCGCTCATTCCCGACGACGTGGAGTACACCACGGCAGCGGGCCTGCTGTGCAGCGCGCTCACCGCGTACCAGACGATCAACAGGAAACCGAACCTCAACCTCGTGCGCACCGCGCTTGTGCACGGCGGGTCCGGTGCAGTCGGCGGTGTCGCCGTACAGCTTGCGAAGATGCACGGCATCACCGTGTTCACCACATGCTCCACGCGCAATGTCGACTATGTGCGCGAACACGTGCAACCGGACGTCATCATCGACTACCGCACGCAAGACGTCGATGAACGTGTGCGCGAGCTGACCGATGGACGCGGCGCCGACCTCATCGTCGACACGGTGAGCGGGGAGGAGGCCGAGCGTGACCTGGGGCGCCTCGCATACAACGGGCAGCTCGTCACGATCGTCGATGTGCCGCCGGTGTCTGCCGCCCAGATGTTCGGTGGTGCGATGAGCATCGACGTCGTCAATCTCGGCGGCGCGCACGCCTCAGGAAACCCGATGGAGCAGCACAATCTGGGCACGATGGCCTCTGACGTCCTGTCGATGGTCTCGCAAGGCCAGCTCGACCCGCTCATCACCGGCGTGCTGCCGTTCTCGAATCTCGTCGAAGGGCTGCGTTCGCTCGCCGAGCACAAGGTCACCGGCAAGCTCGTCGTCGACTTTGACGCCTGAAACGGCTGACTGACTGCGTACACGTGGTCCCCGGCGCCTCAGCGGTGCCGGGGACCACATGCATAGTGTGGGCGGTGTGCTGCTCCCGTCAGTCGATGTCGGTTCCTTCGTCGCGGTCCGGTTCCTTCGACGGGTCGAATCCGGAGACGATGAAGACCACACGGCGCGCGGCGGAGACGGCATGGTCGCCGAGGCGCTCCATGAAGCGGCCGATCAGCACCACGTTGATGAGCTGCTGGTTCGTGCCCGGGAAGTCTTCGGACTGGGCGAACTCGAGCGTCTTCTTGTGCAGGTCGTCGAGCACGTCGTCGTCATGGATGATCTGGTCGGCCACCTTCGTGTCGCGGTCGGCGAGCATCGTGACGAGGCGGTCGGCGGTCACATCGAGGAACTGCTGCATCTGTGCGAAGGTGTCCACAATCTCCTGCGGCAACGGCGAATCGGGGTAGGTGCGGCGCGCGGATTCGGCGATGTGGCGTGCCAGGTCGCCCATGCGTTCAAACGTGATCGCCAAGCGCATTGTGGAGACCACGACGCGCAGGTCGGTGGCCACCGGGTTCTGGCGTGCGAGCAGTTCCACGCACTGGTTGACGATGCTCGTCGAAAGCTCGTCGGTTTCGGCATCGTTGTCGATCACCGTCTGCGCGGCGTCGAGATCGGCGTTGAGCAGCGCCTGCCCCGCGCCGTGGATGGCGTCGCGCACATTGCGTGCCATGTGGTCAAGGTCGTCGGCTACGGCTTTGAGGCCTTCGTTGAAAATTACGCGCATTTGATTCCCTTCCATTGGGTCCATCGGACGTGGCGGTTGGCGGTCCATGCCGCGCATTCTTGTCCCAGTGTAGAGGAAGCGCGCCGTCATGCCAATCGCCTACGGTTCACGTGTTGTTCACTTTGCGCGCGTGTTGAGGCGTTCGCCGCCGCGTACATCGCTCATCTATGCCACAATGGGCGGTATGCCGCACATCACCACCACGACCATCATCGCCGTCGCGTTCGTGCTGTTGGCCTTGGGCGCCGTGATCGGCGTCGGCCTGCTCATCGCAGACATGGTCATGCCGCTCGTGCAGTCCGCCACGCACGGCGAATCGCTGCGCGACCGCTTCTCGGAGCGGTTCGCGCGTCTGCGCAAACACCATGACGACGATGACGATGACGACGAGGACGCCGACGACCTGGAGGAATCCACGGCCGCGCTGCTGTCGATGCTGCCCGGCGCGCCGATTGTCGTCGACGAATCCGACGAAGTGGTGCGCGCGAACCCGGACGCCTACCGGCTCGGCGTCGTCGACGACGACGTCATCGTGGAGCCGCGCATTGCGCAGGCGGTGCGCACCGTGCGCGAGCAGGGCGGCAAAACCACGTTCGAACTGACCACGATGACCCCGCAGCGATTCCTGCACATGGCAGGCGCAGAGGAGACCGACGACCGAGACGGCGCCGAATCTGGGGATGCGCACGCCGCGCCGGTCGCGGTGAGCAGGCCGAACTGGCTGCGCGTCACGGTGGGCCGCATCAGCGAACGCTTCGTGATCGTGCTGCTCGACGACGTCAGCGAGCGCGTGCGTTTCGCCCAAGTGCGCGACGATTTCATTACGAATGTCTCGGAACAGCTCGTCAAACCGAGCGCCGAACTGCAGCATCTCGCCGCTTCGCTCGAGCAGGCGGGGCTCAAGGACGAGCATATCGCGCAGGACGCACGCAAGGTGCGCCGGACGATTGCGTACATCGACCACATGGTCAAGGATCTGCTGTTGCTGATCAAAGCGCAGGAGCAGGTCACGCCGACCGACGAGAACCGGCTCAATGTGCTCAGCGAGGCGCGCGCGGCGGCCGAGGTGGCGCAGCCGCTCGCGCAGGCGCACGCCCAGCGGATCGCGGTGAGTGGCAGCGATGGGCTTGTGGTGCATGGCGAGTCGGAGCAGATCCGCGCGGCGATCGACAAGCTGATTGAGAACGCGCTCGAGTATTCGCCCGATGGCGCAGTGGTGAGCGTGGATGTGAAGCCGGACCGCGCGGGACGGCACGCGGTGGTGCGGGTGATCGACCGCGGCACGGGCATTCCCCTTGACGAGCAGCAGCGCATCTTCGAGCGGTTCTACCGTGGCGCGCAGCAGAATGAGCGCACGTTGGAAGGCGTTGGCTTGGGGTTGGCGATCGTCAAGCATGTGGCGTTGACGCACCAAGGCAGTGTGCATGTGTGGAGCCGGCCGGGGCAGGGCAGCACGTTCACGCTCGTGTTGCCGCTCGACCCCGCGCAGGCGGATTGAGCATTATTTGCCCAAACGGCGGTAGTCGGAGCGGTCGAAGAACTCCCAGACGAGCAAGAGCAGGCCGATCACCACGCCGAACGCGCAGATGACCGTGGAAGTGCGGAACCACAGGTTGTGCCCGAACTGCCAGAAGCAGATGCAGACGATCAGTGCAATCGTCCACAGCACCGTGCCCAGGATGAACGCCTTGCGCAGGTCCACCTGCATGGGTTTGGGGGAGGGACGGCGTGCATGGGGATCGACGATCGGGGCAATTTTCATGCCCTCCACCCTAACGCGAAGGGGCGGCAAACGCCGGTCATCGCGTACAATGGGGAGGTCCATGGCCCCATTGACGGCCTTCGCGAAAGGATTGACCGTGTTCACGATTCGCCCTGTGCCCAAGCGCTACGCGTGGGGTTCCGGCGAACGCCTGCAATCCATGTTCCATCTGACGGGCGAGCAGTGGCGTTCGCCGCTTGCCGAAATGTGGTTCAGCGGGCACCCGCAGTCCCCGTCGCTGATCGAACAGCCTGGGGGCACGCCGGTCGCGTTGATCGACGCGATCGCCGCGCGCCCCGAATACATGGTGGGCGCGCGCGGGTCCAGTGAATTCGGCCCGGTGCTGCCGTTCCTGTTCAAAGTGATCTCGGCGCGCGTGCCGCTGTCGTTGCAGGTGCACCCAGTCGATTTCCAGGCGCGCGCGGGATTCAATATGGAAAACCGTGAGGCGATCGCATTGGACGCGCCGGAACGCTCGTTCCGCGACATGAACGCGAAAAGCGAAATGGTCGTGGCGCTCGAACCGTTCCACGCGTCGGTCGGCTTTGCGCCGAAGTCGTTCGCGCTGCACAATCTCAGCCTGCTAGAATCGCCCGTCGCACAGATGATGGTGCGCGCGTTCTCGCGCTCGGCCGGCGCGGGCGAGTTCGCGCAGGCCGACGCGCGCATGCCGATCGCGGCGAGCGTGTGGCCCGAGTCACGCCGGCGCATGTTCCGCGCGTTCCACGCGGCGATCACCGCGCCACCGCTCGACGCGCAGGAACTGGAGCGCGACCTGTTGCAGGCGCGCGCACGCTGCACCGCGGAACGCAACCGCATGGCCTTCGACCACGCGGTGCGCGCCACGCGCGCGTTCCCCGGGGACCCGAGCGTGCTGGCGCTGCTGATGATGAACCCAGTGCGGCTCGAGGAGGGCGAATCGGTGTTCCTGCCCACCGGCTGCCCGCACGCCTATATATATGGCACCGGCGCGGAAATCATGACCAATTCAGACAACGTGCTGCGCGCCGGCATGACCGTCAAACACAAAGACATCGGCAATCTGCTGCAGTGCCTGGATTGCCGCACATCCAGCCCGGTCGACCCGTCCGACGCGCGGTTGGGCACGCTGCTCATGCGCGACGTGGTGTTCTACAAACCGCCCGTCAACGAGTTCATGCTCTGCTATGGGCATGTGGACGCGGCCCATGAGCCGTGGTCAGTGATGAACCGGCTCGCCATGCGCTACGATGCGCTTGTGCAGCAGATGGTCGGCAAGGCAGTGGTGCCGCATCTGGGTCCACGCGTGGTGTTGTGCACGCAGGGCGCCGTGCGTTGCGTCACCGACCATGACGAGCGCGTGCTGCGGCAGGGTGAGGCGGTGTTCGTGCCGGCGGCGGATGGCTGGGTCCGCATCGATCCGGTGGTGACGGGCGAAGCCGCGCCGCAGGGCCAATACTTGATGGCCTCCACGCCGTTCTGAGCGTGGAGGCCATCACGAGGTGAAACGCGTGGGTCACATATGTTCGACCACGTAATCGATGCACCCGAGCAGCGCCTCCACATCGGAAGGCTCCACCGAGGGGAATACGCCGATGCGCAGCTGGTTGCGGCCCAGCTTGCGGTAGCCATTGACGTCGACGATGCCATTGTCACGCAACACCGCCGTCACATACGCCTGCGGCACCGAGTCGTCGAGATCGATCGTGACGACCGACCTCGATCGCGCGTCCACATCGGTCACGAACGGGCGCGCATATGCGCTGCGTTCGGCCCACGCGTACACGATGTCCGAGGAACGCTTGCAGCGGGCGGCCGACCACGCCATGCCGCCGTTTTCGTTGAGCCACTTCACCTGCTCGGCGAGCAGCACGAGCGTGCTGATCGACGGTGTGTTGAGCGTTTGGTTCTTCAATGAATTGTCAATCGCCGAGGTCAGCGACAGGAACGGCGGGATCCACCGGCGTGCGCCCTCAAGCGCACAGCTGCGCTTGATGCCTTCCGCGCGCTGGATCGCGGCGGGGGAGAGGATCGCGATCCACAGGCCGCCTTCGGAACCAAAGGCCTTCTGCGGAGAGAAGTAATAGACGTCGGTCTGCGAGATGTCCACGGGGATCGCACCGGCGGCGCTCGTCGCGTCGATCGCGATGAGCGCGCCCTGCTCGCGGCTGCCGTCGATGCGGTAGACCGGCGCCTGCACGCCGGTCGACGTCTCGTTCTGCGCCCAGCAATACGTGTCAACGTATTCGGTGCGCTCAGGCACGCAATACGTGCCTGGTTCGCTTTCGAAGACGATCGGGTCTTCGAGGAACGGCGCCGACGCCACCGAGGACGCGACCTTCTTGCTGAACGACCCATACACACCGCAGGCGGCCTGGCGCGTGATGAGCGATGCGCACATCACATCCCAGAACGCGCTCGCGCCGCCGTTGCCGAGCACCACCTCGTAGCCGTCGGGCAGTGAGAAGAACCGTGCGATGCCCGTGCGGATGGATTCGACGAGCTCCTTGACCGGGGCCTGGCGGTGCGACGTGCCGAGGAGCGTGCGCGCGGCACGGTCGAGGGCCTCGACCTGTTCGGGGCGAATCTTGCTGGGGCCGGAGCCGAAGCGGGCGTCTTCAGGCAGCATTGACTGCGGAATCGTAATAGTGTCCATGGTGTCCAAGAGTAGCCAGCGTTGAGGAACAACAACGGGCGCGTTTCGGATAGGGAGCCACAACGCGTGCCATGCACGTCGGGAGCTGTGTGCGAAGTGTGTGCCAGACGGTGCGGCGTTGTGCAAATAGCACGAGTTTGTGAAGATTTGTAGTTTTTTGCTCAGCGACTCAAAGCTCCTATAGAGGCCGCAAAACGGTGCTATCGTGCACATTGTTAGCTTCTTCCACGGCCGGCGCTGCGCAAGCGTGCGGTTTTGCTTGGCCCTGACTTGATGTAATCTGTTGAACCAGCGAGTACGAGCGCGGGATACCTATGGCATGCCCATGGGCGCCTGTGCGTGATTTTTCTTCATGTGCACAAGGAGTGTTGTAGGTATGAGGCATGCTGCCCCCAAAGCCCATAAGGCGGCTGGCACCAAGTCACTGACCAACCTGTTCACAACCCATCACGGATCCCATTCCCCTCAGGCCGTCTATGCCGAGAAGGCCGCGGCCGGCAATGCCGAGGCCCTCGGCATCGATGAGGATTTAGCGGCGAAACTCAACGAAGTGGCGCCTCTGACGCGCCGGTCGATCCGTGAATCAGCCAAGGCGGCGCAACGCCGCAATACGGTGCTCACGTCGGCGTCACTTGCCGCGTTGGTGGGCACGGCGGCCACCTCAATGGCCTTCATGAAGTTGCAGGACGACACGACGACGATGTTCCCCGCTGCAGGTGCCGAAACCACGCAGACCATGAACATCACGCGCGTCAACGACGGCGCCGCTTCGCGTTCCGACACGCGTGAGGCGCTGACCGACGGGCTGCAGGGCGCACAGAATCAGGGCGCCGTGGGGGCTACGACCACCTCCACGACGAACGAAGGCGGCTGGGGCCTCGGTGATTCCAACGCCATCGCCGATGTCAACGCGCTCACCAAGGCGAAGGCGAACAACAGCAAGGTCGCCGAGCGCGTGGACAAGGACGAGGCGAACCTGCCCGATGGCTTCAATCCGAACCATCCCACCGGTGACACGGGCAACCAGTACCCGTGGGGCCAGTGCACATGGTGGTCGTATGAGCGCCGCCACCAGCTGGGACTGAACACCGGCTCGTTCTTCGGCGACGCACGCAGCTGGGGCGCTTCCGCGCAGGCGCTCGGCTACTGGGTCGACAACACGCCGCGCGCCGTGGGCGACGTGCTCGTGTTCGCACCGGGCCAGGAAGGCGCCGACGGCTATTACGGCCATGTGGCCATCGTCGAGGCGATCAACCCCGATGGCTCCATCAAGATCTCGGAATCCAACGTGCAGGGCGCCGGCGTCATCTCCGAGCGTGAGTTCTCGGCGGACAAGGTCTCCGGCTTCACATTCGTGCACTACTGATCTGTTTTTCCATACGCGGCTACCCGCGCCCGATGCGCCTGTTTGGCGTGGTGTTCACCGGGCGCGTATTGCCAATACCCGCGATCCATAGCCGTTGCGCCATGGGCGTGCTACTCTAAAGGGTGATGAAAAAGATGAAACGTTCTATATCGATTACTGCCGCTGCAGCGCTCGCCATCCCCATGTTGTTCATGGGTGTGCCCGCCGCTGTCGCAGATGATGCAGCGTCGAGTTCGGACTATATCGTCTCGACCCGCTCATTCCCCAAGGTGAACACCGCAAAGACCGATTTTTTTGCGGAGGCCACTTCCACCGACGTCGAAGATGACTCCAACTGGGGTGGGCTGGGAAGCATGGATGTTCCTCAGACCAAGTCTCAGGCGGAGAAGGACGCCGAGAAGAAAGCCCAAGAAGAAGAACAGACCCGCAAGGACGCCGAGGCGGCGGCAGCCGCCGAAGCTGCTGCGCGCCTCGAACGCGAACAGGCTGAGGCCGCAAGCCGCAGCCAGGAACGCGAACCGATTCAGCAGCAGGAAGCGGCACCCGCCGAGCAGCAGCAGACCGCCGCCGCTCCGGAAGTGCCCGCCAGCAAGAATGGTGCATCAATCGCTGCGTACGCGCAGAAGTTCATCGGCGCGCCGTACGTCGCCGGTGGCACCACGCCGGCCGGCTGGGATTGCTCTGGCTTCGTCCAGTATGTGTTCGCCCAGTTCGGCATCAACCTGCCCCGCACCTCCGGTGCGCAGGCGGGCGTCGGCGTGGCCGTGCCGAGCCTCGCGCAGGCACAGCCCGGCGATATCCTTGCCAACGGCATGCACGCCGCCATCTACATTGGCAACGGCATGGTCATCAACGCACTGAATCCGGCACAGGGCACGCAGATCACGGATACGTCCGTCTTCTACGGCGGCTATTCGATCCGCCGCGTGTTGTAGTTCCCTTCGCCTTTTCACCTTTTCTCAGGGTGCAGGCTCCACATGGAGTCTGCACCCTGCTTTTGCATGCGGTATTGTAGGGGTTGGAAGACATGCGTTGTGTTGGGCAAGGAGGTCCCTCATGGTGAATGACATGGTGAACGACAAGACCATTCTGGTTGGCGTCGACGGCTCGCATGCGAGCTACAAGGCCACATGGTGGGCCGCGAACTACGCCAAGCACGTCGGGCTGTCGCTGCAGATTGTCTGCGCGTATTCGCTGCCGAGCTACGCCGCCGTCTCGTTCGACGCCACGTACACCGCGATGGGTGATGACAACGCGGCGCACGCCGATGCTCAGGAGATCCTGTCGAAGGCCAAGGCGATCGCGGACGAGCAGGGCGTGGACGCGCAGACGCTGATCGTGACCGGCGACCCCTCGTCGGTGTTCGTGGAACTGTCACGCAACTACAACCTCATCGTCATCGGCAACCGCGGCAAGGGCGGCCTCGCCGAACGCCTGCTGGGCACCACCAGCTCGAGCCTGCCGGCGTACGCATACTGCCCGATTGTGGTCGTGCCGTACACTGATGACAAGGGCAACCTGATGCATCTCAACAACGTGATCACCCGCGTGGCCGTCGGCTCCGACGACACGAAGTGGGGCATCCGCGCGCTGCAGCTCGCCGCCGACTTCACCAACAGCTGGGGCGCCGAACTCGACGTGATTACCGTGGTGCCGTCGAACACGAACCTCGAAGACGCCGATGTGCGCCACCAGTTCGAGGAGGCGCTCGACGAGCGTCTCGCCCCGATCACCGCGAAGTACCTGGATCTGAAGATCCGCAAGACGATTGTGGCGGGCAATGCGGTGGAGACGCTGACGCGCGCGAGCCGCGACCATGACATGGTCGTTGTCGGCTCGTGCGGTCGGGGCGGCTTCACCGGCCTGCTGTTCAACTCCACGAGCCAGGGGCTGTTGCAGCATTCCGTTTCACCGGTGTATGTGGTACCGCGCAAGTTCGTGGAAACCGAGGCCTCACGCGCCGCAGCCGAGCCGGACCAGGACGTGCAGACCGCGTCGATCGACGAACTGGTCAAGGAAGTGCCGGTCGACCGCGCTGGTGAAGATGTGGAGCGTGAGATCGAGAGCAACATCGATCCGCAGGCCGCCGCCTACCGTGACCGCCGCAACGACTGACGCAACCGATGCGCCTATGCGCATCTAATCGAGGGCCTGGGCGAATCGCCAATATGACGATTCGCCCAGGCCCTCGATTACGTAGGGGAAGTGCGCTCAGCGGCGCACTTCGATGTCCATGCGCACCGGCGTCTCCTGCTCGTAGGTGTGCATCACGGTGCATCCTTTTTCGATGTGCGCCTTGGCGCGCTTCTTGAGCTTCTCCACCTCTTCGTCGCTCAGGTTGGCGTCCGAGGCATCGATGACCACCTGCTCGTTGAAGTTGATGTAGGAGTCGGTGTCCGCATCGTAGGTGCCGTCCACGATGATCTTGGCGCCCTTGCCTTCTCCCACGGTGTTTTCCACGGCCATGCGGCTCGAGAGCGCCGCGCATGCCGCGAGGGCGATTTTCATCAGGTCGCCGGGAGTGAACTGGCCCTTGCCCTTGCCGAACTTGAGGTGGGCGCCGTCATCGCTGAAAGCGTCCCAAGAACCGTCTTTGTTGCGCTCGACCCACAGTCGTTTGTCCATTGATCATGCTCCTTTGTGCTTGGTCTGGATGATATTCCCCTATCAATCGTACTCAAGGCGCCTGCGCTTGGCTAGGGACGCACCCACGCGCAGAGCGATACGCAGTCCAAAAGCGCCCTTAGTATGGACTGTTATGCCTTTGACTCAAGCAGATCTGGAATCCATCCGCGCCCAAGTGCCGGCGCGCCCGAAGACGACCATCCCCATGCCGTATGAGGACCTGCTGCGCAAGATCCTCATGGAAGGCAACCCCAAATCCGACCGCACCGGCACCGGCACGATCTCGTTGTTCGGCCAGCAGATGCGCTTCGACTTGAGCGAGGGGTTCCCATTGCTGACGACCAAGCGCGTGTTCTTCAAGGGCATCGCATACGAGCTGCTGTGGTTCCTGAAGGGGTCGGGCAATGTGCGCTGGCTGCAGGAGCACAACGTGCACATCTGGGATGAGTGGGCCGACGAAAATGGCGACCTGGGCCCCGTCTACGGAGTGCAGTGGCGCAGCTGGCCCGCTCCCACGCCCAGCGACCCGAACCGCACGATCGATCAGATCTCGAACGTGCTCGAGCTGATCCGCACGCAACCGGATTCGCGCCGCATGGTTGTCACTGCCTGGAACCCCGCGGAGGTCGAGCAGATGGCGCTGCCTCCATGCCACGCGCTGTTCCAGTTCTATGTGGCCAATGGCAAACTCAGCTGCCAGCTGTACCAGCGGTCCTGCGACATGTTCCTGGGCGTGCCGTTCAACATCGCCTCGTATTCGCTGCTCACGATGATGATGGCGCAGCAGGCCGGTCTGGAGCCGGGCGAGTTCGTGTGGACCGGCGGCGACTGCCACATCTACGACAACCATGTGGACCAAGTGCTCGAACAGCTCTCGCGCGAGCCCTACCCGTACCCGACGATGAAGCTCCACAAGGCTGATTCGCTCTTCGAATACGACTACGGTGATTTCGAGATCGTGGATTACCGCTACCATCCCACCATCAAGGCGCCGATCGCGGTCTGAGCCCCGGCCGTCTCCGCGAACGCCACGGTCTGCGGCTTTGCATAAACTGTGACCCGATTACCTCGTTCAAGGAGAGATGAAATGGAGCACGATAGTAGCCGCACCGGCTATCACGAACCCGAGCCCGGAATCGCCGGGCCTGAGAATCTGCTGGAAGACGACTGGGGCGACGACTACGCCAAGACATTCTCCATCAATCTGATCTGGGCGCAAGCGAACGACAACGAAGGTCGTCCGGGCGCGATCGGCTTCGATGGGGGCATGCCGTGGCATCTGTCCGAAGACCTGCGGCGGTTCAAGGAACTCACGGTCTCACACCCGGTGATCATGGGGCGCAAGACGTGGGAGTCGCTGAACCCGAAGTTCCGCCCACTCGCGAACCGAGACAACATCGTGATCTCGCACGACCGTTCGTTCCGTGCGCCGGGGGCCACTGTGGCCTGTGACGTGGAGGAGGCGCTCGATTTGGCCCGTCAGGAGGCGATTCCGGACGACGGCCTCGACCGCAGCGAGATCTGGGTGATCGGCGGCGCGCAGCTGTTCAACCAGATGCTGCCATTGGCGTCCAAGGTGTTCATCACGCAGATCGACGCGAATGTGGACGCGGACACGTATGCGCCGGACTTGAGCGATGCGATAGACAAAGGCGCATGGAAGGTCGATGAGCGCACCGGCTGGATGGTGCCGAACAAGGCGGAAGGCATTGCGCGCTACCGTTACGTGACGCTGAGTCACCGGCACGACAGCGAGCAGGAGTAGACATGCGCGGGGCGGCGCCCCGCATACCGAAGGGAAGTGGAAGAGCATTGAAGAAGCATGAGGCTCACCCATACACCGTGATGACCGTGTGCACCGGCAACATCTGCCGGTCGCCGATGGGGGAGATCATTCTGCGCCATGAGTTCGAACAGCGGGGGCTGGGCGGCGTGGTGCGCGTGGAGTCGAGCGGCGTCAGTGACGAGGAGTACGGCAATCCGATCGACCCGCGCGCGGTGAAGGTGCTCAAGGAGCGCGGCTACGCGGTTCCGGCCAAGCATTTCGCCCACCGTATCACGCGCAACGAGATAACCGACACCGACCTGTTCCTGCCGATGACCGCTTCGCATATGAACGCGTTGCTGCACATGCTGCCGTTGAGCAAGCGCGGCGAAGTGCATATGTACCGCAGTTTCGACCCCAGTCTGCCCGACCCGCAGCCGGGGTATGAAGGCGAGATCGACCTCGTCGACCCGTGGTATGGCGGCCCGCGCGAGTTCGAGACGGCGATTGACCAGATCGAGGCGGTGGCCCCGTATATCGCCGATTATGTAGAGCAACAGCTCGAAGCGCGTGGTTGATCCAGTGTCGTTTCGCCGTACTGGGCGGTGTTTGCATGCAAACACCGCCCAGTACATATAGGTGTCCATATCCCGGACAATGGGGTCCGGGGATGGGGCAGCTTGTTCATGGGCCCCGTATAGGATGGGTGCCATCAAGCACGGGAGCTCAGTCGAGCTGAGAAGGATGTGAATCCTGACCGTTGAACGTGATTTTCCAGATAATGCTGGCGAACGAAGTTTTGATATCGGTACCCCTGCTTGACCGACGAACGAGCAAGCAGGGAGAACCCATGAATCAATCAGTCATGCCGTCGCGCCATCGTTTCCGCTGGTCTGTGGCCGACATCACCGTCACCGCCGTTATCGCCGTCGCCTCGGGCATTGTGTTCTGGGCGATCGGGTTCATCTATGCGCCTATCGGCAGTGTGCTCGACATCGTGCCGGGCGCTTCGGATTTGCTCAATGGCTTCTACTACATCGCCGGCCCTCTCGCGATGGTCATTGTGCGTAAACCCGGTGCCGCGCTGTTCGCGGAGATGGTTGCGTCCGTGCTTGAAGCACTGCTTGGAAGCCAGTGGGGTGGTGCAGGAACCGTGCTGCCTGGCCTGTTGCAGGGGTTGGGTGCCGAACTCGCGTTCGCGCTGTGTGCCTACGGCGTGTGGAACATGGCCGTCACCGCGCTGTCCGGCGCACTGTCAGCCCTCGGCGGTTTCACGGCCTCCTGGATGCTGTACGGAATGGGCAAAAGCGGACTTGTGCTCACCGTGGGCGTCGTGTGCAATGTGCTGTCGGGGGCCGTGGTCGCCGGCGTGCTCATGTGGGTGCTGTATCGAGGGCTTGCCGGTACTGGCGCGTTGGAGCGCCTTGCGGGCGGACGGGCTGCGGTCAAGGCCGCCGCGCCGGTCGTTGCCGATCCGGAAGCCTGATTGGCGCAAGCCGATCTCATGTGGAGCATGTGCCATGGATAACCCTGAGAATAATGCGCAGCTGGATATTGTGCAGCAACGCTGGCGCGATATCACATTGCCCGAAGCGAGAAGGGTGCTTTTGGCGCTTGCCGAACCGCTGAGCGCGTCTGCCATGATTTCGCGTAGCGCACGGCCGACCGCCGCGGGCGCAATGGTGGCCACCGACTGCGGCAACGTGTACATCAAGCGGTACCATGCATCCGTGCGCGATGCGTGCGCCATCCACCCATACCAGCGCTACGTGGCATGGCTTGCGGGGCATGGGATGAACGTGATGCCGTTCCTCCCATTCGATGCGGCGCGCCATCGTGGGGCCGATGGCTGTACGTTCACGGTGGGCTCATACGTCTACGAAGTCTGCATGCAGGCGCCGGGGGAAGACCGCTATGCCCATGCACTGACGTGGGATCCGCCCGCCACACTCGATGAAGCACGCGGGTTGGGTGAGACGGTGGCGCGTATCGCGCTGGCGTCCCGCGGTTTCGACGAGCCCCGTGCCGCACGCCCCGATCCGTACCAGAACCGTTTCGGTCTGTTTGCCGCTGGTGATTTCGAGGAGGAATTCGAAGGCTGGCTGGATGCCCGGCCGTCCGTGCGCCGTTATCTCGAGCGCACAGGGCGCGACTGGCATCGCGATCTGGATCCATACCGCGCCTATATGCGCCATGTAGCGCCCCGTTATGGTGAGCTCCCAGAATCATGGACGCATGGCGACCCACACGTCTCGAACATGCTATGGAAGGGGCGTGCACCGAGCGCCGTCATCGATTTTGGGCTGGCCGACCGCAATACGGCGTTGTTCGATCTAGTCGAGGCCATCGAACGCAACGCCATCCAGTTCGTTCAGATCATGGATGGGCAGACGGACGCCTGCCGCTCTGACGTCGCCCGCGCCATCATCGAGGGCTATGAGCGCCTGCGTCCGCTGTCTGATGTCGAGCGCGATGTGTTGCCGTGGATGCTACCGCTCGCGCAGGCCGAGGCGTCGCTCAACTGGATCGCTTATTTCGTGGACGGACCGATGCGGGATGAGGATGCCGACTGGTGCTATGACACCGCGTTCAACGCCCATGCCGCATGGTTTGGCACACCGGACGGGCGTCGGTTCCTCGACGACGTGCGTCGCGCACTGTAGCGCAACGGAGCAACGAAGGAAGAACAAGATAACCAAGATAAGAAGGAGAATTGGGAACCATGCTGAAAGTTCGGCTCGAATATGTCCATCCATGGACGAACCACGCTGGATTCTACCTGGCCCGCGCACGTGGCCTGTACGCGGAGCGTGGCCTGGATGTGGACTTCATCAGCGGCGACTTCTACCGTGGCGATCCAGCTTGTCTGGTGGAGCGCGGCGAAGTGGACATCGCCCTGGTGCGGCTCAACCAGCTGCTGTTCCACCAGCAGGGCGAATCGTCGCTCACGTCGTGTGCGGTGATGAACCAATGTCAGATCGGCGGCATCATCACGAACAAAGCCAGCGGTATCCGTCGATTCCGCGATCTGGAGGGCAAACGCGTGTGCATTCCGATGGGCGTCGCCCGGCTGTACACGGAGCTGCAGCAGGCGGTGGAGAAAGATGGCGGCGACTTCTCTACGTTGATCACCATCGATCCAGGGCAGTGGGAGCCCGATATCCGCAGTGTCGAACGCGGCAAATGCGACGCGTTCATCAATGTGGCATGGTGGGAGCCGTATCAGGGATCAGGTGATTTCAACGACCTCGTCGTGCTGCCGTTCGACGACGTTGAGGTGGCACCGCACCACTCCTATTACGTTTCCGCACGCCATGACCTGATTGAGCGCAATCCGCAGATGGTGCGTGATTTTCTCGCGGCCACTGCGCAGGGGTACCGTATGGCGATTGATGATCCGCAAGCCGCCGTCGAAGCGCTGCAACCGGCGCTGTGCCACATCGACCCCGATGTGCTCGCCGCGTCACTTGCCGCCGTGGCCCCATCGTGGCTTGACGCCGACGGTGACTGGGGCACCGCTGATATGGGCATGGTGCGTGGGTATACGGAGTGGATGGCGGCCAACGGCCACCTGAGCGTGCCACTTGAGCGGGCGTTGGCGTCGATCGACGGCGGATGCGTCACCAACGCGTTGTTGCCTCAGGGCGACGGCGTGGTACCGGCTCGTCTGAACAATCGAGTCGTAGGGTAGCGTCCGCGGCTGCCATGGGGAAGCTTGAAGGGGAAGGAAACGGCGAGGGTCCGTGGAACGTTCCACGGACCCTCGCCGTTGGTGAGCGCTGATTGAGCGAATCAGTCGGCCTGCTTCCAGGTCTCCACGTCAATGTGGTGGTCCGGATTGGCCTGCCACGCGTTCCACGCGGACTCGACGATGTCTTCGACGTCGTACTTGGCGTGCCAGCCCATCTCCTCATTGATGCGCTTCGGCGAGCCGATCAGGTGCGGCGGGTCACCTGCGCGGCGTGGCATGACGGTCTCGGTGAACGGCAGGCCGGTCACCTTCTTGACCTCGTCCACGATCTGGCGCACCGAGGTGCCTTCGCCGGTGCCGACATTGAAGACGTCGTACTTGCGCTCGTCGCGGTCCAGGTACTTGAGCGCGGCCAGATGGGCGTCCGCCAGGTCAGAGACGTGGATGTAGTCGCGCACGCATGTGCCGTCGGGCGTCGGGTAGTCGTCGCCGAAGATCGCCGGCGCCTTGCCTTGCTTGAGGCGGTCGAACAGCATGGGGATCAGGTTCAGGATTGCCGGGTCCTCGAGCTCCACCGGGCCACAACCGGCCACGTTGAAGTAGCGAAGGCCGCAGAAGCGGATGCCGTACGGCTCCTCGCACGCGCGTGCCATCCACTCGCCGAACAGCTTGGTCTGGCCGTACGGGTTGATCGGCACCATCGGCTGCACGTCTTCGGGCACCACATCGACCGGCGGCACGCCGTAGGTGGCGGCGCTCGACGAGAAGACGAGCTTCTTCACGCCGGCCTCGCGCATGCCTTCGAGCACGTTGAGCATGCCGTTGATGTTCTGCTGGTAGTACCACAGCGGTTTTTCGACCGATTCGCCGACCTGCTTGCGCGCGGCGAAGTGGATGACGGAGTCGACGTTCTCCGCCTTCATGATCTCGGCAAGGCGCTCGCCGGCGCCCGGAGCGGAGATGTCCATGCCGTACAGACGTGCATTTCCAATGCGATCGGGCTTGCCATAGCTCAGATCGTCCACAACCACCACGTCCTGCCCGGCTTCGTGCAGGGCATGCACCACATGGGCGCCAATGTAGCCACAGCCGCCTGTTACAAGAACGGTCATGTTGGTCCTTTCCACCAAAGCAACAGAGAGTATGTTCTCTTTTGCTGTTTTATGTTACCTTTTGTAACAATTTCAGTATACTACAGGTTCGCGCGGGGCGCTCGTAGTATCGTGTCTCAACATACGCCGCGAGGAAAACAACAGGCGCCACCACCCACGCCCACGGGTAGAGGCCCGGATATAAAGGAGGCTATGACAGCCGAGAACAGCACAGCAGCCCCCACCGCAGCATCAGACGCAACCGCGGACTCATCCGCAGGCGAACCCACGCGCCCGCCGCTCTATGGGCGCAAGGTGCTCTCGTTCGTCCGCCGCTCGCCGCGCCTTGATGACCGGCTGCAGCGTGCGCGGGATACCTATGCGCATGACTATCTGCTCAATGGGATCAATGCGGGGGAGGGATCGCTCGACCCGCGTGCCGACTTCACGCTCGACATGGCGTATGTGCAGCGTGTGTGGGGCAACGTGAACCCGCTCGTCATCGAAATCGGCAGCGGGCAGGGCGAAAACATGGCCGCCGCGGCCGAGACTCACCCCGAACTCAACTTCCTGGCGCTCGAGGTCTACGACCCGGGCGTGGCGCACACCCTGCTGCTCGCGGGCAAGCGCGGCCTGCACAATCTGCGTATCGCGCAGGTCAACGCGCCCGAGCTCATGAAGGCGGTGGCGCCAGGTGTGGTGAGCGAAGTGTGGACGTTCTTCCCGGACCCCTGGCCCAAGATGAAGCACCACAAGCGCCGCATCGTGCAGCCGGAGCTCGCCGCGGATGTGCGGCGTGCGCTTGCGGACGGCGGCGTGTGGCGCATCGCCACCGACATTGAGGATTACGCGCTCCATGTGCATGAGGTGATGGACGGCCGTGACGACTTCGCCAACGCCGGCGCGCTCACGGTGAGCCTGCCGACCGAACACGTGGGCAAAGGCAATGCGGCGGACGCGGCCGGGCTGCCGCACGCCGACTTCACCGAATCCGAACGTTTCGAGGGGCGCGTGCTGACGAACTTCGAGAAAAAGGGCCTCGCCGCAGGTCGTGTGATCCACGATTTCACCTACCGCACGCGGTGATTGTGTGCGACACGCCGTGATTTGCGTGCATTGACGTCTCGTGTATTATTAATCGAGTTGTCAGGCCCCCTTCGTCTAACGGTTAGGACACCAGACTTTCAATCTGACAACGAGAGTTCGACTCTCTCAGGGGGTACGACCTAAAACCCTTGGAATCACAACGATTCCAAGGGTTTTCTTCTACCCGGTAACGACACAGTAACAACCCACGAAACACAGCGGGAATTAAGCGACAACAAGTGCCCCGCCAGTCGATACTGGTGTCATGCGGCAGCTGTTGGTGTCTAGGGTTAGCCACGCATTGCCGTCGGTGCTGCTTTGGATGGCTGTTGATGTCTAGGGTCAGTCATGGGATACCGTTTGAGGCAACCCAGACGGCTGTTGGTGTCTAAGGTCAGTCACGCACTGCCGCAGGTGGCCGCCAACGTGAGGCGCCACATGGCGGGTCTTTTGCTTTCCGGCCTTCGGCAGCATGGTACGATGCCAACATGAAGCAATTGACGGTCAATGGGATGCCCTTCGATGTACTTCGCCTGCTGGGCAAAGGCAAGGGGGGCTATTCCTTCCTTGTCCGTTCCCAGAGCATGCCACACACCCAATACGTACTCAAGCAGATCCACCACGAGCCCTGCTCGTACTATCAGTTCGGCGACAAGATCCAATCCGAGATCCGCGACTACCGTCGGCTGCGCGAACTGGGCGTGCGCCTGCCCGTGATGCTCGACGTGGACATCGACAAAGAGCGCATCCTCAAGGAGTACGTGGACGGCCCCACCATCTACGAGCTCGTGTTGCAGGACGAGATGCGCCCTGAATACCTCGAACAGGTGCGGTTCATGGCCGACCAGCTGGCCCGCCACCGCATCAACATCGACTATTTCCCCACGAATTTCGTGGTGCAGGACGGTCTGATCCACTACATCGACTTCGAATGCAACGACTACATGGACGAGTGGAACTTCGAGAACTGGGGCGTCAAATACTGGTCGAAGACGAACGAGTTCCTGCAGTACGTGGCCGACCACCCATCCAGCCAGCTGTGAGACTCACTTCAGTCGCGATCCGCAACCACACCCGTGTGGCCGACCTGTACATTGAGGTACGCCGGCATCTCGTGCTCGTGGGCACCAACGACTCGGGCAAGACCTCGATCCTGCGCTGCCTCGACCTGCTGCTCGGCGCCAACCAAGGCGCGCTCTACACGTCGATCACCGCCGACGACGTGCGCGACCGCACCCAGCCGTTCGTCGTCGAAGCGCAACTCGAATGCGGCGCCAATGATCCGCATTTCGGCGACGCCGTGCGCCAATCCGGCGGCGCGTCCACGCTGACACTGCGGCTCGAGACGCGCGTCGAAGCAGACGGCAAATCGCTCGTCATCCGCCGGTATGCGGCCGGCGCATGGCACGAAACCGACCTATTGCAATCCCAGATCGACGCAATCGGCTGGACGTACATCGCCGACGACCAGTCGTTGGGTGACGCGCATGGATCGTTCATCGACGGCCTGCTCGCCACCCAGGACCTGCAGCAGGAGCGCAAGGCGCTCGCCGAAGTCGACCGCGCCTATGCGCGCGTGCTCGAAGACTCGCAGCCGTTGCTCGAACTGCGCCAGCGCATCGCCGCGCAACTGACCGCCGCGCTACCGGGTGACTACCAGCAGAACAACCTCGTCTTCGTGCCCGCCGCGCGCGACTGTGCCGCGCCGCTCAACGGACTGCGCCTGCAACTGCGCAAGAACGGCGAACAGCGTGACTTGGGTGACCAGTCGGGTGGACTGCGTGCGGTGTATGCGCTCGCGCTCGTCGACGGTCTCGACGACCGCACGCGCATCATCGGAGTGGACGAGCCGGAAACGCACCTGCACCCCACGAGCCAGCGCAATCTCGCGCGCCTGCTTGCGCGCGGCGACAGCCAGAAGATCATCGCCACGCATTCGCCGGACATCATCGGCGAGTTCGAGCCCGACCAGATCGTGGTGATGCACTCCGGCGGACAAGTGGTGCAGCCGCAGCGGGATTTTCTGAGCGAAGACGACAAACTGCTGCTGCACATGTGGGTGCGCGACCGGCTCGAGCCATTGACCGCCGACCGCGTGATCGTCGTCGAGGGCATCACCGACCGCGTGCTTGTGGAGCATTGCGCAGATGTGACGAAACGCAATCTGGACGCCTACGGCATTGTGCTGCTTGAAGCTGGAGGCTGCGGCAACATGCCCGCATGGCGCCGCATGTTCGGCGAGCACGGGTTCCAGGTGCCGCTCGCGCAGCTCATCGACGCCGACGCCGCGCAGGAGATAGCCGGGCAATACCATGTGCGCGCCGACCAGCTAGCCGCCGAGCATGTGTGGGTCTCGCAGCCCGATTTGGAGGGCGAGTATGTGCGTGCGCTGGGCGCCGAGCGCACGCTGCAGGCGCTCGAACACAGCGGCGCATTCCGTGCCGGCGAACTGAAACCGCTGTGTGCGGCTCGCGCGAACGGCGCACTCGACTGCGAGTCGGTGGCCGCGTTTTGCCGTGTGCGCACGAACAAGACGCGCGCGGTCATTGCGCTCCTGCCGCACATCACCGCCAAGGTGGCGCGGCGCATCGAAAGCGTGGAGCTCATGCTCAGCGCCGTCACGTGCGCACGCTGAACTCCACGGCGCGCGCATGCCCACGCGTTAGCACAACGGGTGCGGTGGCGGTATTCTGGACGCACATGGCAACGTCTGAAACAGCACATGTGCGGTTCGTCGGCGTGTTCCGGCGGCCGTGGGAGAGACGGAGACGGACATGGACATCGGCGACGAGACAATGCTGCGGCTGCTGCAAAGCGCCATGTACGGCGAGGCGATCGGCGACGCGCTCGGCGTGCCATACGAGGGGCGTATGAGGGACACATTCACCTGCATCACGATGACCTGCAGCGAGGCGGCCGGCATACCCGCTGGCACTTTTCCGACGACACCTCAATGGCACTGGCCACACTGGATTCCCTGATGCATCGCGATGGCGTGGTGGATCCCGACGACCTGCGCGAACGCTACCGCGATTGGCTTTTCGACGGCAAATACACGGCCGACGGCGCGGCGTTCGGCGTGGGGCGCACCACATACCAGGCCCTGCACACCGACCACGGTCTGGGCGGCGAGCGCGACAACGGCAACGGCGCGCTGATGCGCAGCATCCCGCTCGCGTTCTTCGGCGTGGCGGACGATGATGTACGCGCGATGAGCGCCGTCACCCATGTTGATTTTGCATATGAATTTTACGCAGTCTGGAGGTGCCTGCGTACAATTCGCACGCTTTGCAGGGGTTTTGCGTAGTAATTTTACGCAGAGTGTTTGCTGGAGCGTACAATTCGCACGCTCGGTCGCCGCACACTAAGATGGCTTATGGAACGCACACGCACGGAAAGGCGCCGCCGCACCATGGACACCACGAACATCACCCCCGAAGACGAACACGCGGTCATGGCCACCATGGTCCTCATGCAGACCATCATCTACGGCGAGGCGATCGGAGACGCGCTCGGTGTGCCCTACGAGTTCCGCGAGCGCGGCACATTCACCTGCACCGGCATGGTGGGCGGCGGCGCGCACCGGCAACCCGCCGGCACGTATTCCGACGACACCGCGCTCATGCTCGCCACACTCGACTCGCTGCTCTCGTGCGACGGCACCGTGAACGAAGACGACATGCGCGTGCGCTTCCTGGCGTGGCTCGACGACGGCAAATACAGCGCCGACGGCACGGTCTTCGACGTCGGCGGTGCCACCCAACGCGCCTTGCGCGCCGGTCACGGCATGAGCGGCGAGCGCGACAACGGCAACGGTTCGCTCATGCGCATCGTGCCGTGCGCGCTGTTTGACCTGTCTGACAGCGACATCCGCCGGGCGAGCGCCGTCACGCACGCGCACCCGATCAGCATGGACGCGTGCGTGACCTTGGTGCACGTCGCCCGCGAACTGATCGACATGGTGGATGTGCGCGAGGCGCTCGCCCACAACGGATTCGACGGCCTGTGGCACAAGAGTCGGAACGAGATCGAATCCGACGGGTTCGTGCTGCACACGCTCGAAGCTGCGCTATGGTGCCTGTGCACCACGCATTCGTACGCCGATTGTGTGGTGGAGGCGGTCAATCTGGGCTCCGACACCGACACGACCGCAGCGGTCGCCGGCGCGCTCGCCGCCCTTGTCTACGGATTCGAGGATGAGGGCGAGCCCAGTGGCATCCCCGAGGAATGGATGGACGCGCTGCGCGGGCAAGAGCAGTTCCTCGACGTGATCCTAGGCGGTCCGGAAGATGTGGAGACCGACCCGAACGGAGCATACGGCGATGACCCGCTGGTCACGTCCATCTCGAGCAAGGGCCTTGATTTGTTCGACCAGGCGCGCGACCTGTGCTCGCGGGCCGCCATGACCGCCGATGCGGGCACGCGCGCGCAGTTGTTTGCACAGGGTGCTGACCTGCTCACCGAAGCGTATGGGGCGGGCATGTTCGAAGCCGCACAGGTACTCGGCATACTGTATTACGAACGCCATGTGCAGGTCGCAGACGCCGACGCGCAGGCGTTCCTGTGGTTCGGGCGCGGCTGCGAGCATGGCCTGGCTGACTGCGCGTGCTATCTGGGTGATATGCTGCGCGACGGCCGCGGGCCCGACCACGAGCCGGATGCGCAAGCCGCCTTGGACTATTACAATCTGGCGTTCGACCTTGCGCAAGAGCGTTTCGACTTGGACGATCTTGACGATTTGGCGTCATTCGCCATCATCGCGCTGCGCTTGGGCGAAAGCTACGAGCGCCGTGTGCAGGATGGGCTGGACAGTGCACAGGCAGGGGATTTCGCATTCATGCATTACGCCATGGCCGCCACCATCGCCGAGCGCGTGGTGCGCTTGGGCGCGTGTGCCCTGGGCAAGGAGCTGCGCCTCGCCCAAGACGGCGTGGAGCGCATGCGACCGTATGCCAGCCCGGAATCACTCGAACACGAACGCATGTGAGCCATGGCGCGTGCAATTGTCTACACCGATTTCGACGGTGTGCTCAACGCGTTTCCGGAGGCCGAACCCACGCCCAGCGACCTCTATTCGCCCGAACGCGCATTCCGGTTGGACGGGGAAGCGACCGTGCATGTGGGCAGTGGCGCGGCCTACCGCATACGCTGGTCGAGCGAACTCACCGACGCCTTGCATGAGCTCGCATGCACAGGCGCGATTGAGCTGCAGTGGTTGTCCACATGGCAGCCGTACACGGCGCTGCTCAATGAACGGCTCGGTTGGAACGCGCAGATCATCGGCACGGTGCAATGGTACGACCCGATCACCTATACCGGGTTGCGCGACGGCAAATACCGCGCCGTCGCACGCCGTGTGGAAGTGGAAGCGGACGGAGGCGACCCCGCGCCGATCGTCTGGATTGACGATGAGGAATGCACACGCACGCGGTGTGACGAGCTGCGTGCGTCGGCGCCGGTCGCACCCGTGCTCATGGTGCGGCCGGACAGCCGCATCGGCATCTCCCGGCGGCAGTGGGCGCTCATCTGCGCGTTCATCGCGAATCCGCGCGCGTTCGACGACGTGACGCTCGACGTCGAGCCGACACTGCGCGAGCACGAAGGCCACATGGGCTACTGATGCGCGTTTGCGCGGAAGGGCATGGATTTGCAAAACCATTGCGCATATTTGCGGTCCAGATGGCGGTGGTGCGGCGGATCGCATCTATAATGCATGGGCAAGGCAACGGCAGAGAGAAGGAGCGCACACCGTGAGCACACACCGCACTTGGGCCGTCAGGGCAGCCGCCGCCGTAGTGGCGTTCCTGCTGACCGGGGCGTTGGCGGCATGTGGATCGGCTTCTGCACAAGACGATGAACCCCACGCCCAGGAAGCCGCATCGTCCCAGTCCCCGGTGGCGGGTGATTCGGGCGATGCGCCCGCCGAAACGCAGGGAGAGGAGCAGTCGCTTGCTGCGACGCTGCTGTTCAACGGGCCAAGCCACACGGATACGGCCGCACCCGGCGCATGGGGCGAATCGGGGTGTGATGCGCAGAAGCAGGCGCGCATCATCGTGGTACGCGGCACCGAGGAGCCGGCGGGGCAGTCGTTGATGAGCCCATTGGCGAGCCGCATCGCCGCCGAACTCGGCGATCATGCGCAGGTCAGCGATCTGGACTACCCGGCGTCGTGGGAATCGGGCAGTGAGGCGGCCGGCGTCAACCGGCTCATCGCCGTGCTCAACGCGCAGAGCGCGCAGTGCCCGGCCATGCGCACCGTGCTCCTCGGGTATTCGCAAGGCGCGATGGTTGTCGGGGACGCGCTCAGCGCGCCGGACACGCGGTTCAACGAAGACAACGGGTATGAGCTCTCCCCAGTGGCGCGCGGGCACATCGTGGCGGTGGAATTGTATGGCGACCCGCGGTTCAGCGCCGCCGCCTCATACAATTCCGGGGATTTCGACCGCGCGGTCGACGGCATCCTCGGGGCAAGGGGAGCGGAGGATTTCGGTGAGATCGCCGACCGCACCGTCAGCTTCTGCATGGCGCGTGACTTCGCGTGCCAAGTGGGCGGCGACACCGAACCGCACGGCAGCTATGCCACGAACGGCATGCTCGACGAAGGCATGAAATACGCAGTGGACCGCGTGAAGGCCACATTCTAGAATCGGCCCGCGGCGCCGCCCTATACTGGACGGAGCCAGCCGCGCGCCCAAGTGTACACAGGAGGGGACCATGCAGCACAACATCACATGTCCGCATTGCGGGGAGGCGTTCACCATCGACGAAGCGGGATATGCGGATATTGTGCAGCAGGTGCGCAACGCGGAGTTCGAGCGCGAACTCAAGGACCGCGAAAAGCTCATCGAAGAAGACAAGCGCAAAGCGGTCGAACTCGCCGAGGCCAAGGCCGCGGGCGAACTGCAGCAGGCGGTCGCGCAGAAAGAGGCGCAGATCGCGCAGCTGCAGGCACAGCTCGACACGATCGACTTGCGACAGCAGATGGCGGTGGAGCAGGCGCGCGCCAGTGCGGGCAAAGAGCAGGAGTCGCTGCGCGCGCAACTCGAACAGGCCAAGCGCGACCGCGAGCATGACGCCGAGCTCGCCGAGGCGCGGCTCGCGGCGCAATTGCAGCAGTCTGTGGCGGAAAAAGACGCGCAGATCACGCAATTGCAGACCAAACTCGACCGCGCGCAGCTCGAAAAGGACCTGGAGAGCAAATCGCTCAAGGAACGCTACGAGATGCAGTTGCGCGACCGCGACGACGAGATCGAACGCATGAAGGACTTCAAGGCGCGCCTTTCCACGAAGATGGTGGGCGAATCGCTTGAGCAGCACTGCCAGAACGAGTTCAACTCGATGCGCATGGGCGCCTTCCCCAATGCGTATTTCGAGAAGGACAACGACGCGCGCACCGGCAGCAAAGGCGACTTCATCTTCCGTGACTACGACCGGCCGGAAGGTGAGGAGGAGCGCACCGAAGTCATCTCGATCATGTTCGAGATGAAGAACGAGAACGAGACGACCGCCACCAAACACAAGAACGAGGACTTCTTCAAGGAGCTCGACAAGGACAGGCGTGAAAAAGGCTGCGAATACGCGGTGCTCGTCTCGATGCTCGAAGCGGACAGCGACCTGTACAACCAAGGCATTGTGGACGTCTCGTACCGCTACCCGAAGATGTATGTGATCCGCCCGCAGTTTTTCATCCAGATGATCACGCTGCTGCGCAACGCGGCGCTGAACTCGCTGCAATACAAGCTGCAGCTCGAGGAGATGCGCATGCAGAACATCGACATCACGCATTTCGAAGACAGGCTCAACGAGTTCAAGAGCGGGTTCGAACGCAATTTCAATCTGGCCTCCCGCAAATTCCAGACCGTGATCGACGAGATCGACAAGTCGATCGACCACCTGCAGAAGACCAAGCAGGCGTTGATCGGCTCGGAGAACAACCTGCGGATCGCCAACAACAAGGTGCAGGACATCACCGTGCGCAAACTGACGTACAAGAACCCCACGATGCAGCAGAAATTCAAGGAGGCGCGCGAGGCGAAGGCACTGGAGGGCGGCGAGGTGAGCGGCGACTGACCGGGGCTGAGCACATGCCGGCGTGTCGCATGGGCGCCGGCGTGCCGGGCTGGCTAGACTGGGCAGCAGTCGTTCCAGTGAAGCAACGACCCGGTTCCCAAAAGGAGTGCAGACATGGTCTACCGCATGATTTTCAACCAAACCGCGTATTTTGGCAGGGGTGCGATCAAGGAGATTCCGACCGAGGCGAAGGCGCGCGGATTCACGAAGGCGTTCATTGTCACCGATCCCGTGCTCGTGGAGAACGGCACGGTGAAGAAAGTGACCGATGTGCTCGACGAGGCGCAGATCCCCTACGAGATCTTCGACGATGTGCAGCCGAACCCACCGGTCGAGAACATCCAGCACGGTGTTGAGGAGTTCAAGAAGTCGGGCGCCGACTTCCTCATCGGCCTCGGCGGCGGCAGCCCGCAAGACACATGCAAGGGCATTGGCATTGTGGTGACGAACCCTGAGTTCTCCGACGTGCTCTCGCTTGAAGGCGTGGCCGCCACCAAGAACCCGAGCGTGCCGATCTTCGGCGTGCCGACGACCGCCGGCACTGCTTCGGAGACCACGATCAACTACGTGATCACCGACACGAAGAACAAGCGCAAGTTCGTGGCCGTCGACCCGCACGACATCCCGGTCGTGGCGTTCGTGGACCCGGACCTGACCGACGGCATGCCGCGAGGCCTCAAGGTGGCCACGGGTCTCGACGCCCTGACGCACGCCATCGAAAGCGTGATCACGCCGGGCGCATGGAACCTCTCCGATGCGCTGTCGATGCAGACGATCCGCATGATCGCCCAGAACCTAGCGAAGAGCGTGGAGGGTGACAAAGACGCGGGTGAACAGATGGCCTATGCCTCCTACATCACCGGCATGTCGTATTCGAATGTGGGCTTGGGCCTTGTGCACGGCATGGCGCATCCGCTCGGTGGCCGCCTCGGTGTGGCGCATGGCGTGGCCAACGGCATCCTGCTTGCGCCGGTCATGGAGTACAACAAGGACTATTCGGGCGAGAAGTACCGCGACATCGCCGATGCGTTCGGTGTCGAGGACGCCTACACCGGAGACCTGGAGCATGTGCGCGACGAGGCCGTGCAGGCCGTCGCCCAGCTCACCCGGGATTTGGGCAACCCGACGACGATCAGCGAAGTGGGCGCCACCGAAGAGGACCTTGAGCCGCTTGCCGCGGACGCGTTCGCCGACGTGTGCACGCCGGGCAATCCCCGCAAGGCCACGCAGGAGGATATCCTGGAGATCTACCGCAGCCTGATGTAAGGCGTTGCATTGGCGCTGTGATTGGTGCCGCCGCTGTGGGTGCAGACCTGCAGCGGCGGCACCGTTTTTGTATGTGGCATCAAGCGCATGCCGGCATGGCGGTGTTCCGCGCGCAGGGGGCAGCGTAACACGCCATTAATCTGCATGCCGGTTTTCTTTACGGCCTTGTAACCGTGGGCGGGCGAGTGGAAACGCCGCAACGCGCAGAATCGAGATAACCCGCACGGCAGAGGCGGCGGCATCGAGGAAACGAGGTCATCATGCAAGCGATCGTGAGTCTGCTCGACAATCCTGTGGACGTGGTCTCGCTGAGCACGTTCAGCGACCTGACGAAAGGCGCCCCGGCCCCGCACTGGTTGTTTCGCGGGGTGTGCGGCGCGTGGGGCATCGAACCCGAGCGCGCCGAACTCAATCTGATCACCGTCTCGGAAAACGCGACATTCGTGCTGCTGCTCGACGGGCGGCCCGAAGGCGTCGTGCGCGTCTCGCAGCCAGGGTATGTGGGCGGCCCGGAAGCGGTCGCCTCCGAAATCGCATGGCTCGCCGCCCTGCACGAAATCGACGGTGTGCGTCTCATCGACCCCGTGCCGACCGTGCGTGGCACATTCGTCACGAAGATCCGCGACCTGAACGGCGTGGGCTGGATGGTCGTCTCCACGAAATTCGTGGAGGGCACTGTGCTCGAAGACCTCGACGACCCCTCGCAGTACTACCGCACAATCGGCGAATGGTCGGCCAAGTTCCACGAGCAGTCGCGCCACTGGCACCAGCCGTTTGGTTTCAAACGGTTCAACTGGGGCATCAGCGACATGGTGGGGGCGTCCCCGCGCTGGGGCCGCTGGGAGACCGCAGACCTGAGCGACGCCGACCGCCACCTGTGTGAACGCGCGCTCGACGCCGCGCTCGCCGTGATGAACACCTACCCGCGCAACAGCCACACATGGGGTCTGATCCACGCCGACCTGCGCCCCAGCAACATCATCCGCGCAGACAACGGCGACCTGACCGTCATCGACTTCGACGACGCCGGCTACAGCTGGTACCTCTACGACTACGCCTCGTCGCTCAGCTTCGTCGAACACAAGCTCTACGCCCCGCAGCTCGCCAAAGCCTGGCTCGACGGGTACGTGAGCGTGGCTGGGCCGATGTCTTCCGAGGAACTGCACGTCATGTCGGCGCTCTCGATGATCCGCCGCCTGCAGATGCTCGGCTGGACCACGAACCACCGCGAAGACGCGCTGCCCGAAGGATTGGCCGCCGAACAGGCCGCCGGCACCGTGCAATGCGCGCGCAACTACCTCGCGGACGCCCAGTGGCTGCTGCGGTAGCCGCACCCAAGACTCACCATCCAATCCATCCAACAACCCAACCAAACAACCAATAACCCAACCAACACAGTAGGAATCCATGCAATAACGCATACCGACAATCGAGAGGCAGGCGATCACCATGTCATCGTCCAGTATTTCAGGAACCGGCCTTGGGTCGGTCACCTATGTGGCCACCGACAAGGATTACTTCAAGAAGCGCCAACTCAAGCGCACCGCGGGGGCCTTCGGCCTGTGGGCCATCGGCGTCTCCGCCGTCATCTCCGGAGATTTCTCCGGATGGAACGGCGGCATCGCCCAAGCCGGATGGGGCGGCTTCCTCATCGCCGCCATCGTGGTCTACGTCATGTACGTGCTCATGCTCAACTCGATCAGCGAAATGGCGTCCGCCATGCCGCACACGGGCGGCGCCTACTCGTTCGCGCGAGCCGCGATGGGCCCGTGGGGCGGCTTCTTCACCGGGCTGGCGGAAACCGTGGAATATGTGATGACCGCGGCCACCATCGTCTACTTCTCGTCCGCCTACGCAGACGCGATCCTCTCCGATCTCACCGGCTTCTCACTCACTGGCGCCGGGTACCAGTGGGTGTGGTGGCTCGTCATCTACACCATCTTCGTGACCCTCAACTGGGTCGGCGCCGAAACATCATTCCGCTTCGCGCAGGTCGTGTCGATCGCCGCGCTCGCTATCGTCGCGTTCTTCGGTGTGAGCGCCGTGTTCAGCGGCTCGGTTGACTTCGCCTCGCTGTTCGACATCGCGCCCACCGCCGGCAACAACGCGTTCCTTCCCTTTGGCGTAGGCGCCATCTTCTTCGCGATGCCGTTCGCCATGTGGCTCTTCCTGGGCATCGAACAGCTGCCGCTCGCCGCCGAAGAGGTGCGCGATCCCGAACGCAACATCCCCAAGTCGTCGCGCCTGTGCATCTTCACCCTCGGCATCAGCGCGCTCGTCGTCGTCTTCCTCAACCCCTCGGTCATGGGCGCCGCCGCGCTGAGCGGGTCGGACGAACCACTGCTTGACGGGTTCCGCGCAGTGCTGCCGAGCAATCTTGCGGCGGTGCTCTCCGCGTTCGCGCTCATCGGACTGCTCGCCTCGGTGCAGGGCATCACGTTCGCGTACGGCCGCAACTTGTATTCGCTGAGCCGCGCCGGCTACTACCCGGCATTCCTTTCGCTCACCGGCAAGAAGAAGACGCCGTACTGGGGCCTCGTCGTCGGCGCGGTGATCGGATTCGCCGCCCTGTTCATCATCGCGTACGGCGGTGAGGGCGCCGGTTCCGTGGTGCTCAACATCGCCGTGTGGGGCGCGGTGCTCGCGTACCTGCTGCAGATGGTCTCGTACGTGCTGCTTCGTCGCAACATGCCGAACATCAAGCGCCCATTCGTCAGCCGCTTCGGTGTGCCGGGTGCGGTCGTGGCCGGTTTGCTCTCGTTTGCGATCTTCGTGGCCGTGCTGCTCAACCCCGACTACCGGCTCGCCGTGTATGTGATGGTGGGCATCTACGTGGCCGCCACCGTGTTCTTCGCGCTCTATGGACGCAAGCACCTTGTGCTCTCACCCGAAGAGGAGTTCGCGGCTTCCGGCGGCACCGCGGCATACAAGACGCACGACTGACGCCGCACACCACCAACACCACTTGTGAACCAATAAAGGAGACATGGCCATGGCAACTCGCTCCACCATCATGGACACCAACAGCTTCCGCCCCGAGATGGCGGCGGCTCTCGACCCCGAAACACGCCGCCTGACCGAGGAACGCGATGTGCTCGGCCCCGCATACCGCCTGTTCTACCGCACGCCTGTGCACTTGGTGAAAGGCGAGGGGGCGCATGTGTGGGACGCCGACGGCACGGAGTATCTGGACGTCTACAACAACGTCGCCTCCGTCGGCCACGCCCACCCGCGCGTGGTGGAAGCGATTGCCCGCCAAGCCTCACTGCTCAACACGCATACGCGCTACCTGCACGAGAACATCCTCAACTACGCCGACGATATCCTCTCCACGATGCCTGACGAGCTCAACCGCATCATGTTTCAGTGCACCGGCTCCGAAGCGAACGATCTGGCCGTGCGCGTGGCGCAGGCCTACACCGGTGGCGAGGGTGTGATCGTGACGGCCGAGGCCTACCACGGCAATTCCGCGCTCACCTCCAAACTCTCGCCGGCCCTCGGCACCGCGCAGGATCTGGGGCTGACCATGCGCATGATCCCGACGCCCGACACATACCGCCTGTCCATCGACGGCAAGCCGGCCAGCGTCTGCACAGCGGAGGAATTCGGTGGCTGGATGGCGGCCGAGGTGCGAAAAGCCGTGGCCGACATGAACCGCCACGGCATCAGGTTCGCGGCGTTGCTCGCCGATTCGATCTTCTCGTCGGATGGCGTCTATCCCGATTCGGTCGGCTATCTGCAGCCGGTCATCGACACCGTGCACGAACTGGGCGGCGTATGGATCGCCGACGAAGTGCAGCCGGGGTTCACCCGCACCGGCGACGCGTTCTGGGGGTTCGAACGGCAGGGGATCGTGCCCGACCTGGTCACGAGCGGCAAGCCGATGGCCAACGGCCTGCCCACGTCGCTCATGGCCGCACGACAGGAAGTGCTCGAGCCATTCGCCGGCTCCATCCCGTACTTCAACACCTTCGGCGGCAACCCCGTGTGCATGGCCGCAGCGCAGGCCACGCTCGACGTGATGCGCAGCGAAGACACGATGGGCAACGCCAAGCGCGTGGGCGCGGTGTTCAAGCAGGCGGTCACCGACCTCATGCCCGCCCACCCGTGCATCGGCGACGTGCGTGGGGCCGGCCTGTACATCGGCTGCGAAATCGTCAAGCCGGGCACCAAGGACCCCGATCAGGCCGCCGCGCTCGACATTCTCGAGACACTGCGCGCGCACCATGTGCTCACGTCGGTGTGCGGCCGGTTCGGCAACATCCTCAAACTGCGCCCGCCGCTCGTGTTCAGCGAGCAGGACGTGGACTGGTTCATGAGTGCCTTCACCGACACACTGCAGGAACTCGGTCTGTAATATGGAGCAACCCAACTCCACCACCGCCACGCGCACGAACGTCGAAGACGTCGTGCGCGTTGTGCGGCAGATCATTGCGCAACGCGAACTCATGCCGGGTGAAAAACTCGGCACCGAGCGCGCGCTCGCCGAACTGCTTGGCGTCTCGCGTTCGAATCTGCGCGTGGCGCTCGCCGAACTCGAATCGAATCACGAGATTGTGCGCAAAATCGGCCGTGCCGGTGGCATCGTCGTCTCCGACGGCCGGTTGGAACGCAATCTCAATACTGTGGAATCACTCACGCAGATCGCCAAGAGGCAGGGATGGGCGCTCCAGTCCATTGTGCTCAGCGCCGTCGTGGCGCCGGCATCGGCGTCCGATATGCGGTTGCTGCGGCTGCCCGCGGACCGGCCGACGGTGTATGCGGTCACACGCCTGCGCATGCTTGGCGATGCCCCGCTCTCTGTGGAGACGAACCATCTGCCCGCATATCTGTTCCCGGGGTTCCTCAACCGTGACCTGAGCATGTCGTTCTACGGGCTGTTCCAACAGGAATACAAGATCCGACCGCAGCGCGTGGATGAGACGCTCGACTATGCGCCGGCTTGCGAGGCGGCGGCGCGCCGCCTGCATGTGCCGGCTGGCGCACCGACACTGCGGATCAACCGTGTGGCCTATGACCAGCAGGGCCGGCCGTGCGAGCGCGCCACCGATGTGTATGACGCTGCCCGCATCCGATTCACGATGCACCATTCGGGGTGTGTGCGGCTGTCCGCATCACAGCGGTGAGTCGCACAAACCCCGAATGGTTGTGCGATCGCATATGGATTGGGCTGTGCCGGTCAGTCGGTGATCGCGTCACGCACGCGCGAGGCGGCGTCCTCGACATGTCCCGGGATGTCGTGCACATAATCGGAGATGGTGTTCATCGCGTGGCGCACTTCGGCGTTGCGTGCCAGACGCTTTGGGTCAGCTTCCTTGGTGATGTGCTTCACGTCGCCCTTGAACTGCTTGATCTGGCGCGAGAGCGTGCACTCGTTGTGCTTGTCGCGCAGATAGCAGTAGAGCCAGATGCCGGCGCCGATGAACAGGATGCCGGCCGCGATGCCGCAGATGATCGCGGCGATGTTCACGTTGTGCTCGGAATCCTCCACATCGGCTTCGTCCGGATTGTCATCAGGGCTCGTCAGTTCGTCGAGCTCTTCGTCGGTGAGCCTGTCGATGGTCTCGTCGTCGTTTGCCATGGTTGCCTCTTTTCGTTGATGGACCGCTACGTTCCACCGTACGGGGTTTTGCGTGCCGTGGGGCGGGTATCCTCTTACGGCAATAAAGCGCGCATATGGGGGAGGAGGTGCTTACCGATTACGGTTCCGGCATATGAGATGCGCGTGATGCGCGGTATGGTCGATTGTATGGAACCACCCAGAGTGCACTGTTACACTGTGGTTTTTATGGCAGAACAGTACCCTTACGGTCAAGAACCGATGAACGAATCCCCACAGGGCTCCGCGCAGGAACCCTACAACACCGAACCCACGCCTGTGCCGACCTACGCCGAACCGCAGTACGGTCAGCCGAGTGCACAGCCATATGGCCAGACGTACGACGCGCCACAGTATGGTGGACAGCAGACGCCGCAGTACACGCAGACGCAGATTCCCCCGGCGGTGCCGCAGCCGCCGTACGGCCAGATGCCGCCGCAGGGCATGTATGGCATGGCGGAACCGCAGCACAAGTGGAACGTCATGTGCATCGTAGGCTTCATCCTGTCGTTCCTCATCGCCCCGGCCGGCCTGATCATCTCGATCATCGCGCTTGTGCAGATCAACAAATCACACGAGAAGAGCAAGGGCATGGCCATTGCGGGCATTGTGATCGGCGCGGTGATGACCGTGCTGTCCGTGCTGAGCATCTGGCTGGTGTTCTGGGCGGTCAACGCGGTCTCCGACCACCCCGAATGGAGCAATGTGAACGGCACGGTGTGTAAGAACGGCAAGTGCACGGTCTGTCACAACGGCGATTGCCTGGTCTGCGACGAAGACGAATGCGACATGCTCGACTTCGATTCCGACTATGACTCCGATTATTCGGCATACCGCGAAGGTGTCGAATCGCCCGATGCCGCAACGTTGCCGTTCCAGGTTTCGCCGGCGTCGGTCGTCACGTATCAGGTGGATCTGGCGCACTGAGTGCGGCCACGGTGTAGGCGACACGCCGTGAGTTGCGCTTAAGGGGCGTTTGAGTATTATATACATCTGTTGTCCCGGTGAGGTTCTCACTAGGAAGCAACGGCCGCGTAGCTCAGTTGGTTAGAGCGCCGCCCTGTCACGGCGGAGGTCGCCGGTTCAAGTCCGGTCGTGGTCGCTTTGGTCACGGAGATTCGTTCTCCAGTGGTCCAAGGCCGCGTAGCTCAGTTGGTTAGAGCGCCGCCCTGTCACGGCGGAGGTCGCCGGTTCAAGTCCGGTCGTGGTCGCGAAGTCCACTCACAGTTGTTGATGTGGATTGTTCTGGCTCTGTAGCTCAGTTGGTAGAGCGAACGACTGAAAATCGTTAGGTCAGCGGATCGATGCCGCTCGGAGCCACCATCGGCCTCCCGCCTCATGTAGGCGGGAGGTTTTTTGTTTCCGCCGGCGGAACATCCTAGCTTTTCGGCGTGTCGATTTGCTTGTGACGCGGCGTCATATGCCATATTCGGGGCCATGCGGGCCGGTGGGGTGGTCGAATCGGCACCTCCGTCCGCTCGTCAACCCGAATCAACACAGCATGGATGGAGCAACACCATGACCGAATCGACAACCGAATACACCCCAACCCAATACACCACCGGCGAATTGGCGAAACGGTGCGGCGTCTCGGTGCGCACCGTACAGTATTACGACAACCGCGGCGTGCTCGTGCCGAGCGAGGTGAGCAGCGGTGGGCGGCGTCTGTACGACGAGCAGGACGTGCGCCGCCTTTCCGTGATCACGTTCCTGCGTGGACTGGGATTCTCGATCAGCCAGATCGCTGATTTGCTAGCCGATGACCAATCCTCCGCATACATCGATTCGCTCATTGCCGCCCAGCGCATGCAGCTGAGCAAGCAGATCGAGCTGGACCAGTCACGTCTACGCACGCTCGATGCGTTGCGCAAGACCCTCGGGCGGGTCGATGATTGCGACCGCACCGACCTGCATGCGTTCTCCGATGCGGCATTCGTGACGCGTAGGAAAACCGGACTCAAGCGGATTCATGGCACGATGCTGGTAGTCGGCGGCGTCATGGATGTCCTCGAGATCGCACTGCTTGCCATCTGGATCATGACCGGCAATTGGGTCCCATTCGTGATTGGTCTGGTGCCCATCGTGCTGTTGGGCGTGGGGATATCGGTGTATTACTTCCGTTCGGTGGCGTACCTGTGCCCGAATTGCCATACGGTGTTCCGGCCCAAGTTCTCCCGGATGTTCTGGTCTGCGCATACGCCGTATTCGCGCAAGCTCGTCTGCCTGAATTGCCGATATGATGGCTGGTGCCTCGAGGTGCCAGCCGCGCACACTGGAACGGACATGGAGACCGGTGAGCCGATGATCATCGTGTGAGGGAGCATACAACGGTGCCCGCGCAATCATGCTGACCACGCGGGCACCGGCACGGGAAATCCCCGTCAGTTGGACATCTTGGAAACAGGCTCCGGTTGTGGGGCTTCGGACTCGGCATCGGTCGGGATGTCCTCGTTGACCTCGCTGATGCCGTCGATGTCGGTGGGGACTTCGCTGATGAACTCCTCGATGCCCGGCAGGTCATCCAGATTGTCGCCTTCACGGCGGGCCAGATTCACCTGCTCACGGAACCACATGCGCACGGCCGGATTGATGTCCTTCGCCTTCAGGTACTGCTGGTAGACGGGGAACAGCGCGTGCAGCCACGGGTACATCAAATACAGCGTGCGCTCGGACTTGTGGCTGCGCCAATGCTGCGGGTGGGCCTCGAAGGTGTTCTTGAACCGCTTCATGTAGTTGCGGAACGACTTGAACGACGTGTCCATGCGGCGCGCCGAGATGCCGCAGATCATGCGCTCCGAATACACCGTCTTGAGACCGCGGCCAAGCAGGTGCAGCGAGACGTCGATGTCCTCGTGCATCACATCCTCTTTGTCGAGGCACACCTCGTTCGCAATGAGCTTCCACGCGGAGACGCGCAACGCCATGTTGGAGCCGAACAGCAGCACTTCGCCGCCGTCCGCGCGGTAGGTGTGTCGGCGCACGGAATCATCGCCGCGCAGCGCCATGCGGCGTGCGGGCATATCATAATACGTCACAGGGCCGGTGGCTCCCATCGCCTCGGAATCCTCGGTGAAGATGCCCGACACCACTTCGACCCAGTCGGGTTTGAGCATGCAGTCCGCATCCACACGGCCCAGCACGTCGCCGGTCGCATGGTTCAGCCCGTAGTTGCGCGTAGGAATCAGTCCCTGCTCCTCGTCCTGATGGAGCAGGCGGATCGGCGCCTCGGGGTGCTCCTGCATGTACTGCTGCACAATCGCCACGGTGTTGTCGGTGGATCGGTTGTCTACCACGATGACCTCGTGCGGCATGACCGTCTGCCTGAGTGCGTTGTCGAGGCAATCGGTGATGCGGTCCTGCTCATTCCACGTGGGGATGATAATCGATACATTCAACATATGCTCTAGAATATGTGTGCGCCCGTACACGGCGTTCATATATATAGTCTCGCGATGTGCTTGTTCACTGTGCGCGTGCAATACGGACCACAGGCCGCCCAACTGGCTCAATGCCGGATTTCCCAGTGACGGTTTGTGGTTAAATAAGGGGCATGACCGAACAGAGCGCGAACAATCAGAAGAAACTGGACGTCAATTCGCTGTTCCCGTCGAAGGGCGATCCGCGCAGGCCACCCGAATGGTATGGGCGGGCGCTGTTCTATGCCGTGATCGCCGTGTATCTGGGGTGGTTCGCCTTCACCTCGTGGGGCAAGATCACCTACATTGTCTTCGACATCATCATCGCGCTCTTCCTTGCTCTTGCGGTCGAACCGCTCGTCATACGCCTGATCAAGCACGGGTGGAAGCGCGCGGTGGCGTCGGTCACCTGTCTCGTGGGACTCCTCGTCATCGTGGTTGTGTTGCTCGGCCTGTTCGGCAACATGTTCGTGCAACAGCTCATCTCGATGGTCAAGGGACTGCCGGACCTGTACAACCAGTTCGCCGCGCTCATCGCCGAGAAAACACAGTTCAAACTGCCTGAGATGAACGATCTGGGCGGCGAGATCATGAAGAACGTGAAAGGGTCGTGGGTCACCGATTTCGCCGGCCAGGCCGTGAGCACCACCATGGGCGTGCTGGGGCAGATCCTCAACTTCACCACGGCGATCATGGTCGCATTCTACATCTCGATCGCCGGCCCCAAGTTGCGCCGCAGCCTGTGCCAGTGGATTGCCCCGCATTCGCAACGCCGGTTCCTGATGGTGTGGACCGTGGTCCAGGACCAGATTTCCGGCTTCCTGTTCTCCCGCTCGATCCTCGCCGCGATCAATGCCGCGTGCACGGCGGTGTTCCTCATGATCATCAAAGTGCCGTATTGGCTGCCACTCGCGCTGTTCTGTGGCGTCGTCTCCCAGTTCGTGCCGACACTCGGCACCTACATCGGCGGCGCGCTGCCCGTCATGTTCGCATGGGGCGAGCGCGGCTTGGGCTATGGCATTGGCGTCGTCGTGTTCATCACCGTCTACCAGCAGATTGAGAACCTGCTGCTTTCTCCGAAGATCTCCGAACGCACCATGGATCTCAACCCGTGCATCGCGTTCCTCACCGTACTGCTCTTTGGCTCGCTGTTCGGCGCGTTGGGCGCGTTCCTGGCGTTGCCGATCACCGCGAGCATCCAAGTGCTGCTCAAGGTCTCGATGAAGCGTTACCCGCTTGTGGATATGCCGTTGATGAACGATCCCAAGCCGAAGAAGAAGTCGAAGATGGTCGAGGCGGCGGATGCGATCAACGAACATGTGATCAAGCCGGTGAGCGACCGCATCCCGCGCCAGGCCAAGGGGTCGAGCGGGCATGTGACCTTCGACGACCAGATCAAGGAACTGCAGCACCAGGTCTACGATTACCCCGACGACGCCACACAGCCGGTGAGCGAGGATTTGCCGACTGTGGCGATTCCGAAGAACGTGTTCGACGCGCAGCACACACCGCACGGCAGCGGTTTGGACGCCCTGCGCGCGCAGTCCGCAGACGCAGCAGGCGCCGCCCATGACGAAGACGGGCACCCCGGCGCGTCGGGTGAGGATTCCGCCGACGCAGGCAAAGACAGTGCGACGGACAACCCAAGGAGCCGCTGGCGCTGATGCTGTTACTGACGATTCTTGACATCCTGCTCATCGTCGTGGGCGGCGTGGGCATGGGCTATCAGGCCCTGTGCATCCTCATCTCGCTGTTCGCCAAACCGGTCGTCTTCCCGGCGGCCCCAATGGACAAACGCTACGCCGTGCTGATCTCGGCGCGCAACGAGGAGGCGGTGATCGGCAATCTGATCCGCGACATCCAGCTGCAGTCCTACCCGACCGACCTCATCGACATCTGGGTCGTGGCGGACAACTGCACCGATTCCACCGCGCAAGTGGTGCGCGACCTGGGCGGCAACGTGGTCGAGCGGTTTGACACGACGCAGATCGGCAAAGGTTACGCGCTCACCTACCTGCTCAACACGATGATTGCATCGCGCGCGGCCGACGCCTATGACGCGTTCTTTGTGTTCGACGCCGACAACCGGCTCGACGAGCATTACTTTGAAGAGATGAACAAGGGCTTCCAGTCCGGCTTCCGCATCCTCACAAGCTACCGCAATTCGGTGAACCTTTCCGAAAACTGGGTGTCGTCGGGTTCCGCGCTGTGGTTCATCCGCGAATCGCGCTTCCTGAGCGCCTCGCGCATGTGGCTCGGCAACAGCTGCCATGTGGGTGGCACGGGCTTCATGTTCTCGCAGAGTGTGATGCGCCGCAACAAGGGCTGGAAGTTCCACCTGCTCACCGAAGACCTCGAGTTCACGATGGATTCGCTGCTGCACGGCGACCGCATTGGGTATGTGGGCACGGCGATCCTCTACGACGAGCAGCCGGTCACCTTCGCGCAGAGCTGGCGCCAGCGCCTGCGCTGGAGCAAAGGGTTCCTGCAGGTGTTCCGCTACTATGGCCCCGCCTTGGTGCGCCGCGCGATCAAGGAACGCGATTTCGCGGCCATCGACTTCACGTTGCTGCTGTGCCCGTTCACGTTGCTGACGATGATCCGCATCGCGCTGGGCGCCATCTACGCCGCGTTCGGATTCGTGACGTGGCAGAGCCAGCTCGGTTCGCTGTTCAACTGGGTCAATGGCATTGTCTATTCGATCATCTTCATGATGGCGCTGGCGGCGCTCACAATCGTGGTGGAACGCAAGCAGATCGGCGCCACCAACAAGGAGCTGTTCGCCTATGTGCTGAGCTTCCCGATCTACATGCTCAGCTATGTGCCGATTTCGTTCCAGGCGGTGTTCGCCAAGGCGGAATGGAAGCCGATCGAGCACAAGGGTGGTTCTGCGGAGCCGGCGGTGGAATCGTCGGCGGAGCACGCGGTGGAATCCGCTGCGCAGTAAATCGCCCGTACGCCGTTCCATCTCGTGAACCCAAACGGGTGGGCCCATGGGTGCTTTGCTAAGGTGCCATATGACCTTGAAGCCGGACGAACCGGAAGAAACGGACAGTATGAGCACTCCAACCCCTACCGCAGCACCCACTCCAGCACCCATGGCGCCGGTCCAGGCGCCGATGCCCCCGGCCATGCAGCCCAACCCCGCCATGGCCGTTTCAATCCGAGGCCTGTTCAAACGCTTCGGCAACAAAGTGGCCGTGAACGGCCTGTCGCTTGACATCCCCACCGGCTCGTTCTACGGCCTGGTCGGCCCCAACGGCGCCGGCAAGACCACCACGATCAACATGCTCACCGGTCTGCTGGTGCCGGACGGCGGTGTGGCGATGATCCTGGGGCACAACGTATGGCAGGACGTGAACGCCGCCAAACGCCTGATCGGCCTCATGCCGCAGCCCGAACAGATCTTCCCCACACTCACCGGCATGCAGCTGGTGGTCTACGCAGGCATGCTGCGTGGCATGCCGCGCGCCGAGGCCGCGGCCCGCGCGAAGGACCTGATCGCCGCGTTCGACCTGACGGCCGCCGCGAACATCATGGTGCGCGACTATTCCGCCGGCATGACCAAGAAGATCTGCCTGGCCACGGCGATGATCCACAGCCCGCGCATCCTTGTGCTCGACGAGCCTTTCGAATCGGTCGACCCGGTGTCGAGCGCGAACATCAAAGACATCCTCGTCGATTACGTGCACACCGGCGGCACCGTGGTCATCTCCTCGCATGTGATGGCGCTCGTGGAACGCATGTGCACCCATGTGGCCGTGGTCAACCAAGGCCAGGTCGTGGCTGCGGGCACCGTGGCGCAGGTCGCCGCCGGCGAGGACCTCGAAGAGCGCTTCCTGCAGCTTGTGGGCGGCCGCCATGGCGCCGCGCACATCGCCTGGCTCGACGGCGGCGCAGACGGCCAACCGGCGCCTGCCGTGCCGCAGACGCCGGCGGGGGAGGTGCGGCGATGAGCGCACCGGCAACGCAACCGGCCACCACCTCCGCCACGCCGTGGACGCTCGTGCGTCTGCGCTGGGCCCTCACGAACGCCGCGCTCAAGACATCACCGTGGCAGATCGTGGCCTATGTGCTGGCCTATCTGCTCGCTGCCGGCACCGTGGTGGGCACAGGTGTACTCGCCTTCGCCGTGGGCCACGGCATGGCGCACGACGTATGGCCGTACCTGCCGGTGATCATGCCGCTCGCGGGCACCGCCGGCATCCTGTTCGTGGCGCTGCTGCAGGCCATGTTCATCGGCGAGAACTCCACGATGAGCATGGACAAGTTCGCCCCCTACGGCATTCCGGACCGCACGCTGCAACTTGGCCTGCTGCTCGCAGGGCTCACCGGCATCCCGGCCATCACCGCGCTCGTGAGCTTCATGCTGTGGGCGATGGCGTACCGCGGGTTCGGTGCCGCGGCTGTGGCCAGCCAGCTGGTGGCCGCCCCGCTGATCGTGCTCACCGCGATGTGCGTGTCGAAGGCGCTGCTGGCGGTGGCCGACATCATCACCGATTCGCAGGCCGGCAAGAACATCTTCTACGTCGTGGTCATTGTGCTGTTCGTGGCGTTGGCGCAGATGCCGAACATCCTCATGATCAACGAGGTGTCGGTCGAGGCGGCCTCGCTCATCCCCGTCGCCCGCGTGTTCGGGTGGCTGCCGTTGGGCGCGCCGTTCATGCTGCCGTTCGACGCCGCCAACGGCCAGTGGCTCTTCTGGGTGCTGCATGTGCTGTGCGCGTTGGCGCTGTGCGCCGTGTGCTTCCTCGTGTCGCAGTGGTGCCTGCACTGGCAGCGCACGCACAGCAGCGACGCGGTGCGCAGCAAGGTGGCCAAGGGTCTCGGCCTGTTCTCGCGCATGCCCGACAGCCCGTCCGGCGCCATCTCCGCGCGCTTGGGCAGCCTGCTGCGCCGTGACGCGCGCCAGTCGATGATGTACATCATGCCGCTGTTCTTCGTGGTGATCTTCGCGCTCGAAAACAAGGACATAGGATCCTGGTTCGTGTGGATGGGCGTGCTGCTCGGCGGCATGTTCATGTCGCTCACCGAATCGAACGGCCTCGCGTATGACGGCCAGGGGTTCGTCATGGAGGTCATCGCCGGCACGCGCGCGATCGACGACCGCACGGGGCGTGTGCGCATCTACCTGATCATCGACACGGTGTACATCGCGCTGCTTTCCGTGATCACCTTCATCATCACGGGCGACTGGTCGAGCCCAAGCGGACTGGCGGGCGCCTTCACGTTCATCGCCGCCAGCTGGGGCTGGGCCGTGGCGTCGCTCGGCGTGGCCGAGATGTTCAACTGCTCGGTCCTCTACCCGGTGCCGTCGATGGCCAAGCCGTTCACCAATCCGCAGGGGCGCGGCGCCGCGCAGGCGTTCCTGCCGTTCCTGTACATGCTCGCGTCGCTCGCGAGCATCCTGCCCACGGCCGTCGTCGCGATCGTCATCTTCGCGACCGGCAATGGCGCGGCCTACCCGTGGATCATCCCCGTGGCGCTCGCCAATGGCGTAGTATTCCTGTGCCTTGGTACATGGCTGGGCGCTAAGCTGTTGCGTACCCGCATGCTCAAAGTGGTCCAGACGCTGGACTCCTTTGCGGCATTGCAGCAATAAACAGGCCTTGGGGCGCACGCCCGGGCCCGGCAGGCGGACGTGTGGAAGGAAGGGCGCGCGGTGGAGCAGTTGACGGACGACGAGCGGCGCCAGTGGAAGCGCGCACGCGCACGCCGAGCCCTCACCGTGGCGCTCGCCGCGCTCGTCTCGCTCGCCTTGGCCGCCGGTGCCGTGGCCGGCGACCTGACCGATATGATCCCGGGCCCGCTTACCTTGCGGGAAGTCGCACAATCCGAAGTTCACACAAGCGCCACAGTGCTCGAAGGCGGCACGATCACCCAACCACGAGACGATGCTGCAATGCTTCGAATGGTATCTGCCCGACGACCACGGGTTGTGGAATTGGATTGCGGCGCAGGCGCAGGACCTCGCCGCCGCCGGATTCACGATGGCATGGCTGCCTCCGGCATACAAAGGACAGGCGGGTGACGCGGACGTCGGCTACGGCGTCTATGACATGTACGATCTCGGCGAATTCGACGCGAAAGGCTCGGTGCCGACGAAATACGGGTCACGCGGCGACTACCTGGGCGCGATCCGCACATTGCACGGCCACGGCCTGCGCGTCCTCGCCGACATCGTCTTCAACCACAGGATGGGCGCCGACGGTGAGGAACGCGTCACCGCGCACGTCGTCGACGTCGACGACCGTACCGTGAACGACAGGACGGCGATCGAACGCACACTCGACACCGTCTACGATTTCCCAGAACGTGACGGTACGTATTCGACGTTCCGTTGGAACTGGCGTGACTTCACCGGGACCGACTACACCGCCAACGACGGCAGCACCGGCATCATGCGCTTCGCAGGCAAGCAGTGGAGTGACAACGTGAGCCACGAACGCGGCAATTTCGACTACATCATGGGCGACGATGTCGATGTCAACGAACCCGAAGTCGTCAAGGAACTGACCGATTGGGGGATTTGGTACACCGAGACGACCGGCGTGGACGGCTTTAGGCTCGACGCCGTCAAAAGCATCGACGCGAAATTCTTCAAGCCATGGCTCAAGACGATGCGCGAGCATGGCAACCATCCCGATTTCGCTGTGGGGGAGTATTGGTCCGGCGATGTCGATGAGCTGACCGGCTACCTCGACGATTGCGGGCATTGCATGACGCTGTTCGACGTCGCGCTGCACTTCGCGTTCGAACACATCTCGCACAATCCGGCATCATATGACCTGCGCTCGCTCGCCGCGCATACGCTCACTGACATTGAACCCGCGTACGCGTGCGCATTCGTGGACAACCACGACACACAGCCGGGGCAGGCGCTCGAATCGTGGGTGCAGCCGTGGTTCAAACCGCTCGCGTACGCCTATATCCTGTTGCGCGATAGTCCCTACCCATGTGTGTTCTTCGGCGACTGGTACGGCATGCCGCACGAGGGCACCGCACCGACGCCGTTCCTGCATGAACTGGTGTGGACACGCGCGCATCTGCTCGGGGACGTGATTGTGCCGCAGCAGGGGGACGATGCGCGCACCCTGTGCTGGAAGGTGGACGGACCGCATCCGCTGTACGTCGTGCTCAACACGGCGGATGATCAGGTCGTGCGTAACGTGCGTGACGAACATCTCGCCTCGCGCACGTTCGTCGACATGTGTCACCCGGATGCGACCGTCGTCGTCGCGGACGATGGTCGCGCGTCGTTGCCATGCCCACAGCGCGCATGCGCGGTCTACATGGACGCGGACGATTACGCTGTACTACAGGAGGCCATGCGGCGCCGCGTGTGAGCGCAAGCAGACCGACAGGCCGGAACGGAGGGGGAGACCAATGGACACGAAGAAGGACGGTTCGGCCGTCGCGACACCGACAGCACAGGAATCGACACTGCAGCAAATCGCCGCGCACGGTGACTACTTCGGCTACGACGTGCACATGCGACGGCGCGCGCTCAGGCTCGCGACAGGTGTCGCCGTCATCATCCTCGGATTCGCGGCTGGCGGGTTCTTCGCGTTGCTGCCCGAGCGCAACACCGCGGATGTTGAGGAGATCGTCAAAGGCATCAACAAGCTCATCGGATTGATGACGCATGAGATTGTCGAGTTGCCGGAAGTGCAGAAGCATCCGGAGACGTTCATCATCGAAATCATCGGCATCCTCATCGGATACACGATCCTCAAGCACACGTCGGAGGACCACGACGACTACTGCCGCGCGTTCAGGCGCATCGAGCAGTTCTACACTCCACGCGCACGCCGGCAGGGGTGGGAACTCAACACGCTGTGCGTAATCCTCGCGACGGCCATCATCATCAGCGTGCACGCTGTGATCATGCGCTGGGGCATGACCTGGTCCGCACCCCTCGTCGGCGGCCTGTCTCGACTGAGCATCGCGGCCGGGTGCTGGCTCTACATCTACGGATTCGTCATGGGGGCGCGCACAAATCTCTTCCTCTACAATTTCAAGGCGTTGCGCCTCATCAACATCTATGAGCTCGGCGCGAGCGAATCCGACGAACGCCGCGAAATCCAGCTCGCCGAGAAGAAACTATGCGACTTCTCCTCGTCGCTCACGAGTTTCGCGACGTTTTTCGGCATCCTCGGTGCGCTCGCGCTGTACTTCCTGCCGACGTTGCGCACGACGTACTTCTGGATGCCGCTTGCGGGCGCGCTTGTGGTGACGATTGTCATCAAATGGATTGTGATCCATTACGCCAAGACCAAGTACGAGCCGGATTTCGACTAAGGGTTCCCTCAATCCTTCTGCGGTGGTGTAGTGAGGAATCGTTCCTCACCGGGCAGCAGCAGATTGAGCACCACCGCCACCACGAACGCCACCGCGATGCAATTGTGCGCGAAAATCGACTGGAACAGCGGCGGGAAGTGCACGAAGATCGCCGAGACCTGCGTGAAGCCGATGCCGATGGTCAGGGAAAGCGCGGCGATCGTGATGTTGCGCTGCGTATAGCCGGCGTCAGAGATCATCTGGAAGCCCGAGAGGATGATGTTGCCGAACATCATGATCGTGCAACCGCCGAGCACCGCCTGCGGCATGGAATTGAAGACCTCGGACACAGCCGGCACGAAGCTCGCGAGCACGAGCAGCAGGCCACCCGAGAGGATCACCTTGCGGTTGACGACCTTGGTCATGGCCACCAGACCGATGTTCTGGGCGAACGAGGTCAGCGGCAGGCAACCGAACAGGCCGGATACCGACGAGATCAGGCCGTCGCCTGCGATGGCGCCAGCCGTCTCCTTCTCGGTGGGCGCGCGGTCGAGGCCAACCTTGGTCAGCGCCGCGGTATCGCCCAGCACTTCGACGGACGAGACGACGTAAAGCAAACCGATCGAGATGATGGCACCCCAATCGAATTCCGGCTTAAAAGGCATGAACGTGGGCAGGCTCACCACTTGCAGGTGTGCGAATCCGCTGAAATCCACCTTGCCGAAGCACAGTGCCAGCACGTAGCCCACCACTAGGCCGAACAGCACGGAAAGCTGCTTGGCCACACCTTTCATGAGCAGCTGGAACGCAAGGCATGCGACCAATGAGACCGTGCCGAGCGTGAGATTCTGCCAACTGCCGAAATCCGGTGCACCCGAGCCGCCGCCGAAGCTTTCGGCGCCCACGGAAAGCAGTGAGAAGCCAATCGACGTGACCACCACGGCGGACACCACTGGAGGTACGAACCGCGCCCAATACTGGGCCGTGAGCCCCAAGGCGACTTCGAGCAGGCCGCCGACGAGCACCGCACCCACTACGGCCCCATAGCCTTGTTGGCCCACGATGGCGATCGCCGCGGCCACATAGGTGAACGAGATGCCAGTGACCATCGGCAGTCGCGATCCGATGCGCCATATGCCGTAGAGCTGCAGGCAGGTGCCCAAGCCCGCCACAAGCAGACCGGACTGGATGATGCGTGCGGAATCGGTGGCGCTCATGTGGCCTGCTGCAGCCACGAGGAAGATGGGGGCGAGATTGGCCACGAACATGGCGAGCACATGCTGCACCCCGAACGGGATGCCACGCCAGAACGAGACGGGTGCGTCGAGTGACGAAAGCGTGGCGAACGAGACTTCACTGCGGTGCTGCTTCACCTTGGACTCCTCCTGTGCGGTCAGTGGCGGAAGGTCACGGTGCCGTTGTCGGCATCCATCGACTCGACAATGGCCAGCGAATCAAGGTCGAATCCCGCCTCGCGCAGACGGTCGCCGCCACCTTGGAAGCCCTTTTCGATGGCGATGCCGATGCCTTCCACCGTGGCGCCGGCATCCTCGCACAGCTCGATGAGCCCCTGAAGCGCCTTGCCGTTGGCAAGGAAGTCATCGATGATGAGCACATGGTCGTCCGCCGACAGGAATTTCTTGGCCACGATCACGGGGAACTCACGCTGCTTGGTGAACGAATACACCTGCGTCACGTACTGTTCACCGTCGAGGTTGATCGATTGTGCCTTCTTGGCGAACACGACCGGAACATTGTCGAAATGGCGTGCGGCCACGCATGCGATGCCGATGCCGGAAGCTTCGATGGTCAGGATTTTGGTGATCGGCTTGCCTTGGAAATGTTCGGCCCACGCCGCGCCCATGGCGTCAAACAGCGCCACGTCGCACTGATGGTTGAGGAAGGCGTCCACCTTGAGCACATTGCCCGGTTTGACCGTTCCCTGCTGCCTAATCCGTTCCTCAAGTTCCAGCATCTGCGTCCTTCCGTTTGGGAATGCGGCACCGATGGCGGCACAGGGTCTCCAGTGTGGTGCGCGTGTTGTTGGGTGATATGTCGCATCACTGTACGCCGTGCAACTGACCGCGGTGTGCAGCGCCGACGCGTGCCGCCGGGGCGTGACCAATCGGTGTGCTAGATATGGTAGCCGGCCTGTTCCCGGGGCCCATGGCTACGAAAGGAAGCGACGTGCAGCAAGATCCCGACGTCATCGCCCGACCACCAGAGGCGCTGATTGGCGATTTGAACCCACAGCAGGCCGAAGCGGTCCAATACCGCGGACCGGCCCTGCTCATCGGCGCGGGCGCGGGCTCCGGCAAGACGCGCGTGCTCACCCGTCGCATCGCCTGGATCCTCACACAGTTCGGCGCATGGCCGAGCCAAGTGCTTGCGATCACTTTCACCAACAAGGCGGCCGCGGAGATGCGCGAACGTCTCGAATCACTCATCGGGCCGGTCGCTTCCCGCATGTGGGTCTCCACGTTCCATTCCGCGTGCGTGCGCATCCTGCGGCGCGACGGCGAGCGCATCGGCCTGAAATCCGGCTTCACCATCTACGACACCGCCGACTGCGATCGCCTCATCAAGCTCATCGCCAATGATTTCAACTTCGATGTGAAGCGTTATACGCCCCGCTCGATCCTTGCGCGGATCTCGGATTACAAGAACAACCTGACGGGTACGCGCGAGATGCTCGCCCAGTATGCGCCCGACTTCAAACCCGGGCAGCGCGGATACCGTGTGGGGCGCATCGGCAATCCGGAGGAGCTGTATGCGGTCGTCTATGCGGAATACCAGCATCGGCTCGCCGCCGCGAACGCCGTGGATTTCGACGACCTGATCGTGCGCACGGTGGAGCTGCTGCGCGCCTGCCCAGACGTCGCGGAGTACTACCACCGCAAATTCCGCTACATCCTCGTGGACGAATACCAGGACACGAATCATGCGCAGTATGTGCTCATCCGTGAGCTCGCAGGCGTGGACGCCGGCGAACACGCGGACATGGGCGCCGTCGGCGCGGGGCGCGTGGGGCCGGCGTGGATCACCGTGGTGGGTGATTCCGACCAGTCCATCTACGCGTTCCGCGGAGCCGACATCCGCAACATCCAGGATTTCGAACAGGATTTTCCCAACGCGAAGACGATCATGCTCGAACAGAACTACCGTTCGACGCAGACGATCCTCGACGCGGCGAACGCGGTCATCGCGCACAACGAGGGGCGCAAGCCGAAGCGCCTGTGGACCGCGGCGGGCGCGGGGGAGCAGATCACCGCATACGCCGCGGACACCGCGCAGCTCGAAGCACATTGGATCGCCGCGCAGATCAAACGCCTGCACACGGACGACGGCGTGCGCTACAGCGACATCGCCGTCATGTACCGTGCGAACGCGCAGTCGAGGTCGCTCGAAGAGGGGCTGATCCAGGCGCGCGTGCCGTACCAGCTCATCGGCGGTACGAAGTTCTACGAGCGGCGTGAGGTGAAAGACGCGCTCGCCTATCTGCAGGCGATCGTGAACCCGGCCGACGACATCAATATGCGGCGCATCCTCAACGTGCCCAAGCGCGGCCTTGGCGCGCGCGCGGAGTCGCAGGTCACCCTGCATGCCCAGCAGATCGGGGGCACGTTCTGGGACGGCGTCGCGCACGCGGACCAGATCGAAGGCATGACGGCGCGCACGCTCAACCCGCTCATGCGCTTTGCCCAGATGATGCAGGAACTGCGTGAGTTCGCCCAAGAGCATGATGCGAAGCCTTCGCAGATCGTGGCCGAGGTGCTCGAACGCAGCGGGCTGCTCGAGGAACTCAAGAAGTCGCAGGACCCGCAGGACCAGTCGCGTGTGGAGAACCTGTCGCAGCTGCAGTCCGTTGCCGCCGAATACGAGCAGAACACGCCTGACGCGACGCTCGCCGGGTTCCTTGAGACGACGGCGCTTGTGGCCGACTCCGACCAGCTGCCCGATGAATCGCAGGATTCCGGCAAGGTGACGCTGATGACGCTGCACACCGCCAAGGGCCTCGAATACCCGATTGTGTTCCTGACGGGCATGGAGCAGGGCACCTTCCCGCATGCGCGCGCCATGGAAGACACCAGTGAGCTGTCCGAGGAACGCCGTCTGGCGTATGTGGGCATCACGCGCGCCAAGCGGCACTTGTTCGTCACGCGCGCCGCCGTACGTGCGCAGTGGGGGCGTTCGGCCGAAATGATGCCGAGTCAGTTCCTCGACGAGATCCCGGCCAACCTGATCGACTGGAAGCGCAAGGAGGCTGGCATGGAGCGCATGCGCTCCGGCTGGCGTGCGAACGCCTCGCATGACTTCGGCGCGCACGGCGGGTGGAACGACGACGAGTTCGACGCCCCGAGCTCATTCGGCGGGTCGTCATATGGCTCACGCTCGTCGTACGGGTCCGGGTCGTCGTACGGGTCGCGTTCGACCTACGGGTCCGGTGTACGTGGCTCCGCGGCGCATGCCGGCAAGGTCACCACGCGCCGGGCCCCGGTGCGCCAGCCGGCGCAGCCCGCGTCGTCGTTGAAGGCCGACAACCACTTGCGCATCGAGGACTTCGCCGTCGGCGACAAGGTGACCCACGATAAATTCGGTTTGGGCACCGTGGTGGACGCGCAGGACAAGGGGCGCAACTCGGTGCTCACCGTGGACTTCGGGTCGAGCGGCGTCAAGCGGCTCATGCTGCGTGTGGCGCCGATCGAAAAGCTCTGACTGGCCCACGTCCATAGGGCCGGTGTAGAATACTTCGCTGGTGCCGATTCGCACAGGACCGGCATCGTCTGGAGCCTTAGCCCGTCGATGGGTCGGCGGCGTGATGAGCGCCGTTCGTGCATGGCACGACGAAGCATCGGAGAGGCTGGCTCAACACAGCGCCGCAGGCGTTGTGTTCCGTTCAGACAACGACAGAACAACCAAAGGAACAAACACATGACGAACGTTCAGCGTTCCCGCCGTCAGGTGCGTCTTTCGCGCGCCCTCGGCATTGCACTGACCCCCAAGGCTCAGCGCCTTTTCGAAAAGCGCCCGTATGCTCCCGGTGAGCATGGCCGCACCCGCCGCCGCGCCGAATCCGATTACGCGGTCCGTCTGCGCGAAAAGCAGCGTCTGCGCGCCCAGTACGGCGTGTCGGAGAAGCAGCTGCGCGCTGTGTACGAGAAGGGCACCCACACCGCCGGCCAGACCGGCAACGCGATGCTCACTGACCTCGAGACCCGCCTCGACGCCCTCGTGCTGCGTGCCGGCATCGCCCGCACCACCGCGCAGGCCCGTCAGTTCGTGGTGCACCGCCACATCCTCGTGGACGGCAACATCGTCGACCGCCCGTCCTACCGCGTGAAGCCGGGCCAGACCATTCAGGTCAAGCCGAAGAGCCAGACCATGGTGCCGTTCCAGATCGCAGCCGAAGGCACGCACCGCGATGTGCTGCCGCCGGTCCCGGGCTATCTCGACGTCAACCTGGCCTCCCTCAAGGCCACGCTGACCCGCCTTCCTGAAGCGGAGGAGATTCCGGTTCAGGTCAACATCCAGTACGTGGTCGAATTCTACGCCCGCTGATCTGGATCCACTTACTGTACTGATACAGTTCAAGGACATACACAACGAAGCCCCGCAATGTGCGGGGCTTCGTTGGTTGTGGGGAACCGTGCGGCAGCGGGGAGCGGCTCACGAGCCGATCGCGGCGCTGACGATCCCGGAGACGATCGACATGATGATCGAGCCGAGCACGGCCCACCAGAACCCGTCGATCGTCACGCCCACATCGAACAGGCTCAGTGAAAGCCACGATGCCAGTTCCATGAACAGCCAGTTGATCACGAGCGCGAGGAAGCCGAACGACAGGATGGTGAACGGCAGTGCCAGCGTCTGCACGACCGGCTTGATGGAGGCGTTGAGCAACGCCATGAACAACGAAAACGCCGCGATGCCCAGAATGGGCGGTTGCCCTACGGCATGCATGCCGGGCAACAGCAGCACCATGACGGCGGCCGCCACGGTGAGCACGAGCCACCGGATAAAAAATGAAGCCATGGTATTGATTATGCCGGTGCGGTGCGATAATCGTGAACCATGATCATTCATCTTCATCTTGTGCGCCACGGACAGACGTTCTTCAACCGGTACAACCGCCTGCAGGGGTGGTCCAATTCTCCGCTCACCGAAGCTGGCCTCGCCGACGCCGACCATGCGGGATCCCTGCTGGCGGGCATCGATTTTGCCGCGGCCTATTGCTCGGACACCACACGGGCGCAGACGACCGCCGAACGCATCCTCGACGCCAATGAGCAGGCGGGTCATAGGCGCCCTGCGCTTGTGTCTGACATGCATTTCAGGGAACAGTTCTACGGGTATTACGAAGGCCAGGACATGTCGATGGCATGGCTGGCGGCCGGTGGTCCACACGGCGCTCCGACCTATCAGGCGATTGTGTCACAGTACGGTCTGGCGGCCACACGCGACTTCCTCAAGGAGGCCGACCCGTTCCACGACGCCGAGTCGGATGACGAATACTGGCGCCGTATCGCCGGCGGGTATGCGCTCATCGCCGCGAACACCGGCCTGCACGACGGCGACCATGTGTTGCAGATATCGCACGGCAACACGTTGCTCAGTCTCATGCAACGCTTCGCGCCGGCCGGCTACGACCTGAGCGAACGGCCCGCGAACGGTTCGGTGACCGTCTTCGATTTCGATACAAGCGAACCATTTGATTCCGCGCTGCGGGTCGTCTCATACAATCAGCGTTGAGCTTGGCTGGTCTGGGTGATTGGTTACGCTAATGCGGGTAAGAGTCGTCGTGGCGTATGCCGTGACCAAGAAAGAGGTGCACATCCATGGGTGCTGGTGAAATTGCAGGACTAATCGCGGCGATCGCCTTCGCCATCCTTGCCGGATTCCTGATCTACCCGTTGATCCGTCTTGGCAAGCTGTTCGACCAGATCGCCGACACCGTCAAGGAGACCGGCGACCATGCGCTGCCGGCGCTCGATGAGGGCGTGACCACAGTGCAGCAGGTCAACAAGTCGCTCACCGACGTGAACAAGATCTCGGCAGCTGCGTCGAGCACAGCCAACAACGTCGGCGCATTGACCAACCTCTACGGCTCGTTCCTGGGCAAGCCGGTCATCAAGCTGGCCTCCACGTTCTATGCGATGAAGGTCACCGCGCAATCGTTCCTGCATAAGAACCAGGCCAACAAGGCCTCCGTCGTCGTCGTCGAAGAAGCCAAGGGGGAGTGATGTTCAAACGTCTGTTCTGGGTGGGGCTCGGTGTGGTCGCCGGAGTCGTCGCCGTCAGCAAGGCCCAAGCGTATGTGAAAGCCAACACGCCCGACAAGGCGCGTCAGTTCCTGCTGGGTCCCGATCAGGAGAACGTGGGCATGCGCACGCTCGAAGGCCTCGTCAATGAGTTCACGCAGGTGCGCCGCACGCGCGAAGCGGAGCTCAACAACCGTTACATCGACAAGCTGCAGTGACCCCAACCGCAGCCAACCCACAACCACATAGGACATACCAAGGAGCGTCCCCCTACATGCGTACCGCGCAGATCGCACAGACCTATCTCAATTATTTCAAGAAGCACGACCATCTGGTGGTGCCGTCGGCTTCGCTCATCTCGCCGAACCCCACCACGCTGTTCACAATCGCCGGCATGGTGCCGTTCATCCCGTACCTGATGGGGGAGCAGACCCCGCCGAGCCACCGCATGGCGAGCAACCAGAAGTGCGTGCGCACGCTCGACATCGAAGAGGTGGGCAAGACCACCCGCCACGGCACCTTCTTCCAGATGCTGGGCAATTTCTCGTTCGGCGACTACTTCAAGGAAGAGGCCATCCACTACGCCTACGAGCTGCTCACCCTGCCGGTGGAGCAGGGCGGCTACGGCTTCGACCCCGAAAAGCTGTGGATGACCACCTACACCGACGACGAGGAAGCCCGCGCCATCTGGCGCAACGAGGGCGTCGACCCCGAGCACATCCAGATCCTGGGCATGGAAGACAACTTCTGGACGACCGGCGGCCCCGGCCCCGGCGGCCCCTGCTCGGAGATCTACGTGGACCGCGGCCCCGAGTACGGCAAGGAAGGCGGCCCGATCGCCGACGAGAACCGTTACATCGAAATCTGGGACCTCGTGTTCGAGAACTACATGGTCGACAACGTCAAGTCGAAGACCGACCTGCACATCGCCGGCGAGCTCAAGCACAAGAACATCGACACTGGTGCTGGCCTTGAGCGTCTGGCATACCTGCTGCAGGGCAAGCAGAACATCTACGAGACCGACGAGGTCTTCCCGGTCATCGAGGCCGCGGAAAAGCTCGCGGGCGTCAAGTACGGCGAGAACGCCGACGCCGACGTCAAGCTGCGTGTCGTCGCCGACCATGTGCGTTCGGCGCTGATGATCATGAGCGATGGTGTGCGCCCGAGCAATGCCGGCCGCGGCTATGTGTTGCGCCGACTGCTGCGCCGCACCATCGAGGCGATGCGTGTGCTCGGCGTGATGACGCCGGTGATGCCGGAACTGCTGCCGGTTTCCGAAGCCGCGATGGAGCCGAACTACCCCGAGCTTGCCGCCACGTTCCACGATGTCTCCGAAGCCGCGTACGGCGAGGAGGACGCGTTCCGCCGCACGCTGACGAACGGCATCGAGATCTTCGACGTCGCGGTGAAGCAGGCCAGAGAGCAGGCGGCCGGCAAGCAGGACGCGCAGCCCGTGGTCTCCGGCGACGCAGCGTTCACGCTGCACGACACTTATGGCTTCCCGATCGAGCTGACCCTCGAAATGGCGCAGGACCAAGGTGTCAAGGTCGATGAGGCCAAGTTCCGTGAACTGATGAACGAACAGAAGTCGCGCGCCCGTCAGGATGCACTGAAGAAGCGCCACAACGTGGACCTGAGCGAATACGACGACTTCAAGAACAAGATGCAGGCGCCGATCGAGTTCCTCGGCTACACCGACATGACGTCGCGCAGCCGTGTCATCGGCATCATGCAGGAAGGCGTCGGCTCGGTGCCGGCGGTGTCGGCCCCCGCCACCGTCGAGGTGATCCTGGACCGTACGCCGTTCTACGCGGAGGCCGGCGGCCAGCTCGCCGATCAGGGCGACATCGTCTCTGATGATGGCGCCGTGCTTGAGGTGGACGACGTGCAGAAGCCGATCAAGGACCTCATCGTGCACCAGTGCCGCCTCATCGAAGGCACACTCGTCGTCGGTGCCGAAGTGACCGCGGAGATCGACGTCGAACGCCGTGGCGCGATCGCGCGTTCGCACACCGCGACGCACATCGTGCACAAGGCTCTGCGTGAGGAGCTCGGCCCACAGGCCACCCAGCGCGGTTCCGAAGACGCGCCGAACCGCCTGCGCTTCGACTTCCAGTGGCCCAAGGCCCCGACCAAGTCGCTCATGAGCGCTGTGGAAGCGCGCGTGAACGACCGTCTGCGCGACAATCTGCGTGTGTCTACGCAGGAGATGAAGTTCGACGACGCCATTGCGCTCGGCGCCATGCACCTGTTCGGTGAGAAGTACGGCGATGTGGTGCGTGTCGTGACGATTGGTGACGACGGCTGGAGCCGTGAGCTGTGCGGGGGCACGCACGTCGACTACGCCGGCAAGATCGGCATGGTCAACATCCTGTCCGAAGCCTCGGTGGGTTCCGGTGTGCGCCGTGTGGACGCGCTCGTGGGCCAAAGCGCCTACGATTACAACGCACGTGAGCATGCACTCGTCTCGCAGCTGTCCGACACGCTCAACGCGCGCCCCGATGAGCTCGCCGAGCGTGTGAACACGCTGCTCGCCAAGCTCAAGGATTCCGACCGCAAGCTCGCGTCGATGTATGAGGCGCAACTGGCCGCCTCGGTACCGCAGATCATCCAGACCGCCAAGGAATCGAACGCGCCGGTTGTGGTGGCCGCGAAGAACGTGGGCCATTTCGGTTCCTTCGACGTGCTGCGCAAGACCGTCATGGACATCCGCAACCGTCTGGGCGACGACAAGCCCGTGGTGGTGGCCCTCGCCGGCATGAACGAGGACGACCGCCCGATGGTGGCCGTGGCCACGAATGAGGCTGCGCGCAAGGACGGCATCAAGGCCGGTGACCTGGTGCGTGGCGCATCCAAGATGCTCGGCGGTGGCGGCGGCGGCAAGCCCGACTTCGCCCAGGGCGGCGGCTCTGACGCGACGCAGATCGACGCCGCGCTCGAAGCGCTGCAGCGTGAGGCCGTGAAGGCCTGAGCGCGTATGGTGTGGCTTGGCGTTGATCTGGGGAACGCACGGGTCGGACTGGCATTGTCCGACCCGGAGCTCACGCTGGCGCATCCCGCCGGCAACATCACAGTCCGGCGGGACTATTTCGAGGCGTTCGATGACGTGCTCAACGTCATCGAAGACAACCGGGTGGATCGTGTTGTCATCGGCCTGCCACTGGATATGGATGGGACCGAAGGGCGTAGCGCGAAAAAGGCGCGCCGCTGGTCCACCAATCTGGTCACACGGCTTGAACATGAGCGGAATGATCCACAATCTGGCATCACATGGACGCCAGATGTTATGCTCATAGATGAACGGCTGACGACGGTCGACGCCCATCGGCGGCTATTCGATGCCCAAATCGACAGTCGCCACCACAGGGCGGTCGTCGATCAGCAGTCCGCGGTGACCATCCTCCAGATGGCGCTCGACCGACCATGAGCATAGATGAAGTTATGAGGAGCAAGCGTGTCAGACGACATCCATGATTTTTTCAATGACGATGATTCATGGGGGAATGCGCAACAGGACGATGCGGGGGCACCCCCTGCACCACTCCGGTCGCGTCGCGACATGCGCATGAAGCGCAAAAGCAAGCAACGTCATAGGATGGTGAAACTCATCATCGCGATTGCGGTGGTCATCGCGCTGATCGTCGGTGGCATCTACGCCTACCGTGCCGTCAAACAATGGCGGCACAACACCCTTGCGGATTCCTCGGTCGTCGAGGATTACCCGGGACCGGGCTCCGGCAGTGTCGCGTTCACGGTCACCGCCGGGGAAGGCGTGACGCAGATCGCCGAGCATCTGGTGCGGGAGGGCGTGATCAAGTCCGTGGACGCGTTCACCGGCGTGGTCTCCGCAAACGACATGACGTTGTATCCGGGCACCTATGAGCTCAAACACCAGATGAAGGCGTCGCAGGCCGCGCAGATCCTCTCCGACCAAGGCAATGCCAAGGGCTTCGTGGAAGTGCGGCAGGGCGAACGTCTGCAGGCGGTGCTCGAACGTGCATCTGAGGCGTCCGGCATCGAACTGAAGGACTTCGAGGCCGTCACCACCAACGCCGAAGAGGCGTCGAAAATCCTGCCGGCGGAAGCCAACGGCAATTTCGAAGGCTGGCTTGAGCCGGGCGTGTACAACGTCTCGGCGGACCCCAGCGCTACGCAGATTCTTACCGATATGGTCAAGGCGCGCATCAGCAAGCTCGACGAGCTGGGCGTGACGCAAGGCGCGGACCGTGAACGCACACTGATCATCGCTTCCATCGTGGAAGCGGAGGTCAATTCGCCCGAATACTACGGCATGGTCAGCCGCGTCATCCAAAACCGACTCAACGACGACATGTCGCTCGGCATGGACAGCACAGTGGCCTATGGATTCGGCATCAACGGCACCGAATTGACGAACGACCAGCTCAACGACGGCAGCAATCCATACAACACGCGCGTCAACAAGGGACTGCCTCCCACCCCAATCAGCAATCCGGGCGATGACGCCGTCGAGGCGGCGATGCACCCCAGCGACGGCAATTGGCTGTACTTCGTGACGACGAACCTCAAGACCGGTGAGACCAAGTTCACCGACAACTACGACCAGTTCGAACAGTACGTGCAGGAGTACAAGCAGAACAACGACGGCGCGAACTAACCCAGGAACGCAATGGTGGCGACTCCCGCCGCCACGATGACCGGTGCGAACGGCGCTTTGCCGTGTGCACCGGTCATCTGCATATGCCGCAGTGCCTGCCATGCCAGGATCCATCCCGCGCCGATGGCCGCCATGCACATCCACCACAGCACAAAGGCGGTGGGGGAGTGACCGCCGACAGCGCATCCCACGAGCGCGCAGAGTGTGACATCGCCCAGCCCGACCGCGCCGGGGCGAATCAACGCGAGCGCCAACTGGATGCCAGCGCCCGCCACCATGCCGGTGAGCGCTCCGGCGAGCGCTTCCCATCGTCCTGCATATGCCGCGGCCACGGTGAATGCCACCAGTTGGCATAACACACCGCACGCGATCCATGCGCGCGGAATGCGCCGCGTGCGCACATCGTGCGCGCTTACGGCGATTCCGAAGAGCAGACTCGGCAGGTAGCAAAAGTACGGCATACCGTTAAGATAGTCGCAGTATTCACCGAGATAAAGGAGCGGGCATGTTGCGTTGGCAGACGGCGGGCGAATCGCATGGCGAGGCGCTTGTGGCGATGATCGAAGGGATTCCGGCCGGGGTTGAGGTCACGAGCGACGACATTCGTGGGGCCCTCGCCCGCAGACGGCTGGGGTATGGCCGTGGCGCGCGCATGAAATTCGAACAGGACCAGGTGCGTCTGCTCACCGGCGTGCGCCACGGCAGCACGCTCGGCTCGCCGATCGCCATCGAGATCGGCAACACCGAATGGCCCAAGTGGACGGAAGTGATGAGCGCCGACCCACTCGATCACGAGATTGCGCGCGAGGGCCGCAATGCGCCGTTGAGCCGCCCACGCCCCGGGCACGCTGACCTGACCGGCATGCGCAAGTACGGTTTTGATGACGCCCGCCCGGTGCTTGAACGGTCAAGCGCACGCGAGACGGCTTCGCGCGTTGCCTTGGGTGAGGTGGCCGCACGGTTCCTCGAGCAGGTGGCGGGCATCCGCACCGTCTCCCACGTACTCTCCATCGGTGGTGCAGGTGTCGAGGGACAGTCGGTGGACCCGACCCCCGACGACGTGGAGCGATTGGACGCCTCGCCCGTGCGCACGCTCGACAGTGATGCCGAAGCGCGGATGATTGCGCGCATCGATGAGGCGAAAGCCAATGCGGACACCCTTGGCGGTGTCGTCGAGGTGATTGCCTATGGCATGCCGGCAGGCGTCGGCACCTATGTGGAATCCGACCGCAGGCTCGACGCCGCCTTGGCCGCCGCGGCCATGGGCGTGCAAGCCATCAAAGGCGTTGAGATCGGCGATGGGTTCCTTGAAGCGATGCGCCCGGGCTCGCAGGCGCACGACGAGATGGTGGTGGGCGATGACGGCCATATCGACCGTCTGACGAACCGTGCCGGCGGCATCGAAGGCGGCATGTCCAATGGGCAGCCGATCCGCGTGCGCGCGGCGATGAAGCCAATTCCGTCAATCCCCAAGGCGCTGCGCACCGTGGATGTGGCCACCGGTGAGGCGGCCCAGGCGATCAACCAACGTTCCGACAGCACCGCGGTGCCAGCGGCGGCCGTTGTGGTCGAGGCCATGGTGCGCCTCACCTTGGCCCGCGAACTGCTCGAGAAGTTCGGTGGCGACAGTGTGGACGAGACACGGCGCAACCTTGAAGGCTATCTGGCCTCGTGGCCAGAGCACATGCGGTGAGTGCCATGGCCACCACAGCACATGATGGGGCGGTGCGTCCCCTAGCCGTCATCATCGGCATGATGGGTGCGGGCAAGACCCGGCTCGGCAAGGAAATGGCGCAGATGATGGGCCTGCCGTTCCGTGACGCCGACATCCAGATCGAACGGCGCATCGGCATGTCGATCCCACAGTATTTCGCACAGCAAGGCGAGCCCGCGTTCCGCGACGTGGAGCGTGAGGTGATCCTCGAGACACTCGAAGGCTTCGACGGCATCTACGCATTGGGCGGCGGCGCCCCGATGACGCCGGCCGTGCAGCAAGGACTGGCCGCATACGCGCGCGCCGGCGGCAAGGTGATTTACCTGCAGGCGGACCCGCATGAGGCCATGACCCGAGCACGCCGCGCCGGCGGCCGGCCGATGCTCGACGGTGACGCCGATGCACGCTGGATGGCCCTCTACGAACAGCGCGACCCGACCTACCGCGCCGTGAGCAACGTCGTGGTCCGCACCCACGGCATGACCCCCAAAACCGCAGCGAGGAAGATGATTGAGATGACAGACGAAGGCATTGTGCATGTAGACGGTTCCGGCATTGAGCCCTACGACGTGCGCATCGGCGAAGGCGTGTTGAACCACCTGCCGGACGTGCTCGGCGAAGGTCCGGTGCGCGTGGCGCTCATCCATACGCAATCCGTGCAGCGGCACTCCGACCGCGCCCGTGCGATCCTGCGCAAGGCAGGCTACGATGTGAGCGACATTGTGGTGCCCGACGCCGAAGCGGGCAAGACCGCGCACGTGGCCAACGGCATCTGGGAAAGGCTCGGCAACGAAGGCTTCACACGGTCCGACGCGATCGTCGGCCTTGGCGGCGGCGCCTGCACCGACCTCGCCGGGTTCATCGCGGCCACATGGATGCGCGGTGTACGCTATGTGAACTGCCCGACCTCGCTGCTGGCGATGGTCGACGCGTCGACGGGCGGCAAGACCGGTATCAACACGCCGCAAGGCAAGAACCTCGTCGGCTCGTTCTACACGCCCGCTGGTGTGCTCGCCGACCTGCGCACACTCACGTCGCTGCCGAACGACATCTTCATCGAAGGCCTCGGCGAAGTAGCGAAATCAGGCTTCATCCGCGACCCTGAGATCCTGGCGATCCTTGAGGAGCATGCCAGCGAACTGCGCGCGTTCGACGGCGAGACATTCCTCGACTCGCCGCTCAAACCCGTCGTCGCCGAACTCATCGAACGCACCGTGCGCGTCAAGGCGCACCATGTGTCCGCCGACCTCAAGGAAGCGGGCCTGCGCGAGTTCCTCAACTACGGACACACGTTCGGCCACGCGGTCGAACAACTCGAGCATTTCCGCTGGCGTCACGGCAACGCCGTGGCCGTCGGCATGATCTACGCCGCCGAACTGTCGAACCTGACCGGGCACCTCGACCGTCAGACCGTGGAATACACCTACGACCTGCTCGACCGGCTTGGCCTGCCCACGTCTTGGAACGGCGCCGATTTCGACGCGGTGCTCGCCCTGATGCACCGCGACAAGAAGGCGCGCGGCAATACACTGCGGTTCGTGGGGCTCGAAAAGATCGGCAAGCCGTTCCACCTCAACGACCCCGATGCTCAAGCGGTGCGCGAGGCGTTCGAACGCGTGCGCCAACAGGCGTGACGCGCAGACGGTATTATCATGGGGCTGGGAAGCCCGCAAAGGATTGGAGTGGATATGGCCGAAGCTGAGCCAGTCAAGGTGATCGTCGTCAACGGACCGAATCTCGGGCGCCTCGGCGTACGGCAGCCGGACGTGTACGGCAGGCAGGACCTCGAGCAGCTGCGCAGGCTGTGCACGCAGTGGGCGCAGGAGCTTGGTCTCGACGTGGACGTGCGGCAGACCGACGACGAAGCGCAGATGGTGCAGTGGATGCACGAGGCGGCCGAGGGGCAGAAGGCGGTCGTCATGAACCCGGCCGCGTTCACGCATTACTCGTATGCGCTCGCCGACGCGGCGCACATGGTGCTTGATGCGGATATGCCGCTCATCGAAGTGCATATCTCGAACCCGGCCGCGCGCGATGAGTTCCGCAAGCGTTCCGTGATCAGCCCGGTCGCCACCGGCACGATCACCGGCCTTGGCTTCTTCGGCTACAAACTCGCGCTTGAGGCGGTGGCCGAGCTGACGAAGGCGTGAGCGGAATACATTCCAACACCGATACGATGAGGGGAAGGGCGCCAGACGACCTGTCAGTCAGTGCCGGCATCCTCTCCTTCACCGGTACGGCGCCACTGGAGCTTGGAATTGTAGCCATGGGGGTGGTCGGCCTTTTCGTTTCGCACCGAGCCAAGCGTGTCCATCCACCAGTGCTCACGTTCGATGACCGTGCGGTCCGCCACACGGGGGTCGAAGATGTCGAGGATCGAATATTGGAAGTGCTCCTCGATGTACGACACCCCTTGTTCGGTGACCAGGTCTTTCAATAGCTTGTTGCCGCCGGTGTGGTCGCCTTGCGCGTATTCCTGCCAGCGTGACAACAGGCCACGTTCGCCACCATGGCGGCTGTAAGCCGAACCGACATAGTGCCAACCGGTGAGCGTGTCGGTCTGCAGATACACGGCGTTGACAGCTCCCAGTGCGCCGCGCCATTCGTCGTTATGCACGGCGGCGACGAGCTCTTTGAAGGACAGACGTACGTTGTCGTATCCGGGGAACGGCATCGCGGACACAGGCGATTGCGCGATCTTCTCGACGATCATCGTGTCGAAGAAGCGCGCCCGCAGCCCGGCATCGGCCATGTCGTTCACCATCTGTATCGCGCCTCGCCTCTTGCGGTAGACGACGACGGTGCGCGCTTCGAAGGGGCGGAAGCGCTCGATCGGTTTGCGTTGATAGACCTCGTTGCCTCCGCGCATCACCGTGTCACCAACCTCATAGCCGCCGATGAACAGCCAATGGGTTGCCGGTTTCTCACGGCTGTTGAGCTGGATGAACTGCAGCACCTTGCGCCGCCGTAGATTGCCACCGGCCCTGCTGCCGTTCCACCTGCGTGTGAACACCCAATCCATCAGCGCATCGTGCTGCTCATAATACATTGTCATAGCATCGAACCATGCGTCGCTGCTCTGATTCAACCTGATTGAATACTCCGAGAGCTCCTTCTCGGTGATGCCGAGCATCTTGAAGAATCCAATCGGTGAGTTGTCATGCTCCATGATCTGTTCCTTTCTTGCAGTGTGCGGTCATTGCTGCACGCGGTGTTGGCCCCGGGCGTCGGCGAGCTCATGGCGCTGCGCGTGCCAATAGGCGTCGTCCAATGCGGTGGCTCCTTGGGACATCATGTCGAACCATCCATCGTCGACCGTGAAGTCCGCCGTTTCGAACAACGTGAAATCCGCCGGCCAAACGGGGCGCAACTTGGAGCGGAAGGTGTTCAGGGAATCCGGTAACCGGGGGATTTCGTCAAGGCACAACGGGGGGAGTAACGTCGTCCCCTCCTCGGCAAGGGCGATACGATGCCTGCCGATATCGATGATGGCGCCGTCGTTGTGTGCCGCATCTGCGGTGATTTCGAGCAGCTGTACGGTCTGCCACAACCGGTCGATGGCTTCATCATAGATGTTCGTGCCATGTTCGTCATCGATGAGCTCACGATAGAACGGCTTGCCGTCGAAGGCCATGATGTTGAGCTCACGGAAGTCGTTCCCGGGAGCACCGGCGGACTGCAGCCGTGCGATGGAGGTGAATGGCACGGCGAGGGCTGTCGTTTTGTCCTCCGAGGGTGAGGTGACCGTCCAATCCGACCAAGCGAGCGTGGACAACCATCCGGTGACCGCTTGTTCGAGATTGTCCGCGCGCACCGAGCGCGGAACATCGGTGTTCTGGCGAATGCGATAACGGAACCCAAGCGTGGTCATAGGTGCCTTCTTCGATGCACGGACAGTATCTTTGCATCATCATAACTTATATAAAAGATAAAACGATGATGGACGCGCCCCATTGCGTGTTCCAGCCGGTTTTACTTGCTGTTGAGCGTTGTCGTCTCCGCGGTGACCGCCTCGGGTGGGATGATCGCGCGCTCGTCGAAATAGGCGATAGGATTTTTCGAATCGTTGCGTTCGAGCGTTTTGCCGATCCATGGGTCGTAGCGCTCGCCGGCGAGGTCACCGAGGAACCACATGCGCATGTCGTCGCGTTTGACGATGCCCTTGATTTTGGCGACGCAGACGACGACGTTGTCCGGGTTGAGGATGATGCCGATATCACATCGCACCGCGCGTCCCGGTTCGAGCTTCCACCAGCCGGCGCTGCAACTCCAGACGTCTCGCTGGGAGAGGCCCGGTTGCCAACCGATCGCGGTGATCGCATGGTTGTCGGGGTCTTGTTCGTCGTAGTCCAGGATCTTTCGCGGTCCGATCTTCATGGTGACGATTTCGGCCATCATCGTCCTTCCGTGCAAAGTACTTCATTATCTTTTTACCAAGATAGAGCAACATTCGGGCATGTCGGGATTGCCGTGGGCTCCGTACGACGATTTGACAGGTCGCTAGGCGTGGATTACAGTTCTAGCTACTTTTATCTTTTATAAAAGATAAAAAGATAAGGAGAGGCGATGGGGCGCAGGAGTATGGAGATTAGCGACGTCGTTGTCGTCGATGATGGGCGGATCCGGGGTGACGAGGCGCCAACTGAAACGACTGACCCCGATGAACACACCATGTCGCTAGAGGCCGTCGGCGCGAAACGTCGGCCATGCTGCGTGCGCCGATCGCATGGACCTTCGATCAAGAGAAAGGAACATGAGGGGAAGATGACACGTAGAAGAATGGAAACCGGTGACATCGTCCTTATCGATGCGCGCGGCGTCAACGCACTCGGCATCGTCGAGGAGATATCCGGCGATGCCGAAAAAACCGGTGGCTTGGGGAATGCCTCCCAAGGCAAGTGGGCGTATAGGATACGCATATTGTGTGGTTCCCGTCATGCCGATGGGTCGCCTGTGCCGGCGGATACGGACATCTGGATCAACGATGATCCATGGGATGTGCGGGTCGATGGCGAGGATGGGTATGCGCTGCCGGAGCACTTCCAAGGTGAGGATGTGGCAAGGCTGCTGGCGAAAGCCGGTGTGGCGCGCAAAAGCATGACCTCTGATGAGGAGGGGGCATGGAACAGGCGGAAACGGCGCACAGCCATCATAAAGTGGATTATCGCGGTGGTCTGTGTGGTTGCGGTCGTGCTGGGTGCGGGTGTCTTGGTGAAGCGTCACCGGCAGCAGGTTGCTGAACAGCAACGGCAGGAACGGTTGGACAACCTCATTGACAGCACTGATTCATATGCACTGGGACTACTGAGGCAGTGCGGCGATCTGCAGACGATCAGCACAGGGCTCGGCGCACAATATGCAACGGTTGCCCCCCGTACCGATGGGCTCGATTCAGCGACATTGGGGTGCATGCTTGAGTCAATGGGCGAGCAGGATACGGGAGCCAATGAATTGTCGCTCTGGCGAGCACTTATCGGCGCCTCCGTCGGAAACCTCGTGACGAATCCCAAACAATTGGAATCGTTGCCTTGGCAAACGGTGATGGATATCGAGATTCGGTGTGGCAAGGGTTTCGACAGTGTGGTCATGTGTGATGTCCGCAGTGGGGATGAATCATTCGGCGAGGGGGATACGAATGGTGGCGCCTCCTCGGATGATTCGGCGTCGAATGGATCGGCTTCCACAGATGCATCAACATCATCCACCAACAGCTCCGAGGAAGCCGGAGCGCAATCAGGGGAGGGTGAGTTCGATCCGGATAACGTCCGTGGCAGATGGTGCCGGAAGGATGGTGTCACTTGCGTCGTCATCACGCCACAGACCGAGGGGCAGGCGATGCCGCTTGTGATGGACACCTCCCAGATGGGTGATGCGAACCCGTTGCCGGACGGGCAGACGTCGACCCTGATGGTCCCTAATTATCAAAGCCAGCAGGATCCCGCGACCCTCAGGCAGCAATTCCACATGGTCACCGAATACACCTACCGCATCGACTGCAGCACCCAAACGGATGCAAGCTCATGTGACGGCGAGACAGTGCATAAGCCGGCATATGACCAGTCCACTGGCGCTCCTGCCTCGGCCGGCATCATCATGGTGCAGAAGCCATTGGAAGTGGTCCGCGTGGGGCCTGACAACACATTGCCCGTCGATGGGATCGATGCATCGAACCCACCGGCGCAAGTGGCGTATCTCATCATCAAACCGTACGGCGAAGCGCAACCCAACAGCGTCTCTGACGATATGGTGTTCTACTCGCGCATGACTTGAATGGAGGATGGCAGATGACCCGCAGAGCCATGAGATTGGGTGATGTCATCGTCGTTGACGGTGCTGGACTGGATGCGCTTGGCCTGGTGGTCGACGTCTCAACCGACCCCGCGCTGACCAAAGGCGTCGCCTACGATGGAGTGCCGGCGTACCGGGTGCGCGTACTGCATGGGAGGCGGCGTGAGGCGGGTGCCGTATTGCCCGTGCATGGGGATCTCTGGATCCGTGACAATCCATGGGATGTGCACATCGATGGTGAGGATGGCTATGCATTGCCGCATGTGTTCCAAGGTGTGGATGTCGACCGCATGCTGTCTGCGTATGCCGTTTCCAGACGTCCCCCTGAACAGGCTGCCACGCGCCGTTCCATGGCGAGCCTCAGCGCGTCCCCAAGAGTATGGGCCATTGTGGCGGTGATTGCAGTTGTTGCCGTTGTACTGCTTGTGCGTATGAATAATCGCCCGCATCCGGACATCTCGATTCCATTGGCGCAGGCATACGCCATGCACTGTGGTGCATATCCTGATCTACCACCAATCGTGTTGTCGAACAATGGGTTGAATGTGTGGAGAGGTGCCGAGGGGACCGTCTCGGAAGCGGATGAACCATGGACTTCCGATGCCTTTGCGTGTTTTGCGGAGCAGATTGGTTACACGAAAGGGGAGAGTGCTTTCGTTGAGGAGATGGAAGCAGCCGTTGGGCTTAACCAATATGTGATCAATAAGCACTTCGTGATGTTCTGCCAGCAAGTGCGGTACGTGGATGAGGTGTCCTGTGGCGTGTACAACAGGGCATTCATCGGCTAGGCGGCGTTGTTCCCCTGCTCCGAATGCCGCCTGTCCATGAACAGCGGCGTCGCTGGTCGCCACAATCAGCGAACCTGGGTTCTTTGGCTGCAAACGCGCGCTTGAGGCGGTGGACGAGCTCACCAAATGAACCTGCATTTCCACGGTTTGAACAGGAAGCATAAGTCTGGACCTGTGTAATATCGGGAGAAGACCCTCTGTCCCGTGGGTCGGAGGGTCTTTTTGTGCCGTGCAATGTGAACAGAGTGAGGCAATACGGTGCAGAAATAGTGTAGAATATTCCTGATTTCATTGCAAACGTGTGCAAAGCTCGTAGCTGAGCTCCTCGGAAATCCGTGCAATAGAAGCATGCGAGGGACTGCATACTTTGGCAAGCCGGCGCGTTGGTGGAGTGGCGGACGTACCGCAAGGCGCTCCATGGATGGGCCGGCCCAGGGAAAAGAGAAATGGAACATCTATGGTGATTCAGCAGGTTAGAGACTGCATGCGCCGGACCACAGGCATAGGCGTGGCCCTTGCCATGGTCGGCACGGGCGCCCTGCTCGCAGTGCCGATGGCGGCGAACGCCGCGGAGGACACCGGGCAGACCACCCTCCCGCGAAAACGGACGTGCAGGTGATCGCATTCCAGTAGACATGGAATTCGATCGCCAAGGAATGCACGAACACGTACGGCCCGCAAGGCGTGGCGTACGTCGAGATCTCACCGCCTCAGGAATCGATCCAGGGCGCCCAGTGGTGGACGAGCTACCAGCCGGTGAGCTACAAGCTCGATTCGAAACTCGGCACCGAAGCCGAGTTCAAGAACATGATCACCACCTGTAATGCCGCCGGCGTCGACATCATCGCCGACGTCGTGCTCAACCAGGCGACCGGTTCGGACGTCGCCGCAGGTGAGCAGACCGGCGTTGCGGGCACGAAGTACAACGGCTCGACCGGAGACTACCCGGGCTTCACCGGTGAGAACGACCGGTATCCCAAGGGCGTGACCGCAGCCGACTTCCACGACTACAACAACGGCGCGAGCATCTCCGACTACACCAACCAGCAGGAGGTGCAGGAAGGCCGCCTGAGCTCGATGTGGGACTTTAACACGTCGAGCGAGAAGGTGCAGGAGATCCAGTCCGATTACCTCGCCAAGCTCTACAAGATGGGCGTCAAGGGCTTCCGCATGGATGCCGTCAAGCACATCAACAACGAGGACATCAAGGGCATCAAAGACAAGATGGCCCAGAAGGTCGGCAAGAACGCCAGCGACATCTACTGGATCCAGGAAGTCATCGGCAATGCGAGCGAAGCGCCCGGCATCCAGCCGCGCAATTACCTGGAGACCGGCACCGTGACGCAGTTCGACTACAAGTCGGACCTCAACGCGAAGTTCAAGGGCAAGATCGCCGAACTCAAGGACCTCTCGACGCGCATCGGCGACCTGTCGTCGAATCCGAACGCGATTGCGTCCAAGGACGCGAACGTCTTCGTGACGAACTGGGACACCGCTCGCAACGACGGTGCGATCACGTACAAGAACGATTCGATGTACGCGCTCGCGAACGCATTCATGCTCGCCTATGACTACGGCACGCCGCGCCTGCTGTCGGACTATAAGTACGACGTCAACGACAACGGCGCCCCGGGTGCGATCGCGACCGAAGTGCCTGACGTGGACTTCGACGAGGCGTGCTCGACGAAGGACTGCGAATGGAACTGCCAGCAGCGTTGGACGACGACGCGCGGCATGATCGCGTTCCACAACTACGTGGACGGGACCGCCGTCGAGCAGTGGCAGGACGACGGCGCGAATAACATCGCGTTCTCGCGTGGCGACAAGGGCTTTGTCGCGATCAACAACTCGACCGAAGACAAGACGGCCGAATATGCGACCTCGATGCCTGACGGCGAGTACTGCGACGTCTACGGAGTGCAGGACTGCTCGAAGACCGTGACCGTCTCCGGCGGCAAGGTCAAGGTGACCGTGCCGGCGATGCAAGCCATCGCGATCTACGGCGGTGCAACGAAGACGACGCACCCCGTGTCTGACGTGGCCGTTGACCCGAGCACCCCGGACGTCGTCATCCCGGACAACACCGTCAAGCCGGACGACCAGACGACGACCGTGTGGTACAAGCCCGTCAACACGTGGGACAAGGTCTTCGTGCACCATGGCGCTGGCTCTGATTGGACAGCCGTTCCCGGCGAACAGATGGAAGGACCGGACGCGCAGGGCTACTACACGAAGACGATCGACACCAAGGGTGAGGATCACCAGATCTGCTTCAATAATGGTGCCAGCGAGTGGGACAGCAACGGCGGCCAGAACTATCTGATCCGCAAGGGCGTCACGCATGTCGCGGTCGAGGACGGCTCGCTGTCGGTGGGCAACCCCGAGGCGATCGGCGGCCAGTCCCGTGTGGTCATCCACTACAAGGAGGCCCCGGGCGATCCGGACTATTCGCTGTGGACGTGGGGCACGACCAAGACCGGCGACGGCCTTGACGGCGCACGCTACCAGTTCACCGGTGAGGACTGCTATGGCAAGGTGGCCGAACTGACGTTCGACAAGGAGCTCTCCGACTTCAGCTTCATCATCTCCACTGAGGACTGGTCCAAGAGGGTCGCGGTCAGCGACGATCCCGAGGACGGCAACCGTGACGTCAAGTTCACCGAGAAGAACGGCACTGTGGAAGTGTGGGTCGACGGCGTGAACTCGCCGCGTGAGACCCAGCTGGAAGCGCCCGACGACTACAAGTGCAAGGCCGACAAGGTCGACGTGACCGTGCATTACATGCGCAACGACGGCCTGTACTTCAACGCCGACGACACCGAGACGAAGGTCCCGCAGTGGGATCTGTGGATGTGGAACTCGAACAGCAATGGCTTCGCCTCGAAGTTCACGGGCCATGATGACTGGGGTGAGCTCGCCACCGCATCGTTCTCGAACTACACCTATCAGGCATCCAACGGCGAATCGGACTTCGGTCTGCTGCGCCGCTACGGTGTGGACGAATGGAAAAAGAAGGACGGCTCCGACGGTGACATCAAGATGACCGCCAATGCCATCGTCTTCAGCAATGACGGCACCGCCAAGGCAGAAGTCTGGCTCATGCAGGACGACCCGACCGTCTACACCGCGCGCCCGGCGCTCGGCGCCCGCATCTCGACGGCCGAGATCGCGCAGAACAACGCGATCGACGCGAAGCTGACGAAGCCGGCCGATGTCAAGGTTGAGGATGTGAAGGTGACCGACGCCAAGGACAATGCCGTCGACATCGACACGGTGAAGGCCAATGGCACCACCGTGACGATCACGCTGAAGAACAACCTCGACCTGACCGCGAAGTACACGGTCGAAATCGAGGGCTTCGGTTCGGCCGACGCCGTCGCGGGCTCCGTGGTGCGCACTGACGCCTTCGACAAGGAATACGCCTACGACGGCGACGACCTTGGCGCGACCTGGGCGGATGACGGCACGACCTTCAAGCTCTGGGCCCCGACCGCAAGCAAGGTCGAGCTCGTGACGTTCAAGGACGCCAAGACCGCCGACGCCGAAGCCGCCGACACCATCGCGATGGACCGCGGTGAGAAGGGTGTGTGGAGCGCCACGGCCAAGGTCGCCGACGGCACCGCCTACATCTACCGCGTGTCGTTCGCCGATGGCACCGTCAACGACTCCGCCGACCCGTACGCCCGCGCATCCGTGGTCAACGGCAAGCGTTCCGTGGTGCTGTCGCCGGCCAAGACGACGGTCAAGGACTCGGGTCGCATGGCGCCGTTCTCCAAGAACACCGACGCGGTGATCGCGGAGACGCACATCCGCGACCTCACGAAGAACGAGAACTCCGGTGTGGACGCCGCAAAGCGCGGCAAGTACCTGGGCATGATCCAGAACGGCACCACGAACTCCGCGGGCAAGTCCACCGGCGTGGACTACCTCAAGGAGCTCGGCATCACGCATGTGCAGATCCAGCCGATGTTCGACTACGCGAGCGTCGACGAGACGAAGCCGCTCGATGACTCCAACTACAACTGGGGTTACGATCCGCTCAACTACAATGTGCCGGAAGGCTCCTACGCCTCTGACCCGACCGACCCCGCCAACCGCGTGGTCGAGGCCAAGCAGATGGTGGACGGCCTGCATGCCAACGGCCTGCGTGTGGTCATGGACGTGGTGTACAACCATGTTGCCGATGCCGCGACGAACCCGTTCGGGCTCACGGTGCCGGGGTACTACTTCCGCTACCAGAACGGCTCGCTCGTCAACAACTCGGGCTGCGGCAACGACACCGCCTCCGAGCGTGCGATGATGCGCAAGTACATCGTGGATTCCGTGGCCTACTGGGCGAAGGAATACAACATGGACGGCTTCCGTTTCGACCTCATGGGCCTGCATGATGTGGAGACGATGAAGCAGGTGCGCTCGGCCCTCGACAAGATTGACCCGTCGATCATCATCGTCGGCGAAGGTTGGAACATGAACACCACGATGGACAAGTCCGCGATGTCGATTCAGCCCAATGGCTACAAGCTCGACACCCCGAACTCCACCATTGCGTTCTTCAACGATTCGATCCGCGACGGCCTCAAGGGCTCGGTGTTCTCCGATGAGGACAACGGGTTCGTCTCGGGCAAGCAGGGTATGGAACCGCTCATCATGAACAACATGCTCGGCTGCCGCAACCTCGACGGCACGGCCGAAGGCGCGTTCTGCACCAACGGCGACAGTGGAAACGACGGCAAGGACGGAATTGTCAAGTACGCGAATGCCGGCCAGGTGGTCAACTATGTGGAGATCCACGACAACCTGACGCTCAACGACAAGCTCGAGAAGTCGCTGTTTGTGCAGGGCCGCAACGAAGGCCTCGACGAAGCCGGGCAGAAGGCGAAGGTCATCGAGACCTCGAAGCTCGCCAACTCCGCCGTCTTCATGGCGTTCGGCATCTCCGAGTTCCAGGTGGGCCAGGAGTTCCTGCGCACCAAGGGCGGCGACGAGAACAGCTACAAGTCCGGTGATGCGGTCAACGCCGTGGATTGGGACCGTATGAACGACGCCGACTACGGTGACCACGCCCAGTACGTCAAGGACCTCATCGCGATCCGCAAGAAGACCTCCGCGCTGCGTGTCGAGAGCTATAAGAAGATCTCGAACAGCACGAAGGAACTCAAGGCGGCCGACAATGTGGTGGCGTACGAGATCGCCCGCGACAATGGCACCTACGTGGTGGCGCTCAACGCCGGCGACGAGGCCGCCGCCGTGCCGGGCGTGACCGCCGGCGACTACGGCGTGCTCGTGTCCAACGGCCATACCTACCTGCATCCGGTCCAAGCCGTGGCCCAGGCCGACAATGCCGATGGTGTGGACGCTTCAGTGGCCGGCGCCGCGATCGCGGTCAAGGATGGCCAGAACGTGGTGGTGCCCGCCCATAGCGCGGTGCTGCTCGCCCCGGTCGCCGACCTCGGCCAGCCGGACACCCCGGATCAGCCGGATACCCCGGATCAGCCGACCAAGCCGGATACTCCGGCCAACCCGGATGAGCCCGGCGACACCGACAAGCCGGCCGCCGGCGAACAGCCGGGTGGCAACGCCGCGGGCTCGCAGTCGTCCGCCGGCGCCGCGCAGCAGGTTGCCGGGGTCGCCTCGACCGGTTCGGCCATCGCGCTGCTGGTCGCTGTGGCGGTGGCCTTCGTGGCCGCGGGCGCCGGTCTGCTGATCGTCCGCCGCCGTGACTGAGACGGCAACGGTGCAGGCGCCATAACGGCGCGCATCAGCTGAATCCCGAGGAGGATGCCCCACAAGGCATCCTCCTCGCGCATTATCGGTGCGCATATGCATGGCACGCGAAACAACGGCGTTGCGCCGCACCATCGGCGATTACAGTGGGAACGAGCGCCCGCGCCGCCGCCGGCCCGGGTGATGATTGAGAAGGAAGGACAACGGTCCGATGACAACGAGGACACCTCACACCGCACCATCCATACTGCGTGGGCCCGTTGGCGCAGTGCGCCGCACAGTGGTCCGGGCGTGTGCCGCATGCGCCGGCATGGCGTTGGTGCTCGCGCCGCTCGCCGCATGCGGGCATGCCGACACAGGCAGCACGGCATTGCCCCGCAAAACCGATGTGGAGGTGATCGCGTTCCAGCAACCATGGAATTCCATCGCCCGCGAATGCACCCAGACCTATGGTCCTGCCGGCGTGGCCTACGTGGAGATCTCGCCGCCGCAGGAATCGATCCGCGGCACCCAATGGTGGACCTCATACCAACCGGTGAGCTACAGGCTTGACTCCAAACTCGGCACCGAGGAGGAGCTCGCCCACATGATCGAGGAATGCTCGGCGGCCGGGGTTGATATCATCGCCGATGTCGTGCTCAACCAGACGACCGGGGCGGGGGAGAACAAAGAGCTCACCGGTGTGGCCGGCACCCGGTACAACCCGGGCACCGGAAGCTATCCCGGGTTCACCGGCAACGAGGGGCAACACCCCGAAGGCGTGAACAGCCATGATTTCCATGACTACAACAACGGCGCCTCGATCAGCAACTACCGCGATCAGGATGAAGTGCAGCAGGGCCGGTTGAGCGGCATGTGGGACTTCGACTCATCCAGCGCCAAAGTGCGCGACCTGCAATCGGATTACCTGGCCAGGCTGTACCGGCTCGGTGTGCGCGGTTTCCGCATGGACGCCGTCAAACACATCGACGCCGAAGACGTGAAGGCCCTCAAACAGGCGATGGCAAAGAAGATCGAAGTGCCGGAACAAGACATCTACTGGATCCAGGAGGTCATCGGCAACGCCGGGGAGGCCAAGGACATCCAACCCTCCAACTACTTCGACACCGGCACCGTGACCCAATTCGCGTTCGCCGGCGCCATGAAATCGAATGTGCCCGGTTCGCTCAACGCATTGTCGGACCTGCGCGAGCGCCTTGGCGACATCAAACGCAATCCTTACGCGATCCCGACCGACAAGGCGAACGTGTTCGTGACGAACTGGGACACCGAACGCAACGGCCAAGCGTTGTCGTATAAGGACGGCGCCGCCTTCGCGCTCGCGAACGCTTTTTCGCTCGCCTACGACTACGGCACGCCACGGCTGATCTCCGACTACCGGTTCACCGACAATGACGCGGGCGCGCCAGACGCCACCGAGACAAGCGTGCCTGACGTGAATTTCAACGAGGCGTGCGCCACGAACGACGGCCCATGGAATTGCGAGCAGCGGTGGACGCCCACGCGCGGCATGATCGCATTCCACAACTATGTGCACGGCACCGCCGTGGACCATTGGCAGGAGGGCGCGGATGCCGCTGTCATCGCCTTCTCGCGTACAGGCAAGGGATTCATCGCGATGAACGGCGGTGACGAGGAGGCCAGTGTGGAATTTGAGACCTCAATGCCCGACGGCGAATACTGCAATGTCTACGCGGTGCAGGACTGCTCGCAGACGGTGCGCGTGCGCAAGGGGAAGGTGCGCACGTCCGTCCCCGCGCGATCTGCGGTGGCGTTGTACGCGGGGGCCACGGCCAAGGCGCATCCGTCGTCTCCTGTGGCTGTCGACCCGAGCACGCCACGGCAGGATTGATTGTGCGGATTTCCCCTACAGTGCGGCCGGTGCTTCTCGCCAAGCACCGGCCGCACTGCCGTATCCGTGGTGGTTTGGTGAAGATGGTGGTGTTGCAGAAAAAGACACGTTTATAATTCGCTCGTTGCGATATTATATACTGGTCAATAGTAGCAGGAATGTCGTATATAACTGTATGGTTGCGTCGGCATCATTGATGCCGCGCACCACATCGATTAGGGAGATAGATAAATACGAAGGCCTTCAGGCGAAAACTCACCGCGGCGATCGGCGCCACCACGGCGTGCGCCACACTGACATGTGGGGCGTCGGCGCAGCGCACGCGGACGAACAGGACACGCTCGGCGACCTCCGTGCTCAACGCCTACAACGCACTCAACGGCAACGGCATGATCACCGAAGCGGACAAGGGTCAAGGCGACCGCGGACAGTCCTACAGCTACGCCGCCGCATCGCACGGTGACTGGGTGTACATCGGCACCATGTACGGCGGCCTTGGCGTGCAGGCGATCCTGAACCATGGCATGGCGTCCAACATGGGCATGTCCGCCGAAGCGGCGAAGAACCTCATGCAGACGATGTACGCGGGGCACATGTATCTGGGTGAGCCCGACGGCAAGAGCGCCGGCGGCATGCTGTTCAAGTTCAATGTGAAGACCGGCGAGACAAAGATTCTCATGTCCAAGAGCGCGGGCATCGAAGGTGGCAAGGGCATCATCCCCACATTCCGCAGCGCGTTCGAGATGAACGGCAAACTGTATTTCGAGGGCATGGTCATGGACACGGCGAACCCGGACCTCGACCAGCGCGAGATCCAGACCGCCATCGCGATGCAGAACGGCTTCCCGTGCATCTACGAGATCGACCCGGCCAACGGCGACAAGCTCACGATCGTGCACAACAGTGTGGACACGGAAGGGTTCCGCACGCTCGTCAACCAGAAGGTGTTCACCTCCACGCGCGCGATCGGCTCGTTCAACGACACGCTGATCGCCGGTGACCTCAAGATCGACGCCAACGGCAACGGAGCGGCCTATCTGGTGGCGTCGAACACGCCGTCGGTCCCCGGGTCGTACAAAGTGATCGCCGACATGGCGAGCTTTGACAACCTGCCGGCGATCCACCGCTCCGACGTCAACGGTGGTGGCGGCATCTACCAGGTGCTCGAATTCAATGGCAAGCTCTACGTCGTGGTGTGCACCGGCAGCGCGGACACGCGCAACGAGCAGACCGGCACGCTGCGCTCCTTCGCCATCTATGTGGGCGAGAACAACGGCGACGCGACGAACAAAGCCGACTGGAGCTGGCGGCCGCTCGTCGGCGACCCCACCAAGGGCGCCAAATACTTCTACGGTCTTGACTCCAGCCGCGTGAGCGCCGGCGCCTGCACGCTGCAGGTCTTCGGCGACCACCTCTACATCGGCGATTACAACGACGTGTCGAGCGCACTGCAGGGCTTCGCGATGAACATGGACTTCGTGACCCAGGCCACGAACCTCGAACAGTCGATCAACCTGTACCGCATGGACGCCAACGAGAACGTCGAGATGCTCGTGGGCGACGCCAACGAGACCTTCCCCGACGGTGGCAGCACCGGCCTGGGCAGCGGCTACGGCAACAACATGAACCAGTACACGTGGCAGACCGCCGTGCACGAAGGCAAGATGTACCTGTCGACGATGAACACGACGACGCTGCTCGAACCGATCGCCCAGTTTACCAACGGCGACATCCTGCACATGAGTGCACAGGAGTGGAAGACGACGGTGCAGCATCTGCGCGCGTTCCTGGAGATCGTGCTCAAGGGCGATGACGCCGCCACGCTCTCGCGCACCCGTTCCGTACGCCCATCGGCGGACGACCCGGATGCGCTCGTCGACTGGGCGTGCCGGCAAGCGGCCGCCCGCGCCGCCGCTGACGCCCCGGCCCAGGCCGATGGCGACAACGAGGCCGATGAGGAGTTCGTCCTGACCGACGCCCAACGCGAATCGCTTGTCAAGGGCATCAAGGACGGCGGCATCGTGCCGGAAAGCCTTGACGACGCCAACACCGCAGGGGAACTGTTCGCCATCAACAGCGCGCTGGGTTCCCTGACGCCGCAGCTGGACGAGCGGGCGTCTGAGGAATTCGTGGATGCCTACGGTGACATGCTCGCCGCGCTCACCGCGCTGCCGAAGGTCCCCGAGAGCCTCAAGAAGCTCTATGAGACGCTCCTCAAGCTCTCCTCCAAGCAGAACATGCAGGCGTTCTTCAAGTCCCTGCCGTACCTGGCCAAGTCGAAGCGAGGCTTCAACCTGTTCGAGATCAGCGAGGACGCCAAGGGCGGCGTGACGGTGCAGACCGTTGCCAACGACGGGTTCGGCGACCCCTTCAACCACGGCCTGCGCATCTTTAGCAACACCGACGACTACATGCTCATCGGCACGGCGAACCCGTTCTACGGCACCCAGCTGTGGCGTGTGGCGAACACGCTGTTCCCGTGCATGTGAGCGCAGGGGAGGGCGGCACCGCGTCCGCCGACAAGACCGCCGACGTGGCGCCCGGCGCCACGGTCACACTGACCGCTACACCGGATGAGGGCCACCGCTTCGCCGGCTGGAGGGTGAACCAGGGCGGCGCGGTCATCGCCAACGACAACACCTTCGCCATGCCCGCACACAGCGTCTACGTCGAGGCCCAGTTTGAGCGCATCGATACCGCGCCGGATACACCGGGCACCGGCGACGAGGGGCCGGACTCGCCGGCGGATCCGGACAGGAATGACCCGGCCGGCGCCCAGCCGGGGTCCACCACGACCAATGGGACCCATGCGGGAGGCAGCCGGCAGTCGGTCGAACTCGCGTCCACCGGCGCCTCGACCATCGCCCTGATGGTGGCCGCAGCCACCGCGATCGCGGCCGGAGGTGCGATGATCGCCCTCAAGCGCAAGTGCGCCTGACGCCCTCACCCACATAGGGGGGCAACACGACACGCCGACACCACATCGTTGGAATTCCGCCGATGCTACGGAACGTAGCATGGAAATCCCGTGGTGTCGGCGTTCGTTGCTTGTGGGCGCTGGACCCACCTCGTACGGTGGCCTCATCGACGCGGCGCCACCCGACCGCCGCCCTGACCATCGAGGAGCAGCCACCATGGCACACAGCCACCCGCCGACCGGCACCGCAATCATCAGCGCCCGCGGATTGACCCAATCGTTTCGTACGGCCGACCGTGAACAGACTGTGCTCAACGGACTCGACGTGGACATCCGCCGCGGCGACTTCACCGCGATCATGGGCCCCTCCGGCGCAGGCAAATCGACCCTGCTCTACGCGCTCGCCGGTTTGGAGCGCCCCACCGCCGGCACCATCAAATTCGACGGCGAAACCATCACCGGCATGCGCGACGACGCGCTCGCCGTGTTTCGCCGAACGCACTGCGGCTTCGTGTTCCAACAACACCAGCTGCTCGAACGCAGGAGCCTCATCGACAACGTGCTCGTCGCCGGCGCGCTCACGATGCGCTCCAAGCCGCGCATTGCCGCCAAAGCGCGCGAACTGTTCTCGCTCGTGCACCTCGACGAACGCGCCCAGACGCGCACGAGCGCACAGGTCTCCGGTGGCGAGGCCCAGCGCGCGAGCATCGTGCGCGCCCTGATCAACGACCCCGAGCTCGTGTTCGCCGACGAGCCGACCGGCGCGCTCAACTCACACAATTCCCAGGCGGTGCTCGACGTGTTCTGCACACTGCACGCCAACGGGCAAAGCATCGTCATGGTCACCCACGACCGGCACAGCGCCCTGCGCGCCAACCGTGTGCTGTACCTGCGCGACGGCGCGATCGCCGGCGAATGCACGCTCGGCGCGTGGGACGGCGGAGAACCGTACGGTGAGCGCGAACACACGCTCGCCGTGTTCCTCAATGAGATGGGGTGGTGACCCGATGCGCACACTCGCCCTGCACCAATGGCGCCGCAACAAGGGGGCCTTCCTCGGATTCGGCGCGACCATCCTCATCGCCGCCTGCATGTTGGGCTCCGCGCTCACCCTGTTGTTCACCGTCGGCCCGCGCTACACCGCGCTCGCGGACGAACTGCACACCGCGGACGTGGACATCGTGGTGCCGCGTACAGCCGCCACTGCCGATGTGCGCGACGTGATCGACCACACCACCGGTGTCGCGGCCGTCGATCCCCACGACGTGCTGCTCATGGACACGCAGATCCATGATTTCCGCGGCACCGATTTCGCCATCCGCGCGATGATTACCGACGCCGACGCGTCGCGCACACTCAACCAGACACGCGTGTTGGCGACATCGGGCGACAGCGGCGACCTCTATGTCGCGCAGTACACGGCGTGGTTCGGGCAGTTCGCGCCGGGGGACCGGATCGAACTGCAACTGGCCGGCCATGACGAGTCGTTCCGCATCGCCGGTGTGGTCGAAGAGATGGAATTCGGCAACGCCGGATCGCAGATCCTCGCGTTCAGCGCCCCAGCCGCACGCTTCACCCAGCTTGAACGCGCGTATCCGCAGACGCGCATGACCGAATACGCGGTGAGCATAAGCGCCGGCGCCGACCCGCGCGCCGTGCGTTCACACATTGAGCGGGCGCTCGCCGACGCAGGCGTACCCGTGGCCGCCGCTATCGACTGCGACAGTGTGCGCGCAACCCGTACGATGGTCAGCCGGCTCATCATCCTCATCCTCGTGGTGTTCGCCGTGCTCGTCACCGTGGTCAGTCTGGCATTGTGCACATTCCACATCAGGAACATCGTGGAGACCGACCGTACCGACATGGGCGTGCTCAAAGCGCTCGGCTACACCAGCCAGATGATCTCGCACGCGATGATGGCACCGTATCTGCTCGTGTGTGTGGGCGCGACGTTGGCCGGACTCGCCCTATCCACACTCGCCACCCCAGCGATCGGCTCACTGATCGCGCTGCAGGCCGGCTTCACGTTCCATGCGCAGGCCGACGCGCGCGCTTGGCTCATCACCATCGCGGCGCTCGCCGGCGTCACGCTGCTGTTCGCGTGGATTGGCGTACGCTCCTTGCGTGCACTGCAACCGATCGAAGCGATCCGCGGCATCAGTGCGCGCAGCCAGCGCCATACGGTACGCCCACTCAACCGCATGCCGGGCAATGCGCGCACGGCGATCAGCCTGCAGCAAGCCGCCGCATCCCCCTCGCGCAACCTGCTCGTGGGGTGCATGGCGTTCCTGATGACCCTGATCGTCAGCTTCGCCGCAGTGCTCACATACAACGCCACGGTCAAACCGGACAACCTTTACAACACGCTGTCCACGGAGACGCCACAGGTTGTCGCCACACCAGCCCAAGGAGAAACCACTGAGGCGATGCAACGCATCCGTGCGATTCCCGGCGTACAGAACGTGATCGCATACACCACGGCGCGCGTCGGTGTCGACGGCACCCAACTGCCCGCTTTCGTGAGCGACGACTTCGACGCCGCCAGCAACGACATCCGGTACGACGGCAACCACCCCGCCACCGCGCACGAGATCGCCATAGGGTCAGCGCTCGCGGACGCGCATCCGATCGGTTCGCATGTGACGGTGAGCCACGGCGGTACCGCGCTCGGCTACACCGTGGTGGGCTACATCCAGAGCGTCAACGACGGCGGCTCCGTCTGCGAACTGACCAACGCGGGCTATACACGCCTCGACCAGGACTTCGCACACAGCCCGCACACGCTCTACGTGTACTGCGATGGGGCCGACACCGCGCGCGTCATCCGTGCGATCGAAAGCACGTGCGGCGACCTCGTGACGCACACCACCGACATGGAACGCATGCGTGACACAAGCCAACAGATGTACGGATCGGTCATGTCAACCGTCAGCCTCGCCATGCTCATCCTCGCGGTCGGTCTGACGAGTCTGGTGCTGATGATGGTCGTCCGGTCCACGATCGCGCGCGAACGCCGCCGTTTCGGTATACTCAAAGCCCTCGGCTACACCAGCGGACAGCTCATGCGCCAGATCGCCGCAGCACTCATGCCCGCCACCGCGGCCGGCGCCGTCCTCGGCGCGCTCGTCGCGGGCATGGCCGCGCGGCCTGTGACCGACGCGCTGTTCGCGACAGTGGGCGTCATGCGCAGCCAATTCGACCACACAGCCCTGCTGCCCATAGCCGCTGCGCTCGCCCTGACCGCCGTGCAAGGCGCGCTCGCCTTGGGCTTCGCCACCCCGATCCGCACCATCAGCCCCTACCAGCTCATCACCGAATAGGAGACCACCATGGACGAACAGACAGCCACACCCAAGGCGCGCACAATGGAATTCTCCACACGCCTCAAGGACCTGCGTGCACAATCCGCGCTCTCGCAGGAACAACTCGCGCGCCGCGTCGGCGTCTCGCGGCAGGCCATCACCAAATGGGAAAGCGGCGCAGGCCGCCCGGAACTCGAAAGCCTTGTCGCGCTCGCCGATGTCTTCACGGTGAGCGTCGACGCCCTGCTCGGCGTCGACGACGCGCACGCGGGGCCGGCGCGCGGCGAATACCGGTACGAAAGTGCCACGAACTACGACGTCGACGGCGGCAAGCATTTCGACATCGACTGCGGGTCGATCTACGCGTGCATGATTCGCGGATATGACGGCGAGCAGCTGCGTGTGCGCGTCGTGTCGAACACCGTGGCCAATCTGGCGCGCCACTTCAAGATCTCGGTCGACGACAGGCCCAAACGCCTCGACGTGCAGGTGCGCCGCGGCACCGGCATCAGCGAGACGCTCGCCAAAGACGACGTGACGGTGATCATCTGGGTGCCGCAGCGGTATGTGACGACGGTCGAATGCGCGGCGAAGGCGCAGGAGGCGCATGTGCGGGGCCTGACGTGCGACGGGCTCGAACTCGATGTGCGCACGCCGCGGCTCAGTCTCGACGACGTGCACGCGCATGTGGAGGTCAACTGCAACCTCGACATGGAGATCGACTGTGCGTCGATCGACGGGCGCGTCGATGTCAACCAACTGTCGTCGACCTCGCGCATCACCGTGCCGAAGGACGTGCCGATCGCCGTACTGACGCACGGGCTGCGCACGCGCACGATCGTGGGAGCGGGGGTGCGACAGGACGAGGATTCGCCCAACATCGTCGAACTCAACGGCGTGGCGAGCGAGCTGATCATCGAGGGCAGGTGAGGGGTATCGCTCCGCCGTGCCATGTCACGGCGGAGCGATACCATGAAGACCCATGGTTAGAAGACAACATGGCAATGCTCAAGAACACGTCACCAAGCACATTTTCGTCACCGGCGGCGTCGTTTCCTCCCTTGGCAAGGGTCTTACCGCTTCCTCCCTCGGCCGTCTGCTGCGCAGCCGTGGCCTGCGTGTGCTGCAGCAGAAACTCGATCCGTACATCAACGTCGACCCTGGCACGATGAACCCGTTCCAGCACGGTGAGGTCTATGTGACCGAGGACGGTGCGGAGACCGATCTCGACATCGGCCACTACGAGCGTTTCCTCGATGTCTTCCTTTCGCAGAAGGCGAATGTCACGACCGGCCAGATCTATCAGGAAGTGCTCCGCAAGGAGCGAGCCGGCGAATACCTCGGCCAGTGCGTGCAGGTGATCCCGCACATCACCAACGAGATCAAGTCGCGCATGCGCGCCCAGGCCTCCGACGACGTCGATGTGATCATCACCGAGATCGGCGGCACCGTCGGCGACATCGAATCCCAGCCGTTCATGGAGGCCGCGCGCGAAGTGCGCCGCGACCTGGGCCCGGAGAACTGCATGTTCATCCACGTCTCGCTCGTGCCGTACATCGCGGCCGCCCATGAGCTCAAGACGAAGCCGACCCAGCATTCGGTGATGATGCTGCGCCAGCTCGGCATCTCGCCGGATGCGCTCGTGCTGCGCAGCGACCGCCCGCTCAACCAGTCCATCAAAGACAAGATCTCGCTCATGTGCGACGTCGACGCCGAAGGCGTGGTGAACTGCGTGGACGCCAACAGCATCTACGATGTGCCGAAGGTGCTGTTCGACGAAGGCCTCGACGCCTATGTGGTGCGCGAACTCGGCCTGCCGTTCCACGACGTGGATTGGGACGAGTGGGAGGACCTGCTCGAACGCGTGCACCACCCCAAGCACGAGGTCAACATCGCCATCGTGGGCAAGTACATCGACCTGCCCGACGCCTACCTTTCGGTCACCGAGGCCATCAAGGCCGGTGGGTTCGCCAATTGGGCCAAGGTCAACGTCAAGTGGGTCGCGGCCGACCGTTGCGAGACCGAGGAAGGCGCCGCCGCGGCGCTCGACCAGGTGGACGGCATCGTGGTGCCCGGCGGCTTCGGCATCCGAGGCATCGACGGCAAGATCGGCGCCCTGCGCTACGCCCGCGAGCACGGCATCCCGGCGCTCGGCCTTTGCCTGGGCCTGCAGTCCATGGTCATCGAATACGCCCGCGACGTGCTGGGCATCGCCGACGCCGGTTCCACTGAGTTCGACCCGGATTGCCCGAACCCGGTGATCGCGACGATGGAGGAACAGAAGGACATCGTGGCCGGCAATGGCGACATGGGCCACACGATGCGCCTGGGTTCCTACCCGGCGGATCTGCTCGAGGATTCCCTCGTGGCCGAACTGTACGGCACGACGCATGTGACCGAACGCCACCGCCATCGCTACGAGGTGAACGTGGCCTACAAGCAGCAGCTGCGCGACGGCGGCCTCGTCATCTCCGGCCAGAGCCCGGATGGCGAACTCACCGAGTTCGTGGAACTGCCACGCGAGGTGCACCCGTTCTATGTGGCCACCCAGGCGCACCCGGAGTTCAAGTCGCGCCCCACCAAGCCGCATCCGCTGTTCGCGGGGCTCGTCAAGGCCGCGCTCGAGCACAAGGAGGAGCGCCTCCACATCGCACAGTAAGTGTGCAAACCCCGTGCAATGTGGCATACACCACATTGCACGTGCACGTTTTGTAGGTATCATGGCCGTGAGCACTGTGGCGTTCACGGCCATGTTGCATAATAAGACTCGCATTATCAGTATCTGAACAGCACAAGGAAGCCAATGTCTTTGCACGATGGAAACCAGCCGTTGCCCCAGGGCGGCGGCACCACGCCGAATGGACCTGTCCGCCGCACCGAGGGGGAGCGGACCCAGGCGTTCACTCCATTTCCTTCCGTCGAGCCGATCGACGGGTTCAACGCGACGGCGGCCCCCGCGGCGCCTGCCAAACGGCATCATATCTGGCCGTGGATCGTGCTCGCCGTGGTCGTGCTGCTTGTGGCGGCGGGGTTTGGCGCATTCGCGTTCTTTCAGGACCGTGCGCTGCCGGGCACCACGCTGTGGGGGCACGATGTGGCCGGCAAGACACAACAGCAGATCGCCACGATGATCGACGACCAGGTGAACGCCACCAAGGTGCCGGTGGCCTACGGAGGCAAGACCGCCGAAGTAAGCGCCAAGGACCTTGGGGTGAGCGTGGACGCGCAGGCGATCGCACATGATGCGGTGGACGCCAAGCGCAACGACCCCGTGTGGGACCGTTACGCGTTCTGGGACAAGAAAGACGTGGCCCCCTCCATCGACGTGGCGCAGGCCGATCCCACCGTGCTCGATGAACATCTGGGCACCAACAGCGTCAAGCCAGTCAATGCGGAGCTGACCGTCAACGAAGACAGCGGTGAGGTCGAGGTGACCCCCGCGGCCAACGGCAGTGGCGCGGACCCCACCGAGGCCGCCGAAGCCGCGGTCGCGGCCATCGAATCGTTCGGCGCCACCAAGCCGCAGACGGTGACGGTCGAGCTCAAGGACATCGAACCGCAGGTCACCGATGCCGTGGCCACGCAGGCCAAGCAGACGGTGGACGAACTGGTGGCGAACAAGGTGGGCGTCTCGGTCGGCGACCATGAGATCGCACAGTTCACCGCGCCGATGCTCATCGCCTCGTCGCGCATCGAACCCGACACCGAGGCTGCGCTCGACGAAAACGAAGCACGCAACGGCGTGCTCGTCTTCAGCGCCGACAAACTGCAGCAGCAGTACGACGAAACGATCAAGGGCTCGCTCACCTCCACCAAAGAGGACCGCGAGGTCATCGTGAACGGCAACGGCACCGAGACGGAAGTGATCAAGGAAGGCCACGACGGCGTCAAGATCAAGGACGGCGCCGACGCCTCGATCGGTGTCGACGCGCTGCCGGTGCTCACCGAAGGCAAGGGCACGGTCAAAGTGGCCGGCGAGGTCGACCCGATGAAGGTCAAGCAGATCAAGCGCCATGTGGTCGTCGACCTGTCCGACCACAAGGTCTACGCGTATCAGGACGACAAGCTCGTCAAGTCGTTCTCGATGTCCGCGGGGCAGGGCAACGACTATGCGACCGGCGCGTGCAACCCCTCGGGTGACATGTGCACGCCGCTGGGCGATTTCGAGGTCTGGCTCAAGTACCCCACACAGGACATGTCCGGCACGCTCACGCTCTCTGATGGCAAGAAGGAGACCTGGGACGTCAAGGGCGTCGGCTTCGTGAACTACTTCTCGAAGTCAGGCTGCGCGATCCACCGCATCGCCACGAGCACGCCGTACTCCGACGCGCAGATCGCCGCGATGGGTGCGAACACGTCGCACGGCTGCGTCGGCATCGGCTGGGATGTGGCGGAGTGGTTCTACGACTTCGCCGGCATGGGCACGAGCGTGCATGTGCAGCAGTGACGTGGCGGCCTCTGGCGTGTTTGCGCGCCGGTCTGTTACGTTAGGTCAGGAATTGGTATTGTCCGGTAGTTTTGTGAATGGAGGCGGCGACCTGTGGCGGAACATCCTTTGCCCAACGCAGCGTCTGACGTGGAGATGAACCAGTATGTGGCTGATCGAGGACGCGTCAATGAAGACAAGATAAGACAAGATGACGAGATCATCGAACAATTCGGTGAATACTCGTACGGCTGGCATGATTCGGACGCCGCCGGCGAGGCCGCCAAGAAGGGCATCAGCGAAGAGGTGGTCCGTGAGATCTCGGCGGACAAGGGCGAACCCGCATGGATGCTCGACATGCGCCTGCGTGGGTACAAGGCGTTCGTCGAACAGCCCATGCCAAAATGGGGCGTCGACCTTTCCGGATTCCATGCGCAGGACTTCAAATACTATGTCAAGCCGGTCGGCAAGCAGGCCGCCACATGGGAGGACCTGCCCGACGACATCCGCGAGACCTACGACCGCCTTGGCATCCCCGAAGCGGAGAAAAGCCGTCTCGTCTCCGGTGTCGCGGCACAGTACGAATCCGAGGTCATCTACAACTCGATCCAGGAGGACCTCGCCAAGCAGGGCGTCATCTTCGTTGATACCGACACTGCGGTGCGTGAATACCCCGAGCTCGTCAAGAAGTACTTCGGCACCGTCGTGCCGCCGGAAGACAACAAATTCGGCGCGCTCAACACCGCCGCATGGTCGGGCGGCTCGTTCGTGTATGTGCCGAAGGGCGTGCACGTCGACATCCCGCTGCAGGCCTACTTCCGCATCAACACGCCGAACATGGGCCAGTTCGAACGCACGCTCATCATCGCCGACGAAGGCTCGTACGTGCACTATGTGGAAGGCTGCACCGCGCCAATCTACTCGACCGACTCGCTGCACGCCGCGATCGTCGAGATCATCGTCGAGAAGAACGCGCGTGTGCGTTACACGACCGTGCAGAACTGGTCGAACAACGTCTACAACCTCGTCACGCAACGCGCCTATGTGCGCGAAGGCGCCACGATGGAATGGGTCGACGGCAACATCGGCTCGAAGGCGACGATGAAATACCCGGCGTGCATCCTCGCCGAACCGTATGCGAACGCGTCCACGATGTCGCTTGGCTTCGCCGGCCAAGGCCAATACCAGGACACCGGCGCCAAGATGATCCATCTGGCCCCGCACACGAGCTCGACGATCGTGGCCAAGTCGATTTCGCGCGGCGGCGGCCGCAGCGCCTACCGCGGTCTCGTCAAGATCGTGGACGGCGCGGAGGGCGCCAGCTCGAACGTGGTGTGCGACGCGCTGCTCGTGGACGATTTCTCACGTTCCGACACCTATCCGCATGTCGACGTGCGCGAAGACGACGTGTCGATGGCCCACGAGGCGACGGTGTCGAAGGTCTCGGAAGACCAGTTGTTCTACCTGATGAGCCGTGGCATCGAAGAAAAAGAGGCGATGGCGATGATCGTGCGCGGGTTCGTCGAACCAATCAGCCGTGAGCTGCCGATGGAATACGCGCTTGAGCTCAATCGCCTTGTCGAACTGCAGATGGAAGGATCGGTGGGCTGACCGATGGCAGACCGCAAAGAAATCAACATCCCGGTCGCGGATCCCAACGACCCGTACGCTGTGCCCGCGGCGATGCCGTCGAGCGCGGACACCAACCCGCGCTCGTTCGACCTGGCCGATTTCGCCATGCCGACGCGCAAGCAGGAAGATTGGCGCTTTACGCCGATCGAGCGCATCGAGGAGTTCTTCGACGTGTTCGATCCGAGTGGCGCGACGAGCGTGGACGTGCGGTACATCGACGGCTCCGCGATCGATGAGTCGGTCGTGCAAGTGCGCCGCGTGGATATCGGCGGCGATCTGAGCGGCACGGTGAGCAAGCCCAACGACCGCGTGTCGGTGGTGGAATGGAACAGCGTGCGCACGGCCACCGTCGTGGACATGCTGCGAGAGCCGGACCAGCCGGTCCTCGTGCAGGTGCATGGCAGTGGCCTCGACCTCGACGCGCTGCACCTCGTGATCAATGCGCGCGACCGCGTGCACGGTGATGTCGTCGTGCAGCACGACGGTCAGGCGCGCTTGGCCGAAGGCGTCGAGATCGTGACCGGCGACGACGCGCACATCAGCACGACGTTCGTGCAGGAATGGACCGCGGATTCGAAACATGTGGCGTCGCACCGCATCCATGTGGGCAATGAGTCGTCGCTGCGCCATTCGGTCGTCACCCTGGGCGGCGAGGTCGTGCGCATCCGCATGGACCAGGATTTCGGTGGCGAGCATGGCGACCTCAACATGCTCGGCATCTATTTCGTCGATCCGGGCGAACACATCGAGCACCGCACGATGGTCGTGCACAACCACCCCGAATGCCGTTCGCGCGTCGTCTACAAGGGTGCGCTCAGCGGCAAGGGCGCGCACTCCACGTGGGTCGGCAACGCACTCATCGAGCCCACCGCGCCGGGCACCGACTCCTATGAACTCAACCGCAACCTCGTGCTCACCCCGGGCGCCGTGGCGGATTCCGAACCGAACCTCGAAATCGAGAACGGCAACATCGTGGGCGCCGGGCATGCGAGCTCGGTCGGCAGGTTCGACGACGAGGAGCTGTTCTACCTGTGCTCGCGCGGCATACCCGAACGGGAGGCGCGCAAACTCGTGGTGCGTGGCTTCTTCGGCGAACTCGTCGAAGAAATCGGCATCGAGCAGATCGCCGGCCACCTGATGCAAGCAATCGACCGCCGTCTGGCGCGCGGCGAATCCAGCGCCATGCAGACCGTATTGGAGGAGAAGTAAGCGATGTCCACTCTTGAAATCAAAGACCTGTACGCCTCGGTGGAAACCAAGGAAGGGCGCAAGCAGATCCTGCGCGGCGTGAACCTGACCGTCAATTCGGGCGAGACGCACGCGATCATGGGCCCCAACGGCTCGGGCAAGTCGACGCTCGCCTACACGCTCGCCGGCCACCCCAAGTACGAGGTCGATTCCGGGCAGGTGCTGCTCGACGGCGAAGACATCCTGCTCATGACGCCGGATGAGCGCGCTAAGGCGGGCCTGTTCCTCGCCATGCAGTACCCGGTCGAGGTGCCGGGCGTCTCGATGACGAACTTCCTGCGCACCGCGAAAACCGAGATCGACGGCAAGGCTCCGGCGATCCGCACATGGACCAAGGAGCTCACCGAGGCGATGAAGCGCCTCAAGATGGATCCGAAATTCGCCACTCGTTCGGTCAACGAAGGATTCTCCGGCGGTGAGAAGAAGCGCGCCGAAGTGCTGCAGCTCGAACTGCTCAAGCCGAAGTTCGCAATCCTCGACGAAACCGATTCCGGCCTGGACGTTGATGCGCTGCGCATCGTGTCCGAAGGCGTCAACCGCGCCAAGGAAGCGAACGATTTCGGCATTCTCATGGTCACGCACTACACGCGCATCCTCAAGTACATCAAGCCCGACATCGTGCATGTGTTCGCCGACGGTCATTTCGTCAAGACCGGCGGCCCCGAGCTTGCGGATGAGCTCGAGGAGCGTGGGTACGACGAATACCTGCCGGAAGGCTCGGATTCCGAGTCCGCCCTGGCCTGACTTTTGGAGTGCGCGATGGCAGATTTCGAGGCGATTCGCCGGCAGTTCCCAATCCTGGACCAGCAGGTCCATGGTCGCCCGTTGGTGTATTTGGATTCGGCGGCCACGGCCCAGAAACCGCAGGCCGTGATTGATGCGGAAAGCGGGTTCTACGAGTCAATCAACGCGGGCGTGCACCGTGGCGCCCATGAGCTCGCCGCGCGCAGCACGGTCGCGTTCGAAGACGCCCGTGCCGCCATGGCCCGCTTCGTCGGCGCTTCGGCCGAAGAGGGGCACGAAGAGCTTGTGGTGACCGCCGGCGCCACCGCGGGCCTCAATCTGCTCGCCACCGCCTTTGGCTATGCCTCGATGGGTCGCGGGCCGGCCGCCGCACGGCGGTTCGCGCTCGGGCCGGGCGACGAGATCGTCGTCTCGCAGGCCGAACACCATTCCGTGCTGTTACCGTTCCAGGAGCTTGCTGCGCGCACGGGCGCCACGCTCACATGGCTCGCGCTCGACGACGAGGGGCGTATCCGCACCGACACCGCCGACGAGGTGATCACCGACCGTACGAAGGTCGTGGCGATGACCCATGTGGGCAATGTGACCGGCGCCATCACCGATCTGGCCCCCGTCGTGCGTCGAGCGCACGAGGTGGGCGCCGTGTTCGTGCTCGACGCCTGCCAGTCGGTGCCGCATCTGCCGGTGGACTTCCACGCGCTCGACGTCGATTTCGCCGCGTTCAGCGCCCACAAGATGTATGGGCCGACCGGGGCCGGGTTCCTGTATGGGCGCCGTGAGCTGCTCGAAGCACTACCCCCGGCATGGTTCGGCGGCTCGATGGTCGAACTGGCGTGGATGGACAAACCCGCGCAATACATGGATCCGCCGGCCCGGTTCGAGGCCGGCACACAGCCGGTGGCGCAGGTCGTGGCCGCGGGTGTGGCCGCTCAGTGGTTGCAGTCCATCGGCATGGACGCCGTCGCCGGACACGAGCAGGCCTTGACGAGCGAACTGCTGCGGCTCGGGGACATCCCCGGTGTGCGCATCCTCGGGCCCATGAGCGCCACTGCGCGCATCGGCACGGTGGCGTTCGAAGTCGAAGGCGTGCATCCGCACGATGTGGGGCAGTACATCGACGCGCAGGGCATCGCGATCCGCGTCGGCCACCATTGCGCGCAGCCCGTGCACCGGCATTTCGGCGTCTATGCGTCGAATCGTGCATCACTCGGTGTGTACAACACCATGGACGACGTGCATGCGTTGCTCGACGCCGTGGCCGGTGTGCGCCCGTTTTTCGGGGTGGGCGGCACGCGCGCGGAATAGTGCGGCGCGGGGCCGGTTGGACACAATGGAACAATGTTGCATGCAGGAAAGGCGGGCATGATGCCAATGGCACAGGACGACGGTTTGGAACAGATGTACCAGGAGGTCATCCTCGAAGCCTCGAAGCACCCTTCGGGCCGTGTTGCATTCGCCCCCGACCTCACGGATGAGGCCGTGAGCGCGGGGGAGAGCACGGTCATGGCCCCCCATGAGGCATGTGCGGCCGGCGAATCCCACCAGTTCAACCCGACATGCGGCGATGAGGCGACGATCCATGTGGACGTGTCCGACGCCGTACCGCACCGCATCGAACGGGTGGTGTGGGATGGCCACGGCTGCTCGATCTCGCAGGCGAGCCTGTCGATCATGGTCGACCTGGTGGAGGGCCGCACCGTGGACGAGGCGATGGACCTGTTCCGTACGTTCCACGCGCTGATGGAGTCGCGCGGCGCCGGGCTGGCCGAGGACGCCAAAGCAGATGAGCTTGGTGACGCGATTGTGTTCCAAGGCGTTTCGAAATACCCGATGCGCATCAAATGTGCGTTGCTGGGGTGGGAAGGCCTCAAGGATTCGATGGCCAGGGCATTGGCGCAGGCGTGACGCCTGCTGTGAACTTCGATAACTCAACCATGTGGGCGCACCATGCACCGGTGCGCCCACGTTACAGGAAATGAGGTGCGCGATGAGCGACAATCTGGTGCCAGGTCCGCAGGCGACGATTTTCGATGCGGTGAACAGTGTGGTAAACGACGAGCAGGCGGCGCAGGCGATCATGGCCAACCCGTCGTTGGCGAAGGACGTGGATGTGAATGGTGTGCGCGGCCACGGCAAGGATGACGGCTGTTGCGGCGGCCAGGGGTGCGGTTGCCAAGGGGATGGCGAGATTCCGCTCAAAGCCGTCGATGAGATCGGCCGTGCCACGGCCGCCGATGTGCGTGAGGCCCTCCATCAGGTGATCGATCCGGAGCTCGGCATCGACGTCGTGGATCTGGGCTTGGTCTATGGCATCGAGATCGACGAGCTGGGACGCGCGATCATCACGATGACGCTGACAACGCCGGCATGCCCGCTCACCGACCTCATCGAGGACGAATGCGCGAGCACACTGGCCGGTCTTGTCGAGGAATTCCGCATCGATTGGACGTGGACGCCGCGTTGGAGTGTCGAGAAGATCACGCCCGAGGGCCGTGAACAGCTCGCCGCGCTCGGGTTCAACCTCGACTCGATGCCCACGTACTGATCAGTTCTGCCGCACGCGGGTGCTGTAGAACGCCACGGCGCTCGACGCGGCCACATTGAGCGAATCGACCCCATGGCTCATGGGTATGCGTACGGTGAGGTCGGACTGGGCGATCGTATGGTGCGACAGCCCGTCTCCTTCGGTGCCGAAGATGAGCGCAAGCCTGTCGACCGCATCCGGTGCGCCCATGGGCAGGTGCAGCCGGCGCACGAGTTCGTCGAGGCTGATCGAATCGTCGTCGAGCGCCATTGCCGCCGTGGTGAAGCCCAGGTCATGGAGTTCCTTGAGCCCCTGCCATGGCCAGTAATGGGTGTCATCACCGCCGATGCGCGTCCATGGCACCTGGAACACGGTGCCCATCGACACGCGCACCGCACGCCGGTACAGCGGGTCAGCGCAGGACGGCGTCACGAGCACCGCGTCCACATCAAGGGCCGCGGCGGAACGCATGATGGCGCCCACATTGGTGTGGTCCACGATGTTCTCCAACACCGCGATGCGCTTTGCGTGCGTAGTGACCTCGGCCACGGACGGCAACGGCCAGCGGCGCATCGCGGCGAGCGCGCCACGGTGCAGCCGGTAGCCGGTGAGTTGGCACAACTGGTCGGGGGAAGCCACGAACACTGGCACGTCGGGCCCCCAATGGGCGTCGATGAACGCGAACGTGTCCGCCATGCCTTCAAGCCAAGGGCGTTCCACGAGCAGTGACAGCGGTTCGCGCCCTGCGGCGAGCGCCCGGTCGATCACCTTGGGGGATTCGGCGATGAAGATGCCCTTTTGTGGTTCGAGCCTGTTGCGCAGCTGCAGTTCGGTGAGGTTCGTGTACGCCGCCACGCGTTCGTCGTCAATCGAATCGATGTCGATGATCTGCATGATGTATGCCTCCCGGGGCCCATGGGTGTGGTTCGAATGCCACGGCTCACCGTATCACGCAAAGCGCCCGAGCGTGCGTGACAGCAGGCTCAATGCCACTGGGCCTGCGGTGGAGGCGCGCAGGATGTTGGCGCCGAGGATGCAGGCGTCCGCACCCGCCGACGTGAGCGCCTCGATCTCTTGGTCGCTGATGCCGCCTTCCGGCCCGACGACGACATAGACGGTGCGCGTCTTGCCGTCGGCGAGGCTGCGCTCCATGAGCGCCTCCACACGCTGTTCCACGTCGCTCCAGCCCACGGTGGCGTCCTGATGCAGCACGATGACCACATCGCCGTTGACGGCGGCGCGGCGGCATTGCGCCAGCAACTGCTTGCTCGTCATGCAATCGTGCAATGCCGGCATGAACGCGCGGCGTGACTGTTCGGTGGCGGCGCGCAGTGTCTGCGCCCATTTGCGGTCGGTGCGCCCCGCCTTGTAGCGGGCGATCGCACGGTCGGACTGCCAGGGGAACACATCATCCACGCCGATCTGCGTGGCCGTGTCGATGGCCTGCTCGTCATGGCCGTTCTTGGCGAGGGCCTGCACAAGCGCCAACCGCACCGTTGGTGCGTCCTCTTGGGTGAATGACTCGACGAGGACCGTGCCGGCGCGTTCGTCGGCCACCGTCGCGTCGATGCGCAATCCGGCCCCGTCCGATATCTGCAGTGCATCGCCCTCGTGCAGGCGCATGGATTGGATCGCGTGGCGTTTGACGGCATCGGGCAACGCCATCGTCCAGCCAGAGCGCAGCGCGTCACGGTTCAACGGGGAGTCATCGGTGCTGGAATCCACGATAAACAACGGTTGTGTCATGCCTACAAGGCTACCGTACCGGGCGCGACACGCCGAGATTTGCGTATTCACGTGAAAGCCCTTATAGTTTCTTTCTGTTGCCAAGCAACGCACCTGTCCGGGTGGCGGAATGGTAGACGCGCTAGCTTGAGGTGCTAGTGCCTATTTTATACAGGCGTGCGGGTTCAAGTCCCGCTCCGGACACCGGTAAGGCCGGTTCGCATATCGAGTGCGGACCGGCCTTTTTGCTATCCATGGCCCGGCACCTGCGCGCACGGCATGATGCACGCCGGGGCGCGGCCATGTGTCGAGGAATACGATGCCCCGCCGCGCTGTTTATCCTAGCGACGCAATAGCATGGAGCCGGTGCGCCGCACCGCGTTCCAACAGAAGACCGAAGCAAGGAGAAGGCGGGAATGCAGGATTCCGAATGCTTGTTTTGCAAGATCATCAATTGCGAGATCCCCAGCGAAAAGGTGTATGAGGACGCGACCACCTATGCGTTCAAAGACATCAACCCCAAGGCGAAGGTCCATGTGCTGGTGGTGCCCCGCGACCATTACGCCAATGTGGGCGAGCTCGCCAAGGGCAACCCGGCGCTGCTGGCGCACATGGTCGAAGTGGCACAGCTCATCGCCAACCGCGAATACGACGGCGCCTACCGACTGATCTTCAACACAGGCCAAGAAGCCGGCCAGACCGTCTTCCATGTCCATGGGCATGTGCTCACCGGCGAGCCGCTCGACGAGTAAGAGGCCCCGCCGCTGGCCACATGCAGCCATAGCGGTCAACAGCACTGCAACAATCGAACACACAACATAGAAGAGGTGTGGTGGCAACTACAACCAGAACGGTACGCATTCCCGAACAGCTCGACACCGTGCGGGTCCTGGGACCCAACGACGAGGTCATCCGCGAGCTCGAACATGCGTTCACACACATCACGATGCACATCCGCGGACTGGATGTGACAATCAGGTCCACGTCACGTGCGGGGGAGAGCGAGGCGAGCGAAGCCGAGGACATGTTGCACACGATCATCGACGCGGCCTACCGCGAGCCGATGGATGCGGTGACGGCGCGCCGCATGCTCGACCAGCGTGTGCTGTCGAACACGGTGCGCGACGAGGCCCCTGGCCATGGCGCGGCAACCGACAAGGTGCGCCGGGCGCGCGCCCTGCGCCGCGACGATGCCCGTGACGCGCGCGGCACCTACCGCAAACCGCATACGCCCGGCGTGATCACCTATGCCGCCGGGTATCCGGTGCGTCCCAAGACCTTGGGGCAGGCGGGCTATGTGCAGGCGATCGACGAGCACACCATCACATTCGGCATCGGCCCGGCCGGCACCGGCAAGACCTACTTGGCGGTGGCCAAGGCCGTGCGCGCGTTCCAGGAAGGCCAGGTGCGGCGCATCATCCTGACACGTCCCGCCGTGGAAGCGGGGGAGAACCTCGGGTTCCTGCCCGGTTCGCTCAACGAGAAGGTGGACCCGTATCTGCGCCCCCTGTACGACGCCCTGTCCGACATGTTCGGTCCGGAGCGCATGCGCGCGCTGCTCGACGACGGCACAATCGAAGTGGCGCCGCTCGCCTACATGCGCGGCCGCACGCTCAACGACGCGTATGTGATCCTCGACGAAGCGCAGAACACGACCGCGCAGCAGATGAAGATGTTCTTGACGCGATTGGGATTCAACACGAAGATGGTGGTGACCGGCGACATCACCCAGGTCGACTTGGCCGCGCCCCGGTCGGGACTGGCCACAATCGAACGCGTGCTCCGCGGCATCGACGACATCGCGTTCGTGCATCTGGGCGCCGCGGACGTGGTGCGCCATGCCCTCGTCGGCCGCATCGTCGACGCCTACGATCGTTACGACGCGGCCCGTGCGGCCCGTGCGGCGCAACGCGCGGCCGGGGCGACAGCGCAGCATGAGGGGAAGGACGGCGCGCAATGAGCGTGGAAGTGACCAATGAGACCGAGTGGATCATCGACCCCAAGGTGTTTTCCGACCTAGGGGTATGGGTGCTCGACCAGATGCGCGTGAGCACCCAATCAGATCTGGCGATCATGTTCGTAGATCCAGAGCCGATCGCCACGCTGCACGAACGCTGGATGAACCTGCGGGGCCCCACCGACGTGATGAGCTTCCCGATGGACGAGCTGCGCCCAGGCGACGGCCGCACCGTCGTCGAAGGCGTGCTCGGCGACATCGTGATCTGCCCATGGGTGGCGGCGCAGCAGGCCGCTGCCGCAGGGCACAGCACCATGGAGGAGATGCTGCTGCTCACGATCCACGGCATCCTGCACCTGCTGGGCTACGATCACCGCACGCCGGAGCAGGAACGCCAGATGTTCGGGCTCCAGCGCCAGCTGCTGCTCACGTTCTTCGCGCTCCATCAAGGCAACGCATGGGTGGCGCTCGTACCACAAGACGCCACGGACGCGTTGGCCCTCTACGAGCAACGGTATGGCACCGACCGTCAACTAGGCCACTGATTGGAAGGAACTATGTCAGAGGAACTGCGCATTATCGCAATCGTGGGCATGGCGGTCATCGCGGTGTTGTTCGCATGGCTCTCGCTCATGATGGCCGCGCTCGAAAGCGCGGTCTCGCGCGTCACCCGTGCCAATCTCAACAACCTCATGATTGAGACGCAGACCGACGGTGAACTCACGCCGTTCACGCGCGCCAAGAAGATCAAGCGCATCCACACCGTGCAGCAGCTCATCGTGCACCGGTACCCCACGGCGAGCGCATGCGCGTTCTTCCGCATCTCGAGCAATGTGCTGATCGGCGCGATCGTCGTGTGCATCATGTCGTTGCTGCATTACCCGTTCTGGGCGCAGTTCGTGTCCGGTGTGGGCGCGGCGCTCATCATGGCGGTCGTCTCGGTGCTGATGCGTCCGCGTACGGCAGGCTCGAGCAAACCGCTCGAAATCATGCTCAGGCACGCCACGCTCGCCTCGGTGGCGACGCATCTGACGCCGTTCATCTGCAAACGCGACGCGGACGATCTGCAGCACCACCGCCGTGCCTCCGAACTGTCCGACGACGAGGAGCTGGAGAAGATCCAGCTCGAGCAGGGCAAGGCGGCGATCGACCGGCTCGTGGAGAGCAACCGGTTCGACCCCGAGGTCTCGCAGATGCTGCGCAACGTGCTCATGCTCTCCGATACGCTCACGCGCGAGATCATGGTGCCGCGCACCGACATGATCTGCATCGAACAGGGAGACACGCTTGAATCGTTCCTCAGGCTGTGCTCACGCTCCGGTTTCTCCCGTGTGCCGGTCATCGGCAGCGACATCGACGACCTGCTCGGCGTGGCGTATCTCAAGGACGCCGTGCGCGCGACCGCGTTCAACGCGGATGCGCTCACCCGCGCGATCGAGTCTATCATGCGCAAGCCGATGTATGTGCCGGAATCCAAGCCCGCTGACGACCTGTTCCACGAGATGCAGCAGACGCGCAATCACGTGGCCATCGTCAGCGACGAATACGGCGGCATCGCCGGCATGGTCACGATCGAGGACGCGATCGAGCAGATCGTAGGGGAACTCGACGACGAGCACGACCACGCGCAGCACGCGGAACCCGAACAGATCGGCCCGCGCACATGGAGCATGCCCGCGCGCACGCCGATCACCGAGCTCGAGGAGATCTTCGAGATCGACCTCGATGAAGACGATGTGGACACCGTGTATGGTCTGCTCACCAAACTGCTCGGCCGTGTGCCGATCGTCGGGTCGACCGCCACCACGCGTGGACTGCGTCTGACCGCGGTCGATTCCGTCGGCAGGCGCAAGAAGGTCTCCACGATCGTCGTGGAGCCCATCAGCGTCGAGGGCACTGACGAAACTGGCACTACCGCAACCGAAAACGAACCCGAGACGGGCGACGAAGACAAGGACACCCCGCATGACGAACAATGACCCGCAGGACATCACCGCACGGCCGCCGTACCGCTCAGGATTCGTGGCCGTGGTCGGCCGGCCGAACGTCGGCAAATCCACCCTCATCAACGCGCTGATCGGCACGCAGATTGCCATCGCCTCGTCGCGCCCGGAGACGACGCGCAAGGCGATCCGCGGTGTGCTGACGCTCGACAACGCACAGATGGTGCTCGTCGACACCCCCGGCATCCACCGCCCGCGCACACTGCTCGGCCAGCGCCTCAACGACGTCGTCGACGAGTCGCTCGCCGACAGCGACGAGATTGCGTTCCTGCTGCCCGCCGACCAGGAGATCGGCCCCGGCGACAAGCGCATCCTGAGCCGTCTGCGCTCCCAGTTCGCCACGAAGAACGCCGACGGCGGGTTCACGTGGAAGGTGCCGCTCATCGCGATTGTCACGAAGATCGACGAGCTCAACCGCACCGAACTCATCGACAAGCTCATCGAAGTCAACGAATTCGCGCAGTTCGCGGACATCGTGCCGGTGAGCGCGCTCAAGGACGACAATCTGCGTGAAGTGAGCAACGTGCTCGTCGAGCATTTGCCCGAGGGTCCGCAGATGTATCCGGCGGAGCAGATCAGCGAGGAGCGCCCCGAAGAGACGATCGCCGAGCTCATCCGCGGCGCGTTCCTCGAGGAGCTGCACGACGAACTGCCACATTCGCTCGCCGTCGTCGTCGACGGGATCGAGTACCCGCGCGACAACGAGAGTGGGCAGGCGTATGACGGCAAGGCGCGCGTGCTCGTCTCGATCTATGTGGAGCGTGATTCGCAGAAGCCGATCATCATCGGGCACAAGGCCGAGCATCTCGTGCGCGTCAAGAAGAAGCTGCGCACGGCGGTCAACCGCATCGTCGGCACCAAGGCGCAGCTCGACCTGCACGTCAAGGTCGCCAAGAACTGGCAGTCCGATCCGAAGAAACTCGACCGTCTGGGGTTCTGACATGCGCCCGCACGACGGACACGGCGACTGACTGGGTATATGGAGCGGCCGCCGGTGCAGATGCACCGGCGGCCGCTCCATATACCCAGTCAGTGTACCCGGGATGCGTCAGCTGTTGCGCTGGCCGTCGGGCTTGCGCGACGTGTACATCTGCGTGTTGAGCAGGTCGGCGTACCGCTTGATGACCTTCGGGCGGATGATCTTCATCGACGCGGTCATCAGGCCGTTCTCCTGTGTGAACTCCTCAGGCAGGATGATGAACTTGCGCACGGACTCCGCGCGGGAGACACCCTCATTGGCCTTGTCGACCCACTTCTGGACCTCGGCGCGCACCACGGGGTTCGTGGCGGCCTCGTCCATCGTCATGTCGGCGTTGAGGCCCTTCTTGGTGAGCCATGGGCGCAGCGATTCCTCGTCGAGTGTGATGAGGGCCGAGATGAACGGGCGCTTGTCGCCGAGCACGAGTGCCTGCGAGACGAACGGCGCACGCTGGATGACCTCCTCCATCGGGCCGGGGGAGACGTTCTTGCCGCCGGCGGTGATGATGAGGTCCTTTTTGCGGCCGATGATGTAGAGGAACCCGTCGTCGTCGAGACGCCCCAGATCGCCGGTCGCGTACCAGCCGTCCGGGGTGAACGAGGTCTCGGTGGCCTCCTCGTTCTTGTGGTATCGGGGGAACACGGCCGTGCCCTTGACCTGGATCTCGTTGCCGTCGCCGATGCGCACCTGGAATCCGGGGAAGGGGATGCCCACGGAACCCTGATGGTAGGGCACTCCCAGCGGGTTGAACGCGCACGGCGCCGTGGTCTCGGTCAGGCCGTAGCCCTCATAGACGGGTATGCCGGCACCGCGGAAGAACGCCATGAGGTTCGGGTCGAGCGGTGCGCCGCCGGTCACGATCCACTTGGCGTTGCCGCCGAGCACGTCGCGGATCTGCGAGTAGACGATCGGGTCGAATGCGTTGCGGCGCGCCGTGGCGAAACGGCTGGCCTTGCCGCGCGTGCTCAGCTCCTCCATGTACTTCTGCGCGGCCACCACGGAAGCGGCGAACACACGGCCCTTGGGACCGTTGCCGGCCTTTTGCGAAGCGGCGTTGTACACCTTCTCCAGCACACGTGGCACCACGATCATGATGTGCGGGCGGGCCACCTTGAGGTCGGAGGTGAGCGTCTTGATGCCGTTGGCGATGTAGATGTGGATCTCGCTCGCCACGCAGATGTAGTTGATCGCGCGCGCGAATGAATGCGCCTGCGGCAGGAACAGCAGCACACGGTTCTTCTTGTTATGCAGCAGTTCCGGCATGTAATCGGGCAGGTTGGTGGCGGTCGAGCAGTAATGCGCGTGCGTCATCTCCACGCCCTTCGGCGTCGATGTGGAACCGGAGGTGTACACGATCGAGCACAGGTCGGTCTTCTTGACCGAGTTGATGCGCTTGTCGAGATCCACGTCCTTGACCTGCTTGCCATAGGTCACAAGCTCGTCGAGCGCGCCGTTCTCGAGGCACATGATGTGCTTGAGCGTGGGGCATTCGTCTTTGGCGAGTGCGGCCTTGACGAGCATGTCGCGCGTTTCGACCATCAGCAGCGTGGCGTCGGCGTTGTTGACGATGTTGCGGATCTGCTCGGCGGAATCGGTGTCGTAGACGGTGGCGAGGACGCCGCCGACGGCGAGCACCGCCGCGTCGAACACGTCCCACGCGTACGAGGTGTGGCACATGAACGCCACGCCGTCGCCTTTCTTCAGGCCCAAGTGGAGCAGGCCCTTGGCCACGGCGCGAATGTCCTCAAGCGTCTCCGAGGCGGTCTTCGAGACCCATTCGCCGTTCTCCTTGTAGGTGTAGAGCGGTTCGTCGCCCATGCGCGAGGCGCGGTCCTCGTAGATGCGGTACACATTGAAATCGTCGGGCAGCGGGTCGTTGCCCTGCGTGCTCGCGGTGATGAACGTGGAGTCGGCGTCGATGAACGTCGTCGTCGGGCGGTCCGGCCCCCAGAAATCGACGTGCGGCAGGTCCTCGTAATTGTGGTGCTGCACCTGCTCCTCAGGGTCGACGTAATCGGGTTCGTCGTCTTTGCTGCTGATGGGGTGGCGGAAGTCGCTGCCCAACTGCAACACGCGTTGTGTGACGTCGGAAGCGTGTTCCTTGACTGAAGAGAAAATGGACATATGAACTCCTTACACCCACTGATAAAAGCGTTTTCTACCTGAAGTGTAGCCGTTTTCGCGGGTCGCGTCACCTTACGCTTACGTAGGAACGGGGCATGTTCATACACAGCGTCGAGCGCCACGGCACACATATCACGGCCCCATGATGACCGCCGCGTATTCGAAAGATGGACGCCCAGCGCCGCTAGGGCGGTGTTTCATTACACTGGAACGCTGTATGTTCACCATCCCGCGCAGGGCGGGATGCATAGAAAGGGTTCACATGGCCGAACTACCAGAAGGCACTGTGGTCTTCGGCGTCTTCAATGAGACGTCGGAACACGAGTCGCGCGTCGCGTTGACGCCGGACATCGTGGCACGGTTGCGCAAGTCAGGAGTGACCGCACTCATCGAACACGGTGCAGGCGCGGCTTCCGATTACACGGATGCGGATTATGAGGCGGCGGGCGCACAGGTCACCGACGCCGCCACGATCCTTGGGCAGGCGGACGCGCTCGGGTTCGTCGACCGCCCGTCCGACGACCTGATTGCCCGCATGAAGCCGGGCACATGGGTCATCGGCATGCTCGGGTCGTTCACCGACGCCGACTATGTGGAGCGGCTCGCCAAGGCGGGCCTCACCGCCGTCGCGATCGAACGACTGCCCCGCCAGCTGAGCGCGGCGCAGTCGATGGATGAGATGACCTCGCAGAATTCGGTGATGGGCTACAAGGCGGCGCTCGTGGCCGCCAACGCCTACGGCTCGTTCCTGCCGATGATGACGACCGCCGCCGGCACGATCCGCCCGGCCAAGGTGCTCGTGCTCGGCGCCGGCATCGCCGGCCTGCAGGCCATCGGCACCGCCAAGCGCCTCGGTGCGGTCGTGACCGCGTACGACGTGCGCCCGGCCTCCAAGGACGAGGTCGAGTCGCTCGGCGCCAAGTTCCTCGACCTGGGCCTCGACTTCTCGAAAGGCCAGGGCGAAGGCGGCTACGCGCGCGCGTTGACCGCCGAGGAGCAGGCGCAGCAGCAGGCCGCCGTCGACGAGAAGGCAGCCGGATTCGACATCATCATCACCACCGCCAAGGTTCCTGGCCGCAAGCCGCCGATGCTGCTCACCGCACGCGGTGTCGAGGGGCTGCACCGCGGCGCCGTGATCGTCGATTGCGCGGCAAGCGACCTCGGCGGCAACGTCGAGGGTTCCGAAGTCGGCACACACGTCACCGACGGCGGCGTGACCGTCATCGGCGCACCGTATCTGGCGAGCGAGGTCAGCACGACCGCGTCGAATCTGCTCAGCCGCAACGTGGCCGACATCCTCGTGCATTTCATCAAGGACGGCGCGCTCGTCGTCGATCCGGCTGACGAGATCGACGCCGCCATGGTCGTCGCGGGCGCCGCCACGGCATCGAAGGGAGAGTAACCATGCCTGAGCTCGTAGTTTCCATCACCCTGTTCATCCTTGCGCTGCTCATCGGCATCGAGGTCATCGGCAAGGTCCCGGCCACGCTGCATACGCCGCTCATGTCGGGCGCCAACTCCATCCACGGCATCGTGATCGTCGGTGTGGTCATTGTGGCCGCCGAAGCGAATTCGCCGCTGTCATACGTGTTCATCTTCCTGGCCGCCGTACTGGGCACCATGAACGTCGTGGGCGGCTACGTGGTCACCGACCGCATGCTCGAGATGTTCAAGAGCGACAAGAAAGACAAGGGAGGCAATAAGTAATGACCGCAACACCCATCGATATCGTCGCTTGGTTCGTCTATGTGCTGGCCTCGGTCATGTTCGTCATGGGCCTGCATTACATGAACTCCCCGAAGACCGCGCGCAAGGGCAACTTCATCTCCGCGGCGGGCATGGTCCTCGCCGTGGCCATGGCGTTCATCAAGCTGTTCGTCACAGGCGGCTATAACTGGATCGCCGTCGGCCTGCTCATCGCCGGCATCGCGGTCGGCGCCATCGCCGGCGTCGTCTCCGCGAAGAAGGTCAAGATGACCGACATGCCGCAGCTCGTCTCCGTGTTCAACACGGTGGGCGGTGGCGCGGCGGCCCTCGTCGCGCTCAACGACATTCTGGCCTCCGACCATACGCCGAACCTCGTGGTGCTCATCACCGCCGGCCTCGGCGTCATGATCGGCTCGGTCACCTTCACCGGTTCGCTCATCGCGGCCGGCAAGCTGCAGGGCATCGGCTTCGTCAAGAAGATGCGCCTGCCCGGCAAGAGCGTGTGGAACGTGCTCTTCATCGTGCTCATGCTCGCCTCGTTCGTGATGCTGTGCGTCTTCCCCGAACAGCGCCTGCTGTGGTCGGTCCTGACCACTGTGTTCGCCCTGTGCTATGGCCTCGTGTTCGTCATTCCGATCGGCGGCGCTGACATGCCGGTCGTCATCTCCGTGCTCAACGCGTGCACCGGCACCGCCGTGGCGATGAGCGGCCTGGCGATCGACAACGTCGCGCTCATCGTGGCCGGCGCGCTCGTGGGCGCCGCTGGTGTGACGCTTTCGGTGCTGATGAGCCAGGCCATGAACCGTCCGCTCATGTCGGTGCTCGCCGGCGGTTTCGGCGGTTCGGATGCGTCCACGGGCGCTGCGGACGGCCCTGAAGGCACGATGAAGGAGACCACGGCGGACGACGTGGCCGTGCAGCTCGTGTACGCCGATAAGGTCATCTTCGTGCCCGGCTTCGGTCTCGCCCAGGCGCAGGCCCAGCGTGAGCTCGCCGACCTCGGCGAACTGCTCAAGGAGCATGGTGTCGAGGTCGAATACGCGATCCACCCGGTCGCCGGCCGTATGCCCGGCCACATGAACGTGCTGCTCGCCGAGGCGAACGTGCCGTACGACGAGCTCGTGGACCTCGACGACATCAATCCGCAGTTCCCGAGCGCGAACGTCTCGCTCGTCGTCGGTGCGAACGACGTGACGAACCCGGCGGCGCGCAAGCCCGGCACCCCGGTTTCGGGCATGCCCATCCTTGACGTCGACAAGTCGCAGAATGTCGTCGTGATGAAGCGCGGCCGCGGCCGGGGCTACGCGGGCATCGAGAACGAACTGTATTTCGAAGACAACACGCAGATGCTCTTCGGTGACGCGAAGGCCGGCCTGCAGGCCGTCATCGCGGCCGTCAAGGAACTGCTTGACTGACGAAGGCCGTGCGGACCCATCTGCATGGCGGGTATGGGAAGGCCCCATCCGGATGATCCGGATGGGGCCTTCCCATACCCGGCTGGGTTCAATGCAACGGGAACAGACGGTCAATGAACGAATCGACGGCATTCCAATACAGGTCCGGCGCCACCGCGAATTCCGCGGTGTGTATGGCGCCCGGTACTTCGAGCAGTGTCGCATCGTTGCTGGCGCATGCCTCGTACAGCGTGCGGGCGCACGTGGGGGAGACGATCGTGTCGTCCATACCATGGGTGAACAGCACGGGGATGCGCATATGCCGCACGGCATTGAGCGGGGAAACGTCTGTGAAGCTGAACCCAAGACGCAGCTTGTTCCACAGGCTCGCGCAGGCCACCACGGGTTTGACCGTCCATGCGGGGGCGTGCAGCAACGAGGCCACGGTCATCTCGAGTTGGCTGGCCAGGCTCGCATAGGCGCTGTTCGCGACCGCGGCGACCACATTGGGCGCCAACCGCGGGTCGGCGCATGCCAGCAACACCGTGGCCGCGCCCATGGAATTGCCGTCCAAGAGGATGCGCGCCTGCGGATCATGCGCCACGATGGCGTTCACCCACTGCATCAGGTCACGGTGTTCCATGTATCCCATCGTCACGAACCGGCCTTCGCTGTCGCCATGCCCACGTTGGGCCGGCACGAGCACCGTGAAGCCGCGGCGCGCATAATGGTATGCCCACGGTGCCATCTCCATCGGTTCGCCCGTATATCCGTGCATGCATATGGCGTAGCAATGCGCGGCGGGCCGTGCGGTGTCGGGGTCGAACCGCCAGCCGTGCAGCATCAGTCCGTCATGGGTGCGCAGCGATACGGGCTGGCCTGATTCCCCGAACCACGTGCTCGCCGCCTTGTCGTGGTATTGCGCCAGGGGGGCATGGTGTAACCGGTCATTGCGCTTGTGCGCAAACGTGGAGTTGGGGTACTCGGTGTCGAACACGATCGAACACAGTGCGGCGCCGATGCCGGCGATGGTCCCCACGGCGACCGCGGCGCCCGCACTTGCCGCGATCGCGGCGATGCGGGGTGCACGTGAACGATGGGTCGGGTCTTGTTGTGTCATGGCATGCCTCCAAGCAGTCATTGTAGCGGCTGCGCCACGCAGTGGCGCCGGCGGTATGCGGCTTTGACGTGGGGCGTACTGGGCGGCGCTTGTCGGCGGGGAGGGCTATGGTGAGCAAGTTGCTTTGGCGAGGGAAGCGGCGGCGCGCCGTTTCCGTTATCGACTCGGCGTGAAGGTCCTTCCCGGATGCGTGTGGGGGAACTTTGGCGTGGGGGACGCCGGAGCTGAACACGAACCGTCTAAGGAGAACCGATTATGGCAAACAACACCATCGTGCTTGAAGGCGAACTGCGTACCGAATTCGGCAAGGGCCCGGCCCGCCGCATGCGCGTCGCCAAGGAAATCCCGGCCACCGTGTACGCGGGTGGCGAGCAGCCGGTCTACCTGAAGCTGCCGATGAAGGACACCACGCTGGCCCTGCGCCACACGAACGCGCTCATCACCCTCAAGTTCGGCGACGAAAGCCGCCTGGCTGTCGTCAAGGACGTGCAGCGCAACCCCGTCAAGCGCATCGTCGAGCACGTTGACTTCTACGAGGTCAAGGCCGGCGAGAAGATCGACGTCGAGGTGCCGGTGTTCGTCGACGGCACGCCGAAGGGCGCGGCCATCGCGTTCGTCGACATCCAGGAGCTCAAGGTGCGCGCCGATGTGGCCAACCTGCCCGAGCGCATCGTCGTGGACGTCAACGGCCTGGCCGAAGGCGACAAGGTCTTCCTCAAGGACCTGGTGATGCCGGAGGGCGTGGAGCTCGACATGGACGGCCTCGAGGAGTCCGTCGTGACCGTCGAGGTGCCTGAAGAGGCCCCGGCCGCCGAAACCGGCACCGATGCCAACCCCGCCGATGTTCCGGCCACCGCCGAGAAGGACGACGCGGAAGCCTGATCTCCCATGGCCGTTCCACACAGCGGACGCTGGCGGGGCGACGACCATGACTGATCAAGGGGCGCAGTGCACCCAGTGTGCATTGCGCCCCTTCGCGTATCACTTGGCGGCACGACGGCGCAATCCCGCGGATGGTGTCAGCATGTGAACGCCACCGGCGTATTGGTAAAGGGGTTGTGCAACAGTATTGACCAAGACGGTGCCACAAGCGCTGCACGTACCCCAGAATCATTACTATTTCGCAATCCATTGCAAAGAAGTATGCATTATGACCAATGAATCCCATCATGACCCGGCGTATCTCGACTCACTCGCGGAACGCTTCACCGTGCTGCCCAACGAGAACCCAGCATCGGACGCCAAGCGCGAGGAACTGATTGACAAGCCCGCGTTCGGCCAGATCTTCTCCGACAGCATGGCGCACATGACCTGGACGAAGGGCGAAGGCTGGTCCGACCGCCGCATCGAACCGTATGCGCCGCTCAAGCTCGACCCGGGCGCTTCGGTGCTGCACTATGCGCAGGAATGCTTCGAAGGTCTCAAAGCCTATCGCCATGCCGACGGCTCGACGTGGCTCTTCCGCCCGGACGCGAACGCCGAACGCATGCAGAACTCCGCCAAGCGCCTGTATCTGCCGGAAGTGCCGATCGAGGACTTCCTCGGCTCGTGCGCCGCGCTCGTCGAACGTGATGTCAAGTGGGTGCCGTCCCGCCGTGAATACACGCTGTACCTGCGTCCGTTCCTCTTCGCCTCCGAACCGTTCCTGGGCGTGCGCGCGCCGGAAGAGGTCGACTATTGCGTCATCGCCTCGCCGTCCGGCCCGTACTTCCCGGGTGGCGTGAAGCCGGTGAGCATCTGGGTCGAAGACAAGTGGTTCCGCACCGGCCCCGGTGGCACCGGTTTCGCCAAGTGCGGCGGCAACTACGCCGCTTCGCTGCTCGGCGAATACCGTGGCATCGCCGAAGGCTGCGAGCAGGTGTGCTTCGTGGACGCCGCCACCAAGACGTACCTCGAGGAGCTCGGCGGCATGAACATGATGGCCGTGTACAAGGACGGCCATGTGGAGACCCCGAGCCTGACCGGCAACATCCTGCCGGGTGTCACGCGCCGCTCGATCATCCAACTGCTCGAGGACGGCGGCCACGACGTGGTGGAGACGATGATCGAACTCGCCAAGCTGCTCGACGACATCAAGTCCGGTGAGGTCACCGAGGTGTTCGCATGCGGCACCGCCGCGATTGTGACACCGATCGGCCGCTTCAAGTCCGAGACCTTCGACGTCACGGTGGGCGACGGCGAACCGGGCGAACTGACGATGGCGATCCGCAACCAGCTGCTCGGCATCCAGCTCGGTGAGATCGAGGATCCGCACAACTGGATGTGGAAGGTCTGCTGACCCGCATCCATCTGCAGGCAGCCAGTGTCGAACGCGCCAGTCCATCGTACGGGGGTACGATGGACTGGCGCGTTCGACACTGACCGGCGGCTGGCCGGCATGCGGAGAGGAGCCGGTATGGAAGTCGCATTGCAAAGCTCGCCGTTCTTCCAGGGGGTCGAATACCTCGCCATCTTCTGTTGCGGCCTCGTCGGCGGCCTCGCCGCGATCCGCAAGCAATACGACGTGTTCGCGATCGTCATCACCGCGTGGCTCACCGCATTGGGCGGCGGCATCATCCGCGACATCTTGCTGGGGGCCGTGCCGCCGGTCGGCATCTCCGACAAGGTGTCGGTGCTCACCGCGCTCATCGCCGGCTGCGTCGTCACGGTCATCCATGTGGAAGTGGGCAGGCTGCACCGCACGATGCTCATCCTCGACGCGCTCGCACTCGGCCTGTTCGCCGTCAACGGCACAAGCAAGGCGTTGATGTACAACACGTCGGGCCTCACCGCCGTGTTCCTCGGCACGTTCACCGCCATGGGCGGCGGCCTGATCCGCGACATCCTGCTCAACGAGGTGCCCGTCGTGATCCGCGACCGGCATTGGTACATCATGCCCGCCGTCATCGGCAGCATGCTCACCGTGGTCGTGTGGCGCTGGCGGGCCCACGCCACGATCTCGATGCGCATGGAGATCGCGCTGGACGTGGGCATTGTGGTGCTGGTGCTGGCGCTGCGCCTGTGCTCGGTCAAATTCAACTGGCAGCTGCCCGGCGCGGTCGAGCGTTCGCAGGCGCATCTGCCTCACCGGATCGTGCTCAAACGCCATGTGCACCATCACGACGGGCCCGATACGATTCAGCACGCGCAGGTGCCGTCCACGACCATGGACGCTGCGGACGAACCCGCGCCGCCGGCCGACCCCAACGGGGGAGCGGACCGTGAGCGGCCCGCATGACCACTGTCGGCGGGCCTGAAGCGCCGCGCCACCGCCCGCACATATGGAAACACCCCGCCACCAGAGGGGTGCGGGGTGTGTAAGGCGTGGCGCCTTCGATCACATGGCGTTGATCTTCAGGGCAAGACCGGACTTACGGTTCGCAGCCTGGTTCTTGTGGATGACGCCCTTGCTCGCGGCCTTGTCCAGCTTGCGGGCGGCGATCTGGTAGGCGGCTTCGGCCGCGGCCTTGTCGCCGGCCTCGATGGCTTCGCGGGTGTGACGGATGGCGGTCTTGAGCGCGGACTTCACCGCGACGTTGCGCTTGTGCGCCTTTTCGTTGGTACGAACGCGCTTCTTCTGCGACTTGATGTTTGCCACTGTGTTTTCTCCAAACGACGTGTTCTATAAGGACATACAGCAGAACAGGATAACATGCGGCACGGATATTGCGCACACGTGTGCGGGGCGGATGCGTTTGCCGTGCGCGTCGGTTAGAATCATGGACGAACTTGATACATACAGGAGGATGGCGTGAGCCAGCATCATAACCAGCCCGGTTTTACCGATCAGTCGTTGATCCGCAATTTCTGCATCATCGCGCACATCGACCACGGCAAGTCCACCGTGGCCGACCGCATCCTGCAGTTGAGCGGCATCGTGCCGGAACGCGAGATGCGCGACCGCTTCCTCGACCGCATGGACATCGAACAGGAACGCGGCATCACCATCAAATCGCAGGCCGTGCGCGTGCCGTGGACCTTCGACGGCGTGGAATACACGCTCGGCATGATCGACACCCCCGGCCACGTGGACTTCACGTACGAGGTGTCGCGCGCGCTCGCCGCGTGCGAGGGCGCGGTGCTGCTCGTGGACGCCACGCAGGGCATCGAGGCGCAGACGCTGAGCAACCTGTACATGGCGATCGACCATGACCTGACGATCATCCCCGTGCTCAACAAGATTGACCTGCCAAGCGCTGAGCCGGACAAGCATGCCGAGGAGATCGCCGGCCTGATCGGCTGCGACCCGGCCGACGTGCTGCGCGTGTCCGGCAAGACCGGCGAAGGCGTGCGCGAACTGCTCGACCGCATCGTCGTCGAGGTTCCGGCGCCCACCGGCGACGCCCAAGGCGACGCGCGCGCCCTGATCTTCGACTCCGTCTACGACTCGTACCGCGGCATCGTCACCTATATCCGCATGGTCGACGGCGAACTGCGCTCGCGGGAGAAACTGCACATGATGGGCGTGGGCACCACGTACGACCCCATCGAGATCGGCGTGATCAGCCCAGACATGATGCCCACGCGCGCGCTCGGCGCGGGTGAGGTCGGCTATGTGATCACCGGCGCGAAGGACGTGAGCCAATCCAAGGTGGGCGACACGATCACCTCGGCCGCGCACCCGGCCACCGAACCGCTGCCCGGCTACCGCGACCCGCAGCCGATGGTGTACGCCGGCCTGTTCCCGATCGACAACGCGCAGTTCCCCGAACTGCGTGAGGCGCTCGACAAGCTCAAACTCAACGACGCCGCCCTGATCTACGAACCGGAGACCTCGGTCGCGCTGGGCTTCGGCTTCCGCTGCGGCTTCCTCGGGCTGCTGCACATGGAGATCGTCTCCGAACGCCTCCGCCGCGAATTCGGGCTCGACCTGATCTCTACCGCGCCGAACGTGCCCTACGAAGTGACCGCCGAAGACGGCACCGTGCACCGGGTGACGAATCCGAGCGAATTCCCCGACGGCAAGATCAAACGCATTGTCGAACCGATGGTCGCGGCCGACATCATCACCCCCAAGGAGTTCATCGGCGCCGTCATGGACCTGTGCCAGGACCACCGCGGCATCATGGGCACGATGGAATACATCTCCACTGACCGCGTCGAGATGCACTACCGCATCCCGCTCGCCGAGATCGTGTTCGACTTCTTCGACCAGCTCAAAAGCCGCACCAAGGGCTATGCGTCGCTCGACTACCATGAGGACGGCGAACAGGCCGCCGACCTCGTCAAGGTCGACATCCTCATCCAAGGCGACAAGGTCGACGCGTTCTCCGCGATCGTGCACCGCGACAAGGCATACAGCTACGGTGTGATGATGACGAAGAAGTTGCGCGAACTCATTCCGCGCCAACAGTTCGAGATCCCGATCCAGGCGGCGATCGGCTCGCGCATCATCGCCCGCGAGAACATCCGCGCCCTGCGCAAGGATGTGCTCGCCAAATGCTACGGCGGCGACATCACCCGCAAACGCAAGCTGCTCGAAAAGCAGAAGGCCGGCAAGAAGCGCATGAAGATGCTGGGCCATGTGGAGGTGCCGCAGGAGGCGTTCGTGGCGGCGCTCGCCACCGGCGACTCCGCCAACGACCGCGACACGAAAGACAAGATCCGCGCCGCCCAGAAGAGCGAGGGCTGAGGCCACGGTGGGCGCCGATTTCGAAGTCTACGTGCATGTGCCGTTCTGCCTGCGGCGTTGCGGCTACTGCGATTTCAACACTTACACCGCATCCGACCTGGGTGCGGGCGCGTCGCGCGCCAACTACGCGCGCATGGCCGCCCGCGAGATGGAACTGGTGTATGACTGGCAGTGCGCGTACGGCATCGCCGAACCCGCCGCCTCGACCGTGTTCTTCGGCGGCGGCACGCCGACCGTGCTGTCGCCGGACGACCTGGTCTTCCTCGTGGAGCGCATCCGCACGTTGTGGGGCATCGCGCCGGGTGCGGAGATCACGACCGAAGCGAACCCCGACACCGTGGACGAAACGGCCATCGACCGGCTCGCCGCAGGCGGGTTCACGCGCATCTCGTTCGGCATGCAATCCGCGGTGCCGCACGTGTTGCGCACCTTGGACCGCACCCACACGCCCGCGCATGTGACGCGCGGTGTTCGGGCCGCACAGGCCGCCGGGCTTGACGCGAGCGTCGACCTTATCTATGGAGCGCCGGGGGAGAGCCTCGACGACTGGCGCACGAGCGTGCGCTCGGCGCTCGACCTGGGCGTGCTCCACCTGTCCGCCTACGCGCTCACCGTGGAACCCACGACGGCCATGGGCCGGCGCATCGCCGCCGGCACGCTGCCCAAACCAGACGATGACGACGAAGCGGCGAAATACGAGATCGTCGATGCCATGGCGCAAGCGGTCGGGCTCGAGTGGTACGAGATCTCCAACTGGGCCGCCCCCGGGCACGAAAGCAGGCACAATCTGGGCTATTGGCGCAATGTGGACTGGGCGGGCATCGGCCCCGGCGCACACAGCCACTACCGGCTGCCCGCCGGCGGCGACGATGGCGGGGGAGGGCGCGCCGTACGCGCATGGGACACGCTGCACCCACGGCGCTGGGGGCAGCAGATCAACGAAGGGCAGGTGCCGTTCGCCGACCACGAGTCGATCGACCCGCAGGCAGACCTCGAAGAGACCATCATGCTCGGCCTGCGTCTGCGCGAAGGCCTTGACCTGCAGGCCGTGCAAGCGCGCACCGGCACCGACCTCGCACCAGTCGTCCATGCACTGACCGGCGACGGGCTCGTCACTTGCACGCAGGGGCGGATCACCCCTACACTGCGCGGCCGCCTGCTCAACGACACCGTGATCCAACGCGTGTTCAGCGCCGTGCTGCACTGACCGATACGCCGGCACATGGCCATCGGCGGCATTGTTCTCACTATGTGAATCACTTTTCCCGTTCATGGGCGTTCGACATACAACCGAAATATTCGGCCCCCTAGAATGCTCAAGGCAAGGTTGGCCCCCATGCGTGCATGGCGGCCATTTCGGCTGCCGGACACCACAGCGTGGATGCATGCCGGTGGTTGGTGCCCTGTGTTGGCAACTTCAGTAGGGAACGGGCATTCCCTGTGCAGAGAGAGGTGATCGCGGTGACGTTTGGAACCCCGCTAGATTTGACGGTTCATCGCCCGGAAGGCATGTACGACCCCAGTTCCGAGCATGACGCCTGCGGTGTAGGCATGGTCACCACCCTCAATGGAAAGCCGGAACGCAAAATCGTTGACGACGCCATCGAGGTGCTGGTGAATCTCAACCACCGCGGTGCCGTCGGCGCCGAGGAGAACACCGGCGACGGCGCCGGCATCCTCATGGCCATGCCCGACGAGTTCATGCGCGCCACCATCGACGCCGACCTGCCCGAGGCAGGGCATTACGCGGCCGGCATCGCGTTCCTCGACCGTGACATTGCCGCGTCGGGCCGTCAGGAACAGGCCATCACCACCATCGCCAACGAAGAAGGGCTCGACGTGCTCGCCTGGCGCACCGTGCCCACCGACCCCAACGGGCTGGGCCTGCAGGCGCTCGCGAGCATGCCGGCGTTCAAGACGCTCGTGCTCGCCGATCCGAAAGGCGAGTTGGCCGGCATCGATCTGGACCGCCGTGTCTACCATGTGCGCAAGCGCGCCGAACATGAGGTCGGCGTGTATTTCGCCTCGCTGTCGAGCCGCACGATCACCTACAAGGGCATGCTCACCACGATGCAGCTCAAGCCGTTCTTCCCGGACCTGTCCGATGAGCGCATGAAGACGACCGTCGCCACCGTGCATTCGCGCTTCTCGACGAACACGTTCCCCTCGTGGCCGCTCGCCCAGCCGTTCCGCATGCTCGCCCACAACGGCGAAATCAACACGATCCAAGGCAACCGCAACTGGTTCACCGCCCGTCAGGGCCGCCTCAAGTCCGACCTGTTGGGCGACATGGACGAGCTGCTGCCGATCCTGACACCGGGATATTCGGATTCGGGCACGTTCGACGAAGTGCTGGAACTGCTCAATCTCGCCGGCCGTTCGCTGCCGCACGCCATTTTGATGATGGTGCCGCCGGCATGGGAGAAGAACACCGAGCTCGACCCCGATGTGCGCGCGTTCTATGAGTACAACAACACGCTCATCGAACCGTGGGACGGCCCCGCCGACCTCGTGTTCACCGATGGCGCGATCGTCGGCGCGCTGCTCGACCGCAACGGGTTCCGCCCGGGCCGTTGGCAGATCGACGACGAAGGCTATGTGGTGCTCGCCTCCGAGGCGGGCGTGCTGCCGCAGGTGGGCGACGAGCATATTGTCAGCAAGGGCCGCTTGGAGCCGGGCCGCATGTTCCTCATCGACATCGAGCAGGGGCGCATGGTGCCCGACGAGGAGATCAAGCACGATCTGGCCACGCAGCACCCGTACCGCGAGTGGGTCGAAGGCAACACGGTGAGCATGGCCGAACTGCCCGCCCGCGAACATGTGAGCCATTCGAACCAGTCGGTGCACCGCCGCCAGCGCGCATTCGGCTACACGCAGGAAGAACTCAAGATGGTGCTCCTGCCGATGGCGAACACCGGCAAGGAACCGTTGGGCTCAATGGGCAACGACACCCCGATGTCGGTGCTGTCCGGCCGCAGCCGCATGCTGTTCGACTACTTCACGCAGAAGTTCGCGCAGGTCACCAACCCGCCGCTCGACTGGGAGCGTGAGAAGATCGTCACCTCGGTGGAGTCCGCGATCGGCCCCGAGCCGAACCTGCTCGACGACTGCGCGCTGCACGCCAAGAAGATCCTCATTGAACAGCCGGTCATCACCTCGGACGAGATGGCGCAGCTCAAGCGCCTCGACCGCGCGGCGCAGCTCGACGGCTACTACCGCCCTTACACCGTCAAGGGCCTGTACCAGGTCACCGGTGGCGGCGACGCCCTGCGTGAGCGCCTCAATGAGATCTTCGCCGAGATCGACGCGGCCATCGAAGACGGCAAGAACTTCCTGATCCTGTCCGACCGCGATTCGAACCACATGATGGCGCCGATCCCGTCGCTCCTGCTCACCTCGGCCGTGCAGCACCACCTGCTGCGCCGCCAGACGCGCACGCAGATCTCGATGGTCGTCGAAGCCGGCGATGTGCGCGAGATCCACCACGTGGCATTGCTCATCGCCTACGGCGCGGCCGCCGTCAACCCGTACCTCGCGTTCGAATCCGTCGAGGACCTGGCCCGTGACGGCTTCCTGACGGTCGGCGAGGAGAAGGCCATCGCCAACCTGCGCAACGCGCTGTCGACCGGTGTGCTCAAGATCATGAGCAAGATGGGCGTCTCGACGATCATGAGCTATCGTGGCGCCCAGCTGTTCGAGGCCGTCGGCCTCGACGACGCGGTGATCGACGACTACTTCACCGGCACCGTCTCGCGTGTCGCGGGCTGTGGCCTTGACGATCTGGCGGAAGAGGTGGCGATCCGCCACCGTGTGGCCTATCCGAACCAGTGGACCGCCACGCCGCACCGCAACCTGCGCACCGGCGGCGACTACAAGTGGCGCCGCACCGGCGAGGAGCACCTCAACGACCCCGAGGCGATTTTCCTGCTGCAGCAGTCCACGCAGCGCGGCGACTACGCGATGTTCAAGCAGTACACACACCACATCGACGACACGTCGCACCGCCTCATGACGCTGCGCGGCCTGATGAAGTTCGATTCGCCGCGTGAACCGATCAGCATCGACGAGGTCGAACCGGCCACCGAGATCGTCAAGCGCTTCTCGACCGGCGCGATGAGCTACGGCTCCATCTCGAAGGAAGCGCATGAGACGCTCGCGATCGCGATGAACTCGATCGGCGCGCGCTCGAACTCCGGCGAGGGCGGCGAATCGACCGAACGCCTCAACGACCCGCTGCTGTGCAGCAAGATCAAGCAGATCGCCTCGGCGCGCTTCGGCGTGACGAGCGACTACCTGGTGCACGCCACGGACCTGCAGATCAAGCTCGCCCAAGGCGCCAAGCCCGGTGAGGGCGGCCATCTGCCCGGCGCGAAGGTGCCGCCGTGGATCGCCAAGGTGCGCCACGCCACGCCGGGCGTCGAGCTGATCTCGCCGCCGCCGCACCACGACATCTATTCGATCGAGGACCTCAAGCAGCTCATCAACGACGCGAAGATGTCAAACCCGAAGGCGCGCATCCACGTCAAGCTCGTCTCCGAGTTCGGCGTCGGCACAATCGCCGCGGGCGTGGCGAAGTGCCATGCCGACGTGGTGCTGATCTCCGGCTATGACGGCGGCACCGGCGCGGCACCGCTCAACGCGATCCGCCACGCGGGCACGCCGTGGGAGATCGGCCTGTCCGAAACCCAGCAGACGCTCGTGCTCAACGGCCTGCGTTCGCGCGTGACCGTGCAGTGCGACGGCGAGCTCAAGACGGGCCGCGACGTGGTGATCGCCGCGCTGCTGGGCGCCGAGGAGTTCGGATTCGCTACCACGGCCCTGATGGTCGAAGGCTGCGTGATGATGCGCGCATGCCAGAAGAACACGTGCCCGCAGGGCATCGCCACACAGGACCCGGAATTGCGCGCCCGCTACACCGGCAAACCGGAGCATGTGATCAACTTCATGATGTTCATCGCTGAAGAGGTGCGCGAGATCCTCGCCCAGCTCGGCTTCCGCACACTCGAGGAGGCCGTGGGCCACGTGGAGTGCCTCGACCAGAACGAGGCGGTGCGCCGCTGGAAGTCCGAAGGCATCGACCTGTCGAATGTGCTCATGCAGCCCGGCCCGGTGCCCGGCACGATCCTGCACAAGACGATCGAACAGAACCATGAACTCGACAAGGCACTCGACAACGAGCTCATCGCCCAGGCGCAGCCGGCCCTCGAGCATGGCGAGCGTGTGCAGATCGCGATGGACATCCGCAACGTGAACCGCACGCTCGGCACGATGCTCGGCTACGAGATCACCCGCCGCTACGGCGGTGAGGGCCTGCCGGACGACACGATCGACATGACGTTCACCGGCACCGGCGGCCAGTCGATCGGCGCGTTCATCCCGCGCGGCGAGACGATCCGCGTGGTGGGCGAAGTCAACGACTACGCGGGCAAGGGCCTGTCGGGCGGCCGCATCGTGATCAGCGCTCCCGCCGACGTGACCTATGACACGCATGCGAACGTGATCGCCGGCAACGTGCTGGGCTTCGGCGCCACGACCGGTGAGATGTTCGTGGCAGGACGCGCAGGCGAACGCTTCGGCGTGCGCAACGGGGGCGCCACGTTCGTCGTCGAAGGCGTGGGCGACCACGGCTGCGAATACATGACCGGCGGCACCGTCGTCATCCTCGGCCCCACAGGCCGCAACCTCGGCGCGGGTTTCTCCGGCGGCCATGTCTTCGTGCTCGACCTCGACATGGACAAGGTGAACCCCGAATCCGCGGCCGGCGCGCTGCGCTTCGGCCCGCTCGACGAGACAAGCGAACCGGTGGTGCGCGCCCTCGTCGAACGCCATGCCCAGGAGACCGGTTCGGGCTTCGCCCAGTCGCTGCTTGACGATTGGGACAACGCGAAGACCCGCTTCACCCACATGGTTCCCAAGCAGTTCGTGGCGATGACGCACGCCATGGAGGAGGCCAAGCGGGAACATATCGATTTCAATGAGCCTGGAGTCTGGGAGCAGACTTACGAGCACGTTATGGAAGGAGCGCGCTGACATGGGTGATCCACGTGGTTTTCTCAAGGTCCGCACACGTCACGAACTAGCCGAACGCCCCGTCGAGGAACGCATCAAGGATTGGCTGGACGTGCATGCCGAATCCGGCTTGCAAAGCTGGACACAGGAACAGGCGGCACGCTGCATGGATTGCGGCACGCCGTTCTGCATGTCGGGCTGCCCGTTGGGCAACCTCATTCCCGAATGGAACGACCTGGTGCGCCAGGGCCAGTGGCTCGAGGCATACAACCGCCTGTCGATGACGAACAACTTCCCCGAGGTCACCGGCCGCATCTGCCCGGCCCTGTGCGAATCGTCGTGCGTGCTGGGCATCCACCAGCCGCCCACGATGATTAAGCTCGACGAGGTCACCGCGATCGACCAGGCGTGGGAGCTCGACTATGTCAAGCCGTTGCCACCGGAGCGTCTCAGCGGCCAGACGGTCGCGGTCGTCGGATCGGGGCCGGCCGGTCTGGCGTGCGCCCAGCAGCTGACGCGTACCGGCCACACCGTTGTCGTGTTCGAACGTGATGACGAGATCGGCGGCCTGATGCGTTACGGCATTCCGAACTTCAAGCTCGACAAGGGGCTCATCGACCGCCGTGTGGAGCAGATGAAGGCCGAAGGCACCAGGTTCCGCACCAACACCGAGGTGGGCAAGGATATTTCGTGGGACGCGCTGCGCGCCAGCTATGACGCGGTCGTCGTGGCGATCGGCTCCACGGTGCCGCGCGACATGAACATCCCCGGCCGCCAGCTCGATGGCATCCATTTCGCCATGGAGTTCCTACCGGACGCCACGCGCCGCTTCTACGGCAAGCAGCCGGTGCACGACATCACCGCCGAAGGCAAGCATGTCGTGATCATCGGCGGCGGCGACACCGGTTCGGACTGCCTGGGCACGTCGATCCGCCAAGGCGCCAAGGACGTGACGGTGCTCCAGATCATGCCGCAGGAGCCCACGAGCCGCCCCGACAACCAGCCATGGCCCACGTTCGCGCGCCTGTACCAGAAGACCTCGTCGATGGAAGAGGGCGGCGAATACATCTACAACACCGATTCCGTGAGCTTTGAAGGCACGCCGGAGCAGGAGGCGCGCATCAGCGTCGAACACGGCACGCAGGCCGAAGGGTTCGTGGCCGACGCACAAGGCCATGTGACCGGCCTCAAGGTGGTGTCGGTGGCGCCGGGGGAGGATGGTCCGTTCACCCGACAGCCCGGGACGGAACGTGTGCTGCCCGCCGACCTCGTGCTCATTTCGGTCGGCTTCCTGCATCCGGACACCACGACGCTCGTGGACCAATTGCCGGTCGAACTCGACAACCGTGGCAATGTGGCGCGTGACGACGCCTACGCCACGTCGCAGGACGGCGTCTTTGCCTGTGGTGACGCCGGACGCGGCCAGAGCCTCGTGGTGTGGGCCATCGCGGAAGGCCGTTCGTGCGCCGCCGCCGTGGACCAGTACCTGATGGGCTCCACCGAACTGCCGTCACCGATCGTGGCTTCGGAACGCCCGATGGCTTTGCCGCGCCGCTGAACCGGGATGGCGCGCCTTGCGCATGCAGTACAGTAAAAACCGTGGCTGTGTGCATGCGCAGCAATCGAGGTATCAAGGAGGGAACAATGCCCAACCGAGCGGAACGCCGTTCCAAGAACAAGAACGGGGTGCCGGACCAGTACGACCAGACCCGTGGCCGTGGCCGCTCCGGCATGATCGACGAGTACGCGCTTCAGGAGAAGTCCAGGCGGCTCAAGGAAGGCAAGAGCGGCCCGTGGAAGCCGACGAGCAGTGAACTCGAGCACGCCGAGGAAGTGGCGATGGACACCGATCCAGACAATTTCGACCCGCCGCAGGTGCTGCGTGCACCCCATTCGGTGCGCCAATGGTTCCGTGTGGTGTCGTGGGTGCTCATCGTGGTTTCGGCGATCCTGTTCTTCGTCGTCATGTGGATCCCGAACCGCCCCATGTGGTCCATCATCACCATCGCCGCCGTCTTCGGTGCAGGCGTGGTGAGCCTGTTCTTCACGGCCGGAGACCCCAAGAACAACCCGAACCTGGACCAGAACGGCACCGCTGTCTGACCGGTCGGCCCCATAACCGACCGATGGCCGGCTCCTCTCAGCAGCGGGGGAGCCGGCCATCGTAGTTGGTCAGCCGTGGTGACGGGCGTGATGCACCGTCACCGGTGGCGCATCACTTGAGCGCTTCGAGCTTGGCGAGCACACGGTCGACGTGGCCCTTGTAGTCGACGTCGTATTCGGCGTCTTCGATTGTGCCGTCGCCATTGATGATGAAGGTGGAACGGATCGGCGTGTATGCGCGCTTGCCGTCCTTCTCCGACTCCTCAACGGTGCCGTAGAGCTTGTGGACCTCGTATTCGGGGTCGGACAGCAGCACGAAGTTGAGGTGTTCCTTCTCGCGGAACTCCTGCAGCGGGCGCACATCGTCACCCGACACGCCGATCACGGTGTAGCCGGCGGCCTCGATGCGGTTGAGATTGTCACGGAAGTCGCAGGCCTCGGTGGTGCAGTACGAGCTCATGGCCTGCGGGTAGAAATACAGCACAATGTTCTTGTGCTTGAAATCGGCGAGTGCATAGTGCTTGTACTCGTCGGATTCCAGTTCGAAGTTCGGTGCGGTGTCGCCTTTAGCCAGGCGAATGGGCTTAGTTGATTCACTCATGACCTCCACGTTAGCCCTCGTGCTCGTGCTACCGTGGAAGAATACGCGTTGGGAGAATACCATGGTGGATGGGAGCGGCATATGACAGTCGGGAACACGGCGGGCGTACAGGCTGCATTGCGGTTGCAGGGCGTGGAGTTGCGCCGCTACGGGCGCACGATCCTCACCGAGGTCGACCTCGAGGTGCCCCGGGGCGGCAAATGGGTGCTGTTCGGCCCCAACGGCATCGGCAAATCGAGCCTTGTGCAGATGATGGCCACGCGCGCGTTCCCCTCACGCGGCACGGTCGATGTGCTCGGCCGCAGGCTCGGCAAGACCAACGTGTTCTCATACCGCCATCTCATCGGATTGAGTTCCGCGGAACTCGCCCGCGCCTTCCCGCCCAGCGAGGATCCGCTCGACGCGGTCGTCACGTCGCTGACGGCCACAACCGGCCGCTGGCGTGACCAGTACACCGATGACGAGTATGCGCAGGCGCGTGCGCTCATGCGCCGGTTCGGCATCGACTATTTGGAAGGCAAGGCCATGCGCGCGCTTTCGGAAGGCGAACGCACGCGGGTCATGCTGTGCCGCGCGCTCATGGCCCGTTCCGAACTGTTGATTCTTGACGAGCCGACGACCGGGCTCGACTTGGGCGGCCGGGAGATCACACTGCGCGCGTTGGGGCAGATTGGGCGGGACGACCCCGAACGCACCGTCGTGCTCGTCACCCACCGTCTTGAGGAGATTCCACGTGGGTTCGACCATGTGGCGATCATGGGGCGTTTGAACGGCAGCGAAGCGGACGCACACGCCGCACAGGGCGACGGCGCCGACCCGGCGCCGGGCACGATCGTGTATGCGGGCGCCTTGGGCCAAGGGTTCACCGATGCGCGTCTGAGCGCGGTGTTCGGCCTTGACCTGCACGTACGCCACGACGACGGCCGGTGGAGTGCCGTGGCACGGTGAGGGGCGCCCCGCACCGTGGCGTGTGCCGCGGTCGTGTAAGCTGGGGCGGTGGTGTGCCGCCGCGCGCCAACCATCACAGAACGGTAAGGAGTCAGCATGCGTCGAGGGCCGTTGCAGGCAGGGGAGAAGGTGCAGTTCACCGACCGCAAGTCGAACAAGATCACCGACCAGTTGATGCCGGGCGGGTCGACCCAGACCTCGCATGGGCTGATTCTGCACGACGACGTGATCGGCTCTCTTGAGGGGAGCGTCGTCACAAGTGTGACCGCGAAACGTGAGGCGCAGATCAACGCGGAGCACCCTGAACGCGATGCGGGCAAACCGTGGAAGGGCACGCGGGCGATCGGCGGATGGCAATTCACGGTGATGCGCCCGCGGCTGGCGGACTACGTGCTGTCCATGCCGCGCGGCGCGCAGATCATGTACCCCAAGGACATCGCACAGGTCATCCAGCTCGGTGACATCCGCACCGGCATGCGCGTGCTGGAATCCGGCGCGGGGTCGGGCGCGATGAGTCTCAACCTGCTTGACGCGGTCGGCCCCGACGGGCAGGTGACGACGATCGAACTGCGCCCCGAATTCGCGCGCGTCGCCGAGGCGAACGCGACGCTGTACTATGGGGCGCGCCCGCAGTGGTGGACGTTGCTCGTCGGCGACTTCGATTCGCGGGCCGCCGGATTGCCGGAACACTGGTTCGACCGCATCGTGCTCGACATGCTCGACCCGTGGAACCGGCTTGACGCCGCATGGCGTGTGCTCGCGGCGGGCGGCGTGCTCACCGCATACGTGACGACGACGACGCAGATCTCCCGACTCGCCGAGGCGTTGCGCGCCTCGAACCAGTGGACCGAACCGCAGATCATGGAGACGCTCGAACGCAACTGGAAGGCGCAAGGACTCGCGATTCGCCCCGATCACCAGATGATCGGCCATACCGGGTTCCTTGTGGTGGCGCGGGCCATGGCGCCGGGCGTGGACGCGCTGCGCAAACAGGACCGCGCCACGAAAGACACGACGAGCGACATCGACGCCCTGAGCCCGCAGGAACGCGAACGCATGTGGGAGGACCTCGAACTGCGCGACATCTCCGACCGCAAACTGCGCAAGGTGCTGCGCGACCTGGACGCGCAGGTGCGCGCCGTGCAGGCGGATGATGCCACGGCGCCGGGCGATGCGGTATAGTGGCGTTCCAGTACGACCACCCAAGCGCAGCAAGGACGGGAACGCCAATGGCTTCGAACCTCAAGAGCATCGCCAAGCAGGCGAAGGACTACAAGTACATCCTGTTAGTGATGCGGCACGCGAAGACCGAACCGTTCAACGCGCACGGCGATTTTGAACGCTGCCTGCTCGACAAAGGGCTCAAGCAAGCCAAACGTGTGGCCAAGGGGCTCAAGGGCATGGGGCTCGTGCCCGACGCGATCGACTGTTCGAGCGCAGTGCGTGCCCGTCAGACGTGCGAACGCATGCTCAAGGTGTTCGGTGACGACCCCAAGGTGCATTATTCGAAGGCGTTGTACGCCGACGGCATGCAGGCGGTGTTCGACGCGCTCGCCAATACGAAGGACAAGCGGCATACCCTCATGGTGCTCGGCCATGAGCCCACCGTGTCGATGGCCTGCCAGTGGCTCGCCGGTAAACGCAGCGACCCGGGCATGCTCGACCTGTTGAACCTTGGTATGTCCACCGCGTGCGTGGCCGTGTTCGGCTCGGAGGCGCCGTTGCGCAAATGGGGTGTGCATGAGGCGGAGCTCATCGCGGTGCTCAGCCCCAAGGATTTCGACTGACCACCACAGGGTATAGGCTGGGCGGCCGAATACGAACGCCGTTATAAGCTCAGGTTATGGCGATATCTCAATAACCGCTATGGCCTCCTGCAAGATTTCGCATGTCCCACACCGGTTTGTTTGGTAGCGTAAAGCACGTTGCAGTTGAAACCACCCCCTGTTGGAGGCATCATGAGCGTATTGACGTCGATTTCCGGGTTCCCGCGCGTGGGCAGGAACCGTGAACTCAAGAAGATCATCGAAGCGTATTGGAAGGGCAACGCGACCCTCGACGACGTGCGTGGCGTGGGCCGTGAACTGCGCGCCGAGCATTGGAAGCTCGAACAGGCGGCCGGCATCGACCTGCTGCCGAGCAACGATTTCAGCCTCTACGACCAGATGCTCGACACGGCGATCCTGCTCAACGTGATCCCCGCACGGTACCGCCGCCTGTCGTTCAAGGAGCCGGAGGAGACGCTGTTCGCGATGGCGCGCGGCTACCAGGGGGAGCGCGGCGACGTGACCGCCCTGCCGATGAAGAAATGGTTCACCACGAACTACCATTACCTCGTGCCGGAGTTCGACGAGGCGACCGAAGTCAAGCTCAACGGCAGCAAGCCCTTCGACGAGTATGAGGAAGCGAAGGCGTTGGGCTATGAGACCAAGCCCGTGCTGATCGGCCCGTACACGTTCCTCAAGCTCGCCCGCAACAGCGAGGCGCAGGAACTGGACATCGACGAAGGCCTCATCGACGCGGTCGCCGGCGTCTACGCGCAGGTCGTGCGCCGGTTCGCCGATCTGGGCGCCCAGTGGCTGCAACTGGACGAACCGTATCTCGTCATGGACAAGAGCGACGCGGACGTGCGCCTGTTCAAGGCCCTGTACTCGCGCATCCTGCCGGCCCGCGAAGACCGTGTGAAGATCCTGCTCAACACATATTTCGGCAATATCGCCGACATCTACGAGACGGTGAAGCTGTTCGAATTCGACGGCGTGGGCCTCGACCTGGTGGAGGGACGCGACGAGAACCTCGCCGCGGTGCACCAGCATGGCGTCGCCGCACGCACCACGCTGTTCGCCGGCGTGGTCAACGGCCGCAACATCTGGCGCAACAACTACGCCACCAGCATCGGCCTGGTCGACGCCCTGCGCCAAACGACCGACCGTGTGGCCGTGGCCTCCGCCTGTTCGCTGCTGCATGTGCCGTTCAGCACGCAGGGTGAAGAGGCACTCGGCGAGGATGTGCTCAAGCATTTTGCGTTCGCCGCGGAGAAGCTCGACGAAGTACGCCAGATCGCCGACCTGGTGGAGCTCGACGACGACGCCAAGCGCGCGTCCAGTGCGCTCGCAGCCAACCAGCTGCTGTTCGACGGCAGCCGTGTGGCGCGCGACGAGGCCGTGGCCGCCCGTCTGGCCGCGTTGAGCGACGCCGACTTCACGCGTCTGCCGGCGCGCGCCGAACGCCAGCGCGCCCAGAAGGAGGCGCTCGGCCTGCCGGCGCTGCCCACCACGACGATCGGCTCGTTCCCGCAGACCAAGGAGGTGCGTGCGGAGCGTGCGCGCCTGCGTAAGGGGGAGATCAGCCAGGACGAGTACGACGCGTTCATCCGTGGCCGGATAGACGAGGCGATCCGCCAGCAGGAGCGGATCGGCTTGGACGTGCTCGTGCACGGCGAGTTCGAACGCAACGACATGGTGGAGTATTTCGGGCAGAACCTCAATGGGTTCCTGTTCACCAAGAACGCGTGGGTGCAGTCCTACGGCACCCGTTGCGTCAAACCGCCGATCGTGTGGGGCGACGTGTCGCGCGCCCAGCCGATCACCGTGGCGTGGAGCACGTACGCGCAGTCGCGTACCGACAAGCCGATGAAGGGCATGCTCACCGGCCCGGTGACAATCCTCAACTGGTCGTGGCCGCGTGAGGACATCTCCAATGAGGAGCAGACGCAGCAGCTCGCGCTGGCGATTCGTGACGAGGTGCTCGACCTGCAGAACGCGGGCATCACGATCATCCAGATCGATGAGGCCGCGCTGCGTGAGAAACTGCCGTTGCGTCGCTCCGACTGGCATGCGAAGTACCTCGACTGGGCGGTGCCGGCGTTCCGTCTGGTGCACTCCGCGGTGGAACCGACCACGCAGATCCACACGCACATGTGCTATTCGGAGTTCAACGACATCATCGAGGACATCGACGCGATGGACGCGGACGTGATCTCGTTCGAAGCCTCCCGCGGCGACCTCGTGGTGCTTGACGCGATCCATGACGCACAGTTCGAAACCGAAGCGGGCCCGGGCGTCTACGACATCCACAGCCCGCGCATCCCCTCCACCGACGAGATCGAGGAACGCATCGGTGAGATCCTCGACAAGATGGACGTGGACAAGGTGTGGATCAACCCCGACTGCGGTCTCAAGACCCGCGGCAACGCGGAAACCTGGCCGAGCCTCGAACACATGGTCGAAGCCGCGCGCCGTGTGCGCGCACGCCTGTGACCGCACCAGACCACATGACCCCAACTCGGGCCGTGGACGGGCGCATCTGACACGCCCGTCCACGGCCCGAGCCGCAAGACCCCCAGACCGCATGCCATATCATTCGTAAGAAGCGAGAGACGACGATGACCATTTTCTCGTTGGAGGTGTTCCCTCCCAAACGCACCGCGCCGGTAGGCACGATCTACGACACGCTCGACGGATTGACCGGGTTGAGCCCGCACTTCATCTCCGTGACCTACGGCACCGGCAAAAGCGCCGACCGCACCGCCACCGCGCGCATCGCCCACACCGTGCGCGCCGAATACGGCATCCCCGCCGTGGCGCACCTGACCGCCCAATACCTCACCGAAGACAGCGCCGAAGAGGCGCTCGCCATGTTCGACGAGGCGAAGGTGGCCGGCGTGCTCGCCCTGCGCGGCGACCGCAACCCGGACCGTGAACCGGCCGGCGTGTTCCACTACGCGAACGAACTGACCGCGTTCATCCGCGAACGCCGCCCCGACATGAAGATCTACGGCGCCTGTTACCCCGAAAAACACCCGCAGGCCGACACGTTGGACCACGACATCGACAACCTCAAACGCAAGGTCGACGCCGGTGCGACCCACCTCATCTCGCAACTGTTCTACGACAACAGCGACTTCCTGCGTTTCCTCGACAAAGCGCGCGCCGCGGGCATCACCGTACCGATCGAAGCGGGCATCATGCCACCGGTCAACGCACGCTCCGTACGCCACATGGCCGGCATGTGCTCCTCGAAGATCCCCGAACGGCTCGCCACATTGCTCGACCGTTGGCAGGACGACCCGAACACGTTGAAAACCGCCGGCATCCTCTACGCCTCCGAACAGATCAACGACCTGCTGGCCCGCGGTGTGGACGGCATCCACCTGTACACGATGAACCATCCGTGCGTCACCCGGCGCATCTGGGCGAACGTGCAGGACCTGTTCGCCTGAACCCGTAACCCGCCGCGTCACCAAACCCCTGTACATTGGAACGGTATGGAAGCCAACAGCACACACACCGTGAGCACCCGAGACATCATCCATGCGGGATTCCAGGAGATTGGGCGCGCCAAAGAACGCCTGAACGCCCTGGGCGAGCAGACGGGCGGCCGTGTGGACCCGCCGGCGTTGCTGGCACGCCTCGCGCACAGCATCGACCCCGACACCGCGCTCGCCAACCTCGCCGGCATCATCCAGGTGATGCCCGGCGAACCGCTCACGTCAATCCTGGACGACGGGCCCGCACTGCAACGGCTCATCGACGTGCTCGGCGCCTCCAATGCGCTCGGCGTGCTCATGCGCACCCGCCCGGACCTCGTCGCGGCGGCCACCGCCGACCCGGCCCGCACCGTGATGGTCACCGCCGCCGAACGCCGCACGCAACTACTCGACGCGGTCGGAGCGGACAGTGCAGGCACTGCGGGCAGTGACGGGCCAGCGCAGGAATCCTCCCTGCCCCTCGCGCAGGCGGCGAGCGCCCTGCGCCGCGCATACCGCGAACAACTCGCCGCGATCATGGCGCAGGACGTGGTGGCCGATGACCCCATCGACATCCAACCCACGATCAGCCGTGAACTGTCCGCCCTGACCGACGCCACCTTGGAGGCGGCGCTCGCGATCGCGCGCCATGAGGTGCAGGGCAGTAGCATGGTGCGCTTCGCGATCATCGGCATGGGCAAGCTTGGCGCGGGAGAACTCAACTATGTGTCGGACGTGGACCTGATTTACGTGGTGGAGCCGGCGCAAGATGATGTGGACAACACGGTGCTCACGCGCGTGGGCACCAAGATGGCCACCATGATGCAACGCGTCTGCCAGTCGGTGATCGCCGGTGTGGCCGAACCCGCCCTGTGGCAGATCGACGGCGCGTTGCGCCCCGAAGGCAAGGATGGCCCGCTCGTGCGCCGCTTGGAGTCGCATCGCGCCTATTATGAGCAGTGGGCGCAGAACTGGGAGTTCCAGGCGTTGCTCAAAGCGCGCGCCGTGGCCGGCGACGCCGCATTGGGCCAGGAGTACATGGATATGGCATCGTCGTTCGTGTGGACGGCGGCGAGCCGGGAGAATTTCGTGAACGACTGCCAGCGCATGCGTGAACGTGTGGAGAACCTCATCCCCGCCAATCTCAAGGACCGCGAGATCAAACTCGGCCGCGGTGGCTTGCGCGACGTGGAGTTCACCGTGCAGATGCTGCAGCTCGTGCACGGGCGCACCGATCCCGCATTGCGCACCCGCTCAACCCTGAACGCGTTGCAGGCATTGTCCGAAGGCGGGTATGTGTCACGCGTGCAGGCACGGCAGTTGAGTTGGGACTACCGGTTCGAACGCGTGCTCGAACACCGCCAGCAGATGTGGCAGCTCAAACGCACCCACCTGTTCCCCGACCTGGGCGCCGGCAACGACGGGGGACTCGAGAAGAAACGCACCCTCAACACCGACGAACTCAACCAGAACCCCGAACTGCACCGGCTGGCGCGCGCCGTGCACATGCACCCCGAGGAGCTCGTCGAACACTACGATGAGACACGCCAACAAGTGCGCCACCTGCACAACGACATCTATTACCGGCCCATGCTGCCGATCAGTGCGACCTCACCAGACGAATCGGTGGCGTTGAGCGAAGAGGCCACGCTCGAACGCTACGAGGCGATCGGGTTCGCCGACCCGCAGGCCGCGTTGCGCCATGTGCGCGCCCTGACCGACGGTGTGACACGCGCCGCGAAGATCAACCGCATCCTCCTGCCGGCGGTCCTGCGCTGGCTCGGGGAAGGGCAGAACCCCGACATGGGCCTGCTGTACTGGCGCACCCTCGAAGAGCACTTCGGCGGCGAACACGAATACCTCGGCTTCCTGCGCGACTCGCCGTCCGCTGCGCAACGCCTGTGCCACGTACTGTCCAATTCACGCTACCTAGGTGACGCACTCAACAAATCATTGGAATCTATCACATGGCTCGGCGACGACGCCCAACTGCACGCCCGCTCACGCGCCAGCCTCGACACCCAATGCACGGCGATCATCGACCGCCACTCCCACGCCGCCAAAGAAGCGGCCACCGCCTTGCGCGCCCTGCGCCGCCACGAGATCGAACGCATCGGACTGGGCTGGATGAGCGGCGTCGTCTGGGGCCCCGAAATGCTCAACGGCATGACCGACGTATATGACGCGATCCTCGACGCCGCGCTGCGCTGGTCCATCGCCGGCCAAATGCGTGAAGACAACGTGCAGGAGGCGCCCGCGGCCATCGCCATCATCGCGATGGGCCGCTACGGCGGGCGCGAAGTCAACTTCAGCTCCGACGCGGACGTCATCATCATCTACCGCCCCTCCGGCGGCGCCGACGACCAGAGTGCGAACCGGTTCGCCCGCAAAGTCCAGGAACAACTGCGCATGCTCGTGCAAGGCCCCATCAGCCTCGAACCGAAGATCGAACTCGACATGGACCTGCGCCCCGAAGGCAAGAACGGCCCACTCGTGCGCTCCTACGCGTCATGCGAGGAATACTACCGCTCATGGTCCAGCACATGGGAACGCCAAGCCCTGCTGCGCGCACGCGCCGCAGCCGGCGACATGGCGCTCGCCAACGACTTCCTGACACACATCGCCGACCCGCTGCGCTACCCGGACCGGGCCCTGACCGACGAGGAGATCGGGCAGATCCGCAAGCTCAAGGCGCGCATGGAAGCCGAACGCCTGCCGCGGGGCGTGCGCCGCGAACGGCACCTCAAACTCGGCAAAGGCGGGTTGAGCGACGTCGAATGGACCATCCAACTGCTGCAACTGCAACACGCGCACAACGACCCGGACCTGCGCGTCAACTCCACCACGGCGGCATTGGGCGAGCTCGTGGCCGATGGCGTGATCTGCGAAGAAGACGCAGATACCCTCGGCGAAGCATGGCAGATGTGCACCGACGCGCGCAACGGTAACTACCTGTGGAGCGGGCGCGCCAACCAGGCGGACATCCTGCCCACCGACGTGTATTCGCTCGGCGGCATCGCCGTCTACCTCGGCTACGACGCGAACCACGGCCAACGATTCGAAAACGACATCCTCGCCGTGATGCGCCGCGCCCGAGAAGTCACCGACCGCCTCTTCTACGGCATCGAACCATGAGCCGTTGGCCCCAGCATTCGGTCACCGATTCGCCACAGGGGTGGCATACGGTTATAGTTGGTGAGGTCAAACATGGCCACCTTGCCATACGAGCGAAAGGTGAACCGTTGGATATGCATTCGCACACGCCGGCTGAACAATCAATGGTGGGCATGAGCGTCATCACATTGGACGATCTGTCCGTAGCGAACATCACAACCCTGCTCAACAAAGCCAGATACATCGACACCCACCGGCGCGAAGTCGCCCACACATGCGACGGCCGGGTGCTCGCCACCCTCTTCTACGAACCCAGCACCCGCACCCGCCTGAGCTTCGAAACGGCAATGCTCAGGCTCGGCGGCCAGGTCATCGGCTTCGCCGGCGCGCAACTCGCCTCCGTCACCAAAGGCGAATCCATCAGCGACACCCTCAAAACCGTCTCCAACTACGTGGACGTCGTCGCCATCCGCCACCCCAAGGAAGGCGCTGCCCTTGTCGCCGCCGAAGCCGCTTCCGTGCCGGTCATCAACGCCGGCGACGGCGGCCACATGCACCCCACGCAGACCCTCGCCGACCTCGCCACCCTCCAATCACGCTTCGGCCGTGTCAACGACCTGACGATCGGCCTGTGCGGCGACCTCACCTTCGGACGCACCGTCCACTCCCTGATTGAAACCCTGTGCCGGTTCGGCAACGTGCGCTTCATCCTCATCTCACCCAAGGAACTGCGCACACCCCAATACGTGCTCAACCGCATCAACGCCACACCCAGCTGCTCCTACGAGGAAGTCAGTGACCTGACCTCCGTCATCGGCGACCTCGACGCCCTGTACATGACCCGCGTGCAGAAGGAACGCTTCTTCAACGAAGACGACTACCTGCGCCTGCGCGACACCTACATCCTCGATGAGGCGAAACTCGCGCTCGCCAAACCCGATATGGCGGTGCTGCACCCGTTGCCGCGCGTCAACGAGATCGCCAAGGACGTCGACAACGACCCGCGCGCCGCGTATTTCGAGCAGGTCAAGAACGGCATGCTCATGCGCATGGCGTTGGAAAGCTCCGTGCTGGGAGACACCCTGCCCGGTTTTGACGCGTTCGAGAACAAGGAGGTCGCGGCCTGATGGAAGTCACCAGCATTCAGGACGGCATCATCATCGACCATGTGCCGGCGGGCACGGCGCTCAAGGTGCTGGATTATCTGAGCATCAATCCGGCGTCCACGAAGCTCGCGCTCATCATGAACACCGATTCGCACCGGTACGGCACGAAAGACATCATCAAGATCGAGGACCCGGACACGGCGATCGACCTTGATGTGCTGGGGCTGGTGGCGCGATCGGCGACCGTGGATGTGATCCATGGCGGCCGGATCGTCGACAAGATGACCCCCACGCTGCCCGAACGCGTCGTCAACGTGATCACCTGCGTCAACCCGCGCTGTGTGACGACCACGGAGCCCGGCATCGATCAGGTATTCTACCTCGACCGCACGGATGGCGAGGCGTACCGTTGCCGTTACTGCGATGAGGAGGCCGAGTTCTGATGGCAGTCACCTTCACCAACATCCGTGTATGGGACACAGGCGAGCGCATCGACCTGATCGTGCCCGACGAAACCCGGGATGTGGCGCTGGATGCGTCCGCGCTCACCGTGGCGCCGGGCCTTGAGGACCCGCATGTGCATTTCCGCGACCCGGGCCAGACGTACAAGGAGTCGATGGTCTCCGGGTGTGCGGCCGCGGCATCCGGCGGCTACACGAACGTGCTCATCATGCCGAACACCGTGCCGGCGATGGACGGGCAGCGCGTGCATGAGGGTGAGCCGGGCGCCCAGGAGATCCTCGACGCAGGCTGCAGCAATGTCATCGACTACCTGCAGCACTATGAGCAGATCCACGATGTGACGCTGCCGGTGCGCTATGAGCTGTGTGTATGCGCGACGAAGGACCGTGCGGGCAAGGTGCCGAGCGATCCGGCGGACTGGGCGTGGTATATGCCCGACCATGACGGTGAGAAGGACGCCGCGCAGATCGCCCACCCGGTCACCGCGATGAGCGACGACGGGGCCGCCGTGCCTGCGCCAGTGTTGCGCGCCGTGTTCCAGAACGTCAAGGATACCGGATTGTATCTGATTGAACACTGCGAACACCATGATGTCGGCGCCGTCAACGAGGGTCCGGTGTCGCGGGTGCTTGGCGTGCCGGGCATCCCGGAAGACACCGAGCTGGCGATTGTGCAGCGCGACATCGATCTGGTGCGCGAAACCGGAGTGCACGTGCACTTCCAGCATGTGAGCACGGCGATCAGTTTCGACGCGATCCGCCGCGCGAAGGCGGAAGGCCTGCCGATCACCTGCGAGACCGCCCCGCACTATCTGGCGCTCAACGACGAGGCGCTTCTCACATACGGCACGCTCGCGAAGATGAACCCGCCGTTGAGGAGCGAACAGGATCGGCAGGCCACGATCGCGGCGATCGCCGACGGCACGGTGGACATGATCGCGACCGACCATGCGCCCCACACGCTCGACGAGAAACGTCTCGGGTTCCTTGAGGCGCCGAACGGCATCATCGGCCTCGAATGTGCATTCGGCGTATGCCACAGGATCCTCGTGGACGGCGGCTACATCAGCAATGAGCGGCTCATCGAATTGATGGCGCTCAACCCGGCGTCCCTGATGGGCCGGCATTCGACCGACATCGCAGGCCTGCTCAACACGAGTTCGACGTGCGCCACCACACGCACCCTCGACCTCGCCGCGACCGAGCACCCCGAATCCAATGACCTCGTCATCCTCGGATTGGACGACGAGTGGACCGTCACGGCGGACGAATTCCAATCCAACGCGCGCAACACGCCATTCGACGGCTGGCAGGTCACCGGACGGCCGTACGCGACGATCATCGGGTCACGGCTCGTGTTCACCCGCCTGGACGCGCTGGACTGACCCAAGATACAGCCGGCGCATAAGGCCGGCGATACGGACGAAGGAGCAGTATGGACCATCTCATTGAAGCCATCGAATCCAAACAGAACCCCAGCGTCGTGGGCCTCGACCCCACACCGGCGCTCGTGCCGGCGCAGGTCATGGGCGCCTACGCCGTCGAAGCCGGAGAATACGTCGAAGACGATGACGACAACCTCGCCGCGACCGGCGCGGCCGCCGCCTACTTCGAATTCAACCGCGCCATCATCGACGCCGTCGCCGACATCGTCCCCGCCGTCAAACCACAGATCGCGATGTATGAGGCGCTCGGGCCTGCGGGCATCGACTGCTATACGATGACCTGCCAGTATGCGCGTGAAAACGGCCTCTACGTGATCGGCGACATCAAACGCGGCGACATCGGGTCGACCGCCGCCGCCTACGCGAAGCACCTCACCGGCTTCAACGGATCGGACGTGTGGCATGAGGACGCCGTGACCGTCAACCCATATCTTGGTTCAAACGGCATCGAACCCTTCACCGCCGCCGCGCAGGAAGCGGACCGCGACCTGTTCATCCTCGTACGCACGTCCAACCCATCCAGCGCACAGATCCAGGAACTCGAACTCAACGGCGGCACGCGTGTCTATGAGCATGTGGCCGACCTCGTCGAGCAGTGGGGCGCGGACACGATCGGGCGTTTCGGTTACTCACGCACCGGCGCGGTCGTCGGCGCTACCCATCCTGAGGAAGGTGCTGCACTGCGCGCGCGCATGCCGCACACCTTCTTCCTCGTGCCCGGCTACGGCGCGCAAGGCGGCACCGCGCAATCGGTCGCCGGCATGTTCGACCGCGACGGCTCCGGCGCGATCGTCAACTCGTCGCGCGGCATCATCGGCGCATGGCGCAACGACCCGCGGTACAGCGAGAGCCTCGAACCGGAGACCGCGCTCGAGATCGTCGCCGACAACGCGCGCGCAGCGGCGGAGGACATGCGCGACCAGTTGCGCGTCGCACTGGCCTGACACACGGAAAGATGCGCAACCACCGATTATCAGCAGAGCAGAAGAAAGAACAAGGAGACCCATGCCAACCACAGCGTTTTCCCACACAGTGGAACAGGCCGAGCAAGCCGGCCGCATGCCCACGAGGCGCACTGTCACCGTCACCGACGTGCACGAGCTTGCGCCGGGCATTGTCCGGTTCACGTTCCGTGACGAGTTCATCGCGCGGAACGTCAAACCCGCGCAGTTCGTCAACCTGTATTCGAGCAACCCACAGCATCTGATGCCGCGCCCGTTCGGCGTGAGCGACGTGGACGGCGACAAGGTGAGCCTCATCTTCGCCGTCGTCGGCTACGGCACCGAGGAATTCGCCACGCTCAAGGCTGGCGACCATGTGGATGTGCTCGGCCCGCTCGGCAAACCTTTCGACATCAGCGCCGACGCCGACTATCTGCTCGTCGGCGGGGGATTGGGCATTCCACCGCTGCTCGAAACCGCGCAAGCACTGGCCGGGCGCGCCGACTGCCGTGCGCTCGCCGTGCTCGGCTACCGCAGGGAGCATTTCGCCGATGTGTATGCGGCGAAATACGCGGACGAGGTGCACAGCATCGACGAGTCGGAAGGCAATGTGCTCACGCTGCTCGAACGCCTGTGGCCCAAGCTGCAGGAGGGTGGCCGTGAGCTCATCATCCTGTCGTGCGGTCCGACGCCGATGATGAAGGCGGTCGCCGAATGGGCGGCGAAGCGCGGTGTCGACGCGCAATTGTGCATGGAGCAGCGCATGGGCTGCGGGTACGGCACCTGCGTCGCCTGCACGGTCGACACGCGCGACGGACGCGAGAAGGTGTGCGAGGCCGGCCCGGTCTTCACCGCACACCAGCTGGGATGGGACAACAAGTGAGGGAAGACACCGTGAACATCGAACAGGAACTCAACGAAACCCCGACGAATCTGTACGCCCCGCACGAATGGCGCCACGGCACCGTGGTGGCCGGCGTACCGTGGAAGAATCCGGTCGGCACCGCCTCGGGCACCTTCAACGTGGACGCGTGCGGCCAGTTCTATGACGTCGCCCAGCTGGGCTCGGTCACGACGAAGGGCGTCTCACCGGTCGAATGGCTCGGCAATCCGGGCGTGCGCACGGCGGAAAGCCCCGCCGGCACCGTCAACGCGGTCGGCCTGCAGAACCCCGGCGTCGACCATTACCTCGAATACGACCTGCCGAAACTCAAGGGGCTCGGCGCGACCGTCGTCGCGAACGTCGCCGGCCATTGCGACGACGATTACGCGCAGGTCGTCGAGAAGCTCGCCGATTCAGCCGCGGACATGCTCGAGATCAACGTGAGCTGCCCGAACGTGACGCATGGCGGCATGTCCGTCGGCACCGACCCGGTCGCATTGGGGCGCCTGATGGACCGTCTGCGCCCGATGACCAACAAGCCGATGATCGTCAAGCTCACGCCGAACGTGACCGACATCGCGGCGATCGCACGCGCGGCAGCCGAGGGTGGCGCGGATTGCCTGTCGATGATCAACACATTGGTCGGCATGCGCATCGACATCCGCACCGGTGAGCCAATCATCGCGAACCGCACCGGCGGCGTGTCCGGGCCGTGCGTGTTCCCCGTCGGGCTCGCATGCGTGTGGCGTGTGCGCGCGGCATTGCCGGACATTCCGATCATTGGCATCGGCGGCATCGACTCGGGTGAAAAAGCACTCGAATACCTGTACGCGGGCGCCAACGCCGTCGAGGTCGGGGGAGCGGCGCTCTACGACCCGACCGCGCCGATTCGCGTGGCGCGCGAACTCGAGGAACTGCTCGACGCGCGCCCCGAACTGACCGAAAAACTCGCGAAGGGCGACACGTGGCGCTGAGCCGCGCGCCCGGCACACCCATGATTGTTAGGAGACAGGATGTTTGATTCACTCGACCATCGATTCACCAAGTTCCTCCTCGAGTCGAACGCGCTCAAATTCGGCGACTTCACGTTGAAGTCCGGCCGCCGGTCGCCGTATTTCATCAACGCGGGCGCGTTCGACGACGGCAAGAAGATCGCCACGCTCGGCGGCTTCTATGCGGAGAAGATCCAGACCGAGATCGACAACGAACAGCTGCCGATCCGTATCGACACGATCTTCGGGCCGGCGTACAAGGGCATTCCGCTCGCCGTGGCCACGTCGATCGCGCTCGAACTCAACTACGGTGTGACCGTCGGCTACACCTTCGACCGCAAGGAGAAGAAAGACCACGGCGATGGCGGCACGATGGTCGGCAAGCCGCTCGAAGACGGCATGAACGTGCTGCTCGTGGACGACGTGATGACCGCGGGCACCGCAGTGCGCGAAGTCGTGCCGAAGCTCAAGGCGCAGGCCGACGTCAACATCGTCGGGCTTGTGCTCTCCGTCGACCGCATGGAGAAGACGAAGGGTAGCGACCTGTCCGCTGTGCAGGACGTGCAACGCGAATTCGGCTTCCCCGTGCTCGCGATCGCGAACGTCAAGGAGATCTTCGCCGCCGGCCGCCAGCTCTCCACCGCCGAAGGCGTCCCGTATGTGACCGACGAGATCGCCGGCGCCGCGGAGGAGTACCTGACACAGTACGGGGCATGAGCGGACAACCCGCAATACTGACATACGTTCATCATGGCCCGTACGGCTCATCGCTCCATTGGGAACGAGCCGTGCGGGCTTTTGCCATCACTAAACCATGGGGCAGAACAATGGAAGCCGATATCGCACTCTACGACGTACTCAAGGGGTTCGACGGCGAAACAAGCTAATGCACCGGTTTCATCTATATTGCTGTCCATCATCAGCACCGTATTCGCAGACAGCCGATGGAACCCCCGTTTGAACTCAACGACACCGAACCTGCAGTATTCCACGGAGACCAAGGAGGACGCAACGGTGCCATTCATGCACCAACGGTGTGAGGACGTCTCCTATCTATGCGATGAGACCTTCGGATGGGAACGCGTGGATATCCCCTTCGACGATGACAGCGAGCTGCGCATAGTCCTGCCCGACCCAGAGACCCTCGAGACATTGGTGCACGACCCCATAGCACTGCGCCGAGCGTTCAGCACAGAACTGGCGGAGACCATCCCGCAGGAAGACAAGCAGGAACTCACCGGCATGGACAGGCTCAAAGCCAAACTCGCCGCACGCAAGAACCCCACAAGCATGCCCATCTATGCCAACACGGTCACCGCTACAGTGGCATTGCCCCGGTTCGAAATCGACAGCGCCATCAACGCAAGAACACTGGTCGGCATCCTGCGTTCATTGGGCATCACCGATGCATTCGATCCCACATGCGGATTTCTCTGGTATATGCGAAGGGGCGCTCGCCATCAGCGGCATCATGCAGGGCACGCACATCGAAGTCAACGAGCATGGGGCGCGAGCCGCCGTGTACACAGGCATCGCCGTGGCAGGCGCAGCACCACAATGGGGCCCTGAAATCACCTTCACCGTGGACCGCCCATTCATGTATGCACTCATGACACGAGACCGACTGCCATTGTTTGTCGGAGCCGTACGCAATCTGTGATGGCCAACGAGATATTGCCGATTACTAGAGCATGGTCGCTGTCATACTGTCAATGCTACATTCCATACCTGTGGGTTTCGTTTTCCCCTTCTCCTATACGATAGCAACCACTGACGCATATCCATACACCTGAGAAGGACCCACATGATCCGCATCATGACCCCCGACGACTACGATGCCGTACACGCATGCTGGATGGCATGCACCTGCATGGGACTCAACACCATCGACGACTCACGCGAAGGCATCATCAGATACCTCGAACGCAACCCCAACACCTGCTTCGTCGATGAGCAAGAGGGAACAATCACCGGCGCCATCCTCGCAGGACATGATGGACGACGTGGATATATCTACCACACCGCCGTCACCCCCGCATACCGGCACCAAGGCATCGGCACCGCACTCGTCAACGCCGCACTGCATGCGCTCGCGAACGAAGGCATCATCAAAGTCGCACCCTCGTCGCCTTCTCACGCAACGATGCAGGCAACGCCTTTTGGGAGCGCCTCGGCTTCACTGCGCGCGGCGATCTGACCTACCGCAACAAAGCCCTGTGCTCCATCACTCGCATCGACACATGAAAACGCACCGATCTGCATGACAGCCAAGTGAACTTATCCGCACATGAGCATAGAAGTACTCGACACCAAGCTAGCTTGACAAAATGTATCCTGTAGAATACATTTAACCCATGGAGATTCGTACTACTGAGCAATTCGATAAATGGTTCCGCAAGTTGCGGGACCGCAAAGCAAAAGCCAAAATCAGCGCACGGCTCAGACAATGCGAAATCTCCGACCATATCACTGGAGATCATCATGGCATCGGCGGTGGCATAAGTGAAATGAGATTCCATTTTGGACCGGGATATCGTATCTACTACACCGTTGACAATGATGTGCTTGTTATTTTACTGATCGGAAGTGGTAAAGACGATCAGTCCAGAGGGATTGCCGAAGCGAGAAAACTTCTTGCTTTATATCGAGGAGAATAAAATGACGCTTAAAACCACCAAATGGGATGTTACGGAATATCTTGATAATGAAGAGGATATCGCCGAATACCTCAACGCAGTAATCGAATTGGACGATCCTGCGTTGCTCCAAGCTGCTATTGGTGATGTTGCCAAGGCGCAGGGGATGACGAAAATCGCCAAAGATGCAGGCCTAGGCAGAGAAAGCCTATATAAAAGTCTGAGTGCACAAGGCAATCCTTCTTTCACGACCATATTGAAAGTACTGCATGCTCTCGGTACAAGAATCAGCATTCAACCAGAACACGCTATCTGACTTTGGTATGCATCGTGCACGTGATGCATGCCAAAGAGAGAAAAGATGGCCTAAACGGTGTCTCTTCCCCCTCAGGAAACAGGGGGTGGGGAAGAGTGAGCCCTATGCGCAGTGTACGCACTCAATCGCGCTCGTACACCATCACATCCGCGTTCGTGTTGACCAGGGTCACGAGCTGCTGGAGCGGTTTGACGAACTGCCTGCCCAATGGTGTCAGGGCGTATTCGACCTGAGGGGGAGTGGCGTGCTGTACGACGTGCCTGCGTACCACGCCGTAGCGTTCCAGATACTTGAGCGTCTGTGACGCCATGCGCTCACTGATGCCGCCGATATGCCGTACAAGCTCGCTGAACCGCAGGGGATGGTTGGCCAACGCGAGGATGATGAGCAACCCCCATTTTCCGCTGATTGTTGATAGTGCGAACCGTGTGGGGCAGGTTGTGTTGAAAATGTCGATTTCTTGCATGGGACGAGTGTAGCATGTGCACTATCAAGAAGTATGGTACTTACGAAAAGTAAGCATTAAACCACAACCCACCACCGCCACACCACAAGCGCACAAAGCAAACAGCATAGAGAGTAGGTTCGTTTTATTCTCTTCTTATATAATTATTAATAATCTGTTTATTCATCACTCCGACAGGATTGTATACCCGTGCTCGGCGATGACCTCCTTGAGCTTGTCCAAGTAGATCTGGGCGGGGTGGGAGAGCTTGGCGCGTTCGTTGGTGATCCAGCCGAGCAGCATCGTCTCGTCGGACTCCAACGGCACGGTGACGATGCGCTCGTTGTTGAGGTCGCCGTTGTCGATGCCGGTGCAGACCGTGTACCCGTTGAGGCCGATGATGAAGTTGAGGATCGTCGCACGGTCGGTCACATTGATCTGCTTGGGCGCATAGTCGGGCCACACCGCCTCTTCGGCGAAGTAGAAACTGCCTTCGTTGCCCTGCTCATACTGGATGAACGGGTAGGGCTTCAGGTCTTCCATCGTCAGTTTCTTCTTCATCGCGAGCGGATTGTCGCGCGAGATGAACACGTGCAGGGGAGCGCGGAAGAGCGGGTGGAACTCCAGATGCTTTTCGCGCAGCAGTTTGCCAATCACCTGCTTGTTGAACTCGGACAGGTACAGGATGCCGATGTCCGAGCGCATGTTCGCCACTTGGTTGATGATGTCGCGCGTCTGCGTCTCGCGGATTGTGAACTCGTATTCGTCGGAGCGGAACGAGTTGATCATCTTCACGAACGCCTCCACCGCGAACATGTAGTGCTGTGTGGAGACCGAGCACAGTTGTTTGCGCGGCTTGGCGTTCTTGTAGCGTTCCTCGAGCAGTGCCGCCTGGTCGAGCACTTGGCGCGCGTAGGTGAGGAACTCCGCGCCGTCCACGGTTAGCGCGATGCCCTGCGAGGAGCGCGTGAAGATCTCGATGCCCAGCTCGTTCTCCAGTTCCTTGACCGACGAGCTCAGCGCGGGTTGCGAGATGTACAGTGCACGCGAGGCCTCGTTCATCGACCCGCATTCCACGATTTTCACGATGTATTTGAGCTGCAGTAGTGTCGCCATGGTGTTTTCCCCTGTTCTGCGGTCAACTGTCGGTCAGTGTTCGCCCAACTGCACGCCGAGCGCGGCGAGGTCGCGGCGCGCCTGTTGTGCGTCGGTGAAGCGGCGCGCATGCCAGCCCGAGTCTGCAGCGCCTTCGACGTTCTTCTGGGTGTCGTCGAAGAACACCGTGCGCGCGGGGTCAAGCCCGAAGCGAGCCTGTGCGAGCTCGTAGATGTCGCGGTTCGGCTTGCGCAGTTTCTCCACGCCGGAGACGACCGTGCCGCCGAGCAGTGCGTCGAGCTGCGGGAAGCGCTCGAACGCATAGTGGAACGTCTCGCCTGACCAGTTCGTCAATCCCCAGACGCGCACGCCGCCCTGCGTCAGGTCGCGCAGCAGTTCCTCCGCGCCCGGAATCAGGCGGGGGAGCGCGTCGCCATAATGCGCGATGTAATACTCGAAGATGCGCGCGATCTCCTGCCCCTGTTCCGCGACGACGCGCGGATAGACATCGGCGAAGTCCATGCCCGAGTCCATGTCGTCCTCATACCGGAAGAACCCGTACGGGTCGTCGTCCGCGGCGATGCGGTCCACCAGTTCGGCTGGGTAGTGGCCGTCGAGCGCCGCGCGGCACTGCCAGTCGATGAGCACACCGCAGAAATCGAACACGACGTCGGTGATGGGCTGGGGTGAGGTCATGGGCCGGCTCCTTGTGTTGTGGTTGGGTCGGGAATGCACGCCGATCACCGGCGCGCCCATCACACAGTGTAGCGTCTTGCGCCCCGTTCGCTCAACGCCCGGACCGTGATATGGCAATGGTTGGGTATAGCAAAAAGAGGTAGCCGGATGATGGTTGTTCCTATACCCCGGCTACCTCCGCTCAAGTCGCGCGGTCAGACCGCGTCGAGCACGTCGAGCATCTGCGAGACGTTCTTCTTGCCGAACTCGATCGCCTCACGGCCGTGGCGGCGCACGACGATGCACGGCACGCTCATCACGTCGTAGCGTTCCTTAAGCTCGGGGAAGTGCGCCAGGTCGTACGCTTCGGCGCGCACATTGCTGTTCAGCGCGGCGATGCGTTGCGCCGCGCGCACCGTCTCCGGGCACATCGTGCACGTGAGCGAGACGAGCAGCATGATCTCCACGGGGTCATGGATCGCTTCGATGTGTTCGCGTTCGTCGCCGATCAGCGGCTGGCCGGGGCCGGCGGCATTGTAGATGCCGAGCACGAACGAATGGAACTCGTGCCCGGTGGGCACGCCATGGAACGCGATGCCGGTGGATTGCAGCATGCCGGAGTCGTCGCGCACCATCAGGCGCACCATCGGCGTGGCGTAGGGCAGCGGGCGGTCGTAGTCCACCGCGCCGCGCCCATTGGCCGAGAGCTCCTCGACGGTCTCGCTGATCGACTCGAGCTTGCCGTCGCTCAACGAGACGAGCTCGTCGATGAACGACTGCAACTGGTGCGACAGTTCCGTGCGGTCGAGCTGGAGCTGCAGCGTGACCGGACGCCCCATGCGCGCGAAGACGACCTTGAGTTGCGCGATCACATCGTTCGTGAACACCGCACTCACCGGATGCTCGGCGTCGGCCTGCGGGCTCGTGCTCGCGGCCGGCGCGGGCGTTGTCTGCGACGGCGCGCCGGCCTCACCCTGCGCCTCACGGCGCTGGTACGGGGTCGACGTCGGCGCCTGCGGTGTGATGCCGGTGCGCGTGCTCGCTGCGGCGGCGTATTCCTCCGCATGCACTGCGGCGATGGCGCCGTCGGCGGTCGCGGTCACGACCTGCCGTAGATCCTTGACGCGCAGGTCGCCCGCGGCGAAGACGCCGGGGACCGACGTGCACAGCGCGGCGTCGGTCACCACGTAGCCGTTGGGGTCGAGCTCCACCACGCCGCGCACGATCTGCGTCTGCGGTTCGTAGCCGGCGAACACGAAGACGCCGAACGTGCCGCCGTCCTGCGGCTTCCACACGCTTGTCTCGCCGGTGTGGGCGTCTTTGAGCATCGCTTCGGTGAGACCTTTTGCCCCTGCGGTGACGCCGGCGAGTTCGGTGCCGTAGCGCACGGTGATCTTTGGATCGTCCTTGGCGTGCTGGGCCACGGCGGCGTCGCAAGTGAAGTCGTCTTCGCGCACGAGCACGGTCACCGCGCGCGCATAGCGTCCCAGGAACACGGATTCCTCGGCCGCGGCGAATCCGCCGCCCACCACGAGCACGTCTTTGCCGGTGAAGAACTCGCCGTCGCATGTGGCGCAGTAGGCCACGCCACGGCCGGCGTATTCCCGCTCGCCCGCGAACCCGATCTTGCGCGGCGCTGCGCCCATCGCGAGCACGATGGCGAAGCATTGCACGTCACCGCGCGTGGTATGCACGGTTTTGATGTCGCCTTGCGCGTCGATGCCGGTCACAGCGCCCATGCGCAGTTCGGCGCCGAAATCCTGCGCCTGTTGGCGCATCGCGGCGGTGAGTTTGCGCCCGTCGGTCATCGGTACGCCCGGGTAGTTCACCACTTCGGATGTGATGGTGATCTGTCCGCCGAAATCCGCCTGTTCGATGATGAGCGTGCGGTAGCGTGCGCGCGCTAGGTACATGCCGGCGGTCAGGCCTGCCGGGCCGCCGCCGATGACGACGGCGTCATACATATTCGATTGTGGGGTGGTCACATCTATCAGAGCTCACCAACGAGGTCGAGGCTCGGCTTGATTGTTTCCTCACCGGGCTCCCATTTGGCCGGGCAAACCTGATCACTGTGCTCGTAGACAAACTGCGAGGCCTTGACGCGGCGCAGGATCTCGTCGGCGTCACGCCCCACATTCGAAGAAATGACCTCGTATGCCACCACACGGCCTTCCGGATCGAGGATGAAATCACCGCGCTCGGCGAGACCGGTCGTCTCATTGTACGTATCCAGGTCACGAGCCAGCGTGGCGGTGGGATCGGCGAGCATCGGGTAGTTCACCTTGCCGATCTTCTCATTCGAATCATGCCAGGCCTTGTGCACCCACTGGGTGTCGCACGAGACAGCATAGACCTCACAGCCGGCCTGCTTGAACTTGTCATATTGGTCGGCCAGATCCTCGAGTTCCGTCGGGCAGACGAACGAGAAATCGGCGGGGTAGAAGAACAAGACCGACCAGTGGCCCAGCAGGTCTTTCTTGCTCACGTCTTGAAGTTGACCGTTGTTGTATGCAGAAACGGTGAAGTCGGTGATTTCATGTTGCAGCAATGTCATGATGCGCTCCTTACGTCAAATGAATCATGCCGTGCCGTCACACCACACCCATGTCTCATGGCAGGCATGGCCCGTACGCGGCACCTTGCACGCTTGAGTATGGCACACAAACCGGCAAAAGGGCAGGGGGCTGCAGCGTACATTCCTGTGGTTTTCCTCACAGCGCACCGCACATCATTCCCAAGGACTACATGGTGGTCAAAACCGGCCATGGGGATGATAGGCAAGCCGCATATACGCCCATACCTTGGATGCATAGCAATATCACGTCCATCATTATCAAGCAGGGGAGGCATCATGACCGGGTTCCTCGCATCCTTTTCCAAGCCGTTCCAATTGGCGGTCCTGCTGTGGCCATTCGTGTCGGTGCTGTTGACGGTGCCGGCGGCCGTCTATCTGTACCACCGCGACAACCGTCTCCGGCCTGCGAGCGTGCTTGGCGTCTATGCGTTCATGCTGTATGTGCTTGGACTTGGCTGCTTTACCATGTATCCATGGCCGCAAGATCCCACCGCCTATTGCGCCACGCACCATCTGGGTGCGCAGCTCAACCCGTTGCAGTTCATCGTCGATATCCGCACCGAAGGTATGACCGCGATTCTCCAGTTGGGTATGAACATCGTGTTGTTTGTGCCGATGGGATTCTTCCTGACCCGTTTCTTCCGGTTGCCGTCATGGGTGGCGGTCGCGGTGTGCTGCGCCACATCGATCTGCATCGAGGTCGCCCAGCTCACCGGCATCTTCCACCTCTATCCATGCGCATATCGTATCTGCGACGTTGACGATGTCATCACCAATACGCTTGGCGGCGCCATCGGCATCGTGCTGGGGCTGTGGTGCAACCGTGCATTCCCCGCACCGCTCATTGACAAGGCGGAGGTGACCGTGCATCCGGGGTTCCTGCGCCGGTGTGTCTCACTTGCCGTGGATATGGGCATTATCTATATGTGCCAGATGCTGTCGATCGTGCTGTGGTCGTATCTTGGGCATGGAGCGGTTGCCCCTGACGGGCATGCGTTCCTCGTGCTGCTCAGCGTATGGTTCGTGGTGTTCGAGGGCATTGTGCCGTGGTGCACCCATGGGCGCACCATCGGCTGCTTCCTCACCCGTATGACGGTGGAATCAGGGCAGCGCACGATGCCGCAACGTCTGGCGTTCTATGTGGCCCGCACCGCGCTGTTGTACACCCTGACGATCGGGGTGTACACATGGCGGTCACCGTGGACGTTCGTACTCGGCCTCGCCACCGTGGTCTGGTGGATTGCATGCAAACAAATGCCGTATGACGCCATTGGCGAAGACCGGAGCAGGATGGGTGGCACCGGCTGGGGCCATCAGTCCTCGTAACGCGCGGTGGTGTTGAGCAGGTCAAACGCCGAGGGCAGTGCGGCAATCACATCGCTGGCGATGATCGGATGCCCACATGCGGATTGGGCGATGTCCGGCTTCGGCTCGCCGTACAGGTGCGGCGTCTGCCATGCATGCTGGTCGCTGTGCGCCGCCATGGCCGCCGCCAAACCGTGTGTATAGACCGCGCCGGCTGCCATTTCGGCCACAAGCGTCGGGTCGTCGATCAGTTCCTGCGCCCGTTGCGCGAGCAAGGCGCCGATGATGCCGGCGAGCACATCGCCCGCGCCGGCTGTGGCGAGGAACGCCGGTGCACGTCCGCACACCAAGGTGCGCATGCCGCCATTGCCGTCAGTGCCGACGATTACCGTATAGGCCCCCTTGAGCACCACGGTCGCTCCCGTGAGCTCACAAGCGCGCTGTGCCTGCCGCAATGACTCGGCCATGATTTCGTCGCGGGTCGTCGGAGCATCGATCCGGGTGAGCAAACGGGCCAGTTCGCCGGCATGGGGTGTGATCACCACCTGCGGTGGCACATGGTCCGGAAGCAGGTCAAGCGCACCGGCATCCACCACAATTGGCGGCATGGCGAGCGCCTCGCTGTTCGCGCCGTCTTGGGTGAGGCTGTAATGGGCGAGCAGTGCGCTGATGGCGGTGCGTTGGATATCCGTGGTGTCGGCATGGTCGGTGTCCGGCACACCGCATCCGGTGACCCATGCCTGTACATGCCCTTTGCCCATCACTGCTTCAGGGAGGGACTGCAACACCAGATTCTGGGCGCGTTCGGGCCCGAGATAGCGGATCATACCGGTGTTCGAGCGTGCGGCGGCGCAGCTGGACAGTACGGCGGCTCCGGGGTATTGCGTGGATCCGGTGATGAGGCCAACCACACCACGGTTGTATTTGGCGTCTTCGACGAGGGGGATGCGCAGCGCGTTCTGTGCGTACCCGCAGTCGACTGTTTCCACGGTGGGTGTGGCATCGTCCACGTCGAAGCCGAAGTCGACTAGCACCACGTTGCCACAGGCCAGTGAGGCGGGTGGAAGCATGGCGCATGGTTTGAGCGCGCCGAACATCATGGTGACGTCTGCGGGAATGTAGGCGCCGGGGAGGGAGCCGTCGTCGACTCCTATGCCGGATGGGGTGTCCACGGCCACGACGAAGGGGAAGTCGATGGCGAGTTCGTCGTTGGGCAGGCCCAGTCGTCGTGGTGGTGTGACGGTGCGCCCAAGTACCGAGGCGATGGCCGCGGGGATGCCGTGGAGCGCTCCGGTGCCGCCGATGCCGGTCATGGCGTCGATGAGGATATGGGCTTTGCCGGCGAAGGCGATGGCATGTTCGAGCCGTTGGCCGGCTTCTCCTGCGGGGAATCCGCTGGGGCAGCCGGGGATGTCGTTGGATGGGTCGAGGGCGTAGATGTGTCCTCCGGCGTCCAGAAACGCTTCGTATGCGGCGTCGTGCAGCGTACGGCCTACGGCGATCGCGGTGACGTTCAGGCCTTCCGCGGCGAGTATCGCCCCGGTGTACAGGCCGTCTCCGCCGTTGTCTCCGGCGCCCGCGAGCACGCAGACGCGCAGGCTCGGTTCATCCCATTCCTCTTGGTCGATCACGTCGAGGATGGTTCGTGCCGTCGCATTGGCGGCCATGCGCATGAGCGGCACCTCATCGGCGAGCAGCGGCTGTTCGAGCGCGCGTACGGTCGCGGCGTCGAATGCCGCTGTGGTCAAAGTGTCGGTGTGGTCTGTTGTCTGGTCTTCCATGGGAACTGTCCTTATGTGCTGTGCGCCGGCCGTTGCCGCATTGGGTGCGCCCGGATTGGCCTGTATGCTCATTCCAACTCTAGTACCGTGCGCCTTGACGTGCGCGCTGCGTTCAGCCGATGTCAGAACCGCGTTTCCGCGGTGTGTTGCTCCCGCACTTATTCCCATAACGATAACCAGACGGATCCACGCCATACGTCCCTATAATCGCAATAGCAGTCCATCACGCCGCCGATTCACAAGGCGGCCTCGAAGAAAGGAATCACCCATGTGCACTGCGGTCCGTTTCATCGATGGCGAAGACAACATGTTCTTCGGCCGTAATCTCGATTGGTCGTTCTCGTACGGCGAGAAGGTGCTGTACACCCCGAAGGATTACAACTACCAGCCGGCGTTCAACGCCGAGGACCGCAACCATGCGGTGCTTGGTGTCGGCATCATCGCCGACGACACCCCCCTGTATTTCGATTGCGCCAACGACGCCGGTCTTGCCGTCGCCGGCCTGAACTTCCCGGGCTATGCCGAATATGCACCCGACAGCGTGAATCTTACGACCAATGTGGCCGCCTATGAGTTCCCGCTGTGGGTGGCACGCAACTTCACGTCGGTCGACGATGTGGAAGAGGCGCTCAAGAACGTCACGATCGTGGCGAAGCCGATCAACGACCAGTACCCGGTCTCGATGCTCCACTGGATCATCGGCGACGCCACGCGCAGCATCGTCGTGGAATACATGGCCGATGGCATGCATGTGTACCATGACGACATCGACGCGCTGACCAACCAGCCGCAGTTCCCGTACCACATGCAGAACCTGATCAACTACATCAACGTCGACCCGAAGCCGATCGAATCGGTCAAGTGGGGCAATGCCGACCTGAAGGCGTGGGGCGCGGGCCTGAGCGCCCACGGCCTGCCGGGCGATCCGAACTCGACGTCGCGCTTTGTGCGCGTGTCATACACGAACGCGCACTACCCGCAGCAGAAGGGTGAGCAGGACAACGTCACGCGCCTGTTCAAGACGCTGTCGAGCGCCGCGATGGTCGACGGCAATTCGATGATGTCGAACGGCCAGTATGAGAAGACGATCTTCACGAGCGGGTTCTCGGCCAACACGATGACGTACTACAAGAACACGTACGACGATCCCACAATCCGCGCGTACGCCATGGCCGATTTCGACGAGACGAGCAACCAGCTGCAGACCAAGTGATGCGCACCATGGCAGTGCATGGCGTGTGAACATCGACAAGCCAATGGGGCCCTGACCATCCACAACGGAGGTCAGGGCCCCGGCGTCTGCCCATGCACACGGTCACGCGCATCAAGTACGAATCCAAGAACAGGAGAGGGGAGCACAACCCATGAAGGAACCGACAGACACATTGCCGTTGGACGCCACGGCGAGTCAGGCACAACTCAATGCGTCAGGGGACGCCAATCCCACTGTGGTGGCCGAACAGAAACATGCTGGCGCAGCGGTGAAAGCGGCGCTCATCGCCAACATCGGGGTGGCCATCGCCAAGCTCGCGGCCGCGGTGTTCACCGGATCTTCCTCGATGCTCTCCGAATCCGTGCACTCCATCGCCGACTGCTCGAACGAGATTGTGCTCATCATCGGCGACAAGGTCTCCAAACACAAACTCAATTCAGAGCACCCTTTCGGCTGGTACCGCACCAAATACCTCGCGTCATTCGTTGTGGCGACACTGCTGTTCTTCGTCGGTGGCTTCTTCTCCACGTCCGAAGCCATGAAGAAGATCATCGCCGTCAACGACGACCCGGCGCTCCAGAACGCCAACCGCATGGAACTGGTCGTGGCCCTTGTGGTCGTGGTGATCAGCGCCTGCCTCGAATGGTATGGCCTGCACCAAAGCATCAAGGAAGCCAATGAGCGCATGAAGCGCACCGACACCCCGAAGATGGGCATCTTCAGGTTCTGGAAACGCACCAAGTCCGCCGAACTCGCCTCGGTTATCATGGAAGACACGCTGGCACTCATTGGTCTGGCGTTCGCCTTCATCGGCATCGGATGTGCGATCATCTTCGACAACGAGCTGTTCGACGCGATCGGCGGCCTCATGGTCGGTCTCCTGCTGGTCGTCGGCTCACTCGTCCTGGCCTACAAGTCCGGGTCGCTGCTCATCGGCGAATCGGTGACCCCGGACACCCGCGAACGCATCGTGCGGGCGGTCGAACAGACCGACGGCGTGGAGAGGCTGATCAACATGCAGACCGTGCACATGTCGGAAGACAACATCCTGCTGTGTCTCAAAGTGCAGACGTCCAAGCTCGACCGTGACTACGATGTGCAGACCGTCGACAAGATCGAACGCAATGTGCGCACGGCGCTGCCTTGGTTCAATTTCGAAATCTACGTGGAGCCCGACGTGCTGCGCGTCAACAGGTAGCCGCCGGGCCGATGTGCTACTCTTCGGCGACGAGCTCCAGGTACGAATCGTTCCACAGGTCCTCGTCGCCGTCGGGCATGAGCAGCACACGCTCCGGACGCAACGCCTCGACCGCCCCCTCATCGTGGGTCACGAGCACGATCGCGCCCTCGTATTTCGCGATGGCCTTGAGGATCTCCTGACGCGAGGCCGGGTCGAGGTTGTTCGTCGGTTCGTCGAGCAGCAGCACGTTGGCGCGCGACGTGACCAAGGTGGCGAGCGCCAACCGCGTTTTCTCGCCGCCGGAGAGCACGTGGGTGGGTTTGAACGCGTCGTCGCCGGAGAACAGGAACGATCCCAGGATCGAGCGTGCTTGGGTGTCGTTGAGTTCCGGGGCAACGTTGCGTAGGTTGTCCAGCACACTCACCCCCATGTCGAGGGTGTCGTGCTCTTGGGCGAAGTAGCCGATTTTGGCGCCGTGACCGTATTCGACCTCGCCGGTGTCGGGCTGTTCCAAGTGGGCGAGCAGGCGCAGCGTGGTGGTTTTGCCTGCGCCGTTGTAGCCGAGGATGACGACCCGGGAACCTTTGTCGATGGCCAGATTGACACCGGCGAACACGATGTTCGACCCGTAGGCCTTCGAGATGTCCTTCGCTTCGATGGGGGTGCGACCGCAGGGGGCTGGTTCGGGGAAGCGGATGTCGGCGACTTTTTCGCGTTTCTGTGCGGTGGAGGTTTCGGAGAGAAGCTTTTCCGCTCGGCGCATCATGTTCTGCGCGGCCACGGCCTTGGTGGCCTTGGCGTGCAGGCGGATGCCCTGCTGCATGAGGCGTTCGGCTTTCTTCTCCGCCACTTCGCGTTCACGTCGGCGGCGTTCCTCGTCCACGGCGCGCTGGTGCAGGTAGGCGGTCCATCCGAGTGAATACATGTCGATCTGGCCGAGTTGTGCGTCGAGGTGCCAGACCTTGTTGACCACTTCATCGAGCAGTTCGGTGGAGTGGGAAATCACTAGAAACCCGCCATCGTACTGTTTGAGGTAGCCGCGCAGCCATTCGATGGAGTCGGCGTCCAAGTGGTTGGTGGGTTCGTCGAGGATCAGGGTGTCAGCGTCCGAAAACAGGATGCGCGCCAGTTCGATGCGTCGGCGCTGGCCGCCGGACAGGGTGCCCAGGGGGCGGCTCATCACCTCCTGGGGCAAGCCCAGGCTCGAGGCCATGGCCTGTGCTTCGGATTGCGCGGCGTAGCCACCGGCTTTTTCGAAATCCTGCATCGCCGTGTCGTAGCGGTTCATCGCTTTCGTCATCACATCCGGATCGGGGTCGGTCATGTCCCGTTCCGCTTTGCGCAAGCGTGTGATGATGGTGGCGATGTCGCGGGCGCTCATCATGCGGTCGAGTGCGGTTTGCTGCGGGTCTGCGGCATGGGTGTCCTGCGGCAGGTAGCCCAGTTTGCCGCTGACGCGCACGGTGCCCGCGGTGGGCAGCAGATCACCGGTGATCACGCGCGTGAGGGTTGTCTTGCCTGCGCCGTTGCGGCCGACGAGGCCGATCTTGTCGCCTTTGCTCACGTGGAAGTTGGTGGGGTGCAACAGGGTGCGTGCACCGATCTGGATCTCGAGTCCCTGCGCTTCGATTGGCATGCTTCACCGTCTTTCCTGTGCTGTGTGCTTGGAGTGTAAGGCCTGTGACGAATGGTGCGCCGGATGTCGTAATCGGCGCCGTACGCATGGTTGCGCCGCCGGCCGCCAACGCACCGCAGACCATCATATGCGGTGCGTTGGTCTTCGTCCAACGCCGTCAACCACCGGCGTACGGTAGGCGTTCCAGTCAATGCGCGCACGGTACGCGGTGATCAGGTCGCCGAGGGTGGCCGCGGCATAGGCGGGGCTTGTCGACGGCAGTGCGGTTGCAGGAAGCGTAATGCCTTGCTCGGCCAGGTTCGGCTCGCAATAGCGGTGGTACAGTGCGGTGGCTTTCGCCCCGCACGTGTAGATGTGGTTGATCTGGGAGCCATTGATGATGGGTGCCAGATCGCTCGGCACCACATTGCGGATGCTCGCGTCGCTGGCATTGCGAATGTCGCACGATTCGATCGCGTCCCATAACGCGATGCGGTGGCGCAACGCGAAGGCACGCCTGGATTGCACCGAGAGGCCCACGCGGTCGGTGGGGTCGGCCCGATCGGCGAACAACGCTTCCATAACCGGCCAGAACCGGTTGCGCGGATGCATGTAGAAGAACCCATGGCGGCGTGACGCAGGGCTGGCCATGGTGCCGAGGAACAGGATGCGTGACGCGTGGTCGTACAGTGGGCCGAACCCATGGTCGACCCGCTGCAGGCCTTCCCCATGCTCGGTCACTGGCGTGGCCCCTCATGCGTCGGGCCACCCTGATAATCCTTGGTGGCGGGGGATCCCATGCTGGTGAGGCGGGGGGAGATGCGAGCCCATGGAATGTACATGAACACCGCGGCCGCAGTGGCGAGCGCGATACCCAGCACTGCGGTGATCTTGGAGACGTCCATGAGGCGGATCGCCACGCCGACGACGGCCCACAGGGTGACGAGGCCGAAGATCCAGTCACCGAACCTATAGCGTGCAAAGCAGGCGAGTGCGAGCAGGAGCACAATCACCACAATGGTGGTGATGGACTGTGCGGTTGTGGGGATGGCGCCGTCTTTCGAGACGTAATATGTGGCGGCGCGGGCGATGTCGGTCACACATTCCACGAGGAGCCATGACCCCCACAATGAGAACGGCGCCCAATCCCACAGACTGTGGTGCTTGTTGCGGCGGGTGAGGAACCACAATGCCCAGACGAGTGCGGTCTGGATGAGCACAAGCGATATCGCCGAGGGGTAGTTCTGGTTGTGCCATGCGAAGATCCAGCCGATTTCCACGCCTGCTGTGACGATGAACAGCAGCCCCATCAGGGTGAAGGGGGTACGGCCCAGCCGTTTCGCCTTGCGACGGCCGTTGCCGATGCGGATGAGCCAGATGGCGAGCAGCGCATAGATGGGGATCCAGATGAGCTGCACATAGCGGTCGGGAGCGAACCAGGAGAACACGGTCGCGCGCGAATCACCGGGGGCGAGGTGCACAAGCACACCGCATTGCGCGAGCGCGTTGACCACGACCATCGCGAGCAACACCACCCATGCGACGATGACCTCAATGTCGTGCCGGGCGGCGTGCTCCTCCTTCTTCGCCTTCGTCTCGTTGGACCGGGAGGTCGTTGCGGGCGCGGTTGGCGTGGTGGTGTCGTCCATGGCGGGTGGCACCGGAGGGGCGGCGGGCGGTTCGTCCTGCACGGGGGTGGTGTCTGGTTGCATGTCTTGGGTCATATCCGCTCTCCTCCCATGCGCGTGCGGCGCACTGTGTTGGTGCCGTGTGGCTTGGTATCTTCCAGAGTAGACGGTGGCGGCCGGGCGTACGGGCGTGGGGCGCGCGTTTTCGCAATTGGATTCAGCCCCGCGCGCACTTTGCCCGTCAAACGGCACGGTTATCGAACAGGTGTTCGATTTTTTGCGTGTCTTGTTGTATCCTTGACACGCGGACCATCATGGTCGCACCATCTTTCGGCTTGGAGGAGACGAATGGCAACAGCATTTGAGGCGCGCGCATCCGAACCCATCATCGAACGGGTGATGTCGAGCGATTCGTTCCTGGGCGCGGAGCTCGCCAAGGCGCCGCTGCGCGAACAGCACGGCTCACTGATCGCGGACATCAGCCACCTGCCCAGCGACCTCAAGATCGTGATCCAGGGTGCGCGTGAACACAACCTCAAGAACGCGGACCTGGAGTTCCCACGCAACCGCATGGTCGTCTTCACCGGCCTGTCGGGGTCGGGCAAATCGTCGATGGCGTTCGACACGTTGTTCGCCGAGGGCCAGCGGCGCTACGTCGAATCCCTGTCTGCATACGCACGCCAATTCCTCGGCCAGATGGACAAACCGGACGTCGATTTCATCGAAGGCCTGAGCCCGGCCGTCTCGATCGACCAGAAGACGACGAACCGCAACCCCCGTTCCACCGTGGGCACCATCACCGAGATCTACGATTACCTGCGCCTGCTGTTCGCGCGCACCGGCGTGCCGCACTGCCCGGCGTGCGGGGCCGAGGTGAGCGCGCAGACGCCGCAGCAGATGGTCGACCGCCTGCTCGCCAACCCCGAGCGCACACGCTTCCAGATCCTCGCGCCGGTCGTGCGCGGGCGCAAAGGCGAATTCGAAGACCTGCTCGAACTGCTGCGCGGCGACGGCTATGCGCGCGCACTCATCGACGGTCAGATGCGCCAACTGTCCGACGACATCACGTTGACGAAGCAGAAGAAGCACACCATCGAGGTCGTCGTCGACCGCCTCGTCATCAAAGACGGCATCCGCCAGCGCCTCACCGACTCCGCCGAAACGGCGCTCAGGCTCGCCAACGGGCTCATGGTCGCCGATTTCGTCGACCGCAACGAGAACGACCCGCTGCGCCGCGTGCCGTTCTCCGAACACATGGCATGCCCGAACGGGCACACGCTCGAACTCGACGAGATCGAACCGCGCACGTTCTCATTCAACGCACCCTACGGCGCATGCCCCGAATGTACCGGACTCGGCTTCAGCCTCGCGATCGACCCCGAGCTCGTGGTGCCCGACCCCGACAAGACGCTCAACGAAGGCGCGATCGAACCGTGGATGATGACGAAAAGCACCGGCGATTACTACCGCCATCTGCTTGAGGGCCTCGCCTCAGAACTCGGCTTCGACCTGGACACCCCGTGGAAGGACCTGCCCGAAGAAGTGCGTCAGGCCATCATGTACGGCAAGGACTTCAAGGTCACCGTCTCGTACCGCAACCGTTGGGGGCGCATGCGCGAATACTCGACCGGGTTCGAGGGCGTGGTTCGGTCGCTCATGCGCCGGCACGAGGAGACCGATTCAGAACAGCGCAAGCAATACTACGAATCGTATATGCGCGAAGTGCCGTGCGCCGTGTGCCACGGCAAGCGGCTCAAGCCCGAGGTGCTCGCCATCACTGTGGAAGGCAAATCGATCGCCGACGTGTGCGACATGTCCGCCGAGCGTGGACTCGCCTGGATCAACGAACTCGACCTGAGCGGCGCCAAGGCGCAGATCGCGGGCGAAGTCGTCAAGGAGATCCGCGCACGCCTCGGATTCCTCAACGACGTAGGCCTCAACTACTTGACGCTTTCGCGCGCCGCGAAGACACTGTCGGGCGGCGAAGCGCAGCGCATCAGGCTCGCCACGCAAATCGGATCAGGCCTCGTGGGCGTCATGTACGTGCTTGACGAACCCTCGATCGGCCTGCACCAACGCGACAACGCGCGCCTGATCGACACCCTGCACCATCTGCGTGACCTGGGCAACACGCTCATCGTCGTCGAACACGACGAAGACACGATCCGCAGCGCCGACTGGCTCGTTGACATCGGCCCGGGCGCAGGCGAACACGGCGGCGAAGTCGTCTATTCCGGCCCCGCCGATCACCTCGTGGACGCCACGCGTTCCATCACCGGTGACTACATCGCCGGCAGGCGCCGCATCGAAGTGCCCAAGAAGCGCCGCAAGACACGCACAACCAAACAGCTCACCGTGGTGGGGGCGCGCGAGAACAACCTCAAGGACCTGACCGTGCGGTTCCCCTTGGGCGTGATGACATGCGTGACCGGTGTCTCGGGGTCCGGCAAATCCACGCTCGTCAACCAGATCCTCTACCCGGTGCTCGCCGACAAGCTCAACGGCGCACGCATCGTGCCCGGCAAACACACACGTGTCGAGGGCGTGGACCAATGCGACAAGGTGATCCACGTCGACCAGAACCCGATCGGACGCACACCACGGTCGAACCCGGCCACCTACACCGGCGTGTGGGACAAGATCCGCACCCTATTCGCCAAGACCCCCGAAGCGCAGGTGCGCGGTTACGGTCCGGGCAGGTTCTCGTTCAACGTCAAGGGCGGACGCTGTGAGGCGTGCCATGGTGACGGCACATTGAAGATTGAGATGAATTTCCTGCCCGACGTGTATGTGGAATGCGAGGAATGCCACGGCAAGCGGTACAACCGCGAGACACTCGAAGTCAAATATAACGGTAAGACCGTCGCCGACATCCTCGACATGCCCATCAGCGAGGCCGCCGAATTCTTCAAGGCATATCCGGCGATCTCACGGTATCTGGACACCCTCGTGCAGGTGGGCCTGGGCTACATCCGCTTGGGACAACCCGCCACCACACTGTCGGGCGGCGAATCGCAGCGCGTCAAACTCGCGACAGAATTGCAGCGCCGTTCCACCGGCAAGACCGTCTACATTCTCGACGAGCCAACGACCGGCCTGCACTTCGAGGATGTGAACAAACTGCTCGTCGTGCTGCAGGGTCTGGTGGACAAAGGCAACACGGTCATCGTGATCGAACACAACCTCGACGTGGTCAAATCCAGTGACTGGATCATTGACCTGGGACCGGAAGGCGGCGAAGGCGGCGGCACCATCGTGGCCGAAGGCACCCCCGAGCACGTGGTGCAATGCGACGCTTCGTGGACGGGTCGGTTCCTTGAACCACTGCTCAAATGACCCAAGCGGCAACGTAAGGAGAGTCCGTGAGCGTTTTCGAACGCCATGCGCCAGACTCCTGGCAAGACATGGCACACGACCTAATCGCCAGCATGCCCGCGCAGGACACGAGCGGCGGCACCAATGCCAACGGGGCGCCACTGCTGGGCGACACCCGCGACCTGTTCCGTCCACGCACCGGTGACATTCCCGCACAGCCCGGCGTCTACAAGTGGCGCGACGGGGAGGGCCGCGTGATCTACGTGGGCAAAGCGAAGAACCTGCGCAACCGCCTGACGAACTACTTCCAGCCACTGCACCAACTGCACCCGCGCACCCAGACCATGGTGCTCACCGCGCGGTCGCTCGAATGGACCGTGGTCAGCACCGAACTCGAGGCGCTCACCTTGGAATACACATGGATCAAGGAATTCGACCCGCGGTTCAACGTGGTGTTCCGTGACGACAAAACCTATCCTTACCTTGCCGTCTCCGTGGGCGAGGAATACCCCCGCGTATGGGTCACCCGCAGCCGCAAACGACGCGACACCCGATATTTCGGACCCTACGCCAAGGTGTGGGATCTGCGCAAAAGCCTGGACCGCCTGCTGCGCACCTTCCCCGTGCGCACCTGCACGCCCGCTGTGTTCCGCAAAGCGCGCCTCACCGGACGCCCATGCCTGCTTGCCTCGATTGGCAAATGCTCAGCGCCATGCGTGGGTCGTATCGACGCCGGCGCGCACCGGCGCATGTGCGAACAACTCGTAGGCGTATTGACCGGCCGTGTGGGCAAATCGTACATCGCCCAACTCACCGCGCAGATGAAGGAGGCGAGCGCCGACCTCGATTTCGAGCGTGCGGCGCGGTTGCGTGACGACATCCAGATGCTCAGCACTGTGATGGAGCAGAACGCGGTTGTGCTCGATCAGGATGTGGACGCCGATGTGTTCGGCTTCGCCACCGACGAGCTTGAAGCGTCCGTGCATGCGTTCTTCGTACGTTCGGGCACCATCCGGGGTGAACGCAATTGGAGTGTGGAACGCGCCAACGAAGTGGACGACGGCGAACTGATGGCCGATCTGATTGTCCAAGTGTATTCCGAGCTGACGCATGAGGCGGCCAGCACACCGCGTGCGGACGCACCGGAAGACGGAGGAGCGGCGCAAGGCGCATCCCCGTCGCTCATCATCAACGAGCAACGCAACGCCATCGCCGATTCGCAGCAGATCACCGCGACCGATGTCACCGCACGCGCCCAGGCCACGCGCGCCCGTACACGCCACATGGAGCAGACCGGTCGCGCCGACCTGCTCGAACCGGTGGCTCCGGTGCCCCGGCAGATCCTGCTGCCGTTCCCACCGGCGCGCACCGAGGAGCTGGAGCAATGGCTGTCGGGGTTGCGTGGGGGAGCGGTCTCAATCACCGTGCCGATGCGCGGCAACAAGAAACAGTTGCTCGACCGCGCCGACCAGAACGCACAGCAGGCGTTGCAACGCAGCAAGATGAGCCGCATCAACGACATCGGCACACGCACCGCGGCCATGAACGATGTGGCACAGGCGCTTGGACTGGACCAGGCCCCATTGCGCATCGAATGCTACGACATCTCCAATACCGTGGGAGGCGCGTTCCAAGTGGCGTCGATGGTGGTGTTCGAAGACGGCATCGCCAAGAAATCCGAATACCGGCGGTTCGCGATCCGCGGCGACGACGGCGCCGGCGCGCTCGATGACCTTTCCGCACTGTACGAGACGTTGACGCGCAGGTTCAAACACGGCAACATCGCCGGCGACAGCGGCGAAAGCCTCGACAATGAGCGGCGAGCTGGCGGCCAGCCCGCCGATGGCGATGTGGTGCAGCAGAACACCAACCGCAGGCATTTCGCCTACAAACCCAATCTTGTGGTGGTCGACGGCGGCAAGCCGCAGGTCATGGCGGCGGCACAGGCCTTGGCTGATTGCGGTGTGGAAGACGTGGCGGTGTGCGGTTTGGCCAAGCGGCTCGAAGAGGTGTGGGTGCCGGACGATGACTACCCGATCATCCTCAAACGCACCTCCGAAGGCCTCTACCTGCTGCAGCGGGTGCGTGACGAATCCCACCGGTTCGCCATCACCTACCATCGGCAGGCACGCCGCAAAGGCGCGCTCCGGTCGGCTCTCGACGACATTCCGGGCATCGGCCCCGCCTATCAGAAGCGTCTGTTGGCGTATTTCGGTTCGGTGCGCGCCATGCGTGAGGCCAGTGTCGAGGAACTCGAAGCGGTCAAAGGCGTCGGCCATGCCAAGGCGCAACGCATCCACGACGCATTGCACGGAGGGGCGCGAAACACCGACCCCACGCAGCGAGAAGCCGTGCAGAGTGCGGCCGGTGCCGGTGATAAGGTAGGGTAGCGCGGGCACGAAGAAGACGGGAGGCCGCATGCCATTCGAACACCACACGCCCCATCGCCACTGCGCCGTGCTGGGGCAGCCCATCGCGCACTCACTGTCACCTGTGTTGCATACCGCCGCATACCGGGCCATGGGCTTGGACGATTGGGACTACCGCAGCATCGAGGTGGGGCAGGACGATCTGGAACCGTTCTTGGACTCGTTGGACGACACCTGGGCGGGCCTGAGCCTGACGATGCCCCTCAAACGCACCATCCAGCCATACGGTGAGCCATCGAACCTATGGGCGAGGGAACTGGGGGTGGCCAATACGGTGGTGTTCGACGGCACCGGACACAACCACGCCCTGAAACTGTTCAACACCGACGTCTACGGCATCGCACGCGCCTTCGAGGAAGCGGAGAATCGCCAGACACAGACCGGCGCCGCCGCGCACACCCACCGCACCGCGGTCATTCTCGGCAACGGCAACACCGCCACGTCGGCATTGGCCGCATGCGCGATGATGGGTGACGTAGCCGATGTGGTGGTGGCCGCACGCCACCCCGACCGTAATCCCGGCCTCGCCGCATGCGGAGAGCGCCATGGCATGTCGGTACGTCTCGTGCCGTTGGCGGATTGCATACCGGATTTGGCGGCGGCGGATGTGGCGGTCAACACCATTCCCGCCCATGGTGCCGACGTGGTGGCCCAGGCACTGCTCGATGCGGGCGTGGACGTGCACGGTATGCTGCTCGATGTGGTCTATGACCCCAGGCCCACGGCGCTCATGCGCGCGTGGCGGAAACGTGGCGGCATCGCGATCGGCGGCGAGGAGATGCTACTGTATCAGGCGGTGGCCCAAGTGCTGCTGATGACGGGCCACGCCCAATCCGAGGACTTTGACCATTGCAGTACGCGCACACAGGACCGCACGTTGGAGACCGCGATGCGCGCCGCACTGGAGGAGGCACTATGACATCTACCGCACCCATGGGGCAGCCGGCGTTGGCCAAGGAACCCGAGGCAACCGCGCCGGCAGAAGGGTTCGAGGTCATGCTCATCACCGGCATGAGCGGTGCGGGCCGGTCGCATGCCGCCCACAGCATCGAGGACATGGGGTGGTATGTGGTCGACAACATGCCGCCACAGCTCATGGTGCCGATGGTCGACATGATGACCGCGTCACCCAGCGGCGTGCACCGGCTCGCCGCTGTCATCGACGTGCGATCGCGCGATTATTTCGCCGACTTGTCCGCCATGCTGAGCCATCTCGATGATCTGGGCGTCAAAACGCGCATCCTCTTTTTGGACGCCGACGACGAGGTGCTGATCAAACGCTTCGAATCGGTGCGCCGCCCGCACCCGTTGCAGCACAACGGCCGGCTCATCGACGGCATCCGCGAGGAGCGCGCCCTGCTGGAGAACCTCGAGGAGCGCGCCGACATCGTGATCGACACGAGCCATCTGAGCATCCACCAGCTGTCCACGAAACTGTACAATGCACTCATGGGATCGGGCCCGACCACCGTCTCGGTACACATCTTCAGCTTCGGGTTCAAATACGGCATTCCGATCGACGCGGACTTCGTGGCGGATGTGCGCTTCCTGCCCAACCCGTTCTGGGTGCCGCGCCTGCGTGAGCTCAACGGCAAGGATGCGCCGGTGAGCGAATACGTGCTGTCAAGCGACGGCGCCACGGAATTCCTCGACGCCTACGAGAAGGCAATCGAGATCGCCGTGAACGGGTATGCGCAGGAAGACAAGCATTATGTCACCATCGCCATCGGCTGTACCGGCGGCCAGCACCGTTCGGTCGCCATGAGCGAGGCCTTGGCCGAACGATTGCGCGCGCACGGCCTTTCCGTGAGTGTCTCCGCCCGCGAACTCGACCGAAAAGAAGCACAATAACCCCATTTTGTCAAATCCCAATCCACATTCGGCGTTGTCCAAGTCGTTCGGTATCACGGAACTTCGGTGGGATGACGCGACACGCCGAACACCACCCCATTCAGCCAGAACCAACAGGAGGATCCCTTGGCGCTTCTCGATGAGGTAAAAAGCGAGCTGTCCGAAATCGACGGGGAGATGGCCGCGGCACAGAAGGCGCAAGCCACCGCCATGCTTCGTTTCGGCGGCGGTCTGCGCAAGACCGAGAAGGGCATCATAGTCCAAGCCCAATTCGATTCCCTGGAAGCAGCCCGTTGGCTGCAACATGCCATCAAGCATCAGTATGGCCATGATTCCATCCTCAACGCCGTCGACCGCCAGACCCCCAACGGTCCGGTGCGCCGGTACCTCATCACAATCGACCGCGGCGGCGTGGCCCTCGCCCTGCAATGCGGCCTGCTCGACCGCCACACCCATCAAGTGGTGGGCGGACTGCCCAAGGAGATCACGAGCGGCAACATCGCACAGGTCAAAACCATTTGGCGTGGGGCTTTCCTTGCACATGGCGCCCTGTCCGACCCGGGCAAGGCCAGCTATCTCGAAGTGATCTGCCCGACCGACGAAACGGTCATCGACCTGACGAGCGCCGCACGCCGTCTGGGCATCAGCGCACAGGCACGCCAGCTGCGCAGCTCGCGCCGCGTGACGCTCAAGGACCCCGATGCAATCGAGCGCATGCTCATCCTCATGGGCGCACCGCGTTCGGCACGCGAATGGACCGGCAAGCGTTCCGACGGCGAAGCCCGCGGCAAAGCGAACCGTTTGGCCAACTTCGACGACGCCAACATGCGCCGCAGTGCCAAGGCCGCGGCGGAAGCCTGCGAAAAAGTGCGCCACGCCTTCGCGATCCTCGGTGACGATGTGCCGGAGAACCTGCGTGCGGCAGGCCAGCTACGCCTTGACCATGGTGATGCGAGCCTTGAAGAACTCGGCCGCCTCGCCAATCCACCCATCACGAAAGACGCCGTGGCGGGCCGCATCCGCCGCCTGCTCCAGCTCGCCGACAAGGTGCAGCGGGCGCAACAGGAGTCATGACCGGCCAGCATCCGGTGCCATGCACGGGCTCAGCACAGCGGTTGCTTTGTCAGCGAACGCGGTGTGTTGTTTCTTTCGGGCGCTAAGATGCATAACTGGTGGCTTACTACAGCCGTCGCACATGTGGCGGCGTGAAAGGATAACGAATGAAGACACTTAAGGATCTCGGAGATCTCAAGGGCAAGCGCGTTCTGGTGCGCGCCGACTTCAATGTTCCGCTCGATGGCACGACCATCACCGATGACGGTCGTATCAAGGCTGCGCTGCCCACCATCGAAGAGCTGCGCAAGGATGGCGCCAAGGTCATCCTCATGGCCCATCTGGGCCGCCCGAAGGGCAAGGTCGTCCCCGAACTGTCCCTCGCGCCGGTCGCCAAGCGCCTGAGCGAACTGCTCGGCTGCGACGTGGTGCTCGCCAGCGACACATATGGCCCCGATGCGCAGGCGAAGGTCGCCGCGATGAACGACGGCGACGTCGTGCTGCTCGAAAACGTGCGTTTCAACCCCGAAGAGACCAGCAAGGACGAGGCCGAGCGCGCCGAGTACGCCAAGAAGATCGCCGCGCTGGGCGACGTGTTCGTCTCCGACGGTTTCGGTGTGGTCCACCGTGCACAGGGCTCCAACTACGATGTGGCGGCCGATCTTCCGGCGGCGGCGGGCCTGCTCGTCGAAAAGGAAGTCAAGGCGCTGTCCAAGGCGACCGAGAACCCGGAGCGCCCGTTCACCGTGGTGCTCGGCGGCTCCAAGGTCTCCGACAAGCTCGGCGTGATCGAGAACCTGCTCGACAAGGCCGACCGCCTCGTCATCGGCGGCGGCATGGTCTTCACTTTCCTCAAGGCCAAGGGCTATGAGGTCGGCACGTCGCTGCTCGAAGAGGACCAGATCGACAAGGTCAAGGGCTACATCGAGACGGCTGAGAAGAACGGCGTCGAGCTCGTGCTCCCGGTCGACATCGTCGTCAACAAGGGCTTCCCGGCAGGGGACACCCCGATCGACCCGCAGGTCGTGCCCGCGGACCAGATCCCGTCCGACATGATGGGCCTCGACATCGGCCCGGAATCCTGCAAGCTCTTCCACGACAAGATCGTGGACTCCAAGACCGTGGTGTGGAACGGCCCGATGGGCGTCTTCGAGATCCCGCAGTTCGCCAACGGCACACGTGCCGTGGCCCAGGCGCTCGTCGACGCGACCGCGAACGGCGCGTTCACGATCGTCGGCGGTGGCGATTCCGCGGCAGCCGTGCGTAACCTCGGCTTCCCGGAGGATGGCTTCTCGCACATCTCCACCGGCGGCGGCGCTTCCCTCGAGTTCCTTGAGGGCAAGGAGCTTCCCGGCCTGAAGGTGCTCGACTGATTCTGAACCGTTTCCCGGCGCGCGCCACCAGCCGGTGGCGCGCGCCGCGTTCGTACATCCGTTCCCGCACACAGACATCGAGGAATCCTATGGCATCCGCACGCACACCCATGGTGGCTGGCAATTGGAAGATGAATTTCGACCATCTCGAGGCCACTGCTTTCGTGCAGCGGTTCGCGAAAAACCTCCGTTCCCACCATTTTGATTTCTCGCGGTGCGAGGTGGCGCTCTTCCCCTCATTCACGTCGTTGCGCAGCGTGCAAGTGCTTGTGGAATCCGAAAAACTGCGCATCAAATACGGGGCCCAAACCGTCTCGGTCACCACACAGGGCGCCTTCACCGGCGATGTCTCCGCGGATATGATCGCGCATCTGGGCTGCAGCTATGTGATCGTGGGGCACTCGGAACGCCGCAAATACCATCCCGAAGACGACGCCAACATCGTCGATCAGGTGCGTGCTGTGCTCGCCGCCGGTATGCAACCAATCCTGTGCGTAGGTGAAAGCCTCGAAGAACGCCGCAAAGGCATCGAACTCGACTTCGCCGTGGGGCAGGTGCATGATGTGACACGTGACCTTTCCGACGAAGAGGCAGCCAAACTCATCATCGCATACGAACCCGTCTGGGCGATTGGCACCGGCATGGTGGCTACACCCCAATCCGCGCAGGATGCGGCGCAAGCGTTCCGCGAACATCTGCGCGCCACGTTCAACGAGCATGTGGCGCAGGCCGTACGTGTGCTCTACGGCGGTTCGGTGAGTTCCAAGAACGCGGTGGAGCTCATCACCGAGCCGGACGTGGATGGATTCCTCATCGGAGGGGCCGCGCTGGACGTCGATGAGCTCACTCGCGTCTGCACGCTCACATTGGCGACAACATCTTCACACAAATAGCGGGTATTTCTCACGCCCATGCGCTATTGTGTAATACGGAAAATGACTTTGTTGGAGGTACACCTGTGTCCGCTTTAGCTGTAACCAAGCTGGTGCTGCAAATCATTCTTGTCGTGCTCAGCCTGCTGCTCACCCTGCTCATCCTCATGCACAAGGGCAAGGGCGGCGGCCTGTCCGACATGTTCGGCGGTGGCCTGACCCAGAACGCCGGATCCTCGGGTGTGGCCGAAAAAAACCTGAACCGCTGGACGGTGATCATCGCCCTCGTGTGGGTGGCGATCGTCATCGCCCTCGGCCTGTTCGCCAAGTTCGGCATCGCCTGATCCCGACTGCATGCAACGACCCATGGCCACCTGAAACATGGTGGGACCATGGGTCGTTTCGTATCCAGACCACACCACCAGCCAATAGGGGAGGGGCTTCCACACCATGCCTCACACACCATTCGTCATCGCCGACCTCGACGGCACACTGCTCCACGACGCCGAACGCTTCGAAGACCGCGCCCTCTCGGCACACACAATCGAGACGGTGCACGCTGTACGCAGCCGGGGAATTCCTGTCGTCGTCGCTACGGCACGTCCGGTGAGCACCGGTCTGTCCATCGTGCAAGCGCTGCACGCCGACGCATGCATCTATCTCAACGGCGCACTGATTGATTTCGATCCCTCACAATCCGACTACGCATCACTCACCGGACACAAGCCATCGTCACCGGGCAGCCTTGTCAAAAACGGATTCGACTCGCAGCGCGCCTGCCAAGTGTGCCGCGCGATGCTGAGCATCATGCCCGACCTGGAGGTCGGCATTGTCATGGATGACATACGATACACGAACTTCGACGTGTCACGGTATTGGACAACCCAAACATGGCAGTACACTGATTTCCGTGACGTGCCTCACGGCATAGCCGACAAGATCATCATCTTCCCGAGAGCCGAACAGACCGAGCTGTTGCACGAGCTCATCCCGGATGACTTCGCCGTGCATGTGTCGGAAGGACGGCTGTGGATGCTCATGGCGCCACATGCCAACAAAAAGGATGCGGTGCAAACCCTATGCGACCAGTGGGGGATGGATGTGCAACAGGCCACCGCATTCGGCGATGACATGGTCGATATCGGCATGATGAACCTCAGCGGCACCGGCGTGGCTGTGGCCAATGCCAATCCAGCCGTGCTCCACATCGCCGATGAAGTGTGCCCGTCGAACAACGATGACGGCGTGGCGCAATGGCTTGAACACAACATGTTGTAAATTGAACTTCAGTATGTGGTCCCCGAAGTGTTCAGCGTTGAACAATTCGGGGACCGCACTGAACCTTTCTACCATTATATTGAACATACAGTATTGAACATATAGTCATCCATATATGTTCAATACATAATCAATATGCACACCACCGCCTGCATGGTATGTTCAACGCGTGGTATACTCGGCACTATTGTTGTTGCACTGAACACACGAGAGGGGAGCGGCAGTGACCGATCGATTCACGCAACGCCTCAACCAAGCAATGGATCTGCGCAACATACGGCAAAGCGACTTCGTCAAGGCCGCACATGCCCACGGCATCAAGCTGGGACGCAGCCACATCAGCCAGTATGTACACGGCAAGACCAAACCCCGCCCTGACATAGAACATTTTCTGGCGGCTGTGCTCAACGTGGACGCGAGATGGCTTGCCGGGGAGGACGTGCCCTTCGACGACCATCCAGCCACGTTATCTGATATACAGACAGATATTGAACATTCACCGTCAATGTTCAATGCATCCAGTTTGAACACCACTCCACATGTTCGACAGAATGCACCCCGCAACTTTGAACAATCAGTGGCAGACACCCCATCACACTATCAGGCACATATGGAACAGGAGCACAGGATGGAACCACAATTCGACGCCAATGTACAGGACCCTTCATTCACCGATGTGCCCGCAACCGTGACCCCCGGTTCCACCACCGCGCACACACGGAGGACGTTCACCAAATCGCATAAGCTCGACAACGTGCTCTATGATGTCCGCGGCCCGGTCGTCAACGAGGCGGCGCGCATGGAAGCGGCCGGCATGCACGTCATGAAGCTCAACATCGGCAACCCCGCACCATTCGGCTTCCGCACACCGGATGAGGTCGTGTATGACATGGCGCAACAGCTCACGGATACCGAGGGGTATTCGGCGTCGAAGGGCCTGTTCTCCGCCCGCAAAGCGATCATGCAGTACGCGCAGCTCAAGCATCTGCCGAACGTCGGCGTCGAAGACATCTACACGGGCAACGGCGTGAGTGAACTGATCAATCTGAGCATGAGCGCGTTGCTCGACAACGGTGACGAGGTGTTGCTGCCCGCACCGGACTACCCGCTGTGGACCGCATGCGTCACGCTGGCGGGCGGCAAGCCGGTGCATTATGTGTGCGATGAGCAATCGGAGTGGTACCCGGACATCGACGACATGCGCGCGAAGATCACCGACCGCACCAAGGCGATCGTCATCATCAACCCCAACAATCCCACCGGCGCGCTCTACCCGAAGGAGGTCCTTGAACAGATCGTCAGCCTGGCACGCGAACACCAGCTGATGATCTTCTCCGACGAGATCTACGACCGGCTTGTCATGGACGGCCTTGAACACACATCGATCGCTTCGCTCGCCCCGGACCTGTTCTGCGTCACCTACAGCGGACTGTCCAAATCGCACATGATCGCGGGCTACCGCATCGGTTGGATGATCCTCTCCGGCAACAAGGCGATCGCGAAGGACTACATCGAGGGCATCGACATGCTCACGAATATGCGCATCTGTTCAAACGTGCCCGCGCAATCCATCGTGCAGACCGCGCTCGGCGGACACCAGAGCGTCAATGATTATCTGGTGCCCGGCGGCCGCCTCTACGAGCAGCGCGAATACATCTATGAGGCGCTCAACGCCATCGACGGCATCTCCGCCGTCAAGCCAAAGGCCGCGTTCTATATCTTCCCGAAGATCAACACGAAGAAGTTCAACATCCACAACGACGAACAGTTCGCCCTCGACCTGCTGCACGACGAAAAGCTGCTCATTGTGCAAGGCACCGGTTTCAATTGGAAGGATCCGGACCACTTCCGCGTCGTCTATCTGCCGCGTGTCGAAGTGCTCAAGGGCGCGGTGGAGAAGATGACGAATTTCTTCAGTTATTATCGTCAATAGACGCAGGCACCGCAGCCATACCAACCACAAGGATCGGAACACCAGCATGACGGAACCGAGTATCAGCGGCCAGGACCAGGCGATTCTCGAACTGCTCGAGAACGACGCCCGGCTCAACGCGCAGGACCTCGCCGACATTCTCAATGAAGACGCCAAGGATGTCGCACACGCCGTACGCCGCATGGAGGACCAGAAGATCATCTGCGGCTACCATACGGTGATCAACTACAACAAAGTGCTGCGCGACGAGCGCATCATGGCGTTCATCGAAGTGGATGTCTCGCCGATGAAGGACCAGGGTTACGACCACACCGCGGCCCTACTCGCGAAATACCCGGAGATCGATTCGCTGTATCTGATCACCGGCGACAACGACTTCATCTGCCTTGTCCAAGGGCGCACGATGTTCGAGGTGTGCCAGTTCGTGGCCGACCGCATCGCCGTCATGGAGCATGTGCAGAGCACGAAGACCCTGTTCGTGCTCAAGCAGTACAAGCAGTCCGGCGTGCTCACCGGCGCGGCCCGCACGGCCAACAGCGAGGGACGATTGGTGGTGAGCTACTGATGAAATCCATCAACCGGACCATCGAACACCTCAAGCCCAGTGGCATCCGCAAATACTTCGATCTGGCGAACGCGATGGAGGGCGTCATCTCCCTCGGCGTCGGCGAGCCGGATTTCGACACCCCATGGCATATCAGCGCGAAAGCGGTGGAATCATTCGAAGACGGGCACACCCACTACACGGCGAACCGTGGCCTGATCGCGTTGCGCAGGCAGATCGCGAACTATTACCGCAACCGCTACGGCATCGCGTATGACCCCGACTCGGAGATCCTTGTCACCGTGGGTGGCTCGGAAGCCGTCGACCTGTGCTGCCGCACGCTGATCAACCCCGGCGACGAAGTGATTGTGCTCGACCCGAACTATGTGGCCTACGAGCCCGCGATCCTCATGGCCGGCGGCGTGCCAGTGCGCATTCCGCTGACCCAGGAGCACGATTTTAAGCTCCTGCCCGAAGACCTCGAGCGTGCGATCACCGAGAAGACGAAAGCGATCATCGTCAACTTCCCATCGAATCCGACCGGGGGCGTGATGACCCGTGAGGACTATGCCCGATTGGTCCCGATCCTCAAGGAATCCGGCATCTACATCATCTCCGACGAGATCTATTCCGAACTCGTGTTCGCAGGGGAGTTCTGCTCTCCTGCAAGCTTCGACGAGATTCGAGACCAAGTGCTCGTGATCAATGGCTTCTCGAAGGCATTCGCCATGACCGGTTGGCGCCTTGGCTACCTGTTGAGCAATCCTGAGTTGAGCGGACAGCTGACGAAGGTGCACCAGTTCGTCATCATGTCAGCGCCCACCGCAGCGCAATACGCGGCGATTGAGGCACTCGAGCATGGCATGCCGGACATCGCGGGCATGTGCAAGGAATACGAGGCGCGCCGCAACCTCATCTGCGCACGCCTGAACCGCATGGGATTGACGACCAATGTGCCGAACGGCACATTCTATGTGTTCGCGAACATCACGTCATCAGGGTTGTCATCCGACGAATTCTGCGTACGGCTGCTCGAAGAGCAGAAGGTCGCGATTGTGCCGGGCACCGCGTTCGGTGAGTCCGGCGAGGGCTTTGTGCGCATATCCTATGCGACGAGTATGGAAGACATCAAAGAGGCGTGTGCACGCATCGACGCGTTCCTCGAAACGCTGCACAACGACTGACCACACTGCGTCAGCATCAAGAAAGGGGACCGGCATGATGCCGGTCCCCTTGAGGACTATCTAGGATTCAATGAATCCGAATGGTCTCAGCCGTTGACGCGGTCGATGCCGGCCTGCACGTCGGAGAGCACGGAGTCCCAGGACTTGATGAAGGCGGCGACGCCGTCAGCCTCAAGCTTGTCGGTGACATCCTTGAAGTTCACGCCGACTTCGGCGAGGTCGTTCATGATGTCGTGCGCTTCGTCGTAGTTGCCGGAGACGATGCCCAGCGTGGCGTCGCCGTGGTCTGCGACAGCGAGCAGGGTCTTCTCAGGCATCGTGTTGACGACGTCCTTGGCCACGAGCTCGTCCACGTACTTGGTGTCGGAGTAAGCGGCGTTCTTGGTGCCGGTGGAGGCCCACAGCGGACGCTGCTTCTTGGCGCCCTTGGCTTCGAGCTCGGCCCAACGGGAGTCCTCGGCGAACTTCTTCTCGAAGAGTTCGTAGGCGAGTCGGGCGTTGGCCACAGCGGCCTTGCCCATGAGGCCCTTGGCCTCGAGGGAGCCGATCTCCTCAAGCTGCTTGTCAACAGCGGTGTCCACGCGGGAGACGAAGAACGAAGCGACGGAAGCGATGTGCTCCAAGTCGTGGCCGTTGGCGGCGGCCTGGGCAATGCCCTCGATGAAGGCGTCGATGACCTGCTCGTAACGCTCGAGCGAGAAGATCAGGGTGACGTTCACGGAGATGCCCTTGGCCAGGGTGGCGGTAATCGCCGGAAGGCCTTCGAGGGTCGCCGGAATCTTGATCATCGCGTTCTTGCGGTCGACCTTCTCCCAGAGTTCCTCAGCCTGCTTCTCGGTGGCTTCGGTCTCGTGGGCCAGACGCGGGTCGACTTCGATGGACACGCGGCCGTTCACATAGTCGGAGGCTTCGGCGACCGGCTTGAAGATGTCGCAGGCGTTGCGCACGTCGGTGGTGGTGAGCTCGCGGATGGCGGTCTCAACGTCGACCTTGCCGAGTTCCTTGAGCTGTGCGTCGTACGGGCCGACCTGGCTCAGGGCCTTCTGGAAGATGGACGGGTTAGTGGTGACGCCAACCACGTTGTCGTTCTTGATGAGCTCTTCGAGGTTGCCCGACTCGATGCGGGTGCGGGACAGGTCGTCCAGCCAGATCGACACACCGGCGTCCGAAATTGCCTGAGTGGATGCAGTCATTTGTTTTCTCCTACTGTTTGTTGGATGAAATCTTGGGGGGTTGCCCATGGAACCGGCCATGGGCAAAGGGGAGGGGCCGTGTGGCCCCTCCCGTACAGCTGTGGTTCAGCGCGCAGCTTCGATGGAGGCCTTGGCGGCTTCCACCACGTGCTCGGCGGTGATACCCAGATCGATCATGTTCTGGGTGCCGTCGCCCTGCAGGCCGAACTGCTCGATCGAGACCGGCTTGCCATAGGTGCCAAGGTACTTGTACCACGGCTGAGCCAGACCGGCTTCGACGGAGACGCGGGCCTTGACGGAAGCGGGGAGGACGGATTCCTTGTAGTCCTCGTCCTGGTCCTCGAACCATTCCATGCAGACCATGGACACCACGCGGGCCTTGACGCCCTCATCGGCCAGCTTCTTGGCAGCTTCGACAGCCCACTGAACTTCGGAACCGGTGGCCATGATGATCACGTCCGGATCGCCTTCGGTGTCGACGAGGATGTAGCCACCCTTCTTGACGCCTTCCTTGGCCTTAGCCGCGGTCTCGGCGAGGGTCGGCACGCCCTGACGGGTCAGCACGAGGGCTGCCGGCAGCGTGTTGTCCTTCTCGAAGAACGCACGGTAGGCTTCGGCGGTCTCCCACTCGTCGGCCGGGCGCACGACTTCGAACTGCGGGATGGCGCGGAACGAATCGAGGTGCTCGATCGGCTGGTGGGTCGGACCGTCTTCGCCCAGAGCCACGGAATCGTGGGTCCAGATGAAGAGGTTCGGAATCTCCATGAGGGCGGCCAGACGCACGGCGGCACGCTCGTAATCGGCGAACTGGAAGAAGGTGCCGGAGAACGGGCGGGTGTCGGAGCCGAGCAGGATGCCGTTGGTGATGCAGCCCGAGGCGAACTCACGCACGCCGAAGTGCAGCTGACGGCCGTAGATGGAGCAGTTCGGCCACTGGGTGGTGGCGTACTTCGCCGGGGCGAAGGACTGCGCGCCCTTGATGTTGGTGTTGTTGGAACCACCGAGGTCGGCGGAGCCGCCCCACAGTTCCGGCATCACGGCGGCGACCGCGTTGAGCGCAGCGCCGGAAGCCTTGCGGGTGGCGACCTTGGAGCCGACTTCGAACGTCGCCTCCAGATCGTCGATGGCCTTGTCGAAGTCCTCAGGAAGCTCGCCGGCCTTGATGCGGTCGTAGAGGGCCGCCTTGTCGGGGTTGGCGCTGCGCCACTGGGCGAGGGCCTCATCCCATTCGGCATGGGCCTGAGCGCCACGCTGGGCGACCTCACGGGCATGGGCGAGGGCTTCTTCGTCGATTTCGAAGGTCTTGGCCGGATCGAAGCCGAGCACCTTCTTGAGGGCTGCGACGGCTTCGTCGCCGAGGGCCGAACCGTGCGAGGACGGATCGTTGGTCTTGCCCGGCGTCGGCCATGCGATGAGCGTGTCGACCTTGATGAAGTGCGGGCGGTCGGTGACCTGCTCGGCCTTCTCGAGAACCTTGGTCAGGCCTTCGATGTCTTCCTTGTAGGAGCCATCGGGCTGGATGAAGCTGATCTCGTCGGTGTACCAGCCGTAGGCCTCGTAACGCTTGAGCACGTCCTCGGCGAACGCGATCTTGGTCTCGCCTTCGATCTGGATGTGGTTGGCGTCGAAGATGACGAACAGGTTGCCCAGCTCCTGGTTGCCCGCGAGCGAGGAAGCCTCGGAGGAAACGCCTTCCTCGACGTCGCCTTCACCGCAGATGACCCACACCTTGTGGTCGAACGGGGACTTGCCGGCCTCGGTGTCGGGGTCGAGCAGACCGCGCTCGAAACGCTGGCCATAGGCGAAACCGACGGCGGAGGCGAGGCCCTGGCCCAGCGGGCCGGTCGTCATCTCGATGCCCGGGGTCAGGCCGACTTCGGGATGGCCCGGCGTACGGGTGTCCTTGCCACCACGGAAGTACTTGAGGTCATCCAGCGTCAGGCCATAGCCCGAGAAGTACAGCTGCACGTACTGGGTGAGCGACGCATGGCCGCCGGAGAGGATGAAACGGTCACGGCCGGCCCAGTTCGGGTCGCTCGGATCGTGCTTGATGAAACGCTGATACAGGGTGTAGGCGATCGGAGCCAGCGAAATCGGGGAGCCGGGGTGTCCGGAGCCCGCCTTCTGCACGGCGTCAGCGGAGAGGACCTTCGCCATCTTGATGGCGCGCTCGTCCAGTTCAGACCAGGTGTTATCGGTCATAGGTGATCTACTTTCCTTCCAATACTTCGGGCAGGGGGGAGCCCGGCTGTTTGCCGGACCACCGACGCCCTTCACATTGCCTTTTCATACTAACCGCCATAACCGACTTCATGGCGCGGTTTCGTCGCGTTCGCGCGCGTCTTGGCACCGCGGCCGGCGTTGGGGCTCAAGCGTACAGGCCCATGAAGGGCTTGTCGGGAAAAGTTCTCCCATCGCTATAACTAGCACTCCATGACCAAGAGTGCTCATACAATATCGAAAAGACCATCGTTTACGCGCGCGCCGCGCTGTTCGCTTCGCACGACACGCAGAACACAGCATATAAAGCAAAGGAGGCATGGCGATGACCCAGACACGTCGCATGCAGGTGTTGCGCGCCGTCGTCGAGGATTACATCCGTTCGCAGGAGCCGGTGGGCTCGTCGGCGCTCATCGCACGGCACAACCTCAAGGTGAGTTCGGCCACGATCCGCAAAGACATGGCCGCGTTGGAAGACGAGGGGTTCCTGACCCAACCGCACACCTCCGCCGGCCGTGTGCCGACCGAACGTGGGTACCGGTACTTTGTGGATTCCCTGTCCGAGCTTGTGCCATTGACCGAACCACAGCGCGAAGCCATCCGCACATTGCTCGACGGTTCCGTGAACCTGCAGGACGCACTGCAGCGGTCCGCCAGACTGCTCGCCCGGTTCACCGGCCAGGTGGCCGTGGTGGCCTCGCCGGCGCTGTCGAAGGCGCGATTGTGGCATCTGGAGGTCATCGCCGTCTCGTCGACCTCACTGCTCGCCGTTGTGGTGACCGACACCGGCCGTGTGGCCCAGCATATCCTCACCGTGCCGCACCTGCCCGACGGGCGGCATCTGCAGGAATTCTGCGACGCAGTCAACGCCCGCTGCAGTACGCAGACACTGCGGCGCGCAGCGCGCACAATCCGCGCGATGCACGCAGATGAGACGTATGCGGACCTGAAAGGACTGCCGAACCGACTTGCGGACGCGTTCGAGACGATGGCGGATGAGGAACGCACGAACGAGCTGTTCGTGGCGGGCGTGTCCACGCTCGCGCACCAACATGACTCCGTGCAGGATCTGACCCCGCTGTTCGATGCGCTCGAGGAACGCGCAGTGCTCATGCATCTCATGAGCCAGCTGAGCACTGCGGGCGACGCCAACGGTGTGGGCGTCGCGATTGGATCGGAGACCAACAATCCCGATCTGGCCCACGCGGCCGTCGTCTCGGGCGGATACGGCAGGACGACGCCATACGGCGGCCCGGACGCCGTGGACAAGACAGGGCAGGAACCCATTGCATTTGTGGGATCCATCGGCCCGACGCACATGAATTATGAGATCGCGATGGCCGCCGTGCACGCAGTGGCCAGATACCTCACCGCACTGGTCTCGAACAACGACATGGAAATCACCCGCTGATACGCCATACGTGCGCCGTATCATCAAGACATCGACCATTACCGAAGCTAACCGAGAGGAACAACGCCATTGGCTGCTGACTACTACGAGACCCTGGGCGTGGAGCGCACGGCCAGCGAAGAGGACATCAAACGCGCCTACCGCAAGATGAGCCGCAAATACCACCCGGACATCGCAGGCCCTGAATTCGAAGAGAAGTTCAAAGAGGTCAATACGGCCTACGAAGTGCTGTCCGATCCGGACAAGCGCAGGATGTACGACGCGGGGGTGGACCCCAACGACCCCAATGGCAGAGCTGGCGGGTTCGGCGGCTATGGAGGGTTCGGCATGGGCGACATCTTCAGCCAGTTCTTCGGCGGTGCGTTCGGCGACGCCGCGGCAAACGAGCCGATTCCACGCGCGCAGCCGGGCCGCGACACACTCGAATCCCTGACCGTGGACCTGCAGATGGTCGTCTTCGGCGGCACGCAGAACCTCACGTTCTCCACGCTCGGCACCTGCGCCAACTGCGAAGGCACCGGTTCCGAGCACGAGGAGCCGCCGGTCACCTGTGACGTGTGTCACGGCCGTGGATTCGTGCAGAAGGTCGTGCGTACGATGCTCGGCCAGATGATGACGTCCGCCCCGTGCGAACATTGCGAGGGCCACGGCACGATCATCGTGCACCCGTGCACGGTCTGCCATGGCCACGGCCGTGTGCCGACGTCGCGCACGATCGGCGTGCCGGTGCCCGCAGGCGTGGATTCCGGCACCCGCATCCGCCTCGCGCACGAAGGCGAGGTCGGCGAATGCGGCGGCGAGGCCGGCGACCTGTACGTGGACATCCGCGTGCGCAAGGACGAGCGGTTCTCCCGCGAAGGCGACAATCTGCATTGCTGGATCCAGGTGCCGATGAGCTGGGCCGTGCTGGGGCACACCATCGACGTCAGCACATTCGACGGCGACCGCCAGCTGGAGGTGCCGGCGGGCTGCCAGCCCGAGGAAACCATCACGCTCGACGGTCTGGGCGTCACGCATCTGCAAAGCAAGGGCGAGCGCGGTGATCTGGTGGTGCACATCAACGTGCTGATCCCCACCAAGCTCAATGATCGCGAACGGGAGCTCATCGGGGAGTTCGCGCAGCTGCATGACGCCAAGGCGTCGACCGTCTCGCAGAATTCCAAACCGGCGGCGCCGCAGAAAAAGGGATTCTTCGGCAAGCTGAAAGACGCCCTCGGTTGAAGCGCGCGCCGGCGCCGGTGATCGCCGGTAACCGCGCATAACAGTGGCCGTGGTTTCGGTATCGCCCGAGACCACGGCCACTGTTGTATATATGGTTCAGCCGAGCAGCGAGCGGCACATCTGCCGGTATTCGCTCACATAGCCGCCTCCGAAGAACACGCAATGGCCCGCGATGGGGTACAGCTGCCAGAGCGTAGTGCGTTCCTGATATCCGGCCTTCAACGGGTGCACCGACTGGTAGCCTTCGGTGATCTCGGTCAGGTATGACATGCCGAAGAGATGCAGCATCGCCAGGTCCTCTTCGCGGTGGCCGCCATGCGCGGCCGGATCGATCAGCACGGCCTGCGTGTCGCCAGTGTCATTGGTCCACATCACGTTGCCGCTCCACAGGTCCCCGTGCACGCGCGCGGGACGGTCGGAGGCCGCACGCCCCAGCAGTTCAGGCAGTGCGTCGATGACGCGCTGGGTGAGGTCCATGTCCGACTCGCGAAGTGAACCGCGTTCAATGCCGAGTTGGACCATGGGGCGCAAGCGGCCTTCCGCCAAATATGTGGCGGGGTCGGTCCATGTGCCGGTGTCCATCGGCACTGGATCCTGCAGCGGCCCGAAGTAGCAGGTGCCGTCGTATCCTGCAGGGGCGGAGCCGAAATACGGGGCGCCGGCGTCATGCATATGGGCGAGTTCCGCACCGAACCGGAAGGCGGCGTCAGCTGTGGGGGAGCAGGGGGAGACGCGTTCGATATCCAGATAGTCCCTGCCCCATTCGAAGACCTTGACCACGCGCGGGCCACCTTGGGATTGCGCTTCGCCAAGCCATTGCAAGCCCCTGCCTTCACACTCAAAGAACCCTTGCGGGGCAAAGGCCCGACTCTTGCGGTACACTGCTTTGCTCATGTCATCTCCTTGCATACTGGCCGTACGGCTGTATAGCCCATCGTAAAACGGGCAGTGTATTCGTTGCGCTACAGTAAAGCGTGGTAGCAATCACCGATCACACACAATTAAGGGGATTCATGAATTTCTTCCAAGCGATATTCCTCGGATTGGTGCAGGCGTTGACCGAATACCTGCCGGTCTCGTCCAGCGCGCACGTCCGCATCGTCGGCGACCTCATGTTGGGCAGCGACCCCGGCGCCGCATTCACCGCGATCATCCAGATCGGCACCGAACTCGCGGTGCTGCTGTACTTCCGCCACGACATCTGGAACATCCTCAAGAACTGGTGCATCTGCCTGGCAGGCAAGAATGGCAAGGATTGGAAGCATCGTCTTGGCGAAGGCAACAAGGATGCACGCCTCGGCTGGTACATCATCATCGCCACGCTGCCGATTGTTTTCGCCGGCCTGCTGTTCCAGGACGCCATCGAAAACACGCTGCGCAACCTGTGGATTACCGCGGCCATGCTGCTCGTGTTCGGCATCATCCTGTGGATCGTCGACGACAGGGCACCGCAGGTGAAGACGATCGACGATATGACCACAAAAGACGCCGTGTGGTACGGCATCGGCCAGATGCTCGCGCTCATCCCGGGCGTGTCGCGTTCGGGTGGCACCATCACCTTCGGCCGCGCCATGGGCTACACGCGTGAGGCCGCGGTGCGCTGCGCCTTCCTCATGGCCATTCCCGCCGTGTTCGGCGCCGGCATCCTCGAAGCCGTCAAGGCCGTCAAGGAAGCCAATGACCCCACCGTGAACGCCATGTTCCCGGGCTGGGGCGCCACCATCGCCGCGACGGTCGTGGCGTTCGTCGTGGGCTACATCGTGATCATCGGATTCCTCAAGTTCGTCTCGACGTTCTCATACAAGGCGTTCGCCATCTACCGCATCGCGCTGGCGGTCATCGTGGCGATCCTGCTGCTCACCGGCGTGCTGCAGCCGCTCGAAGGCATGGCGCTCGGCGGCAACGCGTGACGTTGTGCTTGGCAAAAGTGAACGGCCCGTCCCGATTCTTCCGATCGGGACGGGCCGTTCACTTTTGCCAAGCAACGAATCATGCCATCACAAGGCGGCGAAGACGCTTACGGGAGATCACGCAGATACGCCTCGGCCTCCTGCACGAGTTGCTCCACGGCGGGGGCGCCGGACGAAGCGATGGCACGGGCATGCTGTTTCATATCATAGTCATGCTCAAGCTGGTCCACATAACCATCAAGGTCCGCGTTGTTGCGCACCATCACATCGCAATGCGCACGCCACTGGTCGGCCTTGCCTTCCAGCTCCTGCGCTTTGAGGTAGAGGCCGACCACCGACGCCAGCTGCTGAAACAGTTCCAACGTGGCCTGCGGACACGGCTCATTGCCACCAAGGTACTGGGGGACCGACACCCAGATGGATGTGGTGTCGAAGCCCTCTTCGATGGCCATCGCATCGATGATGTGCGGAATGCCGATGGGGCCGTTGTACTCGCTGTCCGGATCGGATTGCACGCCATCCACGCTCACGTCGATCGGCAGATCGCGCGTATGCGGGCATTCGGCGAACATCGATCCCAAGGTCACGATTCTGCTCACGTCATATTGCTTGGCGAAGTGCAGCGTCTCACGCACATAATCCATCCACCGGTAGTTCGGTTCCGGGCCAAGCTGCGCGAGCAAGTGCAGGTCGTCGGTGACCGCGATGTCATAAAACACGGTCTGGGGCCACAGGATGCGGCGTGTACCTTGAATCACACATTGCATGGGACGCGACGTCTGGTAATCGTAATACCCATCGCGGCTGATGTGCCCCACTTCAAGGGAGCGGTATTTCGACACCAGATGGCGAATGACGTTGGTCGCGCTCTGGCACGCGTCGTTCCACCCGTCAAACGCCGCAACCATAACGTATTTCGGTCTGGTTCTGTGCTCATACATGTCTACAACTGTATCCCTTGCGCTGTGACGGAATCGTAAAGATTAGCCGCTGGTGAATGACCGCAATAATGCTGCGCTTGAGGCAAGCATATTTTTCCCGACGCGGGGCGCTCTTCCCCGCGTCCACATGCTGACATGGGCCGCCAGTCCGGAAGCTTTCCTGCGCGTGGGCACATTGCCGGTGTTCGTCTAGACTGACTCACAACAAAAGCGCGGAATACCGGCGCGACACGCCGTATGTTGCACATTTGGAGGTTGTGGTTTATTGTAGTGACTCGTGCTCAGGCAGAGGAAATCCTCTGCGGAACATATGCGGACATAGCTTAGTTGGTAAAGCGCGACCTTGCCAAGGTCGAGACCGCGGGTTCGAGTCCCGTTGTCCGCTCTAAGGTCCGAAGAGTGTAACAGACCTTTACGGTGGGTTAGCCAAGCGGTTAGGCAGCGGCCTGCAAAGCCGTATAGACGAGTTCGACTCTCGTACCCACCTCGCACAGATGGCTTCGGCCATTTGAGTCAACCGGGCGGTTGGCGCAGTGGTAGCGCACTTCCCTGACACGGAAGGGGTCACAAGTTCGAATCTTGTATCGCCCACGAGCCGAGCAATCGGCGTATAACAGAAGAACGGGTGATTGGCGCAGCGGCTAGCGCACTTCCTTCACACGGAAGGGGTCGTAGGTTCGATTCCTACATCACCCACATCCAAACCCCGCAGGTCATTGGCCTGCGGGGTTTTTGTTTCGGCGTGTCCGTTGGGGATTTCCCGACGCGTTGGGCATGACGCGACGATGGCGCTCGTGGTGTGTGCACTCCAATTGCGTATCATCATTCGGAAGACCAGGTCAGGCATTTAGCCACTATTTCGGTCACCACGTTTGAGACGGATCCATTATCGCATTGGGCTGAGCATGAAAGCACAATGGTTCGGCAGCTTCACCGGTACAGATACTTGCCTTCATCGATCTTGCGGGCGATCTCCTGCATTTCCGCCGCAAGACGTCGTTCCTCCTCGCTGCCTGAGTTGAGCTTGTGCGCTTTGCGGTCAAGTCGGTATTCGTTGCCGAAATAGGCGCTGATACCAAGCACCACAACCGCGATGATGATCCAAACCATGGCCATCCCTCCAATCGGCAGCCCCGCTGCCACACCTTGTTACAGACCAACGTACAAGCGGAGACCGCATGACACACCGCATTGCCGGCAAGGCTGAACAATGGTGGGGTTTCTTGGGTGGAACTTCACGAATCGTTGCAATACCACATCAATCCTCATGGCAGCCGACACGCCGAAATGACCGAAGACACACAGTCGTCAAAATTGTTATATGCTGTATTTTGCTGTTATACAATGTTATACTCTTATGGTGGAATCCTATTGGCGGGCATGCAGGAGGGAACAGGAGGCCCATGGACATCATCATCAACGCCACGTCGATGACGCCGATCTACGAGCAGATCGTCGATCGAATACGCGCGCTCATCAAGGGCGGCGAAATCAAAGCGGGGGAGCCCCTGCCATCCGTTCGCGGGCTCGCCAGGCAATGCGCGATTTCGGCACTGACTGCGAAGAAGGCGTACGACGTGCTCGAGCAGGAAGGACTTGTCGTCACCGTGCAAGGCAAAGGCACATTCGTCGCCGACGTCTCACCGAACATCGTCGCGGAGGAACTCAACCGCCAGGTGGAGGAGGAATTCGCGCAGGCGATAGCGAAAGCGCGCCGGTTGCAGCTGAGTGATGCGGACATCAAGGAACTCGTCACAATGCTGCTGGACGACACCGACGACGGAACATACGGCGGCACCGGTACGACAGATAGGAAAGGAGCCACACGATGACGAACGACGTGATTACGCTCGACCGCATCACGAAACGGTATGCCGATTTCACGCTTGACCTGACAATGCACGTGCCGAAGGACACCATTACCGCACTCATCGGTGTCAACGGGTCAGGCAAGACGACGACGTTCCGCATCATCCTCGGGCTTGCGAAACCGGACACCGGGAACGGCACACTGCTCGGCGCCGACGTCACCCGGCTGCCGAACGCCGTCAAGCGCGATGTCGGCGCCGTCCTCGCGGATACGTCCTTCGACGCCGTGTTCACCGGGGACGACGTCATACGGCAGATGAAGGCGTTATATCCGAACTTCAACGTACCGCTATGCCGAACCCTGCTCGAGCGCTTCGCTCTGCCGACGGACAAGAAGATGGAGGAGTTCTCGACCGGGATGACGGCGAAATTCAAGACGGTCATCGCCATGGGCCACGAACCCGATGTGCTCATCCTCGATGAGCCCACAGCGGGGCTGGACATCGTCGCGCGAGGAGAGCTGCTCGACCTGTTGCGCGCCTACATGGAGACGCCAGGGCATTCCATCCTCATCAGTTCGCATAATTCAAAGGACATCGAGTCCCTGTGCGACGACTTCTACTTCATCGACCGTGGGCGTATCCGGCTGCACGAGACAATCGACCGTCTGCGCGATGAGTACGCGGTGCTCATCCTCACCGACGAACAGGCGGCGGCGATGGATCGGTCGCATGTCCTCGCGAGCGCCCGTAGGCACGGTGTCATCCATGCACTCACCGATGAACGCCGCTATTACGAAGAGAACATGCCCGGCATCCAGATGGCACGTGGCGACATCGACGAACTCATCACAATCATGACGGCGGGCGAGCCGCTCAGGGAAAGGAATCAACCATGAAGGGTCTGATGGCGAGGGATATGATCGCTATGGGCAAGAATCGGGTGTTTCTTGTCGTGATGCTGGCATTGTGCCTGTTCTACACCTTCTCCGACATGTATGTCACCGGGGTGATGCTCATGCCGATGCTGTTTTCCACGGTGTGCGGCAACATGGTACGCAACGATTTGAGCGCTCCGATACGGCGTACACTGTTCACGTTGCCATTCAGCAGGAGGGAATACGCGGGGGAGAAGTATCTCGTCTCGATTGTCCCGGCCTGTGTGCTCGCGGTCATGCTGCAGATGGTTAGCGCCGTCGTCCATCGGCAGTCCATCACGCAATCGGGGATGATCGCCGCATGTGCGGTGTTGCTCACCGTGCTCACCGTCTCAGTTGAACTACCGGTGACCATCATCTTCCGCGACCGTGTGCAGATCGCCCGTGTCTGCATCCTCGCGGTCGTGTTCGCGCTCGCCGCGATTGCCGTGTCGCTCGACATGGGCACTGATGGATTGTTCGCGATTATCACCTCGGCTCCTGCATGGGCGCTGTACGGCATCGGCGCCCTGCTGGGCGCGGTTGCGCTTGCCGTCTCCGTCATGGTGTCGCTGCGTGCGTTGCGCACAGCCCAACTGTAAGCGCAGGGCGGAGTACCATAGGCGATCGGGCGGCCGCATCATCCATCGACGCGGCCGCCCGATTATATAAGTATTGACCTTTATCGCTCTGTGGTGGCATCTGCCCCCATGTCCACATCATCAAGCGTGAGGATGCCGTCGTGAGCCTCCGTCTCAAGGCCCTGGAACAGGACCTGATAACAACCCGTGTCCTTCACGCCATCGGTCATGCACTGCGCATGCAGCCCGTTCGCCGTGACGCGCACTCGGTACCCTTCATGTGCTTCCTCGTTCACGGCAAGCACGAACAGGTCTCCATCCGCGCCTGCGTGCCACTTGCTGGAAGCCATGTTCGCCGGATCATCAGGGAAAGACGTCGAGACGGCGTAATAGGCTCCGTCGAGTTTCACATCCGCATATTGCAGGAACTCGAATCGCATCAGTTCGCTTTGGTCCGTGACGGTTGCGGGGATGAGTGTGGAGCGGTGGTCGTCCGCGCTGCGCACCGTCGGCATCGCCATGTGCGGCCACGCTTCGGACGTGTCGTGGAACATGACCATATCACCGTTCTTCGCGCGCCAGGTGGTCGTTTCGAATTCCTGCATCGTCAGTGGCGTCCCCGTATGTTCGACGTGTTGGGACCAGACGGCGTCCGCACGCTCGGCGTCCCACGCGCCATCCGCGCCGTTGCCGCAGCCCGCGGCAACGATGGTCATGAGCGCCGCCGTGGCGAATGCGGCCGTCTTCGCGAATCGTGTCGTCATGTGTATCCCCAATCGTCAGTACCTCCGTGTCTCTCACCGCGAACCAGTATAGTGATGGCGCACTTCAGCCATCTGCGCATGTACGCAATCCGTACGATTCCCACACGTCGAATGCCTCAACGTCAATATTGCCCACCATTGCCCTTGCACCGTGGACGAAGCAGCAGCGCCCACAGTATGGTCGATACTGAAATATGAATGTCGATGGGCAAGCCGATAGACAGGGGAGGACCGCATGAAGCACATCAACCGTTGCCTCATCGCATTGGTGGCATTGGCGTTGCTGCTGCCAGCGGCAGCATGCGGCCAGGCGAACTATGATCCGCAGTCGGTGGCGCAGGTGCTGCTCGACGCCATGCAGAACTCCGATTACAGCACGATCAGGGCACACACCAGTCCCGTGTCCACCAATCCGGACGGGTATGTGCTCAAGGCCGTCAAACCGAATACACCGTTGAGCGACCCGCATGTGGGAGACATCCACAAGGTTTCCGACACCGAGAGCGACGTGCCCGTCACCTACAAGGTGGGGGGACAAGACCACGAACATCATCTGGCATATGACCAAGCATGATGGCGTCTGGCGTGTGCCGATGGAGCAGGTGCTCCCCGCCGTGGGGTTCATGGACGAACGCCACGACGCCGGCAGGTACCGGCTCAACGGCACGGTCTCCGATTTCACCGACACGATGTGGCTCGTGACACCGGGCATCTACACCGTCACGATAGACAATGGCTGGAACGGCGCCGAATGGTCCGAGCCGATTCGCATCACCGACCCGAAGGCCGGCACCGTACAGGCCACAACGGTCGACCAGAAGGACCACAGCGACGACTTCACCCTCATCGAGCTGTACAAGAAGAACGACAAGCTGCGTGACATCGTCACCAATGCGCTCGTGAACAATTCCGCATGCAGCGCGATCGCCAATGCGATAGGCGCCCAGCAGAAGCTTGCGCCATACCCCGAACAAGATGGCATACCCAAGCTCACCGATGCGTGCTCACCGACATTCGCCGCGTTCACCGAGCTCGACATCATCGGCAAGGAAAACACCCATCCGGACTCCGACGGATGGTTCGATTTCACTGTCAACGCCGCCGGCGGGGGACGCGTGGCCGAGTCCTGGAACGTGTTCCAAGACGATTGGGACAGCTGGCCCAAGGCCATCAACTGGTTCAACAGCCTGTCCCAAGGCGCCCAACAGAACACCGGTTGCCTGCTGACGGGGGAGGACCAGCCCAACTACACCGTGTGCGCCACATTCGAGCAGTACGATGTGAAGGTCACAGGGCTCAAGGTCAAGGTCAAATACACCGACAACGCCGTACGCGTGACGGATTGGGGCGACACGGTGCACAGGCTGTACCCGCACATCCCCACCCTCCAAGAAGGCGCAAGCCAGTGAGCATCCGGCCGTGACGGGCGCTACACAAGCCGGTCCACGGCCGCTTCCATGAGCAGGTCCGTCTGCCGGTCCTCTCCCAGCACAAAGTCATGCGAACCGAATTGGACGAAGCCCATGCGCTTGTAGAACGCAATCGCGGCGTCGTTGTGCTCCCATACCCCCAGCCAGATGACGCTCTTGCCCTGCGCACGGGCCATGTCGAAAGCGGTGTGCATGAACCGCGCGCCCAAGCCATTGCGCTTGTACTGCCGCAATATGTAGAGGCGCTGGACCTCCATGCGGTTGCCGAGCATCTCCTCGGTCTGGGCGTCACCGACATTCACTTTCATGTATCCGGCAGGAACGCCGTCCACTTTCGCCACCACAAAAGTGGAGTCGGGGTTGTCTATTTCGCGTTGCAGCTCATCTGTCGAAAAATGCCGCTCGTTGTATTGCTCCATGTCTTCCTCGGTGTTCAGGGAAGCGAAGGTCTCGGCGAATGTGGCAATGCTCAGATCCCTGATGGTGTTGACGTCAGTGCTCTGGGCCATTTCGATCATCGGCATGGTATCTATTCCTTTCGTGATTTCCCAGTGTAGGCCGTACAGCGAGCCCGAGGTGATGAACCGGGCTTGTTGTTCGCTCATTACATGCCTCGACGCCGTTGAGACACGCCGAATTTGCACACAAGGAGCAATGCTGTATTATGGTGACTCGTGCTCAAGCGGCGTACACCGGTTGGTTGCACATGCGGACATAGCTTAGTTGGTAAAGCGCGACCTTGCCAAGGTCGAGACCGCGGGTTCGAGTCCCGTTGTCCGCTCTCTTCATATTCAAGCAGATTTCCCCCCACATGCCAAGGGAATCTTTCACGGAGGTCATCGGGTACTTGCGGATCTGAATGCAGTGAATGAATCAGTCGGCCAGACGCGTTGCGCGTACTGCCGTGTTCATGTGCGTTCGTGTCCATCGAATCCCGGTCTCATTCACTGATTGTTTCTTGCAGTACGCCATATTGGCAAAGGTGGCCACCATGGCAACGACTCTTGTGGTACGACATCTCTCTTTTTCCCATCCCGGCGCCGCCGAACCGCTGTTCGACGACGTGGATTGCTCCCTGCCCGCAGGTTGGACGGCGCTGCTCGGCGACAACGGCTGCGGCAAGACGACACTTGCGCGCATTGTCTGCGGTCTGCTGACCCCCACGCGCGGATCAGTCAGTCCCGCCCCGTCCACGTTCGTCAGTGCATACTGCGAACAGGAGTGCACGCGCGAGCCAGCGAATCTCGAGGAATTCCGCGACGACTGGTCCGCACCGTCGGTCGCGCTGCGCGACACGCTCGGCATCGGTGACGACTGGCCCTACCGGTTCGCCACGCTCTCCGGCGGCGAGCGCAAACGCCTGCAGGTGGCGTGCGCACTGTTCGCCAATCCGGACGTGCTGGTGCTCGACGAGCCGACGAACCATGTGGACACGGCCACGCGCGAGGCCATCGCGCACGCGATGCGCGCGTTTGACGGCATTGGCGTGCTGGTGTCGCACGACGTCGAACTCATCGACGCGACATGCGCGCAATGCATCATGTTCGAACGCCGGCATGTACGCGGACGCAACCGCACTGTGCTCGAACGGTATGCGGGTGGGTACACCAAGGCGCAGCAGACGCGTGCACTGCGGCGGGCCGAGGTGGCGGACCAGCTCGAAGCGGCGCAGCATGCGCAACAGACCATCGCGCAGGCGCAGGAGCGCCGCCGCGCGATGATGGACGCCGCCGCGGCGCGCAAGCATGGCGGATGGAAGATCGACCGGCTCGACCACGACGCGCGCAATACGCATAAGTGGAACGAGAAGCAGGCGGACAAGGCGAGCGCCGCCGCATACCGCGCGCTCGGCAGTCGTCTGGAGTCGGCGCAACGTACGGTCGAGTCCATCGCAACGGATGCCAAGCGGTACGACGGCGCGATTGTCGTGGACATCGAACCTTCGGCGCGCAGGGAGCCGGCGCATGTGGACGCCGGTGTGCTACGGTTCGACGGCGGCGCGCCGGCCAGCAGTGGGGACGCCGTGTCCGAACTGGTCGTGGACGGACGGCATTGGCATACACAGGCCATACCAGGCGCACAGACAGGCGGCGCGGGTGCCGGCATACGCGTGCCGCGCCTGAGTGTGGGACCGCGCGACCACATCGGCATCGACGGGGCGAACGGCACCGGCAAATCGACGGTCATCCGCGCGCTGCTCGCATCACTGGACACCGAGTTGCCCGCGCTGGTCATCAATCAGATTCCCGGGGAAGACGAGCAGACGCGTCTGCTGACCCAACTGCAGGGGCTCGGCAATGCGGAACGCCCACGTGTGCTTTCCGCCTATGCGCAGCTCAACGCCGACCCCGACCGGTTGATGGCGGGCGAGCCGCTGAGCCCCGGGCAGGCGCAGAAGCTCGCATTGTGCCTGGGACTGCTACGCAAACCCCAGCTCATTGTGCTCGATGAGCCGACGAACCACCTCGACCTGCACTCCAAGCAGGCGCTGGCGCGTTTTCTGCACACCTACCCGGGTGCGCTCGTCGTGGTGAGCCACGACCGTTGGTTCCTTGATGAAGCCTGTGGTTGTGCCGTCTGACCCACTGCCGGTAGTATGGCGGGAAAGTGAGACAGGAGGGCAGAAGATGCCGTTGACGTACCATTACTGTTCGTTGGAGACCGCGTGCGCCATCATCTCGAACGCGTCGCTGCGGCTGTGCGACATCACGAAATCCAACGATTCCGCGGAGATCACCTATGGATATGCTGCGGCGATGGACAGCCTCAAACGCATTGGCCTGATCAGCGGGTCCGGACCGACCTTGGAATTCGCGGACCATTGGATCGAGCTGCTGCGCCCGGAATACCAGACGATGTTGCGTGAGGCGCTCAGCCGGCATCTGCTGCCACCCAACCGCCTGTGCTATGCGGTGTGCTTGTCCGAGCGCGCGGACCAGCTCAGCCAATGGCGCGCGTACGGCGACGACGGTCGGGGAGTGGCGCTCGGATTCGACCTGTCGACCTTCGCGCAACGGGAGCCATCGTTCACGGTGTGCAGCGACGACGGGCACCTGTTGGAGACGCACATGATGACGCTGTACCGGCCGATCGTCTACGGGCGTGAGCGCAGCGCGGAATGCTTCGACGAGCTCGCCGCGCGTATGGCACGCAATGTGCACGACCTGCGTGCGGCGAGCGCAGGCACACAGGACGCCGTGCGCGCCCGGCTGCTCGACGCCACATTGGAGTTCATCGCGGCCACAGCGTTCTGCAAGAAGCGGTTCTTCCGCGAAGAGCGCGAATGGAGGCTCGCGATATGGGGGCCGAATGCGAACACCGCCGGTTTCGAGACGCTGCAGGAGGGACTGGCCCACGCGTTGCCTCGACGTTTCCCCGATACGGTGACCCATGCGCGGTTCACCGTGCTGCCGCGCACGGACCGGCTCGTGCCGACGATTGACCTTGGTCTGGATCTGGGGCGCACATTGCGCGCCGTCATGATCGGGCCACGGTGCACGGCGAGCGAACAGGACATCCGGATGCTGCTCGCCTCGGCTGGCGTCGGAGTCGCCGATGTGGCCCATTCACGCGGCACCTACCGGTGAGACGCAATGCCGTCGCGTTCCGGCAATCCGAACGCGACGGCATTGTCTGCGCTGAACCCTAAGTTGTGTACCTGTAATCAGTAGTCCAGGTCTGCACCTTGTACCGCGGACCCAGATAGACAAGGACGATTCCCATGGCACAGAACACCATCTCCCTAACGGTCAACGGCGAAGCGAAGGAGGTGGATGCGAACCAGACGGGCGTCGACCTGTTCGCCGACGACAAGAACATCATCGCCGTGCGTCTCAACGGCGAGCCCCGCGACCTCTACACACCGCTCTCCAACGGTGACGAAGTCGAATCGATCGCGCTCGATTCGCCGGATGGCATCGCGATCATGCGCCACTCCGCGACGCATGTCATGGCGCAGGCCGTGCAGGAGATCCGCCCCGATGCGAAGCTCGGCGTGGGACCTGTGATCGAAAACGGCTTCTACTACGACTTCGACGTGGCCGAGCCGTTCACGCCTGAGGATCTGAAGACGATCGAGAAGCACATGCAGCGCATCATCAAGTCCGCGCAGCGCTTCGAACGCCGCGTAGTCACCGAGGACGAGGCGTTGAAGGAAGAGGCGGACCAGCCGTACAAGCTCGAACTGATCAAAGACAAAGAGGACGCGCTCAACACCGAAGTCGCTGTGGAGATCAGCGACAAAGAGCTGAGCATGTACGACAACATCGACCGTGAAGGCAATGTGGTGTGGACCGACCTGTGCCGTGGACCGCACCTGCCGAACACGCGCTTCATCAAGGCGTTCAAGCTCGAACGCGCGGCGGCCGCCTACTGGAAGGGCTCCGAGGCGAACCCGATGCTCCAGCGCATCTACGGCGTGGCGTTCCCCACCAAAGAGGAGCTCAAGGCGTACCAGACGCGCATGGAGGAAGCCGCCAAGCGCGACCACCGCAAGCTCGGCCAGGAGATGGACCTGTTCTCGTTCCCGGAGGAGATCGGACCGGGCCTTGCCGTGTTCCATCCCAAGGGCGCTGCGATCATCAACGCGATGGAGGACTACTCGCGTGAGATGCACCGCAAGCACCACTACAGCTTCGTGCAGACCCCGCACATCACCAAGGGCGGCCTGTATGAGACCTCCGGCCACCTGCAGTGGTACAAGGACGGCATGTACCCGCCGATGCACCTCGACGAGGAGAAGGACGAGCAGGGCAACATCGTCAAGCAGGGCTTCGACTATTACCTCAAGCCGATGAACTGCCCGATGCACAACCTCATCTTCAAGTCTCGCCAGCGTTCGTACCGCGAGCTGCCGCTGCGCCTCTTCGAATTCGGCACCGTCTACCGTTACGAGAAGTCGGGCGTCGTGCACGGCCTGACCCGCGTGCGCGGCTTGACCCAGGACGATTCGCACATCTACTGCACGCGCGAGCAGATGCGCGACGAGCTCAAGAACCTGCTCAACTTCGTACTCAACCTGCTCAAGGACTACGGCCTGAACGATTTCTACCTCGAGCTGTCCACGAAGGACGAGCACAAGTTCGTCGGATCGGACGAGATCTGGGAAGAGGCGACGAACACCCTCGCCGAAGTGGCCGAGGAATCCGGGCTCGAACTCGTAGCCGATCCGGGTGGCGCAGCATTCTACGGACCGAAGATCTCGGTGCAGGCGCGCGACGCGATCGGCCGTACATGGCAGGTCTCCACGATCCAGCTCGACTTCAACCTGCCGGAGCGCTTCCAGCTCGAATACATCGCGCCGGACGGCACACACCAGCGCCCAGTGATGATCCACCGCGCACTCTTCGGTTCGATCGAGCGTTTCTTCGCGATCCTGCTCGAGCATTATGCAGGCGCATTCCCGGCGTGGATCGCCCCGGTGCAGGCGCTCGGCGTGCCTGTCGCGGACGAATTCGCCCCGCATCTGCAGCGGTTCATGGAATCGCTTGAAGAGGACATGGTGCGTGTGGAGACCGACCTGTCCGACGACCGGTTTGGTAAGAAGATCCGCAACGCCTCCAAGTCGAAGGTGCCGTTCATCATCATCGTGGGCGAAGAGGATATGAACAACAACGCTGTCAGCTTCCGTTTCCGTGACGGCAGCCAGCTCAACGGCGTACCGGTGGACCAGGCCAAGGAGTGGATCCTCGAGGCGATCGCCAAGCGTGTGCAGGTCAACACCGACAACGATTTCAAGGCGGCCACCGGCCAGCCGGTCGACAACGTCGAGTTCGACGTGTCCGACACCGATGCCGAGTGATATTCGAGGGGCCGCGAATGGGGCTTATGCATCCCCTGTTCGCGGCCCCTCGCCCTCGTTCGGGGCAGGGGTGGCCGCATGCCGTCCATGCCCATAGGACATTATGTTCACACATCCACAGATTGACACCGGGAATACAATATGCTGGAAAAGCTTCGACCATGGTTTAAGCGCATCATCAACCCCATCGCGAAGGGTATGGCGAAGATCGGCCTGACTGCTAACGCCGTCACGGTGATCGGCGCCGTCGGCACCACAATCGTGGGTATCGCCACCGGCATCACCGGATGGCTGTTCTGGGGGGCGGTGGTCCTGACGTTGCTCGTCATCTTCGACTCCCTGGATGGCTCGGTCGCGCAGCTGACGAACGGCGGCACGCATTTCGGCGCCTTTCTCGACTCCACGCTCGACCGCGTCGCGGACTGGGCTGTGCTCCTAGGCGTCATCATCTATTTCTTCATGCGCAACAACGCGGCGCTGCTGGCAGGCCAACGGCATGATATCACCGCACTCGTCGGCATGGGCGCCGCCATCTATGCGATCATGACGTCGTTCGTCACGTCATACATCCGCGCACGCGCCGAATCCGTCGGCGCCGAAGCGAAAGGCGGCATCGCCACACGCTCGGACAGGCTGACGATCATCCTCGTCGGCATGGCCATCAGTGGCCTGACCCATCAGGACCTGTGGCTCATGGCCACAATGTGCATCCTCGCCGTGCTCGGCACCATCACGATCCTCCAACGCATCCACGAGGCCCGTGTGTCGATCGAAGCCACACTGGACGCCCCCACCAAGGACTGACCGATGGCCAATATGATGGCGTGGCTTGCGAACCATCCGCGGGTGTTGCCCGAGCGGCTGATCCGCGGGGCGTTCCTTGCCGCGGCGGACATCGCATGGCTGTTGCGTGTGGGGTCGGTGCGCCAGCTTGAACGCAATCTGAGCCATGTGCTCGCATGGTCCGCCTCCCAGCCGGAAGCCGCCGGAGTACAACCGGCCCCTGTGGACGCCAAGGCGCTACGGCGGATGTCACACCGCGGCATGCGATCCTATTTCACCTATTTTTCGGAGGCCCTCACCGTCGGGGCGAGGAGCGAGCGCCAGCTCAAAGCCCGTATCCGTGGCACAGGTTCCGGACTGCAGTCGCTCATCGCGCTCACCGCACCGGGGCAGGGGGACCGGTCGGCGCCGATCGCGATGGGCCATCAGGGCAATTGGGATTACGACGGGTTCTGGGCACGGTATGCGGTGGCACCTGTGACTACTGTGGCCGAACGTTTGTCCGATGCACGCATGCTTGAGGTTTTTGTGTCGATTCGTGAGCGCCTCGGCATGCGCATCCTGCTGACCGGAACGCCCCATCTGACCGAACGGCTTGAGGACGAGCTCGCCAATCCCCATGTGGTCGTGCCATTGCTCGCCGACCGGGATTTGAGCAGGCACGGCGAATTCGTCAAGGCCTTCGGCTCGACGATCCGTGTGGCCCGTGGGCCGGCGACCCTTGCGTACGATACGGGCTTGCCGTTGTATGTGGCCAACACCTGTCGTGAACGGCTCACCGGCCACGACAGAAAAGCCGCGGGCACCCCGTATGGGTATGTCTGCGAGATCAGTGGTCCGTTGGACATCGACCGGTACCGTTGCCTTGACCGTGAGGAGGCGATCCACGCTATCAGCCAGGCGTGGGTCGATGTGTGGGCGAAGGGCATTGCCGCGCACCCCGAGGATTGGCATATGCTGCAACCGATTTTTCTTGAGGACCTCGACCTGTCGCGGCTCAAGGACGTGCCGGAACAGATAGCCGCGCTGCGTGCGTACGACCAGTGATGGCCGTGAAGTCCATTCGGTCGGCCACAATGCTCTATATGTCTTCGCAGGAACCATCACTCAGCCATATGCAGGCAGACAGGCGCCCGCTGCGCGTCGGCATCGTCTGCCCCTACTCGTTCGAGACACCCGGTGGCGTGCAGAACCATATTCGGGATTTCTCCGAGGCGCTCATACGCCGCGGACATTCCGTCTCGGTGTTCGCGCCAGGGCGGCGCACGAAGGACATGCCGCTGTGGGTGCAGACGAACGGTTCGTCGTTCGCCATCCCCTATAACGGCTCGTGGGCGCATCTGAGCTATTTCCTCGCCGCTGGACTGCAGACGAGGCGGTGGGTGCGGCAGGGGCAGTTCGACATCGTGCATCTGCACGAACCGGAGGCGCCGTCGGTCAGCCACAAGCCGCTCGTCATGCATGATGCACCGCCGATGGTCGCCACCTTCCATGCGAGCATCGAACCGTACCCGCGTGCGCTCCACATGTTCCAGCGGTATCTGCGGTCGTATCTCGAGCCGTTGAGCCAGGCGATCTTCGTTTCACCGGCGGCCGGCCGCACCGCGGACCATTATCTACCCGAAGGCATGAGAAGGAGCGTCATCCCCAACGGCATCGACCGTTCCGCGTATCTGCACGCCACACCCAACGCGCGATGGCAAGGCAGTGCGCAGCATCCCACAATCGGGTTCCTGGGGCGTCTGGAGGAGGACCGAAAAGGCTTCCCGGTGTTCGTCGACGCGGCGCGTGAGGTGTTGCGCCACTACCCGGGCGCACGGTTCCTGGTGGTCGGCGATGGCAGCAAAGACGCCGAGAAAACCATCCTCGAGCACGAAGGCGGCGAAGAACTCCTCAGGCATTTCGAATTCCTGGGGCGTGTGGATGACGACGACAAGGCCCGGTTCTACAAGTCGCTCGACGTCTATGTGGCCCCGCAGACCGGCGGTGAGAGCTTCGGCATCGTGCTCGCCGAAGCGATGGCAGCAGGCTGCGCCATCGTCGCCTCCGATCTGCCGGCCTTCGTCGATGTGACCGAACAGGGGCAGGACGCCGCACTGTTCGCCAACAAGGACGGGCACGATTGCGCTGCGCGCATATGCGAGCTGCTCGCCGACGAGCAGCGGCGCGATCGGCTCGCCAAAGCCGGACTCAAGCGGTCCAAGGACTTCGACTGGGAGACCGTCGTGGACGAGGTGCTCGCCGTGTACCGGCAGGCCTTGTCTTAGAACCGCCTTAGAATCAACTCGATTACCGTATGTCCATCAATCCACTACCCATCTAGGAGCAATATGTCAGGGCATTCCAAGTGGGCGACCACCAAGCACAAGAAGGCAGCGATCGACGCCAAGCGCGGCAAGCTGTTCGCCAAGCTCATCAAGAACATCGAAATCGCGGCACGTCAGGGCGGCGGCGACCCGGATGGCAATCCGGCGCTGTACGACGCCATCTACAAGGCGAAGAAGAACTCGATGCCGGCCGACAACATCAAGCGCGCCGTCAAGCGCGGCTCGGGTGAGGAAGCCGGCGGCGCCAACTATGAGGAGATCGTGTATGAGGGCTACGCGCCGGCCGGCGTGGGCCTGATCATCGAATGCCTCACCGACAACCGCAACCGTGCGGCCGCGGATGTGCGTTCCACGCTCGGCAAGGGCGGCGGTTCGCTCGCCACAACCGGTTCGGTGAGCTTCAACTTCGAGCGCAAGGGCGCCATCGAGGTCCCGGCCGAAGGCGTGGATTTCGACGACCTGTTCGAGAAGGCCGCCGAAGCGGGCGCCGAGGACGTGACCGACGACGGCGAGACCTACACGGTGCTCACCGACCCGTCCGACCTGATCGCGGTGCGCCAGGCCCTGCAGGACGCCGGCATCGACTATGATTCGGCCGAGATCGTGATGAACCCGAAGAACGAAGTCGAGCTCACCCTCGACGATGCCCGCAAGGTCGCCAAGCTCATCGACAACCTCGACGATCTCGACGACGTGCAGAACATCTACAGCAACTGGACCGCCTCCGACGAGGTCATGGCCCAGCTTGACGAGGAGTAACCGCTCCTGTGATCATCCTAGGCGTTGACCCCGGGCTCACCCGGTGCGGGGTCGGCGTGATCGAAGCCGGCGCCAACCGCCGGCTTTCGTTTATGCACGTCGACGTGGTGCGTTCCGACCCGCACATCTCACAGGACCTGCGGTTGCTGACGATCTACAACGGACTGGCGGCCAAACTCGACGAGTTCATCCCAGACGCCGTGTCGATCGAACGCGTGTTCGCACAAGAGAACCGCAACACCGTGCTGGGCACCGCGCAGGCGGCGGGCATGGCCATGCTCGCCGCCGCGCAACGCGGCATCCCCGTCGCCCTGCACACGCCGACCGAATCGAAACTGGCCATCACCGGCAACGGCAAGGCCGAGAAAATCCAGATGGAACGCATGGTGGCGCGCCTGCTCAACCTCAACACGCTGCCCACACCCGCCGACGCCGCGGATGCATTGGCGATCGCCATCTGCCATGCGTTGCGTCCGCAAGGCGCGCTGCAGGGCGGTGAGCGTGAACAGCACCTGACGCCCGCGCAACGCCAATGGGCGCAGGCCGCGCAGCATGCCACACGGGGCAGGGGAGTCCGCAGAGGCATGTAAACTGCCGAACATATGTTCGAATACCGTCCTAGGAGGTCCCGTGATCGGTCAGCTCACCGGCACCGTGGCCGCCGTCGACTCGACGACCGCGGTCGTCGACGTCAACGGCATCGGCTTCGCGGTGCGCATGCCCAACGCCGACCTGGCCACATTGCACATCGGCAACGCCGCAGTGGTCCACACCGAGATGATGGTCTCACAGGATGCGATCACACTGTACGGGTTCCTGTCCATGGAATCCAAGCGCATGTTCCTGCAATTGCTCAAGGTCAACGGAATCGGCCCCAAGGTGGCACTCTCGCTGCTCTCCACGCTGCCGTCACACCAATTGGCCCAGGCGATCCACGACGAGGACGCCACGGCACTGGCCAAGGCCCCGGGCCTGGGCAAAAAAGGCGCGCAGAAAATCATCCTTGAACTCAAAGGGTCAATAGACTTTGCCGCTGTGGCTCCCGCGGAATCCACATCCACGCTCAAGGCGCCGGATGACGTGGGGATGCACCAGGTGCTCGAAGGGCTCATGTCGTTGGGGTGGCGCCGACAGGATGCGCAGGCCGCGATCGACGAGGTGATGGGCGACCATGACTTCGCCACACCACTTGACACACAGGATGTACCACAGGTGCTGCGGCTGGCCTTGGCCGCACTTGACACGGGGAGGTGAACGGCATGTACGACGACACCGCACAAGGCGGCATGGACAATCAGGGAGCCAATGAGGAATCGCTGCGCATGGTCTCCGCCAACGCCATCGGCAACGAGCCGGTGAGCGACGAAGAGCTGCGTCCACACATCCTCGACGGATTCATCGGGCAACCCCGGCTCAAGGCGCAGCTCCAGCTGTTCCTCGATGCCGCCCGCAAACGCGAAGTGCCACCGGACCACATCCTGCTCGCCGGGCCTCCCGGATTAGGCAAGACCACCCTCGCGATGATCGTGGCCAACGAATTGGGCGTGCCGATCCGTGTGACATCCGGCCCCGCCATCCAGCACGCAGGTGACCTCGCGTCGATTCTCAGCTCGCTCGACGCAGGGGAGGTGCTCTTCATCGACGAGATCCACCGCCTGCCCCGCGCGGCGGAGGAACTGCTGTACATCGCGATGGAGGACTTCCGCGTGGACGTCATGGTGGGCAAAGGACCGGGCGCCTCATCGATTCCCCTGACGCTGCCACGGTTCACCGTCATTGGCGCCACCACGCGCGAAGGCATGCTGCCTTCGCCGTTGCGTGCGCGCTTCGGGTTCACCGCGCATCTGGATTTCTACCCCGACGACGAACTCGAAAAACTCATCGAACGGTCCGCGGCGGTCCTGTCACTGCCGTTGGCGCCCGGATCGTCGGCGCAACTCGCACGCCGTTCACGCGGCACACCGCGCATCGCGAACAGGCTGCTGCGCCGCGTGCGCGACTGGGCGGTGGTGCATGACCTGCCCCAAGTGGAGCCCGACGACGTCAAAGAGGCACTGGCACTGTACCAGATCGACACTGAAGGACTTGACCGCCTCGACATGGCGGTGCTCAATGCGCTCATCCGCAACTTCAACGGTGGACCCGTGGGGCTCAACAACCTTTCGGCCATGGTCGGGGAGGAGGCGGAGACCGTGGAGACGGTCTGCGAGCCGTATCTGGTGCGCGAAGGCTTCATGATGCGTACACCAAAGGGCCGTGTGGCCACTGCGCGCGCATGGGAGCACCTTGGTCTTGTGCTGGCCGACGACGCCGCAGGCGATGTCAGCAAGCTATTCTAGACTGAACCTTCCGTAAGGCCATCGGTTTACCCCATTCCCACGTTCAAGGAGCCCACCCATGCCAATGGAATATCTTTTCCTCATCATCCTGCTCGTCTTCATGATCGGCATGATGTTCTTCCAGACCCGCAAGGCCAAGCAGCAGCAGGAGGAACGCAAGAATTTCTGGAGCAACCTGGCACCGGGCACCGAGATTGTGACAATCGGCGGGCTGATTGGCAAGGTCGTCGAAGTCGACGAGCAGTACGAAGAGATCGTGATCGACAGCGAAGGCACCCTGCTGCGCTTCACGTTCCGTGCGATCAACCGCGAGTATGTGCGCCCCGCCTATGTGAGCGACGACGATGTGGACGAGAACGGCAACCCCATCGACCACAACGCCGACCAACAGGGCGAGCCTGAGCAGATCGAGACCACCGTCGAAGAGACCGTCACCGAAACGGATGACGACGACCAGGCTCCCATGCCGAAGCAGTGAACCGAGCGGGAACCACAATCATCATGACCCATTCGGACATCACCCTTGCCGCATCTGCAACGCTTGACGCCGCGGATGTGGACTATCTCACCTCACTGATTCGTTCGGTCCCTGATTTTCCCAAGCAGGGCATCATGTTCCGCGATTTCATGCCGGTGTTCGCCGATGCCCGGGGACTGCGCATCCTACTGGACGCATTGAACGCCAACCTTCCGGTCGACATCGATGACTTCGACGCCATCGCGGGCCTTGAAGCGCGCGGGTTCCTCTTCGGGCCGGCCATGGCCGCCGAACTGGGCAAAGGTTTCATCGCCGTGCGCAAGGCCGGCAAGCTGCCACCTCCCACATGCACGGAAAGCTACAGCCTTGAATACGGTGAAGCCTCGATTGAGATCGAGCGCGAGGCGATCACGCCGGGCGAACGCATCCTCATCGTCGACGACCTGATCGCCACCGGCGGTTCCGCGTCGGCTGCCCGCGATTTGGTCATTCAATGCGGCGGCACGGTCGCTGGTTTTAGTTTTGTCATGGAGCTGCTCGGCCTTCAAGGCCTGCAGGCGCTGGGCGATTACCCGACGAGCTCGCTGTTGGCGATGCCCGCCTGAGTCCAGTCTCCATACCCGTCCACTACCAAGAGGGATTCATGGATCTTTACGAATACCAGGCCAGGGACCTGCTGGAAGAGCAGGGAATCGAAACCCCGAAGGCCATTTTCGTACGCAACATACAGGATGTGGCCCAAGCCGCGGAGACCATCGGATTCCCCGTGGTCATCAAAGCACAGGTCAAGATCGGTCACCGCGGTCAGGCTGGCGGCGTCAAGATCGCGCACAACCGTGATGAAGCGGTCCAAGCGGCCCAACGGATCCTGCCCATGACGATCCACGGCCATAAGGTGAGCGGCGTGCTTGTGGCGGAGGCCAAGAACATCCTCCATGAGTATTATGTGTCGATTTCCGTGGACCGTGCATCCCGCGATTTTGACGTGCTCGCCACAGCGAACGGCGGCACCGAGGTCGAGGAGATCGCCCGTGAACACCGCGAGTCGGTCAAACGCCTCCATATCAGCGCCCTTGACGATTTCGACCTCGATGCGGCGATGGATATGGCCCGCAGCATCGGGTTCTATCATGCCGACGAAGCGCAGGCGGCGCAGATCCTGCTGCGCATGTGGGAGTGCTTCAAGCACAATGATGCCACGCTTGTGGAGATCAATCCACTCGCCAAGGTCGGTGACCCGGACGATGAGGCGAGCAAGCACCTGTGCGCCCTTGACGCGAAGATCTCGCTCGACGGCAACGCCGCCTTCCGCCATGGCGGCTGGGCGCAGTTCGACAACGCGGACGAGGCTGACCCTTACGAGCGCAGGGCGCAGGAACACGGGTTGCACTATGTGCATCTCAACGGTCAGGTCGGTGTGATTGGCAACGGTGCCGGCCTTGTCATGAGCTCGCTCGACGCGGTCTCGTTCGCCGGACAAGACCAGGGGACCGGTGTGCAGCCGGCCAACTTCCTCGACATCGGCGGCGGCGCTTCGGCGCAGACGATGTGCGCAAGCCTCGAGATCGTGCTGTCCGACCCGCAGGTGCGTTCCGTGCTGATCAACGTGTATGGAGGCATCACATCGTGCGAACAGGTGGCGCTCGGCATTCTCGAGGCCATTGACGAGCTCAACGTGACCAAGCCGCTTGTGGTCCGTTTCGACGGCAACGCGGCCGCGGAGGGCTTGCGCATCCTTGCGCAGGCGCAACGGCCGAACATCCATGTGGAACAGACGATGGAGCTCGCGGCGGCCGAAGCGGCACGCCTTGCGGCTAACGGCGGGGAGGAGACCAAATGACTGTCTTCATCGAGGACGACGCACCGGTCATCGTACAGGGCATGACCGGGCATCAGGGTATGACACATACCGCGCGCATGCTCAAGGCCGGCACCAACATCGTAGGCGGTGTCAATCCACGCAAGGCCGGCACCACCGTGCCATTCACGATGGAAGACGGCACGGTGCGCGACATTCCGGTGTTCGCCACATGCCAAGAGGCGAAGGCCGCCACCGGTGCGGTGGCCAGCGTGGTGTTCGTGCCGCCGAAATTCGCCAAGGGCGCGGTCGTCGAGGCCGTCGAGGCCGGATTCGACGTCGTTGTCGTCATCACCGAAGGCATTCCCGTCGCGGATAGCGCCTATTTCGTGGAACTCGCCCTGCGCAACGGCGTGCGCATCGTCGGCCCGAATTGCCCGGGTCTGATGACCCTCGCCTCGTCCAGCGAATCGCATGGCGTCAATCTGGGCATCATCCCCGACGGCATCGTGTCGCGAGGCCCATTGGGACTCGTGTCCAAGTCCGGCACGTTGACCTACCAGCTCATGGGCGAACTCTCCGACATCGGGTTCACCGCATGCCTTGGCGCCGGTGGCGACCCGATTGTCGGCACCACATTGCAGGAGGCTCTTGCCGCTTTCGAGGCCGATCCGGACACGAAGGCCGTCATGATGATCGGCGAAATCGGCGGCAGCGCCGAACAGGACGCCGCGCAATGGGCGCATGAGCATATGACCAAGCCAGTCGTGGCGTACATCGCAGGGTTCACCGCCCCCGAAGGCAAGCAGATGGGCCATGCCGGCGCCATCGTGTCCGGAGGCAAGGGCACAGCCCAGGACAAGCAGGAGGCGCTTGAAGCGGTGGGCATCAAGGTCGGGCGTACGCCCGCACAGGCGGCCGCCTTCATGCGCGAGGTACTCGCTTCGCTGTAATGGAGAAACGTCTGGTTCCATGGATTAAAGGCATCGCCGCCGCAGTGGCGGCGATGCTCATCTATGCCGTGCCATTGGGGTTGATGACGGCACTCGTGTTGCTCGTGGCGGCCATGGAGGAAGGCAGCAATGTGCTGTCGGCACAGACCGTGCCATTATCCAAGGCGGTCATCCTGCTCAGCGAGGGCGTCGGCTTCCAAGGCGGCTCCATCGTGATGGGCGTGACCCCATTGCTGCTCACGATCCTGTTGATTGCGTTGATTCGCACGGTCTGTACCAAGACCAGCACCGATCCGCGGGCGTTCGTCTCGGGCGCCGTGGTCTGGCTGCTCCTGCAGCACGTGCTGATGAGCGGATTGCATGTTCGCCTCGAGGACAGCACCGGCGTAGTGATGGGCAAAGCCCTGCTTATCTACACGCTGGGCTACCTGCTCGCGGCGGTTCCCCATATGCCGTTGCTTGGTGTGACGAAGAACTACATCCGCCGGTACGCGTCGGCGCCGGTACGCCATTCCATCCGTGTCGGCGTGCGCACGGCGCTGATTCTGCTTGCCGGTGTGGCGCTTGTCGGTCTGGGGACCGTCATCGTGTGGATAACGCTCGGCCACCATCAGATGTCCGCTTGGTTCGATGCGCTCCATATGCAGACCGGTTCGCGCGTGCTCATGTGCGTCATCGGTCTGGCATGGCTTCCCAATGTCTGCCTGTGGGCCATCTCATGGCTGTTCGGCGCCGGATTCTCCATCGGTGAGGCGGCCAACTACACCCTGTGGTCGTCCACGACGCAGGACCTGCCGCCACTGCCGTTGTTCGCGTTGTTCCCGCAAGCGATCGACCACGATGCACTGCGCACGGCCGTCATGCTCATCCCACTGGGTTTGGGCATTGCAGTGGGGCTGTCCATGTTGTTCGCGCGCAGCGGCTTCCATATCCGCCTCAAGCAGGATTCGCTTGACATGCGCAGCCTGCTCATGGATTTTGCATACCCTGCTGGCGCGTTCTGCATCAGCGCCGCGGTGCTGTCGATCGTCAACGCGATCGTGTTCCCCCTAGCCAACGGTTCGCTGGGATTGCACCGCCTCGCCCATGTGGGCGTGGACGTGCGCCAGGCCACCAACGCGGTGGCGCGTCCATGCTCCATCGGTCTGTTCATCGCGTGGGGCGCGGTGCTCGTCATCATCGCCGTCGTGTTCACCGTACGTTGGGGTATGGCACGGCACGCGGCCGATTCCCATTCCTCCTCAGCCAAGCCCCTTGGCGAGGACCAAGTAACAGAGAAGCCGGAGTCCACCCATCGCGTGGTGAACTCAACACCACAGAAGGAGAAGCAAGGTGACGACGAACCGACCGCTACGACGGGCCTTGGTGTCCGTATACCATAAGGAAGGCATTGAAGTCCTCGCCCAGGCGTTCATTCAGGCCGGAACAGAAGTGGTCTCCACCGGTTCCACCGCGGCCAAGCTCAAGGAGCTGGGCGTGCAGGTGACGGAAGTCTCGCAGGTCACGGGCTTCCCGGAATGCCTTGATGGCAGAGTCAAGACGCTCGATCCTCATATCCACGCCGGCATCCTCGCCGACATGACGAATCCGGACCACGCCCAGCAGCTCGAATCGTTCGGCATCAAGCCGTTCGACCTGGTCGTGGTGAATCTCTACCCATTCGCCGACACCGTGCGTTCAGGCGCGGACAACGCGGCCATCATCGAGAAGATCGATATCGGCGGCCCCTCCATGGTGCGCGGCGCCGCCAAGAACAGTGCTACCGTGGCCATTGTGACCGACCCGGCCGATTACGCGCTCGTCGCGGGCCGTATCGCCGACGGCACCGGATTCTCGCTTGACGAACGCCGTTGGCTCGCTGGCAAGGCCTTCGCCCACACCGCGGCCTATGACGCCACAATCAACGAGTGGACGAGCGCGCACTGGCCCAAGCCGGCTTCAATCGAAGACAACAGCGAGGGCGCCGACGCCATGGAAGATGCCAAGCTCAAGCAGTTCCCGCAGACCTACACGCGGTCGTGGGACCGTGCGCATGTGCTGCGGTACGGCGAGAACCCGCATCAGGACGCCGCGCTGTACCTCGACCCGCTCAATACACGCGGGTTCGCGAACGCGGAGCAGCTGGGCGGTAAGCCGATGAGCTACAACAACTACGTCGATGCCGACGCCGCATGGCGCGCCGTGTGGGATTTCGCCCCGCAGATCGCCGTCGCCGTGGTCAAGCACAACAACCCGTGCGGTCTTGCAGTGGCCGCGACGGCCGCCGAAGCGCACCGCAAGGCGCATGCGTGCGACCCGATGAGCGCCTATGGCGGTGTGATCGCCACCAACAGCACCGTGACGCTCGACATGGCACAGAGCGTGCGCCCCATCTTCACCGAAGTGATCGTGGCGCCCGACTATGAGCCCGAGGCGTTGGCCCTGCTGCAGGAGAAAAAGAAGAACCTGCGCATCCTCAAGGTGGCCGAGCCGCCGAAGTCCAAGCTCCAGTTCCGCCAGATCGACGGTGGCCTGCTGGTGCAGAGCACCGACCTGATCGACGCCACCGGTGACATGCCGGATGCTTGGAAGCTCGTCGCCGGTGAAGCCGCCGACGAACAGACCCTCAAGGAACTCGAGTTCGCATGGCGCGCTGTGCGGTGCGTGAAGTCCAACGCAATCCTCATCGCCGATGACATGGCCACCGTCGGCATCGGCATGGGCCAAGTCAACCGCGTGGACTCCGCGAACCTCGCCGTCGAACGCGCCAACACGCTCGATGAGGGGCGCAACCGCACGCAGGGCGCCGTAGCCGCGTCCGACGCATTCTTCCCGTTCGCAGATGGTGCGCAGATCCTCATCGACGCCGGTGTCAAGGCCATTGTGCAGCCCGGCGGTTCAATCCGTGACGAAGAGGTGTTCGAGGCGGCACGCAAGGCCAATGTGACCATGTACGTCACGGGCACGCGCCACTTCTTCCACTGATACCCAATAATTCAATCCATCCAGTCGCTGAAAGGTCGTGGACGGCATGAACCGCCATCATCCATTCGTTTCGGAACGCCATGAGGGCAAACCGTGGTTTGAATGGTGCGTATGCGTGTGCGTCATTGTCTCCACGGCCTTGGCGGCGTTCGGATACACGATGGCCGCCACGGTTGTTCTTGCCGTGGCGGCCATCGGTTCCGGTGTGTTGCGCCTCGTATTGCGCGAGCGCAGCCCTTGGAAGATTCGCTCGATGCCGTTCGATGCCTGTTGCGGCATCGGATTCGGCGTGGCGCTATTGGCGCTCTACCTGAGCATCTTCCTGCTCAATCACTGAGTAATCGGCATCGGCCTGGGTGCCCGTGAGTGCCGTCGTGGCCACTTCGTCCTCAACCGAGGGGATGTCGGTGTCGTTCGCGGTCTGATCTTCGACCATGGCCGCTTCAGCCACGTCATCGGAACCATCCTTGCCGGCCGAACGATTCGACAGCAGCTGCGCCACGATCATCACAAGGGCAACGAGTGCCGCGGCGAGGATCGAGCTGACCCAGAAGACCCAGAGCTGCGAGAGCGGGTTGACCGTCAGGCTCTTGTTCGACGCGAACACGGCGATGCCGGTCGGGCGCAGCGGGTTCACGGCGGCGCCGGTGATCGGGTAGGCCATCGCGGTCGCCGCGGCATAGGCCAGGCCCATGATCAGCGTGTGCTGGCGGGTGGGGGCACCATCGCGCTTCATCGACTGCATGGCGGCGGCCACAACGATGATCGACGCGATGAGTTCGATGACGATGGCCATGGCCACGCTGTAGGTGAGGCCCATCTGTGTCAGTGTCGCATACAGCGACGAGCCCTCATCGTAGCCGTTGATCACGAGGGAGAGCCACTGGCTCACCGGCACCGACTCGGAGGACGGCAGCAGGAACAGGAACAGCGCGCCGGCCGCGACCGCGCCCAGCAGCTGTGCGATGATGTACAGCACACCGTCGATCACACGGGTCTTCGAGGTGAGCATGGCGGCCACGGTGATGGCCGGGTTGAACTGTGCGCCAGAGACCTTGGCGAAGATGGCGGTCATGGCCGCGTACACCACACCGGTGCCCAACGCGATGTAGGCGAGGTTCACGTTGTAGAACGCGGAACCGAACGAACACATGATGTAGATGGAGAAGCAGATCAGCAGGCTTCCCGCGAATTCCGCGCACATGCGCGACCAGATGCTGTGTTGGCGCCGGGTGGGCGCGAGCGTTTCGTTGTCAACAGCAGTCATATCTTTCCTTTATCCTTATATGGCGTCATCGGGCCGGGCCCGTGACGCGACTGCCTGTTTTCGGCAGTCACGCTGTACAATACTAGCCAGTGCCCTTGCCAGCCACAAAGCGGTTCCGCGAGGATGCACCGATACTGGAACGGCCACGTTGGGAGAACGATGCCACACGCATATAGTCAAGCAAAGAAAACCCGCAACACCGAGCATGAAGGCATACGTTTGCAAAAACTGCTCGCCCAGGCGGGATATGGGTCGCGCCGCAAGTGCGAGGAGATGATCACCGACGGCCGCGTCGAAATCGACGGAGAGCTGGTGACCGAATTGGGCACACGGGTCGACCCCCATACACAACAGGTGCGCGTGGATGGTTCCCGCGTGCGCCTCAACCCCAACCACGTCACCCTCGCGCTCAACAAGCCGCGCAAGGTGCTCAGCGCCATGGAGGACCCGAAGGGCCGCTACACGCTGCGCGACATCGTGGGTGACAAATACGAGCGCATCTTCCACATGGGGCGCCTCGACTACGATTCCGAGGGCCTGATCCTCATGACGAACGACGGCGAGCTGAGCCAACATGTGATGCACCCGAAATACGAGGTGGAGAAGACGTACATCGCCACGCTCGAGGGCCATATGAGCGGCAATGTGTGCCGTCGTCTGGTGCGCACCGGCGTGCAGCTCGATGACGGCTGGATCAAGCTCGACCATTGCTCGATCATCGACTCGAACCGTGAAAACACCATCGTCAAGGTCACACTGCATTCGGGCAAGAACCGCATTGTGCGCCGCATCTTCGGCGCGATCGGCTTCCCGGTGCGCCGTCTGGTGCGCACGCAGATCGGTCCGATCAAGCTCGGTGACCTCAAGCCGGGTTCCTACCGTGTGCTGTCGCAGACCGAGGTCCGTTCGCTGTCCAAGGAGGTCGGACTATGATTCGCGTAGCCATGGACGGCCCCGCCGGGGTCGGCAAATCATCCACCGCCAAGGCGCTGGCGAAGTATTTCGATTTCGCATACCTCGACACTGGCGCCATGTACCGCGCGGCCACATGGTGGTGCCTGCATCAGGGCATCGATCTTGACGCCACACCGGTGGACGAGCAGCTGGTGACCGAGACCGTGGCCGCACTGTTCACGGAAGGCCACTTCGACATCAGCGTCGACCCCGACACGCCAGACAACGACCGTGTGTTCTGCAATTACGAGAACATCAGTGAGGCCATCCGTTCCAGCGAGATCAGCGCGCATGTCTCGGTCGTGTCTTCGATGATCCCCGTGCGCCATGTGCTCATTGCCGCACAGCGCGCGTACATCGCCGAGGAGTCGACGGAGCTGGGCTTTTCCGAAGGCCGTGGCATCGTCGTCGAAGGCCGTGACATCACCGATGTGGTGGCGCCGAACGCCGAGGTGCGCATCCTGCTGACGGCGCGCGACGACGTGCGTCAGGCACGCCGCGCGCATCAAGCGAGCAACGGCGCGGCCGGTGCCGAAAACGTCGCCGCGCGCGATGCCGCGGATTCCAAGGTCACCAATTTCACGGTCGCCGAGGACGGCGTGACGACGATCGACAATTCTGATCTGACGTTCGAACAGACGCTCGACATCATGATCGGACTCGTCGACGACGCCATCGAAGAACAGGAATACGCCGAATACGCGTCCAATCTCGAAGGATACGAACTCGACGAAGGCGACGAAGCGCTCATTGATGGCTCGGCGTTCATCTCCGGAGAGAACACCGAGCGCAAGAAGGAAGTCGGGGTGCTCGCCATTGTGGGTCGCCCGAACGTCGGCAAGTCCACGCTCGTCAACCGTGTGCTCGGCAGGCGCGCCGCCGTCGTCGAGGACACTCCCGGAGTGACGCGCGACCGCGTGAGCTACGACGCCGAGTGGGCCGGCACCGACTTCAAACTCGTGGACACCGGCGGCTGGGAGGCCGACGTCGAGGGCATCGAATCCGCAATTGCGTCACAGGCGCAGATCGCCGTCGAGCTCGCCGATGCCGTGGTGTTCGTCGTGGACGGCCAGGTGGGCCTGACGACGACCGACGAGCGCATCGTGCGCATGCTACGTGCCGCCGGCAAGCCGGTCATCGTGGCGGTGAACAAGGTCGACGACCAGATGAGCGAGTACATGGCCGCAGAATTCTGGAAGCTCGGATTGGGAGAACCGTATCCGATCTCCGCGATGCATGGCAGGGGAGTGGGCGATCTGCTCGACGCCGCGATGGATGCGTTGAAGAGCGCAGAACGCACGTCCGGGTTCCTCACCCCATCCCATCTGCGCCGTGTGGCACTTGTGGGACGCCCGAACGTCGGCAAGTCGTCGCTGCTCAACCAGCTGGCGCATGCGCAGCGCTCGGTCGTGAACGACCTGGCGGGCACGACGCGCGATCCGGTGGATGAGATCGTCGACATCGACGGCGAGGACTACCTGTTCATCGACACCGCAGGCATCAAACGCCGCCAACACAAGCTTTCCGGCGCCGAATACTATTCGTCGCTGCGCACGCAGGCGGCGATCGAACGTGCCGAGCTCGCGCTCGTGCTGTTCGACGCCTCGCAGCCTATTTCCGATCAAGACCTCAAGGTGATGAGTTCGGCGGTCGACGCCGGGCGCGCCGTGGTGCTTGTCTTCAACAAGTGGGACCTCATGGACGAATTCGACCGGCAGCGCATGGAGCGCCTGTGGAAAACCGAATTCGACCGCGTGACCTGGGCACAGCGCGTCAATCTCTCCGCGAAGACCGGATGGCATACCAACCGTCTGTCGCGCGCGATGACCACGGCGCTCGAATCGTGGGACAAGCGCATTCCGACAGGCAAGCTCAATGCGTTCCTGGGCAAGATCCAAGCCGCACACCCGCATCCGCTGCGTGGAGGCAAGCAGCCGCGCATCCTGTTCGCCACGCAGGCGTCGAACCGGCCACCCCGGTTCGTGGTGTTCGCCACAGGCTTCCTTGAGCACGGCTACCGTCGGTTCCTGGAACGGTCGCTGCGTGAGGAATTCGGATTCGAGGGGTCGCCGATCCAGATTTCGGTGAACATCCGAGAGAAGAAGCGCCGCAAGTAGCGCAAACATCAATGCCCGCCGCATAGTGACATGCGGCGGGCATTTGTTTGTCGGACCAGCGGGATTTGAACCCGCGACCCCTTGACCCCCAGTCAAGTGCGCTACCAAACTGCGCTATGGTCCGAACGGCGCTTCGTGCACCAAGAGAACAATATAGCACAGGGGTGGACGCAACACGCCAATCGAGCATCTGCATGCCCGAATACACCATCTAGCATTCCATGGCGCCCGAGATGAATCATTCAGCTTTTCGCTGCATCAGCGATTGGTGAATTGCGATGGTTCATTGCGGAATAATGTAAGTGTATTAGCAGAGAATTAGACATACACACAATATGGCCGCTACACTGGTACACGAAATTGATAAGTAGAAAGGGATTGGTCACTACCATGGCCGACGCATTTGAACGCTCCGAACACAAGATGCGGGAGCATGGCATGAGCGACACCGCCATTGCGCAGTTCGAGCACCTGTATGAGGTGTGGAGCAACGAGGAGAGCACCAGCTGGATCCGCGAAGAGGAAGTGGAACCGATCACGGACATCCCCAGTTTCCACGATGTCTACGAGACAATCAATCACGAAAAAGCCGTGGATGCGTTCGCCAAGACCGCATTCCTCAAGCTCAACGGCGGGCTGGGCACGTCGATGGGCCTCGACTACGCGAAGTCGCTGCTGCCGGTGCGCCGGCACAAAGCCAAGCCGATGCGGTTCCTCGACATCATCCTCGGGCAGGTCGTCACTGCCCGCAAGCGGTTGGGTGTCGCGTTGCCGTTGACTCTCATGGACTCGTTCCGCACCTCGCGAGACACGATGGCGGCGGTGGCCAAGGACCGCCATTTCGAACAGAAAGACGTGCCCGTCGAAATCATCCAGCATGTGGAGCCGAAGATCGACGTGGCCACCGGCGAACCGGTGACATGGGAGACGAATCCCGATTTGGAATGGTGCCCACCGGGGCATGGCGACCTCTATTCCACGCTGTGGGAATCCGGCCTGCTCGACATCCTCGAGGAACAGGGCTACCGTTATCTGTTCATCTCGAATTCCGACAACCTCGGAGCGCGTCCATCGCGCACACTGGCCCAGCATTTCGAGAACACCGGCGCCCCGTTCATGATCGAGGTGGCACGCCGCACCGAGGCCGACCGCAAGGGCGGCCACATCGTGCGCGACGTGGTGACCGGGCGCCTGATGCTGCGCGAGATGACGCAGGTGGCGGACGAGGACCGCGCCGATGCAATGGACATCCACAAGCACCCGTTCTTCAACACCAACAACATCTGGGTGCGCATCGACGTGTTGCGCAAGAAGCTCGCCGAATACAACGGCGTGCTCCCACTGCCGGTGATCCGCAACTACAAGACGGTGGACCCCACCGACCCGACTTCGACGAAGGTCGTGCAGCTCGAAACGGCGATGGGCGCCGCGGTGAACCTGTTCAATGGCTCGATCTGCGTCGAGGTGGACCGCATGCGGTTCCTGCCGGTGAAGACGACGGACGACCTGTTCATCATGCGTTCCGACCGGTTCCACCTGACCGATTCGTACGAGATGGAGGACGGCGATTACCATTTCCCGAACGTGAGGCTCGACAAACGGTTCTACAAGAACATCCGCGATTTTGAGGAACGGTTCCCGTACGGTGTGCCGTCCATCGCCGCGGCCGCGTCGTTCGAGGTGCAGGGCGATTGGACCTTTGGCCGCAACGTCTCGTTGTTCGGGGACGCCCGTTTGAAGGACGAAGGGCATCCGAGCTATGTGCCCAACGGTGAATATGTGGGATCACAGGGCATAGAGCCCGATGAATGGTTGTGATGGTGTGTTCGCGATATAAGAAAATCAGGGTTTTTTTGGGATTTTGTCCAACGTTCCCCAAAAAACCCTCTATCATGGATAACGGGTGTGCGCGATGAACACATGCACACACTTACTGGAAACTTTAATGATACGTGAGGACTAATGGCTGAGGGTAGTAACGGAAGGCGTCGCTTTTCTGACAAGTGGGGCAAGCATGAGCTCGATGTGCTGGCAGTGCTTTCATCCGCATTCCCGCAATGGCTCACATCCCGCCAAATCGCCCAGCGAGTGAAGGCATACGCCGATTCGTACGGTGAGCTCGCCGACCAAGCCGCAAAGGCGGCATTCGCCAAGCAATTCCAGCGAGACCGCGCCAAACTGGCGGCCATGGGCATCGCGATCGAATCGCGCCAACCCGAGTATTCTTCGAAGTCGGAAGGTCAGGATTTCGCCTCCTACCGTCTGCAGCTCGGCGACGAGCCGCGCATCCGCCTGCGCTTCCAGCAGGCGGACCTGCCCGTGCTCGCCGCGGCGAACTATCTGGCCCGTTCCATGTCGATGTCGTCCGCGCCGGTACATACGCAGCAGCATGCCTCACGCACCGCACCCCGCGTGCCGCAGACGCCGATCCCGGGTCTTGGCCTTGATTCGATGGCTCCGGGTCTGGGTACCCAGCACATTCCGGAGAACCTCGTCAGGGAAGTCGATTCGCGCCGGTTCGCGGCCACCGTGGCCGTGGGCGAGGAGCATCTCAACGTCGCCTACACCGATGCGGACGATCTGGCCATGTTCGTGCTGGAGCACCCCAATTCGTCGGTCGTGAGCCCACCCGAGGCAGTGGCCGCCTTCCGCCGGCGCCTGAACGCAGCCACGCAATTCCAGCTCGCCGATGATTCCGCCAATTCCTCGGCCGCCAAAGTGCGCGCCCAATCCATCGAATCAGCGGATGGCGAAGGCGACGAGGAAGAGACCGACGGCAAACACGGCAAGAAGAGCTCGTTCCAGACCGGCAGCGAAGTGGACCGCAGGTTGCGCCTCATGCTGTTCCTTTCGGCGCATCTGGGCGAGGAATACTCCCTGCCCGAGCTGGCCACCCGATTCATCGGCGAGCCGAAAAGCGACGATGAGCTCAAAAAATACGTGGCCACGATCCACAAAGACATCAATACGCTCACCACGGTCTCCGACGATGGCGAAATGGCCGGTAGCCAGTTCTTCGACATCGACTGGTCGCTCCTTGACGCCGAAGGCATCGTCTCGGCCACCAACTCGCTGGGGTTAGAACGTCTGGCCGGCATTTCGCCACAATACATGAGCATGCTCACCGCCTCGGTGAACTACCTCGCCCATGCGTCGCTGCTGCCCGCCGACCAGCGTGAGCAGGCACAGGATCTCTACGAACGCCTCGTCAAGCATGTCGCACCGGGGGAGACGCCGTGGCTGAGCCTGACCGGCTATGAGGTCGAACCGCGGAGCTTCACTGCGGTCAAGAACGCCATCAAAGAGCACAAGCTGCTCAACATGGTGTACCGAGACGGCGCCGGACGCAATCTGCGCCGTCTGGTGGCGCCATCCAAGATCTACGTGGACGAGGGCGTGTATTACGCGGCCATGTGGACCGATGTGGCCGATGTGGCTCCGCAGGACCTGCAGGAACTCGTGCACAAAGACATGACGATCAACAAGGAGACCGGCGAGCCGCGCATCTGGCAGGTGCTCACAATCTCACGCATCGAAGAGGCGCAGATCGTCGAGCCGACCGCCGAGTTGCATGTGCCCGACGTCTCGGTCAGCGATTTGCGCAAATGGATCACCGACACTGCCACGCCAGCGGTGTTCATCACCGACCAACCTCACCTGCAGTTCATCAAGACGCTTGCGGACGCGCATGTAGAACCATGCGGCGAAGGCGAGAAGGTCCATCTGTTCGTCCGTTCCGATTCGTGGTTCGTCGCGTTCTGCATCGCGCACGCGCGCCATATTGTAGCGGTGGCGCCCGAAACGCTGCGGTCGATGATGGTGGCACGCGCACAACGTGAATTGAGCATCTCCGAGGAGACCGCCCAAGATACAGAAGAATCGGCATCCTGAGGGGAGTGACACCTATGCCTTGGTGGGTTTGGCTTATTCTGGCACTGTTCATGCTCGGCATGCTCATCGCCGGCTGTGTGTATGCGGCGGTGCATGGCATGCGCGCGCTGCATGACGTCAGCAAGACCGGAGCGCAGATCTCCGAACGTCTGGGCCGCATGGGCGAACATGACAGCACGGTGCAGGCTCCCCAACGCCCGATTTTCACCGAACCATTGCGCGTGGCCGCGGAACGCTACTCCGACGCCCATGCGGAGGTCATCGAACGCCGTCAACGGCGCGAGGAACGCCATGTGCGCACATGGAGCCGCTGGTCCACATTCAATGACTGACACCACCGATTGTTTATGACGAGATGAAGGGTTATGGCACGTCATCACAGGTCAAGGAAACCATCACCAGACGATACGGGTGAGGAGCGTGAACTGACGCCAGCCGAACGGTATGCACGGTTCGACCGTGTCAAGCGGCAACGCCGATCCATCGCGGCCAAGTTCGCCGACACACTGCCGTTCGAGCTCGACCGGTTCCAGACGGATGCCAACGAGGCACTGGAACAGGGGTCCAATGTACTGGTGGCGGCCCCGACCGGCGCCGGCAAGACCGTGGTGGCCGACTTCGCGGTCTATCTGGCGCAACAACAGAACGCGAAGGCCTTCTACACCACGCCGATCAAAGCGTTGAGCAACCAGAAATACCATGATCTCGTGGCATTGTACGGCCCGGACAAAGTGGGGTTGCTCACCGGTGACACCTCGATCAATTCCGAAGCCGACATCGTGGTCATGACGACCGAGGTGCTGCGCAACATGCTGTACGAGCATTCCACGACACTGCAGGCGTTGCGCTATGTCGTGCTCGACGAGGTGCATTATCTGGCCGACCGGTTCCGTGGCCCCGTGTGGGAAGAGGTCATCATCCACCTGCCGCAGTCGGTGCGCATCGTCGGCCTGTCGGCCACGGTCTCGAACGTGGAGGATTTTGCGGACTGGATCGCATCGGTGCGTGGCGAGACCAAGCTCGTCGTGTCGGAACACCGGCCAGTGCCGCTTGAGCAATACGTGCTGATTCAGCGCGATCCACGCACCGAACCCGAATTGTTCGACCTGTACCGGCATGACGACAATGGCCGGCCCACCACGAAACTCAATGCCCGCCTGACGAACCGACTCGACGAATACATGCGTCGTGAGCAACGTCGGCGCGGCGCCGAACGGCCGGACAGACGCAAGGGGCGCGGACGCCACGGCAGGCCGGAATCACGGTCGGCGCGTCAGGTGGAACGCTACCAGCCGAAACGCTGGGCGGTCGTGGACGAACTCAATTTCCTGGGCATGTTGCCGGCGATTTATTTCATATTCTCGCGCAACGGCTGCGACGAGGCGGTCGACCAATGCCTTGACGCCGGCCTGCGCCTTACAAGCGACGACGAGGCGCTGCGCATCCGCAGCATCGTCGATGAGATGATCGAAGGCCAGCTGACGCATGACGACCTGAAGACGCTGCATTTCGCGCGCTTCCGTCACGCCCTCGAAGAGGGCTTCGCCGCGCACCACGCCGGCATGGTGGCGTTGTTCAAGCAGATTGTGGAGCGCCTGTTCGAAGAGGGGCTCATCAAGGTGGTGTTTGCCACGGAGACGCTTGCCCTCGGCATCAACATGCCAGCACGCAGTGTTGTCATCGAGAAGCTCGAAAAATACGATGGCACCGGCATCGTGGGCCTCACGCCGGGGGAGTACACGCAATTGACCGGCCGCGCCGGCCGCCGCGGCATTGATACGATCGGCAACGCTGTCGTCGTGGATCACCGTGGATTCACTCCGGAAACGGCGGTCGCGCTGTCGAGCAAGCGTGTCTATCCGCTGCATTCGAGTTTCAAGCCGACGTTCAACATGGCCGTCAATCTGCTCAACACGAGCGATTACGAGACGGCGCGCATCACGCTTGACCATTCGTTCGCCCAGTGGGAAGCGAACGAGTCGGCATGGCAGATCGAGGCGCGCATCGACGCACTCACCGCGGCCCTTGCCGGGTATGCCGAGGCCATGACCTGCGAATACGGCGATTTCACCGACCTGTTGCGCATCCGCATGCAGCTCAACGAGTTGCAGAAGAACGAACGCCGCAAGCTCAAGCATGAGGTGTTCGCCACGAACGCGGACAAATCCCGCGCCTTCCGCCGCCTTGACGCCAGGATTGCCAAACTCAAGGAGCTTGAGCACGACCATCCGTGCAAGCAATGCCCGGATTTCCAGGACCACATGAAGTGGGGGCACCGGTGGATGCGCGAGACGCGTGAACTGGAGCGCCTACGCCAACGGTACGATTCGCGTACCGGCTCCGTGGCGCGCCAATTCGACCGCATCTGCGAGATTCTCGACCGTCTGGGGTACTTGGAACGCACTGATCACGATGGCGTGCGCGACTATACGCTCACCGAGCAGGGCCAGTTGCTGCGCCGCCTGTATTCCGAGCGCGACCTTGTGTTGGCGCAGGCCATCACCGAAGGCGTGCTCGACGACCTGTCGGTCCCGCAGATCGCGGCATTGCTCTCGTCGTTGCTGTATGAGGCGCGCCGTGGCGAAGGGGGAGAACCCCGTCGCTACCCGGGTGGCCCGCATGGCCTTGTCGCCCAACGGGCGCGCGAACTCAAGTACCTTGACGAACAGGTGCTCGTGTTGTGTGAGGACGCCGGCATGGACAGCTATCTGCAGCCACTGGATTTCGGCATTGTGGACATCATCTACGACTGGGCCTGCGGGGACAGTCTGGCGCAGGTGCTCGAACACACCGAATTGACGGGTGGTGACTTCGTGCGCAACGCGAAGCGCCTCGCCGACGTGCTGCAGCAGATTGCCGTGGCCGAACCGTACATGGGGGAGCAGCATGCCATGCTCGCCGCCCGTGCACGTGAGGCGTTCGATGCGGTGAACCGCGGCATTGTGGCGTATTCCGGTGTGGACTGACGCATAGTGCAGGAATAAACCCATCGTCCGAACTGTTTTGTAGCGTGGAATCATTGTGTAATCAAGAGGAGGCACAGGTATGGCGGAACGCAGCCTACGCGGCATGAGCATTGGAGCGAAGTCGCTCGAGTCCGACGACAACGTCGACTTCGCGGCGCGCATGGAGGTCGCATATGTCTGCCCACGCGGGCACCGTACGATTCTGCCGTTCGCCGAAGGAGCCGACATCCCGAGCGAATGGGAGTGCCGTTGCGGCGCGACCGCGCATCGTGAGGACGACAAAGACAACACCGGCGACGACGTCGCCAAGCCGACGCGCACGCACTGGGACATGCTTCTGGAACGCCGCAGTGAGGACGAACTGAAGACCCTGCTGGACAAGCGCCTCCAAATGCACCGGGATGGCTGGATTCCGGACTACGAGTGAGTCCGGCCGTGGGTCCCGCCTCGCCGGGACGCATCTTTGAATGACCAATTGACGAACTAGGGAAGAGGCGGCATGGAATTCGCTCATCCACAACGTGTGGTCCTGTTGGATCTCGACGGCACATTGACGAAATCTGATCCAGGCATCATCGCCTGCGTGATCAAGGCGTTCGAAGCGGTCGGTGTACCGGTTCCTGATCAGGCGGAACTGCAGCGGTTCATCGGGCCGGCGATCTTCGAATCGATGAAGCGCAACCACATTCCCGACAACAAACTCGATGAGGCCGTGCGTGTGTACCGGCATTATTACGGTGACGCAGCGGTGTTCGACGACCCGAACAACCCCGGGCACAAGGTGCCGGGACGGCTGTACAACACGTTGTATCCGGGCATTCCCGAACAGCTCACGAAGCTGCGCGAGGCCGGCTATTACCTTGCCGTGGCCACATGCAAGCCCGAATACCAAGCGAAGCCGGTGTGCGACCATTTCCACATCACCGAACTCGTCGATGGCATCTATGGCGCCAGCACCGACAATTCGCGCGTGGACAAGGCCTCGGTGATCCGGTATGCGTTCGACAACATCGGGTTCAACCGCGAGCTCGATGACCGTGCGCTCATGGTCGGCGACCGTTGGACCGATGTGGACGGCGCCAAGGCATGCGCATTGGATTGTCTAGGCTGCGGCTGGGGTTACGCCGAGCCGAACGAACTGGTCGAACACGGCGCATACCGTGTGATTGACCATGTGGACGAACTGTCCGGAGCCGTGGAGGAATACTTCGCGGGCAAGGCCACTGCATAAGGATTCACAGTAATCCCCGTTTAGCCGATAATGTACGTTATGTCAGATTAGCGATATATGGCATATCCGTTCAGCGGGTATCAATCGTCCCACCGATGATTGATACCCGCTGTTTTGTATCCCATTGGCTGTGCACAAGACTCACCACAGCGATGACGGTTTGTCATCGTCATCGCCGTCACTGCCGCAGCGCTCAGACGGCGCTGGCACATCCTGTTGCACGCTGGCACGTGCCTCCTGTGCAAGCATTGCACGACGTGCTTGCAGATACATCAGCACAAGCTCGACCATCACCAGCGCCACGGCCACAGCCGCGGATGCCCAGCCGAGTTTGGTGTACAACGACCGCGCATGTGCGCCGATTGATGCACTGTTCGCCAGATACACCACGTATGGCGCCGCCAATAGGACGAATGAGGCCACATGGCCGCCGATCACCGTCCAGGTCACCGGACGCACCTCATTGGCACGGCCGTCCCGGTAATGACTGCTCATCACGGTCACCACACAGACAAGCAATGCCACGGCGGCGCCGATAATCCACAGGATGGCTGGTAAAGCGTTCATGACAATGTTCCTTGACTCAATATGGGCTGATCCGCCGCTGTCTGATCCACGTCGGCCAGTGTTGGCGAAACGGCACCAGAATCCGTTGCGAACAGTATCGCCTCACGTGGGACACGCCGTTTGTCGAGCGTCTCACGCAGGCGTTCCGCCGCCAAACGGTTGACCGGCAGTGACCGATCAATGACAGCGGCATCGGTCACCTCCACATGCTCTTCCGTGGCGAGGGCATCTTGGATGCGGTGCCACAGCGCACCAACGGATACGCCGAACACCGCCTCTCCCCTGCTGAGCATCCGCGCCATCTGCTCGCCTTCGACGCATTCCTCGACCTGCTGCCCGTCACAGAGGATCGTCATGTGCTCAAGACGGTCTGAAGGCTGGCGCATCAGGTATTCGACCGCGTTCGTCACGTTCTGCAGGTTCACACCGATATCGAGCAGTTTCTTCGACACGGCCAGGATGACGACATCGCGGAAGGCATACAGACGACGCGACCCCGAACCGGTCGATGGCGCGATGGACGGCACAACGATGCGTTTGCGCGCCCAATAATCGAGCTGCCGGTACGTGATGCCCGCCACACGTGAGGCGACGGTACCGCGGTACCCGAACAACGGTTCATGCAGGTCGCGTAGGGGAAACAACTCCCCCTGCACCATCACATCATCGACATCAATCAATGGCACATCCACATACTTCGGTGAATCCTCATCACCAAGGTGTGCGGGTGTCCCATGGCGTCTGGTCAACGGCGCATTCATTGTCCGCGGATAGCTGAATTGGTGAAATAGACGAGCCTGAATTTGCCGATCATGATTTCGTCGCCGTTTTTGAGCAACGCCTGATCGACGCGTTGACGGTTGACATAGGTGCCGTTGAGGCTTCCCGCGTCCACGACCTCGTACTGCCCGTTCACGCGGCGGAACACCGCATGCGAGCGGGAGACGGTGGAATCGTCAAGCAGGATGTCCGACTTGGGGTCACGACCCACTGTCACTTCGTCCTCATCGAGCAGGTAGCGCGAGCCGGAAAGCGCGGAACGTGTGGCGATGAGCAATGCCGTATTGTCGGCGAGCCGCGTGATGGTCTCGAGGTCCTCCTGCGTCAGCGGGCGGTCGCCTGAACTGGTTACTGGAAATTGAATGGCGGGCAAGCCGATGATGGTCGTCTCGCCTGCGCTTGGAATCGGATCTGTCATAATTCCCTATTCTACAATCTTTGCGAACTTATACCGTTCAACCAGCTGGGTCTGGGTGATATTGACGTCATCCGAGACTTCCGTGGTGACGGTCGCGCCGTATTTCACGGTTAGCCGCGATCCGACGCCACCGGCGAGGTTCACCGCGTTCTGCAGGTTGGACGGGTCGCCGATCGCTTTGACCACATAGGGCGCTTCGAGCAGTTTGCCGTCGCAGATGAGCCCGTTGTCCGACTCACTGACGTAGGTGGACGTCACGACGCGCACATTGTTGATGGCGATGACCTCGGCGCCGCCGTTGCGCAGCTCCTCGATGAGGTTGAACATCGTCGAGGCGTCAATCGGCGCTTTGGTGCCTTGCGTGATGCGCACGACAATGCCCTTGCCGTGGGCCGGCAGCCTGCCCGACAGGATACCGCTCGCTTCCTCGTTTTCCTTCGCGATCTGCGCGGCCTGTGCCTCTTTGTCGGCGGCTTCCTCAAGCGAGTTCAATTGCCTGGTCAGTTCGGCCTTGCGCTGTTCGAGTCGCTGCACCTGTGTGTTGCTCTCGCTGATCAGGCGGGTCAGTTCGGTCTCGCTCATCGTCTCGTAGGTGAGGTCCTTGTTGTTGATCTGGATCACATACCCGTAGGCGAGCAGCGCGCACAGCACGGCGATGAGCACGCCGGTGCCCAAGCGCGCCTTGAGCGAACGGGATGACGTGGACAGCCGCTTGACCTTGCCTTTGGCCTTGGCCTTGCGCTTGCCCACCACCGGGAATGCACCAGTCTGCGTGTTGTCGTTGACCTTGTCTTTGTTGTGCTGTGAGACGATTTTCTTGATGAGGTCGGGTTCCTGCGCCGGCTGGCCTCCAACATCCGGCTCGTCACGCGGCGGCTGTGGCGGTGTGTGTGCGTTGCCCATGCCTCACCCCTGGAAAATGAACCGGCGGATTGCCGAGACGTTCGAGAAGATACGGATGCCGAGCACCACGATCACGGCCGTGGACAACTGCGAACCAACCCCCAGTTGGTTGCCGAGCAGCACGAGCAGTGTGGCGGTGACGACGTTCGAAAGGAACGAAATCACAAAGACCTTGTCGGAGAAGTTGCGTTCGAAATACGACCGCGCGGCGCCAAGCAGCGCGTCAAGCGCCGCCACCACCATGATCGGCAGGTACGGCTGCAGGAATATGGGGATATCCGGTCGCACGAACAATCCCACGACCACTCCGATGATGAGTCCGAGTACTGCTGCCATCACTCCTCCTTCTGTGCATAGGTCAGCTTGCCGATGGGCGCCGCCTCCAGACGCATCGAATCGGTTTTGCTGATCTGCGGATGCATGCCCGACCTGTTGAAATCACTGTACAGCGCGGGGAGCGACCGTTCGCTCATCGCGTCCGCCAGCGCGTTCTTGTCGCCTATCGCCTGAATTTTGTATGGGCTTTCAATGGCCGTGGTGCCGATGAGAATCGAGTTGCCGGCGGTGCGGATCGACGTCTGCACTCCCAGACGGTTGTCGTTGACCGCAATCGCCTCAGCACCGTGTTGCCACATCAATGAGACGAGCAACTGCAGGTCGGTGTCGGTGACGATGCGCAGGCGGTCCGCCGTGGCTTCCCTCGGCAATGATCCGGCGTCATCGTTGCGCGCGGCAAGCGGATTCGCGATCGTCATGACGATCCCCTCCCCCTCGACCGACGTCGCGCCGGCCGCCGCCTCGTTCTCTTTCACGATGCGTTCGGCCGCCGATTGTGTGGCGGCCGCCGATTGCGCTTCGATCTGCTTGCGCAGGTCCATGTTCTCCGATTCAAGCGATTCGAGATGGGCGTTCTCCGCGGTCAGTTCGCTCGCCAACGATTCGCGCACCTGTTTTCGGGGGTCGGTGTTGAGTAGGCGCACGAACTGACAGCCGGCGAACCCGACTGCGATGCAGATGAGGAACACGACTATGCGGGTGCCCCAATACACAATCTTGGAATCCGGCTTGTTCACCAGCCGGGCGTCACTGTACAACTGGTCAACCGGGCGATTGATCAAATCGTCGATGAGTTGCAGCGAATCGGCTCCGGTACGCCTACGCCTTGGGGCGTGCGAGACTTCATCGGGTGCTTGCGCATGGTGCGAAGGAAGGTTGGCGAACCCCACCGAAAACACAGCGCGCCGACGCACCGGTTCCTGATTGGGGGGAACCGGGTACGCCGGCGGTGTGGAATGCTCTTGTGGCAATGGTTATTCTCGATCCTTGCGAAGCAACGATATTCCTTGGCGCAGATACAGCACGCCTGCAAGCCAATATAGTCCAATGCCCCAGATGGCGCAGGCGATGGCAGCCAAGTGTAGCCAGTTGAACGGCATGAATGACCGGTCGATATCGGCCACCATCAGGCCGACAATCGAGATGAGCAGCACCGCCGTGCCCGTCTTGCCGACGAAATGCACCGGCAGCGGCCCGTAATCGCGCTGGGCCAACGCAAGGGTGAGGATGCCCATGATTACGTCGCGCGCAAGTACGAGCCCAACCATCCACCATGGCACCACATTGCACACGGCAAGTGCGAGGATGCTGCACAGGATGAGCAGACGGTCGGCGATCGGATCGAGGATCTGTCCGATCTTGCTCACCTGATTGCATTTGCGCGCGATGAGCCCGTCGACGCCATCGGATGCCGACGAGATGGCGAGCAGGACCAACGCCCCCACCATGCGGTGTCCGGCGATGAGCCATGCGATGAACGGGATCGAGACGATGCGTAGCGCGCTGATCGCGTTGGGCACCGTGACAAACACATCGCGGGCTTCCGGACTGTATTTGCTGTCTTCAGAGGCCATACAACCACAGCCTACATGCGCGACGCCTGGATCGCCGTGACGATGATGCCACGCGCCCCGACCTCGTACAGTTGGTCCATGACCTGATTGACCTGCGCCTTGGGCACCATGACGCGCACCGCGGACCACTGCTTGTCATGCAATGGGGAGATTGTGGGGCTTTCAAAACCGGGCGTGACCGACACTGCCGCCGAAACCTTCTCGACTGGGATGTCGAAGTCCATCAGCACATACCGTTTGGCGGTGAGTACGCCCTGCAGACGTCGCGTCAGACGAATGAGCCGGTCATCCCGCGCGTCCAGACGCGGGGACCGGATCAGCACCGCTTCGGAATGCACAATCGGGTCGGCGAAAATGCGCAGACCCGCATTGCGCAGCGTGGTGCCCGTCGACACCACGTCGGCGATGAGGTCGGCCACACCGAGCTGCACCGATGATTCCACCGCGCCATCCAGATGAATCGTTTCAGCTTCGATACCCTGCTCCACAAGATAGTCGTGCACAAGCTTGTCGAACGAGGTCGCCACGCGCTTGCCTTGGATGTCAGCGAGCTCACGGATGTCGGAGTCCTGTGGGGCGGCGAAGCGGAACGTCGAAGCACCGAATCCCAAGTCCATCACTTCTTCGGCGTCAGTGCCCGAGTTCAGCAACAGGTCATGGCCGGTGATACCGACGTCGATGGTGCCCCGACCCACATACACGGCGATGTCGAGCGGACGCAGGTAGAACAGCTCCACATCGTTGTCGGGGTCTTCCACAACAAGTTGGCGTGGGTTGCTCCGCAGGCGGTAGCCGGCTTCGGAAAGCATGGTCCATGCCGGTTCTGAGAGCATGCCTTTGTTGGGTACTGCGATTCGCAGCATGGTGTTCCTCCAGATGTTGTGCCGTGCAGGGGGCGCAACGGCAAGGCGCCTTCGGGGGCGCTGTCCTCACAGATTCTTGTAAATGTCGTCGAGCGTGATGCCACGGTCAATCATCATGACCTGCACATGGTACAGCAGCTGGCTCATCTCTTCCGCGGTGCGGTCCACGCCCTCGTATTCGGCGGCAATCCAGGTCTCACCGGCCTCTTCGATAATCTTCTTGCCAATGAAATGCGTACCCTTGGCGAGCTCGTCGACGGTCTTGGACCCTTCGGTGCTTGCGGCGGCCTTGGCGCTGAGCTCTTCGAACAGCGATTCAAACGTTTTCATGGTGCGGTGATGCTCTCTTTCCAACAATGGGGACTGGTTCGGTACGTATGCGCTCAGTCGCGGTAAGCGGCGGCCGCCGCGTCGCGAATCTGGTTGATGGCCGCCGCCGGGTCTTCGGCGCCGTATACGGCGGAACCGGCCACGAGGATATTGGCGCCGGCTTCGGCCACAATCGGCGCGGTCGTGGGGCTGACGCCGCCGTCGACCTGGATGTTGGTCTTGAGTCCACGGCGGGTGATCTCGTCGCGCAAACGGCGCACCTTGGCCATCTGGTTGGCGAGGAACTTCTGGCCACCGAAGCCCGGCTCGACCGTCATGATGAGGATTGTGTCGAATTCCTCGAGGATGTCGAAGATCGGTTCGACCGGTTCGGCCGGACGCACCGCGAACCATGCTTCGCAACCCATGTCGTGCAGCTGGCGGGCCAGACGCACCGGAGCGTGAGTGGCTCCCATGTGGAAGGTGACGGAATGCGCACCGCGCTCAGCATACCCGGGCGCCCAACGGTCCGGGTCCTCGATCATCAGATGTACGTCGACCGGCAGGTCGGTGACTTCGCAGATGCGCTTGACGACGGGCTCACCGATGGTCAGATTCGGCACGAAATGGTGGTCCATCACGTCGACGTGAACCATGTCGGCATTGGAGATCTTCTCAAGATCCCGCTCAAGATTGCAGAAATCCGCGGATAGGATGCTTGGTGCGATTTGAATTTCCATGATTCCCATTCTAAATTGGCTTGGCGACGAACGTCAGTTCCGCGAAGGCTTGGCTTTGCGCTCCTGCTCCCGTTCAAGGAGCTCACGTGCCTCGAGCTCGGTCGATGTGCGCAGCCGTTCGGCGAGCAGGAGCGTGGGCCGACCGACCCGTTGGATGACGATGAACGCGATGGCGCCGGCGATGAACACACAGATAGAGACCCAGACATTGACCCGCAAACCGAGAATCTCGTGCGAGAAATCGATGCGCAACATCTCGATCCATGTGCGGCCCGCCGTATACCAGATCACATACAGCGCGAACAGCGATCCAGCCTTGAGCAGTTGCACGGTCTTGTGTCCGATCCAGATGATGAGCGCGGCGCCGATGAGGTTCCAGATCATCTCGTACAGGAACGTGGGATGGAACAGCGTGCCGGTCGGACATGTGGCACCGTCGTAGCATTGTTCGCTGTTGCCGATGGCCGTGCCCTGCGTGTTGAGTTTCAGCCCCCATGGAAGCGTCGTCGGCTTGCCATACAGCTCTTGGTTGAACCAATTACCCAAGCGGCCAATGGCCTGGGCCACAAGCAACGCCGGTGCGATGGCATCGGCGAGCAATGCCATCGGGTAGTGCTTGTGCCGCATCCACGCCCACGCGCCAAGGGCGCCAAGCACAATCGCACCCCAGATGCCAAGGCCACCGTTCCAGATGCGGAACATCTCCACCCAATCGCCGTTGGGGCCGAAGAAGCGTTCCGGCGTGGTGATGATGTGGTACAGACGCGCGCCGATGATGCCACAGGGCACCGCGACCAACGACGTGTCGAGGATCTGGTCAAATGTGCCTCCGTACCGCTTCCAACGGATGCTGGTGATCCATACCGCGGCGATGATGCCAAGGAGCATGGTGAGGGCATAGATGTGAATCGTCACGGGACCGATCTGGAACTCCGAGATGGTCGGCGATGGTATATAGGCGAAGTTCATACTGCCCGATGGTAGCGGCCGCAAACGATATTGGGCGGGGGCCGCACCGCGGTGTGGCCCCCGCCCAACAGCCGTATGGCTTCGGCTTACAGCCTGCAGTGGTGGATGGCTTCGGCCAAGGAGGCGGTCGTATTGGCCAGCGCGCCCATGCCCTGTACCGGATCCTTGACATCGCCTTGGTCATCGAGCAGCGTGTGCACGAGGGCCGATCCCACGATGACGCCATCGGCGTATTGGCCGACGGTCGCACCCTGTTGCGGGGTGGAAACGCCGATGCCGACGCACACGTTCTGCGCACCGGCCGCACGGGCACGCGCCACAAGACGCTCCGGCGACGCGTTGATCGTGTCGCGCTCGCCGGTCACACCCATGCGTGATGCCGCGTAGACGAACCCGCGCGCGTTCTTCGCGACGATGCGCAGGCGCTCGTCGGTGGAATCGGGCGATACGAGGAAGATGCGGTCGAGCCCATGGCGGTCGGACGCCTCGATCCACTCCCCCGCCTCGTCCGGAATCAGGTCGGGCGTGATGAGGCCCGCGCCGCCCGCATTCGCGAAATCAGCGGCAAAACGTTCCACACCGTAATGGAAGATGAGGTTCCAATAGCTCATGATGAGCGGGATGCCCCCGGCATTGGCCACCGTCTCCACGGCGCGGAACACGTCGGCGATACGCTCGCCGTTGCGCAGCGCAATCTGGCTGGCCGCCTGGATCACCGGGCCGTCCATGACCGGGTCGGAATACGGCAGGCCGATCTCCACGATATCCACGCCGTTGTCGACCATAGTGCGGAAGGCCTCAAGTGACAGCTCCGTGTCGGGGAATCCAAAGGGCAGATAGCCGATGAAGGCGGGCATGTTGCGCTCTTTGTAGCGGGCGAAGAGCTCGCCGCAACGGCTCGGCGCATGGCTGATGCCCAGCGGCTGGCCCGAGGGGGTGCCATCCTGTTCCACTTCGATGATCGTCTCGTTGAATTCACGCATTGTTGCCCTGTGCTCCGTTCGCTTCGAGTGCCTTGCTCTGTTCATCGGTCAGATAGCCGAACCATTTGCCGGCCGTGTTCATGTCTTTGTCGCCGCGGCCCGAGACGTTGATGATCATCACCGGGTGCTCGTAGCCCTTGGCCTTGAGGTCGAGCGCCGCCTTGTAGGCGCCGGCGATGGCATGCGAGCTTTCGATAGCGGGGATGATGCCCTCGGTCTCGCACAGGTCCTTGAACGCGCTCATCGCCTCGCCGTCGGTGGCCCAGGAATAGGTCACGCGGCCGATGTCCTTGAGCCACGCGTGCTCGGGGCCGACGGACGCGTAGTCGAGGCCGGCGGAGATGGAATAGGTGTCAAGCGTCTGGCCTTCGGAATTCTCCAGCAGGTAGCTCTTGGCGCCTTGGAACATGCCGAGCTCGCCTGTGCCCGGCGCAAACCGGATCGCGTGGCGCCCGGATTCGGGGCCCTCTCCGCCGGCTTCGAACCCGTACAGGTTCACCCGGTCGTCGTCGAGGAACGCGTTCATGATGCCGATCGCGTTTGATCCGCCGCCCACGCATGCGCAGATTGCGTCGGGATGGTCGATGCCGTACCATTCCTGCAGCTGCTCCTTGGCCTCCTCGCCGATGATCTTCTGGAAGTCGCGCACCATCGCGGGGAACGGATGTGGTCCGGCCACGGTGCCGAGCAGGTAATGGGTATCTTTCACATTGGTGACCCAGTCGCGCAATGCCTCGTTGATCGCGTCCTTGAGGATCCGGTCGCCGAGGGTGACCTCCACGACCTCGGCGCCGAGCATGCGCATGCGGGCCACATTGAGCGCTTGGCGGCGCGCGTCGATCTGTCCCATGTAGATGCGGCACTTGAGCCCCATCATCGCGCACACGGTGGCGGTGGCCACACCATGTTGCCCCGCGCCGGTCTCGGCGATGACGCGCGTCTTGCCCATGCGCTTGACGAGCAGCGCCTGCCCGATCGCGTTGTTGATCTTGTGCGCGCCGGTATGGTTGAGGTCCTCACGCTTGAGGAAGACGCGCGCGTCCAAGCCGGTACGTTCTTTGATGCGCTCGGCGAAGCGCGGCGCTTCGGTGAGCGGCGATGGACGCCCGACGTACTGCCTGTTGAGACGGGCGAGCTCCTTGTGGAATTCTGGGTCGGCCTTGGCCTGCGCGTATACACGCTCGAGTTCGTCGAGGGCGCTGACGAGCGCCTCCGGCACATACCGGCCGCCGTATTCGCCGAAGTACGGCCCTTCGTGCGTGCTCAGCGGGGTCTGTTCCGAAGCTTTCACTGTTGCTCCTGCCTTTACTAGACGTTGTACTGCGAGTTCATGGTCGTCCGCCGTGGCCACGCCCTCGCCCACGAGGACGGCGTCCGCACCGGCACGCCCGTAGTCCTGCACTTCGACTGCGCCGAACACGCCGGATTCCGCCACCTTGATCACATCATCGGGCAGATTGTGCGCGAGTTCGCGGTATGTGCCCACATCTACCCTGAGATTCTTCAGGTTGCGCGCGTTGATGCCGATCACCTGTGCACCGGCCGCTATCGCACGGTCGATCTCTTCGCGCGTATGCGTCTCCACGAGGGCGGTCATGCCGAGCTCGTGCGTCAGTGCGAGCAGGTGCACCAGTTCGTCATCGCCGAGCGCAGCGACGATGAGCAGCACCAGATCGGCGCCGTGCGCGCGCGCCTCCCAGATCTGGTAGTCGGTGGTGATGAAATCCTTGCGTAGCACCGGGATGTCGACGGCCGCACGCACCTCGTCGAGATCAGCGAGCGAACCGAGGAACCGACGTCCTTCGGTGAGCACGGAAATCGCGGACGCGCCGCCGGCGGCATATTCGGCCGCAAGCTCCCCCGGATGCTGGATGTCAGTGAGGTGGCCTTTCGACGGGGATGCACGTTTGATCTCCGCAATCACCGGAATGCCGTCATCGTGCCTGAGCCATCGCTTGGCGTCACGGGGGGCGGGAGCCTGGGCCGCCATGGCCTTCAGCTCATCCAGTGACGTTTCGCGTGCACGGGCCTGCTGGTCTTCCAGCGCGCCCGCTACCAGTTCGTCAAGCACAGACAATGGTCCTCCTTCAATGAGTTTGCCGACATGCGTAACTGTAAAGCAAGCGGGTTACACCTCTGAAGCACCGTCTTGCATGGTGAGCCGTGGGGGGGGCGGTACCGCACCCGGGCGAGGCATGGATGCGGACGCGCCGTTTTCCCCTATAGGGCGAAAAACCCGGGGACCGATGCGAAACGTGGTCTAATGAATACGTAGCATTCATTTGTAGATGGGAGCCGGTTATGGCAGATATCAAGGAAAAGTTCGAAGAGTTCAAGGACCACATGGAAGAACGTCACGAGGAGCATGAAGCCAACCGTGACGAGAAGCGCGCCGAGCGCGCCGAAGAGCATGCGGCCAAGGAAATCGCCAAGGAAGACAACAAGATCCGCGAAGCCGCCGGCGATCCCGAGAAGAAGCTCGAGAAGATCACCGACAAGGCCGACGACAAGAAGGACAAGGCGGCCGGCAAGGCAGCCGATCTGGAAGCCAAGGCCACCGAGGATCAGGTGGAGCTCAACGAGCGTTTCGGCCGTCAGCTGGACCTCGATGACTGATTCGCCTGCTTGGCTTCAGGCATAGCCTGTGTGATGGGGGCTGCGATTCGATTAGATCGCAGCCCCCATCCTTATGCCATAGCGCCAAGGCACCCTCATAGCACAACTCAAGGGCCGGTCGGCATTCACCCACACGAGGAATCCGATCCGGCGCGCTCGCCACGCATGGTGTAATGGGATGAGCCGCACAAACGGCGGCAACCACGAAAGGAGCCTATCATGGCTGATATGGCAGAAAAAATCGGTGAGCTCAAGGGCAAGGCGGAAGTCAAGGCCGACGAAATCAAGATGAAGGCCGGAGAGATCAAGGGCAAGGCAGAGGCCAAGCTCGATGAAATGAAGAAGGACCATGAAAACAAGGCTGAGTAGTTCAGCGCCATCCCCACACCACACAGCAGCCCGCGGAACATAACGTTCCGCGGGCTGCTGCCGTATACCGCAATAGCACGCTCACAGACGCTTGAGCTGGGCCGCGATCTGGATGGCCTCCACACTCGCCTCGGCCTTGTTGCGCGTCTCCTGCCATTCGGTAGCGGGCACCGAATCAAGCACAAGCCCCGCACCGGCCTGCACACTGGCCTCATGGTCGCGGATGAACGCGGTGCGAATCGCGATCGCCATGTCCATGTTGCCGGAGAAATCGAAGTAGCCGATCGTACCGCCATAGATGCCACGGTCGGCGGGCTCGAGCTCGTCGATGATCTCCACCGCGCGCGGCTTGGGCGCTCCGGACAGCGTGCCCGCGGGGAATGCGGAGGTGAACACGTCGAACGCGGACAGCGCCGGGTCGATTGTTCCGGTGACCGTCGAGCAGATGTGCATGATGTGGCTGAACCGTTTGATGTCCATGAAAGAGACGACCTCGACGGTCTGCGGCAGGCACACCCGGCTCAGGTCGTTGCGTGATAGGTCGACGAGCATCACATGTTCGCTCGTCTCCTTGGGGTCGGCGAGCAATTCCTTCGCCAACAACTCGTCTTCCTCTGGTGTGGCGCCGCGCGGGCGCGACCCGGCAATTGGAAAGGTCATCGCCTGCCCGTCGTCGACCTTGATAAGCGTTTCGGGGCTTGATCCGATGACGTTGAAATCACGGCCCTGCGCGTCGGTGAGGGCCATGAAATACATGTATGGGCTGGGGTTGAGCGTGCGCAGCACGCGGTAGACGTCGAACGGGTCCGCCGGCGAATCGATGTCGAGGCGCTGCGAGATCACCACCTGGAACACGTCGCCGTCGATGATGTGCTGGCGCGACCGCTCGACCGCCTGTTCATACACCTGCTTCGCGGTGCGGAAGCGCAATTGAGGCTGGGGCACGGAAGTGTCGCGCACGTTGACGCGGAATTCGCCGGGCGTCGGCGTCGCGGCGTCGCGCTCCATCGTGTCGAGGCGAGCGACCGCAGCCCGGTACGCCTCGTCGGCACGGGTGGGCTTGTCGTCCACGTTCACGGCGTTCGCGATGAGCCACACGGAACCGGAGACGTGGTCGACGACGGCGATGTCAGTCGCCAACGCGAGCACGAGCTCATTCTGCCCCGTCTCGTCTGGCGCCGTGGCACGCAACGTGGGCTCCCAATGCCGGATCGCGTCCCATCCGACGGTACCCACCAATCCACTGGTGAGGTTGGGCAATCCTTCGACGCGTGGCGCCTTGAGCACTTCGAGCGTGGCGCGGGCCACGTCGATGACGTCACCATGGCTGGGCACACCCACGGGCACGGTGCCAAGCCAGCTCGCCTGACCTCCATCTGAACGCAACTGCGCCATCGCATTGACGCCGATGAAACTATACCGGCTCCATGATCCGCCGTATTCCGCGGACTCGAGGATAAAGGTGCCGGACCTGCCATTCGCCAGACGCTCGTAGAATCCGACGGGCGTGATCGAATCGGCGAGCAGGCGGCGCACGATGGGGATGATGCGGTAGCCTTCATCGGCCAGCGTCTGGAACAGTTCACGCGAGGGCCAGGTCTCGCCCCACTCCAGATTGGTCACACTGCACTGCGTCATCGAGCCTCCCCCTCACTGTGGTCCCGGGATCCCACCACGACCGGCAGCGGGCCGCCTTCGTCGAAGCAGGAATACTTGCCGGTATGGCATGCGGCGCCCACTTGGTCCACTTGGACGAGCAGTGCGTCGCCGTCACAATCCAGATGCACGGCCTTCACATACTGCGCATGTCCCGACGTGTCGCCTTTGCGCCAATACTCCTGCCGGGAACGCGACCAGAACGTCACGCGCCCTTCGGTGAGCGTGCGGCGCAGGGCTTCGTCGTTCATGTAGCCGACCATGAGCACCTCACGGGAATCGTACTGCTGCACCACGGCGGCGACGAGGCCGAGCCCGTCGTATTTGAGCCGCGCCTTGATGCGCGGATCGAGTGTCACTGCATTGTCGAATTGTTCGTCGTTCATCGTTTCCATCCAGATATCACACTTACCCCAAGCATTGTAAACGGGCTTGGCCTCCGCCGCCAGTGCGTGGCTTCAGCGCACGGTGTAGCCTGCGGCACGCAGGGCGCTCTTGACCTCGCCGATTGTGACCTTGCCGAAGTGGAAGATCGACGCGGCGAGCACGGCGTCGGCGCCCGCAGCGATCGCCGGCGGGAAATCCTCGGCCTTGCCCGCGCCGCCTGAGGCGATGATCGGGATGGACACCTCACGCCGCATCGCCGAGATCATCTCCAAATCGAACCCCTGCTGGGTGCCGTCGGCGTCCATCGAATTGAGCAGGATCTCGCCGGCGCCCAATTCCTCGGCGCGCTTGGCCCACCACAGCGCATCGATGCCGGTGGATTTGCGGCCGCCCATGGTGGTGACCTCGAAGCCCGACTGGGTGTGGCACTCCCCCTGTTCGCGGCGCGCATCGACAGAAAGGACGAGCACCTGGCTGCCGAAACGTTCCGCCACACGGCTGATCAATGTGGGGTCGTTGATCGCCGCCGTGTTGACACCGACCTTGTCCGCGCCACAGCGCAGCAGCGAGTCGACGTCTTCGGGTGTGCGCACACCGCCGCCCACGGTCAGTGGAATGAAGACCTGCTCGGCGGTGCGCGTGACGACGTCGACCATCGTCTGCCGGTGCGAGCTGGAGGCGGTCACATCGAGGAACGTGAGTTCATCGGCGCCCTGGCGGTAGTATTCGGCAGCGAGCGCCACGGGGTCACCGGCGTCCTTGAGGTTTTCGAAGTGGACGCCTTTGACGACGCGTCCTGCATCGACGTCCAGGCAAGGGATCACTCGTACCGCCAACGACATGTTTGGGTCTCCATCTCTACTCGGGTGCGCGTAGCCGGTTGTGCTGGTGTTAAGAGTACTGATTCCCTGTTACATCGGTTTTGGTGTACGGTTTGGCGCCCACATCGTGAAATGGGTTCGTGTGCGCGCCGCTGGTGCTGTATGTGTGGAATCGTTGGAATGTCGCGGATGCAACCATCGGTTGCGTGCCGAATTGCGGTTGCGTTGTGTGATGCAACCAGAGGATGGTGGACGGATCGTCTCGTTGTGTTGCATAGTGAGGCCATGGCTCCTTCTTCGAATGGGAGCGACTCGAACATAAGGACAGGATGATGAGCAATTTCAAGACCAACCTGCAGTATCTGCGGGCGCAGCAAAACATGACGCAAGAGCAATTGGCGATGCTTCTGGGCGTCTCCCGCCAAGCCATCAGCAAGTGGGAGAGCGAGAAGGCGTACCCGGAGATGGACAAGCTGCTCGTGATCTGCGACCTATTCGACGTCACGCTCGACGACCTTGTCATCGGCGATGTGGCCCGGCCACGTCGGAACGCGTCACCCGCGCAGGGACACGCCGATGAGCCAGACGACACGGGTGTCCCAGCGGCGATCAGTGAGCGCCCGCCACTGTCCATGCTCCAGCAGAATCCCGCACCATTGCCGCGGGACATCACGGGGTATGAGGCCCATATGCGCAGTTTTGACGCGAAGATTCCGGCTGGCATCTTTGCCATCATTTTCGGTGTCGGCGCCGGGATGTTTTTCGATGCGGACAATTCCATCCTTGGGGTGAGTCCGTTCAATGATTTCCTCATGTTCCTGTGCATTGTGCTTGGGGTCATCATTGGCTTGGTGTTTCTGGTTCCCGCCGGGCTTGGGCATTCCGCGTTCATGCGCAGTCATCCCTATGTTGAGGATTTCTATACCGAGCATGATCATGCGGAGGCGCGGCGCACGTTGACGGTTGCGCTTGTTGGCGGCATCGGCCTGATTCTTGTCGGACTTGCGCAGTTGATTTTCGTCAACGAGTATCTGCATACAGAGGATGGGTGGCCGATTGGTGCGTTCCTGATGCTCGCGGCCTGTGGCGTGGCTGCCATCGTGTATGGAGGCATGCACTTCGGCCGTCTCAATCTTGCCAAATACAACAAGGCCGCGGAGCGGGAGTACCGTGAGGCGAAGGGCCTGAATGACTCGTATGACGAGGTCAATGGCGCGATTTGCGGCACGATCATGATGATCGCCACGATTGTCGGTCTGACGATGCTCTTCGGGTTTGATGGAGGGTTGTTCTGGCTGTCGTGGGTCATCGGCGGCCTGCTGTGCGGCATCTCCTCGGTCATCATCGAAGCGGTCAAAACGTCCCGGAGCAGGCATGATGACGACATCATTGTCTGATGTGGTCTACCGGTTGCGTGCTCGCATCGTGAAGGTAAGGATCGCGGCCGCGGCGAATATGGCCATGTAGATGAGGACGATCCACATGTGCGGCCAGATGCGGCCATAGTCTCCGGCTATGGCCGCATTCGCCATTTGCGCCGCGTGATAGAAAGGCAGGGTCTGAGCGATGATCTGAAACGCGTGGCCCATGACCGTCAGCGGGATGGTGAGTCCGGAGAGGATGAAAGAGACCGTGGTGAGCATGGCCCCGCAGATGCCACCGACGGCCTTATCGCTGACGAGGGTGCCGCACAGCAATCCGATCGCGGTGTACATGAGCGCCGTGGGCAGGATGACCGCGATGCCCACCACGACGCGCGCGCTCCATTGGAAGCCGAACAGGATGGCGAATGCGAAGGTGAGGGATTCGACCTCTTCGAGGTAATGCGTGGTGAGCAGGATGGTGACCTCGCCTTTGAGCGCGGTGAGCGTGTGCCACAGTTCATGGCGTGCGAGCGCACATCAAGCCCGACCGTGGGCTCGTCGAGGAACAGGATCTTCGGGTTGGTGATCAATCCCATCGCGATGCTCAAGCGGCGCTGCATGCCACCCGAAAGCGTGTGGGCGCGTTGGTGCGCCACCTGGTCCAAGCCGAATTGGGTGAGCATGGCGATCGTGGTGCTTTTCCCCGCGCCGTTGACGCCGAGCAATGCGAAGGTCTCACCGTTGGTCACGGTCAGGTCGAGCCCATCGACGGCGGTTGTGGCGCCGAATCGCTTCGTCAGCCCTTCGGCACGTATGGCTTCCTGTTGGTCTGTCGCGGTCATTGCACGCCTCCACTTCCCTGCTGGTTGGCGATGGAGGCACTGAGCGCGTGGAACTCCACGCTCAGCGCGTCGACGATGTGCTGTTCGTCCCAATCGAGGTAGTGCGCCACGATCATCGACGCGATGCCGTGCACATGGATCCACATATGCATATGGAATGCCGTTGCAGTGTCCGCGCTCATGCCCAACTGCCGTGTGATCAGTTCGATGATCGGTTGCAGCTGGCGCTCCATGCGCTCGCGTTGGTCACGACTCTGGTCACACATGAACAGCATGCTGAACAGGTGCGGTTCGGTTTTCGTGAAGGTGATGTACCCCATGCCGCTGGCCATGTAGCGTGGCCAGCGTCCACTGTCCATGCTGGCGCGCAGATGGTCTCCGCGTAGTAGGCGTTCGCCTGTTCCCCTATCTGCGCCATCATGCGCGCTCGGTGGTTTTCGCGGCGAGCTGGCCGCACGCACCGTCGATGTCCTGCCCGCGCGTGTCGCGCAGTGTGGCGGTGACGCCGGCGTTATTGAGAATCTCAAGGAACCGTTGTTCGTCCTCGGGCTTCGAGGCCGTCCACTTCGACCCTTCAATCGGGTTGAGCGGAATCGGATTGACATGTGCCCAATTGTCACCGTAATGGTTGAGTTTCTTCGCCAGGAGGCGTGCATGTTCGGCCTGGTCGTTGATGCCGCGCATGAGTGCGTATTCGATGCTCACGCGGCGTTTGCTCGCCAGATAATAGTCGTGCGCCGCGTCGAGCACCTGCTCGACATTGAAGCGTTTGTTCATCGGCACAAGCTCATCGCGCAGGTCGTTGTTCGGGGCGTGCAGCGACACGGCGAGGCGCACGGGGATGCCCTCCTGCGCCAGTTTGCGGATGCCCGGCACCACGCCCACCGTGGACACGGTGATGTTGCGCGCGGAGATGCCGAACCCTTCAGGAGGCATGGCGCTGATCTGCCGCACGGCGCTCATGATGGACCGATAATTGCCCATCGGCTCTCCCATGCCCATGAACACGATGTTGCTGAGTCTGCCCGGACCTCCCGCCACTTCCCCGCGGCTCATCATGCGCGCGGCGATGCGCACCTGTTCGAGGATCTCGCCAGTGGACATGTTGCGGGTCAAACCGAGTTTGCCGGTGGCGCAGAACGGGCATCCCATGCCGCAGCCCACCTGGCTCGAGATGCACAATGTGGTGCGGTTCGGGTAGCGCATCAACACGGATTCGATCTTCGAACCGTCGAACAGGCTCCACAATGTCTTGACCGTCTGCCCGTCATCGGCCACCTGCCGTGTGACCTCGCTGATCAATGTCGGGAAGAACAGGTTCTGTGCGGCTTGGCGCGCCATGGCGGGAAAATCGGTGAACTGCGCGGCCTCGGTGTCGAAATGGCCATAGTAATGGTTGGCGAGCTGCTTGACGCGGAACTTCGGCAGACCCATCCCCTTCGCCGCCTCGATGCGCTCGTCGGGCGTCATGTCGGTGAAGTGGACCGGCGGCTTGCCGCGGCGCGCGTGGTCCTTGGCCAGCACGTCACGGAACGCACCGGTCGTGCCACCCGGCGTGATGCCGCTTTCCACGGCATGACCGGTCTTGGTTGTTTCCATCTCCATATCACAGTCCCGTCATCCAGAGCAGCACGCACGTGAACGGTGCGGCCAGCAGAATGGAATCCACGCGGTCCAACACACCGCCATGGCCTTTGAGCAGATGCCCCATGTCTTTGATGCCCAGATCGCGTTTGATCATCGAGGCGCACAGGTCGCCGAATGTGCCGACGACACCGATCATGACGCCGGCCACCGCAGGCACCCACCAGCGCGTAGCCCACATGGTCTGGTCATAGGTGCAGGCGAACACGGCGTAGGCCCCGGCCATCGCGAAGAGGATCGACCCAAGCAGGCCCTCGACCGATTTCTTCGGCGAAATGCCCGGGCACAGCTTGTGCCGTCCAAGCCAGGCGCCTGCGAACAGGCCGCCGGTATCGCTCAACGCGGGGATGAACACGATCATGATGGCATGCGACACAGGGTGCCCGTGGAATGTGAGCGGGATGATGATGCACGAGGCGAGCACCTGGATGTACAGCGCCGTGAACATGGAGACCGCCACATGCGTCAGCCTGCTGTGCGTGGGCGTGCTGTCGGACGGCACCGCCGACGGCGACGTGAGCGTTTTGGTGGCCAACGCCTTGCCCGCCCGGCCATTGAGCGATATCTGCAGGCTCGCCATGATCCCCACAAGCACAAGCGTACCCAACGCGCACGCGCCCATCGCCACCACGTGGTTCGGCGCAAGATACACCGTGCACAACGAGACGGTGGAACACACCCACAGCGTGCCGATCGGAATGTTGAGGTTGCGGACGGCGAAATCCACCCGGAGCTCCCACAAGCCGAGGATCATGAAGATCACCACAAGCAGCGCGAACAGCGCGGGGCTGATTAGCAGGCATGCAAGGATCAGCACGATGAGCACCACAGCCGTGCCGATCGCCTGCGGCATGTTGCGGCCCGTCTTCTTGTTGATGGCGTCAATCGCCTCTTCGGCCTGATGGTTCGGTGGTGTTGTGGAGTTCATGCGGTGCCTCGCGTCTTCGAAAAACCGGTTCGTCGTGAATAATGCGAACGGGTGCGCCGCATGGAGGGCCACCGTGCGACGGCGGCATGCATGCGGCGCACCCGTTCACCATGGGGAGGTCACACCTCCATGATCTCCTTCTGCTTGCTGTCGAGCAGCGCATCCAGCTGGTCGGTGACCTGCTTGGTCACCTTGTCGAGGTCCTTGAGCAGGCGCTCGCCCTCATCCTCGCCCATCTCGCCGTCCTTGACGGCCTTGTCGATGGATTCCTTGGCCTTGCGGCGGATGTTGCGCACCGCGACCTTGCCATCCTCCGCCTTGGTCTTGGCGAGCTTGACGTATTCCTTGCGGCGGTCCTCGGTCAGTTCGGGCATGGTGAGCAGGATCTGCGCGCCATTGCGGCGCGGGCTTGCGCCCAGGTCGGAGTCACGCAGCGCCTTTTCCACCGCGTTCGCCTGCGATGGGTCGAACGGTGTCACCGAAAGCGTGCGCGGCTCCGGCACACCGATCGTCGCCACGGCCTTCAACAGGGTCGGGGCGCCGTAATACTCGACGGTGATGCCGTTGAGCAGAGCCGGGTTCGCGCGGCCCGTGCGGATGCCCGCGAAGTTCTCCTTGGTCGATTCGATGGACTTCTCCATCTGGCCCTTGGCCTGGTCCACAAGATTTGCCATGTTGTTCTCCTTTGATATGGAATTGGTCGTGCCCGCCCGCCGTCAGGCGAGGTGCGATTCTCCATTGGACACCAGCGTACCAATGGATTCGCCCAAGAGGGCTCCCGTGACGTTGCCCGGTTCCTCGAGTCCGAAGACGCGGATGCTCTGGTTGTTGTCGCGCGCCATGGCCATGGCCGAAGCGTCCATGACCGCAAGGTTGTCAACCAGGGCGCGCTTGTAGCTCAACGCGGAGAAGCGCTTGGCCTGCGGATCCTTGCGCGGGTCGGCGGTGTACACGCCGTCCACGCCGTTCTTGCCCATGAGCACTTCGTCGCAATGGATTTCGAGGGCACGCTGGATCGACACCGTGTCGGTCGAGAAATACGGCATGCCTGCACCGGCGCCGAAAATGACCACGCGGCCCTTTTCTAAGTGGCGGATGGCCTTCAGCGGAATGTACGGCTCGGCGACCTGCCCCATCGTGATCGCGGTCTGCACGCGGGTGGCCTGCCCTTCCTGCTCGAGGAAGTCCTGCAACGCCAAACAGTTCATGACGGTGCCAAGCATGCCCATGTAGTCGCCGCGCGAGCGGTCGATGCCCGCCTGCTGCAGTTCCGCACCGCGGAAGAAGTTGCCACCGCCGGTCACGATCGCGACCTGCACCCCTTGGGCGACCGCCGGTACGATTTCCGAAGCGATGCGGCGGACCACGCCGGTGTCCACCCCCACATGGCCACCGCCGAATGCCTCGCCGGACAGTTTGAGCAATACTCTACGAGGTTTGTCCTCGGTGTTGTCAAGTGCCATGCCGCACCTTTCTGCACATGTATCTCATGTCTTACCGTTGTTTAGCGTATCGGCCCGGTGCGACACCGCACCCATGACGCGCGACACCACGGGACGCATACGAAAACGGGGTTGTCGGCGCATGGCTCGCATGCGTCGACAACCCCGTCACGACAGTGGGCGGCATGCCCAGCGTAGGCTATGCCGTCAAAGTCACTCGGCGTCGGCCTCCGGGCCCTTGCCGACCTCGAGGCGGGCGAAAGCCAGAGCTTGGCCGCCGACTTCCTTGAACAGGTCGCCGATCGTCTTGGACGGATCCTTGACATAGGCCTGCTCGAGCAGCACGTTCTCCTTGAAGAACGCGTTGAGGCGGCCTTCGACGATCTTCGGGACGATCTTCTCCGGCTTGCCCTCGGCGAGGGACTTCTCGGTGGCGACGCGGCGCTCGGATTCCACGATGTCCTCCGGCACGTCCTCGCGCGACAGCCACTGGGCGCCCATGGCGGAAATCTGCAGGGCCGCCTCATGGGCCACGGCTGCGCCGGCCTCATCGGTGGCGATCATCGCGACGATGCTCGGCGGCATCTCTGCGGACTTCTTGTGCGCGTAGATCTCGACGCGCGGGCCTTCGATCTTGGCGAACTGGCCGATCTTGACATGCTCGCCGAACAGCGCGGCGGCTTCTTCGACGGATTCCTTGACGGTGCCTTCGTCGCTCGGGGCGGCGAGCACATCGTCGATGCCGTTGGCGTTGACCTTGACGGCCGCGGCGAGCACGGTGTCGGCGAAGTCGACGAACTTCGGGGTCTTGGCCACGAAGTCGGTCTCCGAGTTGAGCTCGACGGCATAGCCGGTCTGGCCGTTGGCCGAGTCGACGACGGTGGAGGCGATCGTGCCTTCCTGGGCCTTGCGGCCTTCACGCTTGCCGGCGGCCTGGATGCCCTTGGCGCGGATGATTTCCTTTGCGCGGGCGACGTCGCCTTCGGCTTCGGTGAGCGCCTTCTTGACGTCCATCATGCCTGCGCCGGTCTCTTCACGGACCTGCTTGATCAATGCTGCGGTAATGGCTGCCATTGATATCTCCTTGATTGATGAATGGTGTAACGATTGGAAGCGGTGGCGCGCCTTGCGCGCCACCGGGAAACGTCACTTGGACTCTTCGTCCTGCTTCGCTTCGGATTCCTCAAACTGCGCGTCGGCGCGGGCCGCTTCGGACGAAGCGCCTTCCTTCTCGTCGGCCTTGAGGACGGCGTTCTCGGTGACCACGGCGTCTTCACGCAGGGTGGTCTTCTCGTCGTTCTCGAGCAGTTCCTTCTCCCAGGCGGCCATCGGCTGCGCATCGGATTCACCTTCGGCCTTGGTGGACTTGCCGGAGCGCTCCAGCAGACCATCGGCGACGGCGTCGGCGAACAGCGTGGTGAGCAGTTCGATGCCGCGGATAGCGTCATCGTTGGCCGGAATCGGGTATTCGACGACGTCCGGATCGGAGTTGGTGTCGATGATCGCGACGACCGGAATGCCCAGCTTGTGGGCTTCCTCGACAGCCAGTGCTTCCTTGTTGACGTCGACGACGAACATCGCGGACGGCGTGCGGTTCATGTTGCGAATGCCGCCAAGCTGCTTCTCCAGCTTGTCCTTCTCACGCTCAAGGAGCAGGAGCTCCTTCTTGGTCAGGCCGGAGCCGTGCACGTCGGAGAAGTCCATCTCCTCGAGTTCCTTGAGACGGGTGACGCGCTTGGAGACGGTCTGGAAGTTGGTGAGCATGCCGCCGAGCCAACGCTCGCACACGTAAGGCATGTTCACACGGGTGGCCTGGGTCTTGATGGCCTCCTGGGCCTGCTTCTTGGTGCCGACGAACAGCACGGTGCCGCCGTGGGCCACGGTGGTCTTGATGAAGTCGTAGGCGACGTCAATCAGGTCGAGCGTCTTGAAGAGGTCGATGATGTAGATGCCGTTGCGCTGGGTGAGGATGTACTGCTTCATCTTCGGGTTCCAGCGGCGGGTCTGGTGGCCGAACTGGAGACCGGCCTTCAGCATTTCGCTCATCGTAATCTGAGCCATGGTATTACTACCTTCCTGTCGGTTATTGCCTGGCCATGCGTTCCCGCGTGCAGTCATCGTGTGCGATGACCGACCGACACGGGCCTTCGCGTACATGGCGCGAATTTGGCGGCACGCCGGTTGACGATATTAGGGGTGGCGCCACCGCTCGCGAACGCGGCGGGCGCCGGTTGGCGCACCAACTGCACATGATAGCATGAGACCCGCACCACGCGGCGTGGGCGTGGTGCGGGCCTTGGTGGTCATGCGCTCAGGCGTTCAGACTGCGCATGCGGCGCATCGCCGCACGGCGTTCGTCCTTCTCGAGACGGTCGATGTACAAGTGCCCGTCAAGGTGGTCGGTCTCATGCTGCAGCATGCGGCCCATGAGTCCGGATCCTTCGAGCACGACCTCGTTGCCGTCCAGATCGATGCCTCGCACACGCGCATAATCCGCGCGCGGCGTCTTGTACCACAGGCCTGGAAGCGACAGGCAACCTTCGTCACCGTATTGTTCGCCGCTCGTCTCTTCCAGCACCGGGTTGAGGATGTATCCGATCGTGCCGTCGATGTTGTACGAGAACGCACGCAGGCTTACGCCGATCTGGTTCGCGGAGACGCCTGCACGACCCGGGTCGTTCACCGTGTCGAGCAGGTCGTCCACAAGACGCCGGATGGCCGGCGTGATGTCGGTGATCGGATCGCACGGCGTGCGTAGCACGGGGTCGGGAACCACTCGTATGTCTCGGATTGCCACGGTATTACCTCTCCTCTTCTTGGCTTGGCGGCTCCTTGGCCGCCGATGCGTCTTCCGCGGTCTCGGCATGGTCCTGCTGCCATTCGCCGAGACGCTCCTGCACGGTGTCGATCGCCTGGCGCACACGCGGCGAGACGTTCTCGGAGGCGTGGCGCATCGATTCACCCGCCCGCTTGACGGTCTCCGTGGTGCTTTCCAGGATCTGCACGCTCACGGGCACGGGACGGTTCGACGGGACAGGAGCGTACAGCTCGCCCTCGATGACCCCGGCGTACGCGGCGAGCACCTTCGGCCGGACCACTTTCATGCTGGCGGTCATCATGCCTTCCTCGACACTGAAATCGTGCGGCAGCACGATGAACTTGCGCACCGATTCCGCACGCGACACATTGGCGTTGGCCTGGTCCACGTATTGCTGGATGTACGCATGCACAGCGTCGCTATGCGCCACGTCCTCAAGGGGCATGTGGGGGTCCAGCCCACGTTCGGCGAGCCAGCTGCCGATCATCTCCGGGTCGAGCGTGACCAACGCCCCGATGAACGGCTTGTTGTCGCCGACCACGACCGTGTGCGCCACGATCGGGCATTCGTTGATCGCGTTCTCCATCGGCGCCGGCGAGACGTTCTTGCCTCCGGCGGTGATGATGATGTCCTTCTTGCGCCCGGTGATATAGAGGAACCCATCGTCGTCGATGTACCCGAGGTCACCGGTATGCAGCCAGCCGCTCGGCTCGAGCACCTCGTCGGTCTTCTCGCGGTTCTTGTAGTACCCCAGAAACACGTTGGGGCCATTGACTTCGATTTCCCCGTCTTCGGCGGTGCGCACCGCCATACCGGGACCGGGGCGCCCCACGGAGCCGGGTCGGTTGGCCTTCTGCCAATTCACCATCATCGGTGCGGCCGTTTCGGTCATACCATAGCCCTGGATGAACGTGATGTCGTCCATGCCGTTGAAGAAGTGCACAAGGTCGGTGTTGATCGGAGCGCCACCGCACGCGAGGTAGCGCAGGTTCGGTCCGAGCGCGGAGCGGAACGATGTGGCGACCGTGCTCATGTAGAACGAATGCTTCATGCGCATGGCCAGCGACGGGTGCTTGTGCTCGCTTTCCATCTTGGACCAGTCCTCGAAATGCCTGACCGCATTCGCGAAGATGCGCCCGCGCAATCCGGCGCCGGCTTTCTGAGAGGCCGCGTTGAACACCTTTTCGAACACACGCGGCACGCCGAGCAGATAGGTGGGTTTGAACCCGCGCAGATCGGCGAGCAAGTGCTTGGCGCCGGGCACATAGCCCACGACGCCGTGGCCGCCGATGGCCGTGTATTGGATGTAGCGCGCGAAGCAATGCGCGAGGGGCAGGAACAGCAGCAGTCGGCTTGGCTCATAGAGCATCTCAGGAAGCACTTCGTAGCCGTTCTTGACGATGTGCGTGAAGTTGCGGTTGGAGAGCATGGCGCCCTTGGGGGCCCCGGTGGAGCCGGATGTGTAGACGATGGTGAGCAGGTCATCGGCACGCACGCGCGCGATCGCCTCATCGAGCGCATCGTCGCTGACACCCTCGCCCAGATTGATCAACGCCTCAAGCGCGCCGTTGCTCAGGTTGAAGACGTGCGTGAGCACGTCTTCAACCTCGGCGATCGCCTCGAGCGTCTGGGTGTGCGCCTCATCGCCGCCGAAGGCGATCGAGGGGTGCACCTCGTGCACGATCGAGGAAGCCTGTTTCATGGAATCGGTCTCATAGATCGGCACGGAGACCGCGCCGATGGCCGCACAGGCGAAGTCGAGCACTCCCCATTCATAGCATGTGGCGGAGTAGATCACCACGGTGCTCCCCGGCTTCGCGCCAAGCGCCATGAGGCCTTTGGCCACGCTGCGCACCTGTGCCAACATCTCACCGGCGTACACGTCGTTCCATTGCCGTGTGCGCTCATCCTTCCACTGCGCTATCAGATCGTCCGGATCCGCCAACGCGCGGTCCGAAAGCAATGCATAGACAGTGTCATTCTGAGTGGTGACATAGATGTTGTCGAGTCCATATTCCCTGAGCATGCATTCCACTATAACCCACACGCCCGCACGCTCGCCATCAGCCGATATCCACCATCATGCAGATCCAACGGCCCCGTTTGCGCTCGAACACCAAGCCTCCCACATGGGTCTGCGCGCCGACGCGCATACCCAACGAGATGTCGAGTTTGCATTCGCTTGTCAATACCCCATTGAGCCAGACGAACTCAACTGGCGGGTAGATGTGCCGCTTGTGCAGCACTGCGAGTTCCTCCATGTAGTCGGAAAGCAGCGAACGCATGTATTCGAGCCGTTCGATGCATTCCGGCTCCGCGAATTTCGCGAGGATTCGGCTCGGCTGGCGCCTGCGCAGGATCTCGACGGCCACGCAGGTCACACGGCACACGTGCATGACGAGTTCGTGGACTTGTTCCGCGTTGAATGTACGCGACAGACACGATACAACACGGTAGCGCGCGGGCTCCGAAGACGATTGCAGTGGAATCACGCCGTCGAACGACGGCAGCATCTCCGGCCTTCGCATCATGAACGGGGTGACCGGTTCGAGTTCCTCTATCTTCTGTTCGGTCATTATCCTCCTTTGCTGTTTGTGGTGGCATATCGCCGTGGACCGGTCGGGTCGCATTACGCCCAACCGTGCCCAATTATTGCAACCACAGACTGCGCCAACAGGGGGAATACAATAAGCTTTACAAATTATTCCTATTTTCTACACATATTGTTGACGAAAGAAAATGTATAGTATAAATATCCAATGTTTCACAATTTCGATATATATACCTGCTACACGCCCCGGTTCGCCCCCGCCGCATATACGCGTGTGGGCCGCCATCCCATAGGGAACGGCGGCCCACACGGTCCAATGCGCAGGAAGACCCGGTCACTGCCCGGTCGGCGTCACCACCACATCACAACGCTGGAAGTTCTTCACGTCGACATATCCCGTCGACGCCATGGCGCGGCGCAGCGCACCGATGAAATTCGTCTTGCCGTCGGCCAGATGGCTCGGCCCATAGAGGATTTCCTCGAGTGTGCCGACAGTGCCCACGGTCGTGCGCATGCCGCGCGGCAGGCTTGCATGGCGCGCTTCGGCGCCCCAGTGGGTGCCGTGCCCTGGCGCCTCTGTGGCGCGGGCGAGCGGGGCGCCGAGCATCGCGGCGTCGGCGCCCATGGCCAACGCCGTCACGAAACTGCCGGAATCGCCCATGCCGCCGTCGGCGATGACCTGCACGTAGCGTCCCCCGGATTCGTCCATGTAGTCACGGCGCGCTTCGGCCACGTCGGAGATGGCGGTGGCGAGCGGCACGTGCACGCCGATCGTGTTGCGATTGGCGGAGACGGCCGCTCCGCCGAAGCCCACGAGCACGCCCGCCGCGCCGGCGCGCATGAGGTGCAGCGCGGCGGTGTAGTTGGCGGCGCCGCCGACGATGACGGGCACGTCGAGGTCGTAGATGAATTTCTTCAGATTGAGCGGCTCATGGTCGGTGGAGACGTGTTCGGCGGAGACGGACGTGCCGCGGATCACGAACAAATCCACGCCCGCGTTGAGCACGGTCGAATAGTACTGCTGGGTGCGCTGCGGCGAAAGCGAGCCGGCGACGGTGACGCCGGCGTCGCGGATCTCGTGCAGGCGCGCTGCGATGAGCTCCGGTTTGATCGGCTCGGCATATGCCTGCTGCATGTACGCGGTGGCCTCGTCGATCGGCAGTTCGGCGATTTTGGTCAGAATCGGCTCGGGGTCGTCGTAACGGGTCCACAAGCCCTCAAGGTCGAGCACGCCGAGCGTGCCGAGCTTGCCCATCGCAATCGCCGTGCTCGGGCTGGTGACCGAATCCATCGGTGCGCCGATCACCGGGATGTCGAATTCGTAGGCGTCCACCTGCCACGCGGTCGACACATCCTGTGGGTCGCGCGTACGGCGCGACGGCACAATCGAGATGTCGTCGAGCCCGTATGCGATGCGGCCTTTTTTTCCGAGGCCGATTTCAATTTCCTGAGACATGGCTCCAAGGCTAATGCCCCGCCGTGACACGGCGCGGGCCACGGTGCACCACGTGTTTTTGGACATTGTGCACGACCGGAAACATGGATGCGTTATGCATATGGGGAATCTGTTGGACGCATCAGCACTCATGGAGGAAAGCAGCCCATGGCCAAAATCAAGGTCGAAGGAACCATCGTCGAACTCGACGGCGACGAGATGACCCGCGTCATCTGGAAAGACATCAAGGACCGACTGATCCTGCCGTATCTGGACGTGAATCTTGACTATTACGATCTGGGCATCGAAAACCGCGACGCCACCGACGACCAAGTGACGATCGACGCGGCTGAGGCCATCAAGCGCGAGCATGTGGGCGTCAAATGCGCCACGATCACCCCGGACGAAGCGCGCGTCGAGGAGTTCGGCCTCAAGAAGATGTGGAAATCCCCCAACGGCACCATCCGCAACATCCTGGGCGGCACGATCTTCCGCGAACCGATCGTGATTTCGAACATCCCACGCCTGGTGCCGGGATGGACCAAACCGATCGTGGTGGCCCGCCACGCCTTTGGCGACCAGTACAAGGCGACCGATTTCAAGGTGCCGGGCCCCGGTTCGCTCACCGTCACGTTCACGCCCGAGGATGGCTCGGCGCCGATCGAGCACCTCGTGTTCAACTACCCCGGCAGCGGCGTGGCACAAGTGCAGTACAACCTCGATGAGTCGATCCGTGGATTCGCGCGCGCATGCTTCAACTACGGCCTCATGCGCGGCTACCCCGTGTACCTGTCCACGAAGAACACGATCCTCAAGGCATACGACGGCGAGTTCAAGGACATCTTCGCCGAGGTGTTCGACACCGAATACAAGACGCGTTTCGAGCAGGAGGGCCTGACGTACGAGCACCGCCTGATCGACGACATGGTGGCCAGCTCGCTCAAGTGGCACGGCGGTTATGTGTGGGCATGCAAGAACTACGACGGCGATGTGCAGTCCGACACCGTGGCCCAAGGCTTCGGATCGCTCGGCCTGATGACCTCTGTGCTGATGACGCCGGACGGCCAGACGGTCGAGGCCGAGGCCGCACACGGCACGGTGACGCGCCATTATCGCCGTTGGCAGAAGGGCGAAAAGACCTCGACGAACCCGATCGCCTCGATCTACGCGTGGACCGGCGGCCTCAAGCACCGTGCGAAGCTCGACGGCACCCCAGCGGTGGCCGACTTCGCCGAAACCCTTGAGCAGACCATCATCTCGACCGTGGAGGGCGGCCAGATGACCAAGGACCTCGCGATGCTCATCGCCCCCGACCACGAGTGGCTCGATACGGAGGGATTCATGGACGCGCTCGACACGAACCTGCGCCGCGCGCTGCAGGAACGCTGACGCAATCCCGACCCATAGGGCCCGCCGACCATGAAAGGAGGCGGGCCCTATGCCATATGTCGGGTACAATCGGCGGTGCACATGCACACGTTCGACTTGACAAGGCGGTTGTATGGTGGGTATCCACAGCAGCTCAACGGCACGACGACTCTTGGCGGCAACGGCATGCCTATGCATGGCGTTGCCGCTCGCCGCCTGCGGGTCGGGAGCCAGCCCCGCCCCCACGAGCACCACAACCGTGGCCGGAGAGACAAGGCTCACGGGGTCGGTGGCGCTGTTCCTGCCGAACGACGGATTCACCGTCTCGCAGGATGTGCCGCTCAATTCCTGGCATGACTTCGCCGACGCCACCAAGGATTCGCTTGAGGACCGCGGGTTCGAGGCGGACCATATGCAGACCCACGCCGATTCCGACTTGGAACGGCAAAGCCACCGCATTCAGGATTATGTCGTCGATGCGCTCGACGGCTCCACGGACGGCTCAAGCGCCGACCCCGAAGCGCAGTCCACGACGCTCGTTGTCGCCCCGGCCGCACCGATGACCGACACGGTGAAACGCTACGGCGACTACGTCACACAATCACTCGCCGAAGAAAACGCCACTGATGAATCGTTGGATGAATCCCTCAGCCGCATGACGCGCGCGCTCGGATTGGCGCAGAAGGCAGGCATGCACGTTGTGGTGATTGCCACCCCCCTGCCAGGGTTCACCCCGGACGCCTTTGTGAGCCTGTGCTCGGCCCGCGAGATAGGGCGCCTGCAGGCGCGCCAACTCGTCAGCAAACTGCAGTTGGACAGCGCAAGCCGGTACAACCCCAAGTACATCGAGATCCTGCTGCCTTATGACGCGGACTCCGACTATCCGCAGCTCGACGAGGCATTCGCACGCGAGGCGTTCAGTGGGGTATGGGAGGTCATTGGGTCGTATTTCCGCTCGGGCGTGGTGCTCAGCCCGTCGATGAGGACGACCGCATCCACGACGGTGCAGGATTGGCGTGACGTGACCATCAAGGCCACCGATGCCGACAGCATCGAGACGGAGTTCCGGCAACGGCTGGGCCGGCCGGCCAATGGCCAAGGGCATGTGCGCATCGACGGTGTGATCGCGATGAATGATTATGTGGCCAACGGCGTGGTCAAGGGCCTCACCGCACTCAAGTACACCGGGTCCGCCGCCGATGTCAACCCGTCGATCACCATCGGCGACATCGTCGGCAACATCGCGGGCAGGCAGGACCTGCAGAAAAACCGCGTGCCCGACCCCAAGCGCGCCCCCTCGCTCAGCACACCCGAGGGGGTGCGTCAGGAGAACCAGAAGGCGCAGAACCGCTGGCCCATCGTCACCGGCTTCGGCGCGTATATCAGTGCCATGCCCAACATCGTGAACGGCAAGCAATGGGCGACCGGCCTCGTCGACCGTGTCGCGAGCGCCGCCGACCTTGCGCGGATCTGTGCGGCCTTCGCCCAAGGTGATTCCCTTGACGGTCTGGACTTCGTCAGTGTGCAGGACCTCTATGGCCAGAACGTGCCGACGATGAGCCTGCCGTTGCTCTCGGTGAGCGCGGGCAATATGAAGACCGAGCTCATCGACCCGGGGTACATCACGCTCGCCGAAGCCGGACTGTGATTCTTACGCCACGGGTACAAGCCGGATCGATTGCGGGGTGAGCCACCGCTCGGGGTCTTCATAGGCTCCTTTGCCCAGCTTGATGCCCCAATGCACGCATGCGTCGTCGCAGTGGTCGCTGCCGCCGGCGACTTTGGCGAACGGTTTGCCGCGCAGCACCGGCGTGCCGACTGGTAGTGCAGTCTGCGCCGGTTCGAATGTGAGTGTAAATGACCGTACGCGGATGCTCACCGTCGATTTGCCGGCGACGGTGCCTGCGTGGCTGATGATGCCGGTGGCGGGCGCGACGAGCTCATCCCCTTTCTGTGCGCGGATGTCGATGCCGCGGTGCCCGGCCATCCACGCTTGGTACGGCCCGTCGAATCGCGCGATAATCTCACTGCCTTGCACCGGCATCACCATGCCGGCTGTACACGATTCGCCCGCCTGTGCGCTGATGGCGGCCTTCCCCCACGGATAGGCCGCCATCAGCGCACTGCAGAGCGCGAATGCTGCGGCACGGCGCATCATTCCTTCGCGGTGCGCGATTCCCGCGCGGATCAGCCTCCGCCTTCTGCGGATGCGCGCGATGTGCTCTTCTCTTGATTTCGGTGTCATGGTCTCGTCCTTTCTGTGCCGATGCCGTGGATGGGCACAGTATGCACCGTCACGCATCCGTGTGCCAATGCGGAAGGGGTGATGTGGTCGGACGGTCTGTCATCGGCGTGTCGGATTCGGTGTGCGTGTTATTCCAAGGCGTCTAGTACATCGTCGATGAGGAGCCGTTCGTGTGGCGCGTCACTGGTGAGGCGCGGGAAGCGGCGCAGTGCGTTTGTGGGGTCGGCTCCTGCGGCGCGCGCCACGTTGGATTTGCTGACCCCGTGCGCAACGGCTTTCTCCGCGAGGCGGTCGACGAGCGAATCGGCCACTTGCCGCAGCTGTTCGGCGACCCATACCTGCGCGACTTCGGCCGACATGCCGTAGTCCTCTTCGAGTTCCACCGATGCTTCCTGCACCGCAGCCCACAGCACCATGAACGGGCGCCGGTAATAGGAGACCTGTTCTTCCATGGATTCGGCATGGAGCTGCTCAAGCGCCTTCCTGTCGATGCCGTTGGCACTCATACGCACCTCTTTCCCACATAGGCCGCACACGTGGCGGGACGACGACACTGCCGGCGCACGCCATATCGCATGATTGTTCTTCGGCCATCATACGCAAGATTGATTGTCCACTTTGCGGCCTCATTTTCTTTCTTTCGGAAAGTATTGATATGTTGGAGCTTGCGGTGCGCACATGGAGGCGCAACCCGCATCTGGCACAACGAAAAGGAGCCACCATGGACCTCGCACACCAACTGTTCGCCCAGCTTCAGGAACTGCCACAAGTCGAGGCGATCGCACTCGGCGGATCACGGGCATCGGGCCTACACGACGCCCGTTCCGACTACGACGTGTATCTCTACTGCACCGCACCGATTGACGAAGAGGCGCGCAGGGCATTGCTCGCCCGCTATTGCACGGTCATGGAGATCGGCAACCACTACTGGGAGCACGAAGACAACTGCACGTTCCGCGACGGTGTGGATCTGGACCTGCTGCACCGCGACCTGGATGGGTTCGCGGCCGACGTGCGCCGCGTGGTCGAAGGGCACGAGGCCTCACTGGGCTATACAACGTGCATGTGGCACAATCTACGCACTTGCAAGGTGGTGTTCGACCGCCACAGCCGCCTCGAGGCCCTCCAACGGCGCTTCGATGTGCCGTACCCGGACGCGCTGCGCGACGCAATCATCCACGCCAACATGCCCTTGCTCCACGGCGCACTGCCGGCATACGACGCGCAGATCCATAAAGCCGCCTCCCGTGGCGACCTGGTGAGCGTCAATCACCGCGTGGCCGCATTCCTCGCTTCGTATTTCGACGTGCTGTTCGCGATCAATGGCATGACGCATCCGGGCGAAAAGCGGCAGCTGGGCATCGCCGAACGCGATTGCCGCGTGTTGCCGGAGGATTTCCGTTCCAGTTTCGACACACTGTTCGCATCGATGTTCACCGACACCGCGAAGCTCGACAGCACCATCGCACAGCTGGCGCGCAATCTGTCCCGTTGCGTGGAACAGGCAGCCTCGTAAAGCTGGACAGGCATACAAAAAAGCCGCCCGAAGGCGGCTTGGTGGCTCCTGCGACTGGGCTTGAACCAGTGACCGTCCGATTAACAGTCGGATGCTCTGCCAACTGAGCTACGCAGGAATACTGCACGCCGAATCACTTCAGCGCAACGAAAAGACAATATACATGCTTCATGCATACAAAGCAAATCGGCGTGTCGCAACGGGCTCCATGCGCGTTGCGACACGCCGACCGCTCCTCTCTTCCTGTCGACCTTGACGACCCGTCCCCATTAGGGTGGATGAGGCTCCTCCACTACACTCCCTCAGGGCTGGCTGTGCCTGCCGATCGCTGTCATACCAGCCGATGCTCCACAGGTCCGGTCGATGGATCCCACTCTACCGCCTGCGCATCCACGGGCGGCCGCGGAATCGCAAACCCATACAATTCCTTCGAATATCCGCACAACCCACGCATGTTCACTCATATCGCGATATGCAAAAAAGCCGCCCGGAGGCGGCTTGGTGGCTCCTGCGACTGGGCTTGAACCAGTGACCGTCCGATTAACAGTCGGATGCTCTGCCAACTGAGCTACGCAGGAATACTGCACGCCGAATCACTTCAGCGCACAAGAAAAATAGTATACACGCAAATCCAATGAATGCAACTCGGCGTGTCCCACCGCGTCTTACATGGAGATTCGGGTAAGGGGCATCGCCGAATCAATCGGGAAATCCAACGGTGACGGGTGCACACCGGCTTCCACAAGGTTCACACCGAGCATGGCGACCATGGCGCCGTTGTCGGTGCACAGCGCGCGCTCGGGCAAGCGCACATCCACACCGTGCCGTTCCCCTTGCTCGAGCAGCGCCACACGCAATTGCGAGTTCGCGGAGAACCCGCCGCCGACGATGAGCGTGTCCGAACCGTACTGTTCACACCCCCGCATCGCCTTCGTGGCGAGCACATCGGCCACCGATGCGGCGAGCGAGGCGCACACGTCGTCGACCGGCACCGCTTCACCCGCGGCTTGACGTTGTTCGATCCACCGCGCCACGGCTGTCTTGACGCCTGAGAAACTGAAATCGTAAGGGTGGCGTTTGCCGGCGTTGCCTTGGGTCAGCCCCTGCGGCACACGGATCGCATGGGGGTCGCCCCGGCGCGCGTGCTCATCGATGTGCGGGCCGCCCGGATAGGGGAAACCAAGCAGTCGTGCCACCTTGTCGAAGCATTCGCCCGCGGCGTCGTCGAGCGTGGTGCCCACCACGTCGATATGCCGTGCGATGTCATCGGCATGCAGCAATGACGTATGGCCGCCGGAGACGATGAGCGCCATCGTGTTGGCGGGTAGCGCACCGAACTGCAACTGTGTGACAGCCACATGACCGATGACGTGGTTGACGCCGTAGATGGGTTTGCCGGCCGCCCATGCGAGCGCCTTGGCGCCGGAGACGCCGACGGCGAGGCATCCGGCCAGCCCTGGTCCGGCGGAGACCGCAATGGCGTCGATGTCGGCCAGGTCGAGACCGGCGTCGGAGAGTGCTTTGCTTACGACCGGGGTGAAGGCCTGGGCGTGGGCGCGTGAGGCGATTTCGGGGATGACGCCGCCGTAGCGTGCGTGTTCGTCCATGGATGAGGCGACGACGTTGGATCGCAGGGTGTGTCCGGTGACGACGGCGGCTGCAGTTTCGTCGCATGTTGATTCGATGCCGAGGATGGTTGGTTGGCTCATGGTGGCTCCGTGTGGTGGTCAGGCGTGGGTGGGTTGGAATCCGATGGTACGGGGGTTGAGGTCGAGGCTCATGGTGTACGCGTCTATGCCTTCGGGCTGGTAGTAGCGTTTGCGCAGGCCGAGGCGCGTGAATCCGTTGTTGGCGTAGAGGGCGAGTGCCGGCGTGTTGTCGACGCGCACTTCAAGGAGGATGCGTTCGGCGTGGTCGGCGTTGGCCTGGTCGATGATCTGTCGGAGGAGTGCCTGGCCGATGCCGTGGTGTTGGTGTTGTGGCGCCACCCCTATGGTCATGATCTGGGTGTCGTAGCCGTCGAACCAAGTGCCGGCGTATCCGCGTATGGCGGGAATGCCGGTGGTGGTTGCGGGGTCGATGTCGGCCCAGTAGGCGCGTGCCGGCGCGTTGAGTTCCTGACGGATGGCGTTGGGGCTCCATGCGCTGGGGCCGAAGAGTTGGGATTCGAGTTGGCTGATCTGCGTGATGGCCTGGTCTTGGTCGAGGGTGGCGAGGTCGACGATCATGCGGCGTCCTTGGTGGCTGGCGCGTGGTTGAGGACGTGTTTGAGTGGGTTGGGTACGCTGACGTCTGGGCGGCGCAGGTAGAGGGGCTCGACGGGTTGCGCGGTGGTGCGGTTCTCGGCGAGGTGAGCGAAGAGAGCGAGCCCGGTGGCGCCGAGGTCGAGCGCGGTGAGGTCGAGGATGGCGCCGGGGTTGTGCAGGGCGGCCCAGTGTTGCGTGTAGGTGTGGGCGCCGTGGCCCATGATGTCGATGGTGTATTGGGTGCCAGGGTGGTGCTGTTGGAGGTCTCGTATGGCGTGGTTGACGCGTATGGCGATGTGCTCGGGGTAGTCGATGTCCATGGGAATCACTGTGGTTGGTGCGCCGCTGGTGTGGCTGTAGAGCGCGAAGTAGAGCTGTTTGCGGCGCGCGTCGTTGACGGCGAGGGTGAGGGGTGTGCATGTGGCGGTCGCGTCGATGGCTGCCATGGCCTGCGCTGGCAACAGCGTGGTGATTCGGGGGTTGTGGCGGCGTGCGGCGTCCATGGCCGCGGCGCAGGGTTCGAGGTCGTCTTGGCCGAGCAGCTCGGCTCCGGTGGCGAAGGCGATGGCCCGTGCGGTGACGATTCCGGCGCGCAGGCCGGTGAAGGGCGCCGGACCGGTGCCGACGACGATGCGGTCCAGATCCTGCGGGGTGATGCCGGCTTGCGCGCAGGCGGCGGCGATGTCCACTTGGAGGCGTTCGACGTGGGTGCGTGAGTTCTGTTCCTGGATGGGTTCGTGGCCGACGATGCCGACCGTGGATCCGTATGCGGTGTCGATGACGAGTGTGTGCATGGTGGGTTCCCTGCGGTTGTGTAACTGGTGTGGTTGGTTGCTGGTGGCGGGTGGGGCGTTACGCCTGCCGCTCCCCCGTGACTGGCATGTCGGGAAGATCGTGCATGAACCGGTCCCAGTAGGGGCCGATGGGCGTGAGCGTGACGATGCGTTCGCCCGCGCTTGTGGGTTCCACGGCGATGTCCGCCGCCGTAGCATCTGGCGCCGTTGCGCGGAAGGGCCGGTCGATATGCACTTCGAGTCGTTCGTCGGCGAGCGCCGCGGCCATTTGCTCGCCCCATTCCATGAGGATGACGGTATGGGTGCCGGGTTCTTCGAGTTCCTCATCGAGGCCGAGGCTTTCGAGTTCGTCGAGGAGGCGGTTCACGCTGTCTTGCCCGGGCGCGTAGTCGGTGCCGCCGAGCCGGTAGGCGTCCACATGGATCAGGTGTGCGGGCGTGCCATCGGCGAAGTGGCCGTCGAGTTCGCGGGCGATGGTGAAGGTGGGCGAGACGATTGGCTCGTCAATGCCCAGCCCGGCGCCGAATCCCTGGGCGAAGGTGGTTTTGCCGGCGCCCAATGGCCCCGACAGGAGGATGACTTCTCCCCCGTGCATGTGGTTGGCGAGATGGGCGCCCAATGCGCGCATGTCGGTGGCGGTTGCAGCGGTGATGGTGGTGTGCATGCGGTGTCCTTATGCGATGCCTTTGCGGCTGATGAGTTCGATGACGTGTTCGAGTGCGTAGATGGGGTCCGAACCGTTGGTTTTGCATTGTTCGTCCGCCCATGCGAGCTGGCTGAAGCATTGCGCCATGCCCGCGGATGTCCATCCGGGCAGCTGTTTGGACGCGTTGCGCAGCATCCATGGCGCCATGTTCGATTCGGCTTGTGTGATGGTTCCGGCGCGTACGGCCGAGGCTTTGGCCATGGAGCGCAGTTTCATCGCGAGCGCGCCGATGAGCGCGATGGGTTCGGTGCCTTGGCTGATGGCGGAGCGCATCATGATGACGGCTTGGGCGCCATGGCCGGCGAGCGCCTGGTCGGCCATGGCGAATCCGGTGACCTGAGGGTCGGATATCAGGTATTGGTTGACTTGGCTCAGGGTGATGGGGTTGGTGTCGAAGTCGAAGCAGAGCTGTTCGATCATGGCGGCGAGTTCGCCCGGGCGTTCGCCGAGCACGCTGGCGAGCTGTTGGGCTGCTTGTGGTTCCACGGTGCGGCCGCGTTGTTCGAAGCCTTGGAGGGTGAAGTTGAGGCGTGCCTGTGGTTTGTCAAGTTTGGGGATGTCCTCGAGGACAGCGTGCAGGCGGGTGAGGCTGTCGATCAGCCGTTTGCCTTTGGCTGACCCGTTGTGGCTGACGATGACGAGGGAGCCGTCGGCTTCGCCGTGGGGGTTGCGGCAATGGTCGGTGATGGCTTGCGCGAGTGGTTCGTCGCAGTCTTCGGCGTGGTTGACGATGACGGCGGCGCTGGGGCTGAGCAGCGAGGGGCTTGTGGCTTCCTCGAAATCGTATCGGTTGCTGTCTTTGGCTTCCAGTTCGATCAATTCGCTGTCCGCGTGGGCGTCAAGCCATTGACGGGCGTGGCGCCGTGCGGCGAGGCGGTTGAGGTATTCGTCGCCGCCGCGGATGATGACGCAGCGGGGTGTGTGGTGTGCTGCCATATGTTCAATGTCGCCGTATCGTTGGACAATCCGCATGCGTGTTCACTCCTTGCTGTGGCTCCATGGTATGTCCATGAGCATGGTGGCCGTCTGCCGCCACCACCGGCGTGCAGCGTCCACTGGATGCATGGCGTGCAGCCTCCCGCGCCGGCCCCGGCGGCGGACCAGGAGGATGATGGCGTGCAGGTGGTGCAGTGCGATGAGCAGGGCAGTGCCGACGGTGAGCGCGCCGAGCATGAGCAGCATACCCGGGGCCCCTTGCGCCCACGGGATGCATCCATCGTCCGCCGTGCCGAACAGGCCGGCCGCCACAGCGATTGGACGTGTGCACCATGAGGCGACCGTGGCGAACATGGGGGCGACTGGCGGGCACACTGTGGCGCAGAGGCAGGCGAGCAGACCGGTGATGGTGGCCAGATCGGTGAACGGCGCCACCATGAGGTTCGCCGGGATGGACCAGAGGGGCACCTGCGGGCTGATGAGGATCTGTACCGGCAGGGTGAACACCTGCGCGCTCACCGTCATTGCGAGCGCCTGCGCGGCGCCACGTGGCATCCACCGTGCACACCATGCCTGGATGCGTGGCATCATCATGGCAATGCCGCACACAGCGGAGCATGACAGGGCGAAGCCGAAGTTCGCGGCGCGCGTGGGGTCGGTCAACAACGCGAACATGGTGGTCCAGCACAGCGCGTGCATCGTCTGGCACGGGCGTTTGCACAGTGCATAGCCGACGGCGAACACGCTCATGGCCAGTGCGCGCGTGACCGACTGCCCGGGCACGAGCAGCATTGTCAATATTCCGGCGGTGGCGAGGCGTAGCATGGCGAGCACCCCACGCGGCAGGCGCGCCAAGGCGCCGATGATGGTGCACAGGCGTGCGATGAGCGCGTAGTGGCCGCCCGACACGGCCATGACGTGCATGATGCCCGCTTGCTTGCAACGCTCTTCCAGTTGGCGTGTGTAGGTCTCGTCGACGCTGGCGCCGGTGGGGATGTCCTGTCCGAGCAGGCCGAGGGTGACGCCAGGCACGAGCACACGGCCCTGGTCGTCCAAGCGGGCGGTGACGGCGAAGAAACGTGCGCGGAGTGTTTCGACGCCATGCCACCATGGGGGCGCCGCCCCATGTAAGGTGGCCGTGTGCGCGGTGAGGATGATGCGGGTCGTGTCCCAGGCGGCGCGCCGTGCGGCGCCACGCACGGTGTAGCGCGCGCCTTGTTCGATCATGGCGCACACGCGCCCGCTCGCCTGCAGTGTCGCTGATGCGTGCGCGGACTGTTGCACGCCGTCCAACACCGCTTGTTCGACCGTCACGTCGACGGCACAATCGGCCTCGCGGTCATTGGCGCGCAGGGCGGGTGCGGTGGTGCGCACACGGTAGATGCCCAGGGCCACTCCCTGTGCGCTCGCCGCATACACCGGGTCGGCGGCGCGCATGGCCGTGTGGGTCACAGCGGCCATGGCGCCGAGCAGCAGGCCTGCGAGTGCGAGCATCAGGACGGTCGCGGCGCGGCGTGCGAAGGCGGCATGGTTGCGGGTCACATGCGCCATCCATGCCGCGAGCGCCATGCCACCCACCGAGCACACGAGGACGGCCGCCACCGTGATCAGGGTGCGCGTGTTGTGGGGCTGCATGAGCGGTGCGGCGGCGAGCGCGGCCGTCCACATGCCTGCGGCCGCCGGCAGCAGACGCATGTCACGGCCGCCGTGTTCCCGGTCCGTCCATGGTGCGCGCATCTTACCGCACCCCCACGTAGGGCCGGATCTTCTCGAGGGTTTTCGCGCCGATGCCCTGTACGTTGAGCAATTCGTCGACGCTCGTGAACCGGCCTGCGCTGGCGCGGTATGCGATGATGTTGGCGGCGGTGACCGGGCCGATGCCTTTGATGCTTTCGAGCTGCGCCAGGCTGGCGGTGTTGAGGTCGACCGGCGTGAACGTGGGTGCGGTCGTGGTGGACTCGGCCACGGTGGATTCAGCCGGGGCGTCCGGCGAGGCTCTAGCGGGTTCGGACGCGGCTGGGGCGGATTGCGGCGCCTGGGCGGCAGGTGCGCCCGTTGCCGCGCTGGCCGCCGGGGTGCCGGTCTGCTCGTGGGCGAGGTTCATCGACTGTTGGATGAGCAGTGTCAATGAGGTGGCGAGGGCGATGACGAGCACGCCGATGATGATGAGCGCATGCACTGGTTCGACACTCACCCGCGGCCGGTCACGTTCCGCCTCCTGTTCGGCCGCCTCTTGGGGGCGCACGGCGGCCAATGCGCGCAATGTGCACGCGGCGGCCGTCTGCTGGGTGTCCTCATCAGGCGATGGCGCGGTGGGCGGCGGACTGTCCTGCGGCGGCATGGCGCCGCCATCCCCGTGCGGCCGACCATGCGGCTGTGCACAGCCGCTCGGCCGTGGCGGCAAGGGCACGTCCATCCACGCCGGCCGTTCGCGCTCGCGGGTGTCGAGGCGCGTGGAAGCTAACCGGCCGCCACGGGACGGTTTCGATGATGCGATATGACAGGTGCCCATGGATTCACTGTGCGTGGGTCCATGGGCACCTGTCCAATACGACGGGCCGGTGTGGTCGGACGACCCGCCCATCCACACCGGCCCGGAGCGAACATTCGCCGCAGGCGATCACTGCCCTGGCACGATCGACACGATCTTGGGGGCCTTCACGATCACCTTGCGCGGCGGCACACCTCCCAGACGCGAGGCAACCGCTTCCAATGCCATGCGTTCGAGCTCATCAGGGTCGATGTCCGGGCTCACCTCGAGCTTGGCGCGCACCTTGCCCTTGATCTGCACCACGGCGGTCACACTGTCTTGGCCCACATAGCGCTCATCGGCCTGCGGCCACGGATGATGCGCGAGGGACGTGTCATGGCCAAGCCGGCTCCACAGTTCCTCCGCGATGTGCGGGGCGATCGGGGCGAGCATGAGCACAAGCGGCTCCACGGCGGCGCGGGGCGCACGCTCCATGCCGGTCAGGTGGTTGTTGAGCACGATGAGCTTGGCGATGGCCGTATTGGGGCGCATCCCCTCCATCTCAGCCGTCACGTCGGCGATCGTGTTGTTGAGCAGCTTGAGGGTCTTCGCATCCAACGCCTCGTCGCTCACCACTGTCTGGCCGGTGTGCTCGTCGACCACATTGCGCCACAGGCGCTGCAGGAACCGCATACCGCCCACCACGTTGCGCGTGTTCCACGGGCGTGACTCGTCGAGCGGGCCCATGCTCATCTCATAGAGGCGGAACGTGTCGGCGCCATAATGGTCGTACATGTAATCCGGCGTCACGATGTTCTTCAGGCTCTTGCCCATCTTGCCGAACTCACGGTTGACCCGCTGGCCACGCCACGTGAACGTCGGTTCGCCGGACGCGTCCGGCTCCCCTTCCTCCACCTCGTCGGCCGGCACATATTGGCCGCGGTCGTCGGTGTACGCATACGCCTGGATCATGCCTTGGTTGAACAGCTTGTGGAACGGTTCGAACGAATCCACATACCCGAGGTCGAACAGCACCTTGTGCCAGAAGCGCGAATACAGCAGGTGCAGCACGGCATGCTCCACGCCGCCGATATACAGGTCCACACCGCCGGCCTCACCGGCCGTGGCATTGTGCTTGGGGCCCATCCAGTAATCGTATTCGTCGCGTTCCACCATGTGCCGCTCGTCATGCGGGTCGAGATAGCGCATGTAATACCAGCACGAACCGGCCCAGTTCGGCATCGTGTTCGTGTCACGGTGGTAGGTCTTCGGACCGTCGCCCAGGTCAAGCGTCACATCCACCCATTCCGCGTTGCGACTCAACGGCGCCTCCGGGTTCGACTGCGCATCGTCGGGGTCGAAGGTCTTGGGGCTGTAATCGGGCACGTCGGGCAGGTTGATCGGCAGCATGCTGTCAGGCACCAGATGCGGCACACCCTCATCGTCATATACTACCGGGAACGGTTCGCCCCAGTAGCGTTGGCGGCTGAACAGCCAGTCACGCAGACGGTAGCTCGTGGTGCCGTGGCCCACCTGAGCCTCTTCAAGCCACGCGGTGACCGCACGCACCGCGTCATCCACACGCATGCCGTCGATGCTCAACGCGTCGCCACGCTTCCATGTGGCGTCCACCGACGAGTTGATCACCACGCCGTCATGCGAGACGAACGGCGCCTTGCCCTCATAGTCGGACAGTGTCTCGCCGCTGTCCGGCAGCGGCTGCACGGTGTAGATGACCGGCAGGCCGAACTTGACGGCGAAATCATAATCACGCTGGTCGCCGCCCGGCACCGCCATGATCGCGCCGGTGCCGTAATCCATCAGCACATAGTCCGCGGTGAACACCGGCAGCTGCACGCCCGTGATCGGATTGGTGGCATACAGGCCGGTGAACAGGCCCGTCTTCTCACCGGCGTCGTCCACACGGTCCTTCGCCGTCTTGGCGGCCGCGGCCGCACGGTAGTCGGCGACGGCCTCGCGCGGCGAACCATAGCCGCCCGTCCATGCTTCAGGTGTGCCATCGGGCCACTGCTCCGGCACATCGGCGAGCAGCGGGTGTTCCGGGGACACGACGCAGAACGTCGTGCCGAACAGCGTGTCGGGGCGCGTCGTGTAGATCTCCATCGTGCGCTCGCCCTGCGGCGTGGCCACCGTGAAGTCCACCGACGCGCCGTGCGATTCGCCGATCCAGTTGCGCTGCATGAGCTTGACCTTCTCCGGCCAGTCGATTGCGTTGAGGTCCTCGATCAGACGGTGGCCGTATGCGGTGATGCGCATCGACCATTGCCGCAGCTCGCGCTGGAACACCGGGAAATTGCCACGTTCGGAACGGCCTTCGGCCGTGACCTCCTCGTTGGCGAGCACCGTGCCCAGACCGGGGCACCAGTTGACCGGCGACTTGGAGATGTAGGCGAGGCGGTATTCGTTGAGCACGTCCGAACGCTCGGCCTCACTGAGCGCGTCCCACGCCTGGCCCTCATGGCCGTCGATCGGGCGTTCGCCCGAACGGAACTGCTCCACGAGTTCGCCGATCGGCCGGGCGCACCCCATCGAACCGCTCGGATTGCGTTTGTCCGGGTCGTACCACGAGTCGAAGATGCGCGAGAAGATCCACTGCGTCCAGCGCACATACCCCGGTTCGATCGTGGCGAACGAACGGCGGTCGTCGAAGCTCAGGCCCATGCGGCGCAACTGGCGGCGCATGTTGGCGATGTTCTGTTCGGTCGTGACGCGCGGATGCTGGCCGGTCTGCACGGCGAACTGCTCGGCGGGCAGGCCGAACGCGTCATAGCCCATCGCATGCAGCACGTTCTCACCCTTCATGCGGTGGTAGCGGCTCACCACATCGGTGGCCAGATAGCCGAGCGGATGCCCCACGTGCAAGCCTTTGCCCGACGGGTACGGGAACATGTCCATCGCGAAGAACGACGTGCGTCCGTCCGCATGGCGGCCCTCGCCGTCGGTGAGGCTGCCGCTGACATTCGCGGCCCAGAACGTGCCCTGGCCCTCCCAGGTGTCCTGCCATTTCTCTTCAATCTGCTGCGCCATGGCGGCGTTATAGCGGAACCGTGCGGTTTCCGGCTCATTGACTGGGCTGTGCGCGCCCGACTGGTTGTCACTCATAGGCAACGATTATCACCATGTAACTGGACACGGCGTGCGTCATTGCTTGGCTTCGACGAGCCGGGGAGGGTTGGAGCCCGTGTCCACGCGGTACCCCACGCTCGATTGCAGGCCGTCGGCCGCCTGCCGCCACGAGCCGTCCGCGACCATCTGACGCAATGCCGCATCGATCTGCGCGACCAGCTTTGGTTGGCCCGAGCGCACGCCCACGCCGAACCGCGCGCTGCCGTACGAGTCGCCGAGCACAGCGAGGTAAGCGCTGCCGCCTTGGTCGCGCAATCCGTACAGGATCGGTTCGGGGCCGACCACCGCGTCGGATTGGCCTGCGAGCAACGATGAGACGCACTGCTGGTAGGTGTCGCGTTCCTCGACGCTGACCGAGCCCACCTGCGCGCGCAATGCCTGTCCGGAATCGCTGCCCTGCACGATGCACGCGGTGCGCCCCGCGAGGTCGCCGGCACCGGCGACCTCGCGCTCGCTGTCATCGTGGTCGCGCACCAGCAGGCCTTGTGACGTGTTGAGGTACGGGCCGGCATAGTCGATCTGCGTGCCGTCGGCTTCCTGGCCGCCGTATGAGCCCACGACGAGGTCCACAGTGCCGTCGGCGAGCCGTTGCGCGCGCTCGTCGAGCGGCACGTTGCGGAACACGATCTGCTTGTTGGCATAGCCGAGCACCTTGGCCACATACTGCGCCACCTGCACGCTGAAGCCCGAATAGGCACCGTTGTGGTACCAGCTCATGCCCGGTTCGTCGAGGGCCACACCGATCGACAGCACAGGGCCGTCGGCCTGACCGGGCACGCTCACCTCGATGGATGTGCCGCAGCCCGCCACGCCGGCGAGCGCCAGCGTGCACAGGGCCGCGCCGATGGTGTGTCGTGTGCTCATCATGGCCTCACTTGAATAGTCGAGAACGGGTCAGGAACCACAGTACGGCCAGCGACAGCGCGATGGCCAACACGATGATGACGAGGAACCCCCATCGTGAATCGGTGAATGGCATGCCGAGCATCCCCTGTTGGAAGTTCATGCCATACATCGAGAAGATGAGTGTGGGGATGGACAGCGTGATCGAGATGATCGTGAAGATACGCATCACGTTGCTCAGGTTGTTCGACACGACCGACGAGAACGCGTCGGTCATGTTCGCGAGGACGCCACTGTAGATGTTGGCCATTTCGATGGCCTGCTTGTTTTCGGTGATGACGTCGTCGAGCAGGTCCTCGTCCTCGGGGTATTGCTTGATGCGCGACAGCGTGGTGAGTTTCTCCATCACGATTTCGTTGGACTTGAGCGATGTGTTGAAATAGACGAGCGTCTTGCTCAGTTCGAGCAGCATGAGGATCTCGCGGTTCTGCATCGAATGGCGCAGGTGCAGTTCGAGCTTGTCGGTCTCGCCGTCGATGATGCGCAGGTAGCGCAGGTACATGGTGGCGTTGCGGTAGAGGATCTGCAGGATGAACCGCGAGCGCATGAACGTGTTGAATCCGCGGATGGTGCCCTCCATGAACGGATGGAGCACGGGGGTATCCTGCATGCAGACGGTGATGATGAGTGTTTTGGTGACGATGATCGACAATGGGATCGTCTCATACCAGTTGCGGCCGGCGCGCTCACCCACGGTGGGGATGTCGACGATGATCATCGTGTAGTCGTCTTCAACGTCGACGCGCGAGCGTTCCTCGTCGTCGAGCGGGGCACGCAGGTCGGCGAGGTCGACGCCGGTCTCCTGTGAGACGGTCGTGAGTTCCACGTCAGTGGGGTCGGACAGTGCGAGCCACGATCCGCTTTCGGGTTTGTCGATCTGTTCGATCTGGCCGTTTACCGTGCTGAACATGCGTAACATGGGATTTCACCTGCCTCTCGGTCGACGCCGTGCGGTGCATGACGGGCGTGTGCGTCACGGACGGCGGCATGGCGCCGGTTCGCGCGCGAAAAACCTCACCCAGCTTAGTCGCAACGGTGCGACAGGGGCGCCCGTGTTACGCTTTGGCGCCTTTGACCGGCTTCCATACCCCCATGTCGGGGTTGCGCAATGCCGCGGGTCCGTTTTCCCAGTCGCCGGCTGCGGCGATGGCGGGGCCTTGGTTGAATTCGGTGAGCACCCAATGCGTGCCTGTCGCGTCGGCGCTGACGCCCATCGTGGACCAGAACGCGTTGCGGATGCCGTCGAGTGTGTTGAGGTTGTCCATGTCCATGTCGAGCAGCGTGCCGATGGTGGCGGCGATCCATGAACCGTGGGAGACGACGAACAGGGTTGTGGGCGTGGGGTCCTGGGCATGGGTGCGCACGTAGTCGGCGATCGTCGTGGCGCCGCGCGCCCCGAGGTCGGTGCGGCTTTCGACGCCGTAGTCAAGTTCGCCGCCGGTGTGTGCGGTCCACGAACGGAACCCTTCGGGGAAGCGTTCGCGAATCTCTTCGCGGGTCATGCCTTCCCACTGGCCGAAGCTGCGCTCGCGCAGGCGTGCGTCGAGGTGCACGTCGAGGCCCAGGATGTCGGCGAACGCGTGCGCCGTCTGCTGGGCGCGGAACAGGTCGGAGCTGACCACACGCATCGTACGCCCCGAAGCGGGGGCCTTGCGGTATTCGTCCACATCCATGCGGCGCACGGATGGGTCGGCGCTGTGCGGCAACAGGTCGGGGTGGGTGGCGATGTTGCTCACCTTGGCCCAGTAGAAGCGTTGCGCCAGGCTGTGGGCGCTCTGGTCCACCTGCCATTGGCCGACGATATCGAGCGGGATGTCGATCTGCCCTTGCAATCGCCGTTGGAGGTTGAATCCAGTGCGCCCATGGCGCAGGAAGATGACTTCGTCGATCATGGGTTGTACAGCTCCTTGTTGCTGTGGTTACCGTGCATGGAAGTGGTGGCTCCGCGCCACCATGACATAGGCATGGGCCGGCCGGTCGAAGACGACCGGCCGGCCCATGCGCCAACCTGCCGGTGCGGTCAGTCCTTGGCGATCGTGGTGCCGGCATGGGCGCCGGCGGACAGGTCCTCGATCTGGTCGATCTCCATGACCGGCACGCAGGCGGGCTTCTTCGTGCCGCGCTGTTCGGCGAGCTTGACCTGCTCGTCGTAGATTGCGTCGTCGGTGTGCAGCACGACCTCGCCGCGGAAGCGGTAGCCCTTCTTCTGCTCGAAATTGACGAAGGCCACGACGAGCGGGCTGCCGTTTTCGAGATTGCGGTAGGTCTGGCCGCCGGTGCGCTCGTGATAGGCCAGATGGTTGTCGTCGAGCGCAAACATCGACATCTTGGGGCCGAGGTCCGGCACGCCATCGGCGCTGACGGTGGCGACGAACGCCAGGTTGTCGTTGATGAACTGCTTCATGTCTTCGGTAAGTGTTGCCATGGGAATCCTTTCACAGGGGTGTAGTGCCCACTGTACGCGAACGGCGCCACCGCCGGCGCTGTTTACGCTCTCAAGGACATAGTGCCACATCTATGCAAAAAGGCCTCCGCAATCATGCGAAGGCCTCAAGTCGTGGAGCTAAGGGGATTCGAACCCCTGACCCTCTCCATGCCATGGAGATGCGCTACCAGCTGCGCCATAGCCCCGAATGGGACGACCGGTGTACCACCAGCCGCTTCGTGGAGCTAAGGGGATTCGAACCCCTGACCCTCTCCATGCCATGGAGATGCGCTACCAGCTGCGCCATAGCCCCATTCGACTTGCTCAATCGAACCTGAGACAGGTTACATCATTTACTCCCGGGACGCAAAAGACGGCGTGTCGCACTGTGTCGACACGCCGTCCGCATCCGGTTCTAGGCATGGAGCCCCAATGGTTCACTGCCCTGTTTGGCTGCCATCCTTGTGTTGGGTGGTGCCTGAATCCACGTTGTCACCGCCTTGGGTGCCGTCAGCGGCACCAGAGTCGCCACTGTGCCCCGTATCGGATTCATTGTCGCCCCCGGAGTCCGCGCCATTGCCCGTATCCGTATCGCTGCTGCCAGTGCCCGCCCCACCGTTCGGGTCATCGGCGCCGGCGCTCTGCCCATTGCCGGATGTGGCATCGGGTTGCTCGGTGGCGGCCTGCGGTGTGGGCGTGGGAGTCGTGGACGATTGCGGCGAGGGTTGTGTCGGCGTGTCGGTCGGGCTGGGCGTAATCACCGGTTCCTTGTGCCGCGTGTCGTCGGTCGTCTCAGTGGGGTGCACGATGTCGCGCACCACGGAATCGGTGCCCTGCCCGTCGGTCAGCGCCAGGATGATACCCGCGGTGGCGCCAACGGCCACCAGTGCGGAGACGACCGCCACGATGATGGCCACGCGTTTGTCGCGCGCGTTCATCGGCGGCCGGGTGCCTGAGTCATGCGCCGCCGAACCGTGCGACGAGGAGACCGTGCGCCCGATGCGCTCGCCCTCACCGTCGTCCTGCACCACGGGGATCCGCTGGGTGCTGTCGGTCGGCTCCTCCGCATCATCCGTGCCGTCCACCGCATCGCCGGCCTGCGGGTCCGCGGGGGCGAGCCCGAGCTGGTTCTGCGCGGCATCCTGCAGTTTCTTGCTCGACGCGTCGATGACGTTCTTATAAATCTGCGAGGCGGCCGTGGAGACGATCGACGCCACGGCGACACCGATGACCGAACCGGCGATGCCGATCTTCGACGACAGCAGAAACGACGTGATCGCCGCGAGCGCGCCCGCGAACAGTTGGGAGAAGGACAGTCCTTTGAAAAAGTTCTTCACTGCGCGTCGCCCCGATTCACTCGTCCCGGCCCCGGGCCTCGCCGGGGTCGTCCCATGCAGGGGTGTCGGCGAGCGCCGGGCCATGGTTGTAGTCGACGAGGATCCACCGGTCGTCCTCGTCGATGCGCGCGTCGACGAGGCGTGCCCAGTGCGCGTTGCGCATTGAGGTGATCGACACGAAGTCGGGGAAGCGCTCGCCGATGCCGTACATCTCCTGGATCGTGTTCTCGATCAGCGCGCCATGCGAAAAGACGAACAAGTCGGTGTCGGACCCCGCGCGGTGCGACCAGTCACGCAGCGCGTCCCAGCCGCGTGCGCCGGCGTGGGCGCGGGATTCGGCCCGGTGGCGCATTTCGCCACCCAGGCCGCGCATCCACAGGTCGAAGTCGTCAGGAAACGCGGCGCGCAGTTCGTCCATCGACATGCCTTCCCAGTCACCGAAGTGCCGTTCACGCAGGCGTCCGTCGACGTGCACGTCGAGTCCGAGCGGGTCGGCGAACGCGTGCGCGCTCTGCTGCGCGCGCTTGAGGTCGGAGGCGACGACGAGCTGGCGTGCGGCGGATTCGGACGTGACGTACAGGTCGCGCAACGCCCGACCGGTCTGCTCCACCTGCCATTGGCCGGTCGCGTCGAGGGGGATGTCGCCCCATCCTTGGATGCGGCCGGCCTTGTTGTATGCGGTACGCCCGTGCCGCACGAGTGTGATCGAACGGACCTGCATGCTCAGCGCTCCGTGGACTGCGGTTCCTCGGGATGTTCGAGGGGCAGCTCGATCTGCGGGCAGTCGCGCCACAGGCGTTCCAGATGGTAGAAGTCACGCGCCTCGTCATGCATGATGTGCACGATGAAGTCACCGTAGTCGAGCAGGATCCACTGGGCCTCCTGCACGCCTTCGCGCGAGCGCGGCTGGCGTTTGCCGTCGTTGAGGAACAGGTCCTTTTCGACCTCTTCGGCGATGGCGAGCACCTGGCGTTCGTTCGGCGCTGACGCGATGAGCATGCCGTCGCAGATGCCGAGCGCGTCACTGACGTCATAGGCCACGATGTCATGCGCCTTCATGCGGTCGGCGGCCGCGGCCGCGATGCGGATCGATGCGATGGACGATTCCAATGCTGTCATGCTGTTTCACGCTCCCAAGCTGGTTTCCAATGCTCCACATTGTGTTGTGTGTTCTCTGAATACACCATGGTGTCGTCTGGCACCTCATGGCGGATGACCGATCCGGCGCCGCTCGTGACGTGGTCGCCCACGGTGACGGGGGCCACGAAGAGGTTGCCCGCGCCGATGTGCACGTCGGAGCCGATCGTGGTGTGGTGTTTGTGCACGCCGTCGTAGTTGGCGGTGATCGTGCCGCCGCCGATGTTGGTGTGTTCGCCGAGGTCAGCGTCGCCCACATAGCTCAGATGTGGCACCTTGGTGCCACGGCCGATGTGCGCCTTCTTCATCTCGACGAATGCGCCGGCTTTGGCTTCCTCACCGATCTCGTTGCCCGGCCGCAGATAGGTCCACGGGCCGATCATGGCGGCGCGGCCGATGTGTGTGCCTTGCACGCGCGAGCGCTCCACATGCGCCTGCACGTCCACGGTGGCGTCGATGAGCGTCGTGTACGGACCTATCTGTGCTTCGGCGCCGATCGACGTGTTCCCCTGCAGGAAGCAGCCGGGCAGGATCACCGCGTCGGGTGCGATGCGTACATCGTCCTCGATCCATGTGGTCTGCGGGTCGAGGATCGTTACCCCTTCGCGCATCCAATGCTCGCAGACGCGCGTGTTGTGCGCCTTGGCGAGCGCGGCGAGCTGCACGCGATCGTTCACGCCTTCGACGCTCAACGGGTCGGGGGCGGCGAACGCGCCGACCTTGCCGAATGCCTTCGCCTCCTTCAACGCGTCGGTCAGATAGAACTCGCCCTGCGCGTTATTCGCGTCCAGATGCGCGATCGCCCGGGTCAGCACCTGCGCGTCGAACACATAGACCGACGTGTTCACCTCGTGCACGGCCAGTTCACTCTTGTTGGCGTCCTTCTGCTCCACGATCTTGAGCACGTCGCCGTTGGGGCCGCGGATGATGCGCCCGTACCCGGTCGGGTCGTCGAGTTCGGTCGTGAGCACAGTCGCGCCGTCGCCGCTCGCCACATGGTAGTCGAGCAATGCGCTGAGTGTGGCGGTGTCGAGCAACGGCATGTCGGACGCCGCGATGAGCACCGGCCCCTCCAGCGGGCCGTCGTGCTGCAACTGGTCCATCGCGCATTGCACGGCACGGCCGGTGCCGGGAATCTCATCCTGCTGCACGATGCGCACGCGCGGATCATAGTCGCGCGCGGCCTGCGCCACGCGTTCGGCCTGGTAGCGCACGACCACGGCGAGGGTGGCCGGGTCGAGCGCGGCGACCGACGCCATGACGCGTGCGAGGAACGTCTTGCCGGCAAAGGGGTGCAGTACCTTGGGCGTGGCCGAACGCATGCGCGTGCCTTCGCCCGCAGCCAGCACAATCGCGGCGGTGACTGTCATGGAATCCTCCAAACATGATAGAAAAAGCGCCCGCTCCCACGGTGGAAGAACCGTGGAATGCGGGCGCTAGGCTCGCTCCCCCACCTGGACTCGAACCAAGACAAAGGGTTCCAAAGACCCGTGTGCTGCCATTACACCATGGGGGAACGGCGGGGCGAACCCGCCAAGTGTTATTATGCCATACGCCCGGACTTTCCCGCGACACGGCAAGGTCGGGCGGGAGCCTGCACGGCGTCAGGCGAACAGGAACCCCTTGCCATGGTGTTCGGGGTAGGTGTCGAACAGTTCGGCGACGGACCCGTCTTCGAACACGGCCTTGATGGCGCTCGCCAGCAACGGCGCGATCGACAGCACGGTCAGGCCGTCCCAGCGCTTCTCTTCGGGAATCGGCACGGTGTCGGTCAGCACCACTTCGCGGGCGCCGCAGTTCTTGAGGCGTTCGACGGCGGGGCCTGAGAGCACGCCGTGCGTGGCGACGACGGTCACCGACTTGGCGCCGGACTCCTGCAGCACCTTGCAGGCGCCGGCGATCGTGCCGGCGGTGTCGATCAGGTCGTCGACGAGCACGCAGTCCTTGCCCTTGACGTCGCCGACGACGCGGTTGGCCACGGCCTGGTTGGGACGGGTGATGTCGCGTGTCTTGTGCACGAACGCGAGCGGGCCACCGCCGAGGCGCTGCGCCCACTGCTCGGCCACGCGGATGCGGCCGGCGTCCGGGGATACGACCGTGACGTTGTCCAGATTGTTCGCGAAGCGGTCGCGGATGTAGTCGACGAGCACCGGCATGGCGATGAGATGGTCGACGGGGCCGTCGAAAAAGCCCTGGGATTGTGCGGCATGCAGGTCGACGCTCATGATGCGGTCGGCGCCTGCCGTCTTGAGCAGGTCGAACACCAGGCGGCACGAGATGGGTTCACGGCCGCGGTGCTTCTTGTCCTGGCGTGAATAGCCCAGCAACGGGCTCACCGCGGTGATGGAGCGCGCGGACGCGCGCTTGAGCGCGTCGATCATGATGAGCTGTTCCATGATCGCGTCATTGACGGGGTCGCTGTGGCTTTGCAGGACGAACACGTCCGCGCCACGCACGGATTCGGTGTACCGCACATACATCTCGCCATTGGCAAAATCGTACGCCGTGGTCTCCAGAACATCGATGCCGAGCTGCTGCGCCACATCCGTGGCGAGCTTGGGATGGGCCCTGCCGGTAACGAGAATGAGGTTCTTATCAGGTTTGCCTTCGAGGATTGCGCTCACCGTATCTCCAAACGTCAGTTCGTTGTGGACGTGTCCCATAGTAATGGCGCCATCTGACCGGCGCGGGCGCTTACGCGCGTCGAAAACCCACTACGAGGCGTGGTAGAGGCCATGCTTGCCGATATATTGCACCACGCCGTCGGGCACGAGGTACCACACCGGTTCGCCATGGGTGGCGCGCCGGCGCACATCGGTGCTCGAAATGGCCAATGCGGGGATTTCAAGCATGTCGACCTTGCCTTCAGGCAGGGGGCTCGACGCCGCATAGCCGGGACGCGTGACCGCCACGAAATGCGCGATATCGAACATCTGTTCGACATCCTTCCATTGCATGATCTCGGCCACGGCGTCGGCGCCGGTGATGAAGAACAGGTCCGCGTCCGGGTACAGCGCCCGCAGGTCACGCAACGTGTCGATCGTGTACGTGACGCCGGGACGGTCGATATCGACACGCGACACGGTGAACTTCGGGTTCGACGCGGTGGCGATGACCGTCATCAGGTACCGGTCCTCGGCGTTCGTCACATGTTTGTCGAGCTTGAACACCGGCCGGCCCGTCGGCACGAAGATGACCTCGTCGAGGTCATAGACCCACGCCACTTCCGACGCGGCCACAAGATGGCCGTTGTGGATCGGGTCGAACGTGCCGCCCATGATGCCGATGCGTGAACGCTCATGCCAATTGCCGCGGGCGGAACGCTTGCCTGGCGCCGAAATGATGTGCGCGGTGGCAGTCTGTGCCGCCGACAGTTCCGCCATACGCCGCGGCTGGCCCTGCTCACTCACCGGAGGCCCCGGATTCGTCGCCGAGCGCGTCGAATTCTCCCTGCAGCGAGCGAATCGTGTCGGCGTCCGATTCGCCTTCGGAGTCGATGCGCCCCATGTCCTCGTCCCATTCGTCCTGCACGACGCGGCGGATCTCCGCGAAGGTCGGCAGCAGGAACTTCGGCTGGAACGTGCGCCGCACGTGCGCCACGCGTTCCGTGATACGGATGAGGGTGTCGGTCATGCCATCGATGTCGGCGTGCTGTTCCATCGTGCGGAAGCGGTCGATGTACTCCTCCATGAGGGTGACTTGGCCGAGCGCCTCCTGGTATTGCTCGTCGGTGACGGCGATGAGGTCCGGCGCATCCTCCTCGGGCCAGCCGATCAGCACCGCGTCCGCGTATTCGAGCGACGCGCGCTGGGTGGCGGTGGCGATGCCGTCCTCGATCTGCACAAGGAACACGTAACGCACGAGGCTGAGCCGTTCGGAGACGATCTTGAGCACGCTCGCGCGCTGCGCCAGGTCGACGCCCCACGGGTTGGGGAGCACATGGTCGTTGACACGCACGACGGGCGACGGACCCGACTGCCCTGCGCCGCTCATGCGCGCACCTGCCCGGTGCCGTAGCCGATCCACTTGGTCGTGGTCATCTCCTGCAGCCCCATGGGCCCGCGCGCGTGCATCTTCTGCGTCGAGATGCCCAGTTCGGCGCCGAAGCCGAACACACCGCCGTCGGTGAAGCGGGTCGAGGCGTTGACCATGACGACGGCGGAGTCGATGTCTTTCGTGAAGCGTTCGACCGCGCCGTAGTCCTCGGCGAGGATCGACTCGGTGTGGTGGGTCGAATACGTGTTGATGTGCGCGATCGCGTCGTCGATCGAGTCGACGACGCGCACGCCGATCTCGAGGGCGAGGTATTCGGTGCCCCAATCGGATGCGTCGGCCTCAAGCAGTTCGATGTCGCGGATGTTCGCTTCGCCGATGATGCGGTACGAGACCTCGTCGGCGTGGATCGCCACATGCGCGTTGGCGAGCGCCTGCGCCGCCATCGGCAGGAACGCCTCGGCCACGTCGCGGTGCACGATGAGCTTTTCGGCCGCGTTGCACACGCCGACACGCTGCGTCTTGGCGTTGAGCAGGATCGGGATGGCCTTGGTCAGGTCGGCGGAACGGTCCACGTAGATGTGCACGTTGCCGGCACCGGTCTCGATGACGGGCACCTTGGAGTTGCGCACCACGGCCTGGATGAGGCGCGCGCTGCCGCGGGGCACGAGCAGGTCGACATGCCCTCGCGCCTCCATGAGCGCGGTGGCGCCTTCGCGCCCGTACGGGTCCACGGTGTCGACGAGGGCCGCGTCGAAATGCAGCTCGGCGAGCACGTCCTTGACGATCGCGAGCGTGGCCGCGTTGGTGCGCTCGGCCGCGTGGCCGCCGCGCAGCAGGGCCGCGTTGCCGGATTTGATGCACAACGACACCACGTCCACGGTGACATTGGGACGCGCCTCGTAGATCATGCCGATCACACCCATCGGCACGCGCACCTGCTGCAGGCGCAGACCGTTGGGGGCCTCGAAGCCGCGCACGACCTGCCCCACCGGGTCGGGCAGCGTGGCCACATGGCGCATGTCCTGGGCCGAGGCCGCGATGCGCGGCACGTCGAATTTGAGCCGGTCGAGCTTGCCCGCGTCCATGCCTTCGTCGAAGGCCTGGCTCATGTCGAGCGCGTTCGCCGCGGCGATCTCGTCGGCACGCGCGTCGAGCGCGTCGGCGATCGCCGCGAGCAGGCCGTTCTTCACGTCGGTCGTGGATTTCGCCAGGGCGCGTTGCGCCTCGGCGGCGCGGTCGGCCATCGCGCACACCGCGTCGAACACGCCGCCGGACACCTGATTCGTCTCTTCCATCGCTGTAGTCGTCATATCTGCGAGGATAGTGGATGAGCCATACAGTCGCATATGGCGGCGCGGAACGTGAAACGCTTGCCGGGCGCGTCCCACAGCACGGACGTGCGGGCCCGCGCTGCCCACTGATGCGGCTAGACTGGGCTGCGCAAGCAATCCGGCACACTTCTAGTTCGGTAAGGACCATTCGCAAAGTGACTACTTTCCACAGCACGCGCAGCAGCGCCGACGCGCTCACCTCCAAGCAGGCCATCCGCAAGGGCATCGCCGACGACGGCGGCCTTTTTGTGACCGATCAACTCGGCGAGACCACGGTCGACATCTCCGCGCTCGCCGGCAAGTCGTACCAGCAGATCGCGTTCGACGTGCTCAGCGTGCTGCTGCCCGACTTCGGCGAGGACGAGTTGAAGCAGTGCATCGCCGAGGCGTACGGCAGCCAGTGGTCCGATGAGCGCATCACCCCGGTCAAGCCGCTCGGCGACGACTATGTGATGGAACTGTTCAACGGCCCCACATGCGCGTTCAAGGATGTGGCGCTGCAGATCCTGCCGCGCTTCATGGCCCGCACCACGCCGGCCGACGGCGACGCGGACGAGAAGATCATGATCGTGACCGCCACTTCGGGCGACACGGGCAAGGCCGCACTGGCCGGGTTCGCCGACGCCGCGGGCACCGGCATCACCGTGTTCTACCCGCAGGGCCGGGTGAGCCGCGTGCAGGAGCTGCAGATGACCACGCAGACCGGCTCCAATGTGCATGTGTGCGCCGTCAACGGCAATTTCGACGATGCGCAGTCCACGGTCAAGGAGATCTTCGGCGACCAGGAGCTCGCCGAACGCCTCGCCGCGGACGACCATGTGGTGCTCTCGTCGGCGAACTCGATCAACGTGGGCCGCTTGGTGCCGCAGGTCGTCTACTATTTCTCGGCGTACGCGCAGCTGCTCGAACAGCAGGTGATCAATGTGGGCGACGAGGTCGACTTCGTGGTGCCGACCGGCAATTTCGGCGATGTGCTCGCCGGCTACTACGCGAAGATGCTTGGCCTGCCGGTACGCCAACTCGTCGTGGCCTCCGACAAGAACAACGTGCTGTTCGACTTCCTGACGACCGGCACCTACAACCGCAACCGCCCGTTCTACGAGACGATCTCGCCGTCGATGGACATCCTCATCTCCTCGAACCTCGAACGCATGCTGTATTACATGGCGGAGAAGGATCCGCGCCTGATCACCTACCTGATGAACGACCTGGCGCAGTACGGCGCCTATGAGGTGCCGCCGCAGCTGCTCGCGCAGATCCGCCGACTGTTCGCCACCGGCTGGGCCGACGAGGACCAGGTGCGCCAGATGATCGCCGAATGCTGGCGCGACAACCATTATGTGATCGACCCGCACACCGCATGCGGCTATTTCGTGATGCGGCAGATGCCGGCCGACCCGGGCACGCCGCGTGTGCTGCTGAGCACCGCGAGCCCCTACAAGTTCCCGCGCGTGGTCAACGAGGCGCTGGGGCTCAAGGCCGACGGCACCGATTTCGAATGCATGGACGAGCTCGCGGCCGCCACCGGCACCGAGGTGCCCGCCATGCTGCGCGGCCTGGAAAGCGCCGACGTGCGGTTCCGTGACTGCGTGGAGGTCAGCGACATGGCCCACTACGTGGAGCAGTGCGCCGACCGTCTGTAACATAACGCGCACCAGCATGTGTTGGCCCCATCGCCATATGGCGATGGGGCCAACACATTGTTCAGGCGAGCGGACGTGGCGCCTGCGCGAAGTCGTTGAGGACGCCTTGCGCAATGGATTGGATCGCCGGCCAGGATTGTGCGGACGACTCGTCGTAGACACCCCACACATGCATGCCGGCCCCGGCCGCCGATTGCACGCCCGCAAGCAGGTCCTCGAATACGGTGGCCGCATGGGCCGGCACACCGACGCGCGCGGCGGCCTCCAGATAGATGTCGGGGTGCTCCTTGCCGCGCCCCACATCGTCGACGCCGACGATGGCGTCGAACAGGTCGAGCATGCCGGCGTGCCCAAGCGCCGGCGCGCGCAGTCCGGCGGGCATCGTCGTGGCCACCGCAAGTCTGGCGCCGGTGGCTTTGAGGTAGCGCAGATAGTCGAGCGCATGCGCCTTGGGCTGCACGACGCTCGTATACGCGTCATGCGCCATGCGGTCCCATTCGGCCATCAGTCCGTCCTCGGTGTCGTCCAAGCCGAACCGGTCGATCGTATAGCGCGCGATCTCACGGAACTGCATCGCCGTAACGGTCTCCATGTAGTCGTCGGGCACGGTGATGCCGCGTTTCGCCAGGAACGCGGCGTCGATCTGGTCCCAGACGCCCATCGAATCGAGCAAGGTGCCGTCCAGGTCGAAGATCGCGGCCTTGCCGAGGTTCTCGTCAGTCGTCATGCGCACTGCCTCCTGCTACCGCATCGGTGTTGTCGTCGTCCAGTCGCGAGGCGTCGAGCAGCTCACGCGCATGGTCGAGCGATGTGCGCGTCGTGTCACCGGCGAGCATGCGCGCGATCTCCTCGACGCGCGCGCTCCCCTGCACTTCGCGCACACTCGTGCCCGTGCGCCCCTCGCCATCGGTGCCCTTGCTCACCACATACTGGCGTTGTGCCCACGAGGCCACCTGCGGCAGATGCGTGACGACGATGACCTGCGCGTGCCGGGCGAGGCGCGCCAAGCGCCGCCCGAGTTCCACCGCGGTGCGCCCGCCCACGCCGGCGTCGACCTCGTCGAAGATGAACGTCATCAGCGCGCCCTGCTCCCCCGACGCTCCATGGCCCGCCGCGGACAGTTCGAGCGCGAGCATGAGCCGGCTCAGTTCGCCGCCCGACGCGCTTGCGCCCATCGGCATCGGCTCGGCGCCCGGGAACGGTGTGAACAGGAACACGATGTCGTCGATGCCGTGCGCGTCGAGCGCGCCGTCGCCACTGCGCGGCTGCACGCGGATCGAGAGCGCCGCGCCATCCATCGCCAGCTGTCCGAGTTCACCCGCGACCGCTTGGCACAATGCGTCTGCGGCTGTGCGCCGCGCCTTGGTGAGCCGTTTCGCCGCACGCAGCGCCGCCTCGGCGAGCGCGTCGCGTTCGGCGCGCAATTGGGCGAGCCGTTCGGGTGAATCGTCGAGGTCCTCGAGTTCGAACCGCGACCGTTCGCGCCAGGCGAGCACGTCGACGAGCGTCGGCCCCCACCGGCGTGTCAGTTCGTCGAGCTCGTGGATGCGCCCGTTGAGCGCGTCGAGTTCTTCGGGGCCGCCTTCGCTGTCGAGCTGCCGCGTGAGTGTGAACACCACGTCGGCGAGTTCGGTGCCCACGGCGTCCAGGCGGTCGGCGCACTGGCGCAGACCGTCGTCGAATCCGAGCGCCCGCAGAGCGTCGGCGGCGCGCTGCACGAGGTCGCACGCGCCGGGCAGTTCCATGCCGTCGCCGTTCTGGGCTGCGTCGAGCGCGCCAAGCGCCTGGGCGACGCCGGCGTTGACGCGCGCCGCGTTCTCGATGCGCGTGCGGCGCGCCTTGAGCTCGTCGAGTTCGCCGGCCTGCGGGGCGATGCGGTCTATGCGCGCGATCGATTCGCGCAGGTAGTCCGCCTGCTGGCGCATCGACGCCTCCTGCGATTCGATGCGGTGCAGATGGTCCTCCGCCTCACGGTAGGCGGCGTAGGCGCGCGCGTAGGCATGGAGCAGATCACCGTCGGCGGCGTACCGGTCCAGGAACGCGCGCTGCCGGGCCGCGGTGGCGAACCGCAGCTGGTCGGCCTGCCCATGGACGGTGATGAGTTCGGCGCACACAGCGCCCAACAGTGAGCGCGGCACCGTTTTGCCGCAGATGACGGCACGTGAACGGCCATGCGCCGGCACCGTGCGCGCAAGGAACACCTCGTTGTCGACGATGCTGATGCCGGCGTCGTCGAGCAGTGGCACGGCCGGCGAATCGGCGGGCAGCGTGAAGATCGCCTGCGCCCATGCGGCCGTCGTGCCGGTGGCGACGCGCGCGGGGTCGGCCGGAGCGCCACAGACCATGTCGAGTGCGGACAGAAGCATGGATTTGCCGGCGCCGGTCTCGCCGGTGATCGCCGTCATGCCGGCATGGGGTGCGATGGTTGCGGTGTGGATGGGCCCAAGGTCTCGCAGTTCGAGTTCTTCAAGCAAAGTGGGGTCACCGGTTCCTTGTGTGGGTGTCGGATGTGCAGGATGTGCGCATGTGTGGCGTCAGGCGCCGTAGTCCGGGTCGTCGGCATCGCCCTGCCCGCGCAGCGACGTGTTGGTTTCGGGGGCGTGCCGGTCACGCCAACCGACGACCGGCAGGTTGAATTTCGTGACGAGCCGGTTGGTGAACGGCGCGTCCGACAGGCGTGCCAGACGCAGCCGTGCGGCCGATTGGCGGATCGCAACGCGCGTGCCTTTGGGCAGCGCGCGCTGGCGGCGGCCATCGCAGCAGATCCACCCTTCGGACGTGGAATCATCGTCGATGCGCAGCGAGAACGATGAGTCGGAACCAATGACGATTGGGCGGGCGAACAGCGCATGCGCGGCGAGCGGCACCATGAGTAACGCCTGCACGTCGGGCCAGATCACCGGGCCGCCGGCGGAGAACGCGTAGGCGGTCGAACCGGTGGGTGTCGAGAAGATGACGCCGTCGCAGCCGAACGAGCTCATCTCCACGCCGTCCACACCGATCGACAGTTCGACCATCTTGCCGCGGTCGGCGCGTTCGATCGTGATGTCATTGAGCGCCCAGTCGCACAACGGTTCGTGTGCATCGGGCAGCCAGACGTCCACATGCGCGATCATGCGTTCGTCGATGTTGTAGTCACGTTCGGCGATGCGGCGGATCGCGTCGTGGATCTGGAAGCTTTCGAATTCGGCCAGAAATCCCACATGGCCCATGTTGATGCCGATGATCGGCACGCCCGTGCAATGCACGAGCTCGGCGGCACGCAGGATCGTGCCGTCGCCGCCGAGGACGACGACGATCTCGGTGTCTTCGGGCACCCGCTCGCACGGCTGACCGAATTCGGGCACGTCGAGCCGGTCGATGACCTGCACGTCGAACCCGGCCTCCTGCAATTGCCCGACCGCGCCCTGCACGACGTCGCCGCGGTGCATGAGGCGCTCGTGTGTGACGACAATGGCATGCCGTGTCTTGGTCATGGCCGCTCCGTTTCTCGCGTGGGTGTACGCCACCATGGTAGTCGACGCCTCGTATCGCCCCTTCCCCATGCCAAACGCCCAGCGATGTGCGAACAGGCGGCGTGAAGTCGCTCGTGGCTCTACAATAGCTACGTAAGGACACGCACTGTGGTCACGGCTTGGACGGGGAGGCAGCATGGCGAATCTCCTGTTCGACGAATCGGCGTCGAACAGCGACGCTTCACAAGGCTATGCCTGGTGGTTCTCGGGCGACACGTTCGAGAAGGCCGCCGCCGAGGAACGCAAACCGATTCGACGCTCATTGAGCTACCGGATCAACTCGCACCCCGGCCGGCTGACGATCATCTACTTCGTCGTGCTGGTGTGCCTGTCCACGTCGCTGCTGCTGTTGCCCATCTCCACGCAGGAGGGGCAGTCCACGTCGTTCTCCACCGCGTTCTTCACCGCGGTCAGTGCATTGTCGACATGCGGCATCTCGATTGTGAACACCACAAGCCACTGGTCCATGTTCGGCCAGGCGGTGCTCATCATCTCCGTGCAGATGGGCGGTCTGGGCGTCATGACCTTCGCCTCGCTCATCGCGCTCGCCGTCAACCACCACCTCAAGGCCATGCAACGCCTGCTGACGGCCTCCGAGCTCGGCACCAACAAGCTCAGCGAGATCAAAGGCGTGCTGACAGTCGTGCTCACCACCACATTCGTCATCGAGAGCATCACGTTCATCGCCCTGTTCCCCGGACTGCTCCATGTGAACAAGGGATCGGTGGGGCACACGCTGTGGGAATCGTTGTTCTTCGCCGTCATGGCGTACAACAACGCCGGCTTCACCCCCGACGGCGCGGGGCTGTATGTGAACAACTGGGCCGTGGGCATGCCGATCATGCTCTCCGCGTTCTGCGGCACGCTCGGCTTCCCCGTCATCCTCAACATCTTCCGCTGCACACGCCGCCACCAGCCGCCCAAACGCTGGAACCTGCACACCAAGGTCACCCTCATCACCACGTTCGCGATCGTGCTTGTCTCGCTCATCTGGTTCTTGGCCGTGGAATGGGACAATCCGGCGCTGTTCAAACACGCCGACGTGGAGACGCGCATGCGCCGCGCCATGGTGGCCGCGGTGATGCCCCGCAGCAGCGGCTTCGATCTTTCGTGGGTGCCGCAGGTGAGCGAGGCGACGAAGGTGTTCATGAGCTTCGTCATGTTCATCGGCGGCGGCAGCACCTCCACGGCCGGCGGCATCCGCGTCACGACCTTCGCCGTGATCCTGCTGGTGTGCAAGGCCGCGTTCACCGGGCACAGCGATGTGAACGCGTTCCACCGGCGCATCCACACGCATGTGATCATGACGGCGGTCAGCATCACCACCGCGTGCTTCGCGCTTGTGCTCGTGGCCTCGATGGCGCTCATGCTCATCACCGACGCCTCGTTCAGCCACGCGCTGTTCGACGCATGCTCGGCATTCGGCCTAGGCGGCTATTCGGTGGGCGTGGCGCAGGAAGGCAGCGATGCGGCGCTTTACGTGCTCGCCACAACGATGGTCGTGGGGCGTTTGGGCCCGATGACGCTTGCCTACGCGGTGAGCCGGCCCAAACAGCTTGACGTGGTGCGCTACCCCACCGACCAGATCGTGGTGGGCTGACCGGCGGCCACACGCAACCATCAACCCCGATTGTTCTTCATCATTCACACGCAACTTGCAGGAGGTAACCATGGCGGACAACCGCAGTGTACTTGTGGTGGGACTCGGCCGTTTTGGCAGCGCGGTGGCCACCACGCTCGACGCGATGGGCCAGGATGTGCTGGCCGTGGACCGCGATCCCGAGCTCGTGAACCGCTGGTCGTCGCAGATCCCCACCGTGCAGGCCGACATGACCGACGTGCTGGCACTCGAACAGCTCAACGCCGCCGACTTCGACACCGCGGTCGTGGCGATCGGCGACAGCGTCGAGGCGTCCGTGATCACCGCCGGCAACCTGCTCGACGCCGGCATCTCCGACATCTGGGCCAAATCGGTGTCGAAGGAGCACGCGCGCATCCTGCAGCGCATCGGCGCACGCCACATCATCAACGCCGAAACCGATGCGGGCAAGCGTGTGGGGCATCTCGTGTCGAGCAACTACCTCGACTACATCGAGCTCGAAGGCGCCTACAACGTCGTCAAGATCCACACGCCCGCGCAGTTCGTGGGCTATACGATCGGCGACGCGAAAATCCACGACCGCTATGGCGTGACGATCGTCGGCGTCAAATCCCCGGGCCATGAGTTCCAGTACGCGTCAAACGGCCTTGAGCTGCACCGCAATGACGAACTGATCATCATGGGCAAGCAAGACCAGATCGACCACTTCATCCGCGGCTGACCCAGCCGGCTTCAGGCACGGGCCCGCGCATACATGAGGTATTCGATGTTGCCGTGCGTGCCTTCAATCGGCGAGACGGCGGTCGCCACAACATCCAGCCCGCACTCGCGCGCGCATTGAACGACATCGTCCAACGCGCGTGCGCGTAGCTGGGAGTCGGTGACGATACCGTGTTTGCCAAGCCCTTGCCTACCGACTTCGAACTGCGGTTTGACCAGCATGACCACCGACGCGCCTGGTGCGGCGATGCGCGCGACGACCGGCAGCACATATGTCAGCGAGATGAATGAGACGTCCGACACGACCATCTGCGGCACGAACGGCAGGTCCTCCGGCCCGACGTCGCGGATATTGACGCCGCTCATCTCCGTGATGCGCGGGTCGGCGGCGATGCGCGCATCGAGCTGCCCATGGCCCACGTCGAGCGCGATGACGCGCCGCGCGCCACCGCGCAGCAGCACGTCGCAGAACCCGCCGGTCGACGCGCCGATGTCGAGGCAATCGAGGCCCGCGGGCGGCCGCAGACCGTGGGATGCGAACGCGCTGAACGCGCCGAGCAGCTTGTAGGCTCCACGCGAGACGTAATCGTCGGCGCCATGTATCTCGACGTGTGCGCCGTGAGGCACGGATGCCGACGGTTTGCGCACACACACGCCATCAACGAACACCGAGCCGTCGCGGATGAGGCGCTGCGCTTTGGCGCGCGATGGCGCCAGCGCACAACGCGCCACGTATGCGTCAAGCCGTTCCATCCCCACCATGGCCGCCGGTCAGTCGTCGAGATGGAACTGCGGCAGGGCGATGCCCGCGGTGTCAATGCCGTTGTCCATGCGGTCCCAGATGAGCGCGCATGCGGCGCGCAGCGCGTCGACGCTCGTCGCGTCGCTGACACTGACGGCGCCGTCGCGCCATGTGGCGGTCATGCCGCCGCAGCGCCAGTCGCCGTCCGCGAGCCGTTCGACGCCCGGGTGGGGCACGTTCAGTCCGCGCAGGTCGCGGGCGATGTACGTGGGGCGCAATGCGGCCGGGGCGCACATGAGCAGCCGTTCGTCGGTCACGCCGGTGAGCACGAGCAGCGAATCATAGCCGCCGCGGTTGCCCGCTTCAATGTCGGTGTCCAAGCGGTCGCCGATGGCGAGGCTCTGCGCGACCGACACCATCCTCTCACCGTCATGGGCGGCGAGCATGCGCGCCTCGTCATACATCGCCGATTCGGGTTTGCCCGCCGAGGCGATCGGTTCGACGCCGGTGGCGTTGATGACGGCTTGGATCATCGAACCGCATCCCGGCGCGATGCCCTGCTCACGGGGAATTGTGGGGTCACGGTTCGTCACGAAATACCGGGCTCCCGCCTCGACCGCATACGCGGCTTCGGCCATCTGCTGCCATGTCATCTGCGGGTACCAGCCTTGGATGACCGCGGCGGGGTCGTCCTTGGCATTGTCGACGATGACGAGGCCCTGCTTGGCCACTTCGTCACGCAGATGGTCGGCGCCCACCACGAGCACGCGTGCCCCCGCGGGTACATGGCGCGCCACCATGCGGGCGGCGACGACCGACGAGGTGATCACCTGCCACGGCTGCACATCCAGCCCGAACCCATGGAGCTGGCCGGCCACCACGCCCTGCATGCGCGAGGAGTTGTTCGTGGTGTACTCGATCGTCATACCGAGCCGCTGGGCTTCGGTGATGCTCGCACTGGCGTGCGGCACCGGCTGCTTGCCGTAATAGACAACGCCGTCAAGGTCCAGCAGCGCCAGACGGTAGGTCTCGCTGAGCGCGGTCGTGGTGGCTTTCAGCACGTGGGGTCACTCCGTTTCGCTGTCGATCTGCTCTTCGTCATCGCCGATCTGGGCGTCCTCCTCGTTGAAGTCCTCAGCGACGTCGGTCATGTCGGGGTCGGCCATCACGCCTTCCTCGTCACGGCGTTCGTTGCGTTCCTCCATCTCGGCGGGTTCGATGTCCATCGCGGCGCCTTCGCGCTGCTCCTCTTCCGGCAGGCGCGTCTCGTCGTCCATGTTCACACCATCCTCGTCGTCGAACGGCGCGTACTGCGCGTCGTCCTCGGTCACGCCGAGCTTGGCCTGCAGGTCTTCGGGCAGGTCCTCCACGTCGTAGTCGACCACGAAGTCGTCGCTCGTCTCATCCTCTTCGACGTCGGCGTACTTCGCCTCCAGGTCGTCGATGAGCTCATCCATCGCCACGGCCTCGTCGGAACGGCCGGACTGCTCGAGGAAGTATTGTTCGGCCTGCGCGGCGCGCATGCGGTACTCCCCCGCCAAGCCCTTGGCGTGCACGAGCTTCGACACGACCTCGATCGCCTGATCCCACATGCCCAGATCGGCGAGCGCGCCGGCGTACACGAGGAACATCTCGGCCTTCGGTTCGCCGGTCAGGTGCTTGGCGTCGTCGGACAGCGCGATGTCGATCGCCTTCTTGGGCTGTTCGAGCCCACGCTCGCAATCCGCCATGAACGGCAGGTAATCCAAGTAGCCGTTCATGCGGAACGCCGTGCGGAACTCGCGCAACGCGAGCTTGTAGTCGCCGTTGCGGTAGGCCACCATCGCGAGCGTCTCGCGGGCGAAATCGATGCGCGACGCCTGCTTGGCCACCCACTTGGCGTGCTCGAGCGCCGCCTTCGGGTCGTCGGCCTCAAGCGTGTACGCGGCCAGGATGTGCAGGCCGATGTTCTCGGCATGTTCCTTCGACAGTCCGCGCAGACGTTCGCGCTCGTCCTTGCTCAGCATGTTCCATTCCAGACCCTTGGGCATGACCGGCTCACCCGGACGACGGTCGGTGTAAGGGTTCTGCGAGGGGAAGCTGACCGTGCCATCAGAGTTCTTGCGCGACTTCGACATGTATTCACGGCGCTTGTCGTCATGGTGGTTGAAGCGGTCCCCACGACGGTCGTCACGGCGGAAATCCCTGCGGTCCCCACGGCGGTCGTCATGATGGTTGTTGCGGCGGTCATCACGACGGTCATCGCGACGGAAGTCCCTACGGTCGCCATCACGGCGTTCGCCGTCGCGGTGGAAGTCACGACGCTCGCCGTCACGGCGGTCATCACGACGGAAGTCCCTGCGGTCGCCACGGTGGAAATCACGGCGCTGGCCGTTGCCGTGGTTGTTGCGGTCCCTGCGGTCGCCCGAACGATAGCCGCGCGATCCGCCCGACTCGCCGTCGCGGTGGAAACGCTGGCGGCGTTCGCCGTCCTGACGGGACTCACCGCGTTCGCCGTCGCGGTGGAAGTCGCGGTTGCGGTGCTGGGAGCCGCCGCGGTGGAACGATCCGCCGCCTTGGCCCTTGCGCTGGCCTTGGCCCTTGCGCTTGCCGGAATTGTTCGACCCGTATCGGCGGTTCGACCCGTGTGATTGATGCTGGGATCCGCGTTCGTCTGCCATTCTGTGCCCTTTGCATTCGAGAGGCGGGCCGTGCGCCCGCCTCATCCGTTCTTGTGTCTTCAGTGTAATCGCTCGCCAGCGTCGACGTGGCGCATTGGGGCGATAGCGTAAACTCAGCCGAGCTCCACCACGCCGAGCGCCTTCTTGCCGCGGCGGATGAGCGCGAACCGCGCCTGCAGGAAGTCGTCGACGCCCAGCAGGCGCTCCTGGTCCTCCACGCGCGCATTGTTGAGGTATACGCCGCCCGAGGCGATCGTCTTGCGCGCTTCGGAGATCGACTTGAACAACCCGGCGCGCACGCCGGCCTCGCTCACACGCTCGCCGACCGTGGCTGTGGCGAAGACCTTGGCTCCATCTTCGTTCTCGACCTTGAGGCCGTCGAGCGCCGCTTCAAGCGTGTCCACGCCGATGGCCGCCAGGTCGCCGCCGCGTCCGAAGAGCGCCGCGGACGCCTCGATGGCCTGCCGTGTGGCATCCTCGCCGTGCACGAGGCTCGTGACCTCCCATGCGAGCACACGCTGGGCCTCGCGGGCGCCCGGATTCGTGGCGGTGCTCTCCATGAGGCGTTCGATCTCCTGCTTCGGCAGGAACGTGAAGGCCTTGAGCAGGCTTTCCATCTCGGCGTCCGGGCGGTTGATCCAGAACTGGTAGAACCGGTACGGGCTGAGCATCGTGGGGTCGAGCCACACGGCGTTGCCTTCGGACTTACCGAATTTCTTGCCGTTGGCGTCGGTGATGATCGGACTGGCCATGACGTTCACATTGACGCCGCGCACCTTGTGGATCAGGTCGAGGCCCGACGTGAGGTTGCCCCACTGGTCGGATCCGCCGAGCTCGAGCACGCAGTCGAAATTGTCGTACAGGTGCAGGTAGTCGTTGCCTTGGAGCACCTGGTAGCTGAACTCGGTGAACGAGATGCCCTCCTCCGAATTGAGGCGGCGTGCCACGATGTCCTTGGAGAGCATCGTGCCCAGACGGAAGTTCTTGCCCACGTCGCGCAGGAAGTCGATGACGTTCATCGACGCCGTCCAGTCGTAGTTTGAGACAAAGCGCACCGGGTTGGCGCCGTCCTGCACGAGCACTTCGCCGATCTGTGCGCGCAGGCGGTCGCACCAGCCGGCCACGATGTCCTTGGAGTTGAGCACGCGCTCACCTGACTGGCGCGGGTCGCCGATCAGGCCGGTGGCGCCGCCCACGAGCGCGATCGGGTGGTGCCCGGCCGCCTGCAGGTGGCGCATGATGATGAGCTGCACGAGGTTGCCGATGTGCAGTGACGGCGCGGTGGGGTCGAACCCGCAGTAATAGGTGATCGGATCTCCATCGAGCGTCTCTGCGAGTCGTTCCCGGTCGGTCGACTGGGAAATCAACCCGCGCCATTCCAATTCATCCAGTACCGAATCGAATCCGGCTTCCTTGTAATCGATGACGTGAGCCATGCCTAATGTTCTCCTGAATCTGACGTATGTCTACGCGGGGCGCGTGCATAGCACGGCCCCGGCCGGTTCCCAGTGTCGCACGGCTCGCAGACACTCACCGGCCTTTGCCGTGGGGTTTTGCGAAGCGGTCGGGCGAGAACGTCTCGGCGGTCGCGCTGATTTTGTCGGCGGCGGTGACGAGCCAGCCTTCCACATGGCGCGGTGGAACCGGCGTGAGCGGGAACATGTGTGTGCGGATGCTGTTAGCCACCACGTCGTCGATGGCGAAATCGGCGCGCGCATTGCGTTCGGCCGTAGCCGGGTGCCTGAACCCATGCCAGCGGTGTGTGCCGTCGTCGTGCTCATGCCAGTCGTACAGGAAATAGTCGTGGAGCAGGGCGGCGCGCACCAGTGAGCGCAGGTCCACGCGCCGCCACAGGCGCAGGCGGTCGGCGAGCCACACGGCCAGACGCGCAACGCGCACCGAATGCTCGTAGGTCGTCACGTTGCCGTGCTGGTACGCGCGGCGCTCCACCTCCATATGCTCATGCGTCAGGATGTCGGCGCCGTAATGGCACACGATGCGGTCGATTGCGCGTCTGCTGAGCACAACTCCCCCTGCCTGCGCACACGGATTGCGTCCGGTGTGGCGGCGGTATGCGCGTCCGCCGCCACACCGGACGCGTCACGCCTGGTCGGCGCCGTGCAGTTTGACGATCGCCTCGGGCGAGACATACGCCGTGCCGTCGCTGCTCGCGTGGAAATACGTGCGCAGCTGTTCGACAGCGGATTTGGCGGAGACGATCTGCTCGCGCACACGGGTCGGCGCGGTGCCGCCCTTGCCGGCGCGCGCAGCGACCGAGCCTTCGGTGGAGAGCACTTCGCGCACGCCCACGGCCTGTTCGGCGGGCAGGAATTCGCGGAACACCTCGATGAAATCGTCGTCGGTCAGGTCCCACAGCTCTTCGCCGCGGCCTTCGGCGATCTTGACGCATGCGCCGGAAAGCTCATGGGCGTGCCGGAACGGCACGCCCTGCTTGACAAGCCACTCGGCGATGTCGGTGGCGAGCGCGAAGCCGGTCGGCGCCTCGGCCTCGAGACGGGCGGCGTCGAAGGTCATCGTGGCCACCATGCCGGTGAACGCGGGCAGCAGCACTTCGAGTGTGTCGACCTGGTCGAACACGGCCTCTTTGTCTTCCTGCAGATCACGCGCGTACGCGGTGGGCAGGCCTTTGAGCGTGGCGAGCAGGCCGGCCAGGTCGCCGATGAGGCGTCCGGCCTTGCCGCGCGCGAGTTCGGCGATGTCGGGGTTCTTCTTCTGCGGCATGATCGAGGAGCCGGTCGAGTACGCGTCGTCAAGCCGCACGAAGGCGAACTCCTGCGTGTTCCAGATGATGATCTCCTCGGACAGGCGGCTGATGTCGACACCGGCCATAGCCGCGACGAACGAGAACTCCGCCACGAGGTCGCGGCTCGCGGTGCCGTCGATGGAGTTTTCGGTGACGGTCGTGAACCCCAGTTCGCGTGCCACGGCCACCGGTTCGAGGCCGAGCGTGTTGCCGGCGAGCGCACCGGAGCCGTAGGGACTCGCGTCAATGCGCCGGTCCCAGTCGCGCAGGCGGTCCACGTCGCGCAGCAGCGGCCACACGTGCGCCATGAGCTGGTGCGCGAGCAGCACGGGCTGGGCGTGCTGCATGTGGGTGCGGCCGGGCATCACGGTGCGGCCGGCTTTGAGGGACTGGTCGATGAGCACCATGCACAGGTCGAGCAGTTGGTTGGCGATGACGCGCGACTGGCGGCGCAGCCACATGCGGATCAGCGCGGCGATCTGGTCGTTGCGCGAACGGCCGGCGCGCAGTTTGCCGCCCAGCTCGTCGCCGGCGATCTCCAGCAGGCCGCGTTCGAGCGCGGTCGCTTCGTCCTCGTCGTCTTCGACCGGCGCGAACGCGCCGGTGTCCACCCGGTATTGCAATTCGTTGAGCGCCGCTTCCATGCGCTGCAGCTCGTCGGAGGTGAGCAGTCCGGCGCGGGCCAGGGCACGGGCGTGGGCGCGGGACCCCGCGATGTCGTCGTCGGCCAGTCGCCAGTCGAACTGCGTGGATTTGCTCAGCGCGGCGAGTTCGGGCGAGGGGCCGGACGAGAACCGCCCGCCCCACAATGCCAGATGCTCCCCTTCGTGCGTGGTGCCCTCGGTCATGGTTTCCTCTCTTTCCCGGTGCCTTGCCGGCCGAAAAAGGGCGGCCGCGCGCGGCTCGTGCCGCGGGCGCGCCGCCCGTCCGTGCGGTCGGATGCAACCGCCTGTTGGTGTGCCCTACTCTACGTCGTTGTCCGGAACTTCAATGCCGTTGCCGAACTTCACGTCGCGTGCGGCGGCCACCTTGGTGGGCAGGCCGTAGATCTCGATGAAGCCGTTCGACGCGTTCTGATCGAAGGTGTCGCCCGAATCGTAGGTGGCGAGGTTGTAGTCGTACAGCGAGCTGTCGGAACGGCGTCCCACCACGACTGCGCGGCCGCCATGCAGCACCATGCGGATCTCGCCGTTGACGTACTGCTGGGTGTCGTTGATGAACGCGTTGAGCGATTTGACGGCCGGCGAGAACCATTGCGCGTCGTAGACGAGCTCGGCCCAGCGCTTGTCGATGTCGCGCTTGATGCGGTGCTGTTCGCGTTCGAGGCACATGTTCTCGAGCTCTTCGTGCGCGCGAATCAGCGCGATCGCGCCGGGCGCCTCGTAGAGTTCGCGGGACTTGATGCCGACGAGGCGGTCCTCGATGAGGTCGACGCGGCCGATGCCCTGAGCGCCGGCACGGCGGTTCATCTCCTCGATCGCCTGCAGCGGGGTCACGTCGCGGCCGTCGATCTTGACCGGCACGCCCTGCTTGAATTCGATGACGACCTCGTCTTCGACCGGCGGGAAGTCCGGGTCGTCGGTGTACGAGTAGCAGTCCTTGGTGGGCGCGTTCCACGGGTCCTCGAGGAAGCCGGTCTCGATGGCGCGGCCCCACACGTTCTGGTCGATGGAGAACGGGCTCTTCTCGGTCTGCACGATCGGCAGGTCGTGGTCGTTGGCGTAGGCGATTTCCACGTCGCGCGTCAGTGACAGGTCGCGGATTGGGCTGATCGCCTTGAGTTCGGGGTCGATGGACTGGATGGAGACCTCGAAGCGCACCTGGTCGTTGCCCTTGCCGGTGCAGCCGTGCGCGATTGTGTCGGCGCCGAACTGGTGTGCGGCGCGCACCAAGTGCTTGGTGATCAGCGGACGCGAGATCGCGGAGACGAGCGGGTACACGCCTTCGTACATGGCGTTCGCCTTGAGGGCCTGCATGCAGTATTCGTTCGCGAACTCGTCGCGTGCGTCCACGATGTACGCTTCGACGGCGCCGCACGCGAGCGCGCGTTCCTTGATCGTCTCGAGGCTTTCGCCTCCTTGGCCGACGTCGAGCGAGACGGCCACCACGTCTTTGCCGGTGCGGTCCTTGAGGTACGGGATGGCGACGGAGGTGTCGAGGCCGCCGGAGTACGCGAGCACAATACGGTTCTTATCGCTCATGTCTTGCCTTTCTTCAGGTGCGATACGCGCCAGTATATACAAAAGCGTGTATAAATATGCATTATGGACACGATGTGCCCACGATGCGAATGCTCAGCCGCGCTTGGACGCGATATCGAGCAGCCATGCGCTGCGCCGCAGGGCCGACTGGTCGTCCTGGCAGATCACCAGCACGGTGTCGTCGCCGGCGATCGTGCCGAGGATGCCCGGGACGGCGTGGCGGTCGATGACGCTCGCCACGTATTGGGCGGCGCCCGACGAGGTGTGCACCACGATGAAGTTGCGCGCGTGGGCCACCGAGGTGACGATGCCCGACAGCACCTTCGACATCTGCTGCTGGGCACGCTCGTCGGGCTCGTGGCCCTCCGCCTCCGCCGGCGCGTGCTCGCCGACGGTGTAGGCGAGCACGCCGTCTGGCAGGCGTGTCTTCGTGGCGTTGATCTCGTCGAGATCGCGGCTCAATGTGGCTTGGGTCACCTCGATGCCCTGGCTGCTGAGGATTTCGGAGAGCTCCGCCTGCGACGTGACCACATTGTTCTCGAGCGCCTGCTCGATCGCGTTCAGGCGCGCGATGCGGCTCGCCGGGCGTTGCATCGGCTGGGAGTCCTGCGTCATCAGACCAGCAGGCTTTCGTCGCCACGCTGCTTGCCGATGAGCCAAGTGAGCAGCGCCTTCTGCGCGTGCAACCGGTTCTCGGCCTCGTCCCACACGACCGACTGCGGGCCGTCGATGACCTCGGCGGTCACCTCCTTGCCACGATAGGCGGGCAGGCAGTGCTGGAACAGCGCGTCGGGCTTGGCATACCCCATGAGCTCCTCGTTGACCTGATATGGCCAGAACGGCTTGGAACGCACAGCGTACTGCGATTCCTCGCCCATCGAGACCCATGTGTCGGTGAACACGCAGTCCGCGCCGGCCACGGCCTCGAGCGGATTGGTCGTCACGAGGATCGATCCACCGGTCGTGGCGGCGATCGCCTCGGCGTCCTGCACGATCGCCTCATCGGGCAGATAGCCATTCGGGCCGGCCACGGCCACATGCATGCCGGCCACGGCGCCCGCGAGCAGGTACGAGTTCGCCATGTTGTTCGCCGCATCGCCCAGGTACGCGATCGACATGCCTTCGAGCGCGTCGACGCCGCCCCTGAACTGGGCCAGGGTCAGGAAGTCGGCGAGCACCTGACAGGGGTGGAATTCGTCGGTGAGCGCGTTGACTACCGGCACTGTGGCCACCGAGGCCATCTCCTCGATGCGCGACTGTTCGAACGTGCGCCAGACGATTGCATACGCCATGCGCGTGAGCACTTCGGTCGTGTCGCTGATTGGCTCGCCACGGCCCAACTGGGACCCGGACTTGTCGATGACGAGCGGGTAACCGCCCAATTCGGCCACGCCGATCGAGAAGCTCGAGCGCGTGCGCGTGCTCGGCTTGTCGAAGAGCACGGCCACGCCCTGCGGCCCCTCGAAAGGTCGGTGGTGAAAACGGTTCTCGCGGAACTTCATGCCCAGTTCCAGAATCTGCTTTTGCTCCTCGTGATTGACGTCGTCATCGCGAAGCATGTGCCGAAGCTGCGCCATAATGGCCTCCTTGCTGTATGGTGGGTGGTTTTCGGTTCCCGCGCCTATTCGGTCGCCAGATCGTTCGGCATGAGGGCGAGGATGCCGATGGCCTCGTTGATGTCCTGTTCGCTCGCGATCAACGGCGGTGCCAGACGCAGCACGGTCGGCGACGGTGCGTTGATGATCAGACCGTGGTCGAGCGCCCATCCCACGGCGGCATGCGCGCACGGCCGCGTCAGCACGATCGCATTGAGCAGGCCGCGGCCACGCACCGACGCGAACAGCGGGTTGTCGGTGGCCATGATGCCCGTGCGCAGTTGCTCGCCGCGCTCGTTCGCCTGCGCCACAAGCCCTTCGCGTTCGATCACGCTGATGGTGGCGAGGGCCGCCGCGGCGCCAAGCGGGTTGCCGGCGAACGTCGAACCATGGGTGCCGGGCGAGAACAACGCCGAGAGTTCCTCGCCAAACGAGATCATGCCGCCCATCGGGAATCCGCCGGCCACACCCTTGGCAAAGGTCACGATGTCGGGGGTGATGCCGCCCAGGTCATCGCGCTGGAACGCGAACCATGCGCCGGTGCGGCCCATGCCGGTCTGCACCTCGTCGACAATCATCAGGGCGTTGTGCTCGTCGCACAGCGCCCGCACGCCGCGGATGTACTCGGCGTCGAGTGGCAGCACGCCCGCCTCGCCCTGGATCAGTTCCATGATGACCGCGGCCACCGGGCCTTTGCCGTCATCGGTGGCGAACGCGGCGCCCATCGCGCCGAGGTCGTTGGCCTCGACGAACTCAATATTCGGCACAAGAGGCTCGAACGGCGTGCGGATCGCCGGCTTCCAAGTGGCCGAAAGCGCACCCATCGTGCGCCCGTGGAATCCGTGGGTCAGCGCGAGGATGCGGTAGGGGCGCGCATCGTCGGTCTGCAGGGTGGCGCCGTACAGCTTGGCCATCTTGAGCGCGGCCTCGTTGGCCTCGGCCCCTGAATTGCCGAAGTAGACGTGCGAGCCCTGCGGTGCGCCGGCGAGTTCGATGAGCTTGGTGGCCAGTTCAATCTGCGGCTTGGTCGCGAAATAGTTGCTCACGTGCGCGGCGCGCTGTGCCTGTTGCGCGACGGTCTCGCACCAGTCCGGGTGTGCGTAGCCGAGCGCGTTCACCGCGATGCCCGCGAGGAAGTCGAGGTATTCGTTGCCGTCGACGTCCCACACGCGCATGCCCTGCCCGTGGTCGAGCACGCGCAGCGGCGTGCCGAACACGTGCATGTGCACGTCGTCGTATTTGCCGAGCCAAGCGGCGTCCTGCCCCAGTGGCTGTGTCTCAGTTGCCATATGAGCTCCTCATTTCCAGTCCCTCACCCGGTTCGACCATCGTGCCGATGCCCGCCGAGGTGAATATCTCGTTGAGTATGGAGTGTGGTTTGCGTCCGTCGATGATGTGCGCCTGGCGCACGCCGCCGTCGATGGCGCGGATGCACGCCTCCATCTTGGGGCGCATGCCCGATTCGAGGTCGGGCAGCAGGTCGCGCAGGTCCTCGACGCCGATGCGGCCGATGAGCGAATTGCGGTCGGGCCAGTCCGCGTACAGGCCGTCCACATCCGTGAGGATGACGAGCTTGTGCGCGCCGAGCGCGGTGGCAAGCGCGGCCGCGGCGGAATCGGCGTTGACGTTGAGCACCTCGGTGGCGTCGTCCTCGTTCGGGGCGACCGACGAGACGACGGGGATGCGCCCGGCGTTGATCAAATCGATCACAGCCGAGGCATCGACGCCGACGACGTCGCCCACCAGGCCGATGTCGGTGGGCTTGCCGTCGATGAGCGGCTTGCGTTGGATCGCGGAGAACAGCGCGGCATCCTCACCCGACAGACCAACGGCGAGGGGACCGTGCGCGTTGATCAGGCCGACGAGCTCGCGGGAGACCTTGCCAGTGAGCACCATGCGCACCACGTCCATCGCCTCGGGCGTCGTGACGCGCAGTCCGCCCTTGAACTCGGAGTGGATGCCCAACGCCTTGAGCATGTGCGAGATCTGCGGGCCGCCACCGTGCACGATCACCGGGTGCAGGCCCACCTGACGCAGGAACACCATGTCTTCGGCGAAGCATTCCTTGAGATGGTCGTCGACCATCGCGTTGCCGCCGTATTTGATGACGATTGTCTTGCCGTAGAATTCCTCAAGCCACGGCAGCGCCTCGATGAGCACCTCCGCCTTCTGGTCGGCGCGCAGGTCGGTGTGCACGTCGAGGTGGAATCCCGGTCCCTTCAGTTCTTTTGCCATGTCCTCAGCTCTCGTAGTCCGCGTTGATATGCACATATTCGTGGGTCAGGTCGTCGGTCCACACGGTTGCGGCCGACGTACCCGCATGCAGGTCCACGTCGATGTCGATCTGGCGTGGCGTCATGTCGACCTCGCTGCGGTCGTGGCCCGGCTTGCCGCCGTCGCAGATGCGCACGCCGTTGACGTCGACAGTCACCTCGTCGGGGTCGTAGGGCGCCACGTCCGCCGGCACGGTGCCCAAAGAGCTCACGATGCGCCCCCAGTTGGGGTCGTTGCCGCTGATCGCGCATTTGAGCAGGTTCGACGCGGCGATTGCGCGCCCGCACGCCAGCGCGGCGTCCTCGCTTGTGGCACCGGCCACGGTGATGCGGATGTCGTGGCTCGCGCCTTCGCCGTCGCCGATGATCTGGCGTGCCAGACTCGCGCAGCAGTTCGCGATGAGGTCGTTGAACTCGTCCGGGTCGGGTTCGATGCCCGAGGCGCCCGAGGCGAGCAGCAGCACGGTGTCGTTCGTGGACATGCAGCCGTCCACGTCGATGCGGTTGAACGAGGTGTCGACCGCCGCGCCCAGCGCCGCCTGGAGCTGGCCTGCGCTCACCACGGCGTCAGTCGTGATCACGCACAGCATCGTGGCGAGCTGCGGGGCGATCATGCCCGAGCCCTTGACCATGCCGCCCACACGGAACCCATTCGATCCCATGCGCGTGACCGTCTTGGGCTTGGTGTCGGTCGTCATGATGGCGTGCGAGGCGTCCTCGCCGGCGGCCATCGTCGGCTCGAGCGCGGCGAAGGCGCGCGCGGCGCCGTCGAGCACCTTGTCGAGCGGCAGCAGTTCGCCGATGAGGCCGGTGGAGCATACGGCCACTTCGCCGTCTTCGGTGCCGAGCAGCCCGGCCACCTCATGTGCGGTTGCCACGGATTGCGCATACCCTGCTTCGCCGGTGCATGCGTTGGCGCCGCCGGAGTTGAGGATGACGGCCTTGAGCGAACCGTCGGCCACGGCCTTGCGCGACCATTGCACGGGCGCGGCGCAGAACCGGTTGGTGGTGAACACGCCGGCGGCGGCCGTGAGCGGCCCCTCGTTCACGACGAGCGCCACGTCTTTCTTGCCCGGTGTGGCCGAGATGCCGGCTTCGACACCGGCCGCTGAGAATCCTTGCGCGAATGTCACGCTCATGGTGCGACTCCAATCTTCGTCAAACCGTTTTCCTCATTGAGTCCGAAGGCCAAGTTGAGGGATTCGACCGCCTGGCCGGCCGTGCCGCGGTTGAGGTTGTCGATTGCGGCGAACGCGTGCAGGGTTCGGCTGCGCCGGTCCACGGCCACTTGCACATGCGCGGCGTTCGATCCGAGCACGTTCTGCGTGGCCGGCATGGCGTCGGGGGCGAGCACGCTGACGAACCCCTGGCCCTCGTATGCGCCGGTCCATATGGCATGGATCTGCTCGACGGTCAGGTCCATGGCGGCGTCGGTGAGTTTCGCGCTCACCGAGGCGAGGATGCCACGCGACATCGGCACGAGCATCGGGGTGAACGCGAGGGTGAACTCGCCGGCCGCCGCGGCGTCCAGACCGGCGGCGTGGGCGAAGTTCTGCAGGATTTCGGGAATGTGGCGGTGGGTGCCGCCCACCGCATACGGCACCGCCGAATTGAGTGCCTCGGAGGCGAGCAGGTTGGTGCGCTTGAGGTTCTTGCCGGCCCCGGAATACCCGACGGCCAGGTCGGCGACGATCGTGTGTGGCACGACGAGGTTGTTCGCGATACCGGGCTGCATGGCCAAGGTGACGGCGGTGACGTTGCAACCGGGGCCGGCGATGCGCTTGGCCCCCAAGAGCCGTTCGCGCTGGCGCCGGTATGCGCCATTGGCGTCCTTGCCGAGGATGAGTTCGGGCATGCCATACACCCAATGCTCGTAGAACGCGCCACCATAATAGTCGTCCCACGCCTGCTGCTGTTCGAGGCGGTGGTCGGCACCCAGATCCACGATCACCGCGTCGTCGTCGAGCTGTGCGGCGAGGGCGCCGGATGCGCCATGGGGCAGGGCGAGCACAATCACATCGTGCCCGTTCAATGCCTCGGGTGTGGTGTCTTCGACGATCAGGTGGGCCAATTGGGGAATATGCGGCTGGAAGGCGCCCAATGGCTGCCCCACCGACGAATGCCCGGCCACCGTGGTGACCTCGAAGTCCGGATGCGCAGCCAGAATACGCAGCATCTCACCGCCGGCATAGCCGGTGGCGCCTGCGACGGCGACGGTATGTTTGCCCATGGTCAGCTCCTCTGTGCTTGGTTAGCTGCCGAGTATACACTTTATGCAGAACAATGCATAACTATACGTTCTTGGGGAGCCGTCTGTGCGTGTCGCCGAGCGCCGCTCACGCCTGCACGGAGTCGCCGGAGCCGCCGGACGTGGAGGAATTGAGCGACTGGAGCATCTGGTTCATCACGTCGTCCATCGAGACGCCGTTGATCATGAGCCACACGAACGCGATCGTGTAGAGCACGTTGATGATGACCGCGGCTAGGGCGAGCCCATACCCCTTCATGCGCATGATGCGCGTGCGGCGCATGCTCAATGCGCCCAGAATCGCGGGCATGATCGGCACGGGCAGGAACAACGCGAACACGAACGCGATGATCGCGCCGGCGTCCCACCGCCCGTAGAAGATGTTCTGATTGGGGTCCTCCATGTCGATGCCGTTGACGTAGCGCGGGTATTTGCCGCCCTGCTGGGTGGCGCCGGGTGCTTGCGGCGCCTGCGCCTGCTGCCTGGCCCACGGTTGTGTGGGCGCCTGGTTCGGCTGCGGCACTGCCGGCGTCGGCCCCGCTTGCGACGCTTGCGCCGGCTGGGACTCGGGGTCGGGACGCCCGAAGATGTAGGGGTCGTAGTCCTGTGGGAACTGGTTGTCCATCGCGCCGTACGCCGGGCGCAGATATTGCCCGTAGCTCGGCTGGTTGGCCCCTTGTGTGCCGGCTGCAGGGCCGGATGAGTCGACCGGAGCAGCATTGGCCCCGTTCGGCGCCTGCTGCGGCTGCGACGATGGATACTGGTCCGGTTGGCTCATCATGGTCCTGTTCGTTTGGTGGTTGGTGTGCACTAGGCGCGCAGTTGCGCACCGAGTTCGGATGCCTTGTCGACGATGCGCTGGCGGATCTCCTCGCTGTCTTCGGAAGTGAGGGTGCGGTCCGGCGCGCGGAACGTGACCGCATACGCGAGGGACTTCTTGCCTTCGCCCACCTGGTCGCCCGTATACACGTCGAACAGTTCGATGGACTCGAGCATGTCGCCGGCGGCGTCACGGATCGCTTCGCCGAGATCATGCGCACTCACCGTGTCGGGCACCGTGAACGCGAGGTCCTGCTTGACCGGCGGGAATGTGGAGATCGGCTTGGCCTGCACCGGTTTGTTGCTCAGGGTGCCGAATAGCGCGGTCAGGTCGAGTTCGAAGGCGGCGGTGTGGTGCGGCATGCCGAGCGCGTCGTCGACCTTGGGGTGCAACTCTCCGACGAAGCCGACGCGCTTGCCGCCGGCCACCACATGGGCGCTGCGGCCGGGGTGCCATTGCGCAGGCACATCCTGCGCGGCGGGCTGGTCAAAGGTCACATCGGCGCCGAGGCGCGCGGCGATGCGGCGCACCGCTTCGACGGCGTCGCTCCAGTCGACGGCGCGGCGGTCGCCAAGCCAGCCGTCGTCTTCGGCCAGACCGGTCATCATGCCGGCCACATGCAGCGGCTGGTCAGGCAGGCCGGCGTCAAGCGCGGCAAGCTGTTCGGGCGTGGGGCGCACGCCGCCGGGCAGCGCCGGGATCGCAGGCGCGTCCGGCGAGGCGAGATACACGTGGCCGAGCTCGTAGCAGGCCACGTTGTCAAGACCGCGGCGGATGTTGCGCTGCACCGTCTGTGCCAGCGTAAGCAGGATCTGACGGCGCAGATACGGACGGTCGTCGGCGAGCGGGTTGACGATCTCCACGCTCACCGGCTCCACCGCATCGGGATCGATCATGAACGCCTTGTAGTCGGCAGGCCCCACAAACGGGTAGCTCAGTGTTTCCACCATGCCGTACTCGGCGAGCTCGTCGGCCACCTGGCGCTTGTGCAGCTGGTCGGAGGTGAGGCCCACATGGCCTTCCACCGGCGCGTGCGGCACATGCACGGGGATCTTGTCGTAGCCGTAGATGCGCGCGACCTCTTCGACCAGGTCGCATGGCTCGTTCAGGTCCGGGCGCCACGACGGCGGCACGACGGAGAATTCACCGTTGCCGCCACCAGCGGCGGTGCAGCCGATGTCGGTCAGGATCGCGCTGATGTCGTTGAGGTCCAAATCAAGGCCCGCGATGCGCTTGACCTCGCTCGCCTTGAACACGATCGGCTGGCGGCGCTTGGTGTTGTTCACGTCGCGCGGCGATTGCGAGGCGGTCGCCGACCCGTAGGCCTCGAGCAGGTCGCACGCCATCTGCGCGGCGGCCGGCTGGATCTGGTCGTCCACACCGCGTTCAAAACGGCGCGCGGCTTCCGAGGGGATCTTGTGGCGGCGCGAGGAGCGTGCCACGGAGATGGGGTCGAAGTGCGCGGCTTCGAGCAGGATGTTCGTCGTCTCGCTCGTGACCTCGCCGTATTCACCGCCCATGACGCCGGCGATGCCAAGGATGCGCGACCCCTGCTCGCCGTTGGGTGAATCGGTGATGAGCAGGTCCTCGGGGTCGAGGTCGTGGTCCTTGCCGTCGAGCGTGGTGAGCGTTTCGCCAGCGCGCGCACGGCGCACGACGATCGGCCCTTCGATCTTGTCGAGGTCGTAGGCGTGCATCGGCTGGCCCAGATCGAGCATGACGTAGTTCGTCACGTCGACCGGCAGCGTCAGCGAACGCATGCCGGCGCGCGTCAGGCGGCGGCGCATCCAGTTCGGCGTTTTGCTTGTGGCGTCGTAGCCATGTACGGCGCGCGTGTAGAACCGGTCGCAGCCGACGACGCCGTGGATCGGGTTCTCGTCGTCGATGATCACGTCGATGTCATGCGTCGTGTCCGCGGCCTGTTCTTCGATCTGTGGCACATGCGCATTGAGTTCGCCGACCGGGTCGGTGAACTCGGCGCCGGTGGAATTGTGGAATTCGCGCGCGATGCCGCGGTAGGAGAACGCATAACCACGGTCCGGCGTCACATTGATCTCGAGGATCGGCTGGTCGAGGTGCAGCAGGTGCATCGCGTCGTCGCCCGGTTTGAGCGCCTCGTATTCCTCGGGGGTGAAGCCGTAGTCACGCAGCAGGATGATGCCGTCGTGGCTGTCGCCGAGGCCGAGCTCACGCTCCGAGGCGCACATGCCGTCGGAGATGTGGCCGTAGGTCTTGCGCGGTTCGATGCGGAAGTCGCCGGGCAGCACGGCGCCGGGCAGGGTGACGACGACCTTCTCGCCGGCCTTCATGTTCGGCGCGCCGCAGATGATGCCGCGCGGCACCTTGTTACCTTGATCATCGACGCTGTTGTATTCGTCGCCCACGTCCACATGGCACCAGTTGATGACCTTGCCGTTCTTCTGCGGTTCGGGCGTGGCGTCAACGACATAGCCCACCACGATCGGGCCGGTGACCTGCGACTGGTGGATCTCCTCCTCTTCGAGGCCGACGCGCACGAGGTCCTTCGCGAGCTGCTCGTACGTGAGCCCCTTGGGCACCTCCACGTGGTCGCGCAGCCAATCAATATCTACCATGGGCATCTCGAATCACTCCCCCATCACAAACTGTTCGCTGAATCGCACGTCGCCTTCGACCAGGTCGTGCATGTCGTTGATATCGTGGCGCAGCAGCAGCGTGCGCTCGACGCCCACGCCGAACGCGAAGCCGGTGTACACATCCGGGTCGATGCCGGCGGAACGCAGCACATTCGGGTTGACCATGCCGCAGCCGCCCCATTCGATCCAACCGGGGCCGCCCTTCTTGTCGGGGAACCACAGGTCGAGTTCGGCGCTCGGCTCGGTGAACGGGAAGTAGCTGGGGCGCAGGCGGCTCTTGGCCTCGGGGCCGAACATGGCCACGGCGAGCTTGTCGAGCACGCCCTTAAGGTCGGCCATCGTCAGGCCCTTGTCCACGGCGAGCGCCTCGACCTGATGGAAGACCGGCGTGTGGGTCGCGTCGAGCTCGTCGGTGCGGAACACACGGCCGGGGCACGCGATGTACAGCGGCACACCATGGGCGATGAGCCCGCGGACCTGGTCCGATGAGGTCTGCGTGCGCAGCACCATGTTGGAGCCCACGAACCCGGCTGCGTCCTTGGCCTGGTTGCCCTTGACATAGAACGTGTCCTGCATCTGACGTGCCGGGTGGTCGGGGCCGAAGTTCAGCGCGTCGAAGTCGAACCATTCGGTTTCCACCTCGGGGCCGTCGGAGATCTGCCAGCCCATGCCGACGAAGAAGTCCTCGACGTCTTCCATGAGCTTGGGCAGCGGGTGGCGCGCGCCGAGCGGATTGCGGCGCACCGGCAGCGTCATGTCCACGGTTTCGGCGGCCAGTTCGCGGGCTTCCTCCTGGGCCTTCACCTCGGCTTCCTTCGTGCCGTAGGCGCGGCCGAAGTCGGCGCGCAGCTTGCCCATGAGCTTGCCGGCCTCTTTCTTCTGGTCCTTGTCGAGCGAGCCGATGGCCTTGCTGGCCATCGTCATTGCGGACTGGGCGCCGGCGTATTGCGTCTTGATCGCCTTGAGCTCCTCCATGCTGGAGGCCTGTGCTATTGCGGCGATGCCTTCGGCAACCGCTTTGGCCACCGCATCGGCATCAAATTGTGTGCCTTGTGCCACGAGATACCTTTCCGTCACATGCATCGGAGACGCGAAAACGCGTCATTCCAACGTTTTACCGACTTCACATTCTTTCAATACGACTCGACATAGCCAAGGTCATGAGCATCACCGCGGCGCTTGTGCCGAGGTTGAGCGATTCGGCCTTGCCATAGATCGGGATCGAGGTGATGATGTCCGCCCGTTCGAGCAGGCCGGGCTCAAGACCGCGCGCCTCGTTGCCGAACAGCACGGCGATCGAGCCGTCGAGCGCGTCGCCTTCGCGCACCACGTCGGGCAGGCTTTCCGGCGGCCGGCCTTCCGTGCCGTAGACGTCGGCGGCCATGACGGTGGTGGCATGGTTGGCGCAGAACGCGAAAAACCCATCCTCGTCCATCGTGAGCACCGGCAGGTGGAACAGCGATCCGGTCGTGGCGCGGATGACCTTCGGATTGAACACGTCCACGCATGAGCCGACCATGACCACGGCGTCGCAGCCTGCGGCGTCGGCGCTGCGGATGACGGTGCCCGCGTTGCCGGGGTCGCGCACCTGCCAGAACGCCGCGATGAACGGATGCGGTGTGGACGGCACCTGGGTGAGCTGCGCACGGCACGCCTCAAGGTCGCCCACGGCCGCCACGCCTTGCGCGTCACGGCTGATATGCGCCACCACATCGGCCGTGGCCTTGTGCACGTAGATGCCCTCCCCCATGGCCAATCCCGCGAGCGAGGCGACGGTGGGGTTGACGAATCCGGCGTCGGGTTCGGTGCCGTCCACGGCCACATAGAGGTCGCGCACCGCGCCAGGCTGCCAGGTGAGTACCTCGCGCACCGCCTGAGGGCCTTCGATCAGGAACCTTCCGCTGCGTTCACGGTGTTTGCGGGAGGCAAGGTCGGCGGTGCGGCGTACACGTTCCGCTTTCACATTGGTCATCACAGTTGCATCAATCGGCATACGCCCACCCTACCGCCAGCGCGAGGCAACCGCACATCACCCCGCCATCCACCCGTTTTCAGAGAACTCCCAGCAAGCGTTCAGCGTGCGGCCACTGAGTACCGAGCCGAATCGCAGCGGCGTCAAAGCGCAATCACACCAACGCTGATTACGCTGCGGACATATGCCCTGCGCCGCGCCATGCACCGGCCGGCCGCAGGCCCTTCCCTACCCATCGATTGATTCGCAAAGGAACCGACCATGTTCATAGTCAGGAACGCACTGCACAATGTGGTGTGCAACAAAGGCCGCAACGCGCTGATGATTATCATCGTCGCCATCATCACCGCGGCCGCGACCGTGGCGCTCGCGATCGTGCAGGCGGCGGAACGCGCACGCACATCGGCCTTGGACGACACCACGATCAGCGCGCAGATCTCGATCGACCGCGGCGTGATGATCGGCAAGACGCGCGACGCACAGTCCGGAGGCGCGGACATGCAGGCCATGCGCGAGTCGATGGCCAGCAAGCAGCTCACCCTCGACGACTATCAGAAATACGACAAATCGGAGTACGGCGTCGCATCGTCGTATTACACCGAGACGGCTTCGGCAGCAGCCGTGGACGGCGGCGTCGAACCGGTGGATTCCAACGGCACCATGACCGGCCAAGAGAGCCAGTCCACCACGGAGCAGAACCAGTCCGGAGAGCAGCCCCAGTCCCCCGGCGACGACCGCGCGGGCGGCATGCCGGACGCCGGCGGCGGCAAAGGCGGCATGATGATGACGACGGGGGACTTCTCGCTTGTCGGGTTTTCGTCGGACGAGGCGATCGCGAACGCCCCCAACGGATCGTTCACGATGGATTCGGGCCAGGTGTTCGGCTACGGCACCGACGATGACGGCGATGTGATCATCTCGAAGACACTCGCCGACGCCAACGACCTGGCCGTGGGAGACACGTTCAAGGTCGCCGACATCACCGACGATACCAAGACCTACACGTTCACCATCGTCGGCATCTACAGCAACACCACCGAGAACACGATGCCGATGGGAGGCCCCATGGCCTCCACCGCGAGCGACCCCGCGAACGCGATCTATACGTCGGTGTCCACGCTCGATGCGCTGGGCCTGACCAGTGGCAAGACGATCGAGATCACCGATGCACGCGGCAACACCCGCGAGACGCAGGCGGCGCAATTGAGCTACACCTATGTCTTCGACGGCAAGGCGCAATACGACCGGTTCGTCGCCGACGTCAAGGCGAATGGCCTGGGCGATGAATACACCGTCTCGTCCGCCGACGTGGAGCAGTACGAGGCGAGCCTCGTGCCGTTGAACAACCTGGCCAAATTCGCGAAGACGCTGCTCATCGTCGTGCTGTGCGTCGGCGCTATCGTGCTCGTCGTGCTCACTATCTTCAACATCCGCGAACGCAAATACGAGATCGGCGTGCTCACCGCGATCGGCGTGAAGAAGGCGAAGGTGGCCGCGCAGTTCGCCATCGAACTGCTCGCCGTGACCGCCATCGGCCTGGCGCTTGGCGTCGGCGTCGGCGCCGCCGTCTCGGTCCCCGTGTCGAACTCGCTGCTCACGTCGCAGGTCGAGGCGCAGGCCACGCAGCAGCAACAGCAGCGTGCGCAGTTTGGCCGTGACATGCAGCCGCCGAGCGGCGTCGGGCAGGATGGCGCAACCACAGGCGAAGGAAGCCTGTCGGAGGCGCCGAAGGACGACAACGGTGCCCCGCAGCAGTGGGGACATGCCACGCAGATGGTCTCCAAGGTCAACGCCACAGTGAACTGGGCCACAATCGGCTGGATGCTGCTCATCGGCATCGGCCTGACCCTGCTCGCCTCGCTTGTGGCCGCCGTGTTCGTGATGCGTTACGAACCCCTGCAGATTCTGGCCGACCGCTCCTGAGCGCACACCACCCACACCCACCATCACGAGTAAGGATTGTCACCATGGCACAACCATCTTCCGCACCATCATCGAACACATCCGCAACCGCCACCCCGATCCTCGCGTTGGACGACGTGAGCTACGCCTACGCCAAGGGCGGACCCGACGTCATCAGCCATATCAGCCACGACTTCGCCGCAGGGCAGGTCACCTCGATCGTCGGACCTTCGGGCGCGGGCAAGACCACCCTGCTCTCGCTCATCAGCGGTTTGACGACGCCGACCGGCGGCGCCGTGCTCTTCGAAGGACGCGACCTGGCGTCGATCGACCGCTACCGGTACCGCAGCCGTGACATCGGCGTGATCTTCCAAAGCTACAACCTGCTGCCCGGATTGACCGTGCTGGAGAACATCATGCTCACGATGGACGCCTCGGGCAAACGGTTCGACCGGCCCAAACGCGAGATCGCGCTCGACCTGCTCAAGCAGGTGCATCTGCCCGAGCGGTATGCGGACGAGCGCATCCTGCACCTGTCGGGCGGCGAACAGCAGCGCGTGGCGATCGCCCGCGCGCTGAGCGACGACCCGCGGGTGATCATCGCCGACGAGCCGACCGGCAACCTTGACCCGGCCACGCAGGACGATATCATGCGCATCTTCCTCGACCTTGCGCACCAGCAGGGCCGTTGCGTGATCATCGTGACGCACAGCCCGCAGATCGCCGAGATGTCCGACGCGGTGCTGCGGCTGGCCCCGGCGCAACGGTAGGTCAGTTGCCGAAGAACGAGAATGTGCCTGCGCATAGGGCGGCCGTGAGCGCGGCCACCGGAATAAGCAGGCAGACCACGAGGAACCAGCGGTCGCGCGCGCGTACGACACTGACGCGCGCGTGGCTGCGCGGTTCGTCGGAGCCGAACCCGCGCGCCTGCATGGCCACGGCGAGCGTGGTGGAACGGCGTATCGACAGCACGAGCAGCGCGAAGGCCTGCGGGAAGAACGACTTGAATTTGCTGTCGTCGCCCAGTCCGCGCGACCGGCGCGACGCGGTGAGTGCGGCCCAGTCGTCCTGCAGCACGGAGAACAGACGCATGCCGGCGAGCCCGCCGTACACGAACCGGTCGGGCAGGTGCAGCAGCTGGCTGAACCCGTCCGCCAGATCGGTCGCGTCGATGCCGAGCACGGCGATGATCGCAGGAATGCCGATCGCGAGGATGCGCAACGCCGTGGCGAGCGCCAGTTCGGCGGAACGGTCGGTGATGGTGATCCACCCCCAGTGCCACCATGTGCCGCCTCCTGATTTGCCGTACAGCAGCACCGCCAAGGCGGATCCGGGCGCGCCGATGAAGATCGGCCACGTGGAGCGCACGATGCGCCACGGCGTGAACCCGATGGCCATGAGGATGAGCACCTCGAGCCCGAGCGCCACGCTCGCGGAGACCCAGTCGAGGCTCAGCAGCAGCGGCAGCGACGCCAGGAACGCGCCGCCCAACCGGTAGACGGGGTTGATCGAGGCGAGCAGGGGTGACCTGCTCGCCGGTTTGATCGTGTCTTCGCGCTCGTTGACCGCGCTGACCTCGATGTCAGTGGAGTGCGCGGCGGGCGCGGACTGCGGAGCCGCAACCCATTCACCGTGTGCGTCGTGCGGCACGAGTTCGACGACGCGCGCGCCGAGCGCGGTGACGAGCTCGCGGTCGTGCGTGACGACGATGATGCTGACGCCGTCGGAGCGCAGGGAGTGGATGAGGCGCACGATCTGCATCCATGTGCGCCGGTCCTGCCCGAAGGTCGGCTCGTCGAGGATCAGCACGCGCGGTGCGGCGGCGAGCGCGGCGGCCACGGTCAGGCGCCGCTTCTCACCGCCGGACAGTGTGTAGGGGTTCATCTGCGCGTATTGGTCGAGGTGGAACCGGCGCAGCAGTGCCATGCCGTGCTCGCGGGCGGTGGACTCGTCCACGCCGGTGCGTGTGGGGCCGAGCATGACTTCGCCGAGCACGCTCGAGCAGGCGAACTGGTGTTCGGGGTTCTGGAAGACGTAGGAGATCCGTGAGGCGAGCTGGCGTGACGTCCAGTCGACCGGCCACAGGTGCTGTGCGTCGGGGGCGAGCGCCGCGCCGGCGACGACGCGTCCGGTGACGGGTTCGAGGAGCCCGGCGAGGGTGAGCGACAGCGTGGATTTGCCGGCACCGTTCGCACCGACGAGCGCGGTGATCTGCCCGGGGCGGAATGCGAGGTCGATGTGCTCGGCGATGGCGTTGCCGCCCCGGCCTATCGCCAGGTCGTCGGTCGTAAGCACGGGTTCGCCTGTGCCGTCGGCCGGTTCGTATGCGGGCTCGTCCTCGGTGCGGATGCGCGTGATCTCGTCTTCGGCGCGGCGGAAGCGTTCGGGCACCCAGATGCCGAGCTGCGCGAAGTCGAGTGTGGGGTCGGTGAACACCGCTTCGGGTGTGCCGTCGGCCACGACCACGGTGTTGCGGAACGTGCTGCGGTCGATCTCCTCTTCGAACCCGCGCTGCTCCACTTGGCGCGCGTCGTGTTCGGTTTCCAATCCGAGCACGACGACGCGGTCGATCATGTCGACCCACCGGTCGGCGCGGTGCTCGACGAGCATCATCGTCGCACCGGTTCGCGTCAGCACATCACCCACGGCGCCGACGATCTGCGCCACGCCGTCGGGGTCGAGGTTGGCGGTCGGCTCGTCGAGCAGCAGCACGCGCGGTTGCATCGCGAGCGCGCCGGCCAAGGCGAGCCGCTGCATCTGGCCGCCGCTCAGGTGCATGACCGAGCGGTCGAGCTGCAGGCCGCCCATGCCCACCGCGTCGAGTGCGGCGTCGACGCGCGGCCAGATCTGCTCGCGTGGCACGTCGAGGTTTTCCGGACCGAACGCCACATTGTCTCCGAGACGCTGGAAGATGGCCTGCGCCTCCGGATCCTGCAGCACGAGTCCCACGGCGCCGCGCGCGGCATGTGTTTCGACGCCGCCGATGAGGATCTCGCCTTCGGTGACGCCGCCGTCCGCGTCTTCGACCTGCACGCCGGTGTCTTGCGCCGCGGTCTGTGCGGCGGATTCGTCGCCGAGCAGGCCGGCCACGCCTTCGAGGATCGTGGATTTGCCGATGCCGGAAGCGCCCAGCAGCAGGACGCGCTCGCCGGCATTGATCGTGAGGTTGAGCTTGCGCACGGCGAAATGGTTGCGCGAGGCATGCCGGTAGCCCCAGTCGCGGAACTGTATCGAAGCGGCATGTGGCGTGGGTGCTGGAGTGGTCATGGGTGCTGCGTGTTCCTTTGCGGTGGTGGATATGCCGATGCCCCGGCGCGTTTGGCCGGGGCATCGGAGTTGGTTCAGCGGGTGCGGTTGCGCACCATGCGGCCGGAGGCGAAGTTGTCGAGCGCGCCGGTCTTGGCGATGCCGATGTAGAGGTACCACATGGCGATGCCAGCGAAGACGAGTCCCGAAAGCACGGTCGTGATCAGGTAGACGATGCCGTAGGAACCATTGAGGTCGATGGCCTGCAGATGGGTGAAGAACGAGTACGCCCAGCATCCCAAGCCGCTGAGTGCACCGGAGAACATCATGACCGGCAGGTTCCATTTGCGGTATGCGAACACGGCGAATGCGATTTCCGCGCACAGGCCCTGCACGAACGCGATCAGGAACGTTTCGACCCCACCCCACATGTTGCCCATGAGCGCCTCAAGCACGCCGGCGACGACTTCCGCATAGAGCGCAGCCCCCGGTTTGCGCACGATGACGGCGGCCAAAGGCCCGGCGAACAGCCACAGGCCGTTGAAGATGCCCGCGAGCCCGGGCACCACGGCTTCGAGCACGGACCACGGTGCGGCGCTGAAGAACGCCACGGCCCAGTAGATGAGGGCTGAGGCGACACCGATGACCGAAGCCACGGCGATGTCGACCACACGCCATTTCAAAACGGGTTTTGCTTCCACAACCGAAGCAGACATAATGAGTGCCTTTCTCTTTCCTGTCCATATGGACGCCGGTGGGCGCCCATGGCGATAAGGCACGGGAAATTCGACGTCCGTGCGCCGGCATTGTCCGGATTCACGTTCAATCGGTCGAGGCTGGGCCTCTCTCAGCCGATGCGCCATGCGCATCAGCCCCCGTGTCGAGTACCGAGTCTAAGGCAGGCCGGGGACCGGCGTCACAACCCGGGCCATATGTCCGGTTCACCGGCGTTTGAAGAGGCGGAACAATTGCGACTGCCGCACGCACAGGCCACTGGCGAGCGCTGCAAGCACCACGGCGCACAGCAACGCCAGTGGGGTACGGCATGCGGTCGCGATGACCAACGCGGTGTCCCCGACGGCCATGCGCACACCGTAGGCGGCGATGAGCGCGCATGAGCCCGCCGTGGCCAATCCGGCCCATACGAGCGTCTCCACGCATATGCCGAGCAATTGCGCCGGCTTTGACTCCCCCGAATGCAGCGCCGCGGCGTATTCGAGCCTGCGCATGCGCACGGCGATCACACCGATGGCAAGGCCCAGAAGCGCCGCGAGGAACGGGATCCAACGGGTGGTGCGCGCCATGTAGGTGGCGTAGGGGTCGTAGTGCGCGTCGAAACCCTTGTTGAGCGCGACCACACCGGCCTGGTTCTGCCCATTGCCCACACGCAGCGTGGAGTACAGCAGGTTGCTCGCCGGTTCCGAACGCGGCCATTGGCGTATCCAGCATTCGTTGTAGTCGCCTAGGACGGCGGCGCGTGGCACAAGGAACGCGTAGGCGAAACGGGTGTCACGCCCATCGTTGGGCCATGGGTAGACGCCCGCCACGGTGGCGTTGCCATGGTCCGTGGCCAACGTTGAGCCGACCGTAAGCCCGAAGTCACGCGCCACGTCGGTCGACACCCAGATCCCCGACGTGTCGATCGGCGAGGCGACGGCGCCGTTCGACGCGATGAGCGACAGCATGCCTTGTGTGACCTCGAATGATTGCAGGGCGTTGTTCGGTGTGGACAACGGCGTGATCTCCTCACCGGTGCGCACGGCGCCCGATTGCGCGATGGGAACGCCTGACGATTGGGCGAGCCGGTCGCATGCACCACCGTCCACGGTGCCGCCGACCACCGTATCCACGTCGGCCATGGCCTGCACACGTGCCATGGCCTCATGTTCCATCGCCACCACCGTATAGGCTTCGTATCCCCCGAGCAGCATGCCACCAAGCAGCACGGCGACGAACAACGCCAATGCGTGCGCGTTGCCGGCGCCCACATTGCGCATCGCCTCGGAGAGTATCGACCTGAGTCTCATGTTCCCTCCCCTTTCATCCATTGGGCGCGTAGTGTGCAAGATCGACCACATGGTCGCAGGCGTCCCTGGTGTCAGGATCATGGGTGGCCACCAGCACAATCATGCCTTGGTTGGCGAGGTTGCCCAGCACGTGGCTCACCGAATGCGCGGTCCGTGTGTCCAGTTGGGCCGTTGGCTCGTCCACAAGCAGCATGTCGGGTCGTGAGCACACGGCCCTCGCCAGCATGAGCCGTTGCGCCTCACCTCCGGACAGCTCACTGAACCGCCGGCCGGTCGCATGGTCAAGATCGAACAGCCCCATCGCCTCCAAGGCCTGTGGCTCCGCTTCCTCACGGCTGAACCCCTTGGCGAGCAGCGGGAACACCACGTGGTCCAACGCGCTCCGTTGCGCCACACCCACCGGGTTCTGGAACACCCAGCCGGTCCGGGCGATGCCAATGCGCTCCACACTGCCCGCATAGGGCTTTTCCCAACCGGCCAGGATCGACAGCAGTGTGGACTTCCCACATCCGGACGGCCCGCAGACCGCCACCGTCATCCCGGGGTCCACGGTCATGTCAAGATGTTCGAACAGCAGGTCGGTTCCGGGGAACCGGTGGGCCAGATCATGCACTACCAACCGCATGGCCGATCACCCGCACCGCAATGTGGCCAGCGTGGGGCCGATTAGCACATCATGCACGTCCTTGGCATCCAAATGTTCAGGCTGCACAAGCGACGCGCCCAATTCGCTCGTGATGATGCGCACCGGTACCGTCTTGGGCGATCGCGCCGTGCCCGTGGCAATGCATGCCGAGGTCCCATCGGTGCCGAACACGGCGCCGGCGGGCACCCGCAGTGTTTGTATGGCCTGGTTCAGCGTGAGCTGGGCGTCCATGCCCGCGGCCCGTTCCTCCGGCGTCTTGCCTTGGTAGCCTTCGGTGGCGGCGATCTGTGCGAGCAGACCGGCATCGGTGATCTCCGTGGAGCCTGCGGGCAGTGGCGCCGCAACGCCGAACACCGTCAGTGTGCGTTCCTTGTCGGAAGGGGAACCGTTGCGGATCGCGAGCTTCACCAATCCGCCCGGCACCATCCCCAATGCGGCTCCCGCCTGCACATTGCTGCCTTGGACCGCCGTCCAGTCCCGTACGTTCACCACATCCTCGGGAATCCACATGGTGTCCGAAAGACGCATGTCCATGTCTTCTGGCGCAACGCCGTCCGAGTTGCCCACATCCACCATGAGCTGCCGCCACCCGTTGCCGGTGTTCCAGTTGTATTCCGCGGATTGCGGCACGCTGTCATACCCCAATCTGCCGAGCTCGTCGTTCAACGAGCGGACGTCCTCTCCCCTGTCTCCCACCTTGAGGTCGCGGTACAGGGGCGTCGCCGTGTGCAGCGCCACGATGTTCCGGTCGTTGACCTGATAGGCGCGTGTGCCGGAACGCAGCTCGCCGTTCGCCCAGTTCTCGGTCACGGTGCCGCTGGCGTTGCCTAGCAAGTCGCGGTTGCCGGAGACCGTGGGCACCACGTTCACCTGTTGCGTGCCGGAGTACTCCTGCACGCTGGCCGGCGCGGATTCCACCACGCTTGGGGCGCTCAACACCGAGGGCGCGCGGTCCGGCAACCACAATGCGCACGCCCCACCGTGAGTGCGGCCACGGTGGCCGCCGTGAGTAACACCCACGTCAGTACAGGGGCGGCCCTGCGTGTGCCGTTCCGTTGCTGTTTCCCCGTCATGTCCCCTCCCGGCTTTGATGGTATGCCACAGTGCATATCCAGTCTCGCGTATGCCTCCCTCGGGCGCAACCGGCATGCGCGCCGTGTGTATGCCCAATACCATCCCAGCATAGGGAACCGCACGGGATTCCCCATGCCACGGGCGTTGTTGTCGTCTTTAGATGACAGTAAGGAATCACTCGCGTGCCTTGTATGCCAAGAAGCTCCACGCACAATCCGCGTACACGGTTCACGCATTGCGCATGGGACCTATATGACATCCACCCGATTGTGAGAGCTGATATGCCGTTGAAACCACCTTCTCCATTGGTATGATGGGGCATATTCAGAAGGGGGAATAATGCACTATCGGGGAAAACATATCAGAATCGGGATCGTGGACAACGATGCCCTCGTCTTGGGGGCCTTGCAGTATGTGATGCGTACCTGTCTGCCGCAGAGCGAGGTCATCTGGGAAGAGACCGACGGGAACAGGGCAGTCTCCCTCTGCTCGACGCCAGCCACCACACCGGACGCGCTCATCGTTGACGCCTCCTTGGAAGGCATGACCGGAAGCGAAGTCTGCCGGTGCATCCGTGCCAACGATGCCGAAATCGTACTCGTGGGAGTGACTTCGTTCATCCTCGCCCGCTTCCATGACGCAATGCTGGACGGTGGGGCGCAATGCCTGCTGCCCAAGGACAAACCGCAGACCATCTGCCAAGCCGCCATAGCGCTCTGTGAAGGCCGAATACCCCGCGACGCGCGTTTCTCCACGGAAAGCGCAGCCGAAGCCCACCGGCGCCTCAGCAAGGAACAGCAGGTGAATCCAATTCGTACGGTCATGCTGTCACCGCGCGAAGAGGAAGTCATGACATGGATCGATCTGGGCAAGACATCACTCTGGATCGTCAAACGGCTCAACACCTCCGAATCCACCATCAAAACCTATGCACAGCGCATCTATACAAAACTGGGCGTGCACACAAAGGTCGAGGCGATCATCGCATGGCGCAACAGACGGAGCGAATAAGGATGTGTAGTCTTTTGCCGACTACACCGCATGGTTTGCCACATGTCTTCCCAGAAACCACATGTCTTCCCAGAAACGGGTACAGTGAGATGTCCAGACTGTGTTCGACGAAGAAGTCACCATTTGAGGGGGCATCATGAGAAGCATTCACAAGGTACTGTCAATAATCACAATCATCGCTTCCGTTGTCAGTCTGTCGTCTTGTTCAAAGAGCGAAGCCGAATCCAACAATGCCATGACAGGAGTTGATACCGGAAAATTTGCAAGCGGAATGACCGACCTTATCGATTCGTTGCTTGATGATGACCAATACGATGAGTCACAGAAAGAAGTCCTACGTGCTGCGTTGCAGCACGATGGGGAGATTCCGTATGCTTCCTACAGCGCGGCATGGGAGTCCTATAGGCAATGCTTGGTAGATAAGGGGTACACCAAGCCACCGCAGAACCTCATCAACGGCATCTACTTCGCACCAGCATATGTTTCAAGCGAAGGTCTGACGGAAGAGCAAAACCGCAAACTGAATGATGACATCAACGCATGTCGAGACGCGCGGGTCGCCGCCATCGATTTAGTGTACCGGACGAAACTCGGTAACCCTGAGTTCTATGGTGATCCCGAGGTGGCTTTGGTCGATTGCCTGCACCGCAAGAACCTGGTGCCGCAGAACTACATGATCGACCAATACCGGAAGGAGTCCGACCTGTATATGAATGATACGAGCGAACACGCATTCGACCGGTTCAGCTTCGACATCAACGACAGCGACACGCTCACCTGCATGGCCACAACCGCACCGACACTTCTCCAACCCCGGTTGGAGATATGGAAACCACTAGGCTGACAGGGCGGCCTATTCAGCCTCCTGCAGCGGAATGAACGCCCGTGTACGCCATTGGACCCCATCCGCTGACCCAACCAGTGTGCCACCGAGTTCACGGATCACGGTGGTGAGGGACTGCAACCCACTGCCGCCATATTCCACCACTTGGCCCTCAGCGGCGATGGTGTTGCGCGCATCCATGCGGATGCCGTCTGCACTGATGGCGATGGCCACCTCATATGGCTGTGCGGAATCGGCGTGTTTGAAGATGTTCGTGTAGATTTCATGCACCACCATCAAGGCGACCGACGAGGTCTGGAGGACGCGCGTTGTGGCCGCGTGCTCATCGATGCGCACCTCAGTATGCCCTTGGACGCCGTTGTCGCGCAGGTATTGTTCGTCTTCGTCAATTTCCGCACGCAGGTCCCGTGTGAACGCATCGAACTGAAGTTCCTCGCTTTCGCCGCTGTCGTGCAATTGGCGGATCAGTGTGCGCATGTCCAGCTGGGCGGCGCTGCTGTATTCCAGGATCCGCCGCCAGGCATCCGCATCCTCGCCATCAGCAGTGTGTTGGCACTGGGCGATCATCGAGATGGCGGAGAGTTTCTGCGACAAGGTGTCGTGGATGTGCGCGGCGAGCATCTGGTCGCGGCGCAGGATGCGCAGTTCGGATTGCACACGCAACAACTGGCGATACTTGCGGTTGCGTTCGCTGTTCCACCGGAAGAAGCGTCCGAGAACGGCGATGAGCGTGTAACCGGCGCAAAATGCCAACACCGTTTGCGCAGGCATGAACTCAGGGCGCAGCACACCTTCGAGGATGGTGTAGCAGATCATGGCCACATACACGGCGATGGCGCCACGGTTGCTCAGTTTATAGCTCAGGATGAGCAACGCCATGAGCAGCATGTACGACGTGAACACCCCATACCCGGCAATGGCGTATTCACCTATGCCATTGAACACGAGGATGGCGAGCGCGGCCTGGACGGGGAACCAGTAGCATACGACCGCCAGGGCCTGCACGATGACGAGGGCGGTGATGATTGCGGCGCCGTTGGCTTTGTCAAAGCTCCATATCTCGAATTGCAGCATACACGAGAACATCGCGATGACCAGGAAAAGATAGGGATGCTGGATGTGGTTCAAAACATCGATGAGTTTCTGTTTCATGGTCTGCCACCTAGAATATATCGTTGCCTTCTCATGGTAGGGGGGGGGAAAGAATCCCTCCCAATCTACAGGAAGGGCTCTCCCCCTACCTCGGTCGAGCCAGAGGCGGCGCCTAGCACAACCCGAACTTATGAGCCCAATCGGGACAATATTCCACCATGGACGGATTGCCGCCCTCTCCCAGTTCCACTGAACGCATGTCGGCCGGAGCGGCCGGTGCGACGGCGGTGGTCGCCACAAGCGCGATGGTCACAATGAATGATGAGATGCCCATGATGCATGTCCTCCTGTACTCACATGGTTATTGGATGCATCATCCCATCTTAGCGGTGGTTGAGTTTGTCGAGCAGGAGCGCCTCCGCCACCACGTCGTTGCGCAGGCCGGACACACTCACGGACTCGTTGGGACTGTGCGCGTTGGACTGGGGGTCTTCGGGGCCCGTCACGAGCACTTGCGCATGGGGGAAGATGCGCTGCAGTTCGGGGATGAACGGGATGGAGCCACCTTCGCCCTTGTTCACCGGATCGACGCCAAAGGCCTCACGCAGCGCCTCCTCGGCGTCACGGGTGGCCTCGCACTGCGGGTCCATGGCCCAGCCCATGCCCTCGTCGAGCGGCGTGACATGGACCTCGGCGCCGAAAGGCGCATGCGATTCAAGGAACGTCACCATTGCCTGCATCGCGGCGTGCGGCTCCTGAGTGGGGGCCACGCGCAGGCTGATGCGGAACCGTGTTTCGGGGCTGATCACATTGAACGACCCGTCCACGGGGTGCGCGTCGAAGCCGATGACCGTGGCACTCGGCTTGGTCCACAGGCGTGAGGCGAGCGAGCCGGTGCCTGCGAGCCGGTACGAATCGACCACACCGCTGTCGGCGCGCATGTCCACTTCCTCGATATCGCGGTCCAGACCGCCGATTGGTTCCCCACCGTCCAGACCGGGGATGGCGAGTTCGCCATGCTTGTTGTACATCGAGGCGATGAGCATCGCGGCGAGCGTGTTGGCGTCGAGCACCGGGCCGCCGTACTGGCCCGAGTGCACCGGATGGTCCAGCACCTTCACGTGCACATCGCATGTGGCATTGCCGCGCAGGCTCGTGGTCAGCGACGGCACGTCCGGGGCCCAGTTGCCTGAATCGGCCACGATGATCACATCGGCTGCGAACTCGTCACGGTGCTCCTGGATGAACGGGATGAAGCTGGGGCTGCCCATCTCCTCCTCGCCTTCGATGAACACCTTGATGTTCACACCCAGATCGTCGCCCAGCGCTTTGAGGGCGCCGTAGTGGATGGCGATGCCACCGGCGTCATCGCACGCCCCGCGGCCGTAGAGGCGGTCACCCACCTGCGTGCCGGTGAAGGGGTCCGTGTCCCATTCGCCCGCATCGGGCACCGGCTGCACGTCATGATGCGCGTACAGCAGCACGGTCGGCGCCTCGGGATCGACGGCGAGCGCCCCGATGACCTCCCACGCGCCGGGCTGCCCATCCGCGCCCGTGGCCTGGACCGCCCGCGCGTCCACGCCCACCTCCTGCAGCAGCGACGCCACGTACTCGGCGGAACGCCGCATATGGTCACCGGCGATGCCCTGCGAGGAAATGGCCTTCAGTGCGATGCGGTGCTTCACCACGTCGAGGATGCCATTCCAATCGGCGTCCACACGGTTGCGTATTTCTTTTGCGGTCAGGATCATGCCTTGGTTCCTCCCTGTATCAGGACGGTCTCGAATCTGTGTCCGTGAGCCATTGTAATGACTTGGGGCGCGTCTACGGATTCCCGTACGCTTGCGAACCATGGCAGTGTTGAAGCAAGACAAGGATTCCGCTTCCGAACAGAAGGTTGAAGCGCAGAGCGAACAGGCGGGCAAGGGCCGCCCCACCCCTAAGCGCAAAGAGGCCCAGGCTCAGAAACTCCGCCCGCTCGTGCCCAAAGACAGCAAGGAGCAGCGCAAGCGCGCCAAGGCCCGCATCCGCGAGCGCGAGAACATCGAATACGAAGCCATGCGCACCGGCGACCTGCAGCACATGCCCAAGGCCGAGCGCCTGCCGTGGCGCGTCTATACGCGCGATTACATCGATGCGCGTTTCAACATCGGCGAGTTCTTCATTCCGGTCGCGCTCGTCATCCTGATCGCGTCGGTGATCCTCACCGCCGTCTACCCCAACCCGGTCGTCACACTGATCCTGATGACGGTTCTGTATGTGTACCTGTTCGCGATCGTCATCGACGTGGTGGTGATGTGGCGCAAACTCAAGAAGCTCCTGATCGCCAAGTACGGCGAACAGTCCGTAGCCAAAGGCATGCGCACCGGTTCCTATGCGTGGAGCCGCGCGATCCAGCTGCGCCGCTGGCGTCTTCCCAAACCGCGCTACAAGAAGCGCGGGCACTGGCCGAAGTAAAGCCTGTGCACCCATTCGCTTCAGGGCGGTCCGATCGTGTGCGATCGGACCGCCCTTTCTTGAACCCTGTACCGCGACTACAATCAGGGGCAGCCGGCCGTTTTTCGGGTCCGGGTCGACCCCACAAAGGAGCACGATGGCACAACAGTTCGATATCGCAATCATCGGCGCAGGCCCGGGCGGGTACGCCACTGCATTGAGGGCGGCGCAACTGGGCAAGAGCGTCGTCATGGTCGAGCGTGACGCCACGCTCGGCGGCACATGCCTCAACCGCGGCTGCATCCCCTCGAAGGCGCTCATCACCGCCACGCGCACATTGGACACGATGCGCCACGGCACGCAGATGGGCATCGTGACCTCGTTGGAGGAGATCGACTTCGGCCAGTTGCGCGACTACCGCGAACACACCGTGGCCACGATGACGCAGGGCCTGCGCGGCCTGGTCGCGTTCCGCAAGATCACCGTCTACCAAGGCGAGGCATCGCTCGACGCGGACCGCACCGTGCATGTCGACCCCTCGGACGACAACGCGCATGTGAGGCGGTATGCGGAGGACGGCGGTTTCGAAGACGTCGACGAGCACATGGAGATCCAGGCCACCGACGTCGTAATCGCCACCGGCTCCTCCCCCCGCCCCCTGCCCGGCACGCCGTTCAGCGCCGCGGTCATCGATTCGACGCACGCACTCGAACTCAACACGTTCCCGCACAGCGCCGCGATCATCGGATCGGGGGCCGTCGCGCTCGAATTCGCGTCGATGTGGCGTTCGGCGGGCTGCGACGTCACGCTGTTCATCCGCCACGGCAACGTGCTCTCGCACAGCGACCGCCGCGCCGCGCTCGCTCTGAACCGCGAACTCAAGCGGCTCGGCATCACGATCGTCGCGAACGCGCAGGTCACGCATGTGGACACCGGCGAGAACCTGGGCGCGGTCGTGCACTACACCACGGCCGACGGCGGCGAGCAGACGTTCGCCTCCGAGCTCGCGCTCGTCGCGATCGGCCGCACGCCGAACACGCAGGCGCCGTGGTTCGCGAGCAGCGGGCTGCAGGTGGACGACGACGGCATGATTCCCACCGACGCGTATGGGCGCACCAATCTCGACCATGTGTGGGCAGTGGGCGATGTGACGCGCGGGCAACTGCTCGCGCACCGCGCCTTTGCCCAAGGATTGGTGATTGCGGAATCGATCGGCGGCCTCGACCCGCAGCCGGTCGACGAGCATACGGTGCCGAGCGTGATCTTCTCCACGCCGGAATTCGCGACGGTCGGCCTGACGCTGCGTGAGGCGCAGGCGGACGAGCGGTACGCCGACGTACACGAGACGATATTCCCGGTCATGGCGAACGCGCGCATGGTCATGAGCGGCATGGGCAGCTCGTTCTCCATCGTCACCGGCGCATTGCGCGACGGCGACGGCACGCAGACCGTGCTGGGCGTGCACGTCGTGACGCCCGACGCGAGCGACCTGATCGCCGAGGCGCAGCAGATCGTGGCGAACCACATCCCGCTGCACGAGGCCGCCAACGCGATCCACCCGCACCCCACGTTCAGCGAGATGATCGGCGAGACGCTGCTCAAAGCGGACGGACGCCCCCTGCATACGCGCTGAACCGCACCACCGCACCTTGCGGCGGGCACGTCAACTGATACAGTATGTTCGTCGTGACATCACAGTAGAGCACATAGAGAGGCAGCCCATGGCATCGAAGGAAGCACAGCCGGCGCAGAAGAAGCGCGGCATGTTCAGCCAGTTGAAGCAGATCTTCGCGTTCACCTACAAAGAAGACAAGGCGTTGCCGTGGCTGTGCGGCGGCGCGTTCATCGCGCCGGTCATCCTGTGCGTGGTGCTGGGCCTTGTGTTCCATTGGGGTTGGTTCGCGTGGATCACATCCATCATCCTCGCGCTCATGATCGGCCTGCTGCTGTTCACGATCGTGCTGACGCGCCGCGCCGACGCGGTGGGATTCAAGCAACTCGAAGGACATCCTGGCGCCGCGATCAGCGTGCTTGGCAACATGAAGCGCGCCGGATTCGATTTTCCGCAGGAACCGGTGTGGGTCGATCCCCGTTCCAAGGACGCCGTGTGGCGCGGCACCGGCTACCAAGGCATCTATCTGGTCGGTGAAGGCGAGTACGGCCGTGTCATGCGTGCCATGGACCGTCTCGAGAAGCAGATCAAGGGCGTGACTGCCGGCTCGGACATCCCGGTCTACCGCATCTGCGTCGGCACCGGCCCCAAGCAGGTGCGCCTCAAGGACCTGCGCCAGACCATCATCAAGAAGCGCACGTACATCCCCAGCACGCACAAGAACGCGCTCATGCGCAAACTGCGCCCGCGCACACGGTTCATGATGAGCAAGGACCAGCTGACCACGCTCAACGAACGCCTGCACACCCTGCAGCGCAAGAACGGCATGGGCATCCCCAAGGGCATGGACCCGATGCGCACGCAGAAGGTCAGCCGCCGTGCCATGCGCGGCCGCTGACAGACGCGCCCCAAGCATCCACGAGGCCCCGATCCCCCACCGGATCGGGGCCTCGTCCATATTGCGCAACGGGCACGCACACCATCCAAACAGACGGACCAATACTGAAGAAACCTTGCAATACCAAGGTTTTGCGGCATTCATGCGACCATATCTAGGCAGACGAAACATATTCGTAACCCAACCTTCGAGTGGGCGAAACTCGCGGCCCTATGCTGAGTACTCGTAACCAACTTACGAAAGGAGCGGTCCCGTGACCACACTCGAAACCAAGGCAGACGCCGAGGCCCTCATCAACAAGGAAGGCATCGAATATGTCTCCGTTCGCTTCACTGATCTGATTGGTGTTCAGCAGCACTTCACGGTCCCTGCCAGCGAATTCCTCAAGGACGCGTTCGACGAGGGCATGCCGTTCGACGGCTCCTCCATCGAGGGCTTCCAGGCGATCAACGAATCCGACATGAAGCTCGTCCCGGATATCGAAACAGCGTTCGTGGACCCGTTCCGCAAGCACAAGACGCTCGACGTGGCGTTCTCCATCGTCGACCCGCTGACCGATGAGCCGTATTCGCGCGACCCGCGCCAGGTGGCGGCCAAGGCCGAATCCTACCTCAAGTCCACCGGCATCGCCGACACCGCGTCGTTCGCCCCTGAAGCCGAGTTCTTCATCTTCGACAAGGTGCGCTTCGGCAACGACATGCGCGGCTCCTTCTACGAGATCGATTCGATCGAGGCCCCGTGGAACTCCGGCCTGGACGTCGAAGCCGACGGCACCCCGAACATCGGCTTCAAGAACCGTGTCAAGCGCGGCTACTTCCCGGTCCCGCCGATGGACCACACGCAGGACCTGCGCGACGACATGGTCGCCAACCTGCAGAAGGTCGGCCTGATCCTCGAGCGCGCCCACCACGAGGTCGGCGGCGCAGGCCAGCAGGAGATCAACTACCGCTTCAACTCGCTGCAGCACGCCGGCGATGACCTGATGAAGTACAAGTACGTGATCCACGAGACCGCCGCGCTCGCCGGCAAGGCCGCAACGTTCATGCCCAAGCCGCTCGCGGGCGACAACGGCACCGGCATGCACTGCCACCAGTCGCTGTGGAAGGACGGCAAGCCGCTGTTCTACGATGAGAAGAACTACGGTGGCCTGTCCGATCTGGCCCGCTGGTACATCGGCGGCCTGATCAAGCACTCCTCCGCCGTGCTCGCGTTCACCAACCCGTCGCTCAACTCGTACCACCGTCTGGTCCCGGGCTTCGAAGCGCCGGTCAACCTCGTCTACTCGGCCCGCAACCGTTCCGCCGCGATCCGCATCCCGCTCGCCGGTACCTCGCCGGCCGCCAAGCGCATCGAGTTCCGCGCCCCCGATCCGTCGTGCAACCCGTTCCTGGCGTTCTCCGCACAGCTCATGGCGGGCCTCGACGGCATCCTCAACCACATCGAGCCGCCGGAGCCGGTCGACAAGGACCTCTATGAGCTTCCTCCGGAGGAGCATGCCGGCATCAAGCAGGTGCCGAGCTCGCTCGCCGAGGCAATGGACGCCCTCGAGGAGGACCACGACTTCCTGACCGCCGGCGACGTGTTCACCGACGACCTGATCGAGACGTGGGTCGACCTCAAGCGCGGTGAGATCGACCAGGCCCGCCTGCAGCCGACGCCGCTCGAGTACGAGCTCTACTTCCACATCTGACGGCCGCATAGGGCGGAACATAGCCGGCAGTAGGGCTTTCGCGGTATCCAGAATAGCCCACTGCACCTATGCTGCACCTATGGTGTTCTGAAGAACCCCACTTCGTCCACAATCGGGCGCGAGTGGGGTTTTCCTTTAGGCGCGCCACGCTGGCAACATGTCAAGCCATTCGTCCAAATCCCGCCGTCGGATGCGCATCGTCGTGCTGCCCGCCAGGCACGCCTTCAGCAGTCCGTTGCGCACGTTGGCCCGGATGATTTTGGCGGGAACGCCCGTAAGAGCCTCCACTTCATCCACACCCAGCAGCGGGCGGTTTTCGATGGGCACGTAGGGCTTTTCCTTCGGTCTGGCCGTAGTGCCCTCGGATTCAAGTGTCTTCTTCGATTCCGTCATAGCAGCGGCTATGCGTCGCGAGGATTCAACGGCGTTGCGGCTCCGGCGCATCCGGCTGGATCGCTGCGACCCCGCTCCGCCGGCCGGAAGTCCTTCAGGGAGTCCGACCGGCGACGGGAATCCCCGCCTTCAAGCGGGAGAGGATGTCAAGCTAGGAGATGGCCGTTCACCACGATGTTCTGACCGGCCAGAATGCCCGGTGCAGGCGATCGGCACCCCCGTGAACGTGCGAAGGCGCTGAGGGCTTCGATGACGGAGCTGGCCAAGGAAGTGCGGTTGGCTGCCTCCTACGGAGAACTGAGCGAGACCCTGCAGCAGAGGATCGAAGTCGTTATGAGATTCTTCCTGGCGCTTGGCGAGGGGGTTGATACGCCAGCGGAGGAAGAGCCGCGAATGAAGGTGCCCCCGGCTGTGCCAGAGGCACCTGAAGCCCGCGTCAACGACGACGTGAGCATTTCCGGGATGGGGCGCGGGAGAGGCTACGACCAGACGGTCAGGGCCTTGTCGGCAAGCCACTCCGCGCGCTCGTCGATGTCCTCTTCGCCCCATGATTCCTTCTCCAGGACGCCATCCATGGTGGCGAGGCCGGCGGCGCAGAGCGCCAGACCGTCCTTATATCCTTTCCCTTGCTTCTTGACGACCCACTCGGCATCGCGGATGGAGGCGTTGAGCGAATGAGTGATGATGGCGAGGTTGCCGAACGTGAGGAGCTTCCTGTCCCTTCGCGTAGCAGCCTCGTCATCAAGGGCTCCCCACTTGTTGCGCCACTTTTTAGGCATCATATGCTCGAGGGTGTACTGGTTGAATCCGAGAAGCGCGGTGCTGCTCATGCTCGGTCTGATGGCGCTTTCCAGCAGATAGAGGACGCCTTTGGACTGGAGGTTGTACAGGCACGACTCGCCGAACGCGGCGCGCACCTCGGGGTCGCTCGGCATATAGGTGGTCGCCTCCGCGTCGGCGGCAAGCGCGGTCCTCAGCGCGGCGGCGTCCTTTGCCTCGTTTAGGATCAGCGAGGTGAACAGCCTGTTGTAGTTCTTGGTGGTCGCCCTGACCAGCATTCGGCGGACGATGTAGCTCTCGAGCGTGGCGAAGATCTTCGCCTGCTCATCCGACGATTCCACGTTCTTGCGGACGTACAATACGTATGGGATGAGCGTCGAATTCTTAAGACCGAATATCAGCACGTTCATGCGCTCGGCGGACGGCGCGGAGGAGACGTTCCTGTCGCAACAGGTGGGGTCGAACGTGGACTCGAACACCTCGGCGTAGGCCTTCATGGCACCCAGCACCTCATCTTTGCTCCCATCGCAGTACCTGGCGATGAAGTCTTTGTAGGACTGGAAGAGGTTGGACGTGCGCGAATAGAAGAGCTTGTCCTCGGTCGTGACGCCGCGCTCCTTGTTCTGAACCAGGATCTGGAGGAACGCGTCGAAGAACAGATCGACGAGCGTGCGCTTGATGCGCCCGGTAACGACCTCCTGCTCCCAATATTCCCTCTTCTCCGCCGTGGGCTCGAAGACATCTTCCCAGCACTCCTTGAACGCCTGCTCGTTCTCGTGGTTGAAGAAGTAGTTCTTGAGGAGCTCCGCCGTCGTCAGGCGCACCCCGAGCGAGTTGATGGTGTCGAATATCTGCTGCTCGTCTTCGCCCTCGGTGAGATCGATGCAAACGAACTGAACGTTCGACTTGATCGCGTTCCTGTCGACCTGTTCCGAGTCGATGTTTTTGAGGAAGTAGTTGTAGGCGCCAATGATGGCCGACGAGCCGTCAATCGGCTCGCTGCCCTTGGCATCAACGACCTTCTTGAAATCGTCTCTATCGTATCTACCGTGGCTCAGAGCGACGTCGCCGGTCTCAAGGATGAAGTCCCGCTCGAACAGCTTGCCGGCGCCGATTTTCGCGCAAAGCGCCTTGAAGAAGATAATCATGGTGGTGAGGCGCTGCTGTCCGTCGATGACGGTGCGCACCTCGGATACCTCCGACCAGGTATTGCCGGAAGACTCCTGCTTCAGGATGATGGAGCCCAGGAAGTAGGGCCGCTTCGAGGCGGTGACGAACTCCATGTCGCCGAGGAAGCGCTCCCACTGCTCTTCTCCCCAGACGTACGCCCTTTGGTAGAAGGGTATTTCGAGCAGGCGCGATCCGTTGAACACGCCGCTTATCGTTGCTTTTCCTGCATCCATCCTTAAAGCCCTATCTATCCTTCGCAGTTATCACTTATGAGCCAATATCGTCAATGCGCCATTCGGCCTCTTAGTATTCCAGGCTCTTGGCATCTTCTCCCAGCAGGCGCTCGAAGATGATGCGCAGGTCCTCGTCATCGAGGTGGCCGCCCTCGAGGCAGCCGCGGTCGATGGCGTCGAGCATCGTCTGCTCCTTCTCCTTCAAGCGATTGTAGATCACCGCGTCGAGGGATAGCTCCCTGCCGTCGCGCATGAACTTCTCGCGCATGAAGTAGTAGCGCGTCTTCTGATTGTCGGGCAGGCCAAGGCGGTGTATGCGGTCTTTCGACTGCAGCAGGTGCACCAGGTTATAGCTGTACTCGAAATACACCGCGTCGTGGCAGACGCTGTGCAGGGAGACCGACTCGGCAAGCGTCTGCGGGTTGGTCACGAGCACCCTGAAGCGCCCCGCGCGGAAGTCGTTCAGAATCTCGCGCCTCTCTTCCTGTGGCGTGGCGCCGTAGATCGCCTCTGCCGGAATCCCCATGGCGGCGAGGTCGCGGCGGAGGTTGGCGATGCTGCGGACGAAGATGCACCATACTATGACGGGGCGGCCTTCGGCGACGATGCGCTCCACGAGCCGCTCGCACGCCACGAGCTTCGAGCTCGGGCGGCTTCGCTCGATGGCCTCGTAGAACGTCTGAGAGAAGTCGACGTAGTCGATATCCGAGTAGTCGTCGCCGACCTGGTCGAGCACGTACTCGAGGTCGCCTGGGTCCACGGCTGAGCAAAGCATCTCGGGATCGCTCTCGAGCTGCAGGGTGCGTATGATCCTCGCGAGCGCGTTGGGGCAAGACGCGTACAGGACGCGCAGCAGCGTGTCCTCGTCGGGCGTCGCTTCGATCTCTACAATCTCGTCGGGCTCCGGGCGCGGCACGCCGAGCTCGTCCTTGTTCGTTCGGCAGAAGAAGGGTGCCAGGCTGTCGTTGAGGCTTGCCTGGAGGTCTGCATCGGGCGCGCGGAGCTCGCCCGGTTCGTAGCCGAAGAACGTGTCATAGTCATCGGGGTACAGGATGTGCAGCAGGTTGTAGATGTCCTGGTAGGTGTTCGGGATGGGCGTTCCCGTAAGGGCGATCACGAACTTAGCGCCGTCGGCCGCCTCGAGCGCGGCTTCCGCGCGCCTGCCGCCGATGGCCTTCACCCGGTGCACCTCGTCGAAGACGAGCAGGGTCTGGTCGGGGATGATGGCGTGCAGCTCCCGCACGTAGCCCGAGAGCGACTCGTAGTTGAACGTGAACAGGTTGCATGCGCCGCTGTCGAGCGACAGCGCGTTTCGCCTGCGCTCGGTCGACATTGCCGCTATGGCGGGGTCTCCCAGCGAGAAGCAGCTCAAAGGCAGCTTCTCGCCGAAGGTGGCAACCCATTCCTTCTCCCACGATTCGAAGCCGTTCTTGGGGCAAATCACCACGATGCGGCGCGCGAACCCCAAGTGGCGCAGGTAGGCGAACACGCCGAGTACCGTCGCGGTCTTGCCGGCTCCGGGCACCGAGAAGTCCGCTGCGCGCCCAACCGTCGCCATGAAGAAGGCGTCGAGCATCTGCCGGTCGCGCAGGGGGCGCACCATCGATGCGTTCACCACGTCGCGGAACTCCCGGAAGCGCGGCCCCAGCTGGGGGTCGTCGGCGATGCCCTCGGCGGTCTGCGACTTGATGGCCAAGCCCACCTCGGAGCGCTCGCGGATGTAGGTCTCGCCAGCGTTCACGAAGGCGTCGAAGCTTGGGTCCACCGCGATCTCGACGCCGTGGCCGTCGGCCTCCATGATCGCCTCTAGCATGTCCTGGCACTCGCGCAAGCCCATGCCGCCATCGAGCAGGATGCGGTCGCGGTCGGTGCCGTCGACGGCGCTCGCCGGGTAGTACAGCCAGGCGCGCCATGCCGCCGAGGTCATGAACGTGGCGACGTCTTGCCCTTCGATGCGCAGGTACATGCCGGGGCGCGCCTCGTCGTAGCAGACGACGACCCTAGGCGCGCTCATCGATCTCACCGATCAGCTCTTCCACCTTGTCGGCGACGGCCACGAGGTTGCGGCGCACCCTCTCGAGCTCGTCGTGCCCCAGCACGTCGAGCATCTCGGGAAGGATCTTCTCGAGCTCGGAGAGGCAGTCGGCGGATTTCTTGGCGGGCGTGTCCATGAGCTTGACGCGTCGCACGGTTTCCCTTGCACGGTCACCGGCACGCTGGAAGCCGTTGACGAGATTGGCGTCCGAGCGCAGCTCGCTCACCTTCTCGCGCGTGAGGGCGTCGGGACCCATCTTCTCGAGGAGTTCGGACATGGCCTGCAGTTCGGCGGCCTTGAAGTCGGCCTCTGCGTTCGTGCCTGCCACGCTGCCGAAGTCTCTCACGTATCGGGTGATGTCGCCTTCGGGCTGCACCACCATGTTGGCGAACATAAGCTGTTTGACGAGCTGCTTGTCGCGCCTGCTGTCGTACTTCTTCAACACGCGGCTGAACTCGCCCAAGGGGCCGTCGACTTTGAGGGCGCGGGCGAGGTGGTATTGCTCGGGAGCCTGACAGAATTCGAGGAACTCCTCCATGTACTGGGCGCGGTCGACGAGCTTTCTCACCTCGGCTTCGGTCATGCCCGTCGCGTTGCCGTATTCCGCAGGGGTGATGAGGTGGTTCTTCACCACGTCGCGGTATACACCGACGAGTCGGTCGACGGGGTCGTACGCCACCTTCTCCTCTTCGCCGATCTGGATGGCGAGCTCGAGCAGCTTGATGCGCTTAGGGTCGCTGCCGGTGGCGTCGTCGAGAATGGCGGCCTCGAACCAGCCCGCTTCGTTGTTCGCCCTCGCAAGGCGGCGGACGCAGGTCAGGCGTCGATTGCCGTCAATGACGCGTCCGTCATTGAGCACGATGCCCGGCCTAAGTTGGCCGCGAAGCGCTATGCTCTTCTCGGTCTTCCTGAGCGCTCCGGGGTTGCTCTCGACGATGAAGTCCTCGATGACGCCGTTGTACTCGTCGCGTCCGAGGGCGAGCAGGTCCGCGCCCTGCGCGGAGTTGTACTCGCTCACCCAAGTGGCGATGCGGTCGTTCTGGTCGTTGTAGAACAGAAGGTCGCACTTGATACGGTAGATGTCGAAGTCGCGCGTCACGTTGTCGATGGAGTGCTTCTCCTTGCGACCCGTCGGCAGGACGTTGCCGGTCGCGATCCCTTCCTCAAGCAAGCTCATTTCGTGCCTCCTTCTTCCATGCCTCCATGGATGAGTAGTATGCGTCCCCGATGTCGTCGTAGTAGACGTCGGAGTTGTAAATGGTCGTCGTCAGGAGCGGTGCCGAGCACGTGATGCCCAGATCGTTCGCGAGCAGCCTCGGCAGGTCGTCGCGCTCGATCCCCTCGTTCTGGGAGACGATCCACTCGATGAGGTCGGCTGCGGAAAGCCGCCCTTCGCCTCCGGCGACGAACACCTTGGTTCCGGCGAGCGTACAGCTGCGCAGGAGCCCGCCCGCGTCGAGCAACCCCTCGTAGAAGTCGTCGGGCATGTCCAGCCCGTACAGCGGATGCGATACGGCACCGCCCGCGCGCAGGCTCGCCACAGTGAAGGGCTCGCCCTCGGGCGCGTCCACGCTCACCGCAGGCGCGTACGACTCGATGTCCGCCATGCGCGCGCCCAGCACGTCGTGCAGCCGCGCGAACGAGATATAGCTGTCGCCCTCGTAGAGAAGCACGCGGTGGTCCGAAAGCGCCTGGCGCAGCACGTGGCGGAAGGAGGGATGCTGCCACACGGCGTTCTCGAAGCCGGCGTCGCCCTTCGCGAAGGACGGATGCTCGGCCAGCAGCCGCGTGAAGTGGTCGCTCGGGATGCTCCCTTCTCGGAAGAGCAGGCCGTGGTCCATGTAGTAGCCCGCGCCCTCGATGCCGCGGTCGAGCATTTCAGGGCGCTCGTCGGGAAACTCGAAGGCAAAGCGCCTGCGAACGAGCTCCGCGTCGCAGATGCGGCCGGCAAGCTCCCGGGCGAGGAAGCTTTCGAGGGTGGGTGCCTCGCGCTCGGCGCCGCGCGTCTCGGGCGCGTCCGCACGGGAGGCCTGGGCGTCCGCCGGGCATTCAACGACCTCTACGCCGAGCCACTCCGAGAAGCTCACGTCCGCGGGCTCGGCGAATAGGTCGAGCCATATCGCGGCGATGCCCGCGCTGAAGCCGTATTCGCGCTCATATGCTTTCGCTACGACGTTCCTGGGCTCGTCCGCATGGCACTCGGCGAAGGCACGCACCTGGCGGCGGCGGTCGACCTTGCCGAACCCGACGGAGAGGTGGTCGCCCAGGGTGACGCCCTCGTCCGCGTTCCAGAAGACCTGCTTCAGCTCATCGTAGAGAGCGGCGGGTGTGGCGATTCCCGCGCGCCTCAGCTCGTTGCGCGAGGCGCGGAAGACTAGGCGGGCGCACAGCTCGGTGCCGTCGCTCCGCACAGCATCCGCCGCCTCGCGCGCCGCCTGCGCGCGCTCGTCCTGCCGGCTGTCGACTACTTCCGCCACGCGCTACGCCTCGCCCAGCTTGGGCCCGAAGACGCGCTCGACGTAGGCGTCCAGCGTATCCTCCTTGGCAAGCTCCGCGGAGTCCGCAAGCTCGAAGTTCGAGTCGCATCCCTGGCCGACCTCGTCGTGGAAACCCAGGATGAAGTGGGTGGCGATCTCGTAGATGATCTTGGTGGGCGCGATGCCGAACACCTGGCGCTCCAGGATGTGGTCCAGCCGCTCGCGGTCGTCCGGGAAGGCGGCCTTCATGCCCTCGCTTCGGTACAGGCGCTTGATGATCTCGGTGATGTAGAGACCCGACTTCATGTACAGGTCGGCGAAGGTGTGGCTCGGGTCGTCGAAGCAGCCCGGGTTCTCCTTCTCGAAGAGGTCCACCATCTCGACCACGACGTTGCGCGGCGTGAAAATCTGGTTGGTCTTCTGAGGCGGCACGTAGTCGAAGATGTCCTCCACCTGGGACTCGTCGAAGTAGTTGGCCAGGCGCTCGCGCAGCTTGACGAACTCGCTCACGGAGTCGTTGAACACCACCTCGTCGAAGAGGTGCCCGACGAAGTGCTTAACCTCGCCGGTCTCGGCGTCGATGTAGTCACCGCCATCGCGCAGGAAGCGGAACTCGTCCACGGTGATGCTCGTGACGTCCAGGAAGACGTCGGCGGGAATCACCGTGTCGAAGTTCGCGAGTGTCGTGCCCTCTTCGCCATATGCCATGAGGAACGACGGGATGGTGCGAGAGAAGCCACGCAGGTGGGCACGCACCTTGTCCTCGATGCCCTGCTTCTCTTCCTCCTTCTTGGCGGTCTCCACCTCGCGCACCACGGTCTCGCCGGCGCTCTGCACGAGCTCCTCGCGGGAGTCCTCGAGCTTCTGGGCGAGCGCCTGGAACGCCTCGGCCTTCTGCTCGTCATGCCGTTGGTTCACCTCGGCGCGCTCGGTCTCGCTTGTCGCCGCCTTGAGCTCGTCCTTGCGCGACTGCTCGATGCGGCGCGCCTGAATCTGGTAGTCGCCGACCTGGCGGTTGAGCTGGATGTCGGCGTCGGCCTGGACCTTGCGTTCGATCTGCTGCTGCTGGCGCGGCTTGAGCTCGCTGCCGTAGCTCTCCTTGGCGGCCTGCACCAAAGGAGCGGTCACGCTCTGCTTGAAGGCCTCCTTGAGGTTGTAGAGCATCGCCCGGTCGTCGTCATTGGCCTCGTGCGCCTTCGCGATGTCGTCCACATGGTTTGAGAATTCGACGGCGATGTCGCCGTAGACCTTCGGCCCGAAGATGTCCGCCGCCTTGCCGACGACTTGCTTGTCAGGAATCTCCACCTCGCCCTTGTCGTTGATGGAGAGCTCGTCGGCCGTGCCTTCGTCGATCGCGACCTTGTTCTTCTCGGCGTTTTGCGCCTTGCCCTGCTCGTAGGGGTCGAAGCGCTGGATGATCTCCACGACCTCTGTCGGCGCGTGGAAGACACTCGCGATGTTCTGGAACAGGAAGTTGCTCATGAAGCCGCGCTTGACCACCTCGCGGGCGTGGATGCGCCTCGGCACGCTGAGCACCTGCTCGGCATCGAGCTCGACCATCTGGCCCTCATCGTCCTCGCCATAGACGGGGAAGAAGTTCAGCAGCTGGCGGATGTGGCGCTCGCGCGTCTCCACGTCTCCGCCGCCGCGCGCGGTCTCTCCGTACAGGTCGTTGGCAAACTGCTCGAAGATGGTGAGCGTGCGCGCCGGGTCGAAGTCGAAGACGTAGGCGTTCTCCTTGCGCGCGTAGTTGCCGCCGCCCAAGTCGAACAGGCACGGGTTCTGGCTGCGGAAGGCCGCCTGCATGTACAGCGCGGGGCTCGCCATGTTCGAGAGCATGAGCACGGCGGTCCACTCCGGCACGGTCACGCCCGTGGTGAGCTGACCGACCGAAAGGGTGATGGTCCTGTCGTGGTCCTTGATCGCGCGGCGCACCTTGTCGAGCGACTTCTCGTTCTCGTCGTCGGCGTCGATCTTGCCGTCGCCAGCAGCGAGTACCACCTCGTAATCCTTAAAGACGGGGTGCGCCTGCAGCTTCTTGGCGAGGGCGCGGGCGGAGTCGACGCGGTTGAGCATCCAGAACGTGTGGCGCAGCTCGTCGCGCAGTTCGGGCGTCGAGAACGGGAACTTCTCCTGCGTGGTGAGCGCGTCGAGGAACTTGTCCACGTCGGCGTCATGCACGAAGCCGCCGTTCTGCTTGGTCGAGAAGAACTCGTTGAGGTCGAAGGCGAACTCGGTCTGCTCACCGTCGATCTCCATGCCGCCGCGGGCCTCCTGCTCGACGATGTCGCTCATCTGGTAGGTGAGCAGGTTGAGCTTGGGGAGGTTGGCGTAGGGGTTCGGCTGCTCGGAGTCGGCGGGCCAGTCGCGTTTGGCCTGCTGCTCGTCGGCGTAAGTCCAGTTGTAGATGGCGTCGTCGGCGAACTTCTCGTTTGCGATGGCCTTGAAGGGCGTGCCGGAGAGGTGCAACGTGAAGCGGCGCTTGATGTGGTCGAACGCCACGTCGGTCTTGAAGGTGTCCACGCCCTCGTGTGCCTCGTCGATGATGAGCACGTCCCAGGTGAGGTCGGCAACCTCGTCGAGCTTCCGGTACACGCCGCCGAAGTGGATGGAGCCTTTGAGGTCCTGAAGGCTCACGAACTCGATGAACCCCTTGGGGCCCTCCGGGTCGTTGTGGATGGCGCGAAGGTACTCCTCGCGGCTGAGGCAGTAGGGCTTGCCGGCCAGTGCGTCCACGCCGCTGATGAAGCGGTAGCCGCCCTCCACTCCGACGAACTTCACGTAGTCGTCGTACCAGGAGTTGGCGATGGCGGGGCGGTTGGTGACGATGAGCACCTTCTGCGCGCCGATGCTGCGGCACAGGTCGTAGGCGGTGAGCGTCTTGCCAAAGCGAGGCTTAGCGTTCCACAGGAATTCGCCGCCGCTCGCGCCGTCCTCGTCCCAATGGGCGCGGGCGAAGGCGCCCGTCTGTTCCACGGCGCGCTGCTGCTCGGCGCGCAGGGTGTAGGAGGCGGCGCCGGGCGCATCCAGCACGCCGTCGGTGTCGCGGAACCGGTAGAACTGCTGGTGCGACTCCTCGCCGCTGATCTTGAACCATTCCGTCTTTGGTTCGCGCTTGACGCCCTGCTTCTCGAGGTAGGCGTGGAAGTCCGTGTCGTGGAACGTGCCCGCGCGGTGCTCCCACGTGGCGTTGCCGCTCCACTCCAGGTGCCACTGAACGTCGGCGGTGTGCGTCTGCTGCTTGATGCGCTCGCGCACGTCCTGTTCGGTGTAGCCGATCTTGGTCCAACCGTTATGGCGGGCGATCTCGGGTGTGGTGTAGGCGTAGATCTGCGGAACCGCGGGAGCGGTGGACTTGATGATTTTGGAGATGTCGATGCCCGCCATGGCTAGTCCATCTCCTTCACATGGGATTCGATGAACGTGATTTCCTCATCGTTAAGACCGTATTTCGCATAGAGCTGACGGTCGATGTCGGCCACGGACTGCGACCAGTCAATGTCGGAGGCGGAAGTGAAGTCCTGTAGGGGGACATACTTCCATTTTGAAGCGGGATTATCTTGCGTAATCTTCAAGATTCCGAGCATAGCTCGAGCGAACTTCGATTTTATGTATTTGAGAAGAGCCGAGGCTTCCGCTTCGGAGTCGAAACTGCCAATGCTCATGAAGGACTGCGTATGCCCTATTAAGGGCTGCCCTATTAAGGGCGTGGAAAGCACTTCTCCAAGCGCTCCCGAGCCATTAGCCTTTGGAACGATTACTTTCCACTTGTCAAGGTTGGGATGCGGAGCGATATATCTGGCAGAAATGAACTTGTAAGCTCTTCCGCCGCGACCTCTGCCAAAGATTCTGATGTAACTATCTCCGTCGCCAGGCATCTCGTCAAAGAAAACTACATTGTTAAGGTTGTCGAGAACGTTTGTCTTAAGGTCATAGTCGTGGTTCTTGCTCAATAGACCATGGTCGTCGTCAACATAACGAATCTCGGGATGGTCTTCGTGCATGGCTTCAGTGAAGTGGTAGCTATCGGCCGCGAAGATGATATCGCCGAGGGGTTGGATGCCATGTTTTACAACCTTCTCTTTGATGGTGCGAAGCTCATCGAAATGCGTGAACACTTCTATTGCACCGAAATCCCGATCGGCATCTCGATAGGTAACGGCAACACCGCCCTTGATGTCGGTATTCGGAAAAACGCTTGATGCATCTGCTTTATAGCCCATCACTTTGAAATGGGAGTCGTTGAGCATCTTCCTGTTCCAGGCTTTTGGGGTTGAGCCAGCATCAAATAGGAATCTAGCGGGAGTAATAAGCTCAACTTTATTGGAAACCTTGAACGCTGAGTCCATGAACTCGTGGTAAATGGGCCGTGCGTAGGTCTTATTGCCGGAATCTGATTCAGGAACTGAAAGCTGGTAGGGTGGATTGCCGATTACCGCATAGAACTTCTTTCCCATATTCGCTGCCTTGCCTTTCAATGTGGCGAACTCGAAGGGCTCGCCGTTCTGCCAGTCGTATATCACGCAGAGGGGAACTGTTTCCCTTGGCTCCTCTTCCTTGGTTTCTTCGGTTGTCTTGTCGGGGAATACGTCGTCGAACAGGTCGAAAAGCGACGGTTGTATCGGTTCCGGCTCGGGCTCCTCGAACGTCCCCAGGGTCGACTCCACCTCTGCGCCCATCTTGTTGGTGGGCACGGCGTCGGTGAAGCCGTTCATCTGCCAGAAGTTCCAGGAGACGATCCACGCCGCCTGCTCGAGCTCTCCCTGCTCGGGGTCCGATCCCCAGCGGTCGCGGAGATGCTCGGCAAACGTCTCGAGCACGTTAATGCGCGCAATGAGGAGATTGTCGCCCTGATACTCAAAGCCATATGTCGCACGCAGCGCATCGAGGGCTCGACGTACCCACTCCTTGCGAGTTTTGGTCTTCTCGGTCACCACACGCAGTTTGCGATCGAGGAAACCAACGCGCTCGGAAACGGACAGTTCGTCTCCTGTAACAGCATCGTAGCGAGAGCACACGAAAGGTGCCTCGCCGCACGTGATTTCGAGCCGCGGTGCCTCAACATAGGCATGCCAACCGTGCCCCTTCGACCTAGGAAACGCAATCGGCTCGTTAGTGGATACCCACGTCTTGGCGCCACCATCCGCAACGATCTCGGTGTTGAAGACATCGCGCCGGCTGAACCATGCCTCGTCCAAGTCGTTGTTCATCTGGTTGCACAGCCATGACGGGGTGAACACCTCGGCGCGGCTCTTGGTGCGCTGGGATTGCTTCTCCTGCTCCTTGGCGATACGCGGCTTGATGACGCCGGAGTTCATGCCCGTGATCTTCTCGACGGTTATCTCGTCATCGCCCATGTAGCCGTCGCCCAGGGCCTCGTATTCGTTGTCGGCCCATATGATGTTGCGCCCCGTCGTGCGGTCGCGCAGCAACGTCTTGAGAATGAAAGTCGGGTATCGTCGGTCGAAGGATTCTATGAAGCCTTCGACCGAGATGTCGTGGATTGGCTCGGTCACGGGCTATCGTCCCTTCTTCGCGAGCTCTTCGATCATGCGCGTGCGCACGAAGGCGGAGAAGCTCATGCCCCGCAGGGCCGCCTCCTCCTTGGCCGCGTCACGCAGGGTGTCGGGAATGCGCAGGGTCACGGAGACTTGGTCGCCGTCCACCAGGAAGCTTCTGATCTCGGTCTCGTCGGGGTTGCCCTTGATGAGCTCCTTGTAGCTGTCAGGCATCTGCGCTCCCATCGCTCGAAATGCAATACAAATGCGTCTGCAGCATTATAACGCGGCGGCACGGAGCGCCCTGGGAATAGGGGGCATCGGCCGTTCGGGCTCAATGCGAAGATGTCCCTTTGGGTCCGCCGCAAGATGGCGATGCGGTTCCTGTACGCGATGAACTTCCTGCACAAGCGCGGCGTGTGCCACCGCGACCTCAGCTACGGGAACGTGCTCATACACACATATGATGATGGCGCGTTCGCAGTCAAGGTCTCCGACTTCGGGCTTGCCAAGGAGAGGGGCTCGGACCTCACGAGCACGGGCTCGTCGATGAAAGGCTCCATAATAGATCCGGCCCTGAAATCGTTCAGGGATTTCAAGCCGGTCAACGACATATATTCGATTGGTTTCATTCTCAACTACATCCTCACTGGCAAGGAGAACCTTGTCACCGATGGATCGCGGCTGGGTTCCATCATCCAGAAATGCTCGGCCACCAACTCCGCGGACCGGTATCAGACGGTGTGGGACATCATCGAGGATATGAGAAAGGCGGAATGTCCTGTCGGATGAAAACGGGCCCCGGCGGAAGGAAGTGATAAAAAATCCGCCGGGGTTTTTCGACTTGCCGGGCCGCGCATGCGGTCAGGGCCGTCGGCCCCGGCGGGAGGGTTATAGACCCCGCCAAGGGCTTGGGACCATTATCAGGCGCGACGGCGGATGAACAGGCGCTTGTAGAGGTTCTTGCCGCCAACGGTCGGTGCCATATCCGTATCCTCTGGCCATTCCTTGGGGCGTCCGTAGTTGTATGAGCAACCCACCAGCTCGAACTGTTCGGGATTGTATTTGTCCATGAACGTGATGGGCACACCCATGACGCCCCAATAGTCCTCGGGAATGTCCTTGACCTTCGATACCTCGATGGCGTCATAGTTGTCATAATGCGGGTACTTCGACGGGTCGTCGGCGTAGCGGCGGTAAAGGATGAGGTCCTCGTGGCGCTTGTCGATGTCCAGGTTGGTGTACCAGGCGATGGCGGGGACTTTGCTTATCTTCCGCCCGTACTTATCGCGTTCGCCGGTTTTCGATTCGTATTCCTCGGGCATGGCGAACTCCATGGCCTTGTTGAAGGAGAAACCTGGCCAGAGTCTGCCATCCCGGATCAGCGGGAAGATTTCCTTTTAGGTGATGGCATTGATGTTGCCCATGATGACGAATTTCTTGCCATGTTCCACGAGCGTCGCCACATACTCGCGGAACAGGCTGAACGGCGGATTGGTCACGACGATGTCGGCCTCGTCGAGCAGCTCCAGGCATTCCTTGGACCTGAAGTCGCCCGCGCCGTATGTTCCGTCGCCGTGCAGCTCCGTCAGTTCGTTCTCCCCGGAGTCCAGCAGGTTTCTGATGTCGTCCATGTCCAACCCGCCATCGCCGGTGGTGTCGCGGAACACGTTGACGACGGCCTTGTACGCCCTGCGGTGTCGTCCCGTATTCTCGTCCACGTCATCGTCGAACAGGGATGGCTGGTACTCGCCGCCGGCGATGGGGGAGCCCGAGTAGCAGGTGGCGATGAGCTTCTTCAGCCCGAGGGGGTTGAAGTTCAATGACGCCCTCCAATACGGCGTCCTCCAGAGCCTTGTGCAGGGTGCGCCACGCGCTGCCCGCGGTGCCGGAGCTTTTGCCCTGCTCCTCCATGACGTAGCGTTCCATGCGGCGGAAGTGCGCGGGCTTGAGCTCGTCGAGCCTGACGGCGCCGATGGCGGGCTTGACGTTGCGTTCGATGACGGACGCGTACGTGCCCCAGGTGCGGGGTTTGAGGTGGGGTTTGCAGATGTCGTTCAGCCAGTGGTCGCACCATTCGGCCACGGTGGGCGGCTTCGTGTAGCCGAGCCGTCCGACGCGCTGGAGCTCGGCTATCTTTTCGTTGAGCCTGCGCTCCGCCTCGGCCCTGGTGGCGCCGAACGCGGTGGCGCGCCGGCGGTTCCCGGTCGCGGGGTCGGGCGGGAGCTCGCGGAACGCCTTGACGCGTCCGCGCTCCATGGTGAATCCTCCGGAGCCCTGCACGCGCCTGCGTTCGGGCGTGGGGTCCAGCCGTTTCGTCAGCTGGCGTATGATGGTTCTGGTGGATTCGGCGGTGAGCACAATCGGCGGGGTCTGGTTGGTGGAGTCGATGAGCGTCAGCGTGTATCGCGGCATGTTCGTCTTCCGGTTCATGCCCCGTGGCTATGCGCGCACGCGCTGCACCTAATACTGCACCTAGTTGGCAGGTCCATGTCATCGCATGTCACGAAAAAGGGCGGCTGATAATTGCCGCGAAAGACCGCAAAAGCGTTGTCCCGCAACGCTTTTGCGGCTATATTACGCAGTTTCGGCGCGTCAAGCGGAAGACGGTATCCTCGGCTTCCACATCTGATCCGCATCCGATTCGTTCGGATACAGATGCACGGTTGACACAAAAAACAGTGGGGAGCCACCCGGTTCCCCACTGTTTTTTGTGCCCCAACACGTCAGTCGATGACTAGGTTGACCAGATGCAGGACCGACCCAGCGAACTCATGTTCCTCGCCATCACACAGCAGCACATGCCCGTTGCAGAATGCCCCGTCACCGGCTGCACAGCGACCCATCGCAACGCACGCGCCATTACTTTGGCAAGTGTACGCGCATCCGCTTCGCCTGATGCGAACTCGCAATCCGCGCAACCGCGCCCATCTGGCGCGTCATGCGTTTATGCAATACAGTGGGCTGTTGTTCCCCGCGGGGCACCGCTTCGACCACACAGAAAGGCATGGCATGGACGACCGGACAGCACTCATTGAAACCGCGGTGATGGACCGTCTGGGCCATGTCATCGACCCGGAGCTGGGCCGCTCGGTCACCGATCTGGGCATGATCGCCGGCGTGCGGGCGCAGCAGTCCGGTCCAGGCGCCTACGATGTGATGGTCGATGTGGAGCTCACCGTGCCCGGTTGTCCGCTGTCCGCGCAGATCAGCGCGCAGATCGAAGAAGCGGTCGCCTCCTACCCCGACACCGACCTGACCGCGCACATCACCGTCGGCTCAATGGACGAAGGCAAGTTGCAGGCGCTCGTCTCCGATCTCAAGGCGCAGCGCCGTGAAAACCCGTTCAACAAACCCGGCACGAAGACGCGCATTTTCGCGGTCGCCTCCGGCAAGGGTGGCGTGGGCAAATCGTCGATCAGCGCGAATCTTGCCGCCACATTCGCCGCGCTCGGTTACGACACGGCCGCGATCGACGCCGACATCTACGGCTTCTCACTGCCGCGCCTGTTCGGCACACACAGCCAGCCGACGAATCTCAACGGCATACTCATGCCGGTCACCGCGTGGGGGGTCAAGCTCATGTCGATCGGCATGTTCGCTGGCTCCGACCGCGCGATCCTGTGGCGCGGGCCCCGTCTGCAGCGCTCGCTCGAGCAGTTCCTCGCCGACGTGTGGTGGGGCGAGCCGGATGTGCTGATCCTCGATCTAGCCCCCGGCACCGGCGATATGGCGATTTCGGTGGCGCAGGCGCTGCCGAACGCCGAACTCGTCGTCGTCACGACCCCGCAGCCGTCCGCTTCCGACATCGCCGTGCGGTCCGGGCTCGTCGCCCTGCAGGTGCCGATGCATGTGCGCGGGGTGGTTGAGAACATGAGCTATTTCGACCACGCCGGCGAGCGCCTCGCATTGTTCGGCGTGGGCGGCGGTGAGCGCGTGAGCGCGCAGTTGACCCGCGCGCTCGGTTACGATGTGCCGCTGCTGGCGCAATTGCCGCTCGACCCGGAGGTGCGCGAGACCGGCGAGGGCGGCCGCCCCGCCGTGCTCAACGCCGATGGTTCGCTGCGTGACGACGCGTTCGGCCGCACCTTCGCCGATCTGGCGCGCACGCTCATGCGCCGTGGTCAGGCGGCCGCCACGAACGGTTCGACCATGCGCGCATAGTCGTCGTATCGTTCATCCGCGAAGCATAGGGCGATATCGCGCACCCGCGCTGGATTGCGGGCCGGGAGCCGGTCGAGGATGATGGAGAACGCGTCGGCGCGGTTGCGCCGGTGGTAGTGGTGCAGCGACGTGCGGTACGAGGGACTCACCTCGTCCACTTGGGAGTACAGTTCCTGCGTCTCGCCGACGATCCGCAGCGGCAGCTGGGCCAATCCTTCGTCGCGCACCACGCGCACATGGTCTTCCAGCAGGTCGAGGCTGACGGCGTGTTGGTTTTGGCAGTGCGTTTCGAAGAACCGTGCGGCACGGAAGCCCTCCGTGCAACCGAGCAGCGAACAGGCCATGTCGAACAGATACACCGGGTTCTCCCACAGGTCCATGCCCGTCGGCTCGTCGTACAGCAGCACCTGCGTCAGGAGCTCCGTGTGGGTGGGCATGTCGTCGTACTGCAGACGCTGGTAGGCGTCGATGAGCCGTTCGGCGTCGTACACGTACCGTACATCGGAGTCGGACGGTTGCATGCCACGGCTGGTGTGGAGTTCCTGCGCGATCTGCTGGCGGCGCGTCGACGCGCGGTATGCGGCGTCGGCCTGGCTGCGCAGACGCTGCAGGTAGTCGTCGATCGGCGATGTGCCTGGTGCCGCCGGGCCGGGACATGCGTCGGCGCCATCAATGCACACAGTCTCGCCGTGCGTGAAGCATTCGCCGTCGTCGATGAGCATCAGCGCGCTTTCGTGGCACATCATGAACTGGCGGGCGGCACGCACCGTCGTCTGCCCCGGCGTGCCCCAGCGCAGCAGTGTCGTGGCGCACAGCCATTGGTTCTGCCGGGCGTAGGCCATATGGTCCTCATAACATTTGCGCCCGTCGTTCGACCGGTAGGGACGGCGGGAGCGCAGCGTTTTGCGCAACGCCTTCCTGCGGCGCACACGCAACGCCATCGGTAGGCCGTCGAGTGTGCGGTTCGCGCACATGGCCATGATGCCGTCGACGACGATGCGCATGAGCCAGCATTGCCAGCCGCGGTCCTCGGTCTCACTGACGATGGCATCGAGGAATCCGCGGCATTGCTCCACGATCGCCGGCTCGCCGGTCACAATCGCCAAGTGCAGTGTGTCGGGCCATGCCGTGCCACCGAACAGGCGTTCGGCGAGCGGCGTCAGCTCGGCGTCGGTGTAGCCAAAATCGTCGGTCAGGGTGAACGGCGTATGGTGATGTTCGCTGACGAGCGTCTCGAACCGGCATTGCACTGCGCGCACGTCACGCAGAAAACCGTGGGTGTTGAACAGGATGGGTGGGTGTGTGGCGAATGCGCTGGGCATGGTGTTCCTTTCCACTGCGGGCCGGGCACGCCGGGTGGCGCCCCGTGAGCAGCTTGGCACACCACGCGCAGGTGGGCAATCGTTGGAGCGAACAATGTGGATAAGTGGATGACACGCCGCTATCCACATTGTTCCACACCGCAGGCGGACGGCAGTGTGTCCGGCTTGTGCTCAGTCCTTGGCCACGCCTTGCACCGTGCCGGTCTCCAGCAGTTCGTTGAACTGGCGTTCGTCGATCATCGGCACGCCGAGCGCCTCCGCCTTCGCGGCCTTGGACCCCGGATTGGCGCCCACGACGACCCAGTCGGTCTTGCCGCTCACCGTGCCCGATGCCTTGCCGCCGCGCTCCACGATCGCCTCTTTGGCGGAATCACGCGAATACCCTTCCAATGACCCGGTCACCACGACCGTGGTGCCGGCGAGCGTCTGCGGCAGGTCGCTGTGCTCGGCTTCCATGCGCACGCCCGCCTGACGCCACGCCTCAAGCACACGACCGCGGAAGTCCCCGGGCTCACGCGCCTTGGTGAACCAGTCGACGACCGATTCGGCGATCTCGACGCCGATGCCGCTGATCTGCGTGAGGTCCTCGACGCTCGCGTGCGCCACGGCGTCGAGCGTACCGAACCGTTGGGCGATCAGGCGCGCTGTGGGTGGCCCCAGCCGGCGGATCGACAACGCCACGAGTACACGGTCGAGGTCGGTGTGCTTCGCCTTGTCGATTTCGGCGAGCATCTTGCGTGTGTTCTCCGCCGGTCCCACATAGACGGCGCGCCCATTGCGCTCCTGCATGCCCACGACCACGGCGTCGCTCGGCACCGGCTTGTCCTTGCCCTGTTTGACCGGGTTCGTCCAGAACGCCGGCACCTGATGCCACAGGCCCGACCCGCCGATGCGCCGGCGTGTCCTATGCGTCTTGCCCTCCTCGTCCACATGCTCGCGCACCTCGATGATCGGCGCCTCGCGCCACACCTGCACGTCTTTGAGGTCGTGCGCCGTCAGCGCGAACACACCCGCTTCGCTCGACAGCACCGGCTGCTGCGGTTCAGGAAGCCCCAGCCCTTCGGGCGCCACATACGGCTCCGGCTCGTCGCCGGGCGCCACAACGAGTTCACGGATGCCGGGGGCGTATGCCTCGACGGAATCCGGCCGGTCCTCTTCCGGGTTCGTGAGCGCCACCGCGCTCGCCTCCCCCAGATGCTCGATGTCGAACGCCTTGCGTGAGGCGAGGTTGATGATGCGTTCGGTGAGCTGCGCCGGGCAGGATTCGGCGTTCGGGCAGCGCAGGTCCTTGTCGCCCTCCTTCATCGGGCGCAGCAGTGTGCCGCACGACGGGCAATGCGTGGGCATCACGAACTCACGCAGTTCGGCTTCGCGCCCCTTGCGCCGCGCCGTCACCGGCCCCACGAGCTCCGGGATCACATCGCCGGCCTTGCGCACCACCACCGTGTCACCGATGAGGATGCCTTTGCGCTTGACCTCGTAGGCGTTGTGCAATGTGGTGCGCGAGACGGTCGAACCGGCCACATACACCGGTTTCAGGATCGCCACAGGCGTCACACGGCCGGTGCGGCCCACCTGCACGATGATGTTGAGCAGTTCGGTGTTCACCTCCTCCGGCGGATATTTGTAGGCGATCGCCCACCGTGGCGCGCGCGATGTGGCGCCCAGACGGCGCTGCAACGCCAGATCGTCCACCTTCACCACAATGCCGTCGAGGGCGTGCTCGATGTCGTAGCGGTGCTGCTCGTAATACTCGATCATCTCGATGATCTCGTCGAAGTTCGTCACCTCGCGCGTATGCGGCGAGACGGGGATGCCCCACCGTTCATAGAGCGCATACGCCTCCGATTGGTCGTGCACCTCGTCGGCCACGTCCACCGGCCTGCCTTCGCCCCACTGCAATTCGCCGATGCCGTGCGCGTAGAAGCTCAGGTGCCGGCTCGCGGTGATGCGCGGGTCCTTCTGGCGCAACGATCCGGCGGCCGCGTTGCGCGGGTTGGCGAACGGCGGTTTGCCTTCGTCCTCGTTGCGCGCGTTGAGCGCCCTGAAGTCGTCCCAGCGCATGAACACCTCGCCGCGGATCTCCACGAGTTCGGGAATGTCGCCTTCCGGTCCGTGCAGCGTGGCGGGAATCGACTGGAACGTGCGCACGTTCATCGTGATGTCCTCGCCCGTCACGCCGTCGCCGCGCGTCAGGCCCTGCACGAGCACGCCGTTGCGGTAGATGAGGTTGAGCGCCAAGCCATCGATCTTGATCTCGCACGTCATCGGCAGCGGCTTGCCCTCCGGCCAATCCAGATCGCGCAACACGCTGTTGTACCATGCGCGCAGCTCGTCGTATGAGAACACGTCGTCGAGGCTCATCATGCGCGACGGGTGCCGCACCGACGCGAACTCGTTCGAGAACGTGCCGCCCACACGGTGCGTCGGCGACTGTGGTGTGTCGAGCTGCGGGAACGCGGATTCCAGCCGCTGCAGGCAGCGCAGGCGCGCGTCGTACGCCGCATCGGACGATACCGGGGCGTCGTCCACGTAATACGCCATCTGGTCGGTCTCGACCCATGCGGCGAGCCGCGCCCACAGGCGTGCCGCCTGCTCGGCGGTCAGCCGTTGCACGTCGAGATCGTCAAGGTCCATCGCGTCGTTGTCGTTGTACCGCAGCGCGTCGATCCACGCGTCGGAGCCGATGCCCGCGCGTGTGTCAACGGCATGGTCGCGCTCGCTCATGTCTTCACCTTTCGTCTGTGTGCGCCGAGGTCCGGCCACTCCCATTATGCATTGAGCGAGCGCAGGAATTGCAGCTGCACCGCGTCAATGCCCTGTTCGCCCATGCGCGCCGCCGCCACCGCGAGCGTGCGTGCGGGCACGAACATGCCCCGATCCACCCCCACACGCGCCGCGCGCAGCATGATCGGCGCGACTTCAGTGCCCGGCCATACGGGAATGTCGTGCTCGGCGAGCGTGCGCTGCGCCTGCGCCATGGCAGTGGGGATGGGAATGTTCTGCGATGTGGCGCGCCCGCGCACTTCGCTGAGTTCCTCGCCGAGCGAAGGCACCTGGTTGGGCGCGACCGCGTCGCTCATCATGTAAGCGGCCACGGCCACGGCGAACTCGTCGCGCATCCATGCGGCCTGGGCAAGGCGGTAGTATGCGTAGCCCGCGTCCGCGCGGTCGATTGAGACGCGCAATGCGTTCAGGCACGCGGCGCGCACTGAATCCCAATCCTCCTCGCGGGCGAGCTGTACGGCGAGCTTGAGGTGCGAAAGCGCGTATGACGGCGCGTATGCCACAAGCCGGTTCAGGTGGGGCAGCGCCTCCTTGGCCCCTTTGAGCTGCGCGAGCGCGTCGGCGAGTTCCATGTGCGCGTAGAAGAGGTTGTCGGGAATGAGCACCGTGCGTTCGTCACGGATCGCGAACAAGTGGTTGTAGATCACCCGGTCGGCATACGAGTTGAAGTAGCGCGGCACTCCGTCACCCGCAGCGAACTGCTCGTCGAGCGCCGCCACCACGGATTCGATGTGCTCGACGGCCTGGTCCACCTGCCCGGAGAACAACAGGTCACGCGCCTTGACGCGTGCGTCGTCGAGCCGGGCGACGGCTTCGAACACCGGGTCTGGGGTGTCGCGTCCGTCGATCAGCGCCGCGGTGATCTCGGGCGCCGCATCGGTCAGTTCCGGGTCACCGATGCGGTCGATGAGCCGCATCGCCTGCTGTGCCTTGTCCACCGACGGCATCGCGTCATCGGCGGCCAGTTCGTGGAAGCGCGCGACCGCGTATGCGAGCAGGTCGTCACGTTGGATCGCCAGCCCGAAGGTGTCGGTGGCGCCCATGGCGCGCGCTTCGGCCGGTGTGAGCGCATGGTCCTGCGATTCCGGCGCCATCTGGGCGTTGCGCGGTTCGAACCGCGCGTCGTGAATCGTCAGGTCGGTGGGCGTCGGCGCGAGCCCGTGCTCGGCGTCGATTGTCATGGCCGCATGGAACATGGCGAAGGTCTCGTCCGGGTGCTCCAACCCGTCGTTGCGCAGCCGCCGCAGGAACGCCTCACGCGTGAACGTGACGGTGGCCAGCGTGGTGAGGGTCGGGCCGGTGCGCAGCCGTTCGAGCTGCTCGTCGATCGCAGTGCCGGCGGCATGGCCGCCCTGCCCGCCGTCCTGGCCGTCGCGCTCGTCGAACGCGAACGTCACTTCGTCGATACCGCCGCCGCGCATCAGCTGTTCGAATTCGTCGTCGGCCGGCGCACCTTGCGGTTCAGGCCCGTTCGCCGTGCCGATCGCCATCGGGTTGCCGTGCTGGTCGCCGTCTTTGGGGCTCGCCTTGCCGCCGGCGAAGTCGAGCGGGCGGTCATGCCATTGTTCAAAGGTGCTCAACGCGTCGCTCATCATCGCCTTGATCGCGCTGTCCTGCTCCTTGATCGCCTCTTCGAGCCCAATCGAATCGATGATGACGCTCACTTCACGGATGCGCGGGCTCGCGCCAAACGCGAGCGCCGCCAGCATCAATCCCACGCGCAGGTTGTAGCGTGCGCTGAGCTGCGCCCGTGCGGCGTCATCGAGATCGATCCAGTCGTGGGTGGCCGCGATGTATTCGCTCGCCGGCATGAGCGCGGGACCGGCCGCGGTGAAGGCGATGGCCAGCCTGCCGGCTTCGAGGTCGTCGCGGAAGTCGGTGTCGAACCGGTAGGGCAGGCGCAGGCGGCGCAGCAGTGAGGCAAGCGTCTGGCGCAACACCCATTCGCCGTGCGGCTGGTCCGCCTGCGGCGCCGGGTTGGCCCGTGCAATGCGCTGTGCCGTGTCCGCGGCGATGGCGACGAGACGGTTGACTTCGCCGAACGCCGGCCTGTGCAGCACGTCGATTGGTTCGGTGCGCGGGAACGCGCTGAGCGCCGGATTGGTCAACAGGGCCTGGTCGATGAGGGCGGCCTGGGCTTGCGAGACGGTGTCTTCGGTGGGTTCGATGCCGTGGCTCGCGTTGGTTTCGAGCCACGAGCTGACTTGGGCGAAGCGGTTGAGGTTGCCTTCGATGCGCATCGAGGTGAGGGCCGCATCGAATGGCAGCGATGTGTCCCATGTCAGGAAGTAGTTGCCGGAGAGCTCGGAGGTGATCAGGTGCATCGGCTCGGCGCCGTGGTCCGGTTGCAAGGCGGGCAGGTCGCCCAATGCGCCTATTTCGCGCATGAGCATGACGGCGTGGTCCTCAAGCCCGGATGTGCGCAGGCCGTGGGCGCGCGCTTCGGCGGCGTCGCGCGCGCTGTCGCGGATTGCGCTCAACGGCGCCTGCTGTTCGAGCCTGCGGAAGATGTTGCCCGACCCGAAGCCGAGCAGCAGTCCGCGCATCTTGGGCAGCAGATAGGCCGCGAAGAACGCGACCGTCACCGCGTCGCGGTATTCGAGCCCCACACGCAGTTCGTCGGGCAGGGTCACGCGCAATTGTTCGAGCGTGTAGCGGCGGCCTGCCTCGATCCACGAGGCGAGCCACCGGTTGACCCCGTTCGCTTCGGCGCACACCACGCCGCCGTGGCCCACACGGATCGTGCGCCCGCCCGTTGCGGCGGTGTGCCCCACGCGCGGGCCGTCGGGAATCGTCCATTCGCCTTCCTTGAACAGGAAGAACTCCGGTTCGCGCCCGTGCAGGTCCGGGTTCGGCTCATCGGTCGCATAGACGCGCCCGCGGTCGTCGGCGAGCGCGATCTGCATGAACCGGCGTGATGACAGGAAGAATCCGATGGCGAAGACGCGCGCGCCGGGCAGCTGCACCCAGCCGGGGCGGATCGGCCCGGGCACGTCCGGGAATCCGGTGAACGCGTGGTGGCGCGTCCACGGGGCGAGCACAACCGGCTCCCCCACGCCCGACCCGGCCCAACCGTGCGCAAGCCACTGCCGCGCCGACGGGGTGACGCCGCGGGGGTGCGCGTGTGGGGTGTGCGGGGAGCGATCAGACGTGTGAACCATGCTCTCTAATGTACAACGCGCTGTTACATGTGTTGTATTTGTGTGTGTGCAGACACGACACATGAATCCTTTCTTGATGGATTTCCTGTTTCATCCTGTCCGCGTTCGCGTTCCGGCTTGTTTCATCCGTCCGCTACTGGCGTGGGTGTGACAGTCCGCAGGCGTTACTTCCCGACTAACCATCGGTAGATTGGGTTATATGAGTTGATATTCGGTCGCGTCGCGCAGATTCAGCGCGGCGTTGACGTCCCTGTCATGACGTGAGCCACACATGGGGCATCTCCATACGCGCATGTTCAACGTCAGACCAGTGTTCTTCCATCCGCATTCGTGGCAGAGCCGGCTGGACGGATACCAGCGGTCCACTTGTCGCAGTTCGATGTTGTGCCTGTGGCAGGTGTGTTCGACCAGCTCAAGGAACGTCGCCAGAGCCTGCTTGTGCAGGGCGGGCGCGAGGTGACGGTTCTTCATCATGCCTTTCACGTTCAGGTGTTCGATGGTCAGCGAGCTTGGCTGTCGCCTCGCCAACTCGTCGCACACCCGACGCATGCGTTCGGTTCTGATGTTCGCCAACCGTTGTTCGACGCAACGTTTGCGCAACAGAATCTTACGGTAATTATGCCATCCGTGCTCCTTGTCCTTGCCTTGGTTCGCGCGCCGTGAGCGTGCGAGTGAGCGTTCGAGGCGCCGTTTGCGCCGTTCCAGTTTGCGTATGCGTCCGCTCGTGTCGGCGTTGTCGAACACGGTGCCGTCCGACAGGATCGCGAGGTTCTTCAATCCCACGTCCATGCCCAACGGTTCTCCGGTAGCAGGCGCGGGCAGTGGGTTGTCCATGTCGTACAGGCAGCTGACGTAGCAGCGGCCGTTCACAATGCCCACGGTCGCGCTTTTCGGTGTCCGCCCCGTGGGGATATAGCCTTTTTCCTTGAGTCGCACCCAGCCAAGCTTAGGCAGACGAATGCGATGACGCTGCACATGGATGGAACCGATCACGTAATACGAATCCCGGTTGCCCCGCCGCTTGTACCTCGGATAGCCGCCCTGATGGTTGAAGAACCGTCTGAACGCTTTCTCGGCGTTCATGATGGCATGTTTGACGGCTTTGCTGGGCGCGGCGGTGAACCAGTCGGGCCGAGTGGAGTTGTTCAACGCCTTGGAGAACGAATACCCCGTCAGAAACAGTCCATTCTCCCTGTAATACGCTTGGGCGCAGTCGAGATACCAGTTGTACGCGAACCGGGCCACGCCGCAGTACTGTCGTATGAGGCTAGCCTGCGCTCGGGTCGGGTCGAGTTCCGTACGGTAGGCTTTCATCCTCCCTCACATCCTTCGCGTAACGTCGCAGACCGTGGATGCGACCGGAGAACACGTGGATGATGCTCACCAGATCCTGCACCAGTTCTTCCTGCGGGGACAATTGTTCGTTGTTGACGACCGTGACGGTCACGCCGCGACGGTTCAGGTAATGCTCGAACCAGTCGTAGCCGAACCGGGTGAGCCGGTCCTTGTGGGCGATGATGACATGTTCGAGGTCATCGGAGTACATGATGCGGTTGAAGTTCTTGCGTTTGAAGTTCATGCCCGAACCAATGTCGGACCACACCTCATCCACGATAAGACCGCGCGCGTTCGCCCATTGGCGCAGGAACCGTTCCTGATTGTCCAGATCGCCGCGCCGACCCCGGGAAGACACGCGCGTGTAGATGACGGTTCGTTTGCCTCTTGTCGTTTCAGGTTCGGGCGGCAATCCCATGACGGATAGGTATTGGTCGTGTGTGTAGTAGCGTCGGTTCGTTACCGTTCTATGCGCGGCGAGCACGCCCGTCCGGTCCCAGCGTTGCAGGGTGCTGGTGGCTTTCCCGTGAGACGGGCAAACTCGCCTAACGTGTATGTGCGCATGGAATCCATACCAAACGCGATACCACATTCACATATGAATGAGCACTAACAAGCATGTATCAGTTAGCCACAAAAAAGCTCCATGCCGATGGTGCCGATAGAATAATGCACGTGACTTCACCGCTGCCCCGCCGCGCGCGTCTGCTCCGCCTGACGCGCCGCGTACTCATCGCCGTATGCCTCGTCGTGTTCGTGGAATGTGCGTGGTTCAACCTGCCCTACGTGCTGTCGATCGGCGCGAGCGGCGATTCTGTCTCCGCGCATAATGAGCTCGGCCCTGGACTGCAGCGCACCGCCGAGGGGATGCTCAAGGTGACCGACCCGACCACGGCGTGGCTGCGCACGCAATCGGACGGCTCGTCGGAGTATTGGCGCGTGGACCCGACGCCTATGCGGGGGATCGACGCGGCGCTCGCCGGGCCGTGGTCCGATGACGTCGTCACGACCGTACACATGCGCCTCGAGGCGCATGGCGTGAGCGGTCCCGAACAATCAGTGAGCCCATACGCTCCACGCTCGCTGTATATCCGCGACGACGCGACGGGCACGACCACAATCTGGGTCGAAGAGACCCGGGGTGCGCTCGTACCGATTGAGAACGTGCGCGCCAACGTGCGCGTGCCGTTCGAATTCGATTGGGCGCGCGTGGGCACGATGGTCGCCGTGGCGCTTGTGGTGATAGCGTTCCTGCCCGGCTCATGGCTGTGGCGCACCCGGCTGGACACGGCGAGCAAGCGGCAGCGGTGGCTCTTCGCGCTTGCGCTCGCCCCCTTGGCCTTCTATACGGTCTGGCATGTGGTGTGGGGCATCCGGTTTGCCGCGCCGTTGCGGTTCCATACCGACGGCGGCTACACCTACGACTTTGACCAGTATGGGCATGTCGCCGATGCGCTGTTGCATGGCCGGCTGTGGCTCGACCTGCCGGTGCCGCAGGAGTTGGCACAGGCAGCTAACCCGTACGACGTGGCCCAACGCGACCGTTTGTTCGACAAGGGCGTCTCGCCGGTCTACTGGGATTACGCGTTCCGCGACGGCCACTGGTACTCGTATTTCGGTGTGCTGCCGTCGCTGCTGCTGTTCGCGCCGTTCCGTGTGGTTTCGTCGTGGTTCGTGCCCGGCGGCATGATGCTGCCCGCACGCTGCGCCGAACTGCTGCTCATGTTCGGCATGGCGGTGTGTTCGTGCCTGTTGGTGATTCGCGTGCTCAAGCACATCGTCGGCGCCGTGCCGCTCGCCACTGTGGTGCTTGCCTGTGTGGCGTATCTGATCGGCGCAACCGCACCGTACCTGTGGTTCCGCACCAATTTCTATTCGATTCCATTCGCGGCCTCGCTGCTGCTGGCGGCATGGGGATTGTGGTTGTGGCTGGGTGCCGAACGCAGCGACGGCACGCTCTCGTGGCCGCACGTGGCTGCGGGCGCCGCATGCATCGCCGCCACGCTGGGGTGCCGGCCCACATTCGCGCTCACCGCGGTGCTGGCGTTCCCGTTGTTCTGGCGTCATCTGTACGTATGGTTCCATGCCCGTGACTGGCGCGGATTGGGGGCTTGGTGCGCGTGGATGCTCGTACCGGCCGCCGTGGTGGTGGTTCCGGTCCTGGCATACAACCAGTTGCGGTTCGGCTCGCTGTTCGATTTCGGCAACGCCTACCAGATCACCGTGGCCGACATGACGAGCTTCCGCACGCCATGGCGCAATGTACCGGGCACCATCCTGTACTACCTGTTCCTGCCGTTGCGCCCGACCGGCACGTTCCCCTTCCTCGAGATATCCCCCACCCCGTTGCCCGCATGGTCGTTCACCGAACCGTCCATCGGCGGCCTGTGCGTGCTCATGCCGCTCGCCGCGCTTGCGTTCGCGGTGCCGTTCCTGCGGCGGCGTCTGGGAGCATTGTGGCCCACGTTGGTCACGATGCTCGCCTTGGCTGTTGTGCTGCTGGTGTTCGATTCCATTGTGGGTGGATTCGGATGGCGCTACATGGCCGATTTTGGGTGGTTGTTCATGCTGTGCGCGCTGCCGGTGGCGGCACGAGCCATGCAGGGCAGGCGGTGGGTGCGCGCGATCGTGGCGCTCGTGGTGGCCTATGCCGTGGTGGTGTGGGCGCTCTCGTGCTTTGTGGTGGGGCGCGACGACATGCTTGTGGTCAACGAGCCGGGGCTCTACCATGCAGTGCGCTCGTGGTTCACGCTGCTGCCGTAGGCATGCCTACAATGGGCACTTATGAACTTCCTTTCGACCCTGCTGCATCGCGATACGCCCCACGCGCCCAGCCATGTGGGCATCACGCTCGCCGATGCGTCATACCATTACGCGGACGGCACCGTGGGACTGGCACCCACGAGCTGCACATTCGCCCCCGGTGAAGGCAATGTGGCCATCATCGGACTCAACGGCGCCGGCAAAAGCACCCTCGTCAGGCTGTTGGGCGCCGCGGCCATTCCCACAGGCGGATCGATCACCTTCGATCTGGACGGCACGGACCGCGAACCCACGCACCGTGCGGGCCGCCGCAGGATCGAGGCGGCCGTGGGGCTTGTGGACCTTGCGCATGTCGAATCGCATTTCCGGCGTGCCTCAAGTGTGGAGGCCGCGCTGCTCGAATACCTCAAACGCCATGGCGTGTCGCTCGATGAGCGCATCGCACGCGTGGGCGCACTGCTCGAACGCTTCGACCTGCTTGAGGTCAGGCATGTGCCGTACGAGGAACTGGATGGCGAACGCCTGCACCTGCTCGCGATGGCTGTGGCGAGCGCCACATCCCCCGCACTCCTTGTGGCCGACGAGCCCACGCAGGGCTTGGATGAGATCAGTTCTGCGCATGTGGCGCGCCGACTGCTCAGCTGCGGCACACCGGTCATCTTCTCGACGCACGACGTGGGGTTGACCACGCACGAACCGTATGGCATCACCCGTACGATCGTCATGGACGAGACGCATCTCGTGTTCGACGGCGAACCGCAACGTGCCGCCTCGTTCTACACGCAGCTCATCCGCAGCAAATATCAGTCGCTCACGTCGAGCGCACGTGCCACCGCGCCGAGCACAAGCCGTACATTCGACGCGAACCGCTCCGGTTCGGCGAGCAGCGAGAGCGCGAGGTAGCCGTTCGACGGCATGTCGAAGAAATACCCGGGCTGCCCACTCGCGCCGGCATGCTCCATCAACGACAGCACGAGCTCGTTCTCATCAATCACGCTCGGGAACCGCAGCAGCACGTTCCAGCCGCCTTCGGCGCGCAGCACATCGACCACGCCGAGCGTGTCGGCGCGCAGGAGTTCATGCAGGCGGCGCAGATTGCCCTGCGTGCGTGCGCGCACCCGCTGCAGTTGGTCGGGCGCCGTGGCGAGCATCGGCGGCACAGCGCGTGCCACAAGTTCGCTCATCGGCAGGAAGTCGTCGGCGATCACGTCGAGCCGCCGCGTGGCCTCGCGCACATCGTCACCGGGGCCGGACACGCGAATCCACCCGACTTTGGCGTGCGGTGCGGCCAGAGTCTTGGAGAAGCCGTCGAGTGCGAAAGTCAGCACGCCGCGTTCGCCGGAGAACCTGCGGTTGCCCTCGAACGGTTCGAGGGCGTAGTCGAAGAAGACCTCGTCGGCGATGATCGCCACGTCGTACGCACGGCACAAGGTGACGAGCTGTTCGCGTTCGCCTGGCTTGACGTACGAACCGGTGGGGTTGTTCGGGTTGATCACAATGAGCGCGCGGATGCGGTGACCGGTGTCGTCACGCAGCAACTGCTCGATCTGCGCGGTGTCGATCGTCCATGATCCGTCGAACCGCAGCTGGTAGAACTGCGGCTCCACGCATTCGAGGCGCGCGATCGATTCGATGAGCGGATAGCCGGGCTTCGGCGCGAGTACGGCGTCGCCTGCGTCGCACAGCAGTTTCATGAGCCACGCGTAGGCCTGCGACGTCGAGCTGAGCAGATAGAGGTCGGCCGCGCTCACGCCGCCCAGATATGCGGCGAGCGCCTCGCGCGCATACCGCTGTCCGCGCGGTTCCGCCGCATACAGTTCGGGCAGCAGGTCGGGCGCCAACCCATGGTGGGTGGGGTTCGAATCATTGAGCGCGATGGGTGTGGCGCCACGCGCGCGCATCGCACGCTCCGCGAGGGCGATCGGATTGGGTTCGCTGATGTCGACTCGGTGGGAAAAACGCATGGGTGTGATTGTACGCCAGGCATGGCGAGGGGGCGTTGCGCGGCAATGCGCGCAACGCCCCCTCGTTCTTTCAGCTTCGATCCGGCCGGCCGCGATCAGTCGTGCCGCTGCACGCTCGCGTAATAGGCGGCGCCGATGATGCCCGCCTCATTGTGCAGTGTGGCCGCCACTATCGGGGTCTTGATGTCGATGTACGGCAGGAACTTTTCGGACACACGGCTCACGCCGCCGCCGACCACGAACAGCTCCGGGCTGAAGTAGAGCTCCATGAGGCTGTAGTACTTGGTCAGGCGCTTGGCCCACTTCTTGTAGCCCATGTCGAGCTTCTCACGCACCGACGAGGCCGCGTACTTCTCGGCGTCGCCCTTGCCCTTCGGCAGCTGGATGTGGCCGAGTTCGGTGTTCGGGATCAGCACGCCGTCGTAGATGAGCGCAGTGCCGATGCCGGTGCCGAGCGTGGTGGCGATGACAAGGCCCTCCTGGCCCTTGGCGGCACCGAACTGCTGTTCGGCGAGGCCTGCGGCGTCGGCGTCGTTCACCACGGTCACCGGGCGTCCGCACGCCTCGGAGAAGACCTCGGTCACGTCCACGCCGATCCACGACTGGTCAAGGTTGGCCATGAAGTCGAGCTTCTTGCCCGGGTGGATCGGGGCAGGGAACGCGATGCCGACCGGCACATCATCGGGCACTTCGAAATGCTCGAGCTGCTGGCGCACGATGTCTCCCACGGCCTTGGGGGTGGAATGCTCCGGGGTGAGGATCTTCAGGCGCGGCTGCGCGAACTCGCCCTTCTCCAGATTGACCGGGGCGGCCTTGATGCCGGATCCCCCGATGTCTACGCCGAATGCCTGTGCGGTCTCAATCATCGCAACCTCTCCTGTTGTTTGTGCGCGTCACAACGGCACGTCTTCAAGCCGTCATTCACATCATATATTAGTTCAATGGTTAAATATTGCACCTCAGTGCGAGTGTTCACATAATGGACGCATTTTTCTGGAAACGATTGTTCCCACTCGTACTGCCGTGTAGCACACTCCATGATAGCCCCGGATTGATGTCGTTTGCCACAGACGGCCACCATCGAAACGTCCGTTTATCGTGTGGATGGCGTATAGATGGTGCTGCTAAGTTTCAGGGAAGGTGCAATTCCTTACTGGCGGTAGCGCCATACGCCCCAGGGCGGATCAAGGCGGAGCCCGCAACCCGCATGCAGCGGTGGATCTGGTCGGAGTCCAGAGCCAACGGTCATAGTCCGGATGGAAGAAACAGGAGAACCCCTATGGGCAAGTCCACTATATCCTCATCCACCACTCGCGGCCGCCGTCCAGACGACGCGCACACGACCGGAGCCGGCGACCAAGGCCGCTGGTCCACCAAGCGCATCGCCATGTATGCGCTGTTCGTGGCGCTCGCGATGGCCGTCAGCTTCCTTGAGTTCCCGCTCATGCCGGCAGCCCCGTGGCTCAAATACGACCCGTCGGGCATTGTCTGCCTTGTGGCCGGCTTCGCGTACGGCCCCTCCGCGGCCGCGATCGTGAGCGTGCTCGGATTCCTGCCGCACATCTTCACCAATCCGTGGGGCTCGATCATGGCGATCGGCGTTGCGTTGGCGCTTTCGGTGCCAGCCGCGCTGATCTACCGGCGCCACACCTCGCGCAAGGGCGCCCTCGCGGGCATCGTGGTGGGCGCGCTGTGCGCGATCGTGGCCGCGGTCATCGGCAACCTGTTCATCACGCCGCTCTATGCGCACATGTCGATGGCCGCGGTGGCCAAGATGATCGTGCCGATCCTGCTGCCGTTCAACCTGATCAAGTTCATACTGCACGGCGTCATCACCTTCCTCATCTACAAGCCGATCTCGAATCTGCTCAACCGATGACGGACGATGTAGTCGCAGGCGCGCCGATCGAACTCGACGGCGTGCGGTTCAGCTACGACGACGGCGCCACCTGGGTACTCGACGGCGTGTATTTGCGCGTCGGGCCCGGTGAGCGCATCGCGCTCGTGGGCCCCAACGGCGCGGGCAAATCCACGCTCGCGCACCTGATCGCCGGGTTGGCCGCCCCCGACCACGGCACGGTGAGGCTGATGGGCCACACCGTGTTCGATGACGCGCATGGCGCCGACGCCGGCGCATACCGCAAGGCGCGCCGCTCGATCGGCGTCGTATTCCAGAACCCCGAAGACCAGATTGTGACCACGACCGTGGCCGCGGATGTGGCGTTCGGCCCGGAGAACCTCAACGTGGCGCCGGCGCTGATCGGCGACCGTGTGCACAATGCGCTCAGCGCGGTGGGCATGGACGGCCTGCGCGACGCCGACCCCACCGCCATGAGCGGCGGCCAACAGCAGCGTGTCGCGATCGCCGGCATGCTCGCCATGGACAGCCGCGTGCTCGTGCTCGACGAACCGACGGCGATGCTCGACCCGCAGGCGCGCGCCGACGTGCTCGCGATCATCGAACGCGTGCACCAACGCGGCACCGCGATCGTGATGGTCACGCACCACCCCGATGAAGTGGCCCACGCCGACCGTGTCCTCGCCGTCGAGCACGGCGTGGTGCGCGACGTGACCGCGCGGTATGCGCACGCGCACGGCGTACCAAGCCAAGTGCACAGCCCCGGCGCCGCGTTGCCCGACCTGCCGCGCGTGGGGCGCGCCGCGCACGACCCGGCGGTCGTGTTCGACCATGTCTCGTTCGCCTACGCCGACGGCGCGCCGGTGATCGACGACCTGACCGTGGGCATCGAACGCGGTTCCACTGTGGCGCTCGTCGGCCCCAACGGGTCGGGCAAAACGACGTTCGCGCGTCTGCTGTGCGCACTGATCGACCCCGACGAAGGCACCATATGCGTCGAGGCCTTGCGTTGGCACCATGCCAAACGGCGCCAACGCAAGGCGTTGCGCCGCTCGCTTGGCCTGATCATGCAACGCCCCGAACGGCAGCTGTTCGCCGCCACCGTGCGCGAGGACGTGGCCTATGGACCACACAACCAGGGGCTCGATGAGGCCGCCGTGCGCGAGCGCGTGCAGGAGGCGCTCGACCTCGTCGGCATCGCCGACCTCGCCGACAGGGACCCGTTCTCGCTCAGCGGGGGCCAGCAGCGGCTCGCCGCGATCGCTGGCGTACTCGCCTGCCGCCCGCGTGTGCTCGTCATGGACGAGCCAACGGCGTCGCTCGACGAGGCGGCCGTGGAGCGTGTGCACGCCATCATGCGCACCTTGCACAGCCAAGGCGTCACGATTCTGCTCATCACGCACGACATGCGCGCCGCGCAACAGCTCGCCGACGCGATGCTCGTGTTCGGCGAGCGCACGACGGTGCGCCAGAAGGCGCCCGAACCCCGCATTGCGCCGTCGAATGCGCGCTATTCTGCCATCTCCCGGCTCGACCCGCGCGCGAAGGTCATCGGATTCCTCGTACTGATGTTCTCCGCGTTCACCATGACGTCGTGGACGCAGTTGGCAGTGGGGTGCGCGGCGACCTTGGCGATCGCGGCCGCGAGCAGGCTCGGCGTGCATGTGCTGTGGCGCTCGACGCGCATGTTCGCGGTCGTGCTGTTGATCATGGGCCTGTTCAACATGCTCGTAGTGCGCAGCGGCACACCACTGCTGCATATCGGCGCTTGGGCGTTGACGACGGGGGGCCTCGCCGTCGCCGCGCTCTACACCATCCGCTTCATGCTCGTGATCGTGCTCGGCGCGGTCATCATGCTCACCACCACGCCCACCGCGCTCACCGACGCATTCGAATCGATGATGTCGGTGTTCCGCAAGGTCCTGCACGTGCAGGAGATCGCGCTTGTCATGTCGCTCGCCCTGCGGTTCCTGCCGACGATCGCCGACGAAACGGTGTCGATCCGCGACGCGCAAGCGGCCCGCGGCGGATCGATCGAGACAGGCTCGCCCACCCAACGGGTGCGTGCCATGTGCGCGATCATCGTGCCGATCTTCGCGGGGGTGATCCGCCACGCAGACAACCTCGCACTCGCACTCGACGCCCGTTGCTATCAGGAGGGCGAGCCGCGTTCCCATTGGCATGCGTTGCGCATGCATGCGCGCGACTGGTGGTTCCTCGCAGGGGTGGCCGTTGTGCTATGTGCGCTCGCACTCAGCGCAGTGTTCACAATATGAGCCGAAGTGGCGCCACATTGGCACAATACGACATATTGATATATAGCGACCATCGGATTGCGCGATGACACAATCACCGGGCGGTCCGTTGAGAGAAGACGGGTTCAACGTCAACGGTTTGTACCAAGCTCTCGCATGGGTCCCACAAGGACGCGACCATGGCAGGGCGCGAACCGCCGAGTCGTGACTGAATGTGCATCCGGCCAACTGCCGGGTGCACATTTCTTTGTTCCGCCACCGCCCCGCGCTTGTTCTCGCAGAGCACGACGCCCACGGCACGCGGCGGCGCTCGATTACGATGGAGGGCAGTGACGGCCTTCGCCGTCTTTCCCTGCATGAATCGAGGAATCATGGCACAAGAGAACCATTGCATCGCGCTCAACAACGACGTGATGATCCCGCAGATAGGCTTCGGCGTGTTCCAGGTCGAGGACGGCCCACAGACCGTGGACGCCGTACGCACCGCCCTCGAGGACGGGTATCGCCATATCGACACGGCGAGCGTATACGGCAACGAGGCTTCGGTGGGCAAGGCCATCGCCGAAAGCGATGTGGACCGTGCCGACCTGTTCGTCACCACGAAACTGTGGAACGACGACATTCGCAAGCGCCGCACCAAGGACGCGTTCCAGGAGAGCCTCGACCGGCTCGGGCTGGACTATGTGGACCTGTATCTGATCCACTGGCCGGCCGAAGGTTGGCAGGAGGCATGGGCCGCCATGCAGGAGCTCTATGCGCAAGGACGCATGCGCGCGATTGGCGTGAGCAACTTCGAGCGCAACCACCTGACCGAACTGCTCGAGCAAACCGACGTGTTGCCCGCGGTGGACCAGGTCGAGTCCTCCCCCACATTCCCCAATCAGGACCTCATCGACTTCTGCCATGGCAAGGACATCGCCGTCGAGGCATGGAGCCCGCTCGGCGGCACCGGCGGCAACCTGCTTACCGACCAGCGCCTGCTCGACATCGGCGAGAAATACGGCAAGTCGTCCGCACAGGTCGTGCTGCGCTGGGACCTGCAGCGCGACGTCATCCCGCTGCCGAAATCAGTGCACAGCACCCGCATCATGCAGAACATTCACGTGTTCGACTTCGAGCTCGACGAATCGGAGATGCAGCTCATCAGCTCGCTCGACACCGGCAAACGCAACGGCGCCGACCCGAACAATTTCGACTTCTGACCGTTGCCGTGTTGCCGCTCCATCGTGCCGTTCCGTTACGATGGAGCGGCAACACGCATGTGCATATGCAGGACTTAAGGAACGAACACATGGCATTGACGAAGAAGCAGATCAAGCAGCTGCGCGCCGCGGCGAACCAGATTAAGCCGCTCGTATACATCGGCAAGAACGACTTGAGCGAGACCGCGGTCAACCAGGCCGACGAGACGATCGAGAAGCGCGAACTGATCAAGGTGCAGGTGCAGGACGGCTCCGGGCTCGACTCCCACGAGGCGGCCGACGTGCTCGCCGAACGCCTCGGCGCCGAGGTCGTGCAGGTGATTGGCAACCGTTGTGTGCTCTACCGCCGATCCAAGCGCGACGACGTGGAGCACATCCACCTTGTGCGCGAGTAAAGCGACACAGAGCATATGGGAAGAGGCCCCTGATGCGACAACGCATCCGGGGCCTCTTCCCATACGGCGAGAAGTGTGTGGCTCAGCCGGCGAGCCCGTTCCACTCCGGGCGCCAGCTCATCTGATGGTCGTAGGCGCTCGCCCAGAACATGTATTCGTACTCCACGCCACGCACGAAGTGCTCGACGAGCCTGCGCTTGCGCGGTTCATCGAGCGTGCCGGCGATGGATTCGATGTGTTCGATGAGCCACACGGAGGACTGCCAGAATTCGTCTGTGCGGTATGTGTCGATCCAGCTGCGGTACGGGTTGGAGTCCAAGGTACCGGTGAACTCGCGGGCGAGGCGCTGCCCATAGTCGGCGTACACCCATGCGCACGGCAGCACGGCCACAAGGATGTCGATCAGATCCTCGCCATAGGCGGTGGCAAGCATGTTCGCGGTATAGGCCCGGGCGAACGCGGATTGGCGCGCATCGCGCATATCCTGTGCCGTGATGCCGAACGAGGCGAGGTATTCGTTGTGCAGCGTCTTTTCCACATGGAAGATCGCATGCTGCACCTGCGCCATGAACGCCATGACCTCGTTGTCGTCGGTTTTGGTGACGGCGAGTGCATGCACCTTCGCATAGTCGTTGAGGTAGAGCTCGTCCTGGATCAAATAGAACGCGAAGGTGTCGCGGGGCAGTGTGCCCGCGCCCAGTTCGCGGATGAACGGCTGCCGATAGCCTTCCTCCCACACTACGTCCGCCGCGTCGCGCATGCGCTGCGCGAATGGTGGAAGATTGGTCAGGGTGATGGGTTCTTGTGGCTCGAATGCCATGGTTGTTCGTCTCCCTACGCTGGTCTTAACCAACAGGTTCAAAGGGTCGGGCCAATGGCCCTCTCAACTCGCGTGCGAGTCCCCCTGCGTACTGCGGGCGCCGGTTGGCGCCACAAGCCAGTATGGCATGGCGCCCGGCCAACGCCGCTTCCCGCCCACGAACCATGCGTGACAACCGCACGCACGGCCACTACACTAAAGGGGCATGAGACTTATTGGAAACATTCTGTGGCTTGTGCTCGGTGGCCTTGCGATCGCGTTTGGCTGGGCCGTGGTAGGCGTCATCCTGTGCATCACGATCATCGGCATCCCGGTGGGCAGGCAGGCATTCAAGATGGCCAAGCTCACCCTGACCCCTTTTGGCACACAGGTGGTATACGGCGGGGGCGCCGGCTCGGCGATCCTCAACTTCATCTGGGTCATCTTCGTGGGCCTGTGGTTCGCCATCGGCTATATTGTGGCGGGCGTCGCCAACTGCATCACGATCATCGGCATCCCGTTCGGCCTGCAGTCGTTCAAGATGGCCAAGCTGGCGCTGTTCCCCTTCGGCACGCAGATCGTGTGACGCACGGCGCCCGTCAGTAGCCGTGCGAGTGCAGGTAGGCGTCGTCGAACCCGAAATAATGCCCGATCTCGTGCAGCACGGTCTTCTGGATCTGCACCACGAGCTCACGGTGGGTGGAGCATACGCGCTCATGCGGCCCACGGAAGATCGTGATGACGTCGGGCATCACCCCGGCATACCCAGTGCCGCGCTGGGTGATCGGAATGCCTTGGTACAGGCCGAGCAGTTCGCCATGCCCATGCGTCATCGTACGCAGCTGTTCGGGCGTGGGTTCGTCATCCACGGTGATCGCGATGTTGTGCAGCACATCCTTGAACCGCTGCGGCACCGAGGCAAGCGCTTCAGTGACCGCCTGCTCGAATTCATGTTCACTGATCTTCATCATCGCCGGATTGCTCCAATCGTGTGATGGCCTGTTCGATTTCACGCAGGCGGTTGCGCAAATCGGCTTCGATGTCCACGCCGGCGGCCTGCGCCTGCCGCACGATGCGCACAATCTGATCGGCATAGTCGTCCTCAAGCGCGCTCGGTGCGTCAAACGCCTGTTCAAGCCGCTCGTGATGTGCGGATTTGCCCACCCGCGAGACCACTTTTGCGGTGCGCGGCAGGGCGCCCTGCGCGCGTGAGATGCCGTCGAGCACGGACTGGCGCCCTTTTTCGCGCTGCTTCATCCGCTCCCATACGGCGAGCGTGTCTTCGGCGTCCAGTTCATCGCCTGCGGCCCCATCCGGCGGGAATACGAGCGGATGGCGTGTGATCAGTTTGGTGACGAGCCGGTCGCATACCTCGTCGATGTCGAAAGGGTCGTGGGTGTCCTGCGCGCAGATCTGCGCCTGGAACACCGATTGGAGCAGCATGTCGCCGAGTTCTTCGCGCATGTTGTCGCGGTCGCCGCATTCCACGGCGTCGATGTATTCGTAGGTCTCCTCGAGCAGCGGTTTGAGGAGCGACCTGTTGGTCTGGGCGCCGTCCCACGGGCAGCCGTCGGGCCCCTGCAGGATTGCCACAAGCGCGCGTACGCGGTCCAAGGATGTCGGGGCCTCGAACACGGGACGTAGTTTCGAGCAGTGCGCAAACCCCGCGGGCGGCTCGTATGCGCCGCCCGCGCTGGTGGTCTCAGGTTGTGCCATGCCGCCCCGGTTCAGTCGCGGCCGAGCGGGTTGACGCCTTCGTTCGCCGGCGCCACCTCGTTGTCGTACAGGAACGCATGCAGGTGCTCGTCGAGGTCGGAGGACTCCTGCTGCACCGCGGCGTCTTCCTGCACGGTGTGGGGCTCCATATCGAGCACCTTGCGGCGAGTCAGGCCTGCACGGTCGTAGAAGTGGTAGTCGCAGCCGGTGTCAGTGTACAGGAAGTAGCGGGTCACACCATTGGCCTTGAACTGGCCGAGCAGCCAATCGAACAGATGCTTGCCCACGCCTTGGCCGCGCACTGAGGGATCGACGAGCAGCAGCACGACTTCGGCGTCATACGCGTGCCCTTCCTTCTTCGCTTCGGCGAGCATGCTCCGGTTCGCTTCCTCGTTCTTCTTGAGTTGCTGCAGCGCGGCGCGTCCCTGCGCGTTGAACAGCAGCGAGGCGAGGATCTTCATGCTCGCACGGTGGTGCCTGTTCACGCCTTTGCGCGTCTCCGCGGCGTCGATGCGGCCCAGCACCACACCGACCACGGTCCCGCCTTGCACCGCCACCTGCGCGGTGGTCGTCCTGGCCAGACTGTATTCCAGATCGGCTTCGGCGAGTTTCATCGCGAGATCATGGTCGGTGCCGGGCTTGGCATGCCATGTGTCGCATAGCAGTGCAGTGAGCGCCGGGTAATCCTCGCGGCGCAGCGTCCTATAGGTGATTGTTTCGCTCATACACCCCATGGTACGCGGCCTGTTTTGCCCGCCGCGCACTTTTCACCGATTGGCGTGCCCGACCATTCATTCGCCGCTTGGCGATGCTTCCTCATCCAACGCACGCAGACGCCTGAGCATGCGCACAAGCTGGCCGTTCTCCAAGCATTCCGCGAGGAACCCCTCATTGCGGCGCTCCCGGTACACCGCCATCGTGATCAGCGCACACAACAGGCGCGCATCCATCGAATCGACGTTGAGGATGTCAAGACGTACGTCTTTGTCAAGTCCATAGTCGCGCATGGTGTCCAGATAATCCTCGTCGTCTCGGTTGATGACGATGTCGATGAACCCGAGCACCGTCTTGCTGTAGACGCAATAGCCCACACTCGGCAGGCCCATCACGGTGGAGTCCATGAACTCCACATGGTAGAGCGGTTCGCCGCCCATCGTGAACGGCTCGATGAACGACGACAACCAGCGGTAGTCCGCTTGCGCCTTGCGCTCTTCGCGCACCATCGCCACCACGTCCACGTAATGGTTGTAGCTGTCACCCTGATCCTCCACCGTGATCACATCGGCCGAACGGTGCGTGCGCTCAGGCAGGCGGTCCTGCGGAATGAGGATGCGGAAACTGTAGTACCGCGCCATTTCGAGCACGGCGGCCACGATATGCGGGCAGATGCGTTTGGCCTGGGCGTCGGCGCAGGTGCACACGGTTTTGGCGAGCACATCGTGGCGCATCAGGATGTCAACCTGCTCGGTACGCTCGCCGTCGTGCACTTCGATATGCCGGATGCCGAACGCCGTTTCGATCAGGCTGTCCACATGACCGTCGCGGATCAGGGCGGCCCCGCGTTCGAACGACTCAGACGATGCCCATTGCGGCAGGTCGCGCAATTCACGGCCCACATGGATCGCACCGTCGAGCATGCGTGTGCGCGCGGCGTTGCCGAGCGCGAGCGCGCGCCGGCGTTCGTCGGGAATGTCGAGCGCCTGCTCGGATATCGTCATTTCGACGGTGTCGAGCGCATGGACTCGCAGTGGGTCGGTGTTCAATTCGTTGATGCGCACGATGTGCGCGTTCTTGATCTCCGTACCGGGGATGCGGTGCCATGCGCTCAACGGCAACAACACCTTCGAATTTTCATACAGCACAATGAAATTGCGGCCGATTGACGCGTACCACCATTCGTCCAAGGTGCTGTGCATCGGGTCGCGCACCGCGTCCTTGACGACCTTCCAGCTGGGCAGCCTGTCTTCGGTCGTGCCGAACAGCTCGGCGAGGTTGGTGCGGAACGCCCCCGAATACATGATGCCGCCAGTCACACCGGACGACATCAGCGCGCGGAACGACCGGTAGGTCACCGGCACGGCGTCGATGTCGCACTGCTCGTATACGGTGCCGGGGCCGTAGGTGATGAGCGGGTCGTCCCCGCGCAGCGAACCGTCACGGGTCGGATATTCGCACAGCACCATCGCGCCGCAGTTCTGGCATTGCTCAAGCACGCGCCCCCCCGGCAGCGTGACTCCCACTTCAAAGCCGCAGTCGTAGTTATAATGCGCCAATGACGACGATGGAATGAAACCGAACATCTCGGGACCAGTGTGATGCAGCCCTTTGAGTGGGCCACCGCATACGCATTGCCTTCTGACCACCGGGCGCCTCCTTGTCAGACTGTTCGGCCATGGCGAAGATGCCATTATCCCTGCCAAACCCGAATTCTGCACAGTCGCAGTTCCCTGTGTTCACTGCGAGCGAACCTTACATATATATCCAGTCACACGAGTGCTCCCGTGACTAATTTCAGTATACGCCTTTTTTCGTCCTGAGCAAAACACTCAATACGCCTACGTAGCGTAACCGGAACGAACAGCGGTATGCCTTCCATACCCGGCGCGCGACATGAACCGGCGTGTTGTAGCGTCAATCGTGTAGTTCCTATAGGTATGAGTGAAGACCGTTCCACACAGGGCACGCCGGCACGCACCGAAGACGGCACGTGCAACGCCGGCATCGTCAAGCAGTATGAGACCCCACTGCACAAGCCGATCAATCCGGACATCAACCTGTTCGACTTCGTTCAAAGCCGCGCCGAGCGCAACCCCGACGGTTCGATGGTCGGGTACAAGGACGCCGACGGTGTCTGGCAGTCGTTCACGGCGGTGGAGTTCCGCGACAAAGTCATCGCGATCGCCAAGGGCCTAATCGGCTGGGGCGCCCGCCCTGGCGAGTCCATTGCGATCATCGCCCACACCCGGTGGGAATGGGTGGCCCTCGACATGGCGATCATGGCGATCGGCTGTGTGACGATTCCCGTGTATGAGACGAATTCCGCCGCACAGATGCGTACCGTGTTCAACGACGCCGAAGTGGTGCTCGTGTTCGCGGAAGACGACACACAGCGCGACAAGGTGGAATCGGTGTCGAATGAATCGCCATCCGTGCGCGCGTCGTTCGTCATCAACTCCGACGCGGTGGACGCGATCATCGCGTTTGGCGCGCATGTGAGCGATGAAGAGTTCACCAGGCGCAAGAACGCCGCGCATGGCGACACGCTCGCCACGATCATCTACACGTCCGGTTCGACCGGCACGCCAAAAGGCGTCGAGATCAGCCACCGCAACATGGCCGCCGAATGCATGCACGCGTTGCAGTACATGCCGCGCGCGATCGACATTCCGGACCGCCGCCTGCTGCTGTTCCTGCCGTTGAGCCACGTCTTCGCGCGCTTCATGGCCACCGTGGCGTTCGCCGGCACCCTCACACTCGGCCTGTCGAGCGACATGAAGACGATCATCAAGGACTTCGAGGAGTTCGGGCCCACCCTGCTGCTCGCCGTGCCGCGCGTGTTTGAAAAAGTGTACAATGCGGCGTCGCAACGCGCGGGCAGCGGCTTCGCCGGCAAGATGTTCCTGCGTGGCGTGGCCGCGGCGCAGGAATGGTCGAAATACGAGCAGTCCGGCGAGAAGATGCCGCTGTCGGTGAAGATGCGCCACGCGTTCTACGACAAGGTCGTGTACAGCAAGATCCGCACCGTATTCGGCCCGAACGCCGACTTCGCCATCACCGGCGGCGCGCCGATGGACCCCGACCTCGCGCATTTCTACAACGGCATCGGCATGCCGCTGCTCGAGGGCTATGGCATGACCGAAACGAGTGGCCCGGTGTGCGTGAGCCTGCCGGAGAACAACCACATCGGCACGATCGGCCAGCCGCTGTGCGGCACGACGGTCGGCATCGCGGAAGACGGCGAACTGTGCTTCAAGGGCGACTGCGTGTGCATGGGCTACCACAACCAGCCGGAAGTCACCAACCAGCAGATCGCGGACGGCTGGCTGCACACCGGCGACCTGGGTGACGTGGACGACGAGGGCTTCATCACCCTCACCGGCCGCAAAAAGGACCTCATCATCACCGCCGGCGGCAAGAACGTCTCCCCCGGCCAGCTCGAGACGACCGTCATGACGTCGCCCGTCGTGGCGCAGTGCCTCGTGATCGGCGACCGCAAGCCGTTCATCGCGGCACTCATCACGCTCGACCTGGACGACGCCAATGCGTGGCTCGCCTCGCAGGGCGCGGCGACCGCGGACTCGCTCGAGGAGCTGTCCAAGAACCCGATCGTGCACGCCGAGGTCGAACGCATCGTCAACAAGGCAAACGAAGGCGTCTCGCGCGCGGAGTCGATCCGCAAGTTCGAGATCCTGCCCGACGAGTTCACGCAGGTGAACGGCATGCTCACGGCGAGCCTCAAGTCACGCCGTGCGCAGATCGTGGACCACTACCGCAAGCTCATCGACACCGTGATCTACGTGCCTCGCAAGAAGTGATGCGCGTATAACAAAGCCGCTGCATATGGTTCGGGGCCACACCATCATGATGGTGTGGCCCCGAACCATATGCAGCCCGTGTTTCAGGCGCGCGCGGCCCGGCGCGCGGACATACGGAACGCCGCGAAGAGGCAGACCCATGCCACGCAGACAATGGCGAGCATGACCGCGAACGTCCATGCGCCACCGACCGCGGTCGCGTGCGCGAACGCCGGACTGTGCTCGACGCCGGCGCCGGCCTGCGCGATGGCGAACACGGTTGAGAACAGCGTGGTGCCCGCGGCGCCGCCGAACTGGAGCGCCGTGTTGAACACGGCATTGCCGTCCGGTGTGAACTCGCGGTGGATGCCGTTGATCGCGTCCGTCATGATGTTCGAGAAGCCAAGCGCATACCCTACACCGAACACGAAGTAGAACAGCGCGAGCAGCACCGGCGTCAGATGCATCGAGAACACGAGCATGAGCGCGACCGCCGCGATGCAGCATGCGAACGCGATGAGGATCGGCCGCGTGGGGCCATGCTTGTCGTACAGCATGCCGCCCACCGGGGCGAAGAACGCGCCGAGGAGGGCGCCGGGCAAGACGAGCATACCCGCCACAAGCGCGGTGGTGTGCAGCGAAAGCTGGGCGAGGTTCGTGATCACGTAGCCGAATCCGATGCCCACCATCGGCAGCATCGTATACGGCAGCAGGTGCAGCAGCACAACCGGGTCACGCAGCCAGCCCAAGCGGATGAGCGGGGAGAAGGACCGGCGCGACGACCAGGCGAAGAACACGAGCGCGCCCACGCCGGCCACGAGGCTCACCGCCGCGATGACGGCCGCAGATGCCCACGCACCGCCCGCGACCGCCGTGCTGACGGCGACACCGGTTTGGTTGAGTGCGAGGATGAGGCCTGACAGCCCAATCACGATCGCAACGAATTGGAGCGGATTGAGCTTCGTGGGCTGCGTGGGGCGTGTCTGATGGATGCAGATCAGTCCGATGGGCAGCGACACGAGCAGCACGATGGGGATGACGATCACGAAGATGCTGCGCCACGGCAGCACGCTCGCCACGGCACCGCCGACGGTAGGTCCGATTGCGGGGGCCACGGTGATGACGAGCGAGCCGACGCCCATCAGGCGACCGACCTTCGAGTGCGGGGACTGCTCGAGGATGATGTTGATCATCAACGGTGTGGCAATGCCGGAACCAACGCCTTGGACCACGCGGGCGCACAGGATCACCGGGAACGAATGCCCCACGATCATGAGGCATGATCCGAGCACGGCGAGGATGACCGCCGCGATGAAGGTGGACTTCATGGTGAACCGGCGGTTGAGGTACGACGAAATCGGCATCGTCACACCCACCACGAGCAGGTAGATGGTGGTGATCCACTGCACGGTGGCCGTGTCCACGTGGAATTCAGCCATGAGCTCAGGGAACAGCACCGTCATGACCGTTTCGGTGAGGATGCCGATGAAGGCGAGCGACCCCACCGATACGATCGATCCGATGAGGCGTTTGGGGATGCGCTCAGGGGCGGTGGCCGACGCTTCCCCGTTCCGATGCACATGTGTCCCTTGAGGCTGTTGCCCGTTCACGCATGAACTCCTTTCTTCGCCGCCTATGGTGCGGCCATTACGGTTCGTGTCCGGCTGGCGGGTCCGCTTCATGCAGGATGCGGCGGATGCCTTCCAGCCGCTGCCCCACTTCGCGTTCGTACCCGCGCCCATTGGGATGGTAGTATTCCCGCCCAACCAATTCGTCGGGCATGTATTGCTGCGGCGCCACCGCACCGGGGGCGTCATGGGCGTACTGGTACCCTTCGTGGTTGCCCCAGCTCTTCATCAACGCCGTGGGCGCATTGCGCAGATGCAACGGCACCTGGCTGATCCTGCCGGCATCGACGTCCGCGAGCGCCTCGTTGATCGCCATGTAGCTCGCGTTGGACTTGGGCGCGGTGGCCACGGCGATCGCCGCTTCCGAAAGGATGATGCGCGCTTCGGGCATGCCGATCATCGCCACCGCCTGGGCTGCGGCGACCGTGACCTGCAGCACCTGCGGCGCCGCCATGCCCACTTCCTCGGATGCGGCGATCATGATGCGCCGGGCGATGAAGCGGGGGTCCTCGCCCGCCCTCAGCATGCGGGCGAGATAGTGGAGCGTGGCGTCCACGTCGGATCCCCGCATCGATTTGATGAAGGCCGAGATCACGTCATAGTGGTCGTCGCCGTCTTTGTCGTACCGCACAGTGGCCACGTCCATGACCTGGGCCACGGTCTGGGCGGTGACCACACGCCCGTCGCCGTCACTGAGCGCGCCGGCGGCCGCTTCGAGGATCGTCAACGACTTGCGCGCGTCGCCACCGGCCATGCGCACGATGGCATCGAGCGCATCCCCGTCAAGCCGCACGGTACCGTTGAGTCCTCGGGGGTCGCGCACGGCCCGGGTGATGACTTCACGCAGTTCGGCGTCGGTGAGCGATTCGAGCTTGACGACGACCGACCGGCTCAGCAGCGGTTTGATCACCGAGAAACTCGGGTTCTCCGTGGTGGCGGCGATGAAGGTGACGTCACGGTTCTCCACGCTCGGCAGCAATGCGTCCTGCTGCGATTTCGAGAACCGGTGCACCTCGTCGATGAACAGCACCGTCTCGCGGCCCTGTGAGACAAGGCGTTCATGGGCGCGCGCAAGTACCTCGCGCACGTTTTTGACACCCGACGTGACGGCGGACAGCTCCTCGAACGCACGCCCGGATTGGTGGGCCACGATGTACGCGAGCGTCGTCTTGCCCACCCCAGGGGGTCCGAAGAGGATGACCGAGCTGGGGGCGGTGAGCGAGCCGGTCGACGCCGGGTCCGCCAACCGGCGCAGCGGGGAGCCCGGGCGCAGCACGCGGGACTGCCCGATCACGTCGTCGAGCGTGTCGGGGCGCATGCGCACGGCCAGCGGGCGCACCACGTCGCCGCCGGCCTCTGTCGCGGAAAACAAATCTTCGGTCATGGGGCCAAGTGTAGCGCCGGGCACCCAATCGAACAAATGTTCGACACGCGGTGGGCGTATGCGCGCACGCCTCTGATTACACTGGAGACCATGGCAGATGACGAGACGATGTACGGTTCGCTGGGGCGCCTGGCCCCGGCATGGGGCAGCGATGAGGTGCTGGGCGGAGACGCGATCTATGAGCGCTTCTTCGCATGGGTGCGTGACGCGAAAGGCATAGACCCGTGGCCGCATCAGGAAGAGGCGATCATGGACCTGCTCGCCGGCGACCATGTGATCCTCAACACCCCCACCGGCTCAGGCAAATCGCTCGTGGCCCTCGGCATGCATTTCGCCGCGCTGTGCACATCACGGCGCTCCTATTACACCGCGCCGATCAAGGCCCTCGTCTCCGAGAAGTTCTTCGACCTCGTCGAGGTGTTCGGCCGCGACAATGTGGGCATGATCACCGGCGACTCGCATATCAACCCGGACGCGCCGATCATCTGCTGCACCGCCGAGATCCTGGCGAACCAGGCCCTGCGTGAAGGGACGCACGCGGACATCGGCTGTGTGGCGATGGACGAATTCCATTTCTACGGCGACCCCGAGCGCGGCTGGGCATGGCAGGTGCCGCTGCTCACCCTGCCCCAGACCCAGTTTTTGCTCATGAGTGCCACGCTCGGCGATGTGGACGCGATCGCGCGCAAACTCGAGCGCATGACGGACGCCGACGTCGATATCATCGCCGACGCGCCGCGCCCGGTGCCACTGACCTACGAATACACACTCCAGCCGCTCGAACGCACGGTGGAACACGCGTTCGCCAACGGCGAGACGCCGATCTATGTGGTCCATTTCTCGCAGGACGCCGCGCTCGACACCGCGCAGTCGCTCGCGAGCGCGGGCGTGTCGAGCAAGGAGCAACGCAAGGCGATCGCCGACGTGATCGCCGGCACACGGTTCACCACCGCATTCGGCAAGATCCTGCAACGCCTGCTGCGCAACGGCGTGGGAATCCATCACGCCGGCATGCTGCCGCGCTACCGCCGTCTCGTCGAACAACTCGCGCAACAGGGCCTGCTGCCGGTGATCTGCGGCACCGACACCCTTGGTGTCGGCATCAATGTGCCGATCCATTCGGTCGTGCTCACCCAGCTCACCAAATTCGACGGCACGCGCATGCGCAAGCTGCGCGCCCGCGAATTCCACCAGATCGCCGGGCGTGCCGGGCGCATGGGATTCGACACCGAGGGCCTTGTGATCGCCGAAGCGCCCGAATACGAGATCGAGAACGCGAAGGCGGTGGCCAAGGCTGGCGACGACCCGAAGAAGCTGCGCAAGATCAAGCGCAAGAAGGCGCCCGAAGGGTTTGTGACTTGGAACGAGGCGACGTTCGACAAACTCATCGACGCCGCCCCCGAGACCTTGGTGCCGCATATGAAGGTGACGCATTCGATGGTGCTCAACGAGGTGGCGCAGGGCGGTGACGCGCGGGCGCGCGTGGCGCGGCTCATCGACGACTCCCAACAGACCGAGGAGCAGAAAGACAAGCTGCACACCCGCGCCGATGAGATCTTCCAGACGCTGTTCGACACCGACGTGATTGAGGCCGTGGAGAACCCGGACGGCTCCAAGGACTACATGACCACTGTGGACCTGCCGAGCGATTTCGCGCTCGACCAGCCGTTGAGCCCGTTCCTGCTCGCGGCGTTGGAACTGCTCGACCCGGAAAGCGAGACCTATGCGCTCGACGTCATCTCGATGGTCGAAAGCACGCTCGAAGACCCCAAACAGGTGCTGCGCGCGCAGGAGCGCCAGGCGCGTGACGCCGCCATGGCGGAGATGAAGGCCGATGGCGTGGACTATGACGAGCGCATGGAACGGCTGCAGGAGATCACCTACCCCAAGCCGTTGGCCGACATGCTCGACGCCGCGTTCGACGAATACCGCCACGATGTGCCGTGGGCCAACGACTACTGGCTGAGCCCCAAATCCGTGGTGCGCGACATGGTCGAGACCGCCTCGGACTTCACGAGCTACATCGCCCGCTACAACATCGCCCGCTCCGAGGGCACATTGCTGCGCTATCTTTCGGACGCCTACCGGGTGCTCGCCCGTACGGTGCCGCCGGAAAAACGCGACGACCGGCTCGACGACATCATCGCATGGCTGCGCGTGGTCGTGCGCTCGATCGATTCGAGCCTCGTCGACGAATGGGAGAACGCCGGTGCGCTCGAGGCGAGCGCCGAGGCGGCCACGCTCGCGGCGCCGTCGGGCGCCGAAGCCGTGATCGAGGACCGACGTGGGTTCACCGTGCTCGTACGCAACGCGCTGTTCCGCCGTGTGCAGCTCATCGACCTCGACAAGCCCGACGAGCTTGGCGAGCTCGACAAGGAATGGCATTACGGCGTGCACGAATGGGAGGACACGCTCGATGCCTTCTACGACGACCACGAGTACGTCAACACCGACATGAAGGCGCGCAGCGGCGCGTTTGTGACAATCGACGACCGACATGAGAAAGACGAGCACACGTGGACCGTGCGTCAGGTGCTCGACGATTCCGATGGCGACCACAATTGGGCCATCACTGGCGTCATCGATCTGGATGCCTCGCAGGAGCGCGGCGAAGTGGTCTTTCTGGACTACGCGGTGCGCAACATGCTCGAATCGGTGTGAGGTCAGGCCGCGTCGAGTCGCCGTAGCGTCTCGGCACGGTCCACATCGAGCGCGGGCCATGTCATGTTCATGTTCTTCATCGTGGTGCGCAGCAGTTCGGAAACGACGATGCGCGAATACCATCGTTTGTCGGCCGGCACAAGGAACCATGGCGCGTACGGTGTGCTCGTGCGTTCGAACACGTCCTGCCACGCCTGCATGTAGTCGCCCCACCGGTCGCGCGCGTCAAGGTCGCTCGCATCGAACTTCCAGTATTTGCGCGGGTCGTCAAGCCGGTCGATGAAATGCCGGCGCTGCGCCTCTTTGCTCGAGACGAGGAAGATCTTGATGATCGAGCAGCCGCTCGCCACGAGGTTGCGTTCGAATTCGTTGACCTCCGCGTAGCGGGCCTGCCACACCTCTTCGGGGAATGTGCCGTAGACGTGCGGCATCACGATGTCTTCGTACTGCGAGCGGTCGAATATCGAGATCCACCCGCGCGATGGCAGTTCACGGCGGATGCGCCACAGGTAATGGTGCTTCTGCTCCTCGGCGTCCGGGGCGCCGAACCCGTGGTAATGGATGCCCATCGGATCCACCTGGCTGAACACATGGCGTACAATGCCGCCTTTGCCTGAGGCGTCCATGCCCTGCAGGATGATCAGCAGCCGCCGGTGGTCGCCGTGCACCCCATTGGCGTACATCAACCGCTGGTAGCGTGCGATTTCGCCGGCGCTGAGCTGGTTGAAGCGTTCGCCGTCGTCCTGGTCCCCCTCGAACCCCGGCGTGGCCCCGGCGTCAAGCTCCGTCAGGAGCATGCCACTGTGGAAGCGCAGCAACTGCGCGGGCGGCAGCGTCCACACCGAACTGAGCATCTCGCTGGATTTGGCCGCCAAGGCCAGACGCTCGGCGATCTGCGTGCTGCGGTTGGCCGCGCTCGTGCTGTCCTGAGCCTTGCGGATCGTCTTTCTGATCGCCTTGCTTCGTTTGTCTTTCGCCATGGCACCAGTGTAGTCCTTCATGGCTCGCACGCGGCCAGCCCCAATGGTCGAGGCCGTCTCCCCCGACACAGGAGACGGCCTCGACCAATATATGCCATGCGGGCGTATGGTCTACTTGCGCTTGCCCTTCCCCTTGCGCGGGTATGGGAAGCGGGAGTGCCCGGAATCCTGGTCGGTGTGGCCCATTCCCCTGTGGTGCACTTGGATCTGGCTTTCCGGCTGGGTCTCGTCGAATCCCTGCGCATAGCGGGTGCGGCGCCAGTTGTGGATCGAGGCGTTCGAGCCACGGTGATGCACGTGGTAGGTGCGCTGCGCGCCACCGAGCGGGCGTTCCTCGCGCGCCACGGCGATCTGGTTGGCGTTCGACGGGTCCATGATCGCGATCGGTGCTACCGGCTCCGCCTCGGTGGGGGCGAGCGTGCGCTTCTGCATGTGCGACGGCAGCCATTCGGCCAGGCGCGAGAGCAGCCAACAGACGATGAAGTAGATCACCGCGGCCACCACGAGCGTCTGCAGGATGTCGAAATACATCGAGCCGAGTCGGCGTGATTCCTGCAGCAGGTCGGTGTACATGATGATCGAGCCGAGCGCCGTGTCCTTGAGCACCACGACGAGCTGCGTCACGGCGGCCGGCAGCATAGCGTAGATCGCCTGCGGCACTTCGACGCTCATGAGCGACTGCGTGCGCGTCAGACCGAGCGCCACGGCCGCCTCGTGCTGGCCGTTGGGCAGGTTGCCGACGCCGGAGCGCACGAGCTCGGCCACTACGGAACCGTTGTAGAGCACAAGCGAGATCACCACGGACCAATACGCCGGGCTCGGCAGGTCGAGGAACGCGAATGCACGCCAGAAGAAGATCATCATGATCAGCACCGGCACGGCACGGCAGAATTCGATGACGACCGCGCACACATTGCGCACAACCACATTGGGGATGAGCCGGCCGATGCCGAACAGCAGGCCGAACACCACTGCGCCGATGACCGCGAGGAACGTGGCGCGCAGAGTGGCCCACAGGCCGGGCAGATAGAAATCGCTCCATGCCTCGCCGTCGAGCGCCGGCTTCCACAGCTCCCAGCTGAGCTGGTTCTCGCCGTCCGGCGGATTGTACAGACGGACCAGGATGAGCACGAGTACCGCGAGGAACACGATCGCGGCGATCCAGTTGATGACGCGGATGCGTTTGCGCATGCGCGGGCCGGGCTGGTCGAAGAGCAGCGCGCTTTCATTGGATGCAGCCATGGGTCACCTCCGTACCGCGAGCTTGTTGGACAGGTATGTGGTCAGCACGCCGATCGGGATGATCAGAATCACGTAGCCGAATGCGAAGATGAGGAAGATCTGCACGATCACGTCGGGGCGGAACTCGATCATCTCGCTCATCAGCGACGACGTTTCGGTGGCCACCGAGGCCGCCGCGGCGACGGTCGAGTTCTTGAGCAACGCGATGAGCGTGTTGCCCAACGGGGCGACCGAGCCGCGCAACGCCTGCGGCATGATGATCAACGTGGCGGACTGCATGAAGTTGAGTCCCATCGCACGGGCCGCCTCGGCTTGGCCGAGCGGCACGGTGTTGATGCCCGAACGCAGCGATTCGCACACGAACGCCGCCGTGTACAGGCTCAGGCCCACCACGGCAAGCCAGAAGAAGTTCGTGTCGAAATTGTCCGAGAAGCTGATCTTGAGCTGGGCGAACACGCCGAGCACCATGAACACCATGATGATCGTCAGCGGCATGTTCTTGAACAGTTCCACGTAGCCGGCGGCCACGCGGCGCATCGACGAGATCGGCGAGATGCGCATCACCACGAGGATGATGCCCAGGATGGCCGAGAAAATCGCCGACCAGAACGTCAGTTCGAGGTTGACGAGGAACGCGGCCGGCACATTGTACGACTGGAACAGTGACAGGAATCCGTCCATGTGATCACTCCCCTTCGTCCGGTGTCGGCGGGTTGTACTTCGGGTCCGGCCTGTATCCGGTGCCCTTCGTGTTCGTCTCGATCGCGCGTTCCCATTCGCCCGTCTTGATCATCTCTTCGATCGCGTCGTTGATCTTCGTGGCGAATTCCTTGCTGTCGGCGTCCTTCTTGATGCCGACGCCGTAGTATTCCTGCGTGAACGGCTTGCCGACCACCTTGAGCTTGCCGCGCGAGGCCGCGGCCAGACCGGCGAGGATGATGTCGTCGGTCGTCACGGCGTCCACGATGCCCGAAAGCAACGCGGTGGCACATTCGGCATAGCCCGGCTGCTCCATCAACTGCACTTCCTTGGCGAACTTCTCCTTGACCACTTTGGCCGAAGTGGAGCCGGTCACCGAGCACAGGCGCTTGCCGTTGAGGTCCTGCGGTCCGGTGATGCCCTTTTCGTTGGACCGGATGAGCAGGTCCTGGCCAGCCACGAAATACGGGCCCGCGAAGTCCACGGCCTTCTTGCGTTCGTCGGTGATCGAGTACGATGCGAGGATCATGTCGACGTCACCGTTCTGCAGCATGGCCTCACGCTGCTTGCTCGGCGCCTCCTTGAACTCGATCTCGGCGTCGGTGTAGCCGAGCTGGTTCGCGATGTAGCGCGCCACATCCACATCGAAGCCCTCATAGGTGCCGGATTTCTTGAATCCAAGGCCCGGCTGGTCGAATTTGATGCCGACCTTGATCGTGTGGTCACTGCTGCCCGACGCCGAGCCGCAGGCGGCTACGGACACCACACAGGCCGTTGCGCACAGCGCCGCGACCACCCCGCGGCATACGCGGCGCAATGTTGTTGTTCTTACCATGTGTCTTCCATCTTCCTTCAGGCTGACCGGCTCCGCGGTCAGTGCGTGAGAATCTTCGACAGGAACTCCTGGGCTCGTGCCGTCTGCGGATGCTCGAAGAACTCGTCGGGTGTGCCGCGTTCCAGGATCTGGCCGTCGGCCATAAAGATGATCTTGTCGGCGGCCTTGCGCGCAAAGCCCATCTCGTGCGTCACGCACAGCATGGTCATGCCCTCGTGCGCGAGCTCCACCATCACGTCGAGCACCTCGTTGACCATTTCAGGGTCGAGCGCCGACGTGGGCTCGTCGAACAGCATGACCTTGGGGTGCATGGCGAGCGCACGCGCGATCGCGACGCGCTGCTGCTGGCCGCCCGAAAGCTGCGACGGCATCTTGTTGGCCTGCGAATCGACGCCCACACGGGCCAGCAGGTCCATCGCTTCGCGCTCGGCCTGGGTCTTGTCCATATGGCGCACCTTGATCGGCGCGAGCGTCACGTTCTCGAGGATCGTCTTGTTGGCGAAGAGGTTGAAGGACTGGAAGACCATGCCCACTTCGGCGCGCAGCTGCGCCAGGGCCTTGCCTTCCTGCGGCAACGGCTGGCCGTCGATGCGGATGACGCCCGAATCGATCGTCTCGAGGCGGTTGATGGTGCGGCACATCGTGGATTTGCCGGACCCCGAGGGGCCGACGATCACGAGGACCTCGCCCTTCTTGACTTTGAGGTTGATGTCGCGCAGCACATGCAGGTTGCCATAGTGCTTTTCGACGTGCTCGAGTTCGACGAGGTACTTGCCGTCGTCTTCCCGGGCAGCGTCCTGTTGTGTTTCATTGAGTATTGTCATAGAGGCATAGTGTATGGCGCGCATGTAACAGGTGGCACATAAATCCGCTTTGTTCGCTCACCACTAATTTTTGTCGCGCCCTGTCCCCCGGCGTGCGCTCAGACCGCCTCTTCTTCGTTCACCAGGAACTGCGCGGCCTCGGTGAGCGCCGTCACGCGATCCTCGCCGGTGAATGCGTGGCCCAAATCGGTGTAGAGGCTCGCCTCGCAGTTCGGCATAGCCGCACCGTAGTTGGCTGCGACATGTGGTCCGATCACGGCGTCGTCCTTGCCTTGGATCACGAGCGCCGGGCCGTGGAACATCGCGGTCGTCTCGTAGATCGGCAGCATCTGGGCGATGCGCACGGATTTGCTGGCGATTGTCTGGCCTCCGGCGAGCGTGATCCGCCGTGGCACGCGGTTCACGTCGAACGGTGTGCCGAGCAGTTCGCCGCGCAGCGCGTCGTCCTTGAGCGACGCGGCCGGCGCGAGCATGACGAGCGTGTGGATGACGTCGGAGAACATGCCGGCGGTCATGCCGGCCACCACACCGCCCTGCGAATGGCCGAGCAGCGATATCTCCAGCGGGTCGTAGGCGTCACGCACATGGTTCAGGACCGCGATGGCGTCTTCAATCTGGTTGAATACGTCGGAGTCCTCGAACGCGCCTTCGCTGCGGCCGCGGCCGTTGAAGTCGAACCGCACGCATGTCATGCCATGCGCGGTGAGGGCATCGCTGATGTCCTGATAGAGGTCGCCTGGTTTGACACCCATGTCGCGCAGGAACCCGTGCATGCAGATCACCACGCGGTCGTGCGTGGAGCCCTGCGGATACTCCACATGACCTTGCAACGTGAGTCCATCACGCGCCACGGTGAAATCTTCGCTGACGACCTGTGCCATACTGCCTCCTCGACTGCCTGCAAAACCAGTCCCATCGTAACGACGCCCCTCGGGGCCACGCACGGATTCAAGCTCTCAGCTCACAGCGGCCCTGAACATTGTGGGAGGGCCCCATCACGCATCTGCGTGATGGGGCCCTCCCACAATGTTCAGTCAGCGGCGATCAGTCCTCGTCGTCCGGATCGTAATCCACGCCGGTCTCGGCGCGCTGTTCGTCGCTGATCGGCGCCGGCGCCCCGGTGAGCGGGTCGCGGCCGCCACCGGCCTTCGGAAAGGCGATCACGTCGCGGATCGAATCGGCGCCGGCGAGCAGCGCCACCGTGCGGTCCCAGCCCAGCGCGATGCCCGCGTGCGGCGGCGCACCGTACTTGAACGCCTCGAGCAGGAAGCCGAACTTGTCATTGGCCTCTTCAGGCGTGATGCCGAGCACCTTGAGCACACGGTCCTGGATGTCGTCGCGGTGGATACGCACCGAGCCGCCGCCCATCTCGTTGCCGTTGCACACGATGTCATAGGAATCGCTCATCGCGTGCTCGGGATCCTCGTCGAACGTGTCGATCCAATCCTTCGACGGCATCGTGAATGGATGGTGCATCGACGTCCACTTGGAGTGACCGACGGCCACGTCGTCGTCATCCGGGTCGTCGGTGCGCTTGAACAGCGGGAAGTCCACGACCCACGTGAACGCGAAGTCGTCCGGCTTGAGCAGGCCGGCGCGCTCGGCGAGCTCGACACGCACGGCGCCGAGCAGCAGCTGCGACGATTCACGGGCGCCCGCCGCGAAGAATACGGCGTCGCCTTCCTCGGCGCCCACAGCCTCCATGAGGCCGGCGCGCTCCGCTTCCGAAAGGTTCTTGGCCACAGGGCCCTTGAGCTCCCCGCCCTCGGCGAAGACCACATACGCAAGGCCCTTGGCGCCGCGCTGCTTGGCCCAATCCTGCCATGCGTCGAACTGGCGGCGAGGCGTGTCGGCACCGCCCTTGAACAGCACCGCGCCCACGTACGGCGCCTGGAACACGCGGAACGGTGTGTCCTTGAAGTAGTCGGTGAGTTCCACAAGCTCGTTGCCGAACCGCAGGTCGGGCTTGTCGGAACCGTACTTGTCCATGGCGTCCTGCCAGGTGATGCGCTGGATTGGCAGCGAGACCTCGTAGCCGTCGGCCTTCCAGATCGCGGCGATGACCTGCTCGGCCATGGCCATCACGTCTTCCTGGTCCACGAACGCCATCTCCATGTCGAGCTGCGTGAACTCAGGCTGGCGGTCAGCGCGAAAGTCCTCGTCACGGTAGCAGCGCGCGAACTGGTAGTAGCGCTCCACGCCGGCCACCATGAGCAGCTGCTTGAGCAGCTGCGGCGACTGCGGCAGGGCATACCACGAACCCGGAACGAGACGTGCAGGCACCACGAAGTCACGCGCGCCTTCCGGCGTGGACTTGATCATCGTGGGGGTTTCGACCTCGGTGAACCCGAGCTTGTCGAGTTCGGTGCGCGCGGCGCGCATCATGTCGGAACGCAGCGTGATGTTGCGGCTCATCGCCGGGCGGCGCAGGTCGAGGTAACGGTACTTGAGGCGCACATCCTCACCCGGCAGCTTCGTCTCGGACTCGTTCTCGAGGGCCGTGGACACCTGGAACGGCAGTGCATCGGACTTGGCGAGCACTTCGATACGCTCCGCCACGACCTCGACCTTGCCGGTGGCCAGATGCGTGTTCTCGTTGCCTTCCGGGCGCAGGCGGACCGTGCCCTCCACCTGGATCACATACTCGCTGCGCAGCGGACGGGCCATCTCCTCATCATTGATGACCACCTGCACCAAACCGGTGTTGTCTCGCAGGTCGATGAACGCCACGCCACCGTGGTCACGGCGACGGTCCACCCATCCGGCGAGGGTGACGTGCTCGCCGACAAGGGCTTCCGTCACGTCGGTGGCATGGTGTGTGCGATAAGCCGTCTGGCTCATACTTCCTCTATTCCTATTCCGTATTGGATTGGTCGTATTGGTTGGGAACGCGGCGAACCAGTCACCGGCGCCCTGCTGTCAGGATTGCGCCGAACCGGCCACGGCCACCGTTTGCTGGGCATACACAGTATCGGGCTCCCACGACTGCGCGTCGGCGCCCACCTGCTCGCCTGTGACGATGTTCTTGACCTCGTCCGGGCCGTCGTTCGTGGGGTCCTCGTTCGGGAACCACACATACGGGATGCCGAGCTTGTCGGCATACTTGATCTGCTTGCCCAGTTTGGCGGCGGTCGGCGCCACGTCGGCGGCGATGCCACGCGCACGCAGCGCACGGGCGATCGCGTTCGAATCCCCACGGTTCTCTTCGTTCCACACGGCCACGAGCACGCAGGCCGGCGAAACGCGGCTCGCGGTGGCGCCTGCGCTATGCAGCATGTACGACACGAGGCGCGACAGACCGATGGACAGGCCCACGCCCGGGTATGTGCGGTTGCCCTGCGACGCGAGGTTGTCGTAGCGGCCGCCCGAGCAGATCGAGCCGAGCGAATCCGCGCCGTCAAGGAACGTCTCATACACGGAACCCGTGTAGTAATCGAGGCCGCGCGCGATCTTGAGGTCGGCAATGACCGAGCCGGGGCGGATATGCGCCGCCTCGTCGACGATCATCGTCAAGGTGTCGAGGCCTTCCTTGGCCATCGCGTAGTCCTCGCCGCCCATGTCGATGTGGTGGATCTCGCACAGGCCGTTGAACCGGTCGATGAGCTCGCCGCCGTCGGCCGCCGTGATGCCGGCGAGCTCGAGGCACGCACGCGCCTGATCCTCGCTCGCGCCGCACGTGGTGACGAGCAGACGCACGACCTCGTCGGCACCCACCTTGTCGAGCTTGTCGATCTCGCGCAGCACGCCTTCGATGTCGGTCAGGCCCAGGCCACGGTAGAAGCCTTCGGAAAGCTTGCGGTTGTTGGCGTGCACAGTGGCCTTGGGAAGCCCGTACTGGCGCAGTTCCTCGAGCGCGCCCACCATGACGAGCGGCAGTTCGACCTCGTAGTGCTCAGGCAGCGTGCCTTCGCCCACCACGTCGATATCGGCCTGCACGAATTCACGGAAACGGCCTTCCTGCGGCCGTTCGCCACGCCACACCTTCTGGATCTGCCAGCGCTTGAACGGGAACGGCAGTTCGCCGGAATGCTCCACCACATAGCGGCTCAGCGGCACGGTCAGGTCGAAATGCAGGCCGAGCCTACGCTCGACCGGCGTCTCGGACTCATGCCCCACCTCCTGCAACCGCGACAGCAGATAGATCTCCTTGCTCGTCTCGCCTTTCTTCAGCAAGCTCGAGCCGGGCTCGATGGCGCGGGTCTCTATGCCCACAAATCCATTGAGTTCGAAGACCGAACGAAGCGTGTCGATGACACGCTGCTCCACCACGCGTTCCGCGGGGAGCCACTCTGGAAAACCTGAAATTGATGCACCTTTTGCCACGTCTCACCATAATAAGCGGTGTCGCGGAAAAAACTATCGACGGGATTGCCTACACTGGTCTAGGGAGAGCGCCGTCCCGTGCCGGCAGCCCGCCGCACCACCAAGCCTTAAGGAGCTGACTATGGCCGACAACAATGTGACCGAATCCCAGACCACCGATACCACGACCCAGCAGCCGGACCAGCCTGTCGCGCAGACGACTGCCCAGGCCGCGCCAACGCCTGCAGCGGTCCATGCACATGCTCCTTCACCGGCTGCATTGGCCAAGACCGCAACACATACGCCGGTCGCGAAGTCGAGCGGATTCGCCCAGGCGGACATCGCCAAGGCCGAAAGCTTCGGCCGTGTGGACGACAACGGCGTGGTGTATGTCAAGGAAGGCGACACCGAGCGTGAAGTGGGCCAGTACCCGGACGCCTCGCACGATGAGGCGCTCGCACTGTATGCTCGCCGTTACCTCGACCTCAAGGCGAAGCTGGACCTGTTCGCCACGCGCCTGAAGTCGAACTCGATTAAGCCGCGCGAGATCGATGAGACGCTGAAGACGCTCACCGCGGAAACCGAGAACCCGGATGTGGTGGGCGACATCGCCGCGCTGCACACCCAGCTCGACGAACTCAAGACCGAAGCCCAGGCCAAGAAGGAAAGCATCGCGCAGGCCCGCAAGGAAGCGATGGCCAAAGCCGTGGCCGAGCGCACGAAGATCGTGGAGAAGGCCGAGCAGCTCGCCGCCAATCTGGGCGACAACACGAACTGGCGTTCGACCGCCGACAAGTTCCGTTCGCTGTTCGAACAGTGGCAGAACCACCAGCGCACCACGATCCGCATCGACAAGGCCGACGCCGATGCGCTGTGGAAGCGTTTCTCCGCAGCGCGCACCACGTTCAACCAGGCACGCCGCAAGTGGGCCCAGGCGCGTGACAACGAGCGCAGCCAGGCCAAGAAGGTCAAGGAAGAAATCATCGCCGAAGCCAACGAGCTCAAGGAGTCGACGGCATGGGCGCAGACCTCGCGCCGCTTCAACGAGCTGATGGACCGCTGGAAGCAGGCGGGCCGCGCAGGCCGCAGCGAGGATGACACGCTGTGGGCGCAGTTCCGCGAGGCAGCTGACACGTTCTTCAACGCACGCCAGGCAGACCGCGACCAGATGAACACCGCCGAAAAGGAGAACCTGGCCAAGAAGGAGGAGCTGCTCGTCAAGGCCGAGGCGCTCGTGCCGGTCAAGGACGCCGCGCAGGCCAAGAAGGCCCGCCAGCAGCTCGCCGAGATCCAGGAGGAATGGGACCAGATCGGCTATGTGCCACGCGAGGACATGCGCCGCATCGAAGGCCGCCTCGACGACGTGGACAAGCAGATCAAGGCCGTCGAAGACGCCGCGTGGAAGCAGGCCGATCCTGAGGCCGACGCCCGCAAGTCCAGCTTCGAAGGCCAGCTCAAGGCCCAGCTCGACGAGCTCGACGAGCGCATCGCCAAGGAGAGCGACCCGAAGAAGAAGGCCAGCCTCGAAGCCGAGAAGGCGACGAAGGAGCAGTGGCTCAACGCCATCATGTAAGTCCTGGGACGCCTGTTGCACAATGGCCCTCATGGCAGCACCGCTGCCATGAGGGCCATTGTGCAGAAAGAAAAAGCGAGGGCCTCGGCGGCTGTTGTCGCCGAGGCCCTCAGGCATCATATCCACTTACCGCATCACTGCACGGGCTGCGGTATGGCGTTCTCTTCCACGACGTCCTTGCTTGGATTGCCCTCACCCGCGGCGGGAAGCTCGAATGGCTCGCTGCGGAACGTGAACTCGCCGAGGATGCCCTCGCCGTCCGCGTCCACGATCACGCGCTCATTGTCGTTGAGCTCGCCCATGAGGATTTTCTCCGACACGGCGTCTTCGATGTCGCGCTGGATCACGCGACGCAGCGGACGTGCGCCGAGCAGCGGGTCGAAGCCCTTCTGCGCGAGCAGGTCCTTCGCCTTGTCGGTCAGGTCGAGCTCCATGTGGCGCTCGAACAGGCGGTCGTTGAGCTGCTGCACATCCAAGTCCACGATCTGGCGCACCTGCGGCTCCGTGAGCTGGCGGAACACGATGATGTCGTCCAAGCGGTTGAGGAACTCGGGGCGGAACTGCTGCTTGAGCTCGTTCGAGACCTGGTCCTTCATGCGCTGGTAACTCGTCTCCGTGTTGTTGCCCAGGTTGAAGCCGGTGTTGGCGGCCTTGGCGATGTCACGCGTGCCGAGGTTGGTCGTGAGGATGATGATCGTGTTCTTGAAATCGACCTTGCGTCCCTGACCGTCGGTCAAGTGGCCATCGTCAAGCACCTGAAGCAGCGTGTTGAAGATGTCGGGGTGCGCCTTTTCGATCTCGTCGAACAGCACGACCGAGAACGGCTTACGGCGCACCTTCTCGGTGAGCTCGCCGCCCTCTTCGTACCCCACGTATCCCGGAGGCGCTCCGAACAGGCGCGAAGCCGCGTACTTCTCGGAGAACTCCGACATGTCGACGCGGATCAGCGCGTCTTCGTCGTCGAACAGGAACTGCGCGAGCGTCTTGGCGAGCTCGGTCTTGCCCACACCGGTCGGGCCGGCGAAGATGAACGAGCCGGCCGGGCGCTTGGGGTCCTTAAGGCCCACACGCGTACGGCGGATCGAGCGCGACAGCGCGGACACGGCCTCGTCCTGACCGATGATGCGCTTGTGCAGCTCCGCTTCCATGCCCAGCAGCTTCTTCGACTCCGCCTGGGTCAGCTTGAACACCGGGATGCCGGTGCTCTGCGAGATGACCTGGGCGATGACGTCCTCATCCACCACCATGCGCACGTCGGATTCGCCTTCGCGCCACGCCTTTTCCTTCTCTTTGCGCTCGGCCTCGAGTTTCTCCTGGCTGTCGCGCAATTCGGCGGCCTTTTCGAACTCTTGGTCCTTGATCGCCTGGTCCTTTTCCTTGGCGATGCGTTCCACGCGCGCGTCGAGCTCCTTGAGCTCCGGCGGCGCGGTGAGACGCTTGATGCGCAGGCGCGCACCGGCCTCGTCGATCAGGTCGATCGCCTTGTCGGGCAGGTTGCGGTCCTGGATGTAGCGCGACGAGAGCTCGGCGGCGGACTGGAGCGCGCCATCGGTGATCGTCACGTGATGGTGGTTCTCGTAGCGGGCACGCAGGCCCTTGAGGATCTCGATCGTCTCCGCGATCGACGGCTCCGCGACCTGAATCGGCTGGAAACGGCGTTCGAGCGCCGCGTCCTTTTCGATGTATTTGCGGTATTCGTCGGTCGTCGTGGCGCCGATCGTCTGCAGTTCGCCACGCGCGAGCATCGGCTTGAGCATATCGGACGCGCCCAGCGCGCCGTCCGCGGATCCCGCGCCGACAATGGTGTGGATCTCGTCGATGAAGAGCACGATGTCGCCACGCGTCTTGATCTCCTTGAGCACCTTCTTGAGGCGTTCCTCGAAGTCGCCGCGGTAGCGCGAACCCGCCACCATCGAACCCAAGTCAAGCGAGTACACCTGCTTGCCACGCAGCGTCTCGGGCACATCGCCGGCCACAATCTTCTGGGCCAGGCCTTCGACGACGGCCGTCTTGCCCACGCCGGGCTCGCCGATCAGCACCGGGTTGTTCTTGGTGCGCCGCGACAGCACGACCATGACGCGTTCGATCTCGGCGCTGCGCCCGATGACCGGGTCAAGCTTGCCATCCGCCGCTTCGGCGGTCAGGTTGCGGCCGAACTGGTCGAGGATGGCCGACCCGCTCTGCGCATGCTTGTCCTGCACGCCGCCGGCGTTCGCCAGATCGCCCTTGTCGTCGGTGCCGCCAGCATTGCCACGGATCATGTCGATCGTGGTGCTGCGCAATTCGCCCAGATCCACATCCATCTTGATGAGGACCTGTGTGCCCACGCCTTCGCCTTCGCGAATCAGGCCGAGCAGAATGTGTTCGGTGCCGATGTAGCTGTGCCCCAACTGCAGCGCCTCGCGCAGCGAAAGCTCCAACACCTGCTTGGCGTGCGGAGTAAATGGGATATGCCCATTCGGAGCGGCGTTGCCTTTGCCGATCATTTCCTCGACCTGCTTGCGGGTGTCTTCGAGGGTCACGCCCTTGGCTTCCAAAGCCTTGGCCGCTACGCCTTCTCCCTCACGAATCAGGCCGAGCAACAGATGCTCCGTGCCAATGTAATTGTGCTGGAGGGCACGAGCCTCTTCCTGCGCCAGCACGATCACGCGCCGCGCACGGTCGGTAAACCGTTCGAACATGCTAGTCCTTCCATGGTTGGTAATTCCACATCACTCTACAGATTTACAGTGACGTTTATTTCCGTTCCGCCTGTTTTTCTCAAGAACCGTTACGTTATGCTTGAACGAGGAGTATCGCATGGAAATGTTAGGAGTATGCCATGAGCGAGCAGAACAATGCGCTCAATCCGCAAGGTGACCTTGTCGTAGGCGTCGATGGAACCGTCGAATCGTTCGCCGCGCTGCGCTGGGCGCTCAATCAGGCCGTGCTCTCGGGGCAGTCGGTGAACGCCGTGTACGGATGGTCGTATTCGTGGGACATGGGTCCCGAACCGCAGACCGAGCAGGAGGTGGCCGAGCTGCGCCAGAAACTGGCCGACAAACTGCGCACCTGGGTCGATGCCGCCACGCAGGACATCGACATCGACAACGAGCACATCAAGCTCACGTCGTTCCGCGCTTCGGGCACTTCCGCCCTGCTCGAAATCGGCGCCAACGCGCAGCAGATCGTGGTGGGGCGCCGGTCGATGGGACGTGTGGCGCGCTGGTTCGCCGGCTCGCTTTCCGCTTCGCTCGCCGAGGAGTCGACGGTGCCGGTCACGGTGATCCGCACGGCGAGCGATGAGGACATCGACGTGCAGGACCAGATCGCGAACGCGCTGAGCCCGGGCGACGACCAGGTGCATTTCGTGACGCCTGTCGTGCCGACGCCGCGCGTCGTGCGCCCAATCGTGGTGGGCGTGGACGGCTCGCCCACGTCGCAGCGCGCGCTGGAGTTCGCGGCGCGCCTCGCCAAGCTCAACAGCGCGCCGCTGCACGTGATGTTCTGCTGGCAGCTGCGCGACTTGGGCACCGTTCCCGGCTATGAGTCGAGTGTGGCGCCGATGGAGGTGGCCCAGCGCTACGCCGAGTCGATCGTGACGAAGATGGCGGGCGACTCCCCCATGCCTGCCGGTCTTTCGGTGACGCCGAACGCGTTCCACATCAGCGCGGGCAAAGGCCTTGTCAGCGCGTCACGCTATGCGCGCCACATCGTGGTCGGCTCGCGTGGCCTGAGTGGATTGGACGCGCATCTCCTCGGGTCGGTCTCCAAGCAGCTGCTCAATTCCGCCGAGTGCAACCTGTCGATCGTGCACTGACCGCGCTTCGCCTGAGCTGGGCGCACGCCGGTTCACTGTCAGCTCAGTTCAGGCGCCGGTTCACAGGCAGTCCGCATATGATGTGCGTGGACACAGGGACATAAGGACTTATGACAGCAGACGAACAGCACAGCAACAACGCACGCACAGACGACAAGACCACCACGGTGGCCGGTCAGGACGACACGACCCAACACACGGGCGCAGAGGGGAACACCAGCCAGACCCGCGCGGAGCATGCGTCCGAACAGGACGGCAACCCGCCGTCGTTCACCCCCAAGGACAGCACGCGCACACGTCCGCCCGCACAAGGCGCACACACGACGGCGTCCCGCACGGGCACGGTCAAGCGTCACCGCCCGTGGTGGCAAATCACCGTGCTTGTGGTGTTCGTGGTGTGCGCGGTGGTGGCCGCCCTGTATGCGAACGGCACCATCTGGGGCACGCCGCGCGCGCAGGCGATGAGCGCGTGCCGCACTGCCACCGCACAGGCGCAGGATGCGCACAGGCTCGCACAGACCGCGATCGACGATGCGAAGAAATACCGCGACGACACAAGCAAGACGATCGACGCCGACGCACTGCGCCGTATGACCGTGCTGATTGACGACGCCGAGAAAGAGCCCGCCGTGCCGTCATGCTCGATCACGATGGACAATGCGCGGCTCAACGACCACACCGAGACGGCGAAACAACTCAAGGACGTCTATACGACGATCACCAAGGAACTGGTGCGCATCACCTCGGGAGTGACCGGCGATGACGCCGACGCCACACCAGACGCAACAAGCAGCGGCCTGCCCACGCAGTCCGCCTCGCCGCAGCCCGAGCAGACCGCCACGGCCACACCGAGCGCATCCGCGACGGCAAGCGCACAGCCATCCAGCTCGCCATCCAGCTCGCCGAAGGATCCGGCGCCTTCCACTGCACACCCGACAACGAAGCCTTCCGGCAGCGCCTCACCGAGTGCGTCGGCGAGCCCGTCGCCCAGTGCAACGGCCACAGCCTCGCCGTCGGCGAAGCAAAACGACGACAAGCAGTAAGGCGACGCGCCTTACTCTGCGGATTCGGTTGTTTCTGCGGATTCCGGGGACGTGGAGGCTTCCTGCGCGTCGGCCTCACCGGAATCGTTGGCATTGTTGGCCTCTTCGAGCAGCTCGACTTCCCCGCGTTCCTCACGGGTGCTCTGCGCCACGATGTCGATGTGCATATCGTCGTACGCAGGTTTCGTCTGGATCCACAGGTTGCTCGGCTCCGGCGGTTCGATCTGCGAATGTTCGCCGCACCCGTGGTCGAGTGAGACGACGCGCCCATCATCCGGGCTCCAACGGTTCGCGCACACGCCAAACATCGTGCCCAAATCGCCGCGCAATGGGATGAGGAACCCACACGTCGAGCACAGGTTGCCATCCGCGGTCTTCGTGGACAGCGACTTGGGCCCGTGCGGACCGTCATACCACCGTTTGGCCGTCTGCGAGCGCCCGAGTTCGGACATGACCCGCCGGCGGGACAGGTCGAATTCCTCGACCGCGTCATGCACGTCTTCGGCGCTGTTCGTGGCGCCGTCTTCGGCCACGGCGGTCTCGACCTGCGCCATGCCCTCCTCGGTGATGCCCCGCTCGAGGCGCGGGTCGTCCTGTTCGGTGCCGATGGAGTCGGTGACAGTCAGGTCGGACGGCTCAAGCCGGTCCTTCCACGGCACCCACGGCGGCGGCAGCAATGCCTGGTCCGAGGGGATCAGCGTGGACTCGTCGACGGTCCAGTGGCCCAGTTCCTCGTCATGGTACAGCGTGACCGACCACTGCCAGCCCTCATAGCCCACCATCACCGCGGCGAAGCGGAAATCAGTGACCCCACCTTCCATGGCCTGTTGCGTCACATAGTCGCCGACGGCGTCCGGGTTCTCGGCGGCGTCGATCGCCACGGCACGGGCGAGCGCCACCGGGTCCAAAGCATTGTCTGTCATCAATCATTCCTGTACATCGAAATTGTCCGCCACGGCGCGCAGCAGCGTGGCGAGTTTCTTGCTGTCCGAGGCCGAGGGGTACCGGTGGCGGCGCAGCTGGTTGCCCGCGGAATCGAGCAGTTTGATCAGGTCCTCCACAATGGCCGCCATGTCGTCCGGCTTCGGCCGTGTGGCCTTGACGAGCGACGGCGCGGATTTGACGAATGTTACGTCCATGGCCACGGGCCCCTTGATGCCGTCGATCACCGAATATTCCACCTTCGCGCCCTTGCGTACATCACGCGTGTCCTTCGGCAGGGCGGTCTGGGGCAGAAACACATCATGGCCGTCATCGCTCTCGATGAATCCAAAACCCTTCTTCGCATCGAACCAACGTACACGTCCGCTCGGCATGGTCACCTCTCACCCAGTCAACAAATCGTTCATACCAATGCGCGGGCTCCGGGCCCGCGCGATAATCCAACGTCCTATCTTACCGCAGCCCCCGCATACAGCACAAACCGGCCGCGGTGAGCATAATGCCCGCCACGGCCGGTCCGCGCGCCCGTTCAGGCCTCCGCTTCGTCGGGGGCAAGCGGCATGACGATTGTGAAGGTGAGGCCGCCGCCGGGGCTTTCGGTGGCGCAGATGAACCCGCGGTGCGCGTTGATCACCGATTGCGCGATTGCCATGCCGAGTCCCGTGCCGCCCTTCTGGCGCGCGCGGGACGGGTCGGCGGTGTAGAACCGTTCGAAGATCCGCGCCAGACCGTCCGGCGGCACGCCCGGCCCGTGGTCGGTGAAGCGCGCCACGGCGACCATCATGCCGTGCTGCGTCACGGTGAAGCGCGCGGCCGCGCCCACAATGGCCTGCAACGACTCCTCCCCCGAGGCAAGCGCCGTCAGTTCGTCGAGCGGCATGTCGAGCCCGAGCACGCCGAGCGAGAGTTCGACCGGCGAATCCGCGGGCGTGTAGCGGTGGATGTTGCCGACGATGTTCGTGACCACCTGGTGCAGTCGTGTGCCGTCGGCCACCATCATGACGCTCGGCAGCTCACCGGGCGTCATGCTCAGCCGCAGATGGTCCGGTTCGCTGACGTCGAGGCCGAGCACGCCGGTCGTGATGTCGCGTTCCGGGTCGAGCGCATGCAGGTCGTCCACCGAATCGCGGATGACCGAGCCCAAATCGATGTGGTCGGTGATCGAGATGCCATGGCCTTCGTCGAGGCGCGCCAGCGACAGCAGGTCCTCGACGAGCAGCGTCATGCGCGCGCTCGATGCCTCGATGTGCGCGATCGAATCGTCGGCGCGCTCGATCTGGCCCGGCGCGTTGCGCTGCATGCGGTAGAGCTCGGCGTATCCGTGGATGGCGGCAAGCGGGGTGCGCAGCTCATGGCTTGCGTCGGAGACGAACCGCTTCATCTTCTCGGTCGTGGTCTGTTGCTGGCGGAAACTGCGTTCGATCTGTGCGAGCATCGTGTTGAGCGATTTCGCAAGCGTGCCCACCTCGGTGCCTTCCGGCGCGTCCGGCACGCGTTGCGACAGGTCGCCCGCCGCGATCTTCGCCGCCGTCTTCTCGATGCGCTTGAGCGGGCTCAACGTACGCTGCACGGTGATCGCGCTGAGCACTCCGCCGAGCAGCACGACCGCGGCGCCGACGATGACGCAGAACCGGGTCAGGTTGTCGATCATGTCGATCTGGTTGCCCAGCGACAGGCCGATGTAGATCACGCCGCGCGGTTCGATCGTGCCGTTCGCGGAGTCGCTGACCCAGCGCAATGCCACGACGCGCCACGGGGCCTGCGCCATGACCATCGTCTCGTGGTCCGGCTGGCCTTTCACATTCTCGAGGTCCACCACGGCCGGCGTCGTGTACGGCACGGCGATCTCATGGCCGTCAAGGCCGCCGTCATGGGGCAACATGGGCCGAGAGACGACACCGTCGCGGTACATCGGCTGCAGCAGCTGATAGGTGTGCCCTGTCTGGCTGTCGTAGGCCTGCACATAGTAGCTGACGAACGAGTTGCTGTCGGCGGTGGATTTGGTGTCGTTGAGCAGCGTCGTGTTCTTGAACACGAGTTCGGCCTGCTGCAGCAGCTGGCTGTCGGTGCGTTGCAGCATGTAGCTGTTGACGAGTTGGCGGATCGACAGCGAGATGCTGACCGTGCCCACGCTGAGCAGCACGATGATCGAGATGACGAGCTTGGCGCCCAACGGGATTTTCTGGATGCTGCTGAAGCGCGCGGCGTATGGCGTCCCGCCGTCCTTGGCCCGTGGCGCGCCCCCCTTGCGGGGTGTGGTTCTGGGCGCGCCGCCGACATCGGCCCGCTTCGTTGGTTTCGGGTCGGCTGGAGACTTCATCTGGCGTCGACCTTCAGTTCTTCGGCACCCTGATCATGTAGCCGATGCCACGTTTCGTCTCGATCAACGGCTGCACCTTGTGCGTCGCGCCGTCCTCGTCCTCCACCTCGAGGTCGTCGACCTTCTTGCGCAGATACGAGATATACGATTCGACGATGGCGGCGTCGCCTCCCCAGTCGTATTGCCACACATGGTCGAGGATCTGCGCCTTCGACAGCACGCGGCCCTTGTTGTCCATGAGGTAGCGCAACAGCTTGTATTCGGTGGGGCTCAGGTCGATCGGCTTGCCGGCGCGCGTCACGTCGTGCGAATCCTCGTTGATCTCGAGGTCGCCGACGCGGATGATTGGGTCGTCCTGCTCCTGTTCGCGCGTGCGGCGCAGAATCGCGCGGATGCGCGCGACCACTTCCTCGAGGCTGAACGGCTTGGTCACATAGTCGTCGCCGCCGACGGTCAGGCCCATGACCTTGTCTTGGGTGTCGTCGCGCGCCGTGAGGAAGAGTACCGGCGCGTCGATGCCTTCCTGGCGGATGCGGCGTGTGACGGTGAATCCGTCGATGTCCGGCAGCATGACGTCGAGGATGATCAGGTCGGGCTGGGTCTTCTCGATGACCTCGATCGCCTCGGATCCGGACGCGGCGGTCTCCACTTCGTATCCTGCGAAGTGGAGCGAGGCCACAAGCAGTTCACGGATGGACGGTTCGTCGTCGACGACGACGATGGATGTTTCGTTGCTCATACTGCATATGATGACGACGAACTCTGGACGTTTCCTGAACGTCAGCTGAAAACTAATGCTCGTCCGCGACGGCGGAAGCGCCCCCGGAGGCCGGATCGGCGTCCAAGGCCGGGGCGGTCTTTGCGGTGCCCTTGCGGGCGTCATCATCCTGCGCGTCCTCGTCCTCGACGGCGCGTTCGGCGTCACGCTCGGTCTCACGACGGCGACGCACCACGATCACCGCCACGGCGCCGATCAGCAGCACGGCCACGGCGCCGATCATGACGATGGTGCCGACCGAGGCCGCGGTCGATGAGGTGGACGTGCTTTTCGCGGTCTGGATGGCCTGCATCATGTCGATCGCCGACTTCGCCCAATTCGGCCCGTTGGCGTCCGCATCATCCGTGAGCGGCGCCGAGGCCGCCTCGGAAAGCTTGTCCACCGTTTTGTGGTTGCACAGCCATTCGGCGGAATCCGGCGAAACCACAACCGCCAGGTTGCCGTCGTTCGATGCGACGGCCAAAAGCACGGTGTTCGGCGGCGGGTCGAGCGACTTGAGGGTCTGCGCCGCCCATGCGTCGGGCTGCTTGTCGGTGTTGAACGAATTGACGTAGATCAGGCGCACCGTCACACCGGTGCGTTCATAGGTCTCTTTGATGGCGTCCGTGACCGCGCCAAGGTTGTCCCCCAGCAGGTTCTGGGTGTCGACGATGTTGGCCGCCACGTCCTCGGTGCTTGGCGTCGTGGCCGTGGCGGTCTGCGAGGGCGCGGCCTCGTCCGCATAGGACGGCGTGGCGATGACGCCGGTCAACGCCATGGCGATGACGAGCATGAGCATGCCGACGGCACGAGCAACCGGTCGGGACGATTGTGGATAACCCGGGCATCCGACCACAGGGGCGGAACCGGCTTTGCTTGCACATTGAGATGTCATAGATTCCACAGTACCGGCCGTCATGCCCGGCCGGCAGGTATTAGCAGACAACTGAATACACCACCCAAGGAGGAACCATCATGCCACAGTACCAAGTGGATTCGGAACGTATCCAAGCCTCGAGCGCCGCGGTGTGCACGTCGATCACGGCGATCCGCCAATCGGTCGACCAGATGTACGGCAACCTCAATGCGCTGCAGGACGCGTGGCGTGGCGGCGCCGCCACGCAGTTCAACGCGCTCGCCGCGCAATGGCGGGCGGCGCAGCAGCAGATGGAGCAATCCCTTGAATCCATCCAGCAGGCCCTCACCCAGGCCTCGAGCGTCTACGCCGATGCGGAATCGCAGGCGGCGCGCCTGTTCAGCGCAGGGTGAGCCCACATATGGCGAGGGCCCCACCCGCGGTATGCGGATGGGGCCCTCGGCTGCTGATTCACCGCAGCGCGACGGCAATGCCGTTGGCGCCGCTATGACATAGTTCTATCAGTAGCCCATGTCAGGCGCGGCCGAAGCGGCCGGAGCCGGTTCCGGCTTGTTGGCCACAACAGCCTCAGTCGTCAGGAACAGGCCGGCGATGGACGCGGCGTTCTGCAGGGCGGAACGGGTCACCTTCACCGGGTCGGTCACACCGGCGGCCATGAGGTTCTCGTAAGTGTCGGTGGCTGCGTTGAAGCCTTCGCCCTCAGGCAGCGAGAGCACCTTGTCGAGTACCACATCGCCCGAGAGACCGGCGTTGTTGGCGATCTGCTTGAGCGGGGCTTCGATGCCACCGAAGACGATCGCGGCACCAGTGGCCTCGTCGCCCTCGAGGTTGACGTCCTTCTCCGCCTTGGCGGCGGCCTGCACGAGCGCCACACCACCGCCAGGCACAAGGCCTTCTTCGATGGCAGCCTTGGCGTTGCGCACCGCGTCTTCGATGCGGTGCTTGCGCTCCTTGGCCTCGACCTCGGTCGCGGCGCCCACCTTGATGACGGCCACACCACCGGCGAGCTTGGCGAGACGCTCCTGCAGCTTCTCGCGGTCGTAATCGGAGTCGGTGTTCTCGATCTCGGCGCGAATCTGGGCCACGCGGGCCTCGACGTCTTCCTTCGAGCCGCCACCGGAGACGATCGTCGTCTCATCCTTGGAGACGATGACCTTCTTGGCGGTGCCGAACACGGACAGGTCGATCGAGTCGAGCTTGAGGCCGATCTCCTCGGAGACCACCTGACCGCCGGTCAGGATCGCCATGTCCTGCAGCATCGCCTTGCGGCGGTCGCCGAAGCCCGGGGCCTTGACGGCGCAGGACTTGAACGTGCCACGGATGTTGTTGAGGATCAGGGTCGGCAGCGCTTCGCCATCCACGTCCTCGGCGATGATCAGCAGCGGCTTGCCGGTCTTCATCACGAGCTCGGCGATGTGGACCACGTCCTGCTGCGAAGAGACCTTGCCGCTCGTGAGCAGGATGTACGGGTCGTCGAGCACGGCGGTCTGGTCGTCGACGTTGGTCACGAAGTACGGGGAGATGTAGCCCTTGTCGAAGCGCATGCCCTCGGTGAACTCAAGGTCCAGACCGAAGCGGTTGTTGTCCTCGACGGTCACCACACCATCCTGGCCGACCTTGTCGAGCGCCTCGGCGATCTTCTCGCCGACCTCGGGATCGGCTGCGGAGATCGTCGCGGTCGCGGCGATCTGCTCCTTGGTCTCCACCGGCTTGGCAGAGGCCACGAGTTCCTTGACGATCGCGTCGGAGGCCTTCTCGATGCCACGGCGCAGCGCGATCGGGTTCGAACCGGCCACAACATTCTTGAGGCCTTCGTGCACAAGGGACTGGGCCAGCACGGTCGCGGTGGTGGTGCCATCGCCGGCCACATCGTCGGTCTTCTTGGCGACTTCCTTGACGAGCTCAGCGCCGATGCGCTCGAACGGGTCTTCAAGATCGATTTCCTTGGCGATCGACACACCATCGTTGGTGATGGTCGGCGCACCATAGGTCTTGTCGAGCACCACGTTGCGGCCCTTCGGTCCCAGCGTCACCTTGACGGTATCGGCGAGCTTGTCGAGACCCGCCAGCATGCCCTGACGTGCTTCCTCATCATATTCAATGATCTTTGCCATTGTTCCTCCACTATGGGATTGATGTTGTACGACACCACTCGGGACGCGGCGTGCTATCCGACCGTCAGCTTTCGGGTATCACTCCCACGGTCCGAGTGCTACTACGGCAGAGTAGCACTCTCGATGCTCGAGTGCCAACTCGACATGCAGGAATTTGCGCTCTCGGCAAGAGACGTAAATGCCCGGAATACCGCAAAGCGGCTTCCGGGCATTTACGTTCGGCGCGCGATGCGCGCACCCACCGTCAGTTCAGCACAACAACGTCTTTCGCCTGATACCCCTTGGGCGTCTCGACGACGCTGTACTCCACACGGTCACCCTCCTTCAACGTCCTGAATCCATCGGCCTGAATCACCGAATAATGGACGAAGACATCCTCACCACCCTGTGCAGGGTTGATGAAACCATACCCCCTGCCGGCGCTGAAGAACTTGACTGTTCCTTGTGCCATCTGCCTGTTTTCCTTCTTATGTATTGCAATCATGTCGTCCCCCGGATCACCATGATCTCAAAACTTCCCCAATCACAGGCGTCCATATTGGGCGGCCGCAGGTCATTCTACCGCGTGTATGCCCGTGAAACGCTCGAAATCTGTCATTTGAGATGGTTCAGTGCGGATTCGCGCCTCCTCGCTAGTCATTTTAACCTGAAATATACAAAAACCGCCCGGTGAACAACCGGGCGGCGACATATGGGTAGCTGTGGCGCGCTCACTGCATCAGTACAACCTGGATCGGTGTGCCGATCGACGTGGATTGTTCCACGGTGGCGATACCCAAGGCGTTGGCCACCTGCTGCGCGGTCGCCAGATCGGCCTCGTTCTGGTAATACACCACGGTCTGCGCGGGCAGCACGGTCGTCGCGTCAGGGTTGGCCGCGCTCACATTGGTGAATCCCTGGTTCTGCAGCACGCCCGCACGGTCGTTCGCGTAGCCGGACACGCCCGTGCCGTTAATCACCGTGATCTGCGCGTTCGTGTTGACCTGCTGCGACTCCTCTGGAGTGCTCTGCGCGGATTCGCTTTCGGAAGGCGTCTGGCTCGGCGTCCCCTCAGCCGACGTCGACTCGCCCGCCGTGGCGCTTTGCGACGACTGCGAGGCGGTGCCCGACGCGCTCTCGTCCGCCGACGAGGAGGATGAGCCCTGCGAGGCGGTGCCCGACGCGCTCTCGTCCGCCGACGAGGAGGATGAGCCCTGCGAGGTCTGCGCCGTCGTCTGCGTCTGTTCGGAGCGGCGGTTGAACATGTTCGCCGCCTCACCCGAGAAGATGCTCCAGAACAGCACGCCCGCGGCCACGGCGGCCACAAGCACGATGATGAACGGGGTGACGCGCACGATCATCGGCCGATTGCCGCGGTGCACGCCAACGGGGCCCTCGGGGGGATTGTCAAAGGCGTCCTTCTCATAGGACTGGTACTGTTCAGTGTCCTTACGAGCCATGGAAAATCCTTCCGCTATACATGCAACCAGTACACGCCCGCACAACCATTCCTAACCGAACAGACGATGGGCTCCCACCACTATACCAACGGGCACGAAACGGCGGGCCATCTGCGGGCCGCCCGCTACAGTGGAACCATGAGCACTGCACATACCAAACCCCTCAGCGAGCTGATCGACCCGGGCTGGGCGCATGCACTGGCAGGTGTCGAGCCCCAGATTCACGCGATGGGCGATTTCATCCGACAACAGCAGGCGCAGGGCAAGCGCATCCTGCCGGCGAGCGGCAACATCCTGCGCGCCTTCACCATCCCATTCGACTCCGTCAAGGTGCTGATCGTGGGGCAGGACCCCTACCCCACGCCCGGGCACCCGGTCGGATTGAGCTTCTCGGTGGCGCCGGGCGTCAAGCCGTTGCCCAAGAGCCTCATCAACATATACAAGGAGCTGCAAAGCGACCTGCATGTGCCGCCGCCGACGAGCGGCGACCTGACCCCATGGACGAGGCAAGGGGTGATGCTGCTCAACAGGTGCCTGACCGTGGAGGCCGGACGGCCCAACAGCCATGAGAACAAAGGATGGGAGCAGATCACCGACGCGGCGATCCGCGCGTTGAACGACCGCAAGGACGCACAAGGCCGCCCGCTGCCGCTCGTGGCCATTCTCTGGGGGCGTAAAGCCCAATCGCTCGCCCCACTGCTGACGAACGCCACGATCATCACCTCACCTCATCCCAGCCCGCTTTCCGCCTCGCGCGGGTTCTTCGGGTCCCGCCCGTTCTCGCGGGCCAACGAGGCCCTCGAGCGCATGGGCGCCACCCCGATCGACTGGAGCCTATAAACCCCCGTGGCGGCCTCACGCTCAACCATTGCCGCTACAATGACGACACGATATAACATCCGACCTACCGATGGAGCGCATTCCATGGCCCTATTCCATCAACCACCAGCACCGCAGCCCATGGCCCCGCCGCCCACGGCAACCACTCCCGCCACCGCGTTGGGCGCCGACGACACGGCCCGCGCCCAGCAGCTCGTGGCCCGGATCCGCAACCGCTTCTCCCAGACGCTCGTGGGCCAGGAGAACCTGCGCGAATCCCTCATCACCACGATGGTGGCCGGCGGCCACATCCTCATCGAATCCGTGCCGGGCCTCGCCAAGACGACCGCGGCCCAGACCTTGGCCACCGCCGTCTCCGGGTCGTTCAAGCGTGTGCAGTGCACACCGGACCTCATGCCGTCCGACCTGGTGGGCACACAGGTCTTCGACTTCTCCACGCAGCGCTTCACCACGCAGATCGGCCCGATCCACGCCAACTTCGTGCTGCTCGACGAGATCAACCGTTCCAACGCCAAGACCCAATCGGCGATGCTCGAGGCCATGGCCGAAGGCGCCACCACAATCGGCGGCCAGCGCATCCCGCTGCCGAAGCCGTTCATGGTGATCGCCACCCAGAACCCCATCGAGGAAGAGGGCACGTTCAACCTGCCCGAAGCGCAGATGGACCGTTTCATGATGAAAGCCGTCATGACCTACCCCACGGCCGAGCAGGAAGTCGCCATGCTCGCGCTGCTCACCCGCCGCGGATCGGACACAATCGATCCCACGGCGCTGACCCACGACGTCATCGGCATCCAGGACATGGACTTCCTGTGCCGTGCCGCACGCCAGGTGCATGTGTCCGACGCGATCATGAAGTACGCGGTGGACCTGTCCGAAACCTCGCGCGGCGCCGGCAGCAAGCCCGTGCAGGGCCTGTCGTCGCTCGTGCGCCTCGGCGCCTCTCCGCGCGCGTCGATCGCGCTTGTGCGCATCGGGCAGACCGCCGCGCTCATGGCCGGCCGCAACTACGTGGTGCCCGAAGACATCAAACAATATGTGCACGAAGTGCTGCGCCACCGCATCCTGCTCACGTTCGAGGCGCTCGCCGACGGCGTCACGTGCGACCAGGTGATCGACTCGATCGTCAAGGCGGTCCCCGTCCCATGATCGACCGCGCGCACACGGCAGACCACGTCCGGCGCAAGATCGAGGCGCTCGGCACCTCCATGTCGCTGCCCACCGTGGCCAAGGCGTTGGGTGTGCTGGAAGGCGAGCACCGGTCGAACCGGCGCGGCGGCAACGACGACCTGCTCGACATCCGGCCGTATGAGCCCGGTGACGAGGCGCGCGCAATCGACTGGAAGATCAGCGCGCGCTCCGGCCGCGCCATGGTAGTGCAGCGCGAGCGTCTCGCCTCGGGCCGCGTGTATCTGCTCATGGACGCCGGCCGCGAGATGACGGCAAGCTGCCCCTCGGGCGAGACGGCCTATGCGGTCGCGGCCAACGCGCTGTGCATGTTCGCCGCGCTCAGCCTGCGCCGCAGCGACGACGTCTCGCTTGTGCTCGGCGACGCCGCGAGCATCACCCGCGTGCCGTTCCATGGCGGCCTCGCGCAGTTCGAGCGCACGCTCGACGGAGCGCTCGACCGCGCATGGGACCACACGCGCAATCTCGACGCGCTGCTCGATTACGCCGTGCATCTGCGCGACCGTGACGCGCTCGTGGTCATCGCGAGCTGCGAGCAGGCGCTCACCCGCGTCCATCTGCCGCTCATCCGGCGCATCGCGCGCACGCATCCGCTCGTCGTGATCGATGTGGGCACGGTCAATCCGTTCGCCGCGCAACCGCTCGACGGAGTGCCGCGCGCGCACGTCGTGGACGGCACGAGTGGCAGGCGCGTGCCGGCGCTGTTGCGCAACGCGGCGCTCGCCCAGGAGACCGAACGCCACCGCGCGTTCGAGGTCACGAGCCTCACGCAGGAGCTCGCCCGATGCGGCGCGCGGCTCATGCACGCGTCGTCGAGCGCGCGCATGTTCGCGGGTTTCGTGCGTCTGGTCTCACTCAGTCGTTTCGGCGCGCCGGGCGCCCCCACCATGTTGCGCACGCCGGCGCGCCAAGGAAAGGAGCGCGCGTGAACGCGATTGCGCTTGATGTCTCCGACCTGCACCCGTCCGCCGCGCTCGGCGATATGCCCATGCTGTGGACAGTGCTCGCCGTGGCCGTGGCCGCGGCGGCCGCGTGTGCCATGGCGATGACGTTGTATGGCCGGCGCCGCGCCCGCCGTGCGCCCGCCGTTTCGGCGGGCGCACACGCGCAGGCCGGATCCACGCAACAGTGGCTCGCGCGCGTGGACGATGTGGTGCGTCAATACGACGCCGGTGCGGTCACAGCCGATGAGGCCTACGCGCACCTTGCCGCGTTGACACGCGAGTTCGCCGCCGTGCACAGCGGTCGCGCGCTTTCGACGAGCACACTGCGCGAACTCGAACGGCGCCCTACGGGTGGCACGGCGGCGAACTGGGACGCCTTGCGTCTGACGATCGCGGCGCTGTACCCGCCTGAGTTCGCCGACGCCGCGACGAACGCCGAAGCGCGCGACGCCAGCGTGCACACCGCGGCCGGCTGGGTCGGGGATTTCATGGAAAGGTGGCGCTGACATGCTGCATTGGCGATGGCCATGGGCCATTCTGATCGCGGTGGCGGCCTGCGCGCTCATCGGGCTCGTGGTGCGCGCGCTCGACGCACACCGACAGGGCGCGCTGCCCCAGGCCACCGTCTTCGACATCGATGATGACCTCAGGACCGACGAAGGCGCGCGCATGCTGCGGCTATGGCGGCGGTGGAACCGTGCGGCCGCAGTGCTCGCCGTGCTTGCACTGATCACGATGGCGGCGCTTGTGGGCCGCCCGGCGCGCGTGGCGGCCGAAGACGAGCACAGCGCGAACCGCGACATCGTGCTGTGCCTCGACGTCTCAGGGTCCACCCTGCCCTACGACCAACAGGTGATCGCCACCTACCGCACGCTGATCTCGCATTTCAAGGGCGAGCGCATCGGCCTGAGCATCTTCAACTCGACGTCGCGCACCGTGTTCCCACTGACCGACGATTACACGATGGCCGCACGGCAGCTTGAGCACGCCGATGACCTGTTGCGGGGCGTGGAGACGCAGGACGACATCGACAAGATGAGCGCCCAGCAGTACCAGCAGGTCTCCGACTGGCTCGCCGGCACGCAGAACCGCAAGAACGCCACGTCGCTCATCGGCGATGGACTTGTCAGCTGCGCCGCCATGCTGCCGGGGTTCACCTACGGCGGCACGCAGGCCGACCAGTTGCGCGACGCGTCGATTGTGCTGGCCACCGACAACGTGGTTTCAGGCACGCAGACCTATACGCTCGCGCAGGCGCTCGACCTGACGAGCAAGGCCGGCATCACCGTGGACGGCCTGTTTTCAGGCCCCTCGCAGAGCGACCATGATGAGGCCACCGAACAGATGCGCACCCTCATCGAACAGCATCACGGCACGTTCCTGCTGCAGTCCGACGGCGACTCCGTGGCGGATCTGGTGCGCGCGATCGACCGGCGGCAGATCAGCGCGGTCGATGAGGCGAGCCAAGCCGATTGGACGGATGCACCGGGCTGGTGGACGCTCGCCATCGCCGTGCTGCTCGCCGGTTGGCTGATTGTTGCTTGGAGGTTGAGGCGATGAGCGGATTCACCTTGGCGCCCGCCTTGGGATGGGTCGCCGGTTCGGCGCTGGCCGCGGCGATGCTCGTGTGTGCGGCGCTCGTCGTCGTGTGCCATGTGCGCCGGCGCGCGCAAGGCACCGACGAGACCGTGGCCGCATGCGTGCGCCGCTGTGTCATGTGTGTGCTTGTCGCGGTGCTCGCGCTCACGCCGAGCATCGCGACGACGACCACGAGCCGCGCGGTGAGCACGACCGACGTCGTGATCGCGGCCGACGTGACCGGTTCGATGGGCGTGGCCGATGCCACGTATGGCGACCGCACGCAGATCAGCCGTCTGGACGCGGCGAAGGCGGCGATCGACGACATCACGGCCGCTTATGCGCATTCGAGCTTCGCCGCGGTCTCGTTCGGCGCCTCGGGCACGCAGGATGTGCCGTTGACACCGGACGCGCGTGCGATCGACAACTGGGCGGATTCGCTGCGTGTGGAGCCCACCGACACGTCTGCCGGCTCGTCGCCGGACGCCGCGATCGACACACTGCTGCTGACACTCAAATCAGTGCGCGACGCCCACCCCGACGACACGATTGTGCTGTACCTGATCACCGACGGCGAGCAGACCACACCGAAGGCACGCCGCACGTTCTCGTCATTGCGCCGCTACATCAACGACGCATGCGTGATCGGCGTGGGGTCCACGGCCGGCGGACGGGTGCCGCAGGTGCATGCGGACGGCATGACTGAGGCCGGCGTCTGGGTCACCGACCCGTCGACCGGCCAGCCGGGCGTGTCGATCATGGACGAAGCGCAGATCACGTCGCTCGCCGACGAACTCAGCGGCACCGCATTACTCACCGCATCCGGTGGCACCGTGGTCCAGCAGCAGATCACCGGCGAAGCGAACTCGTGGCGGCAAAACACCACGGAAAAGCAACGCACGCGCATCTCGCCCATCACGTGGCCGTTCGCCATCGTGCTGCTCGCCGTGGCGGCATGGGAGTTCGCGGCCTGGCACATGCAATCGAGGAGGCTGCTGCAATGACATCGCAACCACAACCACGGCGCACGCGCGCTGTGCGCATCGTGCTCGGCGTGTGCGCGGTGGCGTTGCTGGCCTGCGCCGGGCTCGCCGGATGGAACCTGCGGGCGGCCGGCCTGTACAACCAGGCGACCGCGACGCTGACGGCCACGCTGCGCGACGCCGCAGCCGCGGACAGCGACATCAAACAGCTGCTCGCCCAACAACAGCAGACCGACGCGCAGCTGGCCGAAGCGCAGCAGGCCCCCATGCTGCTGCTGCCGTCGGTCCGCACCGCGATCGCACACAACAGCCAGGTGAGCGGCGCATTGACCGAACGCCTGCAACAGCAGGTGGACGCCACAACCCAAAGCACGCCACAGGCCACGACCGGCGATTCGACCACGAACAGCCAAGGCGGCGAGCCTGCGCTGACCGACGAGCAACGCGAACAGATCGAGCAGATGCTGCGCAACAACGAGCAGACACAGGAATCCCAGGACCAGGCCGTGCAACACGACGGCGAGCGCCACAGCGGCACCGACACGAGCGGTGGCGACGCCAAACCGTGGTGAGCCCGCCGCACGCGGCATGTGGACCGGCGACTGCCGGATGGGCGCCTGTGTGGATGCATCATGCATGCATCCACACAGGCGCCCATCCACATGACGGGGACGCCTCGGCCGTCCGACCACATCGGCCCGTCCGACTGGCGCCACGGCGACGGCACGCGTTCAATGGACGCATGATTCACACAACGGTTCCCTGGCGGGCGTACGGCGCCCATCCCCACGCCACACGCCCCCTATGCACATTCACATCATTCCCCCTCGGTGGCGGCCTGCAGCCGCAGGCCCCCTTCGCCCGCCAATCCTGCATCTGCACCGGCATCGTGGCCGAATGCGCGCAAACCATGCACACGGCGGCCACCGCCACGACGGGCGCACTGGACGACCTTGCCCGCGTGAGTGCATCGAGCCGGCGGCTCACATGGAGCGGCAAGGCCGCCGACATGTTCCATGCGCGCATGCGGCAGTTCGACACCACAATCGCGGGCCATCTGGATTGCTGCGCCACGACGGGCGCCATGCTGAAAGCAGGGTTGCCATGACCCGTCAGGTTCGCTCCTCGATATACGGCGGCGCCGTCACCGTGGCCGATCAGGCGGAATACCAGCGCCTGCACAGCGCCCTCAACGCGCAAAGCGCAGCGATGGCGTCGTCGGCAAGCCGCTGGACGCAGGCCGCCTGCACGCTTGCGGCACAACGAGAACGCCTCGTCTGGTGCCCCGCCGCCATGCAGACCGCCGAACCGTCCGTGCCCGTGCACACCGATCAGCGTGCACGCATCGACGCGGCGCGCGACGCGAGCGATGTGATGGCTCGGCGGTGCCGTGTCCTCGCTGACGAATGCACGCAGCTCGCCGATCTGGTGGCGCGCGCCCACAGCCTCTACGCCGAAGCGGAAATGCGCAACACACGCATCGTCAACCGGGCGGTGCGCGCGTTCGCGGTGCACCACCCCGTGGCCACCGGCATCGCTGTCGGCACGCTTGCGGTGGCCGGAGGCATCTATGGCTGGGCCACCGAGGGATCGTTCAATTGGGCCTATTCGTCCAAAGCCACCGCGTGGGCGCATGAGGGCGTCGTCTCCGGCATCGGCGCCGCATGCAGCGGGCCGGGTGGACGCCTGGCGTCCCTCACCGACCTTCCGGGGCAGTCGATCAACGACACGGCGGCCGTGGCCTCACCGTTCCTGAGCCATGTGGGCGGCATGGTGCAAGGCACGTCGTTGCGCATGCGGCAAGTGGACAGCGCCGACATGGCCGTGGGCGGGGCAAGCGGCATCCAGGATGCGCTGCACGACCTGCGCAGACTCGGACAGGCCAACGGCGCCGGCGACGACGGGCTCGCCTACGGCACGATCGCCATCTCGCAATACCGCAGGCAAGACGGTTCGCAGGCGTGGCTCGTGACGATCCCCGGCACCGACGGCCAGAAGGATTCGCCGTTCGGTTGGATCCAGAACGCCGAACTGATGAGCGCCAGCGCCGCCCAGCGGCGCGATGCCGACAGCGCGCGCCTTGTGGTGCAGGCCATGCAACAGGCGGGGGTGCAGCCCGAGGATTCCGTGGCGTTGATCGGACATTCACAAGGCGGCATCGTGGCCGCCGCGCTCGCCTCGGATTACGCCGACACCTACCGCATCGAGCATGTGGTCACGGCCGGTTCCCCGATCGCCAACCATCCGATCAGCTCAAACACCTGGGTCACGAGCGTGGAGATGGATGACGAACTGGTGGCGGCGCTCGACGGCGCCTCCAATCCGGCGAACGACCACTGGGTCACGATCCGCGGCACCGTGACCGACGGCGACAGTGACGGCCTGTGCACCGGCAGGGTCATCGACGACAGCGACGGGCCGTACCGGCTGACCCATGACCTGAAATACCACGAGGCCGCCTTGGGGCATGCGCTGGATCTGGGGTCACCGGCCGTCCAACAGCACAACGACCACTTCCGCGGGACGATAGCGGGCGACTACGTGGGCACCACCTATTGGCAGGGCCGCATGGCGCACCACACGCCGGGCGAGGATTGAGGCGTGCGCCGTTTCCGACTGTGAGACGGCGCACGCGCGGCGTTTACGGTGTTTAGTAGGGTGAGGAGCTATGAATCTAACCGATATCTCCCCCGCCATCGCCCTCACCCCGCTCGATGGCCGATACCGCAGCCAGACCGCCCCGCTCGTCGAATACCTGAGCGAGCCCGCGCTCAACCGCGAGCGCATGCGCGTCGAAGTCGAATGGATGATCATGCTCGCCAACGGCTACGCCGGCAATGACTGGCAGCCGATCGTGCCGGGCGTCAAGCCGCTCACCGAGCAGGAGCAGGCGTTCCTGCGCTCCATCCCCGAGGAGTTCGGCGCCGAAGGCATCGCACGCCACGCGGCGCATGAAGCGGTGACGCACCACGACGTGAAGGCCGTGGAATACTACATCGACGACCAGCTCGACGCCGCCGCCGACGTGCTCGGGAGCCCCACGCAGCTGACCGACCTCAAGACCCTCGTGCACTTCGCCTGCACGAGCGAGGACATCAACAACCTGTCGACCGCGCGCTGCGTCAAGAACGCCATCGAGCACGTGTGGCTACCCGGCATCGACGCGATCGTGGACCTGCTCGCCGCCCGCGCCGACGAATACCGCGACATGCCGCTGCTGTCGCTGACGCACGGCCAGCCGGCCACCCCCACCACGCTCGGCAAGGAGCTCGCCGTGTACGTGTACCGCCTGCGCCGCCAGATCGCGCATGTACGCACCCAGCAGTACTTGGGCAAGATCAACGGCGCCACCGGCACGTTCGGCGCGCATCTGGCCGCCGTCGACGGCGTGGATTGGGTCGAGGTCTCGCGCGTCTTCGTCGAGGACCGCATGGGCCTCACGTGGAATCCGCTGACGACGCAGATCGAATCGCATGACTGGCAGGCCGAGCTCTACGGCACGATCAGCCATGCGAACCGCATTATGCACAACCTGTGCGTGGACACGTGGATGTACATCTCGCGCGGCGTGTTCGCGCAGGTGCCGGTCAAGGGCGCCACCGGCTCGTCGACGATGCCGCACAAGGTCAACCCAATCCGCTTCGAGAACGCCGAGGCGAACCTCGAGATCTCCTGCTCGCTGCTCGACACGCTCGCGGCCACGCTCGTCGAATCCCGTTGGCAGCGCGATCTGACCGATTCCACAACGCAGCGCAACATCGGTTCCGCGCTCGGCTATTCGGTGCTCGCCCTGAACAACCTGCTCGGCGGCCTCAAGTCGATCCATCCGAACACGCAAGTCATGGAGCGCGAGCTCGATGAGAACTGGGAGGTGCTTGGCGAGCCCATCCAGACCGCAATGCGCGCGAGCGAGCTCGCCGGACGCCCCGGCATGGAGCGCCCGTACGAGAAGGTCAAGGAGCTCATGCGCGGCCACCAGATCGCGCAAGAGGACGTGGAGCGGTTCATCGACTCCCTCGACTTCGACAGCGAGACCGCGGCACGGCTCAAGACGCTGACCCCCGCCACCTATGTGGGTGTCGCGGCACAGCTCGTGGACTTCGACCGCTGACGCACACCGGCCTGAACGCGGGCCGGCCCTACTCCCCCTCACCGACGTGTGGGGAGGGCGGGGCCGGCCCGCGTTCTTTGTTGGCGGTTCGTCACTTAGAATGAAGAGGCACGGCCGGCGACCACCGCCAGCCACCGATTGGACGTATATCAAAGGAACCAGATGAGTAGACCCGTGGCGAATCCAGATGCCACACAGCCCACAGCCCAAGGCGCGGCGCCCGGCACGGCATCCGATGTCCTGATCGCAGACAACGCCCCGAAACGCACGCATGTGACCGCCGACCTGCTCCATGCCGCGTTCGCGCTGCTCGCCGGTGCGCTCGTGCTCGTGTTCGCCCTGTATCTGCGAGGCATCACAACCGGCGTGGAATCGGATGCGCACACAGCCGCGAAGGCCGTGGAATGGCTGCTTGACCTTCCAGCGTCGTTGCTGCAGCAACTCGTCGTGCTCATCGTGGTCGGCATGGTGCTCATTCAGCTCATTGTGAACCGTGAATGGCTGCAATCAGCCTGTTCCGTGGGTTCCCTCCTCCTTGGCTTCGCGGCGGTGTGGGGCGCCTCGGCGTTGATCAGCCAATACGGCAGCCCCATGCTCATCAGTTCCGTGCAATCCGCCGGCACCGAATCAGGCCCGTGGCTCCTGCCGGATTTCTATGCGGCCATAGCCGCGTTCCTCACGACGGCCGGCCCGCGCCGCACACGCTCCTCGATCAAATGGGGCTGGAACATCTTGATCATCGGCGCCGTGCTTCTCATCATCAGCTCGTGGAACTCCGTGACCGGCGTCATCGTCTCGATCTGCATCGGCCGTGTTGTCGGCCTGTGCGCGCGCTTCGCGATTGGCACGCAAAGCACCGGCATCTGGGGCATGCAGGTCGTGCACGCACTGCAGTCGATTGGGTTGCACCCGCGCGAACTGCGCCGCCGCCACCTTGACGAAGCCACCGACCATGTGCTGTACGCCACACTCGAAGACGACATGGTGGAGAATTCCCGCATCTACGAACTGCGTGACGAAGACGGCACCCCATACGTGGTCTCGGTGCTCGACAACCAACGGCATTTCGCCGGCTATCTCAACCAGATCTGGCAGCTCATCCGCCTGAGCGGCGTGGCGGTGCGCCACGACCGTTCCGCGATCAGCGCGAACCACCACCATTACGCGATGATGCTGGGCGTGCACGATCTGGGGCTCACCACCCTGCGCCCCTACGGTGTCGCCGACTCCAGCGAATCCTCGGTGCTCGTGCTGCATGAGTCCCCGAAGGCCACGCCGTGCGACGTGCAGGGGATGACCGACGCCGACATGCGCCATCTGATGCGCTACATCAATACCGCGCACCGCCGTGGCTTCACCCACCGCAACATCACGCAGAACGCCCTGGCACGCCTCGACGACGGGACATTGTTCCTGTGCGGCTGGCAGAACGGCGATTACGCAAGCGGATCCACGAACGTGGCGCTCGACAAAGTGGAGTTGCTCTCGCTGTTCGCCACGGTGTTCGGCGTCGAACGCACGGTGGCCGCGGCGCGCGAGGCGTGGGGCGACGCCACGCTCATCAACCTCATCCCGTTCGTGCAGAAGGCCGCGGTGCCGGCCGCCACGCGCGCACTGCCCGGGTGGGACAAGACACTGCTCGAACAGCTGCGCAAGACGATGAGCGCCCTCGCCCCAGAAGAGGTCTCGGAATCGCTTGAGCAGGTCACGCTCTCGCGCTTCAACGCGCGCTCGTTCTTCGCGATCACCCTGCTCGTGATCGCCGTCGGCGTGGTGCTCACGCAGATGAAGCCGAACGAGATGATCAAGGCGGCCCGCGACGCGAACATCTGGATGATGCTGCTGGTCATGGGCTTCAGCTTCCTGGCCTGGGTGGGGTCCGCGGTCTCGCTCGGCGGCTTCATGAACGCGGACCGACGCAATTCGCTCGGACTGCTGTGTTCACAGATGGCCGCCGGATTCACGGCCGTGTCGATGCCCGCCGGCATCGGCCCCGCGTTCGTGAACCTCCAGTTCCTGCGCAAAAGCGGCTACCGCAGCACCGTGGCGACGGCGATCATGAGCGCCGTATGGGCGGTGCAGGCGGCGGTGACCGTCGTGCTGCTGCTCGTGATCGGCATCGTCAACGGGCGCAGCACGCTTTCGGGCATGATCCCCACGAACATGCTCATCTTCGTGGTAGCCGGCGTGGCGCTGATCGTCTCGGTGGCCATGGCGATCCCGCCGGTGCGCAAAAAGGTGACCGACAAATACCTGCCAATCGCCAAGGCATATGCCCGCAGCCTGCTCGAGACGCTCACGCAGCCCAAGGAAGTGGCCATCTGCGCCGCCGGCGGTCTGCTACTCAACCTGGCCACGGGCTTCGGATTCTGGGCGGCGCTGCTTGCGTTCGGCTACCACACCAACCCAATCGAGACGACCTTCATCTTCCTGCTGGCCAACACGCTCGGTTCGGCGGTGCCGACCCCCGGCGGCCTGGGCGCGGTGGAGGCGGCGCTTTCGGTGGCGTTCACCGCCGTCGGCGTGCCGTCCACGATCGCGATCTCGGCCACGCTCGTCTACCGCATCGCGTTCTACTGGCTGCGCATACCCATTGGTGCGCTTGCCATGAAGTGGCTCGACCGGCATAATCTGATCTGATTTGGCTCCGATTGGCCCGCAAAAAGAGGCCAAACGCGAAAAAAGTTCGTAAAACCCTAGGAAACTGCGGGTTTCACCACATTTATGCGCTAAGATTCATAACTGAACCTGTGGCCGACCGAGCAATAGGGCGGCCCCTGAACCAAGAAGGATGCTCACATGGCATACAACAAGTCTGATCTCGTCACCAAGATCGCTCAGAAGTCCCACCTGACCAAGGCTCAGGCTGAGGCCGCCGTCAACGCATTCCAGGATGTGTTCGTCGAGGCCATGAAGTCCGGCGAAGGCCTGAAGCTGACCGGCCTGTTCTCCGCTGAGCGTGTCAAGCGCGCCGCCCGCACCGGCCGCAACCCGCGCACCGGCGAGACCATCGAGATTCCGGCCACCTACGGCGTGCGTATCTCCGCTGGCTCCCTGCTCAAGAAGGCCGTCACCGAGTGACGATGTTCGCCTAGGCGAACCCACGCATCTTGCGTACGGACCCTGACCACCGACGGTCAGGGTCTTTTTTGTGCCATGATGGCGCCGCGTTACGCAAGCGACGCCATCAGAGCGTGGTATTCCGGCGTGCCTTCGCTGTCGAAGGGGTCGAGCATCTGTGCAGTGCGTTTCTCCGGCTCCAGCACCTGCACCTGCGTCCAATCGCACACATGCCGCACGCCGGCCTGCTGCGCGCGCTGCACGAAGCGCCCGCGCAGCACCGCGCGCGTGCGCTCGGGCGGCGTGTGCACCGCGTGCGCCACCTGTTGCGGGTCCGCATACACGCGCATGAGCCCATGGCGCACCATCGCCTCGTACAGCGTGCCATTGGCCACGTCATGGTAGTCTAGGTCGAGCTGCGCAATGCGCATCGGGCCGACCGGCCCACGCTCCTCCAGCCGTGCAAAGAACCGGCGTTTGCATGCCCAATCCACGACCTGCGCGAGCGCGTCGATGTCGTGCGCCTCCAGCCGGTCAAGCACCCACCGCCATGCGTCGAGCACACTGTGCGGCGTCCACACCGGATCGCCTTGCAGCGACGCGTCGAGCTCGTGCGCATGGCTGTGCGCGAACCGCTCGATGACGCGCCATGCGAGGCGTTGCATTTCGAGCGCGCTCATGCGCGTGCCGTCCGCCAGATCGATCATGGCGTCCGGCCCGTGTTCGTTGACCTCGAGATTCGCCTGCACGGGGTCGGCCATCTCGAGGCATTCCAGGCCGCTGGGCACGCCGGTGCGCGCGGCGTGCTCCATGGAGCCGAGCACCAAGTGCGTCGTCGCGCATTTGACCATGGTGGCCCACTGCGACCGGTTCGAGTCGCCGATGATCACATGCAGGCGCCGGAATGATTCGGGGTCGGCGTGGGGTTCGTCGCGCGTGTTGATCATCGGGCGCGAACGCGTCGTCGCCGAAGACACGGTCTCGTCCACGAACCGCGCGCGCTGCGTGTACGTCCAGTGGTCGCCGTCGAACCTGCCGGCGCCGGTGTAGATCTGCCGTGTGATGAGAAACGGCAACAACTGGGTCTGGATCGCGCGCAGGTCGACGTATCGGCGCACCAGATAGTTCTCATGGCAGCCGTAGGAGTGGCCGGCGCTGTCGGCGTTGTTCTTGAACAGGTGAATCGTGGCGCGCTCCCCCGCCTGCGCGCGTAGACGGGCCTGCGTCTCGAGCGCCATCGTGCGCATGAGCGATTCGCCGGCGGCGTCGGCGAGCATCGCATCGAACGGCGTGCGTGCCTCCGCGGTGGCGTACTCGGGGTGCGAACCGACGTCGAGGTAGAGGCGCGATCCGTTGTCGAGGTACGTGTTGGTGGAGCGTTCGCGTTGCACGACCGGCTGGAACATCGTCATGGCCACCTGGCTGATGTCCAAAGGGCGGCTGGCGCCGCTCACGCTCAACCCATATTCGGTTTCGAGCCCGAAAATACGGTCGCAGCCACCGGTTGTGGCCGATGGCTGCGTTGGCGTGGAGTGGCGGCTGCGGCTGTCATGCAGCTGGGGCATCACTCGCCGCCTTTCTGCACGAACCCGTTCACATACGCTTCGGCGTTGCTTTCCAGCACCGATTCGATGTCGTCGAGCACCGCGTCCAGACTGTCCATGTTGGTGTCCGGGGCCACCCGCTGGGTGGTTTCATCGTGCTCGTGGTGCTGGGCGGATTCCTGTGCACTGGTGTGTTCCTGAGGCATTGCTGTTCGCTTTCGTGATGGTCGCGTGCCGACGCTCACGCGTTCGTCCCGCTGGTTTCCTGTTCCAATTCACGCATCAGATATGGACGCAGGTCGTCGATGATCAGGCCGTTCGATGCGACCACATCGTTTTCGCTGCGCCAATGCACCAGATTGCCAGACCACGTGCTCAACTGCCCCTGGGCCTCCCACAGCACCACGGCGCCCGCGGATACCGCGGGGACATCCCATTGGTGCAAGAACGGCTCGAAGTAGGCGTCATAGGTGCCGTCGGCCACCTTGCACAGGTCGAGCGAGACCGGGCCGATGCGTTTGATGTCGGCTGGCTTGCCCGCGATGTCGGCCACCACGTCAAGCGCGTATTTGGATTCGTTGGATTTGAACGACATGCCGAAACTGACGACCGATCCTTCGAGGTGCGGCGTGGTCGAGGGCATGATCTTCTCGCGCTTGTCGCCCAACGGCGTGCGCCGGATGCGGATGGCGCCCTCGCCGCGCGCCGCGATGTAGGTGAGGTTCAGGGCGGGCGCATGCACAATGCCCAGAATCGGTTGCGCCACATCGTGCTCGTTGAATTCGAAAAGCGATATCGTGATCGCCCATTCGGCCATGTTGCGCGTGTAGTTGATCACGCCGTCGATGCCGCCGATGCACCAGTAGCGGTCACCGGCCGCGCCGTGTTCCGGCCGGTCGCTCCATCTGCCTTGGAAGGCGTCGATGTAGGTGAGTCGGTTGTATATGAACTGCGCCAATTGGGTGTCAACGGTCAGCCCACGCGAATAGTCGCGTGTCACCGAATACAACGACGACAGGTCCTTCGGCGTCACCTGGTCGGTGAGCGCATGTTCGCCGGCGTCCTGCGCAATGGCAGCGGCTTGCATGGCGAGATCGCGTAATCCCTGCGTCATCGCAGCCTCCCGTTTTCTGATCTGGTATGCGCACACGCGCAGCGATGCATCGCGGTCACTGGGGACATCGCCACATCGGGCACCACTATACCGGTTTGCACACGGAACCGAGACCCGGCTCCCATTATTGAGACAACGTTTGCAATCATGCCGCACCCTGTTGACACAGCGCGGCGATGAGCTGCCACGCGTTGGGTGCCTGTGCCACGGCATCGGCGCATTGCGTTCGGGTATAGTCGCGCGGATCGCTCATATCGAGCGTCCACTGCCGCCCTTCGGGGTCGTCGGTTGTGGTGATGCGCGTCCACGACACGGCACGGACCTGCTCCGGATAGCGGTCCACCACCATGCCGCGCAGCCACGCGCGCGTGTCCGCCGGCGGCTCATTGCACGCCTCACGCACATCGTCGTCGGTGCACGTGCGCTCGGTGCGCCCGCGCAGCCGGTCGAAGATCGAGGTCTGCGGGTCCAAGCTCGCCCACCGCAGGTCGACTGAGGCGAGCCGCGCGTCATGCAGGCTCTCGTCGAACGATTCGTTGGGGTGCAGCCGCAGGCGCAGGCGTTCGATGATCTGCCATTTGCATAGCCATTCGATGCGCGAACCCTCAGCCTCAAGCTGCAAACGTTCGCTTCCATCGGCATGCCTGATCCGCGCCACATCGAGCAGCGCCTGCTTCCACATGGCCATCACCGACCGTGTGGAGCGATCGGGCCACACCGGCTCGCCACGTGTGTCGGTGCCGTACACGGCCGCGGCCGTCTCATAGGCGAGCGTCTGCAGCGCCACCTGCACCTGCCACGCGGTCATCGCGCCGCCGCCGGCCATCGGCAGCGGCTGCGCCAAGGTCAGGTCGTGCGAGACGCGGTGCATCGCATCCACCGGGTCCACGAACGTCAGCGCCTCCAGTTCGCCCGTCAAGTCAATGCCCGCCTCCTCGGCGTGCTCGCACACCCACAGCAGCATGCTCGTCGTGCCGAGTTTGAGCACGCGCGGCACATCCATGCGGTTCGCGTCGCCGACGATCACATGCAGACGCCGGAACCGGCCCGCATCGGCGTGCGGTTCGTCGCGCGTGTTGATGATGGGCCTGTCGAATGTGGTCTGCAACGCCACCTTCATATGCACATAATCGGCGCGTTGGCTCAACTGGTAGCCGGCCGTCTCACTGCGCTCGCCGATGCCCACGCGCCCCGAACCGGTGTAGATCTGCCGCGTCACCAGATGCGCGGTCATCAGCGCGGCCATCTGCCCGAACGGCACTGACCGACTCAGCATGTAGTTTTCGTGCGTGCCCCAGCTCGCGCCCTTGCCGTCCACGTTGTTGCGGTGCAGCTGCAGGCCGCCCGCCTGCCGCGCGGCTTGCTCCATCAGCACATCGCCCGCCGTGTCGTAAATGACCGCTGTGAACGGGTCGTCCGTTTCGGGCGCCGAATATTCGGGGTGCGCGTGGTCGACGTAGATGCGGCCGCCGTTCGGCGCGATCACATTCGTCACATGCGGCTGCGGTTCGTCCGTGAGCATGTCGGCGCGCGCGCTCGCACGGTCGAGGCGCATGCCGCGCATGTCATTGACCGGATCCTCCTGCCGGTAGTCCCAGCGGATGTGCCGTGTGCGCGGGCTGGATGCCCCGGCCACCACGTCGAACGACCACTGCACCGGGTTGCCGCCCTGCGCGCCGCTGACCGCGTACTCGGTCTCCGTGCCCATGATGCGCCGTACACTCATGCCTGCTCCATTCCGTAGGTGCCTTCTGCCTCATCCACCGCCTGCGCCGGCAGCGCGCGCAGGTCGGTGATGCGCCGCGCGTCGAAGCCGTTGGTGCGCACCCACTGCTCGAGATTGACCTCGGCAAGCGTGGCACGCGCCGAATCGCATTCCTCGTCGACCGCTTCGCGCACGAGCGCCGCATCGATCGGCACATCGTGCCCTTGGCGCACCGACTCCTTGACCGCCTTCGTCTTGGCGCGGTCGACGATGTTCTTGAGCATCGCGCCCGACATCACATCGGCGAGCAGCAGCGTGCTCCAGTCGCCATGCTCGTCGCGCACACGGGCGAGCGCACGGCGCGGCGAGGCGACATCATCGACGAGCGCGTCGACGAGCCGCGCGGCGCTCGTGGAGGGGGCGAGCGGCAGCGCATCAGTGATGTAATGGGCCACGATCCGGCGTGCCTGTTCGGGGCCAGGACGGTCGACCTTGATCTTCACGTCGAGCCGGCCCGGGCGCAGCACCGCCGGGTCGATCATGTCGATGCGGTTCGAGGCGCCGATCACGATCACGTTGTCAAGCTGCTCCACGCCGTCGAGTTCCGCGAGGAACTGCGGCACAATCGTCGTCTCCACGTCCGAGGAGACACCGGAACCGCGGGTGCGCAGCAACGCGTCCATCTCGTCGATGAACACGATCACCGGGCGTCCATCGCGCGCCCGCTCGCGCGCGCGGTCGAAGATGAGGCGGATCAGCCGTTCGGATTCGCCCACGTATTTGTTGAGCAGTTCGGGGCCTTTGACCGAAAGGAACACACCACTGCCGCCGGCGCCCTGAGCCAGCGAGTGCGCCACGGCCTTCGCGATCAATGTCTTGCCGTTGCCGGGCGGACCGTACAACAGCACACCTTTCGGCGGTTTCAACGCGAAACGCGCGAACAGGTCGCGGTGCGTGAACGGCAGTTCCACCGCGTCTTTGATCGTGGCGATCTGCTCGTCGAGCCCGCCGATGTCGTGAAAGGTGACGTCAGGCGTCTCTTCAAGCACGAGGCTGTCGGTGTGTTCGCGTGGCAGCACCTGCACCGCGAATCGCGCTGACGTGTCAAGCATCACGCGGTCGGCGCCGCTGATGCGCGCGTGTCGCAGGTCCTGCGCGCGCTCAACGACCGTGCGGGCGCCCGAAGCGTCAGAGACGATGAGGCGGCCGTCGTCGAGCAGTTCGTCAACTTGGCGCACCACGCCGCAGCGGTCGGCCGCCGCCGTGCCGGTGATGACCATGTTCTCGTTGACGAGCAGCGTCATGCCGGGCGCAAGCCGGGTGGCGTTGACGGTGGGGGCCACCGGCAGCACCACGCGGCGGTTGCCGTGGAGCACTTCGGCACATGCGTGCTGCACGCCATGCGAATCGGTCGAACAGCGGTCCAACCGCAGCATCGCTGCGAAGGTGAGCGGTGGCTGGACGAACTGTTCGAGTTGCGCCTTGGCTTTGGCGAGCTCTTCACCCGCGCGCGTCAACGCCTGCGCCAACGCGTGGTTCTTCGCCTGCAGGCGGTCGTTCAACTGCGCCAGGTTCTCCTGTTCGTCCATCGCACCCCGATTTCCATGAAAAAGCCGGATGGGTCTCGTCTCCATAGTACTGGGGACGGGCCCATCCGGCCATGACTTCAACGCTGTACGCGTAGGCTCATACTACGCACGGTCGCCTCGGATGCGCCGCTCGCGTATCAGATTGCGAATCCAACGCACGCCGAAGAACGCGAGCACCGCCACGAAGACCACGATGATCACGTCTTCGAAGACATTGAGCACACCAAGGATCGAGCACCATTGGTCGCCGAGCATGTAGCCGGCGGTCACGAGGATCGTGTTCCAGATTGCCGAACCCACAAAGGTCCACAGCGAGAACTGCATGAAGTTCATGCGGTTGAATCCCGCAGGAATCGAGATGAGCGAACGGACCACCGGGATCACACGCCCCAGCAGCACCGACCATGTACCGTATTTGGTGAACCAGCGATTCGCCTTGTCCACGTCGACGCGCTGCACCCCGGGGATGCGGTCGGCCGCCGCATGGATGCGGTGCAGGCCGAACCAGCGCGCGATGCCGTAAAGGGTCCATGCGCCGAGCAGCGAGCCCATCGTGGCCCAGATGATCGCGGCGATGAGTCCCATGCTTCCACGCGCCGCCGTGAACCCGGCCAGTGGCAGGATGATTTCGCTGGGGATCGGCGGGAATATCGATTCGAGGGCGATGGCGAGCGCCACCCCCACGCCGCCGACGCTTTCCATCAGTGAGACGAGCCATGCGGTCATCGAGCCGATCAGGCCGTCCGAACCAGTCGCGCACACGAGCTGTTGGTCAACGGGTGTCTGTGCAAGGATAATGGAAAAGTTCATGGTTCGATTGTCCCAACGTTTTTCGACAATCGAACGCATGAGCGTACAACCTTTGCAAGTCCTTGACGATATGCCCACACTTTGCACACCCGGACTGCTCGTGATGGATGTGGATTCCACGCTCATCGATGAGGAAGTCATCGACGAGCTCGGCGACGCGGCCGGCGTTGGTGAGCGCATCGCCGACGTGACTGCACGCGCAATGAACGGCGAACTCGATTTCGCCGAGGCGCTCCATGCGCGCGTGGCCCTCCTGAAAGGACTTCCCGCTTCGAGGCTCAATGACGTGTATGCACGCCTGCATTTCACCAATGGCGCGCTGACGCTCATCGAACGCCTGCATGCGCACGGTTGGAAGGTGGGCGTCGTCTCGGGCGGCTTTCACGAAATCGTGGACCGGCTCGCCCGCGAGGCTGGCCTGGATTATTGGATCGCCAACCGGCTCGGCCTGGATGACGCGACCGGCACGCTCGACGGCACCGTCACCGGACCAATCGTCACGAAAGACGTCAAACTGCAGGCGCTGCACGATTGGGCGCAGCGCAACGCGATTGACATGCGACAGACCGTTGCGGTGGGTGACGGTGCCAATGATCTGCCGATGATCGCCGCCGCCGGCCTCGGCATCGCGTTCTGTGCCAAGCCGAAGGTGCAGGCGGCCGCACCGCACACAATCGACACTCGCGACCTGACGCGCGTGCTTGATTTCCTCGCGCGCTGACCGAACGCGGAAAGGCCCGCCTCAGTCGCAGAACGCGCCCTCGGTCAGATGCGCGCCACGCGCCCATTCGGCGGCGCCCATCTGCTTCTTGCCCTGCGCCTTGACCACAAGCAGCTCGAGCGCGTCGGTGGCGGTGCCGACCCACACATGGTGCTTGGTCACCTTGAGTTCGCCGGGCTTGAGCCCATGCGGCGCCGACTCGTCGTCGGCGCCTGCCACAACAGCCTTCGACACGTGCAGTTGGATCGGTTCCAGCGCGTCGGCCGCCTCGTGCAGCTGGCACCATGCGCCGGGGTTCGGCGTGCATGCGCGGATCTGGCGGTCGAGCGCGAAGGCCGGCACATTGAAATGCATGCGCGCATCGTCGTGCGTGATCTTCGCCGCCACTTCGTAGGCGCCCTGCGGCTGAGCGACCGGCTGGATCTGGCCTTCGGCCATGCCTTGCAGCGAGGCCGCCAGCAGGTTCGCGCCATCTTGCGCCAGACGCTCGAGCAGTTCGCCGGCGTTCTCGTGCGCACCGATCTCCACGGTGGACTGCGCGAGCACCGGGCCTTCGTCCATGCCCTTGGTGATGCGGAAGACCGAAGCGCCCGTCAACGATTCCCCGGCCCAGATCGCGCGCTGCACCGGCGCCGCGCCACGCCATTGCGGCAGCAGCGAAAAATGCAGGTTATACCACCCCAACGGCAATGCGTCGAGCACCGGTTCCTTGAGCAGACGTCCATATGCCACGACCGCGCCGGCTTCGGCACCAGTGGCCTTGAGCGCCGCGAGGAACGCCTCTTCGCCCGGATCGCATTCCATGACCGGCAGTCCCAGTTCCAACGCGGCCTGCTTGACCGGGCTCGGCATGAGCTTGCGTCCACGCCCCGTGGGGGCATCAGGGCGGGTCAACACCGCCACCACTTCGAAATGCTCCGTGTCATGCGCCAGCTTGCGCAACGAAGGCACTGCCGCCTCAGGCGTTCCCGCAAACAGCACTCGTACCATACCAGTTCCTCCTCGTTCGGTTTCCTGGCCGTTGCCACGGCCGACGGTCTACCATCGTAGTCCACTGCCCTGCCGTGCCAGCCCGTTCATGTCACAGCAAATCCTTGGGATCCAACCGACAGCGCAATTCACCGCCGGCCCGCGATGCGACATGTCGGGCAAGCGCCACGCGCACCCGCTTCGCTAATTCGGCACGCCGGGAGTGCGGCACACGCACCACGGCCTTCACACGGTCGCCCATCTCCTCGATCTCGCGCGCATCCACCGTGCGCGCCTGCGGAATAGGCACCGGACCGAGCACACTGTCGATCTGCTGCCCCTGCCACTGCATCGTCGCCCAATCACCGCCGCGCACACCGATCTCATGCAACATCCACGTCACGGCGTCGTTGCGCCCCCATACGCATGCCGCGCTCAACGCCGGCGGCAACGCGGTCTCCTCACGCTCATGCAATTCCCGACTGGACAGCGCCCGCGAATCCCACGTCATCAGCGCCTGTGCAATAAGCGGATCGGTCTCACCAAGCAGCAGGCCGACCCCGCCGTCCACGCGCGCACTGCAATACGACATCGTGCGCATCCACGTGCGCAGCACATCGACGCGCGCATCCATGCGCTGCGAGTACAGACTTGTCCACGCGTCCAGGATCGCCACGGCCCGGTAACGTCCCCCGGACGCGCCACCCGGGCGCACGCGCGGCTCAGCGCCGGGCGTCGCGATCACGATGACCGGCGCGTCCGCGACCTGCTCAATCACACCTTCGGGCTGGTGCGGGCTCGACAGCACCATCGGCATCTCACGGAACAATCCGCGCAACTCGCGCGCGGTGCCGGCTGCCCCCACGCGGATCACGCGCAGCCGCTCCCCACCGCACCGCACGCAGCGCCAATGCACCGCCGCGGCCCCGCACCAGCGGCACCGCGGCGTCTGGTTCGCCCCCACACGCTCAAGCGGACCCGTGCAACGCACGCACCGCGCGAGCGTCAAACACTGCGCACAACTCAACGACTCGCTCACCCCGTCGCCCGGAATCGCCAGCAGCACCGGCCCCTGCTCAAGCGCTTTCGACAACACGCGCACCGCGGTGTGCGGCACGCGCGCACCGACGCTCGCGTCCGCAAGACGCATCAATTCGTCGCGATTGAGCCAACGCACCGGCGGCCTACTCGCCGCAAGCGCATCACGGTAGCCGTGGACCGCGGCGCTCGGGCCGCACACGCGCAACCCCACCGACTCCGCGCGCTCGCACTCCCATTGGCTGAGCACACTGCGCGCCTGCGCGTAGGCCACGAACACACCGTCATGCAATTGCGCACGCAGACGGCACACGCCGCGCGCGTTCGCATACGGCGCCAACCCGTCGGCGTACTGGTACGCGGCGTCGTCAAGCACCGCAAACAGCGCAGGCCCCTCGACCGGCGCATACATCGCCGCACGCAGGCCGACCACGCACCGCACCTGGCCCGCCAGCACGGCCCGGTACGCGCGGTAGCGTTCCGCCGGGCTAAGCGATGCGCTCAACACAGCCACGTCGCCGCTGAAGCCGCCGGATTCGTCGGGCGCCCACGCGCGCAGCCCCACGGCGTCCAACGTGTGCATGAGCGCCCACACCTCACGCATCGTCGGCACCACGAGCACCGCGGATTTGCCTGAGGTGAGCGCGCGCAACGCCATCCATGCGAAGTCCTCGCGCCACCGGCCCTCCCCCGGCAGCCCGTCGATGACGAACGAGGCGAATCCGTCCGCGGCGAGCGCCTCGTCGACAAGACGCGCCTGCTCGTATCCGCGCGCGAACGCCTTGTAGGCGTGGGCGGCGGACTGCGCACAGCGTTCGCGCAGCTCGGCGCCGTCCGCCGGTGCGAACGATTCACGGTCCACGGCTGCGACGCGCGTGGGCACCGCCACGCGCACGATGTTCGCGCGCGTGCCGCCGTAGGCGTACGCGATCGCCGTGATGTCGTCGCGCATGGATGCGGACACGATGGGGTGCGGTGAAAGCACGCGTTCGATGAACCGCAACGCGGATGGTTCGGTTTCACTCGTCTCGCCGCGCGACCAGATGATGCCCGACACACGTTGTCCGCCGAAGCGTACACGCACCAGGCAGCCGGGCTGCGCGGACGTGGACTGCTTCTCGTCAATCAGGTAGTCGAAGGGCTGGCCCAGATGCGCCGCCTGGATGTCAAGCACCACATGGGCGACAGGCAGATGCGCCGCAGCCGTGCGTTCCGTCTGACGGCGCCGGCGGTGGCGGGGTTCGAGCCCTTCGAACGCGGGTTGTTGTGCATCGGTCGTCATGCTGTACGAGGGTACACGCTCAGTGCCGCGGCCACCACGGGCGCAGCGGATACACGTCGGTCCCGGTCCTGTCCGGCTTGGCACACAGGAACTGGTGGATCTGGATGTTGTTGTGCTCGAAGTTGTACGCGCAGCCCGCCATGTACAGGCCCCACAGGCGCGCCTTCGGTTCGCCGACCATCGCCACGGCCTCACGCCAGTGGGCCGAAAGGTTCTCGTTCCAGCGGTGCAGTGTGAGCGCGTAATGCTGCCGCAGGTTCTCCTGGTTGATGACCTCGAAACCGGTGTCCTGGATCGTCATCTCGATTTCGGCCGGGCTCGACAGCTCGCCATCGGGGAAGATGTAACGGTCGATGAACTCGCCCGCCTTCTTGCCCTGATGCGAATTGCACCGCGTAATCTGGTGGTTGAGCAGCATGGCGCCGGGCTTGAGCTTGTTGTAGATCTCCTGGAAATACGCCGGGTAATGCTTGTAGCCCACATGCTCCATCATGCCAAGCGAGCAGATGCCGTCGAAATCGCCTTCCGGCACATCTCGGTAATCCATGAGGCGCACTTCGGCGAGGTCCTGCAGGCCTTCTTGGCAAATCCAGCGCTGGCCCCATTCCACCTGCTCTTCGGACAGTGTGACGCCGAGCGTATGGATGCCACGTTTCGCCGCCTCGATTACCATCGATCCCCAACCGCACCCGATGTCGAGCAGCCGGTCGCCCGGTTTGAGCGCAAGCTTGTCCAGCACCAGGTCGAGCTTCGCCTTCTGCGCCGCTTCGAGCGATGTGTCGGGCGAATCGAACACGGCGCATGTGTAGGTCATGGAGGGGCCGAGGAACAGCACGTAGAAATCGTTGGACTGGTCGTAGTAGTAGCTGACCGTGGCCGCATCGCCTTTGCGCGTATGCGGCAGCAGGCCCTCACTCATGCGGCGCATGCGCCCCGGTCCTTCGATCGCCGGCGGTTCGGGCCGGCGGATGCCATGCGAGGCGACCGACGCGAGCGCCTTCGCCAATTGCGCCGGGTTCGGCGTGCGCAGGTACGGCTTGACGTCCACGAGCTTGCCGAACAACGCGTACGGGTTGCCTGGGTCGAGTTGCGGCGAATCGATGTCTCCCTGCAGGTAGGCGCGGGTCAGGCCGAGTTCGCCCGGGGCGTTGACCAGATAGTAGATCGCCCGTGAATTCCTGATGACCAGGGTCACCGGGGCATCTTCACTGCCATAGGTGGAGCCATCGAAGGCCTTGACATATATCGGGGCTCCCGGCTTCACAAACAGTTCCACCATCTGTCCCACACTCATTGCCGCCATACCTGCCTCTTTCCATTGCGGTCCGGCCGGCCATGTGTGGCCGGCCGGTCAAGCTCAGGCCTCATCTTCGGCAATCGCGGCCTTGAGCTGTGCGACTTTGTTGGTGCGCTCCCAAGTGAAGCCATCTTCCTCGCGGCCGAAATGGCCGTAGGCAGCCGTCTTGGCATAGATCGGGCGCAGCAGGTCGAGCTCGTCCACAATCGCCGCAGGACGCAGGTCGAACACTCGGCGCACCGCACGCTGGATCTGGTCTCGCGTCACACCATCCATCTCGGTGCCATACGTCTCCACATTAATGCTCACCGGTTCGGCTACGCCGATTGCGTACGCAACCTGCACTTCAACTTTGTGTGCAAGCCCGGCGGCCACGATGTTCTTGGCCACCCAACGCGCGGCGTAGGCGGCCGAACGGTCCACCTTACTTGGGTCCTTGCCGGAGAACGCGCCGCCACCATGGTGTGCGGCGCCGCCGTAGGTGTCGACGATGATCTTGCGGCCGGTCAGGCCGGCGTCGGCGGCCGGCCCGCCCATGATGAACGATCCTGTCGGGTTCACGAGCACACGGTAGTCGTCGTGGCGCACACGGTCGCCCAACACCTCGTCGAGCACCGGCGTGATCACATGGTCGTTGAGCTGCTCACGCAGCCAGTCCTGGCGCACGGCTGGGTCGTGCTGGGTCGACACGAGCACGGTGTCCACACGCTGGGGCACATCATGCTCGTTGTATTCGATTGTCACCTGCGTCTTGCCGTCGGGGCGCAACGACGGCACCTCGCCGTTCTTGCGCACCTCGGTCAGACGCCGGGCGAGTTTGTGCGCCAAGTGGATCGGCAGCGGCATGAGCACATCGGTCTCGTCACTTGCATAGCCGAACATCACGCCTTGGTCGCCGGCGCCCTGCGACTCATAGCGTTCCTCGCGTGAGGCCGCGGTCTCCTCGTCGCGCGACAGACGCGACACACCTTGGTTGATTTCCGGGCTCTGCTCGGTGATCGCCACGAGCACGCCGCACGAATTAGCATCCAACCCCACTTCGGAGCTCGTGTAGCCAATGTCACGCGCCACAGAGCGCACAATGTGCTGGATGTCGCTGTAGCCTTCGCTCGTCACTTCACCGAACACAAAAAACTGGCCTGTTGTGGCTGAAGTCTCCACCGCCACATGCGAATGCGGGTCCTGTCGCAGCATGTCGTCGAGAATCGCGTCGGAAATCTGGTCGCAGATCTTGTCCGGGTGGCCTTCGGTCACCGATTCCGCGGAAATCAATTTGAGCTCTGCCATGTGTTTCTCCCCTTGGTACTCAATCAGTCACGTGTGTGCGTTGTGCGCAGGCGCATAAATGACCGGGGCCTGCGCTCCCAAGTGCGCATAAGTGCGGCGATGCCCCGGCACACGCAGGCAGGCGCCTCGCGTGCCGGGGCATCGCCAACGGATGCGCCGGTCAGTTGCCTTCGCTCAGGTCGTCTTCGCCAAGGGTCTCTTCGAGCAGGCCCTCGTTGATTTCACGGAACGCGATGGACAGCGGCTTTTCCTGGCTCTCGTACTCCACGAGCGGGCCCACGTTCTGCAGCAGGCCCTCGTTGAGCTGCGTGAAGTAGGAGTTGATCTGACGTGCGCGCTTCGCTGCGAAAATCGCCAGCGCGTACTTCGAATCAGCGTGCTCCATAAGATCGTCAATCGGCGGATCTGCAAGTCCGGTTGGTGTAGGCTCGGTGCCGAATACCATAGTAGAGATCTCCAAATCACTCGCAAATGCTTGTCTCAAAGAGTTCAGTCTACCGTAAGCCATTGATTTGCGCCACGGCAACAGACACCACGCATGCAATTGTCAAGATTTGTCAAATATTGCCCACCATGTGGCCCACGGTACTGACTTTTCGTCGGTATTCCGGTTGAATGGTGTCTTATGGAAATGCGATCTGCAAAAATCATGAATGGAAGAATCTTCGCCGGCGCGCGTGCGCTCTACCGTGCGGCCGGCGTGGACGGCAAGGACTTCGGCAAGCCGATCGTCGCCATCGCCAACTCGTTCGACGAATTCGTGCCTGGGCACGTGCATCTGAACAAGGTGGGACGCCTCGTCTCCGAAGCGGTCAAGCAAGCCGGCGGCATCCCGCGCGAATTCAACACGATGGCCGTCGACGACGGCATCGCCATGGGCCACACCGGCATGCTCTATTCGCTGCCGAGCCGCGAGATCATCGCCGACACCGTGGAATACCAGGTCAACGCGCACTGCGCCGACGCGCTCATCTGCATCTCGAACTGCGACAAGATCACGCCGGGCATGCTCATGGCCGCGCTGCGCCTCAACATCCCCACCGTGTTCGTCTCCGGCGGTCCGATGGAGGCCGGCACAACGGTGCTGCCCGACGGCACCGTCAAGGAGAACACCGACCTGATCGATGTGATGTACGCCTCGGCCGACGACAATATGACCGACGAGGACCTGCTCGCCTACGAACGCACCGTGTGCCCCACGTGCGGCTCGTGCGCCGGCATGTTCACCGCCAATTCGATGAACTGCCTCAACGAGGCGATCGGCCTCGCGCTGCCCGGCAACGGCACCGTGCTCGCCTCGCACGGCTACCGCAAGCAGCTGTTCGAGCGTGCCGCGCAGACCGTGGTCGACATCGCGAACCGCTACTACCAGCACGACGACGAGTCGGTGCTGCCGCGTTCGATCGCCACCAAGCACGCGTTCGAGAACGCGATGACGATGGACGTGGCGATGGGCGGCTCCACCAACACGGTGCTGCACATCCTCGCGATGGCGCAGAGCGCCGACGTCGACTTCACGCTCGACGACATCGAGCGCATCAGCCACACCGTGCCGTGCATCTGCAAGGCCTCCCCCTCCGGTGAATGGGAGATCTCCGACGTGCACCGCGCCGGCGGCATCACCGGCATCCTCGGCGAGCTCGACCGCGCGGGCAAGCTGCACCGCGACGTGCATTCGGTGGATTACCCCTCGCTTGAAGCCAAGCTCGCGGACTGGGACATCATGCGCGACACATGCACCGAGGAGGCGCGCGACTTCTTCAAGGCAGCGCCCGGCCACATCGTCTCGCCCGAACCGTGGACGCATGAAACGACGTTCGAGTCGCTCGACACCGACCGCGTCAACGGCGCGATCCACGACATCGACCACCCGGCGGTGACCGAAGGCGGCCTCGCCGTGCTGCGCGGCAACCTCGCGCCGGACGGCTGCGTGGTGAAGACCGCCGGCGTGCCGAAGGAGATCTGGACGTTCCGCGGACCGGCGCTCGTCGTCGAATCGCAGGAACAGGCGATCGAAGTGATCCTCAACGACACGCTCAAGCCGGGCCAAGCGCTGATCATCCGCTATGAGGGCCCCAAGGGCGGCCCGGGCATGCAGGAGATGCTCTACCCCACCTCGTTCGTCAAGGGCAAGGGCATCGGCAAAGAGGTCGCGCTCATCACCGACGGCCGCTATTCCGGCGGTTCCTCCGGCCTGTCAATCGGCCATGTGGCGCCGGAGGCGGCGAGCGGCGGTCCGATCGCCCTCGTCGAAAACGGCGACATGATTGTGATCGACATTCCGAACCGCACGATCAACGTGGAGCTGAGCGACGAGGAACTCGCCGAGCGCCGCGCCAAGCTCGAGGCCGGTGACGGCTATGTGGCGCACCGCGACCGTCAGGTGAGCCAGGCGCTCAAGGCCTTCGCCGCGTTCGCCCGCTCGGCGGACAAGGGCGCCACGCGTGACCCGGAGCTCATCAACAAGCTCTCCGGCCTCGCCTAATCGCGTACTCTGTGCAGATAAAGCCGTGGGGTTGGCCCGGAATGGTTTCCGGGCCAACCCCACACTGGTATATATGGCCAGACGGCCTATGCGGCAATCAATCGAGACCGTATTCCGCTGCGATGACGTTCCATAGGTCGTCGGCGGCCTGTTCGACGGTGTTGTTCACAATCGTCACATCGAACTCGGGCTCGGCGGCGAGTTCCACCTTCGCAGTCTCCAAGCGCTTCACCTGCTGTTCCGGCGTCTCGGTGCCACGCCCGACGAGCCGCTTCTTCAGTTCGTCGAAGCTTGGCGGGGCCAGGAACACATAGACCACGTCGAGGCCGAGTTCGCGCGCACGTTCCTTGACACGGCGCGCGCCCTGCAGGTCGATTTCGAGCACGGTGGGCACATTCGCCGCCAGATGCTCCTCTACCGGGGCAAGCGGCGTGCCATAGTGCGCCATGCCGTGCACAAGCGCCGTTTCAAGGAACTCACCGGCGCGCTCCTTGGTTTCGAACTCGTCTTCGCCCATGAACCAGTAGGTCACACCGTCCACTTCGCCGGGCCGAGGCGCGCGCGTTGTCGCGGAGACCGAGACCCACACCTCGGGATGCTGCTTGCGCAGCGCCGCCTCCACAGTGCCTTTGCCGACTGCGGTGGGGCCGGTCAGCACCATGAGACGGCCCCCTGTGCGTTCCTGCTGATTCGTCACGATTCGTCTCCTTCGAGCGTTGCCATCAATGCGCGCCGAATGTCGAGTGAAATGCTTTCGGTGGCTTGGATGAGATCCTGGATTCGCGGACCATGTTCCGAAATCGCGCGCGACACGGTCACGAGAACGTTGCCGTGTGTGCCGCGGAACACCGTGCGCAGGTCGTCCGCTTCGGCGCCTTGCCAGCCGTAGCCCGGCGACAGGATCGGACCGGTGAAGCTGGCGGGCGCCACGCCGCTTTCCTGCAACCACTGGCCGATGGTGGCACCGATGATCAGGCCGACGGAGCCGAGGCCCTTGACGTCCTCATTGTATTTCTGTGCGGTGTTGGCGATGCCGTAGGCCACGGTCTTGCCTTTGTATTCGCCGGTCTGGCGAATCGCCGTCTGCAGGCTCGCGCCTTCCGGGTTCGAGGTGAGCGACGCGATGAACACGCCACGTCCATGGTCGAGCGCGTCATTGATCACGCCGCCGAGCGAGCGAGCGCCATAATACGGCAGCAGGGTAATCGCATCCGCAAGCATCGGTGCGCCCTGCTTGAAATAGGCGTCAGCGATTGCGGAGATCGTGGTGGACAGACCGCCGTGCAAGCAGTCGACAATCGTGATGATGTCCATCTGCCGTGCGGCATAGAGCACACGCTCCAAGGCGGCGTAGCCTTTGGCGCCGTACCGTTCGAACATCGACGACTGGAATTTGACGGCGGCGGCGCGGCCGCTGGCCGCCTGCAGCATGCGCATGGCATACAGTTCCGCGCCTTCCGCGTTCACCTGATAACCCCACTCGGAGAGCACCTTGCGATGCGGATCGATGCCCACGCACAGTGGGCCGTTCTGCTTCATCGAATTGCTCAATCGCAGACCGAAATCGGACCGCAACGCAAATTGCTCTTCTGGAGTGAGACCGGAACTCATCGCTTCACCGCCTTGCTATGCCTGCTTGCTCTCCAATGCGAACAGTTCACGGGCATGTTCCTGAATGCTCATGACCTGGTAGTCATTGGCTTTGACTGCTTCGATAGCCAATAGTACCGCAGAGAATTCGGTCATCGTGGTGAACTGGGGCACATCGGCGGCAATGGCCGCGGCACGGATCGAGTATCCGTCGGAGCGCGAGCCGCGCGAGTTCGGCGTGTTGAGGATCAGGTCGATCGTGCCTTCCTCGATGAGCTCCACCACGTTCTTGCCCACGCTGCCTTCGGCCTTGTCGATCTGCACGGGGGCGTCCGGGTCGGAGTCCACGCGGGCCGTGATCTTGTCGACAATCTTCGATTCGATGCCATAGCGGCGCAACACCGAGGCCGTGCCTTCCGTGGCCCAGATCTGGAAGCCGAGTTCCACAAGGCGCACCGCGAACAGTGGCAGCTGGCGCTTGTCGGTGTCGTTCACCGAGATGAACACATTGCCGCTTGTGGGCAAGCCGCCTTCGTATGCGGAGAGCTGGCTCTTCGCGAAGGCGTGCGGGAAGTCGCGGTCGAAGCCCATGACCTCGCCTGTCGAGCGCATTTCGGGACCGAGCAGGATGTCGACGGTCTTGCCCACGGGCGTGCGGAAGCGCTTGAACGGCAGCACGGATTCCTTGATGGCCACCTGCTGGCCCAAGCGCACATCGCCACCGTCGCCGTGCGGCAGCAGCAGGCCGTTGGCGCGCTGCTGCGCGATTGTCTCCCCCGCCATGATGCGCGCGGCGGCCTTCGCGAGGGCCACACCGGTGGCCTTGGATGCGAACGGCACCGTGCGCGACGCGCGCGGGTTCGCCTCGATCACGTACAGCGTGTTGGCCATGAACGCGTACTGCACGTTGATCAGGCCGCATACGCCGCAGCCCTTGGCGATCGCGTAGGTGGCTTCGCGCAGGCGGCGAATCTGGTCGTCGCTCAAGGTGCTCGGCGGCAGCGTGCACGCGGCGTCACCGGAATGCACGCCGGCCTCTTCGATGTGTTCCATGATGCCGCCGATGTACAGCTCGTCGCCGTCGAACAGCGCGTCGACGTCGATTTCGATGGCGTCCTGCAGGAACTTGTCGATGAGCAGCGGCGAAGGCAGGCGCCCAGACACCACGGTGTCGGCCTTGGCTTCGTTGAGTGCGCGGTTCACGTACTTTTCGAGCTGCGCGTCGTCGTAGACGATCTCCATGCCGCGGCCGCCGAGCACGTAGCTCGGGCGTACGAGCACCGGGTAACCGATGGAGTGCGCGGCGTCGAGCGCCTCCTCGAGGCTGAGCGCGGTACCGAAACGCGGTGCGTTGAGCTTCTCCGCGCGCAGCACCTCACCGAACAGTTCACGGTTTTCCGCCAGGTCGATCGATTCGGGCGTCGTGCCCAGGATCGGCACGCCGGCGGCCTTGAGTCGCGCGGCGAGCGAAAGCGGCGTCTGGCCGCCGAGCTGCACGATCACACCCTTGATCGGACCCATCTTCTTTTCGGCTTCGTAGATCTCGATCACGTCTTCGAACGTGAGCGGCTCGAAGTAGAGACGGTCCGACATGTCGTAGTCGGTCGAGACGGTCTCGGGGTTGCAGTTGACCATGATTGTGTCGCAGTCCTTGCCGAGTTCCTGCACGGCGTGCACGCACGTGTAGTCGAACTCGATGCCCTGCCCGATGCGGTTCGGGCCGGAGCCGAGGATGATCACGGCCTCGCGGTCGCGCTTGCGCAGTTCGCTCTCGTCGGCGTAGCACGAGTAGTAGTACGGTGTGACCGCGTCGAACTCGGCGGCGCATGTGTCGACGGTCTTGTACACCGGGTGCAGCCCATAGTTCCAGCGCAGTTCGCGCACGGTGTTCTCCCCGGCGTCACCCAGTCCGCGCAGGCGCGCGATCTGCAGGTCGGACAGGCCGGCGAGCTTCGCCTTCTTGAGCAGGCGCGGCGAAAGCGTTTCGGCGTCGCGCACCTGCATCGCGGTGTCGTTGATGAGCATGAACTGCTTGACGAACCACGGGTCGATCTTGGTGGAGGCGAAGATCTGCTCTTCGGTCGCGCCGCCCCAGATGGCGCGCATGATCTGCAGGTAGCGGTGCTCGGTCGGCACCTTCATCGCTTCGAGCAGCTCGGCGACCTCCTGCTCGCCCGGCTTCTCACCGCTCCATGAGAATCCCATGTCACGTTTGTCGATGGAACGCATGGCCTTGCCGAGTGATTCCTGGAAATTGCCGGCGAGGGCCATCGCCTCGCCCACCGATTTCATCGAGGTCGTCAGTGTCGGGTCGGCGCCCGGGAACTTTTCGAACGCGAAGCGCGGCACCTTGGTGACCACATAGTCGATTGTCGGTTCGAAGCTCGCCGGTGTGGACTTGGTGATGTCGTTCTGGATCTCGTCGAGCGTATAGCCGAGCGCGAGCTTCGTCGCGATCTTCGCAATCGGGAAGCCCGTGGCCTTCGACGCCAGCGCGGACGAGCGCGAGACGCGCGGGTTCATCTCGATGACGATGATGCGGCCCGTGGCGGGGTGCATCGCGAACTGGATGTTGCAGCCGCCGGTGTCGACGCCCACACCGCGGATGATCGCGATGCCGATGTCGCGCAGCTTCTGGTATTCGCGGTCGGTCAGTGTGAAGACCGGCGCCACGGTGATCGAGTCACCGGTGTGCACGCCGACCGGGTCGACGTTTTCGATTGGGCACACGACCACCACGTTGTCGTTGCGGTCGCGCATGAGCTCGAGCTCGTATTCCTTCCAGCCCTCGATGCCCTCTTCAATCAGCACCTCGTCGGTCGGGGAATAATGGATGCCGGCGCCGGCGATGCGGTGCAGTTCCTCGGTGTTGTGCGCAATGCCCGAACCGAGGCCGCCCATCGTGAAGCTGGGGCGCACCACAAGCGGGAAGCCGAAGCGTTCGGCGATTGCGTCCACCTCCTCGAGCGTGTGCGCGATGTCAGAGCGTGCGGATTCGGCGCCGGCCGCCTCGACGACCTCCTTGAACGACTCACGGTCCTCACCGCGGTCGATGGCTTCGAGCGAGGCGCCGATGAGCTCCACGTTGTACTTCTTCAGCACGCCCGCCTCACCGAGGGCCACCGCAGCGTTGAGCGCGGTCTGGCCGCCGAGCGTGGGCAGCAGTGCGTCTGGGCGTTCCTTGGCGATGATGCGTTCGAGGATCGGCGTGGCGATCGGCTCGATGTAGGTGGCATCCGCCATCTCCGGGTCGGTCATGATTGTGGCCGGGTTGGAATTCACGAGGATGACACGGATGCCTTCTTCGCGCAGCACGCGGCACGCCTGGGTTCCCGAGTAATCGAACTCGGCGGCCTGACCGATGACGATCGGGCCCGAGCCGATGACCATGACCGACTTGATGTCGTTACGCTTGGGCATTCGTGGATTCCTCCTTGGCATTCTTTGCATTGGCGTCGTTCATCATCGCGACGAAGCGGTCGAACAGATATGCGGCATCGTGCGGGCCGGCCGCGGCCTCGGGATGGTACTGCACCGAGAACGCGGGAATGTCGACGCACTGCAGGCCTTCCACAACGTCGTCGTTGAGGTCGACATGGCTTACGAACACCTTGCCGAATGCGCCATCCTGATAGGGGGCGTCCACGGTCTGGCCGAGCGGGGCGTCCACGGCGAACCCGTGGTTGTGGGCGGTGACCTCCACCTTGCCGGTCGTCACGTCCTTGACCGGCTGGTTGATGCCACGGTGGCCGAACTTGAGCTTGTAGGTGCCGAAGCCAAGGGCCCGGCCGAGCAGCTGGTTGCCGAAGCAGATGCCGAAGAACGGGTAGCCGGCGGAAAGCACCTCACGCAGCATGGCGACCATGTCATCGGCCTGTTCCGGATCTCCCGGGCCGTTCGAGAAGAAGACGCCGTCGGGATTGAGTTGCTCGATTTCCTCGAACGTGGTCGTCGACGGCAGCACGACCACGCGGCAGCCGCGCTCGGCGAGGCGCTGCGGGGTCATCGCCTTGATGCCCAGATCAACCGCGGCCACCGTGGCCACCGGTTCCTTGCCTTCGAACGCGCCGGCGGGCTCGACCACGTAGCGTTCCTTGGTGCTCACCTCGTCGTAGAGGCTCATGCCCTTCATCTGAGGGGTCTGGCGCACGTCGTCGAGCAGCGCGTCGATGCTGCGCGGCTCGCCTTGGCCGTCGAGCAGGGCGTCGCCCGAGAAGATGCCCGCGCGCATCACGCCGGCCGTGCGCAGATGGCGCACAAGCTTGCGGGTGTCGATGTGGCTGATGCCCACGATGCCGTTGTTGACGAGCGCGTCATCGAGGCTGCCTGTGGCGCGCCAGTTGCTCACATTGACGCTGGGGTCGCGCACCACATATCCAGCGACCCAAATGCGCGAGGACTCCGGGTCGCTGGGGTTCACACCGGTGTCGCCGATGTGCGGGAAGGTCTGCACCACGATCTGGCGGTCGTAGCTCGGATCGGTAAGCGTCTCCTGATAGCCGGTCATGGCCGTGGAGAACACAATCTCTCCACGGGTGGCCCCAACGGCGCCGTATGGTTCACCGATGTAGACCTGCCCATCTTCGAGGACGAGCACAGCATCCTGTGCGGTGTAGTTGTCGGTTGCCGAGTCGAGCTGGTTCACCCAAACCCCCAATTCATCAAGGTAGTTGTACCGTGGATAGCGGCCGGTTGAGACTCGCGACCCGGCCTAACGCGCTTGAATTCAGTTGGTCTGATCGGTAGGTGCCCCATGCGGCTTGCTTGCGCAGATGGCGCTGAGCAAACCATGGATGAAGGCGGGTGCGTCGTCGTCGCACAATTGCTTGGCGAGATTCAGCGCCTCATCGATGGCCACCTTGTCGGGCACATCGTCGTTGTAGACGATCTCCCATACCGCAATACGTAGAATATTACGGTCGACCACGTGCATGCGTTTGACTTTCCAACCTGTGGAATGCTCATTGAGCAGGCCGTCGATGTCTCGCCGGTTGTCCGCCACCCCACGCACGATTTCGATGGCGTATTCGGGGAGGGGTGTCTGTGCGCCGGGTTCGGCGATGCGCTCATCGAGAAGGGACAGGATGCTCTGCCCCTTCTCGTCAGCTTCATACAGTGTGTTCAGAGCCCGTTTGCGAGCGGTGGAACGTGCCATGGAACAGTGGGTCCTTTATCTGCGCGTCAGTTCTCGCGGCCCAGGTAGGAACCGTCTTCGGTGTTGACCTTGACCTTCTCGCCTTCGCCGATGAACAGCGGCACCTGGATCTCGGCGCCGGTCTCCACGGTCGCGGGCTTGGTGCCGGCGTTGGAGCGGTTGCCCTGCAGGCCGGGCTCGGTGTGGGTCACGGTCAGCACGACGGATGCCGGCAGTTCGACGGAGAGCGGGGTGCCGTCGTGGAAGGAGACGATGCAATCGGTGCCTTCGAGCAGGTACTTCGCCTTGTCGCCCACGAGGCTCTTCGGGATCATGATCTGGTCGTAGGTCGTCATGTCCATGAAGACGAAGTTGTCGCCATCGTCATAGGAATACTGCAGCGTGCGGTTGTCGACGGTCTCGAAGTCCATCTTCATGCCGGCATTGAAGGTCTTGTCCACGATCTTGCCGGACAGTACGTTCTTGATTGTCGTGCGTACGAAGGCGGGGCCCTTGCCCGGCTTGACGTGCTGGAACTTGATGACCTGCCACAGCTGGCCGTCCAGATTGAGGATGGATCCGTTCTTGATGTCGTTGGTAGTCTGTGCCAAAATACTCACCTATTCGTTCGCTCGTTGGAAAGCTATTGTGTTGAAAGCCATATAGAGCCTACGACATTATGCCAGAAGCCCCCTACAGCTGCAACCACGCCGTCATATCGTGCGCGATTGCCGCCATGCAAGCCTGTTCGCTCTTGACATCATTTGCGCCCACGCTCCTCCACTCCCCCCATGTTTTGCGGTATATCGGAAAGTGTTTGCGGTCGGCGCGTTTCGTGTCCGACCGCCCAGACCGCATGGATTGCATAGGAGGAAACCATGAACAATCCAATGATCACCGACGCGCTGCTCGACGGCCGTTCCATCATCGTCGTGGGCCACGCGCCGCTCGACAGCAAGGTCACCGCTTTCCAGTCGCTCGTCGACGCCTTGGCGAACAAGCGCAAGCTCGGCGTGATCGATGAGCACCATGTGCTGCCGACCGTGCCACCGTCCGCGACGGTTATCGATGCCGATGGCAAAGGTGTCGACGCGATCCACCACACCATCCGCGAGGATAACATCACCGCCGTCGCGTTCCCCACGATGCGCCGCGGCGACATTGTGCGCATGCTCATGGATTACGCCGGTCAGGAGAACGGGCAGGTGCTGATGATCAACGAGGGCATGTCCGACGCGGTGCAGACCCTGCGCGGTGACCTGCCGATGATGCTGCTCAAATCCTCGCCGTCAGGGCATACCGAGTTCTCCGATGCTGCGATCAAGGCCATGGACCCGGTTGTGGTGACGCTGGACCGCAACGGCAATGTGGAGTCGATCATAACCGTCGACAAGCATGCCGAAGGCATTGTGGCGATGCCGATGCAGTGACGGGCACGCTCTACGCGGCACTTGGCGATGGCACGGATTTGTGGCGTTCCACAAGTCCGTGCCATCGATTTCTTCGGTATGCACATGGCGCGCACCACATGCCATTGCCGTAGACTGGTGCTTGCGGCCCGTTGCCGCCCAGCGGCGGCAACGGGCCTTATCGTCTGCCCACGAAAGGTGATTATGGTACGCAGCAGAACAGCCCAACTCATATTCCAATCGTTCTATGTGGCGATCGGCCTCGTCGGCATCGTCGGCAGCCTCGGTTTCTACGAGCATTCGTTCGACGATGTCTTCTACGTGTATTTCACGAATCTTTCCAACTACCTGTGCATCGCGGTCATGCTGCTTGAGCTGATTCAGACCGCGCAACGCAAGGCCGACGGATTCGTCACGCTCAGCCCAGCGGTCAAATTCATCAGCGTCACAGCGATCCTGCTGACATTCTTCGTGTTCAACATCCTGCTCGCCGGGGCGCCTGACCGCGATCCGGCCCAGAACTTCACGATCACAAGCATCTCGTTCCATGTGGTACTGCCGCTGCTGTTCGTCTTCGACTGGATTCTGTTCTACGAACACGGCCGTGTCAAGTGGACGTATCCGCTGTATTCGACGATCTTCCCTCTCATGTATCTGGCGTTCGTCTACATCCGTGCATGGATGGTGGGATTCGACCTCAACGTGCCCAAGCTCTATCCTTACTTCTTCATCAACCTTGACGAGCAGGGTGTGGCGGGCGTTGTACGCTGGGTGGTCATCCTGCTTGTCGCGTTCATCGTACTCGGCTATGTGCTGATGGGCATCGACCGCGCGCTCGGGTCGGCCAAGCGCAACGGCGGCATTGAAGTCACGGCCAACGTCTGATTTTCCCCGCATATACCAAGAGGGGGCTTCCCATCTGGGAAGCCCCCTCTACGCTAGTTCAGCGTGTCAGATCGCGTCTGATGAGATCAGGCGAGGATCTTGGTGACACGGCCCGAGCCGACGGTGTGGCCGCCTTCACGCACTGCGAAGGTGAGGCCCTCTTCCATAGCGATCGGCTGGATCAGCTCGACCGTGAAGGTCGCGTGATCGCCAGGCTGAACCATCTCGACGCCTTCCGGCAGCGTGATGACGCCGGTGACGTCGGTGGTGCGGAAGTAGAACTGCGGACGGTAGTTCGAGAAGAACGGCGAGTGGCGGCCACCCTCGTCCTTGGTCAGAACGTAGACTTCGCCCTCGAACTTGGTGTGCGGGGTCACGGAGCCCGGAGCAGCCACAACCTGACCACGCTCCACGTCGGTGCGGCCGAGGCCACGGAGCAGCAGACCGGTGTTGTCGCCAGCCTCGCACTCATCCATCTGCTTGTGGAAGGTCTCGATGGAGGTGACGGTGGTGGTCTGGGTCGGGCGGATGCCGACAATCTCAACGTTGGTGTTGATCGGCAGCTTGCCACGCTCGACACGACCGGTGACGACGGTGCCACGGCCGGAGATCGTGAAGACGTCCTCGATCGGCATCAGGAACGGCTTGTCGAGGTCGTGGACCGGGGTCGGGATGTAGTCGTCGACATCGTTCATGAGTTCCTTGACGGTCTCGACCCACTTCTCGTGGTCCGGAGCGTCGTCGTGCAGCGCGCCGTAGGCGGAGGTGTGCACGACCGGGCAGTCACGGTCGAAGCCGTTCTCGTCGAGGAGGTCGCGGACCTCTTCTTCGACGAGCTCGATGAGCTCCTCATCGTCGACCATGTCGCACTTGTTCAGGGCGACGAGGATCTTCGGGACGCCCACCTGACGGGCGAGCAGCACGTGCTCGCGGGTCTGAGCCATCGGGCCGTCGGTCGCGGCCACAACCAGGATGGCGCCGTCCATCTGAGCAGCGCCGGTGATCATGTTCTTCACGAAGTCGGCGTGGCCCGGGCAGTCGACGTGAGCGTAGTGACGCTTCTCGGTCTGGTACTCGATGTGGGCGATGTTGATGGTGATACCACGCTGCTGCTCTTCCGGAGCGGCATCGATCTGGTTGAAGTCATACTCCGGGTTGAGATCCGGGAACTCATCGTGCAGCACCTTGGAGATGGCTGCGGTCAGGGTCGTCTTGCCGTGATCGACGTGACCGATGGTACCAATGTTAACGTGCGGCTTAGTACGCTCGTACTTTTCCTTTGCCATGTGTGTTGTCCTCCTGGACGTTTCTCGTAGTAAGCCTTGAGCGATCAAGGCACTTGCTACATTTTACTGGGTTTCTGGGTTGTCGCCACTTATCGAGCCCGAACCCAGTCAGCGCTACAAAATATTAGCGCTGACTGGAGACAGGTTCAAGTCCGGTGGCGGCGCGTGTCACTCGCCGCGCTGGGCCTTGATGATCTCGTCCGCGACGGCCTTCGGGACCTCCGCGTACGAATCCATCTGCATGGTGAACATCGCACGGCCCTGCGTCTTGGAACGCAGGTCGCCGATGTAGCCGAACATCTCGCTCAGCGGCACCTTCGCGTCGATGACCTTGACGCCGGTGGCGTCGTTCATCGACTGGATCTGGCCACGGCGTGCGTTGAGGTCGCCCATGACGTCGCCCATGTACTCTTCCGGAGTACGGACTTCGACAGCCATGATCGGCTCGAGGATGACCGGCTTCGCCTTCGGCGCGGCCTCCTTGAAGCACATGGAGCCTGCGATCTTGAAGGCCATTTCCGAGGAATCGACGTCGTGCACCTGGCCGTCGACGACCGTTGCCTTGACGCCCACGACCGGGAAGCCTGCGAGGATGCCGGATTCCATGGCCTCCTGCACACCAGCATCGATCGAAGGGATGAATTCCTTCGTGATGTGGCCGCCGGTGACCTCGTTCGCGAACTCGTAGACCTCGCCGTTCTCGGTGTCGAGCGGCTCGAAGTTCATGAGCACCTTTGCGAACTGGCCGGAACCGCCGGTCTGCTTCTTGTGCGTGTATTCCTGGTTCATGACGGCCTTGCGGATCGTCTCACGGTAGGCGACCTGCGGCTTGCCGACGTTGCACTCGACCTTGAATTCGCGGCGCATACGGTCGACGATGATGTCGAGCTGGAGCTCGCCCATGCCCGAGATCAGCGTCTGGCCGGATTCCTCGTCGGTCTTGACCTGGAAGGTCGGATCCTCGTCGGAGAGCTTCGCGAGGGCGATGCTCATCTTCTCTTGGTCGGCCTTGGTCTTCGGCTCCACGGCCACCTCGATGACCGGGTCCGGGAAGGTCATCGACTCGAGCGAGATCGGGTGCTTTTCATCGCACAGCGTGTCGCCGGTCGTGACGTTCTTGAGACCCACGAAGGTGTAGATGTTGCCGGCCTCGGCGGAATCCACCGGGTTCTCCTTGTCGGCGTGCATCTGGAAGATCTTGCCGACGCGTTCCTTCTTGCCCTTCGTGGAATCGAGCACGTTGTCGCCCGGCTTGATAACGCCGGAGTAGACGCGCACGAACACGAGCTTGCCGTAGAACGGGTGGGTCGAGATCTTGAAGACGAGGGCCGAGAACGGGTCGTCGAAAGTGGGCTTGCGGTCGATCTCGACGGATTCGTCGGACGGATCGAAGCCAACGATCGAAGGAACGTCCTCAGGGCTCGGCAGGTAGTCGACGACGGCGTCCAGCATCGGCTGCACGCCCTTGTCCTTGAACGCCGAACCGCACAGGACCGGGTAGGCCTGACGGCTGATGGTCAGCGTGCGGATGCCCTTGCGAATCTCCTCTTCCGAAAGCTCGCCGCTCTCGAGGAACTTCTCGAGCAGCTCTTCGTCGGACTCGGCGACCTGGTCGAGCAGTTCGGAACGGTACTGCTCAGCGCGGTCCTTGAGGTCGTCCGGGATGTCCACGGTGTCGTAGTGGGCGCCCATGTCGTCCTTGACGTCGTTCCAGACGTAGGCCTTCATGCGAATCAGGTCCACAACGCCGGAGAAGTCGTTCTCAGCGCCGATCGGCAGCTGCACGACGAGCGGGGTGGCGCCCAGCTTCTCCTTGATGGTGTCGACCGAGTAATAGAAGTCAGCGCCCAACTTGTCCATCTTGTTGATGAAGCAGATGCGCGGAACGCCGTACTTGTCGGCCTGACGCCATACGGTCTCGGACTGCGGCTCAACGCCCTCCTTGCCGTCGAAGACGGCCACGGCGCCATCGAGCACGCGCAGCGAACGCTCCACCTCGGCGGTGAAGTCGACGTGGCCCGGGGTGTCGATGATGTTGATCTGGAACTGCTCGCCCGTGTCGTGGGTCTGACGGTTCCAGAAGCAGGTGGTCGCAGCGGACTGGATCGTGATGCCACGCTCCTGCTCCTGCGCCATGAAGTCCATCGTCGAAGCGCCATCGTGCGTCTCGCCGATCTTGTAGTTCTTACCGGTGTAGTACAGAATACGCTCGGTGGTGGTGGTCTTGCCGGCATCGATGTGCGCCATGATGCCGATGTTGCGAACCTGATTCAGGTTGCTAAGCACGTCCTGTGCCATAAGTGTTCCCTGGCCCTTTCTGGTCTGGTGTGATTACCAGCGGTAATGAGCGAAGGCCTTGTTGGCCTCTGCCATCTTGTGGGTGTCTTCGCGGCGCTTCACGGAAGCGCCGAGACCGTTGGAGGCGTCGAGGATCTCGTTGGCGAGACGCTCGGCCATCGTCTTCTCACGACGAGCACGGGAGAAATCGGTCAGCCAGCGCAGCGACAGCGTGTTCGCGCGGGCGGGCTTGACCTCGACCGGCACCTGATAGGTGGCGCCGCCGACGCGGCGGGAGCGCACCTCGAGGGACGGGCGGATGTTGTCGAGCGCGCGCTTGAGCACGGCGACCGGCTCCTGGTCGGTCTTCTCCTTGACCATGTCAAGTGCCGAGTAGACGATGTCTTCGGCGATCGACTTCTTGCCGTCGAGAAGAATCTTGTTGATGAGCTGCGCGACTACGGTCGAGCCGTAGATCGGGTCCGGCAGCAGCTGGTGTTTCTTGGCGGGTCCTTTACGTGACATATCTCTTACTTCGCCTTCTTTGCTCCGTACAGGGAACGGCCCTGCTTACGATCCTTGACGCCCTGGGTATCGAGTGCACCGCGCACGATGTGGTAACGCACACCCGGCAGATCCTTGACACGGCCGCCGCGCACGAGCACGATGGAGTGCTCCTGCAGGTTGTGGCCCTCACCCGGAATGTAAGCGGTGACTTCGATGCCGGAGCTCAGACGCACACGGGCAACCTTACGCAGAGCCGAGTTCGGCTTCTTCGGCGTGGTGGTGTACACACGGGTGCATACGCCGCGGCGCAGCGGGCTTCCCTTGAGAGCCAAAGTCTTGGACTTCTTCGGCTTTGCCTTACGTCCCTTACGGACAAGCTGTTCAATAGTAGGCAACTTGAATTCTCCGATTCAGTGGTATCTGTTCTTCACTCGTGAAGCCGCCTCACTGCAGCCCCACTCCCCCTGATCCGTTGCGAATCGGAAAAGACAGCCACTGTTCACCGGCCCGATGACCCTCCGTTCTCTCACCGCCGCATTGCTGCGCGTGATCCAAACGAACTCGGGGATATCCCAGCCCGCGCTCCTGTCACATAAGGTGCACGGCTGGCACACACAAGGAACCAAGATACCACAGGCACAGAAAAAAGGCAACCCCCGGAGTGTCTAGGTACCTCCGGGGGTCGCCTCGCTTCTCTATACCCATTGTTCGCGCCATTGCCTCGACGCTACCGCGGTTGCATTCTATCTCCTACCAATCGCCGCGGTGGCGTCTGCCGCATCCATCGCATCCATTGTGTGTGCCATCACCCACGGCGCGCATCCCTTGCGCGCGATCATGCCATGCGCCGAATGCTCCGGCAGCCCATGCTATCTGCTGTTACGTTGCGCAATGTTGTAATCGTCCGGCGCCACCCTGCGCCGTCTCGGTGTTGTAACCCTTGTGTCCTTGCACTTACGAGTATAGTCCAAAATCGCGCGCGACACGACCCCGCCACCACCCGACACGCCGTGTGCACACATTGGCCCGGCATTCGTGTATAGTGTTCACCTGTTGTCCGGTTCCCAACGGAACCGCTGCAATGGTGGCTATAGCTCAGTTGGTAGAGCATCTGATTGTGGTTCAGAAGGTCGCGCGTTCGAGCCGCGTTAGCCACCCCATCAACCCCGGCCTTTCCTTCGATGGAAGCCGGGGTTTCTTGTTACGTCACGCCGGCAGGCGGCGCACGCGTCCGCCCACGGAAGGCATCGCCCCGTGCCCCACGTTCACCGTGCGCGGCAATCCGCGCCCTTCCAAGGCCCAGCAGGTAGACTACTCAGCAGTACACGCTGCCCGCCTACGAGCACTAAGGAGCCCGCCATGCTGTCTTTTGAAAACGATTATTCCGCCGCCGCCTGCCCGCAGATCATCGCGCGCATGCAGCAGGTCCAAAACGAGACGCACCCCGGCTACGGCACCGACGACTACTGCAAAGCCGCCGCCGGCAAGATCCGCGCACTGTGCGACAGCCCGGAAAGCGACATCTGGTTCCTCACCGGCGGCACGCAGACGAACCAAGTGGTCATCGACTCGATCACCGCGCAATATGCAGGCGTCGTCTGCGCGGACAGCGCGCACATCAACACGCATGAGGCCGGCGCAATCGAGGCGACCGGGCACAAGGTGCTCGCATTGCCGCAGCAGGGCGGCAAGATCAGCGCGCCGCAGCTCGACGACTATTGCGAGCGCTTCAACGCGGACGCGAACCATACGCACATGGTGCGCCCGGGCTGCGTGTATGTCTCGCAGCCGACGGAATACGGCACGGTGTACACGCGCGCCGAGCTCGCCGCGCTCGCGCAGGTGGCGCACGACCACGGCATGCCGCTGTTCATCGACGGCGCACGCTTGGGCTACGCGCTCACATGCGACGCGAACGACGCGAATCTCGACGACCTTGCGCGCATCACCGACGTCTTCACGATCGGCGGCACGAAGGTCGGAGCCATGTTCGGTGAGGCTGTCGTGTTCACGCGCGGCAACACGCCCGAGAACTTCACCGCGCTCGTCAAACTGCATGGCGCTCTGCTCGCCAAGGGCTGGCTGCTCGGCCTGCAGTTCGACACGCTGTTCACCGACGACCTGTATTTCCAGTTGTCGAAGCACGCGAACGCGCAGGCGGACAAGATTCGTCAGGCGCTGCTCGACAAGGGGTACGACATCGCGTTTGTGTCGCAGACGAACCAGATCTTCATCACGGTGACCCATAGCCGCGCCCAGGAGCTGCAGCAGCAGGTGAAGCTGGGGTTCATGGAGGCCGTGGACGCCAGCCATGTGATGCTGCGCATCTGCACAAGCTGGGCCACGACCGACGATCAGGTGGCGGCGCTCATCGCGCTGCTGTAGGCGCTGTGTACGCGGTTCAGCGTGTGGCGCAGTGTGCCGCGATCGTCTCGCGTTCCATCTGCACGAACTGGTGGACCGACGATTCGACGGAGTAGTGCTCCTTCGTGTGGTCGGCATAGGTCTGCCCCCACTCGTTGAGTTCGCGCGGGTGTTCGATCCACCAGTCGATGTGCGCGGCGAGCCGTTCGGGATGCCCGACCTCATACAGCGATTCCGGGCAGAGCGCGAACTGGCTCGCCGCGCTCTGCGGCGACTTCGCGATGACCGGCACGAGCCCGCACGCCATGCCTTCGATCACACTGACCGATTCGAGGTCGGCAATCGACGGATGGCACAGCAGGTCGCACGACTGCAGCAATGCGGGCATGTCGCTGTTGCGGTGAAAGCCGATGGACGCGGGGCGCGCGAGTTTCTTGCGGGCGAGCCGTTCGAGTTTGCGTTTGATCGGCCCGGTGCCGGCGATTGTCAGATGGATGTCTTCGGCGTGCGTGCTGCGTGCGATCGCCTCGATGAGCTCCACATGGTTCTTTTCGTTCGACAGGCGGCCGGACGCCACGATCTTGAACGGCACGCCCGCCGCTTCGTCGTCCGGGCGCTGCCGCTTGGGAGTAAACCGCGCCTGGTAGCCGTTTGAAATCACATGGATCGGCGCCGTGTAATGGTGCTCGCGCAACAACCGGGCCCCCAATTCCGTCGGCACATGGATCGCGTCGACGTTGCGGTACAGCCAGTGCTTGAACAGCCAATAGATGAACGAATCAGCGCCAGGCACATATTTGAGCGGCCCCGCGGAATACGTCACGTTCTCCGGCTGCACATGGTAGCCGGCCGTGACGGGCAGGCCCTTGGCCCGCGCCGCGGCGAGCGCGTGCCGCCCGAATTTGAATGGCGTGTAGATGTGCACGATGTCCACGCCGTCGAATGCACGGTCGAACAACGTGGCGCTCGGCTGCGCGAATTGCATCTGCTGTTTCGCCGCCACCCAGCTGACGAGCGGCACCCGGTTAACCTTGGCCGGGTATTCGGGGGCATTGATGCCCACGAGGCGCACATGGTGCCCTTGCCGTTCCAACTCCTGAGCCCACTGCAACGCCGAATTCGACGTCCCGTTGCCGCGGTTGCCGAAGGTGTCCACCACCATGGCGATCGTCAACGGCCGTTCGGTGGTCTGCTGCGGGCTTTCGCCGTTCTTTGCTGCGCACATGGAAGTTCAGTCTAACCATGGCGCATGTCAAAGCGCGGCGCATGTCAAAGCGCGGCGCATGTGGACGGCGCGCGTGCGCTGGGCGCCGCCGGTGGCAATATGGGAGGCATGGCAAATCAAGATCGTGCTTTAGGCACACCGTACGGCAAACATCCCACCCGCGCACTGCTCCTCGGCTCCGGCGAACTCGGCAAAGAGGTCGCCATCGCGCTCACCCGGCTCGGCGTGCGTGTCATCGCCGCCGACTCCTACGAAGGCGCGCCGGCGCAGCAAGTGGCGCATGAGGCGCATGTGCTCGACATGAGCGACGCGCAGGCTCTGACCGAACTCATCGCGGGGGTCCAGCCTAACATCATCATCCCCGAGATCGAGGCGATCGCCACGCAGGTGCTCTTCGACGCCGAGCGCGCAGGCATCCATGTGGTGCCGAGCGCCACCATCGCCTCGATCTGCATGGACCGCGAGGCGCTGCGCCGTTTGGCGAGCGACGACCTCGGCCTGCCCACCTCGTCCCACCGGTTCGCCGGTTCGCTCGAGGAACTGCGCGCCGGCGCCCAGGCGGTCGGGTTCCCGTGCGTCGTCAAGCCGGTCATGAGCTCTTCAGGGCACGGACAGTCGGTCGTACGGTCCGCCGACGGCATCGACGCCGCGTGGCAGGAGGCGCAGCAGGGACGCCGCGCGCACCACGACGGCGACGTCTCGCGCGTGATCGTCGAGCAGCTCGTCGACCTCGACTATGAGCTCACGATGCTCACCGTCAGCTCGAGCGCGGGCATCGTGGTGTGCACGCCGATCGGCCAACGCCAGCAGGACGGCGACTACCGTGAATCCTGGCAGCCGGCGGACGTGCCGGCGGACGTGCTGCAAGAGGCCGGCCGCATCGCGCGCGAAGCGGTGCGCGGTCTCGTGCAGCGCGCGAAGACCGATACCGCGTGGGGCGTGTTCGGCGTCGAACTGTTCGTGCTGACCGACGGCAGCGTGCTGTTCAACGAGGTCTCGCCGCGCCCACACGACACCGGCATGGTCACGATGATCAGCCAGCGGCTCAGCGAATTCGACCTGCACGCGCGCGCGATCCTCGGCGTGCCGGTCACCGAAGGCCATGTGGCGCTCGCCATGCCCGCGCACACCGCGGCGGCGAGCCACGCGATCGTGGTCAGCGGCGAGGGCGAAGTCGAGTTCTCGGACCTCGACGCCGCGCTCGCGCGCCCCGGCACCGACGTGCGCATCTTCGCCAAACCGCGTGTCGCGGGGCACCGCCGCATGGGTGTGGCGCTCGCGCTCGGCCAGGATGTGCAGGAGGCGCGCATTGCCGCCACGCAGGTCACGCAGGCGCTGCACACCGAGATTGTGTGAAATGTGAGAAACGCCGAAGAGATGTTACGAATCATTGGTACCCTGATTGCGTCAGTTCATCAGCGCTCCAATCTTGGGTAACCAGAAGGGTGAAGCAACACTATGCAGAAACTGGACAAGCTCTACGAGGCAAGGCCAAAAAACTGTACGCAACCGACGACCCCGACGTGCTGTGGGTCGAATATATGAACCAGGCGACCGCCGGCAACGGTGCCAAAAAAGCACAGATCGAAGGCAAGGGAAGCCTGAATAACCGCATCACCTCGGTCCTGTTCGACCTGCTGGCGGCGCGCGGCGTCGATTCGCATTTCGTGCGCCGTATCTCCGACACCGAACAGCTCGTGCGTGCGATGGACATGTACCCGCTCGAGATCATCATGCGCAACACCGCCGCTGGTTCGTTCGCCAAGCGCTACGGCGTTGAGGAAGGCACCGAGCTCAAGCAGCCGATCCTCGAATTCTGCTACAAATCCGACGATCTGGGCGATCCGTTCATCAACGATGACGGCATTGTGGCGCTCGGCCTGGCCAGCAAGGAAGAACTCGATGAGATTTCCCGGCAGGCGCGTGCGGTGAACGACGCGCTGCGCGACATCTTCTCCAAGATCGACGTGCAGCTCGTGGACTTCAAGATCGAGGAAGGCAAGACCTCGGACGGCACGATCCTGCTCGCCGACGAGATCACGCCCGACACCTGCCGCCTGTGGGACCTGCGTGACGGCTCCGGCCAGATCGAGCACCTCGACAAAGACCTCTTCCGCCGCGATCTGGGCAACATCATCCCTGCCTACGAAGAGATCCTCGACCGTCTTGAGGCGCTCGCCGACGCCGAGGGCGTCGCGCGCGCCGAGTGACCTTGGCGTAACGCACCCATCCCGTCCGTCCACCACCCGAGCCACCACACAAGAAGCGAAGGAACAATCGTGGTTTTCCGCGTCTATGTAGAGAAGAAACCCGGATTCGATGTCGAGGCCCAGCAGCTGACGAACGAGCTGCGCACCATCCTTGGAATCCGCACCCTCAAGGGCGTTCGACTCGTCAACCGTTACGACGTCGAGGGCATTGACGAACAGCTGTTCGAGCAGGTCGTGCCCACCGTGTTCAGCGAACCGCAGTCAGACAATGTGAGCTTTGACCTGCCGGATTTCGGCGAGAACGCCGTGTTCGCCGTGGAGTACCTGCCCGGCCAGTTCGACCAGCGCGCCGATTCGGCGAGCGAGTGCATCCAGCTCATCAGCCAGGGCGAACGCCCCACCGTGCGCACCGCGACCGTCTACGCGCTCGATGGCGCGTTGGACACGCCCGACGTGGACGCGGTGAAACATTACGTGATCAATCCGGTCGAAGCACGCGAGGCGGGCCTCGAGACGAAAGACACGCTCACCGCGCAGGTGCCCACCCCGGGCAAGGTCGAGGTGATCGACGGGTTCCGCGCGATGGAGACCGAGCAGATGGAGCGTTTCATCGCGGACCGCGGTCTGGCGATGGATGTGGCCGACCTCGAGTTCTGCCGCCGGTATTTCGAGGAGGAGGGCCGTGACCCGACCATCACCGAGATCCGTGTGATCGACACCTATTGGTCCGACCACTGCCGCCACACCACGTTCGGCACGCAGCTCGACTCGGTGACGATCGACGACGCCGTGGTGCAGGCCGCGTTCGAGCGCTATCTGGCGATGCGCGACGAGCTGGGCCGCTCCGACCGCCCGGTCACCCTGATGGACATGGGCACGCTCGGCGCCAAGTGGCTCAAGGCCAATGGCGTGATGACCGGCCTCGACGAGTCCGAGGAGATCAACGCGTGTACCGTCAAGGTGAAGGTCGATGTGAACGGCGAAGACGAGGATTGGCTGTTCCTCTTCAAGAACGAGACGCACAACCACCCAACCGAGATCGAACCGTTCGGTGGCGCGGCCACCTGCATCGGAGGCTGCATCCGCGACCCGCTCTCGGGCCGCGCCTACGTGTATCAGGCAATGCGCGTCACAGGCGCTGCTGACCCGCACACGCCGGTCGATGAGACGCTTGAGGGCAAGCTCCCCCAGCGCAAACTCGTCACCACGGCGGCCCACGGCTATTCGTCGTACGGCAACCAGATCGGTCTGGCCACCGGCCAGGTCAACGAGATTTACCATCCCGGCTATGTGGCCAAGCGCATGGAGGTCGGCGCGGTCGTCGCGGCCACTCCCGCCGACCATGTGCGCCGTGAGACCCCGGCCCCGGGCGACAAGATCATCCTGCTGGGCGGCCGCACGGGCCGCGACGGCATCGGTGGCGCCACCGGTTCGTCGAAGGCGCACAATGTCGAATCGCTCGAGCTTGACGGCGCCGAGGTGCAGAAAGGCAACGCGCCCGTGGAGCGCAAGCTGCAGCGCCTGTTCCGCCGTGGCGACGCCACGCGCCTGATCAAGCGGTGCAACGACTTCGGTGCGGGCGGCGTCTCCGTGGCCGTGGGCGAGATCGCCGACGGCCTGGACGTGGACCTGAACAAGGTGCCGAAGAAATACGAGGGCCTCGACGGCACCGAACTGGCGATTTCCGAATCCCAGGAACGCATGGCCGTCGATGTGGCCGCCGAGGACGTGGACGAGTTCCTGCGCTACGCCCAGGAAGAGAACCTCGAGGCCGTGGTGATCGCCACCGTGACTGAGGACCCGCGCATGGTGATGCGTTGGAATGGCGACGAGATCGTCAACCTCTCCCGCGAGTTCCTCTCATCGAACGGCGCTGACAAGCACCAGGACGCCCATGTTGCGCAACAGGGCACGTATGTGACGCCGTTCAACGAAGGCACACTCGCCGAGCGGTTGGACGCGATGCTCAACGACCTCAATGTGGCTTCCAACAAGGGCCTCGCCGAGCGCTTCGATTCCACGATCGGCGCCGGTACGGTGCTCATGCCGTTCGGTGGCCGCGAACAGCTCACCGCCCCGATGGCCATGGTGGCCAAGCTGCCGGTGTTCGGCGAGACGACAACGGCATCAGCCATGGCATGGGGCTTCAACCCCTACATCATGGAGCGCAACCAGTTCACCGGCGCATACCTTTCTGTCGTGGAATCACTCGCCAAGCTCGTGGCCGCCGGCTTCGAGCATGAAAAGGCGTACCTGAGCTTCCAGGAATACTTCGAGAAGCTGCGCGACGAACCCGACCGTTGGGGCAAGCCGGTCGCCGCCGTGCTGGGCGCGCTCATGGCCCAGGTCGACCTGGGCGCGGGCGCGATTGGCGGCAAGGATTCCATGTCCGGCTCGTTCGAGGACCTGGATGTGCCGCCCACGCTGATCTCGTTCGCCGTGGCGGTCGGTGACATGCGCCGCGCCACTTCCCCCGAGTTCAAGGCGCCGGGCCACCGTGTGGTCCGCATCGCCCCCGTCTACCATGCCGATGGCCTGACACCGGACAAGGACGGCCTGCTCGAGGCCTTCTCCACGGTCGAACAGCTCGTGGACTTCCATGACGCGGTGGCCATCTCCACCCCGGGCTATGGCGGCACCGCCGAAGCGCTGTTCCGCATGACGCTCGGCAACCACATCGGTGTGCGTTTGGACGACGCGATCAGCGTCGACGACCTGTTCGCCCCGGCATACGGTTCGTTCATCGTCGAACTCGCCGATGACGCGAAGATCCCCGCCACGTCGAACCTCGTGGAGATCAGCGAAATCGGCGAAACGACCGAGGACTACACCTTCCATGCCGCTGGCGAGGATTTCGCCCTCGCGCCGCTGCAGGAGACATGGGAAAGCGCGCTTGAAGACGTGTTCCCCTACCGCCACACCGAACACCAGACCGACGAACTCGTGGAGACCGTGGTCTTCGACGCCGGCCGGCGCGCGCCGTACACCGGGCCGAAGATCGCCAAGCCGCGCGTGGTGATCCCGGTGTTCCCGGGCAACAACTGCGAATACGACACCGCCGCCGCGTTCGAGCGTGCTGGCGCGGAGGTCACGACGCTCATCGTCAACAACCTCACCCCGCAGTCCGTCACCGAATCGACGCAGGCGCTCGTCGAGCAGATTGGTCGCAGCCAGATCGTCATGATCCCCGGCGGTTTCTCGGGCGGCGACGAACCGGATGGTTCGGCGAAGTTCATCACCGCGTTCTTCCGCGCGCCCGCGGTCACCGAAGCCGTGCGCGATCTGCTCAAGAACCGCGATGGCCTCATGCTCGGCATCTGCAATGGCTTCCAGGCCCTCATCAAACTGGGTCTTGTGCCGTACGGCGACATCGTGCCGATGACCGACGAGTGCCCCACGCTCACGTTCAACGAGATTGGACGCCACCAGAGCCGCCTTGTGCGCACGCGCATCGCGTCGAACCTCTCCCCCTGGCTTGCCAAGACCCAGGTGGGCGACGTGCACACCGTGGCGATCTCGCACGGCGAGGGCCGGTTCGTGGCGAGCCCCGACCTGCTCACGCAGCTTGCCACCAACGGCCAGATCGCCACGCAGTATGTGAGCGAAGACGGTGTGCCGAATATGAACCTTGCGGTGAACCCGAACGGTTCGATGATGGCGGTTGAAGGCATCACGAGCCCCGACGGGCATGTGTTCGGCAAGATGGGCCACTCCGAGCGTTCGGGCAACGGCCTGTATGTGAATGTGCCGGGCAACACCTACCAGCCGATCTTCGAGGCGGGTGTGGAATACTTCGCGTAGATGGCGGCATGACCCAATACAACTGATGTGGCCGGCTCCAATCATGGAGCCGGCCACTCTTATACAAGCTCACCCATTGGGGGAACCAGCAACAACACGATGAAAAGAGGACCCTACCATGGAACAGCCCGCTGTCCCGTGCCCACGCCCTATGCGCAGGGCCGACCGCGAAGTGCATGATACGGCGGAAATCGAGGGGATACTGCGCGACTGCGCCGACGTACGCGTCGCGTATCAGGACGCCCAGGGCCTGACGATTGTGCCGGTGAATTTCGCATATGTGCTTGAGGATGGCAAGTTGACGCTCTTCATGCACTCGGCGCTAGCAGGACGCAAGATTGACGCGATCCGCTCGGCGGGTAACGCTTTGCCTGTCGCATTCGAGATGGATTGCGATGCGGAAGTGTACACGGGGCGCACACCGTGTTCGTCGACGACGGCGTTCAGATCAATCATCGGCACCGGCGTGGCCGGCCTCATCGACGAAACTGGCAAGAAAATCGAAGCGCTCACACTGCTCATGCGGCAGCGTACCGGCATGAAGGATGTCAAATTGCAGCCCCGGCAAGTGGGCAAGGTGGCGGTATGGCGGATTGCATCCACTGAATTCACCGCAAAGCGGCATCCGGCACCGGCCATGCATCAGGACTGATCCCTATCTTCGATTGTGGGGTGAGTCCCCAGTCGACCGCAAGTCCCAAAAGCCTGTAATTCGCAGGACAAATGGAAGATAGGACTGCAATACGCCTTTGTGCGCCATGGACCCCACCCCACAATCGAAGATAGATCCAACCATGGTTCTCATGTTGACGAAAAACGGGGTTTCACGCCTCTTCCCCAGATACGTGAAACCCCGTTTTTCGTATTCCTCTACGGTCACTGTTCCCTGCGCTTGGACACAATCATCCAGATTGCGCCTACGACTGCCACAAGAGCGGCTGCATAGAACAGGTAATAGCCAAATCCCCAGCTGTAATCGTCAGTGGGAACAACGCCGCGGTCACTGAAGTCCCAGTTCAGCACCAAGAACAGAAGGAAGCCGATGATGCTGAACACCAGCGCCGGAATACCCTTCGAAACGCATGCAAAGATCAACGCGATAATTGCCGTGATGGCGATGGCCGCAACGAGCGCCATCACAATCATCGCGATTTCGGAACCGTTGGACGTCTGATCCTTGAGCTTGTTGTAGAGCGTGGCAAACTTGAACATTGAGGGATCGGCCAATTCGCCTGCGCGAACACCATCGACCATCTCATCGGCGTATTCACGGTACGGCGAGTCCTTTGCCACCGAAGCGTATGGAAGGAACACGCACAGCAACATGAGCACGTTGCCCACGATTGCCACAATCTTGGGAACCGTCAGGTTCCGGGTTGTTGTTTGATTGGACATACTGCCCTCCTTTATTGTTGAGACGTACTACAGCCCCAGAACCTGTTTCTTCTTGAGGTCGAACTCCTCTTGGGTGAGGATTCCGGCGTCAAGAAGCTCCTTGAGGCTCTTCAGTGTCTCCATCTGTTCCGCCACGGACATCGCGGGAGCCGGCGCAGGCTGCGACGCGGCTTGGGCGACGACCGGGTGCGCATCCGCTGCAGCGGCCATCGCATTCGCCGGATTCACCTGCTGGCCCGGCATCGCCCCGGTCATCGGGTTGACCCCCTGAGCGAAGCCGACCCCGAGCATCATGCCGCCCATATCGCCGAATCCATTGTTTTGCACGCCTTGGGCGATTTTCTGCTGGGCGGCGATGTTCGACGCCTGCTGCGAGATGTTCTCGTACGCCGTCACGTTCATGCGGTTCGACGAATACTGCTTGACGAGCTCACGCGATTCCGGAGTGAACTCGATGCTTTCGATGCCGATGCCCGCCAGATGGATGCCGAATCGTGACTCCCATGTACCCGCGTTTGTGGGGTCCTCGCTGATCGCGAGCGCGATTGCGTTCGCTTGGCTCGGCAACGCGGAGATGCGGTATTCGTTGCTCAACGAGTTGAGCGCGACCGAGAACGACTGCATGAATTCACTGAGCAGCTGCGACTTCGTTTTGGGGTCATCGAAACTGATGTAATCCACGTTCGGAGGCACGAATTGCCGGATGAACGCGGTCGGGTTCGTGATGCGCAACGACATCATGCCACGCGCGCGAATATCCAGATCGGTGTCGTAAAACTTGTCATGGTACATGAGCGGTGCCGGCGTGCCGAACTTGAGGCCGCGGATCTCGCGAAGGTTCACAAACGCGACGCGTTTGTTCGCCACGGGTTCACCACCGTATTTGAAGCGTTCGCCGATCTGGCCGAAGATGGATTTGCCTATGCCGTCGCCCGCGAACACGCTTTCGGTGCCGCCGGTACGGTATTCGTACCCGCCGGACTCGGTGATGATGCTTTCGATGCCCGACTGGTCGAAGATGAACGCGGCCGTGTTCTCAGGGACATAGATGCGCGAGCCGTTGGAGATGACGGCGGCGGAATGCTTGGTGTTCGATCCCCGCCCTTGATTCGTTTCCTGGTAGACGCCCGGCATGAGCGCCACATGTTCGCCGAATTGGCCGACCGTGATGATGTCGAGCCACTGATCGGCGAAAGTGCCACCCAATGCGCCCGCGAATGCTTTGATCAATGCCATGGTTGCCTACTTCCCTCCATGCCTTACGGTGCGATAGTTACAGCTGACGCGAAGCAGTGCAATACTCACAGATGACTGTCTTCCCATGCCATCCAGTGAGTGTGGCTCCGCAGCCCGGGCATGATATACTCACTTTTTCAGCCACGGCTTGCTGTGGGACTGTTTTCTTGCTGAATGCTGTTGTGAACTGATTGGTGACACTACTCAATGCATTTGCAACGTCTGAGACCAATGTCTGCTTGGGACCGACCAAAGGATTGGGGTCTCCTGTGATTTCCGCATTGAGCAGGTTGACAAACGGCGCAAAATCCTCATATCGAGGGGCACTGAAGTGAATGACCCCATTCGACAAGTATGCTTTGCATTTATACCACGTATCATCTCGACTGTTCTTCGGCAGCTGCGTCACTTCAATGTGATCTATCGAGGAAAGTGGATATGAATACGAGTATTCCTCATCGGCACGGAACACATGAAGCTTCACATAAGACAACACAAGACGTTTCGTTGTGATATAGACATGACCGGACTCGGAGATGCTCTTTATTTTGTCATCCCAAAATAAGCCATAGTCACCAATGATGGTTTCGCCATATTCGAGCCTTATATTCTCCATAGGAACCTCAATTCGATTGATATGGGAGGGTGGGAATGTTCTTCATCACAGAGCATTCCCACCCATTACCGTTCAGCGCATGCGTTACTACTGCGCCGTGAATTGTGCAGTCTTCTTCTGGAAACGCTCGATGGCCTTCGAGAAGTCATAGTTGTCTTTCCACACATCCGAATTGACATCGGAATACAGTGTGTATACCGCCGACTTCATGTCCGACCATTCCGAATAGAAGTCGGACTTGGAATCCGACCATGCCTTGTACGCATTGCTACGCAGGTCAAAGTACTCGGAGTATTCCATGTTCTCCGGCTTGTCCTCAAGCACGCCTCCGTAATACTTGTCGTACATATCTTCATAAGACGTGTCATAAATATCGTCGTAATAGGTTTCAAAACCATCTTCATAGACGGTCTTATAGAAATCATCGAGCAGGGCGTCGGCATCCAGATACTTATCCGCGCTCGCCTTCTGCGACAGCGTCTGCATGTACTTGACCGAGCTGTCGGTCACCTTGCCATACAGGGCTTTCGACTCACTGGCCACAAATGCATACCAATCAGTGAGCGCCGACTCGTTGGCCTTGTAGGAATCAAACGTGTCACCGAGCTTGGTTTCAGTTTCCTGCTGCTTGGCGGTGATGGCATCCAAACTGGACTGAATGTCTTTTTCGATGGAGGAAGCAATCTCATCCAATCCCGCGGCAACACTCCCCTGATTCTGAGAGTCACCATTCTGCCGCTCATTCGACTGTTCATCTCCAGTATTGGACGATTCCGCACTCGAAGATGACGACTCACTGCTCGCAGCGGGTGAAGAGGATGATGACGAAGGCGTTTTTGTCGCAGTTGTCGTGGTGGCCTTCGGCATGTTCACACAGCCGAAGACGATGGCAAGCACCGATATGCCTACAGCCACGCCGGAGAGGATGCGGTTCACAAGATTCTTATCAAGCATGAGCGAGGCATACAGCGAGAATCCCGAGAGAGCCAGGGAAGCGATACCGAGCACCCATACAAGCCACGCACCGGTTTTTGGAGTGAGCACAATAAGCAGAATCAACGCAATCACGGATACGGCCAACGCGCCGATCGCCAGATAGAGCACCCATGACGCAGGCTTCTTCGGTGTAGATGCACCACCGTTTGTAGGCTGGGCATTCCACGTCTGCTGGATCGGCTGCTGCTGGGCGGCATTCATCTGCTGCATCATGAGCTCCCGGTTCAGTTCACCGAAGAAGACCATGGATTCCATGTGCAGGCTTGGGGTCGGCTGGCCTTGCGGAACAAACTGTACGACCGATCCAGACTGGGCTCCCGGCACGACCTGCACCTTGTAGGGTGTGCCAGCGTTACGCGAGACGAAGGATGCAGTCTTGGCGACATCATCAGCCATATTCAACCCAAATGACTGGCTATGCATGAGCGTGTTCTTCACAGCTTGGTAGACGTCTTCCACCGACTGCGGGAATTGCTGTGCAGGAATCTGCGGCAGAGGTTGTGTTGCGGCGTTCTGCATAGATGTGGCGCCTGTCGCCGTTGCGGCTGGCTGCGCAGATGCTCCGGATGGCATTTGTACTGTGGGCTGCTCCGGCTGTGGAGTTGAATCTGGTGTGGACATTTTACTGTTCCCTTCTTCATACTTCCTTCATATTTGGCCACGAAAACATACAGGGTGATGCAGCAACACATCACCGCATCACCCTGTAATGCCTGTCGTCAGTCGGCCTGTGTGGAAGACCCGTCAGGTCTTCCTTCGTGGTCGTCGACGCGGTGCACCTCGCCTTGTTGCTCCGGTTCCTGCACCGCATCCTCGAACGCTCGTACACCGCGCAGTATCATGCCTGCCAATTGCATAAACATGACTGCACTCCTCTCTGACGAGACATTCCCTTGTACGCAACCGACCTTCGGCTACACAGCGAGCGGATGGCACCGCTCACAGGAACTCGTCATTAAGGGGCATGTTTTATTCGCGAATCAGCACTCCTTCCCCTACGCAATCCAGTGCGAAACAGTTGTAATGACGAGCGTTTCACGCTAGAACCATTCTCGAATCTTTGATTTATAGTGTCAATGACATAACATGATATAAATCTGGAATAAATGTGCTATGTTTTATGCCATGGATACTATAAACGAGGCGAGTGCGCAGGCGTGGAGAACACGCCTGCGAGCATGTATGGACGAACGGGGACTCACCCAGTTGGGATTGGTCAGTGCGCTCAACCGCCAGTACCTCACGAAATACCATCAAAAAGACGTCAGCCGCTGGCTCAACACCGGCAACCGCACCACGAGCGGTGTCATCGGCTTCCCCAAGTACGAAACAATGTCCATTCTCGCGGATTTCTTCGGTGTGGACGTGGGGTATCTGACCGGCGAAACCGATGAGCGTAGTTTTGACATGGCACACGCCTGCGAATACATAGGGCTCAACCACAACGCGATCCAAGCCATACGCGAGTGGATTGGTACCGGCGGCGATGGACAAAACGCCAATACCGGCGAATCATCCATGCGCGAGTACCGCGCCCAGACACTCAACGACATGCTGTCTTCGAGCACATTCGCCGTCTTGGCTCCCAAATTGCTCACACTGCATGAGATGTCGGTGATCTGGCGCACCAACCCCAGTCGCTTCGACTCTCTGATGTCATCGTTGGCTTCGGAAAGCGACCTGCCGAATACTCTGACGTTCCAACTGGTCACTGAGGCGTTCTACGGCATGGCGATCGAATCGTTCTCTGCATTATTGCGCGATGCCTATCCGGCCCCCACCGAGCGGCAGTTCACGCAGATTCAGGATTGACGGCTCACCAGACATCATTCCTTAATATAGTGTGGCGTCATATATAATGATGCCGCCGGACCGCATTGGGTCCGACGGCATCACTCGCCTGCACTGCATGCAGGGCTGTAGGCGCTGTGAATCATCACGAACCCTCAGCCTGTTTGAATATGAAGTTGAGTTTCGTATCCGGACTGACGCTCTGCACAATGGATGTATAGAACGATTTCGCCTGCTCTTCGAGAATGTCGCGGTTCGAGTCGACATACTCCTTCTTCGCCTTGTCCGTGAGAATGTTGTTCACCATGTCGAGGGTATCGATCTGCTGCGTTCCGAAACTCAACGCACCGTTCTGCGCCACGACCACACGGTATTCGGGATGGTCGTATCCGATAAATTTGAACTCCGGAATTGCCACATCAAAGGTGTTGTCGCCCGCCTCTTTTATGACGACATCCTTGCCCTCGAATCCCAGCTTCGCGTCAAACGTGTACTGAATGAACTGCGCACGCTCCGATCCAGGAATCTCCATGCTGAAGAAATGGCTCTTGTTCTCCCGCGAAATGATTCCGGTAACACCCAATCGCAGCAAGGACACTTCTTTTGTACGCTGCATCGAATGGATGACCTGCGTGTCGGTTCGCCCTTTTTCTCTCAATGATTCAGGCATCGCACTCGGAAATGCAGAATAGAATTGTATCGAACCCCACCAGCCAACCAGTAAAAACAATATTGCAACGACAATCAAAATGACTATATTCTTTTTATTTAAGAATTTCTTAAAAAACTTCTTCATCTTTTATTCCATCCCGTCAAATGACCATCAGAATTGCCATCGTGCTTATATTTGGGGGCTATCACAAAAACTACTGACGCGACAACCACCATCATTTAGCCCCACAGCTTCTCCTGTTCATCTTCTCTCAGCACTTATGACAGTGTGAAGCGACCATTGCTCCACATTGCATGTCACGCGTTTACTCTATCAGAGAAATCAAGAACAGGGCGTCGTTCAACCATTCTGCTTGCGCCGTCTAGCATGTATAGGAAGGAAAGTAAAAGCGGCCATAAGAATAATTCGACAGCATTGACGCAGTACAGCCAATTTTCCCCCGGCCAAGAAAGCACCGCGTCATAGATGGCGCCATTCACCGCTTGCGGTTGAGGAACGCGGCTTTGACCAGCTCGATGATCATCTGCCGCATGTCTTTGCCGCCACCGGCTTGGGACGCTTGCGCGATGCCGCTGACCTTGCCAAGGAACCCTTCGCCGAACTGCTCTGCCATCAGCCGCTGCACCCAGCCGATGTCGCGCACACTGCGCTGCCCGGTATACACTTGCTCGAACGCGAGCACCGCGCCTTCACCGAGCGCCGCGATGATGCTCGCGGCCACAATCGCATTGAGTACACTGGCCGCGATGTTGATGCCCGGAATCGCCTTGACCGCGCTGATCGCCGAATGTGCGACGACGCTCGCCGTGCCCACCTGCACAATCGAATCAAGGAACTGCTTGGAATCCTCCCGCTTGTCGATTCCATACAGGCGCGCCAATCCGTTGAGTTCGGCGAGCTCGAGCGGCGAGAGCACGAGCGAATCAGCAATCGGAATCGGCACTGCGCCCACGGTCGCACCGGCCGCCACGCTCGCCCCAATCAGGCCTTGCGCAAGCACGCGCTTGCGGGTGAGTTTGAACTGCATCAGGTCGTGTGCGCCGCCCTGCATGCCTTCGGGCATCGCGCGCATCGTCGCGTCGATCAGGTCGGTGATGCCTTCCGGCGGCGCGAACGCCGTCTCGTTGATCACGAATGTCTGCGCGACGACCGGCACGATCGCGCGCAGGTTGCGTTCTACGCGCTGCCCGCGGAACGCCTGTCGCACCATCTCGATGTTGCGCGCGCGATCTGCCTGCGAATACGACTTGGTGATGACGGCGATGATCGGCACAGACTTCCACATCGCGATCGAGTTGGAGAAGTTGCGGATCGTCTCCGGGAACAGCTTCGCCGCCGTGCCATCCACACAGAACCAGATCACGTTGATGCGGCTGTTCTCATTGCCGTCTTGCGCACTCGACCGTGACCATTTGCGTACGGCGTGGATCGCTCGCAGGCTCTTGATCGGCGAAGGCTCGAATCCGATGGAGTCGATGACGCGGAACGGGACCATCGGGCTTTCGTACACGGCGAGTTCTTCGGTCGTGCCGCGCGTGCCGAAACTCGTTTTGGCGATGTCGTCGCCAATCACCGCGTTGATCAACGTGGACTTGCCCACCCCGGAGTTGCCCAAAACGAGCACATTGCCCTTGCGCGCAGGCTGTTGCGGCGCAGGCGCGGGCTGCACGTCGATCACATTGCCGTTGTCGTATGTCATGCCGTCATCATAGGCACATCAGACACGTCTGCGCCCTTGGCGTTGTCGGCACTGCGAAGCATCAGTCAGTTGCTTGACGCGGCATCCGAATCGGCGCCATCCGAGCTGGTGCGCCCTGCGGTGCGATCGGCTTCCTTCTGCCGCTCCTCCACCTGCTTCTCGGCCTCCTCGGCACTGCGCGGAATGCCGGCGAGCTCAGAGCCCGTGGCTTCCTTCATGCGCTTGTCGACCTTGTCGATGACCTCGTCGAAGTACTTCTCCTGTTCGGGGGTGAGCTTCGAATTGCTCACTGCGTCGAACTGCGCCATCATGTCGTCGAAGCTCGCGAGCCAATCGGTATACTCCTCGGCCTTCGATGCCGGCATGCCGTCCTGGCTGTTGAGCATCTCCGCGAAATCAGCGTACTTCATCATGAAGTCCTCGTAATTGCGGATGACCTCCATCGGATCGGTCGTGGACGGCGTGACCTTGGTGGATTCCGAGGGAGACGGCGATGCCTCCGCCGCCGCCGTCTCGGCCGAAGCCTGCGGCTCAGCGCCACGCTGCGGCAGATAGAACACGAACACCGCCACACATGCCGCCACGACGGCCACGACAACACCAATGATGCCGATGATCCACGCCGTTTTCTTGGATTGCGCTCGCTGCATCTCAACTCCCTGACATCGTTTGCAAAACCTGTACAATCACGTAATTCCATGGTAGCAACGAACAACGCCCACCACCACCATACAACGCAGAAAATCCACTAAAATACACACGAAATTCACGTCTTGCGTTGCTCGTTATACTTCACTCAGCTCAATGCGCACGATGTCAACCACGGGGACCACTCTACCGTCCGCCATCTCGAGCGCATTGGTTTCGGCATGGTATTTCACCACCACACCGCCTTCAATGCACTGGTATTCCCCGCCGGCACCCTCGTCATCCATACGGAAAAAGGTCATATCCACGCGCGGGTGCTCACCCAAATGCGCCAACACCGCCGCGAGTCGCGCATTGAGCGCCTCCTGCGCGTCTTCGCCCAGTTCGATATGCCGCTGGCGCACCTTGGCCGTCTCCCGAAGCAGGTCCTCATACCCGGCCAACGCCGCGAACGGCATGAATTGCGCGGCGCGCTGCTCCATGGCCATGGGCCGGTGCCGTTTGGATTGATGATGCGGCATGTCGATGATGTCGTCGTACCGGTGGGTGTTTTCGATGTTCATGCCGCATGGCCCCCTATCTGCCGGTTGCGTTCCACGCCCGTGGCGCCTTCTTCGAGGTTGAGGCCCTTGATCACCGCGTTGCCACCGAACCGCTCTTTGACATGCAGCAACGTCTCTTGCATCTTCATCTCACGCTCCTCCTGCCGTGTGCGACTCTCATCACTGCGGCCCCCTTCATCCTGCACAAGGAACGAGAACAGATCGGGCTGCTCGGTCTCGGCGGCACTAGCCCCACTCACATCCCCCGGATCATGCACGGCATGCACCTGCGATGCCTCCACATTGAGCCGCCGCACGAGCAGCGAGCGGTCGACGATGCGGTCGTACAGCGAGCCAATCGCCTCGCGCAACACCGAGGACGCGGCCGTGCGCCGCCCCAGATTCAATGATCCATGCGCGCTTTTGGGGCGCCGGCGGCCGTATCGATCTCGCGAGACCGGCCCGGTGTACCCCGCCGCGCCCGGCTGATCCAGACTCGTCACGTCGTACCCCACCGACAAAGTCACCTGACTGGTCAGGATGCCACGCTTGACCATGCCCAACGCCAGTTGATCCGCCATCTCGCAGGCCACGATGCGTGCATGCTCCCAGTCGTACGGCTCATGGAGCACCTGCCCCGACCCCATGCTGGAATGCTCCGGCCGGTATTGCTTGACGTCGGCAATCGTGCATGGTTCCCATCCCCACGCGTGATCGATGAGCAGCTCGGCGTTCACACCAAACAGCCGGTATAGCAGGTCTTCATTGTAATAAGAATCGGCACCACCCACCGAGCACCGTGCCACATCGCCCATCGTCAACAGTCCGTGGCGCTCCAGTTGACGCGCGGTGCCCGGACCCACACGCCAGAAATCGGTGAGGGGCCGGTGAGCCCACAACAGCCGCCGGTACGCCGCCTCGTCGAGCTGCGCGATGCGCGCTCCGTCAGCCCCGGCAGCGGTGTGCTTCGCCACGATGTCCATAGCGACTTTGGCCAGATAGAGGTTGGTGCCTATGCCTGCGGTGGCCGTGATGCCGGTTTCCGCATAGATGCCGGCCACGATGCGCCGCGCAAGCTCATGGGCGCTGCCTCCCGCGAACCGCAAGTACCGCGTGGCGTCGATGAACACCTCGTCGATCGAATACACATGGATGTCCTCTTGCGCGGCGAACCGCAGATAGATGCCATAGATGCGCGCACTCACATCAAGGTAGTACGCCATGCGCGGTTTGGCGGTGACGTACGCAAGCGCCAAACCGGGCGAGGCCGCCAACTCCGCGGCATGCACGGAGGACCCTGAAAAGCGGTGCCCAGGTGCGCGCAACCGCCGCTCCTCGTTGACCTGCGCCACACGCTGCTCGACCTCGAACAGACGCGGACGCCCACCGATGCCGACGGCCTTGAGCGATGGAGAGACCGCGAGACAGATGGTCTTGCTCGTCCGGCTTGCATCAGCCACCACCAGGTTCGTGTCCAGCGGATCGAGTCCCCTCGCCACACACTCGGCCGAGGCATAGAACGATTTGAGGTCTATGGCTAGGTACGTGCGGTCTGTCATGGCAGCATTTTCGAACACCTGTTCGAAAATGTCGAATCACCGGCGCGTCGGGCCGGCCAGTCCCACGAGCCATCCCGATGCCCGCGCCACCGCACGTCCACGATGCGAACTCACCGCCTCTGGATTTTTGCTGGAACTCCGCCGTTTTTTGCATTGCTCCGGTTGGCAATGTAGCACGCGCTTGCTAGGGTTTATCTCGTAGCGAATCCCTTTCTCCATACTTTTCCGGAAGGAGCTCCAGCTTGTCAGCTGAACTCGAAGAGATCCACGAAGAATGCGGTATTTTTGGCGTCTGGGGTCATCCGGATGCGGCTCGACTCACCTATTTCGGTCTGCATGCGCTGCAGCACCGCGGGCAGGAGGGCGCCGGCATCGTGGCCAACGACCACGGCCATCTTTCCGGGCATCGTGGGCTCGGCCTGCTCACACAGGTGTTTCAGAACGAAAAAGACATCGAAAAACTCAAGGGCGAACATGCGATCGGCCATGTCCGCTACGCGACCGCCGGCTCCGGCGGCATCGACAACATCCAGCCGTTCATCTTCCGTTTCCATGACGGCGACATGGCGCTGTGCCACAACGGCAATCTGACCAACTGCTTCTCGCTGCGCCGTGCGCTCGAGAACGAAGGCGCCATCTTCCATTCGAATTCCGACACCGAGGTGCTCATGCACCTGATTCGCCGATCGGTGCGCAGCACGGTCATCGACAAGCTGCAGGAAGCCCTCAACACCGTGCACGGTGGATTCGCGTACCTGATCATGACAGAGAACGAGATGATCGGCGCGCTCGACCCCAACGGCTTCCGGCCGCTCTCCCTGGGCCGCATGTCCAATGGCGCCTATGTGCTCGCCTCCGAGACCTGCGCGCTCGACGTTGTGGGTGCAGAACGCATCCGCGACATCCAACCGGGCGAGATGATCGTGATCAACGACGAGGGATACCGCATCATCACCTACACGAGCAACACGCAGCTTTCGATCTGCTCGATGGAGTTCATCTACTTCGCACGCCCCGACTCGGACATCTACGGCGTGAACGTGCATTCGGCGCGCAAGCGCATGGGCGCGCGTCTGGCCCAGGAGGCACCGGTGGACGCCGACATGGTGATCGGCGTGCCGAACTCCTCGCTGTCCGCCGCCTCGGGCTATGCGGAGGAATCCGGACTGCCCAATGAGATGGGCCTGATCAAGAACCAGTACGTGGCGCGCACATTCATCCAGCCCACGCAGGCGCTGCGCGAACAGGGCGTGCGCATGAAGCTCTCCGCCGTCAAATCGGTCGTCAAGGGCAAGCGCATCATCGTCATCGACGATTCGATCGTGCGCGGCACCACGTCACGGCGCATCGTGCAGATCCTCAAAGAGGCGGGCGCGGCCGAAGTGCACATGCGCATCAGCTCACCGCCGCTGAAATACCCGTGCTTCTACGGCATCGACATCTCGACGACGCAGGAGCTCATCGCCGCGAAGAAATCGGTCGAGGAGATCCGCGAGTTCATCGGCGCGGATTCGCTCGCGTTCCTCTCCGTGGACGGCCTGATCGAGTCGATTGGCCTGCACGCCGACGCCCCGTACGGCGGCCTGTGCGTCGCGTACTTCAACGGCGACTACCCCACCGCGCTCGACGATTACGAGCAGGACTTCCTCGATTCGCTCTCCCCCGACGACTTGGTGCGCCTGCCGGGGTATGACCATCAGAAGACGATGTACGAGGGCACCGAATACACGCACAAAGTGAACGGTCGGCACGCTTCGGTCGATCCGACCGACTACTGCATCGCGAACGAATGATCCATGGGACCGGCTGGCCGCGCGCGCAGCCGGTCCCGTGCCTTGTTCGCGCGCCCCACCGGTCCGCAAGCCATCCCAACGGCATACCCAGTTCAAGAAAGGTCGAACATGCCACAAGCATATGAGAACGCCGGCGTCAGCGTCGAAGCGGGATACGAGGTCGTCAAGCGCATCAAGTCGCATGTCGCGCGCACCGACCGCCTCGGCGTCGTGTCGGGCATCGGAGGGTTCGGAGGACTCTTCGACCTCGCCTCACTCAACTACAAGGAGCCCGTGCTCATCTCCGGCACCGACGGCGTCGGCACCAAGCTCGTGATCGCCAAGCTCATGGGCAAACATGACACAATCGGCGTGGACTGCGTGGCGATGTGCGTCAACGACGTGGTGGCGCAGGGAGCGCAGCCGCTGTTCTTCCTCGATTACATCGCCTGCGGCAAGAACGACCCGGCCGTGCTCGAACAGGTCGTCTCCGGCGTGGCCGACGGCTGCGTGCAGGCGGGCGCCGCGCTCATCGGCGGCGAGACCGCGGAGATGCCCGGCATGTACGACGAAGATGAGTACGATCTGGCCGGGTTCACCGTGGGCTGCGTGGAGCGCTCGAAGATCGTGGACGGCTCCGCCATCGCCGAAGGTGACGTGCTGATCGGCCTGCCGTCCACCGGCGTGCACTCCAACGGCTTCTCGCTCGTGCGCAAGGCGCTGTTCGAGCAGGCCGGTTACACCGTGGAGACGCGCCTGCCCGAGCTCGGCGACCGTACGCTCGGCGACGTGCTGCTCACGCCCACGAAGATCTACGTGAAGGCGCTCATGCCGCTGTTCGAAGCCGGTTTGGTGCACGGCGTGGCGCATATCACCGGCGGCGGGTTCATTGAGAACGTGCCGCGCATGCTGCCCGAGGGCCTCGCCGCGCGCATCGAGCTCGGCTCGTGGCCAGTGCCGCCAATCTTCGATGTGATTGAGCGCGCGGGCAGCGTGGACCATATGGAGATGTTCAACATCTTCAACATGGGCATCGGCATGGTCGTGGCTGTGCCTGCCGACCGCGAGGACGAGGTGATGAACCTGCTCGCGAACGCCGGCGAACAGGGCTACCGCATCGGATCCGTGGTCGCGCGCGGCAGCGACGATGTGGAGCTCGCCTGACGCGGCATTGACCGACTATTGATTGATTCCAACAATTCCTGAGGAAAGAAGCATTATGAAGGTTTTGGTAATCGGTTCGGGCGCACGTGAACACGCCATCGCGCACACGCTGCTGCGGGGCGCGAGCGTCGACGAGGTGACTGTGGCCCCGGGCAATCCGGGCATGGAGCTCGATGAAGGCATTCGCACACTGCAGCTCAACCCTTCCAACCAAGCCGCGCTCATCGACTTTGTGCGCAACAACGACTACGACTGGGTGTTCGTGGGTCCCGAAGTGCCGCTCATCGAAGGCATTGTGGACGCGTTCAAGGAGGCCGGCATCAAGGCGTTCGGCCCCGGCAAAGCCGCCGCGCAGATCGAAGGCTCCAAGGACTTCGCCAAGCAGCTCATGGAACGCCACGGCATTCCGACCGCCGCCTACCGCACCTTCGACGACCTTGCGTCAGCGATGCTGTATGTGCAGGAACATGGCGCGCCGATCGTGATCAAGGCCGATGGCCTAGCCGCGGGCAAGGGCGTGACCGTAGCGATGGATGAGGACACCGCGATCGCCGCGCTCAACGACATCTTCGTGGACCACCGCTTCGGTTCGGCCGGCGCGAAGGTGGTCATCGAGGACTTCCTCGACGGCCAGGAGTTCTCGCTGATGAGCTTTGTGAACGGCACCGAGTTCTGGCCCATGCCGATCAGCCAGGATCACAAGCGCGCGTACGACGACGACAAGGGGCCGAACACCGGCGGCATGGGCGCATACAGCCCCGTGCCGCAGATCGGCGACGATGTGGTGCAGCAGGCCATCGAGACGATCGTGAAGCCGACCGTCGAGGCGATGGCCGCCGAGGGCACCCCGTTCACCGGCATCCTCTATGCGGGCCTCATCGCCACACAGGACGGCCCGAAGGTCATCGAGTTCAACGCGCGCTTCGGCGACCCGGAGACCGAGGTCGTGCTGCCGAAGCTCACGAGCGACCTTGGCGCAGGTATCACGGCGATCCTCAACGGCGAGACCCCCGAGTTCACGTGGGACGAAGACAACGCCACGTTGGGCGTCGTGCTCGCCTCCGACGGCTACCCCGGGGAGATCGTCAAGGGCGCGCACATCCCGCAGATCGCGACCGACGCCGATTCCCACGTGTACTATGCCGGCGTGGCCCGCGGCGAGGACGGGCTTGAGGCCAACTCCGGCCGCGTGCTGCTCGTCGAGGCGAGCGCCCCGGACCTGGCCACGGCACAGCGCAAGGTGTATGGGATCCTCGACGCGGTGAACACCGAAGGCATGTTCTACCGCCACGACATCGGAGCCAAGGCGCTCAAGGCCTGACCACACCAGCGCATATATATTAAGGAGGCCGGCACCTGATTAGGGTGCCGGCCTCCTTACTCTGAAAAGCCGGGTGCCGCGCCGATCAGATCAGCGTTGTTCCTGCTGCGGCTTGGGGATCAGGAACGAGCAGGCAAGCGCGAGGGCGAGCAGGATAATGCCGCCGACCATCGACGCCATGTATCCGGAGGTGGCGCCGCCGGAGGATGTGAACGCCTTCTGCAGGCCGTACAGGATCGCATAGCTCAATCCGGAGCCCAGGTTGAACGCGCCCGCGTTCAGGCCCGGCAGATAGCCCGGGTTGTCCTCTGGCGAAAGCACGATGCCGAGTCCGTTGAGCATGATGTTCGCGGTGCCCGCATACGACACGCCGAGCACGACTGACAGGACGATGAGGTTCCAGATCGCCGGGCCGTGGCAGACGAAGATGCCGAAGACCATCGCGATTGCGGAGACGACAAGGCCAGCGCGCAGCACGAAGCGGTATCCGCGCTTGGACGCGAGCACACCGGCGACGGGGCCGAAGGCCAGGCCGACAAGCGCATACGGGGTCAGGGTGAACAACGACACGGTGTCCGTGGAGATGCCGGCGCCGAACTGTGTGTCCTGTGCGAGCGCGGGGACGATGCCGTTCATGATCGCAAAGACGCCGGTCATCGTCAGCAGCGTGGTGAGCAGCAGGCCCCATGTGCGGCGCTGCTTGAGGTACTTGGTGGCGACCATCGGGTTTTTCTTGTGGTTCTCGACCTGCCAGAAGCCGATGAACAGCGCGGCGCCGGCGATGAGTTCGACCGCCACAAGCCACCAGTTGGCGCCGGCAAGCTTCTGGATCTGATCGATGGCGAGGTAGATCGACAGGAAGGCCGCGGACAGCAGCACCACGCCGAGCCAATCCATCTTCGGGGTCTCTTCCGCGTGGCTTTCGTTGGCGAAGATCCACACGAGGATGATCGCGAGGAGTGCGACACCCGCCATCACCCAGAAGATCGAGCGGAAGCCGAAGTGGCCGGCGAGCCAGCCACCGAGCAGCGCGTCGACGCCGCCGATGCCGCCGTTGACGGCGGTCAGGATGGCCATGAGCCGCGCATAGCGTGCATCATCGGTGACGCGCTCGTGCAGCATGAGCAGCGTCATCGGCACGACCGGGCCGGCGACACCTTGGATCACACGCCCCACCATGAGCATCGGCACGTTGACGGCGAGCGCCGAGATGCAGCAGCCGATGCCGGTGAGCGCGAGCATGCCGATGAGCACCTTCTTGCGCCCGGCGAGATCGCCCAAACGTGGCAGGAACAGCGAGAACACCGCGCATGCGGTGAAGAACACGGTCTGCGTCAGACCGATCTGGGCATCGTCGCTGCGCAGCTGGTTGGCCATCGTGGTGAGGGCCGGGGACAGCATGGACGCATTGAGTTGAAACGCGAAGATGGCCGCCATGAGCGCGACCATCAGTGCGACGATGGATGTGCCGTCGCCGCCGTGCTTCGCGGGCACGGCCGGCTTCATCGATGTGCTGGACATGATGGGTTCCTCTTTCCTTGAATCTTCGTTGATTCCTTTTTATGCGCTACGTTCAGCCAAGCGCCTTGATGGCGTCGATGACGAGGTTCCAGAACTTCTCGACATCCAGATGGACCGCCACTTGGGTATGGCATTCCTCCGGGCTGGGTTCGGCGCCGCGGAAGTCGGCGACGGTCATGCCCAGCGTCAGGTCGCCGTGGATTTCCACATCCACTGGGCAACGCCGCGTCGTGATCACAGTGGGGTCGATGAGGTACGCGACTGTGCACGGGTCGTGCACCGGAGGGTTGACGAAGTCCTGGTTCTCGCGGTAGGACGCGCGGAAGAAGTCCATGAGCCCACTGACGAACGTGGCCAGATCGGTGCCGATGTCCTCCATGCGGCGTTGGACAGCGGGCGTGCACAGCGCCTGATGTGTCAGGTCGAGGCCCACCATGGTGAGCGGCCAGGTTTCGTTGAATACGATATGCGCCGCTTCGGGGTCGACCTTCACGTTGAATTCGGCGACGGCACTCCAATTGCCCACATGGTAGCCGCCTCCCATCAGGACGACCTCCTTGACGCGGTCGACGATGCGCGGCTCAAGGCGGGCCGCGAGCGCGATGTTCGTCAACGGTCCGGTCGGCACGAGTGTGATGGTCTGCGGCGGATTGGACATGATCGTATCGATGATCCAGTTGACCGCGTGCCCTTCGTCGAGCGGTCGGCTCGGCACGGGCAGTTCCACGCCGTCGAGGCCGCTCTGCCCATGGATCGTCGCCGCGGCTTCGGGCTCGCGGATGAGCGGGCGGCCGCAACCCATATGCACCGGTACATCGGTGGCGTGCGCTTTTTCGAGGACGGCGCGGGCGTTGTACGTCACCTTGCCGAGGCTTTGGTTGCCGCCGACGGTGGTCACACCCAGCAGATCGATCGTGGGGTTGCCCAAGGCGAGCAGGATGGCCACGGCGTCGTCGTGCCCGGGATCGCAGTCGAGGATGATCTTCTTTCCCATGGTATTCTCCTTTGAATCCAATCTCAGTGCCGCGGTGGGGAGCTGCAAGATTTCCTCACCATGTCATCAAAAACGCTAGTAAAACGTTTTATCAATGTCTAGAATAGCCATATCACGCAAAAATCCTCTGACATTTTACCGAGAGTAAAATGTCAGAGGACTCTGGCCGGCGGCTGCTACCCGGCCATGGCGCGCCGCGAAAAGGCGATTGCTGGCCTTACTTCGGCAGTTCCATGAACTCCATGTCTTTGAGGTAGTTGTTGCCGGCCGTGATGTCGTATTGGATCAGCTTGTAATCCTCGAGCAGCTGCTTCGTGGCCGCATCCATGTCGGCCACGCTCATCGGCTCGCCCTGTTGGTTCAGGTAGATCGCCTGCCCTTCGGGGATGCGGTCCCAACCTTGGATGGTGTTGACGACCGGTGGCTCCATGGCGGCGATATGCCCGTGCATGTCGGTCAGGAACGCCAGATAGGGGCTCACTTTCGCGTCCATCTGTTCGGCGGCCTGCGCGATGAAGAAGTTAGGTGAGGTGTAGGCGCTGTCGTCGAGCTTGGTGCCCTGCACTTCGCTCGCCTGGTTCGACCAGATGAAGTAGTCGGTCAGGTGCAGTGCGATCGAGTTCTTCTCGTCGGCCCCGGCGGTCTTGTAGATGCCGGGCAGATGGTCGCCGTAGAACACGACGGTAATCGGCTTGTCGATCGCATCGAGCTCTTCGAGGAACTTCTTGGTGGCTTCGTCGGTCAGCTCCATGCCCTTGGCGTAGGTGCGGATCGATTCCTTCTCCTTGTCGGTGAGCGGGTGCTCGGCGCCGGCGGAGTCGCTCACCGTGAACTCGTTGTTCTTGTACCAGTCGTTGTATGGCATGTGGTTCTGCATCGTGATGACCTGCAGGAACTGGTTGTCCTCGGTCTTCTTGATCTCCTCGACCGTGCTTTGGTAGGTCGCCTCGTCGGAGACGTACGGCGAATTGTCGATCTTGTCCTGATGCGCGATGATGTCGTCGCCCTTGAGCGCGTAGAAGTGCGAGAAGCCAAGCTTCTTGTAGTTCGTCTCGCGCGCGTACATGCTCGGCTCGTACGGGTGCAGGCCGATCGAGTATTCGGGCGCGCCCCACAGCTGGTTCACGCTCGGCGCCCAGCACGCCCCGGGCAGCAACTGCTGGTACGGGCTCGTGAGCGAGGAGTCGAAGTTGGCCATGCTCAAGCCGGTGAGCCCCATGTATTCCATGTTCGCGGTGCCGCCGCCGTACCCGGAGCTGAGCATGAGGCCGGACGTGGTCTCACCCTTCACCTGCCGGATGGCGGGCATGGGGTCGGCGTTGAGCTGCACGCCGGGCACGCGTGTGGGGTCGGAGAACGATTCGGACAGCACATACACCACCGTGCTGTCGGTGAGCGAACGCTCACGCGTCTTGTTGATGTCCGCCGCGCTCTTGCGGTAACGTTCCGCGATCTGCCGCATCGTGGCCTCGCTGTAGGTGGTGGGCTCGTCCATGACCTTGGGGTCGATCTGACGCAGGAACGAGACGACCGGGCCGTTGCGCTGCGCGTCGTAGACCGAATCCCACATCGACGGCTTGTCGCCCATGCCGCGTGACACCCGGTAGCCCCACGAGTCCACGGTGCCCACACTGCCCACATACAGGGCGATCGCGAGCGCGGGCAGCACAGTGAACAGCACGCGCAGGCCCGCGCCAAGTGACTTGTTGCCGCCACGGATCATCGAGCCATGCCTTCCGTCGAAGTGCGCGCAGACGATCGACAGGGCAACCGCCAGCACGCACACGCCCACCGCCATGCCGATGACCGCGGGCGCCTCGGGCGGCAGGAAGCTCATCACGTCGCCGGTGTTGCCTTTGAGGAAGTTCAGGTCGGAGGGCAGGATCACCTCGTAGCGCGCGCTGATCTTGAGCTTCTCGATGGCTGCGATGACCGCGGCGAGGCACAGCAGTATCGGTGAGGCCACCCAGAACCGGTTGCTCACCATGAGCAGAATCAGATACACGAGTCCGATGGCGAGCATGTTGAGCAGAAGCACGAAGTTGCCCTGGCCCATTTTGCCGATCATCGTGCCGAGGCTGTCGAGCGAGCTGGACAGCTGCACGCGCGTCGACGACTGTGTGACGCCATACTGCAGGATCGCGAGAGCGAGGAAGTCGACGACGATGAACACGACCGCGTACAGCCAGCTGGGCCAAGCGCGGTGTCTGGGCTTCGGTGCCTTCGTGGGGTCGACGGTGGTGATGCGCAGTTCCTCCACGTCTGTGGTGGCCGCCGCCGCTGGCATGGACGGGCTGGATGCCGGTGTGGTGTCTTGTGATGGATCATTCAACGCATGGGGTTCGTTGTGCACGATGTGAGTCGCTCCAAATCCGTGAACGGCAATGGTATGCGGGTGCCGTTAGTCATGTGTATGTTTGTGTGTCGTCGCCCCATTTTCCTCCACCAAGCTGACAATCGGCTTAGCTCATGGAAATACCGGCGCTGGGCCATCGTCGCGGCCATGTTCGCGCTGCGCGGTACCCCGCGTCGCGGTGACGCCGTTTGTGCGACTATCGAAGTGCATGCAGGGAAGAAGGCAGGAGCGAACACGGTGCAGGCCACAGGCTGGGACGCGGTATACCAGACCCGTATCACCCACGGGTGGCTCCCCTATGCCGTGTGGGCGATGCTCGGTGTGGGGCTTGTGGTGCTCGCCGCCGCGCAGATCGCCGCCGGCAAGCGCCGCAACGTGGTCAAACAGGCGGTGGCCGCGCTCGTCTGCGCGTGTGCGGGCGGCGCCATCACGTGGTTCATCTCCGACGGCATTGTGCTGTTCGGTGTGGAGCTCGGCTGGGAGGTGATCGGGGCCGCAGCCAGCGGGTTCTTTCTGGCCGGCGCGTTCATCGCCGCCGCGGTGATGACGCGCGGGTGGAAGCGCGTGCTCGCGATCGCCATGGTGCCACTCACTGTGCTCGGTGCGGGATTGCGCATCAACGCGATCTACGGTGAATTCCAGACCGTGGGCAGTCTTGTGGATTACTCCCCGTATCCGCCGCTCGAGTCGGCGCATGTCTCACGCGCCACGGTCAGCGTGGCGCAATGGAACGCCCAGGTGCGCTCCGGATCGGTGCGCCCGGAGACGGAAGGCAAGCTGTTCAACGCCACGATTCCCGCCACGCGCTCGGGGTTCCGGGCGCGCCACGCCGTCGTCTGGCTGCCGCCGGCGGCGCTCGCGGCCCATCCGCCCGTGCTGCCCGTGCTCGTCATGCTTTCGGGTCAACCCGGCAGCCCCTCGCGCTTCTTCGGCGCGAGCAATGCGGTCGCAGTACTGACGCGATATGCACGTGAGCACAACGGGTTGGCGCCGATTGTGGTCTCGCCGGACCAGAACACAGGCATGATGACCAACAGCCTGTGCGCCGACACCACCAAAGTGGGCAAGGCGCAGACCTATCTGACCCAGGATGTGCCCGATTGGATCCGAGCCACCCTGCCGGTGAGCGGCGATGCGACCGACTGGGTGATCGGCGGATTCTCGCAAGGCGCCACATGCTCCACACAGCTGGCGCCGAACTTCCCTGCGGTCTACGGCAACGTGCTCGCGGTGGACGGCGAACTCGCCCCCACCGCCGGCAGCAGACAATCAATGATCAGCGACTACTTCGGTGGTGACGAAGCCGCATACGACAGGCAGGTGCCAGTGAACGCGATCAAGGCGCACGCGCCGTCACGCCAGGTCATGGTCCTCGGCGCGGGTGCGCGTGATCACACGTCGTTGGCCAATGTGGTCACGATCGGCGAGGCGGCGCGCGAGGCGTGCTGGACCGTGCACATGGTCAAGGCCACCGGCAGCGGGCATGATTGGCGCGCCGTCAACGCCACGTTCGCGGTGGCGCTCCCCTGGCTGTGCGATCGCATGGGTCTGAGCACCACGCCCGCTGCATTCGAAGACTATGCACACGACCACGCACAGAAAGTTGAGGTACTCCAGTGAATGCCAACCAATCATCCAAGGCACGGCCACAACGCCGTGCCGGCAGCGGCGTCGGCGCGCAGCTGCTCGCCGACCTGCGCCAATGGGTGCATGAGCAGCGGTTCGCGCTCTGGGTCACCGCCGGGTTCGTGGCCATCAACCTGTGCTGGTGGCTGTTCTACGCGGTACAGCACAAGAGCCTGCCCTATGCCGAGCTGAGCACCACGCTGGGGGCGTTCGACCTGGCGCGCCTGCTCCCCTCGCTCGTGTTGACGCGCGGGGTGCTCCAGCTCATCGTCGAGGCGGTGCTCATCCTATGCGTACTGTGTGTGGCCGAGCCGCGCATGGGCGCCATGCGCACAACGCTCGTCTCGTTGGGCAGCGCGATCATTGGCATCGGCGGCGGCCTGCTGTTGTGCGCGGGCATCAGCACCCTGTTCGGCGACCGCGCGCTGACCTCGCAGATCGTGTTCTCGTTGAGCCCGGTGACACTGGTGACAGGCGCGCTGATGGCCTCCACCGCGTTCTCTTACGCGCTGTGGTGCCACCGCGTGCGCCTCATCGGCTACACCGCCGTGCTCGTGGTGATCCTGTACGGAGGCAATCCCGGCGACTACTGCACGCTCATCGCCGCCGTGGCCGGCCAGCTAATCGGCACGGCGATCGCCGGGCGCCCGCATGAATCCGAACGGTGGCATTGGCAGTACAGTTCGTCGCGCGAAAAAAGGCGCATCTTGGGTGCGATCGGCTTTGTGCTCGCACTCGGGCCGGTCGTCACCGCCACTTCGCGCATCCATGCCGGCCCGCTCACCTCGCTCGCGTGGATCATGGGCCCGGGGTCGGCGCATTCCAGCCGCCTCGCGGCATGCCTCAACGGCGGGGCCTCACTCGGCTGCTTCCAGCAGAACTCGTTCACCGCGGGCCTGTTCCCCGGCGACGTGGTGCGGTCGGTGCTGTGCGTCCTCGTCATGCTCACGCTCGCCTGGGGCGTCATGTTGGGCAGGCGCGCCGCCGCGGTGGCGAACATTGTCTTCTATGCGCTGACCGCGCTCACCGCCGTGGTCTATTACCTAATCGTGCCGATCCGCAGTTTCTTCACACCGGTCGATGGCAATGCGTCGGCTGCGCTGCCGCCGGGCACGCTGCTCACATGCGCGGTCAGTGTGCTCGTGCCGCTGATCTACGCGATTGCCCTCGGCGTGGCGTTGCGCAATTTCTCGGTGCGCACCCACCGCCGCACGCTGAGCTTGAGCGTCACGGTGCTCATTGTGACGCTGCTCGTGTGCCTGACCGTCTATCTGGTGTTCGGCTTCACGCACGCGCAGGACTTCGTGCCGCACCCTGACGCGCGCATGCTGTTCGAGGACCTGCCGGCGCGTCTGCTGCCGGCGGGCTATCTTGCGGCCACCTCACTGACCTTCGCGCCGGCCACGGCGCTCGCCTCGGTGATCTACCAAGGGGTGGGCATGGTGTTCTGGCTCGTATTGCTCGTGGTCTCGCTCGCATGGCTGCACTCGTCGATCGACTACGACCACGCGGCGCACGAACAGGCCGAGACGCTTGTGGAGCATGGCGGCGAATCGATGAGTTTCATGGCCACGTGGGAAGGCAACGAATACTGGCTTTCCCCAACCGGCCGTTCAGCGGTGGCCTACCGTGTGCTCAACCACATCGCGCTCACCACGACCGGCCCGTTCGGCGACCCGGAAGGATGGTTCAGCGATCTGGACGATTTCTCGCGCTTCTGCAGCGACCATACGTGGGCGCCGGTGTTCTACGCGGTGCATGAAGAGCAGAAGGACTACCTGCAGGAGCAGGGCTGGCATTCGATCATGGTGGGCGAAGAGATGCTCATCGACCCGCAGGCGTGGAAGACGACCGGCAAGAAGTGGCAGGATGTGCGCACCGCCATCAACAAGGCGAAGCGCGAAGGCATCGTCGATGTGATGACCACGTTCGACGAGGCGCCGGCTGACGTGCAGTCGCAGATCGAGGGCATTTCCGAACAGTGGTCGCAGGGCAAGGCGCTGCCTGAGATGAAGTTCACGCTCGGCGGCGTGGAGGAATTGAAGGACCCCCGTGTCAAGATCCTCTACGCGATCGACGGCGACGGTGTGGTGCAGGCCGTCACGAGTTGGCTGCCCACGTGGCGCGGCGGCCATGTGATCGGTTGGACGCTCGACTTCATGCGCTACAACCATGGCAGCTACAACGGCATCATGGAGTTCCTCATCGCGCGTATGGCCCAGCGCATGCACGATTGGGGGGAAGCGCACCCGGACGAGCAGGTGCGGTTCGTCAGCCTATCGGCGGCGCCACTCAGCGGCCTGCAGCATTCGTCGGACGCCACGAGCGACGACACGTCGAACATCGACGGCACCACGGTGCTGCAGCATTCGCTCGCACTTGTGGCCGACCTGCTGGAGCCGGCGTACGGGTTCAAGTCGCTGTACCGGTTCAAGCTCAAGTTCCAGCCGATCCAACGGCCGGTGTACATCTGCTACCGCGATTCGGCGTTGCTGCCGAACCTGGCGATCGCGATCATCCGCGCTACCTACCATCGCTCACGTTCCGCGAGGCGCTCGGCATGCTTTCGTCGTTCAAGCCGAAGGACGACGCCTCCGCATCGACCGCTGCGCCGGCATCCGCGTCGTCGACTGCGTCCACGCCGTCCGACTGAGCGCGGGCGGCGCGGCACTGCGCGCACAGCCCGAACACCTCGAGTGTGTGCGATTCGACCGTGAACCCGTGCTCCTCGGCGATCGAACGCAGCCACGTCTCGCTCGGCGGGTCGATTTGCACGGTCCTGCCGCACGCGACGCAGACCAGATGGTGGTGGTGGCGTTCATCGCCGCATAGGCGGAACATCTGCTGGCCGTTCATACGTACGGTGTCCGCCTGACCGCTGTCGGCCATCGCATTGAGACGGCGGTAGACGGTGGCGAGTGAGATATGCTCGCCACCGTCCACAAGCCGTTGGTGAAGCGCTTGCGCCGAAATGAACACGTCGCACGCCCCCAACGCCTCACGGATGACGTCTTTCTGTCGTGTGTTGCGCCCACTCTGTGCGGCCACGGTGCTCCTTTCCGTTGTGTCGGCGCCGCTACTGACCGCTTTCGCCGCTCCAGCAGCCGGTGGCCTCAAGGTCGGCCGCCGTGCGTGCGGGGTCGTCGGTCAGCACGGTGATGTGCCCCATCTTACGGTTGTGTTTGACCTGCGCCTTGCCGTAATCGTGCATATGCCACTCGGGGTGGTTGGCGCGTGCGGCGCGCGTGGGCGCCACATGCTGCCCGAGCACATTGACCATGACGGCCGGGCTCAGCAGGCGCGGCTGCTCAAGCGGCCAGCCGGCGATGCCGCGGATATGCGTGTCGAACTGGTCGGACGAGCACGCCTCGATCGTGTAGTGGCCCGAATTGTGCGGGCGCGGCGCCAGTTCGTTCACCAGCACGCCGCCGTCGTTTGTCACGAACAGCTCGATTGCGAGCGTGCCGGCGAGCCTGAACCCGCGCGCCAGCTCGATGGCGAGCGCGCGTGCGGATTCCTCGAGCGCCGTGCCGACCTCGGCCGGCGCGAGCGTCATGTGCAGGATGTTGTTGCGGTGAATGTTGCGCACCACCGGGAACGTGACGTAATGCTCGCCGTCGCCCGACACTAGGATCGACGCCTCGTACGCGAAATCGACGAACCCCTCGAGAATCGCCTGCGGGAATTCGTCGGCGGCCCACACCTGCGCAAGGTCGTCCTCGCTGTGCAGCACGATCTGCCCGTGGCCGTCATAGCCGCCTTCGCTCGTCTTGAGCACGGCCGGGTAGCCGATCTCGGCGAGCGCCGAGTCGAGCTCATCGCGCGACTGCACGGCGCGCCATGGCGCGGTGCCGATGCCATGGTCGTTGATGAACGTCTTTTCGGCGATGCGGTTCTGCGTCACGCGCAACAGGTCGGTGCCCTGGGGGATCGCCACACGGTCGCGCACTGCATCGAGCGCGTCGGCGTCGACATTCTCGAATTCATACGTCAACACGTCGCTGTGGTCGGCGAGCGCGCGGATCGCCGCGGTGTCGTCGTAGTCTGCCACGATCTGGAAGTCTGCCACCTGCGCGGTGGGGCAATCGTCGGTCGGGTCGAGCACGCCCACGCGGAACCCCATGTATTTGGCGCTCAGCGCCATCATGCGGCCGAGCTGGCCGCCGCCCACAATGCCGATTGTCATGCCCGGCTCGAGGGCGGCGAGCGCGCCGTTGGTTTCGTCAGACAAGCTTGGCATTGGATTCATCCACCTTCTGCTTGAGGTCGTCGCGGTACTCCTGCAATTCGTTCGCGAGGCGCTCGTCGGTCATGCTCAGCATGCTGATGGCGAGCAGGCCCGCGTTCGTGGCGCCGGATTTGCCGATCGCCGTGGTGGCCACGGGAATGCCACCAGGCATCTGCACAATCGACAGCAGCGAATCCCAGCCCGACAGCGCATGGGACTGCACCGGCACGCCGATGACGGGCAGCGTGGTCTGCGCGGCGACCATGCCGGGCAGGTGCGCGGCCCCGCCGGCGCCGGCGATGATGACCTTGATGCCGTTGGCGCGCGCGTTGTGCGCGAATTCGCCCATGAGCTCCGGGGTGCGGTGCGCCGAGATGACCTGCTTCATGTACGGCACCGTGAACTGGTCGAGCATGGCGCATGCGTGCTTCATCGTGTCCCAATCGCTGGCCGATCCCATGATCACGGCCACTTGCGGAGTACTGGCTGTCATTTGCTTCCTTACGCGAGAAGGTGTGGTGTGTACGCCACTACTGTACGCCACGCGGCGGGCGCAGACGGGCACGCATGGCGGCCCATCTCAGATATTGGCGCGGCGTCAGGCGAAGGTGAGCGCCACCTTGCCGAACACGTCGCCGGCGATCACGCGTCCGAAGGCGGCACGTGCGTCGGCCGCGGCGTATACGGCGTCGATCGGCGGATGCAGGTCGGCGTGTTCCACGAAGCGCAGCAGGCGTGCGAAGTCCTCACGTGAGCCCATCGTGTTGCCTTGGATGCGGATGTCCTGGAAGAACACACGCGTGAGCTCCGCGCCCGGCTGGTCGCCGCTTGTGGCGCCGCATGTGACGACGGTGCCGCCGGGACGCACCGATTTGATCGAATGGCTCCATGTACCCGAGCCGACCGAGTCGAGCACGGCGTCCACTTTGTGCGGTAGACGCACGCCGGGTTCGAACGTGGCGTGCGCGCCCAGTGCGGCCGCGCGGCCGCGTTTGGCGGCGCTGCGCGAGGTGACGAACACCTCGAGGCCCGCGGCGCGCGCCAGCATCGTCGCCGCGGTGGAAACACCGCCGCCGGCGCCTTGGATCAGCACACTGTCGCCGGGCTGCACCTGTGCGCCGCGCTCTCGCGAGAACAGCATCGAGTAAGCCGTGAGCCAACTAGTGCCGAGCGCGGCCGCCTCTTCGGCGCTCAGGTTGGCCGGTTTTGCAAACAGGTTCGCCGCGGGCACCTGTGTGGCGGTGGCCATCGTGCCCGGGTAGCGTTCCGACAGGATGCTGCGTCGTTCGCCCGGCAGCACGCCGGCGCCGTCGGACCCGACGACGGTGTATGCCACGACCTCGCTGCCGGCATGCAGCCCCGTGGCCCCCACCGGCTCTTCGGGCAGCACACCGCACACGTCGGTGCCGAGGATCATCGGCGTCTGCGTGGCGGAAAGCCCCACGCCCTTGAGCGACCATATGTCGTGGTGGTTCACCGTGGTCGCATGCACGGCGATACGCGCCCAGCCTGCGGGCAGCTCCATTGGCGGCACATCGCCGACTTCGAGTGCGGCGAGCGGGTCGGAGGCATTGACGGATGCGGCATATACGGCTTGCATGATGGTCCCCTATCTTGTGTGGGTGCCCTTGTTTTACACCTTTGTGAGCATAATCGCTCATCACACTATAATATGGACACGCAAAGGACCCCACGCGGGAACCGGGAAGGACGTGGATAAGGCGATGACCTGCGACATTTTGGCTACCCTGCATTCCCCCGCGGACGTGCAACGGCTTGACGATCGCCAGCTTGACGAGTGTTGCGCACAGATCCGCGAAACGCTTGTGGAGTTCGGCAAGCGGGCGGGCGGCCATATCGGTTCCAATCTCGGTCTGGTGGAGACAAGCGTGGCGCTGCATGTGGTGTTCGACTCCCCGCTCGACAAGATCGTCTTCGATGTCTCGCACCAAAGCTACGTGCACAAGATGCTCACCGGCCGCGCCGAAGCGTTCCTCAACGCCGAACTGTTCGGCTCGGTCACCGGCTTCACCAACCCGGCCGAATCCGAACACGACCATTTCGTGCTCGGCCACACCGGCACATCCATCTCGCTGGCATGCGGCCTTGCCAAGGAACGCGACATGGTGGCCACCACCGGCGCCGTGCCGCAGACACGCAACGTGATCGCCGTGATCGGCGACGGCGCGCTCAGCTCGGCCATCGCGTTCGAGGGGCTCAACAACGCCGCCGAGCAGGGCGGCAACCTCATCATCATCGTCAATGACAACGAGATGTCGATCGCCGAGAACCATGGCGGCATGTATGCGACGCTCGCCGAGATGCGCGCGTCCCACGGCCGCAGCGACCGCAACCTGTTCACCGTGTTCGGCCTCGACTACCGCTATGTGGAGCATGGCAACGACGTGCACACCATGATTGAGGCATTGCGCGAGGTCAAAGACATCGACCACCCGGTCGTGCTGCATGTGCACACCACCAAGGGCCTGGGGCTCGACGCCGAGGACGCGCGCCATGGCGTGCGCGCGGGCCGGTGCGAAGAGAACCATTGGCAGAACCCGCTCGCGCAGGAAGACACCCCGCTCGGCGCACGCAAATACTACGGTGCGCTCGCCATGGATGCACTCGCCGCGCGCTTCGAGCACGAACCCGGGCTCATCGTCATCTCGCCGGCCACTCCTGGATCGAACGGCATCACCCACGCGTTCCGCGCACAGGCGGGTCCGCATTATGTAGACACCGGCATCACCGAAGAGCACGCGGTGGCGTTCGCCTCCGGCATCGCCAAAGCCGGCGGCCGGCCCGTGGTGGCCACATCCGCCACGTTCTTCCAGCGCACGTTCGACCAAGTGCAGCAGGAGGTGGCGCTCAACGGCACCCCGGTGACGCTCCTCTCGTTCGGCGCCGGCCTGAGCGACGCCGACAACACCCATTCCGGTGCATTCGACGTGCCGTTCTTCGGCAACATCCCCGGTCTGCTGTGTCTGGCGCCCACCTCACGGCAGATGTTCCTTGACATGCTCGCTTGGTCCACGAGCGAACGCAACAGCCATCCGGTGCTGATCCGCGTGCCCGGCAACCAGATCTTGGGCGGCGAGCGCTCCGGCACCCTCGACCCCGACGCCACGGTCGAACCGCAGGCCACCGATGCGAACAACCCGTGGTGCGGCTACCACGTGGCCGAAGCGGGCGACACGGTGGCGGTGCTTGGCTTGGGCAACGCCTATCCCCTCGCGCGCGATGTGGTGCACGTGCTCGCGAGCGACGACACCGACCCTGTGCACGCCACACTCATCGACCCGCTGCAGTTCTCCACGCTCGACGAGACCACTCTGCGCGCGCTCGCGAGCGACCACACGCTTGTGGTCACGCTCGAAGACGCGCAGCTGGAAGGTGGCTGGGGTGAGAAAATCACCGCGTTCTACGCGAACATGATGCCCGGATCGGGCATGCGCACGCTCAATTTCGGCGCGGACAAGGCGTTCACCGACCGCACGCCGCTCGCCACACTCAACAGCCGATATGGGCTGACGTGCGAAGCGGTCACCGCGCGCATCCGCAGCGTGCTGCGCTGAACCGCATACCCGCACTTCAAGTGCACTCCCCTACCGCTTACCGCGCCAAACCGACCGCTTGCCGGCACGCGCGCGGGTCGCAACGCGCCACGGCGGTAGATTGGCTCTTGCCGAGGCATAGCCCGCAAGAGAGGAGGAATCGTGCGAGTCGAACTGTCGATCAGGCCCACGATTGAGGCCGACCACGCGCGCATCAGCGCCCGCGCGCTCACCGAGGAACTGCAGCAAGCGGTCGACGCGCTCGCCGGCATCGGCGGCGATTCTACCGTCGTGGAACTGCAGCCGGGCCCGCGCAACGCCGTTGTCGGCACGCGCGGCCGCAGCATCGTCGTGGTGCCGGTGGCCGACGTGTACATCGCGCACATGGACGGCGGTCACGTGCAGCTCATCACAGCCAAAGGCGAACTGCGGTCGAACAACCGGCTCTACGAATTGGAATCCACGCTCGGCGAGGGGTTCGTGCGCATCAGCAAATCCGCGATCGTGAACATCGACGCGATCGACCGCATCGAACCGGGGTTCGGCGGCGCGCTCAGCGTGCAGATGGTCGACGGGTCGGTGGAATGGATCTCGCGGCGTTTTCTGGGCGCGTTCAAACAGGCGATCGGCATGGGGCGCGCATGACGGGCGCGCACCACCTTCCCCACTGCATCTAAGGAGTCATCATGAATCACACCATTGGCAAGACGATGGCTGTCTACACGGCCACAGGCATCGGCATCGCGGCGTTCCTCGCCATGGCGTTCTCCGCTGTGGCCGGTCTGGCGATGGGCGGTGAGACGGGCGCGATGCTCGTCAAGCAGTTCGGCGTCGTGCTGTTGTGCGGCATCGGCTACGGTGCGCCTGCGGTGGTCTGGACCAACGACCGGCTCGCCACATGGGCCAAGGCGCTGATCGCACTGGTGCCCGGCACGCTGCTGTACACGGCGGCGGCATGGTGGATGGGCTGGATTCCACGGCAATATGGCGCTTCCGCCGTGGTCTGGTCCATCGTGGCCATGCTTGCCTGCACCGCCGTCATCAGCGCGATCTGTGGGTTCGTGTTCCGTGGCAATGTGCGCAAGATGAACGCGCAGCTCAAACGCCGGCAGGCGCGCCGCGACGGCCGCTGAACCGGGTGCGGCGCGTCCAACGAGCCTAGTAGCGTAGCTATACGTTGCCTCCATAGCTCAATGGATAGAGCGTCGGCCTTCTAATCCGCAGGTTGCCGGTTCGAGTCCGGCTGGAGGCACCCGTGCCCAAGGCCCGGCCCGCACCCAAGGCGGGCCGGGCCTTGGCTATGATGGCGGGTATGGACGCATCGAACGACCACAGCCACACTGATTATGCGGCGTTCGTCGAGGGCCTCGACGTGCCGTGTCGCACGGTGGAGCATGCGCCGCTGTTCACCGTGCAAGACGGCATTGATCACGGCGTTGCGGAACTCATGGGCGTGCCGCCCGAGCACCTCGTGAAGAACCTGTTGCTGCGCGACACCCATGGCGACCTGTATCTTGTGGTGGCGTTCGGCGACACGAGGCTCGACCTCAAAGGGCTCGCCCGCGCACTCGGCTCCACACGACTGAGCTTCGCGCCGGCCGAGACGATGCGCGAGACGCTCGGCGCCGACCCGGGCTGTGCATCGATGCTCGGCCTGCTCCACAATCCCCACGCCCAGTCGATCCACCTGGTCATCGACGAGGCGGTCGCCGGAGTACAGGGTGATATCGGGTTCGCCGCCGGAGGCAACACGCGCACGGTGCTCTTCCCTGCGGCGGCACTGCCCACCGTGGCCAAGGCGCTGTCCCCGCAGGACGGGCCGCGCGTGCTGGCGCTGCCGGCTATTCGATGATGACGGCCAGACCGTACATCAACAGCAGGAACATCACGCTGACCGCCGTGTACACGCCAAGGTAGCGCCCCTTCTGCCGCGGGTATTGGCGCGTGTAGTTCTTGTAGGTGATCAACGAGGCCATCGAGGCGATCAGCGTGCCCATGCCGCCGATGTTGGTGCCGATGATCAGCGGCACCCACTGGTCGCAGAAACCGGAGAGCAACAGGCTCGCCGGCACGTTGCTGATGATCTGGCTTGAGATGATGGAGACTTCGAGCGGATGCTGGCCCACGAACGCCTGCGCGATACCCGCAAACTCCGGCACACGCTTCATGTTGCCGATGAAGACGAAGAACATGATGAAGGTGAGCGGCAGCGCCCAATCGGCATGGCGGAACGACCCGCGGTCGCAGACGACCATCGCCACGAACGTGACCACGCACATGACCCACAGCGGCACCATGTCACTCACCGCAAGCACGCACACCACGAACACGCCCGTGTACACGATCGCCCGCCAGCCACCATAGCCGGCGCCGTAACCGGTCACCTTGATCTCGTCGGGCTGGTGGCGCGCCGGGTCCGGGGCGAGCACGCCGCGTTCGAACCCCTTGCTGTCCATGCCATCGAATTCGGCGATGCGCCGGCCGCGGAACACCACGCAGGTGACGACGACGAGCAGCACGGCCGCAAGAATGGAATACGGCGCCATGATGCGCAGGAAGTGCCCAGTGGACATGCCGGTGAGCGCCTTGAAATACAGGTTGTGCGCGTTGCCGACCGGCGTGAGCATGCTGCCGGTGTTGGCAGCGACCGTCATGAGCGCGCACACGATGATCGCCTTGTCTTCCATATGCGCCATCACCAGCACGGCGAGCGCGAACGGCACGAAGGTGAGCAACGCCACGTCGTTCGTGATGAACATGGCCGAGATGAACGTGAGCGCGATGAACGTGAGCACCACACCGCGCGCCGTGTGCACGCGGTGGAGCAGACTCGACCCGATGATGCGGAACACGCCGATGCGCTGGAACCCGACCACCACAAGCATGAGGCACACGAGCTGCGAGATCGTGCTGACGTGCACATAGCCGCCATACTGCCCGTCGGGCGACACGATGAAACAGGATATTATTGCCAGAAGCGTCGCGACGATCAGAATGGTCTCGCTCCGCAGGAAGGTCAGCACCCGTTGCCGCATTCAGCCTCCAGGAAGAATGTGTAAAACGGTACCATCCTACACGAAAAGCCGCCGTTGCAATGGTTCGGCGTGGTCACCTGTCCGACCGCGCACGCCCATTGCACCCCGTGAGCTCTTGGAATCATTGCCGTTGGTTTCCGACCGTTCGCCCAATGCGCACCCTAGCCGATGTTGCCGCCGAAGATCCGTGATTGCAGGTCCTTGCGTTCCTTTTCGGTCTCGGTGATCACCGAAAGCAGCCTGATCTGCTCCTGCGTGTCCGCCGTGCGCGCCATGCGGTGTTTGGTGGCGTCGATGCGGCGCATGTACCCCACGTCGAGCAGTTTGGCGAGCAGTTGGTTGGCGTACTGCCGCTCTTCGGCGCTCGCCTCGCGCAGCGGCTGCGCGGCCGGAGCGCCGTGCTCGTCGTTGTGCGTGGCGTTGGCCGGCATCAGCAGCGGCAGCGGCATCACCGCGAGTTCGGTGATCGCGGACGAGAGCATGGGACCGCCGGCCTTGGTGAGGTTGTGCAGCCACAGCCCTTGCGAGATCGATTCGACCGGCAGGCCGCCCGCCACTTCGACCGCCTGGAACAGGGTCTGGAACACGGGCGTCTGGAAGCAGTGCACCGTCAGCGCGCGGAACAGCTCGGGGTTGATCGCGCGCGGAATCTGGATCAGCGTGGCCATGAACTGTTGCTCGCAGATGAACACGGGGTCCTGGATGCGGTAGAACGACTGCCGTTGCGCGTTCGCCGCCTCCATGCGGCGCGCCTGTTCGGGTGCGGGCGCACGCTGCTCGCGTTCGCTCTGTTCGTAGCGGCGTTTCGGCGCGTATGCGTCGTCGCCGCGCACACGCAGCTGCCGGCGCGCCGCGCGCACCTCGTGGCGCAGCACGTCGAGCTCCACGCCGATGCGCCGCGCCACCTTGCGCGCGTAGAGGTCCCACAATGATTCGTCGCGGATCTGCGCGATGAGCGGCGCTACCGCCTTGACGGCGCCCATCTGACCGGTGGTGTAGGCGGTGGCGAAGCGGTCGATCGCCGTGTCGATCACGAAGTCGAACAGCGGTTTCGCATTGGCGATGAGCTGGCGCAGCGCGTCGTTGCCGCGTTCGATGCGCAGGTCGCACGGGTCGAGGTTGTCCGGCGCCACGGCCACGAAAGTCTGCGTGAGGAACGACGAGTCGAGGCCGAAGGCGTGCAGCGCGGCCTTCTGACCGGCCGCGTCACCGTCGAAAGTGAAGACGATGCGCGAGCTCAGCTGCTGGCCTTCCACATTGAGCGGGCCGCGCAACTGCACCGCGCCGAGCGAATCGTCGGCGATCAGACGGCGCACGATCTTGGCGTGCTCGTCGCCGAACGCGGTGCCGCATGTGGCGATCGCGGTGTCGACGCCCGCCAAGTGCATGGCCATCACGTCGGTGTAGCCCTCCACGATCACCACCTGGCGTTTGTCCACGATCTGCTTCTTGGCTAGGTCGATGCCGTAGAGCACCTGGTTCTTGTGGTAGAGCTGCGTGTCCGGCGTATTGATGTATTTCGCGTTGATCTGGTCGTCGTCATACAGCTTGCGCGCGCCGAATCCCAAAGTGCGGCCAGTGGAGTCGCGGATCGGCCACGTCACACGCCCGCGGAAATAGTCGTACACGCCCCGCTGGCCTTGGCGGGCCAAACCGGCGTCGAGCATCTCCTGCTGCGTGAACCCCTTGTTGGCCAAGTGGCGCACCAGATTGTCCCATCCGCGCGGCGCGTAGCCGCAGCCGAACCGCGCGCAGTCGGCCTGCGAAAAATCACGGCCGGCGAGCAGTTTGCGGGCGGGCAGCGCCTCGTCGGTCACCAGCTGTGCCACAAAGAACCGCTGGGCCTCCTCGTTCGCCTCAAGCAGGCGCGTGCGCTTGGAGCCTTTGGTTTCGGGCGCATTGCCGGTCTTGTCGTAATGCAGCTCGATGTGGTAGCGGTCGGCGAGCAGCTCCACCGCCTCGCGGAAATCGATGTTCTCCTGCTCTTCGACGTATTTGAACACGTCGCCGCTGCGGCCGCAGCCGAAGCAGTGCCACACGCCCATCGCCGGGCGCACGCTGAAGCTCGGGGTCTTTTCGTCGTGGAACGGGCACAGGCCCACATACGACCCGATGCCGGAGGACTTCAACGCCACGGTGGCGGAGACGATCTCGTGCAAATCGGCCGCGTTGCGTACTTTCTCAATGTCTTCTTTGTGAATCATGCCCGCCATGGTGCACAGCATATCAGGCGCCCCACACGGCACAACGCCCGTGGAAGCAGCCGCCGTGGCCCGCTATGAGCACAGCAGTTCGTGCAGTGTCATGGCCGACCCGTCGGTCAGGCTCGCCACCTGGTCGACCGCCACGCGCAGCCGCTCGCCATCGCTTGCGGCGTTCGCCCAATCCTCCCAGAACACCGGTTCGAGTGCGAGCGACGGCTCCGGCGCGTCCGCCATCAGCACGTCGACCAAATCGGTGATGATCCGCTGCTCTTCGCCATGCAACGGCGAATGTTCGCGCGGCTCCATCAGGAAGTGCACCGCGATGCCTTTGAGCGCCAGGATCTCGTAACGCGTGTGCGGCGGTACCACCACCTTCGCACGGTAGCGCACGAGCGGCCCTGCGCCGTACGCGTCGCGCGTGGCGTTCTCCACGCTGTGCGCGAAGGTGCCGATCAGTGCGCTCGTCACGTTCTTGAGCTGCGCCAACGCGTGCCGAGAGCCATCGAAACGTTCGGGGAACGTGTGGCGGCGCTGCAGGCGTCCAAACGCGGCGAGCAGCTCATCCGGGTCCCATTGGCTGCCGTACCATGCCAGGATCTGCTCCACGACCGCGTCGAGCACGCGCGCGTCGCGCAGCTGCGCCGGGTCGCATGCGCCGGTCGCGATCGCGTCCTCCACGTCGTGCACGCTGTAAGCGATGTCGTCGCTCAGATCCATGATTTGGCATTCCATCGGCGTCGCCGTGCCAGGCGCGCCCTGCCGCAACCAGCGGAACACGGGTTCATCGTCCGGGTATACGCCGAATTTGCGGCTCCGTTCGCCTTTCGGGTGGTCGTCTGCGTGCGCGTAGTCCCACGGGTATTTGACCGAGGCGTCGAGGCACGCACGCGTCAGGTTGACGCCCGCCGAACGGCCGTCACGGAAGAACACCTTCGGCTCCAGGCGCGTCAGAATCCGCAAGGTCTGCGCGTTGCCTTCGAATCCTCCAATCGGCTCGGCGAGGCGCGCGAGCGCATGTTCGCCGTTATGCCCGAACGGCGGGTGCCCCAGGTCGTGCGCCAGGCACGCGCAATCCACCACGTCGGGGTCGCAGCCGAACATCTGCGCGATCTGCCTGCCGATCTGCGCCACTTCGAGCGTGTGGGTCAGGCGTGTGCGCGCGAAGTCGTCGGTGCCTGCCATGAGAATCTGGCTTTTCGCGCCGAGCCGGCGCAACGCCGATGAGTGGATCAGCCGCGCGCGGTCGCGTTCGAACGCGGTGCGGTCGCCGGATTTGGGGTCTTCCGGCGCCCACCGTTCCTCATCGTGCGCGCTGTAGTCACGGCGCGTCTCGTGCCCTGTCATAGGTATCACCTCTTCAACGGGTGGTGGAAAAACGGAAGAATGGGGTAACGGCGAGACCCGCAGCTGGATGCCGTAATGAACCGGAATTCAGTTTACGCGCCGTGCGGCCCACCCGGTACCCGTTGCCGGAGTATGTGTGTATGCGGCTCTTCTCAGGGTAGCTGGTGAGGATGCCTTTGAGCTGGTTGCTGTGGATGAGGTTTCGGCGGATGCACTCATCGACGATGGAAGGCCAAGGCGATACCGCGTAGGGTGCCTAGCCGGCCATGGTGGTTTCGCCGTTCGCGTCACTGTTTTCGCCGTTTGTGTCACCCTTTTCGACGTTACCGTCACTTTTTTGCCGGATTGATGACGATAACGGCGAAAACAGCGACGCAAACGGCGAAATCACACAAAATAGGTGATTCCGGACAGTTGACATGCCACAGGAGTCGCGAATACCACTGCCACCAAGGGATTCCGGACACTTACAAACGGTTGTCCTCCGGAGATGACCTCAATGGCAAACCAGCACCATACTCAAGGCATTCCGCCCATACGCATGCCTTGTGCCGGTATAGCGATACTGCACATCACTCCTTGGCGCACAGCCTGGCGTGCACGGTCTCCCCTACAGCAGCGACTGCGGGTCGAGGCGCGCCACGTCTTCTGGAGGCAGCACACTGCGCGCGTGCAGATACAGGCGCGGCACGCGGTTGCGCAGGCATGTGAAGATCTCGTAGCTGATTGTGTCGGCCGCGCGCGCCCAGTCGTCGGCGGTCGGCTCGGCGGCCGCTTCGCCGGCGCCGGGGCCGAACAAACGCACGGTGTCGCCGATGTGCACGCCGAGTTCCCGCGCGGAGCCGTGCAGGTCGATGATGAACTGGTCCATGCACACGCGCCCGCTGACGCGCATGAGCTTGGGACCGTACGCGGTGTCGACGCGCAGCGGGCCACCGGGTTTGTATTCGTGGCGCGCGCCCGCCTCGTCGAATCCGGAGGCGGAGCGGTGGATACCGTCGGCGTACCCGACCGGTACGATCGCGACCGACGTGCGCTCGCCGGTCAGGTAGACACGGCCGTACGACAGGCCGCTGCCTGCGGGCACGTCTTTGACCGAGCTCAGCTGCGCCTGCAACGTCATGGCCGGGGTGAGCCCAAAGTCGCCCGGCGTGCCCATCGCCGGGTCCGCCTCGTACCCGTACAGCGCTATGCCCGGGCGCACCAGGTCGTAGTGGATCTGCGGGCGCGTGAGCGTGGCCGCGGTGTTCGCCAGGTGGCGCACGCGTGGGTCGATGCCGCCGGCGCGCAGTTCGCTCGTGAACCGTTCGAACCGTTCGATCTGCATGTCGGTCTCGTGCACGAATCCGGCGTCCTGCGGCGCGTCGGCCACGGCGAGGTGGCTCCACTGCCCCACCACGTCGAGCACGCCTTCGTCGATGAGCGGGCGCAGTGCGGCGATGGCCTCGGGCAGTTGTTCGAGGGTGAAGCCGTTGCGCCCGAAGCCGGTGTCCACTTTGACATGCACGCGGGCGGTGAGGCCGGTGGCGCGGGCCGCGTCGGCGATGCGTTCGACGGCGGTCAGCGTGGCCACGGACAGGTCGATGCTGTTGGCGATCAGCTCACCGTACGGCGCGCACAGCGGATTGTTGACCCATGTGAGGATGTGCGCGCGGTCGGGCCCGATGCCGGCGGCGCGCAGCAGCAGCGCCTCGCGCGCCTGCGCCGTGCCAAGCCATGTGGCGCCTCCCGCGAGCGCGGCGAGCGCGACCGGAACCAGCCCGTGCCCGTAGGCGTCGGCCTTGACCACGCCCATGACTTCGGTCGTGCCGCTGGATTCACCGACGACACCCACCAGATGCCGCATGTTGTCGCGGATCGCGGCGAGGTCCACGATGGCCTGTGCGGGGTAGGCGCGGCGTGCGGCGTGGTAGTTCGCTTCGCCTTGGGGGCCGGAAAACGGCCATTTTTCAGCATTGGGTGCGCTCATAGGCGATATTGTGCCTCAGCCATGTGACGAATGCGATACGCGGGCGGAGCCGTGGGGCGCACGAAAATTCACCATTCGTGGCGCTGGTAGGCGATGCGTGTGAGATCTTCGTCGCGGTCGATGAGCTGGATCAGTCCGCAACGGGCGAAACCGCATGATTCGAGCACATGCTGCATGGCCTTGTTGTTGGGGTGCGTGTCCACGCGCACGTTGCCGTAGTGTTTGAGCGTCCATTCGATGCAGTCGCGCGCGGCGTGGCGCACCAGTCCGGACGAGGCGATGCGGTGGATGGTGATGTAGGAGTCGTTGTCGAGCCACGCGCCCTCGATCGACCCGTAGGTGGGGTCAAGGCCGGGACACACGGCGAATTGCGCGAGGATGCGCTCATGGCCGCCCACAGTGTCCACGAGCAGGATCGTGCGGTGGTTGGCGATGTCGTCGCGCACCACTTCGGGGCGCGGGAAGGTGTTGCCCCATTGCGTCGGGTTGCCGTTGCGCGCCATGAGCTCGCGGGCATGGGCATAGATGCGCTCCATCTGCGGGTAGTCCTGCATGGTGGCGTGGCGGAAGCGGCGCGATGAGGCATTCGGCATCGGTAACTCCTCGACGATGGTGGGTGGAGGTCAAACCATTGTGTATTTATACATATATACGCATATATACGTACATTGTCGTCGGCGCGCTCAGACGACCTTGCGTTCGAAGGCGTCGGAGCTGATGCCCTTGTCCAGGATGTCCTTGGCCCATTCCTTGGCGGTGAACAGGCTGTGGTCGCGGTAGTTGCCGCAGCTTTCGATGGTGGTGGCGGGCACATCGCTCCACTCGGCCTCATACGCGATGAACTCGAGCGATTCCTTCAACGCCTTCGCCACGTCCTCGGGTGAATGCTCGCCCCACGTGAGCAGGTGGAAACCGGTGCGGCATCCGAACGGCGAGCAGTCGATGTAGCCGGGGATGCGCTCGCGCAGCAGCACGGCGATCGTGTGTTCGATCGTGTGCAGGCCCGCGGTGGGGATCGCGTTCTCGTTCGGCTGCACAAGGCGCAGGTCGTAGTTCGAGATCACATCGCCGTTGGGGCCGGTCTGCGTGTCGATGAACCGCACATACGGGGCCTTGACCTTGGTATGGTCGAGTTCGAAGCTTTCCGGGCGTGGCTTGCTGGTCTGTTCTTCAGTCATGGCTCATCCTTTGCTGGTGGTCGTGGCGCATGTTCCGCCGGCTTCCCACTCTACTCCGCCGTCCCCGGCGGCCCCGACCGCGGGCCGTGCGGCCCGGTGCCCTTCCTCTCGAAGTGAACATCGCATGCACGAAATACAAACGGTCGTCCTACAATCGGCCCCAACGTTGCCGACCCGGCCACAAGCTCACCGTTGCACGCGCAACGGTGAGGAGCCCCGCACACCGGCCACAACCCACGGCCCTTGGTGTGGCACGGCCCTGATCCTTCTTTCGCATTTGACCCTTTGTCGTAAGGACAGCTTTCCCATGGCAACCAATGTTCAAGATTCCGACGTCCGCCCGGCCCCAACCGCTACATCAGCACCCCCGGCGTGGCCACGATCGTGCCCAGCTACCTCGAGGACTACGTCCACCCCGTCATCATCACCAGCGAACTGTCCGCCCAGCCGTTCCTCGACTACACCGGCTCAAGCGAGTTCTTCGCGCCGGCGCTGCGCTACGACGGATCGTCGAGCGAACGCAACGCGCGCGAACTCGCCGAACAGGCCCGCGCGCTCGACGCCGACGCGATCGTGGCGATCGGCGCGGGCAAGCTCGCCGACACCGCCAAGAACGTGGCCGAACTGCTGAACGTGGACCTGATCATGGTGCCGACGCTCGCCTGCGCGTGCGCCGCATACACGCCGTTCTCGGTGAACTACGACGACGAGCACCGCTATGTGGGCTCGCCGCTGCACGGCCGCAACAGCGTGGCGATGATCGTGGACTCCGCGCTGATCGCGCGCGCGCCCGCCGAGAAAATGGTGGGCGGCATCGGCGACACGATCGCCAAATGGTACGAGTGCGCGCCGGTGCTCGAACGCGCCAACGACCTGAGCGCCTTCGACCAGCTCGCCTACCAGTCCGCGCACCTGATCCACGACATTCTGCTCGAGCACAGCGAAGACGCCCTCAAGGCCCTGCGCGCCGGTGACTACGACAACGAGCAGGTACGCCTGCTCATCGACACGATCATCGGCCTGGCCGGCACCGTGGGCGGCCTTGGCTGCGAGCGCGCCCGCGTGTCGGGTGCCCACGCCCTGCACAACGGCCTGACGCAGGTGCCGGGTTCCGCCGCCACGATGCACGGCGACAAGGTGGCCTACGGCGTGCTCGTGCAGCTCGTGGCCGAGGGCAAGGAAGCCGAAGCGCGCCAGCTGCTCGCGTACTACGACAGCGTTGGCCTGCCCCACTCCTGGAAGCAGATGAACCTCGAGTTCACCGACGAGAACCTGCAGACGGTGGCCGAATACACCGCACAGCCGGATTCGACGTTCTTGGCCGCCGTGCCGGATGCCACCCCGCAGATGATCGTCGACGCCATGCGCGTTGTGGAAGAGTTCCCGGTGGAGGCCGCCTGACGCCCAAACACGCCCCGACGCCGCCCCTACCGCCAATGGGGCGGCGTTGGTACACTGGGCGGCTATGACAGGATTCGAAGCACACGCACACGCCAGCCAGCCCGATGCCGCCCACTACGGATCGCAGGCCGCGCTGGCGGCGTTGCGCGAGCACTTCGGTTACGAATCGTTCCGCCCCGGCCAAGCCGAACTCATCGAGGCGATCGCCTCCAACCGCGACGTGCTGGGTGTCATGCCCACGGGCTCGGGCAAATCCGTGTGCTACCAGATTCCCGCGCTGCTGCTCCACGGCATCACAATCGTCATCTCCCCGCTCATCTCCTTGATGCGCGACCAGGTGGACGGTGCGAACGAGATCGGCATCCCCGCTGCTTTCATCAACACCACGCAAACCATGGACGAGCAGGAGCAGGTGCTCGACGCCGCCTATGCCGGCAAGGTGAAACTGCTCTATGTGGCGCCCGAACGCCTGGAGACGCCGCGCTTCCGCAATTTCGCGGCACGCGCCGACATCGCGTTGATCGCGGTGGACGAGGCGCACTGCGTTTCGCAATGGGGACAGGACTTCCGCTCGTCGTATCTGGGCATCGGCGAATTCATCGCAGCCCTCCCCGACCGCCCCACCGTGGCCGCGTTCACCGCCACCGCGACCGAACGCGTGCGCCGCGACATCGTGCAACTGCTGGGCCTGCGCGACCCGCTCGTGCTGGTGACCGGCTTCGACCGCACGAACCTGTATTTCGACATGCTCAAACTCAATACGCGCGAGAAGGCGAACTGGATCGCGAACTACGTGGCCGAACATGCGGACGAATCGGGCATCGTGTACTGCGCCACACGCAAAGAGACCGAGGCGCTCGCGCAGACGCTCAACACGCTCGTGCCGCAATTGCGCGCGGCGCGCGGCGCGGGCAATGCGCCGGGCGACGTGGCGGCGGCCTACCATGGCGGCATGCCCGCGCCCACACGCGAACAGGCGCAGCGTGACTTCGTGACCGACCGCACGCCGGTCGTGGTGGCCACAAACGCGTTCGGCATGGGCATCGACAAGTCAAATGTGCGCTTTGTGATCCACCACAACATGCCCGAAAGCATCGAATCGTACTATCAGGAGGCCGGCCGCGCGGGCCGCGACGGCGAGCCGAGCCGCTGCACGCTGCTATGGAACGAATCGGACATCGTCACGCGGCGCCGGCTGCTCGACATGGGCGGCCCCAACGAACGCCTCACCGCCGACGAACAGGACCTGGTGCGCCGGTCCAAACGCCAACTGCTCGACGGCATGATTGGCTACTGCCGCACCACCGAATGCCTGCACCGCTACATGACGCGCTATTTCGGCGAACACGACGTCCCAGGCACGGGCCATTGCACCGGCGGATGCGTGAACTGCGCAAGCACCTTCGCCACCGTGGACGTGACGCCGGTCGCACGCGCGATCAGCATGTGCGTGCACGACCTGAGCCAGCATTTCGGCATGGGCAAGATCGTAGCGGTGCTGCGTGGCTCGAAGGCGCAGGATGTGCTGGCCCGCGGCTTCGACACGCTGCCCACCTACGCCACGCTCGAAGGCACGTCGGAGGCCCAGATCCGCGACGTGCTCAACCAGATGGTGGCGGATGGGTTCCTGTATATCGGCGAAGGACGGCTGCCGCTTGTGCAGTTCGGCCCGCGCGCCGCAGAGACCGCTAGCCCCACGTTCCATTACGAGATCAAGAAGACGGAGCGCAAAGCGGCGCGCACGGCCCCGCGCACGCAGCATGCCGCATACGGCAAGGGCGGCACAGGCGGGCCGATCGGCTCGTTCACGCCGGACGGCGACGGCGAGGCGCTGTTCGAACGCCTGCGCGCACTGCGTCTGGAGATCGCGCGCGACATCGGCAAACCGCCATACATCGTGTTTTCCGACAAGGCGTTGCGCGACATGGCGCAGCGCCGCCCGCACACCAGCGAGGAGTTCCTCGAGGTCAACGGCGTAGGCGCCAACAAGCTCGAACGCTACGGCGCGCGCTTCCTTGCGGCGATCAACGAGTTCTCCGACTGACCGCACGCACACAGCTGGGCGCTCGGCGCAATCCGCACGCGCGCATGGCGCCGGCGCGCTACAGTGGCCCCATGCGCATGTTTACCACGTATGCGAACGCCCATGACACGATGCTTGAGGCGGCGCTGCGCCCGGTGGACCTCCGGGTCGCTCCGGGCGCGGAGACGGCCGCCACACTGGTTCTCGACCCGGCGCGCCCCCGCCAGCGCATCGACGGGTTCGGCGCGTCGATCACGCAGGCCACGAGCTACCTGTGGCACAACGCCATGCGCCATCCGCACCGCGCGTTGCGCGACCTGTTCAGTGTGACCGAGGGCATCGGCATCTCGATGCTGCGCCAGCCGGTGGGCCCCTCCGACCATGTGACGCGCCCATACCGCTTCACGCGACGGCGCCCCGACCGGCATCTGCGCACCCTCGACTTCAGGCCCGAGGAATACACGATCCTGCCGATGGTCAAGGCCGCGCAGGCGATGCGCGCGCAATCCATGGGGCCGGCCGCCTCCGCCCCCGACCTCAACATCATCGTCAGCCCGTGGAGCGCGCCGTGGTGGATGAAGACGAACTTCAGCGCGCTCGGCAAACGCCCGTTGACGCGCCTGACCGGCTGGCTGCGCCCCGCCGCCTACCCGGTGTACGCCGAATACCTGGCGCGGTTCATCGAGACCTACCGGCGCCACGGCCTGCATGTCTTCGGCGTCACGCCCACGAACGAACCCGACTACCCGCAGTCACGCTGGCCGTCGATGGCGATGAGCCCAAGCCAGCAGGCGCGGTTCATCGCGCGCTTCCTGGCGCCATGCCTGCGCGCGCATGGGCTCGGCGACGTGCGCATCATGTGCTGGGACCACAACTACTCCACCGACCACTACCCCGACGGGCGTTTTGTGCGCGAACTGTATATGGACCCGCGCGCGTTCGCCGCCACGGCCGGCTCGGCATGGCACTACTACGGCGGCGCCGCGCGCACGATGAGCGACATCCACCGCCGTTGGCCCACGAAAGGCATCTGGGTCACCGAAGCCTCCGGCGGCGACTGGGGGCCACGCAACTGGGACGACGCGTTGGTCACGATGGGCGCGCGCGTCATCTCGATGATGAACAACTGGGCGCAGTCCGCCGTGCTGTGGAACATCGCGCTCGACACGCGCGGAGGCCCCGATTACTACTATCTGTGCAACGACCACACGCATTCGAGCAACCGCGGCCTGCTGACGGTGGACCGGCGCACCGGCGAATGCACGCGCAACGCCGACTATTACGCGCTCGGCCACTTCTCCAAATTCGTGCCCATCGGCTCGCACTGCATCACCAGTGAGCTGCGTGAGGCGCAACGGCTGCATGCCGCCGCGTTCGCCACGCCGGACGGCGCGGTCGCCGCGGTGCTGTGCAATGAGCGCGTGGACCCGGCCGCACTGCGCATCGACGTGCGCGGCCGGGAGTCGCAGACGCTCGCACTGCCGGCGCGCTCGTTGACGACGGTGGTGTTCGACTAGTCGGCCACCGCGGCGAAGGCCTGCTCAAGGTCGCCGATGAGGTCGTCCACATCTTCGATGCCGACCGAGAGGCGCACCAGGTTGGCGGGCACTTCGAGCGTGGTGCCGGCGACCGACATGTGCGTCATGGCGGCGGGGACCTCGATGAGCGATTCCACGCCGCCCAACGATTCCGCCAGTGTGAAGATCTCGGTGGAGGCGGCAAACCGGCGCGCGGCCTCGGCTCCCCCATCCAGCTGCACCGAGATCATGCCTCCGAACCCGCCATGCATCTGGCGAGCGGCGATCTCATGGCCCGGGTGTGATTCGAGGCCCGGGTACCAGACGCGTTCCACGCCGCTGTGGCCTTCAAGCCAGTGGGCGATCGTCATCGCGTTCTCGCTGTGGCGCAGCACGCGCAGTTCGAGCGTCTTCAAGCCGCGCATGTCGAGCCATGCGTCGAATGGCGAGGGCACCGCGCCCGCGGAGTTCTGCACAAACGCGATCTGGTCGCGCATGGTTTCGTCGTTGACCACCACGGCGCCGCCGACCACGTCGGAGTGGCCGCCGATGTACTTCGTCGTCGAATAGACCACGGCGTCGGCGCCGTCGGCGAGCGGATGCTGCAGGATCGGCGAGGCGAAGGTGTTGTCCACCACCACTTTGGTGCCGTACTGGTGCGCGAGGGCGGACGTGGCGGCGATGTCGGTGATGTTGAGCAGCGGGTTCGATGGCGTTTCCACCCACAGGTATGTGTAGTGCTTGGCAGCGAGCGCGGCGCTCACCTGGGCCGGGTCGGTGATGTCCACCACGTCGAGCCCGATGCCCCATGGCACGAACACTTTGGCGAGCAGGCGGTAGGTGCCGCCGTACACGTCGTTGCCGATGAGCACATTGTCGCCGGGACGCAGGGTGGAGCGCAGCAGCACGTCGATCGCCGCGAGCCCGGAGGCGAAGCTCATCGCATATGCGCCGCCTTCGACGGCCGCGAGCTGCTCGTCGAACGCGGTGCGTGTTGGGTTGACCGAACGGCTGTAGTCGTAGCCGTTGCGCATCTCACCCACACCGTCCTGCTTGAACGTGGATGTCATGAAGATCGGGGTGACAACGGCGCCCGTGGTGGGGTCGGGCGTCTGGCCGGCGTGGATGGCGCGGGTGGCCACACCCAGGGTGGTGTTCTGCAGGGTCTCGTGTGTGTTTGTGCTCATTGGTGTGTCTCCGTGCGTGGTTGAGTGTACTTGGTTGGGATTGGGTGGTTGTGCTCAGGCCATGGCTTCGGCGAGCGCCGCGTCGAGGATCGAGGGGCGGCTTGTGGCGGCCACCACGTCGGCGAAGCCGTTGTCGATCATCCAGTCGTCGTTGAAGATCTTCTCAAGGTAGCTGCGGCCCGAATCCGGCAGCAGCACCACGACCGTCTGCGATGCATCGAGGTCGTGCTTCTTCGCGTAGGCCACGGCGGCGGCCACCGCCATGCCGCTCGAGCCGCCGACGAGCAGGCCCTCTTCGCCGGCGAGCCGGCGCGTCATCAGGTAGGCTTCGGCGTCGGTCACCTGCTCGATTGCATCGGCGATCGTCTGGTCGTAGGCGGCCGGGTAGAAGTCCTCGCCCACGCCTTCGATGCTGTAGCCGTGCACGTTGGTCGGGTCGGAGTAGATCGAGCCTTCCGGGTCGGCACCCACGACCGTCACGGCGCCGTTGGACGCTTCCTTGAGGTAGCGGCCGGTGCCCGAGATGGTGCCGCCGGTGCCGATGCCGGCCACGAAATGCGTGATCTGGCCCGCGGTCGCTTCCCAGATCTCCGGGCCGGTCGTCTCGTAGTGGCTCAGCGGGCCGTTCGGGTTGCTGTATTGATTGGGCTTGAAGGCGCCGGGGATCGTCTCGGCCAAGCGGTCGGACACTCGGTAGTACGAGCGCGGGTCATCGGGTTCCACGTCGGTGGGGGTCACCACGACCTCCGCTCCGTAGGCGCGCAGTACGGCGCGCTTGGTCTCGTTCACTTTGTCGGGCACCACGAAGACCGTACGGTAGCCGCGCTGCTGGGCCACCATGGCGAGCCCCACGCCGGTGTTGCCGGACGTCGGCTCTACAATCACACCGCCGGGCTTGAGTTTGCCTTCGCGTTCGGCGGCGTCGATGATGCGTGCGGCGATGCGGTCCTTGGACGATCCGCCGGGATTGAAGTACTCCACCTTGACGGCGATGGTGGCTTTGACGCCGTCGGTCACATGGTTGAGCTTGATGAGCGGGGTGTTGCCGATGAGTTCGGAAAGTGAGTTGTGGATTGCCATGGGTCTGTTCCTTGCGTGGTTGGTGGTCGGTTGGTTCGTACGGGGGTTTTACGTAAGACGGCCCCGCGTGAATCGCGCGTTCAAACCATGGCGTTGAGATGGGGTGCGGCTGCCAGACGGCATATCACCGTGGCGTTCCGGCAATCCGGTGTGGGTTGGAAATCGGGCGCGCCTGTGGCCACACATGCAGTTCACTGGTGTGGGCGGCGTTGGGGCCCTGAGGAATCAGACCGGTACCATCTCAAGTTATGCGTCGAAGACCGCGCGCTGTGGGGCGTGTGGCTAGCGACAACAACAACATGAGAGATACGTCATGTGCCATACCGTACCCACGGCGCCCCGACAAGCACGGCGGCAGGTCCACATAGTGGACATACCGTTATCGCGAGCTGGCCATGTCGGCCGTCACAGCGTGGCCGCCTCGATGAGCGCCTTCGTATAGTCTTCCTGCGGCGTTTCCAGGATCTGGCGCACCGTGCCGCGCTCCACCACACGCCCCTCGTGCAGCACGAGCACGCGGTCGGCGATGTGCTGCACCACGCCAAGGTCGTGCGAGACGAACAGCATGGCCATGCGCGGGTTGCGCGCGCGGATCGCCGCGAACGCGTCGAGGATCTGCACGCGTGCGGCCACGTCGATCGCGCTCATCGCCTCGTCGGCGAGCAGCACGCTCGGCCCGGTCACGATCGCGCGCGCGATCGCCACGCGCTGCGCCTGACCGCCGGAAAGGTCCATCGGATAGCGCCACATGATCTCGTCCGGGTCGAGCGACACGAGCGTGAGCGCCTCACGCACCCGGCGCTCGCATGTCTCGTCGTCGATGCGCCGGTCACGCAGGCGCAGCGGTTCGGCAACCGAACGGAACGCCGTCCACCGCGGGTTGAGCGATTCGAAGGGGTTCTGGTACACGATGCCCGATTCGTCGCGCAACACGCGCAGTTGCGGCGCGCCGGCGCGACCCTCGATCGACGCGCCTCGGTAGCGCACATCGCCGCCGTCCGGCGTCTCCAAGCCCAGCAGAATGCGCGTGAGCGTCGATTTGCCCGATCCCGAGGCGCCGATGATCGCCACGCACTGCCCCGCCGGCACGCTGATGTCGACGTCGAACAGCACTTGGTGCCGTGCGCGCGCCGGGCCGAAAACCTTGCATACGCGCTCGCCCTGGAGCAGTACGTCCGTCTGTTCCGCCTGCGTCAGTGCGCCTGTCATTGCGCCCGCTCCCCTCGTGTGCCGCCGCCTTCGCCTTCCACTCCGTGCAATGTCAGTTCGCGCGCGGCCATCACGAGGCGCGCGCCCTGCGGGGTGCTCGGCTCGGCGAGCACACGCCGCGTGCGCCCCTGCTCCACAATCGTGCCGTGGTCCAGCACGTAGCAGTACTGCGTGGCGTGCGCGAGCACCGAAAAGTCGTGTGTGATGAACAGCATCGCCGCGCCGGCCTCGTCCACGAGCGAGACGAGCAGTTCCACGATCTGCCGTTGCGTCATCGAGTCGAGCGCCGTCGTCGGCTCGTCGGCGATGATCAGGCGCGGCGACGTGATCAGCGCGGTGGCGATGCCGACGCGCTGCTGCTGGCCGCCGGACAGCTCATGCGGGTGCCGCCCGACCAGGGACTCGTCGAGCCCCACTTTGCGCATCATCGCCAGCACGCGCGCCTGGCGGTCTTCGTTGGCTAGGTCGTAGTGCAGTTCGAGTGGCAGCGCGATCTGCCTGCCCACCGTGAGCAGCGGGTTGAGCGAGGCGCCGGGATTCTGGAACACCATGCTGATCGCCGCGCCGCGCAGGGCCGCCAGGTCGCGGTCCTGCATGCCGACGATCTGCTCGCCGTTCACATCGATCGATCCGCTGACCGTGGCTTCAACGGGCAACAGGCCCATCATCGCGCGCGCGATCATCGATTTGCCTGAGCCCGACGAGCCGATCAGGCCGACGCGCTGGCCGTCGCGCACGTCGATATGCACATCGGAGACAATCGGCGCGCCGCCGATGCGGATGGTGAGGTGGTTGACCGAAACGCCCATCATGCACCTCGCAATCGTGGATTGATGAGTGGGTCGGAGGCGTCGCGCAGCGCGTCTCCGAACAGGTTGAGCGCCACCACCACAATGGTGACGAGCAGGCCCGGCCACAGCACGGTGAGCGGGTAGATGTTGATGAACCGCACCGACGTGCTCAGCGAATGCCCCCAGCTCGGCACGCCGGACGGCACGCCGACGCCCAGATATGTCAGGCCGGCTTCGGCGAGCACGGCCGTGCCTGCCGAAAGCGAGCACTGCACGATGAGCACGGGCATGATATTCGGCACGATGTGCGTGAAGAACACGCGCGGCGCAGAGGCGCCGTTCGCGAGCGCCGACTCCACGTACATGCTGTGCGCGGCGAGCAGCGCCTGCGGGCGTGCCACACGCGCCAGGTTGAGGCCGTACCCGAAGCCGCACGCGAGCACGATGACCGCCACGGACGCGCCCATCGGCACGGCGAGCATGAGTGCGATCAGCACGGTGGGGATTGAGATCAGTGCGTCGATCGCCACGACCGAGCCATGTGCGAGCGCGGAATGGCGCGAGACCATCATCGCGACGAGCAGCAGGCCGAACGCCGCGGCGAAGGCCACGGTGAGCAGCACGATGAGCAGATTGGTGCGCGAGCCGGCCATGAGCCAGCTGAACAGGTCGGCGCCGGTGCCGTCGGTGCCGAGCCAATGGGCGCGCGAGGGCGCGGCCCAGACGTGATAGCCGTCGGTCTTCCACAGTGACTGCGGGGTCCAGAACAGCGAGACCACCGAAATGAGCATCCAAAGTCCGAGCACGATGAGCGCGAACCGACCGGTGCCGTGGCTCCACATCGTACTGAGCACAATGCGCATACGGCGCCGGCCGTGCACGCCGCGTGCGTCGGCGCGCACGCGTGGGGTGGGTGTGGGTGAATCTGGCATATCAATCTCCCAACCGCGGGTCGAGCGCGCGGTGCGCGATGTCGACGAGCAGGCCGATGACGAGGAAGAACGCGGCGAGCATGAACAGTTCGCTCTGCACGGCGATGAGGTCGCGGTGCCCCAGGTCGTCGACGAGCCCGCTGCCGATGCCGGGCAACGCGAACAGGTTCTCGATCACCATCACGCCGGTGATCATCTCGGCGAAGGTCAGGCCGATCACCGAGACGAGCTGCGGCATGGCGAGCCGCAACCCCACGCGCGTCAACGCCTGCGTGCGTGTCATGCCGCATGCCATGGCCATCTCGATCGTGCCGGTGGAGGCCACGGATTGCAGGGCGGAGCGCGTGTAGCGCATCATCGACGCACCCACGATCACGCCCACGGTCAACGCGGGCAGCACGAGCGAGGCGAGCGCACGGCCGGGGTCGGCCCAGCCCGCCTGCGGGAAGCCCGACGCGGGCAGGATGGGGATCAACCCCGATCCTCGCGCGAACAGCAGGATGAGGATCAGGCCACCCCACAGGGCCGGCACGGCGCCACCCACAATGGCCACACCCTGGTAGACGGCGCGGGCGCGCGGGGAACGCGCGAGCACGGCGGCACACCCAGTGGGTATGCCGATCGCAAGCGCGATGATGAGGCCCAGAATGATGAGCGGGAAGGTGATGGCGGCACGGGTGCCGACGAGGGCGGCCACGGGTTGTCCGGTGAGCATGGCGGTGCCGAAGTCGCCACGCACCAAGCCGGCGATCCACGCGCCGTACTGCACGATCAGCTGGCGGTCGAGTCCCATCTGCGCGCGCAGCGCCTCCACGCGTTCGGGTGGCGAGTTGAGGCCGGCCATGATGGTGGCGATATCGCCGGGCAGCACGCGCAACGCCAGGAAGATCACCACGGAGATGGCGAAGAGCCCCACAACAAACAGCAGCAGCCGGCGTGCAAGGTATTTCATAGTCCCCTTAGGGTTGTGGGCGGGCGGCACATGCGCTGTGCCGCCCTGGCCGCGGGGCCCGGCTCAGACCGTCCGGGCGGTTCGCGTATTGGTTGTGATGTTACTTGGTGACGGCCGGCGTATAGCTGAGTTCAGCCAGCGGCATCAGTGTCTGGTTCATGTTCACGGGGAACCCGCTCACACCTTTGTCCATCGCCGTGGTCACGCGGTAGTTGAACAGCCAGTCGGCGGCGGCGTCCTGCGAGACGATGCGCGCGGCCTGCGCGAGCAGCTCGTCGCGCTTGGCGTCGTCGGTGGAGCCAAGCGCCTCATCGGTGAGTTCCGCCACCTTGGGGTTGTTGTAGTTGTAGTAGTAGTCCGCGTTCGACCATTGCGTGAAGTCGTGGCTTTCGTTGTGGTCGACGAGCGAAAGGTCGTAGTCCTTGTCGGTGTACACGTCCTGCAGCCATGTGGAGAACTCGACGACGTTCACCTTGAGGTCGATGTTCACGGCCTTGAGCTGGCTGCGCAACTGGTCGCCGATGTCGGTGCCGTAGGTGTTGGCGTAGGTGAGCGTGAGCTTGAGCGGATGTTCCTTGGTGTAGCCGGCCTCTGTGAGCAGCGCCTTCGCCTTCTCCACGTCGTGCGGGTACAGGCCCGTGAGGTCCTCATAGCCTGGGTCGAGCGACGGGATCGGGCCGCCGAGTGCCTTGTCGGCGCCGCCGCGCGCGGCGATGAGCTGGTCATGGTCGATCGCGTAGCGGATCGCCTCACGCACGCGCTTGTCGCCTGTGGGCTTGCCTGCGGCGTTGTTCATGCCCAGCACGTATTTGTCCGTGCCGTCGCCGGCTTCCACCGTGTAGTGCGCCGGGTCATCTTCGAACGGCTTGGCGAGCGACGCGGTGATCGGGGCGAGCACCTGCACCTCGTTGGATTTGAGCGCGTTCACGGCGGCGTTGTCGTCGGCGAAGTACTTCACCACGACCGTGGGCGTCTTGGGCTGGGCGCCCCAATACTCCGGGTTGGCCTTCAACGTGATCGAGCTGTTCGGGGTGAACTGTTCCACCACATACGGGCCCGAGCCCACCGCCTGCGTCTTCGCCACATACTTCGCGTCCTTGTCGAACACGAGTCCGGCGCGGCCCGTCAGCGCCCACAGCAGGTTGGCGTAGGGCTTGGTCAGTTCGATCACCACGGTGTCGCTGTTCGGCGCACTCACCGACTTGGAGTTCTTCAGTGCGTCGGCGTCGTGGTATTGCTTGCTTTCGAGCTCGTTGATCGACCACACCACGTCTTCGGCGGTCAACGGATCGCCGTTCGAGAACGTGAGTCCTGTGTTGAGATGGAACGTGTACTTCAGGCCGTCAGCGCTCACATCCCAGCTTTTCGCGAGCGCCGGCACCACCTTGTTCTCGCTGCTGCGGGCCACAAGGCCTTCGTACACGTTGCCGATGAGCACCTGGTCGAGCGCGGAGCCGGCCGTGTTGCGAATGTCGAGGTTGGTGGGGGCGAGTTTGAGCCCGATCGCCACGGTGTCCGCGGCGCCGCTGGACTGCGTCTGGTCCGCCTTGCGGGCCCACGGGTGCCAAAAACCCACGATGAGCGCCACGGCGATCACGATCACGGCCACAATGGCCCAGATGGAACGTCGTGGCCCGCCGCCCGGCCGTTTGGCGTGCGCCTGGAGTGAGGCGTCGGTGCTGAATGCGGTGTCTTGCTGGTTGGTGTGCCCTTCGGTCGCGCCGGACTCGCCGTGCGCGCCATTGGCTCCATTCGTTGCTGTCATGGAATCCTCAATGGTTGGTTGCATGCGGGCTTGCCGCCCGCGCTTCTTGACTTCTGCTTGTTGCATATGGTTGACCGCCCCAGCCGGGGTCGGCCACCTCCCGCTATTATAGAGGGGCGTGCATATTTCGCCGCGCACGCCACGCCCGGCACGAAGGAGACGCTATGCTGATCGCCGTAGACATTGGAAACACGAACATCGTGCTCGGGTTCATCGAAGACGAGCAGGTGGCCGCCACCTACCGCATCACCACCAAATCGAACCACACCTCCGACGAGTTCGGCATCATGATGCTGCAGTTCCTGCAGCTCAAAGGCTTTGCGCCGCGCGATGTGCACGACGTGATCATCACGTCGGTCGTGCCGAAGGTGATGCATTCGTTCACCGCGGCGATCGTCAAGTTCCTTGGCATCACACCGATGGTGGTCGGCCCGGGCATCCGCACCGGCATGAACATCCACATCGACGACCCGCGCTCGCTCGGCGCCGACTGCCTCGCCGACTGCGCCGGCGCGTACGCCACATACGGCGGCCGCACGCTCGTGATCGACATGGGCACGGCCACCACCTACAACTATGTGGATGAGCACGCCACCATCACCTGCGGCCTGATCACGACCGGCATCCGCACCGCGGCTGAGGCGCTCACCTCGATGACGGCGCAGCTGCCCGAAGTGGAGATCCGGCGCCCCACGTCGATTCTGGCGAAAGACACGAAGAACGCGATCCAAGCCGGGCTGTATTACGACTTCCTCGGCGGCATCGAACGCATCATCACGCAATTCCACCGCGAGATCCCCGAGGACTTCCAGATTGTGGCCACCGGCGGTCTTGCGCGCATACTCGACACGCCGTTGATCGACGTGGTCGACCCCGACCTCATCTTCAAGGGCATGCTCTGGATCTACCGCAAGAACATCTAGCGCATGGTGAAGCCCTGGTTGGCGCCGTACTCCTTGAGGTCGCTCTGCCAGCGTTCGATCCCCTCGCACAATGTGACCTGCGGGCCGGGAGTTTGCGGCATGTCCTTGCGTTGGATGAGCCCTTCGCGTTCGCGCCGCACCGCGTCATAATACGTGTGCTCGTCGTTCACCCACGTGTATGCGGCGCCGACGGTGGCACGGAAATCGCTGCGCGCATACACCTCGAACGGCAGGTACTGGTAACCGGTGCTGACGTGGCTCGCGGCCTGAGCAAGCACCGTGTTGAATTTCTGCCCGCCGAAATACGGCACCTCGATGCCTCGCGCGTCGCGCACCGTGGTCTTGTTCAGGAAGTTGGCGCTGTTGAGCGTGGCGTTGTCAGCAGGGAACGCTCCGCCGTCCACGCGCGTCATGATGCCCGCCGTCTCGTGGCACACATATTCGATGAACCGCCATGAGGCCTCCGGGCGCCGGCTCGAACTGAGCACGCCGAGCGCCGACCCGCCGTTTTCGGCGTTCGTCAGGTTGCCATGCGCCGTGGGCATCTGCGCCACGCGCCACAGGCCGGCGGTGCCGGGCACGTCGGCCAGCATCAGCGACGGCATCCATGCGCCGGCGAACAGCGACGCCACGGTGCCCGATCCGAGCGCCTGCTTCCAGTCGTCCGACCACGTGTCCAGCCGCGTGTTCACGAGGTCTTCGTCGATCATCTGCTGCCAGAACCGCGTGAACTCCTGCGTGCCGGTGTCGGTGTCGAGCGTGATCGAGACCTCTTTGCCGTCGTGCGAGGTGTTGTAGGGCCTGCCACCGGCGAGCCAGATCATCGCGTTGTAGAAACTCGCATCGCCGTCGTCGGCCGCGATGTAGACGCCGTTCTCCTTGAGCTTCTTCGCCGCACGGTAATAGTCGTCCCATGTGCGGATCTTCGCGGCATCCACGCCCGCCTGCTCGAACACGTCCTGATTGTAGAAGAAGGCCATGGGGCCCGAATCCATCGGCACACCGTACACACGCCCGTCGAGCTGCACCGACGACCATGAGCCGGGCGTATAGAACGAGCCGTAATCCGTGGTGCGACTCGTCAGGTCGCGCAACTGGCCGCTGACCGCATACTGCGGCAAGGCGAAATACTCCAGCTGCACCACGTCCGGCGTGCCATAGCCGTCCTGGATTGCCGAGTTGAGTTTGCTGTAGTCGGCCGTGCCGATCTGCGTCACATGGATGTCCGGGTTGCGCGCCTCGAAATCGGCGATCAACGCGGCCATGCTGGGCTCCCACGACCACACGCTGATCTGCGTGCGGTCGTCGGGCTCACCGCAGCCCGCCACGGCGACCATCACGCCCGCCGCACATACCACCGCCACCATCCGCTCCGCCCATGCGCGCACATCGACTCCTCACCGTGTGTTGACCTGTACGCACTCCAGCATAGCGGGCGGGGCGTGTTACGCGGCGACGACCGTGACGCCCTGGCCGGGCTGCACGCGGATCGTGACGACGCCGCCCTTATGCATGCCTTTGGCCTGTACATCCTTCTTCTTGGCAGCGATGCGCTCGATGTTCGTTTCCTTCTTACGCGTCGTCTCGTCGGGCTTCGCGTTGTACCACATCACTTCCACATCGGCCGTGTCGTCGTCGCGCGGGGTCACATTGCGCACAATGCCCTTCTGACGCCACGACTGATGCGATTCGTCTTCATACTCGATCGGCGTGTTGTACAGCATCTGCTGCTGCTCGGGTTCGAGCTCGGTAAACACACGGGCCTCACGCTCCCCGCCGTCCCTGACCAGCACGACCGCCGTGCACACGAACGCAGCAAGCACCACTATGCACAGTGCAATGACGTAACCCATGATCCGCTCCTTACCGAATACATCTGCTTCCTCCAGTTCTAGCAGTCTGCATGCGGGGCGGCGCGGATTGCGCTACATGCGTGAAATTGCCGCGCCGAGCGGCACACGCGAGACGAAACGTCGCGGCTCGCCGGTGAGCGGGTCGCGAAATTCGAGCACGCGCGCCACGAGTTCGAGCGGCTGAGAGAAATCGTCGTAGGCGCGCTGCTCGATGCACGGGTAGAAATCGTCGCCGAGGATCGGCAGGCCGAGCGCGTTCATGTGCACGCGCAACTGGTGTGTTTTGCCGGTCTGCGGGTGCAGCACGTAGCGCGCGACCGGCTCGCCTGCGCGCGCCGAGGCGGCGCGGTCGAGCTCTGCGCGCTCGATGCGGGTGACCGCGTTGACCACACCGGGAATCTCCTGCGCGCACAGCACACCGCGTGTTTTGACGATGTGTGAGCGGCGTTCCAATGGGAACGGCCGTGGTGCGGCGAGGCGCACGACGGTGCCGGTGTGCGGCTGTTGCGGCACGCGCACCGGCGCGAGGCACTCGTAGACCTTGCGCGCACGGCGGTTCTGGAATACGAGCTGGTACGCCCCGCGCGCAGCCGGATCGCGCACGAACACGAGCACGCCGGCGGTCGGCCGGTCGAGGCGGTGCGCCGGCACGATGCGCGGGTCGTTGTAGCGTTCGCGCAGCCGCATCAGCGCGGTCTGGCGGTACCACATGCCGCGCGGCATCGTGGCGAGGAAATGCGGCTTGTCCACGACGATGATCGCCTCGTCCTCGTACAGCACAGGCAGGTCGAAAGGAATGTCGGGTTCATCGAGCACCCAACGGTGATGGCCCGGGCATGCATCTCGGCATGCCCGGGCCATGGTCGCGGCACTCGGGTGGCTGGCCCGCCACTACTCCACCGTGACGGACTTGGCCAGATTGCGCGGCTTGTCCACGTCGTAGCCCTTCTGCTTGGCCATGTCCATGGCGAGCAGCTGCAGTGGCACCACGTCGACGAGCGGGCTCATCAACGTGGGGCATTCGGGCCGCCAGAAGACCACGTCGGCGTAACGTTCCACGTCGGCGTCGCCTTCCTCCGCGACCGCGATGATCGTGGCGCCGCGGGCCTTGACCTCTTCGATGCCCGAAATCACCTTGGCATGCAGCACGTTGCGGCCGCGCGCCGGTGGCACGATGAACACGACCGGCTCGCCTTCGTCCACAAGCGCGATCGGCCCGTGCTTGAGCTCGCCGGCGGCGAAGCCCTCCGTGAACGTGTAGGCGATCTCCTTAAGCTTGAGCGCGCCTTCGAGCGCGACCGGGTAGCCCACGTGCCGGCCCAGGAACAGGAACGAGTTCGCGTCACGCAACTGGCGGGCCGCGGCGGCCACCTTGGATGGCTGCGTGTCGAGCACCCACTGGATTTTGCGCGGCATGTCCTTGAGCGAATCGAGCGTCTGCGCGATCTCGTCACGGAACACGGTGCCCTTGAGCTGGGCCAGATAGAGGCCGAGCACATAGGCGGCGGTGATCTGCGCCACGAACGCCTTCGTGGAGGCCACGGCCACTTCGGGGCCGGCGTGGGTGTACAGCACCGCGTCGGATTCACGCGGGATAGACGCGCCCTGCGTGTTGCAGATCGCGAGCACCTTGGACCCCTGTTCGCGCGCATGGCGCAGTGCCATGAGCGTGTCCATCGTCTCGCCCGACTGCGAGATCGCCACCACGAGCGTGCGCGGCGTGAGGATCGGGTCGCGGTAGCGGAACTCATGCGCCAGCTCGACCTCCACCGGGATGCGCACCCAGTGCTCGATCGCGTATTTGGCCACCATGCCCGCATAGCTCGCCGTGCCGCAGCCGATCACGATGATCTTGTCGACGGCCTTGAAATCATGCTCGTCGATGTGCACTTCGTCGAGGTTGAGGCGCCCTTCGTCGTCCAGACGCCCGATCAGTGTGCGCTGCACGGCGGCCGGCTCCTCGTGGATCTCCTTGTCCATGAACGAATCCCAACCGCCCTTTTCGGCGGCCGAAGCGTCCCAGTCGATCTCGTACACCACAGGCTCGGGCACGTCGTTGCCGTCGAAATCGGTCACGGCCACGCCGTGCGCGTCAATCATCACGGCCTGGTCCTGGCCGATCTCCATCGCGGTCTTCGTGTATGCCACGAACGCTGCCACGTCGGAGCCCAGGAAGTTCTCGCCCTCGCCAAGGCCCACGACAAGCGGCGAATCATGGCGGGCGCCGACCACGATGCCCGGCTGGCGGCAATCCACGGCCAGGATCGTGAACGCGCCTTCGAGCATGCGGCCCAAGCGGCGCATCGCCTCGAACAGGTCGGGCTCGCCCGTCTCCGCGATCACCGCGTCCACAATCTTGCCCAGCAGCTTGGCCGCCACCTCGGTGTCGGTGCCCGAAACGAACCGGTAGCCTTCCGCCTGCAGGTCCAGACGCAACTGCGAGGCATTCTCGATGATGCCGTTGTGAATGATCGCCACCTTGCCGTCACGGCTCGCATGCGGGTGCGCGTTCACATCGTTGGGCACACCGTTCGTGGCCCAACGCGTGTGGCCGATCGCCACCGTGGCGTCCGGCAGCGGCCGTGCCTCGATGTCTTCCACCAGATTCGAAAGGCGGCCGGCCTTCTTGCGCACCGCCACACGGTCCATGCCGGGCGCGGTCAGCGCCACACCGGCCGAATCGTACCCACGGTATTCCAAACGTTCCAATCCCTGCAAGCACACCTCGAGGGGGCGCATCGAAGGACAATTCACATCACCTGCGTAACCTACAATTCCACACATAGGCACCAGCATAACCGACGGCGGCGCGCAATGCACGGCAATCCGGTGCACTTCCACGGTTCCCACGCTTTTGCTTGGTCGCCGGCGGTTTCGCCGTAACCGAACGCGCCCGCCTCCCCCGCCCGTGAAATACCGCCACCTGCGCGCGGCGCTGTGTTCTATGATGATGCACGTGAACACAACCACCAGCAATGGAACAGAGGACGCAAGCCAATCCACACCATCTTCTGGCCGGCAGACGCCGTTCCGCATCGCTATCGTGGACAACGACCGTCTTGTACTCGGGCTGCTCGCGTCTTTCCTCGACAAACAGCCACACCTCACCGTCGACTGGACAGCGAACAGCGGGAGGAGTGGCATCGATGCCTACCACCGCAGTCTATGTGGCACGGCCCCGGCCGCCGACCTGATCGTGACCGACATCGCCATGCATGGCATGTCCGGCCTCGAAATGTGCTCCATGATCCGGTTCGAAGACGACCACACCCCGATTCTTGGCGCCACCTCGTACGACCCGCAGATGTACGCCACCGAGGCATTGGCAGCCGGCATGCAGGGCATCGTCGCGAAAGAAGACCTCGAACGCCTCCGTGAGTCCATCGCCACGCTGCTCGACGGCAGTCGGCTGCCGATGCGAGACGGCGTCTTCTTCGATTCCCCGCAACAGGCGTTCGCACGACTGCAGACCGACGGCAAACCCGCGTTGCTCAACCTCTCGGAGAACGAGCGCACCGTCATGGATTATCTGTCGCAAGGCATGCTCACCCCAGACATCGCCATGCTCATGGACGTCAGCCCCTCCACCGTCAAGACCTATGTGAGCCGCGCAACGCGCAAGTTGGGCGTCGGCAACCGGCGCGAGGCGGTCGCCGAGTGGTTGCGCATCACCAATCTATAGCAACACAGCGCATAGCGTGACCATATAGTGGGCGCGTGTAGTCCTGAGGACTACACGCGCTGGGCTTTCGCGAAAAGAACCTCTACAATGCTGAACCGGCGGGAGAGAAGGTCTTGCGCCGACCCGGCATGCGCCTACGGAGCGCACTGAGGAGGGACGCCCAAATGGGCGCATGCCGGAGTCGTCGCATCAACGAAGCCGGACGGCTGCCAATCATCTCGGCAACCGGCCAAACACCGCCCTCACACTAGATCTCCACTACAGCACATGCTGCAGGAAGTCACGGAACCGCACCTCGCGCGGGTGGTCGATGATCTCTGGGCCGCCCTGTTCCACCACAACGCCGCCGTCCATGAACACGATCTGATCTGCGACTTCGCGCGCGAATCCGATCTCGTGCGTCACCACGATCATCGTCATGCCCTCGTCGGCGAGCGAACGCATCACATTGAGCACCTCACCCACGAGTTCGGGGTCGAGCGCGCTCGTCGGCTCGTCGAACAGCATGATCTCGGGTTTCATCGCAAGCGCGCGCGCAATGGCGACGCGCTGCTGCTGGCCGCCCGAAAGCTGGCCCGGGTAATAGTCCATGCGGTCGCCGAGCCCTACGCGCTTGAGTTCGGCGATGGCGAGTTCGCGCGCCTCGGCCTTGGGCATGTGCTTGACGTGCACCGGCGCTTCCATCACGTTTTCGAGCACGGTCATGTGCGGGAAGAGGTTGAATTTCTGGAACACCATGCCGAGCTTGGAGCGCTGCTGCGCGATCTCCTTCTCGTTGAGCCTCTGCAGCGTGCCGTCAGGAAGGCGCTTGTAGCCGATCATCTCGCCGTTCACGTCGATCTCGCCGCCGGTGAGCGTCTCCAACTGGTTGATCAGGCGCAGGAACGTGGATTTGCCCGAGCCCGACGGCCCCAGGATCACGGTGACGGTGCCCGGTTCCACTTCGAGGTTGATGCCCTTGAGCACATGCAGGTCGCCGAAGGCCTTGTGCACGTCTTTCGCCTCCACAACAGGCTTCGGGGCCTGCGCCCCGGCGGTTGCGGCGTGCGTTGTCTGTGAGGTCATGAGTGTATGCCCTTCCTGTCCGTTAGGCGTTGTAGCCGAGGAACGCCGCCTCGTTCGTCTTGTTCACGTCGTCTTGCGGTTCGCCTTCGGTCTTGCCCGGCAGCGGCGTCTGCTTGCCCTTGGTGCCCACCGGCCGCGCTTCGAAGCCCTTGCCGAAGTGCTTTTCGAGCATTGACTGGATCACCATGAAGATCGAGGTGATGAGCAGGTACCAGAAGCTGGCCACAATGAGCAACGGGATCGGCTTGTAGATGCGGTTCGCGATCGCGTTCGTGGCGTACTGCAGTTCCAGCGTGAACGGCACGGCGAGCACAAGCGACGTGGTCTTGAGCATGCCGATCGTCTCGTTGCCGGTGGGCGGGATGATGATGCGCATGGCCTGGGGCAAGATCACGCGGCGCATGATCATCGAACGCTTCATGCCGAGCGCCTTGGCGGCCTCCTCCTGGCCCGGGTCGACCGCTTCAAGGCCGGCGCGCACGATTTCGGCGAGGTAAGCGGCTTCGTTGAGCGCCAGGCCGATCACGGCGGCGTTGAACGCGGTCACCACGGTCTGCGAATCCACACTCCAGAACTCCACCGAGGTGAAGGGGATGCCCAGCGAAAGGCGTGGAATCAACACCGAGAACAGGCCCCAGAACACGAGCTGCGTGTACACAGGTGTGCCGCGGAAGAACCAGATGTAGAACCAGCTCACCCCGCGCAGCACCGGGTTGGCGGATTTGCGCATGATCGCCAGGATGACCGCCAGGATGATGGCGATGATCATGGAAAGGAACGTGAGGATGAGCGTGTATCCCACGCCTTCGAGCACGCGCTCGTTGAACAGGTACTTCCACACCACGTTCCATTCGAACCGCGGATTGGTGACCAGCCCATGGATGAGCATCGCCGCCAGCAGCGCCACGATGACCGCCGCCACGATCTGGCCGGTGCGTTTGACTGGCTTGGCTTCGATGCGGTTCGGGATCGGCAGTCCTTCGCCGTCGCGTTCAACATGATGAGGCATCGGTCTCCTCGCTTTCTTCTCCACAACAATGCATGTGCACGCTGGTGGAGTCCACCGCGCGCACATGGTTACGTTCAGTCCAGGTCTTTCGGGTTGATCTCGGCAGTCTTGATGGCGCCAGATTCCACACCCCAGGCCTCTAGGATCTTCATGTAGGTGCCGTCATCCATCAGGTGCTGCATGGCGGCCTGCACGGCCTTGGCCAGCTCGGTGTCTCCCTTCTTGATGGCGATGCCCTGCTTGACCACGCCTTCGGCGCTGCCCAGATCCTCAAGCGCGTCGCCCGTCTGCGAGATCGCGTAGCCGGCCACAGGCGAATCGGCGTAGAACACATCGGCCTTGCCGGTGGCCACCGCGGTAGCGGCGTCGGTCTGCAGCTTGCTCGGCATCACTTCCACAGCCGCCTTGCCGTCGGCCGCGCATTGCTGCTTGATCTCGTTGGCTTCCTCTTCCTGGGTGGTACCCACCTGCACGGCGATCTTCTTGCCGCACAGATCGTTGACGTCGATGTGCTCCGGGTTGCCCTTCTTGACCGCCCAGCTCGAGCCGGCCTTGTAGTAGCTCACGAAATCGACGGCGTCCATGCGCTCCTGCGTGATCGTCATCGCCGTGATGCCCAGATCGTATTTGGTGCCCACCGACGGCACAATCGTGTCGAATGTGGACGAGATGATCTTCGTGTCCAAGCCGAACACCTTGCCCAGCGCCTTCGCCAGGTCCACGTCATAGCCTTCCGGCGTCTTGCCGTCGTCGCCCACGAACTCGGCCGGGGCATACGACAGCTCCATGCCCACCGTCAGCTCACCACTGTCGGCGACGCTCTTCGGCAGCATGGCGGCAATCGTGTCGTCCTTCTTCACCGTGGAGACGTCGAACCCGGCCTTCGCCTCCGCCTTTGCGTCCGTGCTCTCATCGGTCGTGCCGCAGGCCACCGCCGTCAGGAGCATCGCCGCTCCCAGCATGCCCGCCATGATCTTCTTGAGACTCTGCACTGCCATTCTTTCTTGTTCCTCCGGTCTCATATGCGCGTCGTTGTGCCGCAGGATTCGGCGCCGTCGATTGGTTTGTATATTTATGGCATACACTGCATAAAATACAAATGTGCTCAACGCGAACACTACCGCTGCTCAATGTGTGTGGCGCGTTCGCCGGGGCGAGCGCGCCACACACATGCAGCTATATCCTACCGTGTGCGCGGGCCAAGCGCGCGCCGGTCACTGGGAGACGTCGGTGGGGTTGACCTCGGACTTGTCGATCGCGCCAGACTGCGCGCCCCATTGCTCGAGGATCTCTTCGTAGACGCCGCTGTCCATGAGCTTCTGCATGGCCTTCTGCAGCGCTTCGGCGGTCTGTTTGTCGCCTTTCTTGACCACAATGCCCTGCTTCGTCACACCAACATCCTCGCCGAGCGCCTCAAGCTGGCCGTCGGTCTGCGTGATCGCATAGCCCGCCACCGGCGAATCGGCATAGAACACGTCAGCCTTGCCGGTGGTCACATTGGTCGTCACGTCGGTCTGCAACGCGTTCGACAGGATATCGATCGCATCCTTGCCGTTCTTGGTGCAGTCCTCGCTCATCTGCGTGACTTCCTCTTCCTGCGTGGTGCCGGTCTGCACCGCCACGCGCACGCCGCACAGGTCCGCGGTGTCGACATTCGTGGGGTTGCCCTTCTTGGTGACCCATGTGGAGCCGGCCTTGTAGAAGCTCACAAAATCGACGGCGTCCATGCGTTCGGGCGTGATCGTGAATGACGAGATGCCCACGTCGTACTTGGAGCCGACCGAGGGGATGATCAGGTCGAACTTGGAGACCTGCTGGTCGGCCTTGAGGCCCAGCACCTTGGCGAGCGCGTTCGACAGGTCAACATCGTAGCCCACCGGCGTCTTGCCGTCTTCGGCCAGGAATTCGGCCGGGGCGTACGAGGTGTCCATGCCCACGGTGAGCACGCCGTCCTGCTTCACCGAATCCGGCAGCAGCGCGGCGATCTCCTCGTCCGTCTCGATTTTGGACACATCATATGCCTGCGGCGATGCGGTGCTGGTTTCACTACCGGATGACGATGCTTCGTCGGACGTGCCGCATGCGGCGGCGCTCACACACAGCGCCGCGCCAAGAAGACACGCGGCGATGGACCGAAAGGACTGCTTGCTCATGGTTTCCCTCGCTGTTCGTGACCACGCTCCATGCGTGATGCATGTGTGCAGCGTAAAAATCCGATGCTACGAACAGGTTACTGGCACGAAAACATGAAACACCGCCTGTTTCGTACGATCCCTGTGCATTCATCGTGTTTTCAGGCTGGAGAGGAGCATTTTCCGGGCAGAACCCAGATACCTGCCTCGTGCTGGAGCCAGTTTTCGCCCTATATATATGGGTGATGGCCGAAAAATGCTCCTCCCCAGTCAAAATGGTTTCACCGAACGCCTCTCTTACTAGTTCTCACTGGCTGAGGACTGATTTCGTCTTGAAAGCCACACCGCAACCGAACCCAGCTGATGACCGGCGGCATCCACCGCTTCCTCCACATTCTGTCAGTATTTTCCGCCCGCTATCCACCGTTTCCACAGGCATCACCACGATGGCTGACAGCCGAGGTTGCATCCGTTAGAGTCGGCACAACATTCGAATTCATAGCGAGGAACAGGACATGCCCGGACACTTCGAGACGCCAGAGCAGCGGCAGGAATGCCAATTGGAGACCTGCCTGCAATTTGAGCGTTATTGCCGGCGCGCCACGGCATGCATATTCACGTTGACCACAGCGCTCCGACTGCTCGGCGTGGATTGGGACCCAGAAGCTTCTGTCACTTCGATGCCCAGACTTCATGCCGATGTGCTCCAGACGGTTGTGGATCACCGCAACAACAAAGGACGCGATAGGCACGCCCTCGCACGCCCCGGCACTAAACGGGTCGCTCCCACCGCAGTATTCGTCAGCAGCATACCAATAGAGACCATCGAAATCGCAGAGGGTATCACCTGCACGACACCCGAATTCACATGGTTCATGTTCTCGCGTTTTCTTGGACTTAAGGACCTCATCATCCTAGGCGATGCGATGATGCGCAGGAACACCCTTCATGAGCCACTGACATTGGACGGCTTCGCCGACCTCATCGCACGTGTGGAGTGCCGCGCGCACCGCAATGGCACACGGCCGCCCAAAGGAATTACACAATGCCGCAAAGCCTTGGAATTGATGGAAGAGCACACCGATTCCGTCATGGAAACCATATTGAGGCTCACGCTCGAATGTTATGGCCTTCCCCGACCGGTGGTCAATCTTCCTGTGAGGTTGCCGGACGGGCGCCTCATCTTTTTGGACCTTGCGTTCCCTGAAGCCATGGTGGCTGTCGAATACGATGGCAGGCACCACAGTGAGCAATGGGCGCAGGACTCGCTCCGGCGCTTCGCGATAGAGGCATCTGGCTGGGCCTACGTGCAAGTCATCGGTCTCGGGTTCATCACCGACGCGGATAAACGGCACGTGGCGGAACTGGTAGGACGGCTCATCCGCGAGCGCACCGGCAAGAACTATCTTTTGAGCACCCCGCTCCCCCTCGAATGCGTGCCGGATAGGCGACGCGAAGCGTGGAAGGAGCGTCCCTCGGGGCTTACATTCGCCTGCTAAGCTCCCACAGCAACGCATCTCGGCTGGGGAGGAGCATTTTCTGGGTAGGGGCCATGTATTGGCCCCTTGATGGCGCCAGTTTCCGCCCCTGTATACATGGGTGTTGGCCGAAAAATGCTCCTTCCCAGCCGAAATATGTTTCAACCACACACCCCAACTCGGCCAACACGCCCGGGAATGTGCCCAGAGCGCTATTCGCCGCAAACCACAAGAACCCCAGCATACTCCGATACGCTTGGAATATGGCATTTTTGATTATCTTTCTTGTGGCACTCGCAATCAGCGGCGTCGGTTTCCACCGGTACATCTGGTTCATCTCGATTGGCTACGGCTTCTCGATCGCCGGCATCGGCGCGGCGTTGCTCATCTACTTCGGTATCACCGGCGGCCTGACCGCCGTGTCGATTGTGATGGCGGCGCTCCTTATTGTCTATGGCCTGCGGCTTGGCGGCTATCTGCTCGCACGCGAGTACCGCAGCTCCTCCTACCATCAGGTCATGCAGCAGGCGATTGACAACGGGAAGCATGTGAAGCTCCCCCTCAAGCTCCTCACCTGGGTGGGTTGCGCGCTGCTCTACGCATGCGAGGCCTCCCCGATCGCATTCCGCCTGCAGAACCATGCGGGCACCGACGCCATGGCCATTGTGGGTGCGGCGATCATGGGCGCCGGCATCTTGCTCGAATCCGCAGCCGACCTGACCAAGAACCGCTTCAAGCAGCAGCATCCGCACCGCTTCTGCGACGTGGGACTGTTCCGCCTGGTGCGTTGCCCCAATTATCTCGGTGAAATCGTCACGTGGACCGGCGTCTTCGTCTCCGGTGTCACCATCCTCAGCGGCGCATGGCAGTGGATCGCCGCCATCGGCGGGTACCTGTGCATCTGCTGGATCATGTTCGGCGGCGCGCGCCGCCTTGAACTGCGCCAGAACAAGGAGTATGGCAGCGACCCGGAGTACCAGCACTACACCAAGCACACCCCGATCCTCATCCCCTTCATCCCGCTGTACAGCGTCGCGAACGCCAAGTGGCTCATCGGCTGAGCCCACGCTCGACACCGCTTGTCTTTCCACACGCAATACTTGAAGCATGACAGGCCTCACCATCCGCCGCGCGCAAGCCACCGACATCAACGCCATCATGGACATGCTGCGGCAGGTCAACGATGTGCACGCACACGGCCGCCCCGATCTGTTCATCGAAGGCAAGACGAAGTACACGCCCGACGAACTCGCGCGGATCATCGCCGATGATTCGCGCCCGATCTTCGTGGCGATCGATACCGATGGCACGTTGCTCGGCTACGCGTTCTGCGTGGATGAGGACCACACCGGCAGCAACAATCTGCAACCAATCCGCACGCTGTACATAGACGACATCTGTGTGGACGAAGCCGCTCGCGGCAAGCATGTGGGCACCACGCTGTACAACCACATGCTCGACCACGCCCGCGCGCACGGCTACCACAACGTGACACTCAACGCGTGGGCCGCGAACCCGGCCGCCGTCAAGTTCTACGAGCATCTTGGCATGAGCGTCTACAAATACGGCATGGAGCAGATTCTGTAGCCTCTTTCGGACACCCGCGCACTACCCCACCCACACCGCGTGCTCACGCAGGAACGCCGCAAGTTCCTCCGCACTGCCGCGCCCGGTGACGATACTCTGCACCCACTGGTACAGCTCGTTGCGCTCCGGCTCGCCCGCATCACGCGCACGCACATCCCACCCGTGCATCTTGAGGATCGCGAGTGACATCTTGACCGCCGTCCGTTTGTTGCCGTCCGGGAAGATGTGGTCTTTCGCGAAGCGTGTGGCGTAGTCCGCGATCTGCGCGAACACGTCCGCATACCGTTGCGCGGGCGCAATGCCGAAGAACGTGAGGAACGTCGCGCCAAGCACCGACTGCACACGTCCCAGGATCGCCTCATCCACCGCCGCCGGCGCGGTTGGCGTGATGTCGAGCCCCGTGCCGCGGATTGTGCCCAAATAGACTTCGAACACCGATTCGGCGAGCGCGTCCATGCGCATCTGCTCGCCGTCGAGTTCGATTGGCTCCGCGTTTGGCTCTGCCGTATGCATGGGCCGCTCCCCTCTCATCATGAACGCTCCAACAGGCGTAGCGCGTTCGGATATTCCCGCGCCACTTCGCCCACACTGCGCGCGAGTGTGCTCGTGGGGGCGGCGGCGTGCATGTCCACGGAGCGCACAATGCACTCGACGGTGATGCGCACATCGCCCCGTCCACGCGCGTTCCACCATGCGCCACCACGCGCGCTCGACATGCGGAGCAGGTCGTCGGCGGTCAGATCGCCGAGCGAGGCGAGCACGCGCGCGATGACGCCTTCCGCGCGCTCATCGAGGTCGGCTTCCTGCCATTCATCACGTTGACGGATCATGCGCGAGCCGAACGTGGCGTATTCCGACCATACGAGCGGCTCGACCGGCCCGCACTGCCCCACGCTGATCTCGTCGGCGAACAGTGGCTCGCCTGACTGCCGCAGAGCCTCGACCTGACACCAGTACACGAGCAGGTTGAGTTTGAGATTCGTCAGGAAACACGCATCGCCGTATGCCGCGACGATGCGCCGTGCGATCTGCAATGATTCCATCTTTCCGCCAATCAGTTGTTCCGCGTTCCCACTGTACCGTTGTATATGTTTATTCCCTTACGCCACGCGGATGCCGAGGCTCGCGGCGAACGCGGCGGCGAGGTCGGCGATCTGGTCGAGCGACATGGTGGTTCCGCGCAGATACTCCACATTCTCTATGCGGTGCAGGCGCATGCCGCGCAGATCCACATCACTGACCGTGGCATGCTGCAGATTGATCGACTCGATGCGCGTGCCCGGAAACGCCACGCGGGTCAGTTGCGCGCCGACGGCGTCGAATTCGTCGATCACACAGTCGACGAACCGCACGTCGCGCCATGTGGCATCGCGCAGATTGAGGTAGCCGATGTGGCAGTCGCGCATCTCCACCGAATGCATTGACGATTCCATGGCGGCGAATGAGCCGAACCGACAGCCCGTGAACATGCAGTCCGCGAACCCCGCGCCGACCGCATGCAGCTGCGCGACACCGCATTCCGTGAACATGGTGTGGCTGACGTGCGCACGGTCGAGCGTCAGCGCCGCTGCCTGGGAATGTTCGAACGCACAGTCCAGGAACGTGGCGAGCAGCGCGTCGAGCTCATCCGCCCGCTGGTCGAAGAAGCGCGCAGAATCGTAGGAGCCCTCCCGCTCCAACAACTGCAGTCGTGCTTCATGCAGATGTTCCGCGGGCGCAAAACGCGCGATGTTTGGCGCTTTGGGCTCGGCTGCGGATTGTGCGCGCTGTGCTGGTTTGCTCATGCCGACAGCCTATAGCGGGCCCATGATTCACGCATCGACTTGACCAGTGAGATGCTGGTACAGCTCCGTGCTCAGCGGTTTTGTGAGACGCAGATCCATCTCCACGAGCCTGACCGTTTCGCCACTGTTGTCGCGTGCCGTCTCACGCATGTTCGCACATGAGCCGACGCGGCCAACGTAGTAGTACATCTTGAGTTTTTCAGCGTCAGCCTTGCGCATGACGAACAATGGGATGAAATGCGTCGCACCCCAATCCACATCTCCCTGCCCTTGTGACATCCATTCGATCTCACGTGATTTGAAACTGCGTTTGTCCTTGCTGAACCAATGCATCTCCTGAGGATTGAGGAAGCGGTCGGCATACTGGCTGTTCGCGTATTTGACGAACACGGGCATGCTGCCGCCCTCTTTGGGGAGCAGATAGCCGCCGACGCTGCTGCCGTTGATTTGCTTGGGCCATGCAAGCAGGCGTTCCACTTCGAACATCTTGTATCGGTGTTCATAGACGAATCCTCGGTCATCCTGCAGCGAATGCCCAGTTTTAGCGGATTCCTCGAGAAGATCCGCAAACCGTTTCAACCCCGTGCGTACATTGTCCACGAAGAAGCGGCGGAACGTGTCATTGTTCACGAGCCTCGCAGCAAACTCAGGAGCGAGGCTGATCCCTCCAGCACTACGCTCGATAACCGCACATTCCCCATAGGACTTCTTGGCAGCCGTGTCGAAGAATGACCAATCCAATACCCTGAGCGCCGATTCAAGCTGGGCGTCCGTATGGTACGAGGCTGGGAATCGGGTTGCAACCGCTTCCTTCAGACGTAACACTGATATCGGCGAATAGACGCCCTTATTACATGATGTGAGCAATTCATCGAGAACCACCAATTCCTGCGGGCGGATGGCAACCAAAAGAATCTCAGTGGCCATTTTGAGCCATTGTTCGCCCTGTGCGTCAACAGGCAACAACGTATGCGCGAACCCACTGCCCTGCTCCTCATCGGACAACACAGTCTCCGCCTCGCGTGCAAAGTCGAAGTAGCTGCTGTTTTTCTGCGCCATCGTCATCACCATCGACGGATCATGCCGGTATACATCTGTCAACATCGGAATGCGACCAAGCTCATTGCGCATCACGGAATACTGTTCGCGAAGCATCTTCTTATCCGACCACGACGCTGTATCCAATGATTTCAATACCTGCTTGCGTGAGATCTCATCGAAACTGATTGAGGACAACCCCACAGCTTCGCGTTGCAAATTCTTACGGACGATATCGCTGTCGCCTGCATTTCCATACAAGGCAACAGGAATGAGATAGTTATTCGCATAGTTGCCTATGAAATCGATGACCGTAACACATGTCTTGTGCGGGAACTTGCGCAGACCTCGGCCCAACTGCTGCGTGAACACGATGCTGGATTCGGTGTTGCGCAACATCACAATCTGGTTGATTGCAGGGATATCAATACCTTCATTGAATTTATCGACAGTGAAGATGTAGTCGAGTTCGCCCGCTTCAAGCCGGTTCACTGCGTTCTCTACATCTTTCGGCGAGGTTTTGCCGCTGATGGCAACTGTTCGATACGGGCGTTCAGCCTGTTGATTGGTTTCCTGATTGAACAGATGGGACAACTGCTCTGCCTCGTCAATCCTGGAGCAGAACACCAGCCCAGTCACTTGTTGGCCGTAAGAGCCATATTGCTCGAGCTTACGGATGATGTATCGCACGCGACTCGGTTCAGTCAATTCTTCAAGAGAGTATTGAATCTGTTGTTTGTCGCTCTTCGATATGCCTTTGTTTGAATCGACACGCGAACCATTCTCTCCTAGGAATTCGTGCACGCCATAGTAATGGAAGGGACACAGCATATTCTCGTCAAGCGCTTTTTGCAGGCGGATTTCATACGCGATGTTGTGGTCGAACAATGCAAAGATGTCGAAACTATCCGTTCGTTCTGGAGTTGCTGTCATACCAAGCATGAAGCGGGCTTCTGAGAAATAATCAATGACCGAACGATAGTTGTTCGCACCAGAATGATGAGCCTCATCGATAAGCACGTAATCGAAGTCGTCGGGCTCGTACCATTCCTCCATATGACGGCGAAGTGTGTCTACCGATGCGAACACATACTTGGCATCGTGTTGTTTACTGCTGCCAGTGAGCAAGCCGAGTTCGGCCTCATCACAGCCGAGCACCCGCTGGTATGATTCGCGTGCGGCCTTGAGGATCGTGTCACGGTTGGCTACATACAGCATGCGTTTGGGGTGGAACTCGCGTACGTCGAATGCAGAAAGGTAGGTTTTGCCCGTACCAGTTGCGGAGATGACGATGGCACGACGCTGTCCCTCGTCACGCAACTGTCGAATGCTTGCTAATGCGTCGCGCTGCATTGCATTTGGTTCGATTTTCGCCGCACGTGCCTGCTGGAGGATTTGCGTGCGCGGAGGTGCGTAGTTCTTGAACTCCTCCTCGTACTGCGCTAACCATTCATCAGTCAACGGGACCGATTGCCTGACTTGATCCGCCAATTCCTCTTTGACCTGCTGAATCAGCTGCGCCTCACTGGTCGAAGACACACGAAGATTCCATTCACGCTGATTCTGCAACGCAAAGGACGTGAGGTTCGAACTGCCAACGTACAGATTGTAATAAGCTCTTCCCTCTTCCATGCGTCTGGTGAAGAGATACCCTTTGGGATGAAATGGTTGATCTTGAGCAATCGTCCCCCCTGATTCCCCACTGTCGCCGTGTTCCCAAATCAGAACCTCCACATTGGCGTCGCGTTGGAGTTTCATCAGTTCCTTGAATGCCTTGGGACTGTTGAAATAGTTTTTGGTGGAGGTAATGATCCGGTTACGTTTCCCGCTTTTCTTCGCATGATCAACGAATGCCTGATACATCGATTTCAATGCGTTTTCACTGACGAATGCTACCGAAATGTCAAAAGATTCGCTGCCCTTCAATTCCTCACGGATGGCATCCCCCATCGTGCTTCCGGGCTGATTGGAAATCAGCTTGGGCACAAACCGTTCCTCAGCAGTGTCATTTTGCCTTATCAACCCGCTCATCACACCATCGATGATGCTCTCATCGACGGTCTTCTGCATGTCGCGCGGTTCGGCAATCACCTCAGACGCCCAACTATTCATAATCCTCTCCGCATATGAACTCTGATTGTATGGTTTGTTGATCGGTCAGATCGTCATTTTCGAAATGTGTTCGACAGCATCGTGATCCACTGGCGCCCAGTTCAATTGCGGCATATCCGCAGGCTCTACCCAAACCATGCGTGCATGTTCCGTCAGCTTGGGAGAACCTTCAATGAGATGGCATAGGAATGTGGTGAGCTCCACGCGTCCGAAATTGTAAAGGTAATCGCTTGTGCACACTTCCACATCAACATTGATTTCACAGAGCAGTTCCTCTTCGATTTCGCGCCGAAGGGCCTGCTGTGGAGTCTCTCCTGCTTCGATCTTGCCGCCGGGAAACTCCCAATATCCTGCCAGCGTCTTTCCTGTCCCCCGTTGCGCGCACAGCACTTTGCTATCCTTGACAATCGCAGCGCCGACGACACGGATCAGTTTTGGTTCTTCAGGTCCACCGGTCATAGTTCCCCTTATTCGCAGGCAATAGCTGGATCCAGGATACAACGCACATCCTCGCCGACACGATCTGCGCCGCAGATGCCAGGCTCCTCCCTTACGATGTGGGGCATGGCATCGTTCACACGCGCGCAAGGACCTCATCTACCCGCTGATTACATGCAATCAATCGAGCAAATCGACCCGCGGCTCATCGCGCGCACACTCGACGAAGGCGCGTCCACCGACCGCATTGACCTGCTCGACGTGCTCTACTCGCTCATGGAGCAGGCGCTCTACCCGGGCAAAACGGAACTCAATGACGACGAGCACACAGAGGTGGCGTGGGCACTCGAAGACGGCGCATATTCAGTCACGCGCATACGGCATGACTCACCGCTCTATCGCGCGCTGTTCCAGCGATTCGACGGGAATGGTCGGGCGCTGACGGATGCGCTTGCGCCGGCGATCATCGACGAGCTCTCCAGCGACCTGTATGCGCTTGCATCGTCGGAAGCGCTCACGCAACGCCTCACGGAGATATTGGAGTGACCTCCCTAGTCATTCCATGGCTTCTGGCCGCCGGCGCGCAGCGCATGCACACCGATTCCATGCATAGCCATTCAGTTATACAGAATTTCAGTCTATTATTCCCCTCTATGTCCAGACAATATCAGAGGACTCGCAAGATTAGTTTGACCTCGCCAATCAGGCACATATACTTCAATGACCACAGGGGCACACCGACCCGTGCCCGCAAACAGCATTGAATAGGAGAGTCCGAGATGATCGATCGCCACTTCAACAGACCACGGTAGGGGAATGTCCATTGCCGCCTGCCAAGGCACAAGCTCATAGCCATGCAACACCATACGGGAAGGAGCATCATGCCATCGTATGAATCGGGTACAGAGCTCATAGACGCAATCATCAGGCAAGGCAACAAATTCATCAGCGAATTCGGGGACATCCCTGATCAGTATTGGGACACACTGCAGCCCGACGTGGACGACCGCACCCCGCGCCAGATGCTCGCCTACCAACTGGGATGGATGAATCTGCTGCTTGAATGGGAACACGCTGAAGAGCAGGGACATGTGGCGGCCATGCCCGCTGAAGGATACGCATGGAACCAGTTGGGCAAACTGTATGAGAGCTTCTACGTAACTTGGCAGGATGTCGCTCCGCAACAGATGATCGACACCTTCCACGAACAGGTCAACCATATCTGCTGGATGGTCACCTCGTTCTCACAGCAGGAGCTCTTCGAGGCGGGACAACGTCAATGGGCGTCCTCGACCCAGTCATCATGGCCGGTATGGAAATGGATCCACATCAATACAGTAGCTCCGTTCACGACCTTCCGCACGAAGATTCGGCATTGGAAGCGCGCGATGGAGCAGTGGGACGATCTGATATGAGCCTCAACATGTCGTGTTGCCGCTGTTCGTCGGGTGGTTGTTCGAGCCATTGCCGATGACGATCCACTGGAACATCGAGAATCCATGGCTGTCGATGACCATCGCTTTCGCCGTGTTGCCACCCGCCTGCGACGGCTGGTTCGCGATGTTCAGCACGGTCTTGCGGTTGCCGAGCATCAGCAGCAGAAGCACGCCGAAGCACACGATGAGCAGCGTCTTATGCTGCTCCGCCCATGCCCTGACCGGGCAGGCCTTGCGCTTGTCTTCAACATCCTCGTGTTGTGCAGGCAGCATCGTCTGGGTCTCCATGCTCTGCGTCATCAGGGCTCCTCATCTCTCTTCGGCGGAATGGACGGCTCCGCCCCTCACACTCTAACGGGAAACGCCTCTGTTTTCACGGGACATCTTGGTGCATGGAACCACTCTGCTCACAACCTGCCGATACGCGGCGAGCGCACATTGCCACCCAACACCGTGAAGTCACTAGGCTGACGTGTGTAAGCGATACCAGCTTGGAGGCGACCGTGGAATTTGAAATACCTGCTCATCGGCGTCAGTGTCTCGCTCGACGAACTCGCCGTGGGCACCATCAAAGGCGTGCAGGTCAAACACATGCGGCGTGTGGACCCGTGGATCACAGACCTCTATTTCGCCGTGTTCCAAGGTGTTATGCTCATCATCGGATTCTATGGCGCAAGCCTGTTTTCCAAGGGATCGAGCGCCGTCACCGAATGGATCGCCGACGGGTTGCTCATGCTCATCGGCGCCAACATGGTGCGCGAGGCATTCAGCAAGAGCGGTGACGACGCCAAGCAGCAGGACCTGCTGGCAAAAATGGATGTTAAATCCATGTCGGTTCTTTCGCTGACGATGAGCCTGGATGCACTCGCGGTGGGCGTCTCGCTCGCCCTTGGCCATAGGCTGGATATCTGGTGGGCTTCGCTTTCCGCGGCGCTCGTGTCGTTGGCCATCACCGTTCCGGCAATGTTCGTTGGGCATAAGCTCGGTCACAAGGTCGGTGCCAAGGGCGGCGCGTTTGGTGGCGCAATCCTGATTCTGCTCGGCCTCTACGAACTGCTGCAGTACTACAAGGTGTTCTGACCGTTCTTGTTAAGTGTGCCCCACTCTTTCAATACCAATTGAGCAAAACACTAATAAGTACGTGACTTCGAACGTCATCAAAATAGGGTCGCTGGTTGAACTTGGAGGGAACGTATGTTCAGAACGGCACCTGATTCTGAACATAAACGACCTCGATGTTCAGCCACGCTGGTGTTTACCGGTCTCGTGATGGGTTTGTGGTGCCTTCTTGTCAATGCGTTTTCTAGGTGGACAACTGTATCTGCGCTGGGGAGGAGCAATTTCTTGGGCAGGGGCAAGTATCACGCCTGTAGATCGGTGTGTTTTCACGGCTTATACCGGGACGCTGCCAAGAAAATGCTCCTCCCCAGCGCAGATGCATGGTGGCACCGCCTTGAATGTGCCCTTTTCCGCCATTACACACGCAACGAACGCAGCAGCGCCTTGTGCTCCGGGGTCACCCGGTACGATTCGCAAGCCTTTTGGATGGTCTTGTTGTGGGTCCACGGATCAAAGATGCGCTTCTGCAGCACCGGCAACGCACTCTCCCACTGCTTGGCGAGTGCCGTCGCGAAATACCAAGCCCGGGCCATGTTCACGTAATACTCGTTGGAAGCTATACCGCCGACGAGGCGCAGATGCGCTGCATCGAAACGGGAGTCAAGGAAATCGGTCATCAACTCGACCACGGCATACCGCACGGTGTAGGTGGCGGACGCTTGCATCCAGCGTTCCAGCTGGTTGAGTAGTATCTGTGCATCCACATCTGCACTCGCACGACGCAATGCGCGGATGCGGATGGTGTCGGTCACCGCCCAGTTGTCCGTATACGGCAGGAATCGCGTCAGCTCGTCAATCGCCTCCTCCACCGAACCACACACGTCGCCAAGCAGGATCGCATGGAGCATGTTCTCTTCGAAGTACTTGTGGGGAAGGTCCGCGAAAAACCGTTCCACCACGGCCCTATCGCCGCCACGCAGGTCTTTCGCGACTGCGCGCAGCGCGGGAACGCGAATGCCGATCATCGTGCTTGGGTCGACGTTCGGGATGAGTTTCGTGTTGAAGGCCTTGTACGCCGGGTCGGCAAGCACCTCCAAACAGGCGCGGATGAAGGCGGGGCTCACTGTGTTAGATACACAATCCATGAAAGAAGCGCATTCCGCGGCACGCGCATTACGCGCGCACCATCTTGAACATGCCGGGGCCGTCCCATTCGTTGGGACGCGCCTCAAAACCATGCCGCTCGTAGAATCCGACGGCGCCTTGCGAGGAGATGAGCTCAAGGCTGACCGCCCAGCCGGGTGCGATTGACTGCTGCACATGGCATTCCAGTTCGACAAGCAGTGCGTGGCCCACGCCTTGCGACTGGGCGGACGGCACTACGGCGAAATCCTTGATGTAGAACGACATGCCACCGTCGCCAATCAGCCGGACCATGCCCACAGGCTCATCGTTGAGCATTGCGGTGAACGTGGCGGCTGTATTGGCGAGCGCGGTACGCACCTGGTCAATGCCGGGAGCGTCCCAGCCAACCGAGCGGTACAACCGCAGGAACAGCTCCGGCGTCAAGGTGTCGCGCTGAATGGTTGGGGTGTTCGGCATGGTGCCCCGCTTTCGGTGGCTGTGGTTGGTTGTGGTTCGAGTGTAGCTCACTTCGCCTGGCGCTCGGCCAGTTCGGTCATGATGGAGACGGTGGCCGCCGAATTCATCGACGTGGCCGGAATGCCGGTGGTGGTGTGGTCGAATCCGAAGATCATGTTGAGGAAGCCCATTGTTCTGTCCTTTCATTCGTGCGCTTAGTGCGCTCCCGTATTGCTTGATGATTACAAGATACGGGTTTGGAAAGGCGTGGCATATCGGGCTGGGGAATGAATCTGCACCCTGCGCGAGGCCATCCTCAACCTTGAGGATGATACGCAGGGATGAGAGTCAGATGGTGACGGCACGACCTGTCGGTACGATTGGGAAAACCGACCATAGAACACCATGCGAAGAGGCAATCATGACCACATTGCAGACCGAACGACTCGTGTTGCGACCTTGGAGGGAATCAGACGCCGAAGCACTGTACGAGTACGCGAAGAATCCGAACATCGGGCCGGCAGCGGGATGGCCGCCGCACAAAGACGTCGAAGACAGCCTTGGTGTGATCCGCAATGTGTTCAACGGGCCGGAGGATTACGCCATAGTGCTCGTCAGCGACCCGGACACCGCCATTGGCGCGATTGCGCTAAAACTTGCGGGCGGCTCAACGCTCTTCCCCGAAGACGACACGACACAGGCGGAACTCGGGTTCTGGATTGGCGAACCGTTCTGGGGCCACGGGTACATCCCCGAAGCGGCGCGCGAACTGCTGCGCCATGCGTTTGAAGATCTGGGTTTCTCTGCGGTTTGGTGCGCCTACTACGAAGGCAACACCAAATCGGCGCGCGTACAGCAGAAGCTCGGCTTCGAGCCGGTGAGCGTCACGCCGAATGTGCCGGTGCCGCTGCTGCATGAGGTGCGCACAGGCCACGAGAACAGGATGACACGCGCACAGTGGGAGCAGCTCAACGCCAAGTAGGCGCATATAGGAACCAAAAGCCTTCTGTCGGTGGCGTCCGGGTGGCGTGTGCCAGCAGAGGATTCGGCCATGGCCGCCGCGAGGGATCATGGATGACCGCCATGGCCAACTGTCTGAAATATCAGACACGGCCCGTGATTTCGGACAGTTGCAGACGATTGTCATGTTTGACGGCCCTGAAGATGACTTTCGTCATGGGCGGGCCGAGGTTCATCATCCAACAGCGGGTATGGGTTCCACGTGGGCTCGCGGTGCAGATGCCCGTCCGCATCCGCAACAGGCAGACACGACTACTGGCGCAAAGGCAACCTGGAACCTCAATCAATACCCTGGGTTCCTATGCGCCCAGGTAAGCGCCTGCCCCGCACTCCCCCTATGCAACGACCCCGCCACAATCAGCGGGGTCGTTGCATAGGCAGACGGTCGGCTCAACCGCGCGCGTGCATGTTCTTGTAACGCATGACGCGCTGGGCTTCGCGCTTGTCCTGTTCCTCGCGCAATGCCTGACGCTTGTCGAATTCCTTCTTGCCGCGGGCGAGCGCGATCTGCGCCTTGACGCGCCCGTCCTTGAAATACAGGCTCAGCGGCACGATGGTATAGCCCTTCGCCTGCGTCTGGCGCGCGAGTTTTTCGATCTGATGGGAGTGCAGCAGCAGCTTGCGCTTACGCTTGGGCGCGTGGTTATTCCACGTACCGTTGAGGTATTCGGGAATATTGGCGCCTTCGAGCCAGATCTCGCCGCGCTTGTCGATCGCGATGAACGATTCGGCGAGCGAGGCGCGGCCTTCGCGCAACGATTTGACCTCAGTGCCGGTCAAGACCAGACCCGCCTCATAGGTGTCTTCGATGGCATAGTCGTGCCGCGCGCGCTTGTTCTGCGCGATCAGTTGGATGCTGTCGTCCTGTTTGTTCTGCTTCGCCACTGTCTACTCCTCACACAATCGTGCACCGAGCCTCAGTGCACGTACCAGAACCTCCCGGGGTTATACAGTGTACGGTACGTGATGGTATAGAGACCGGCCACATTCGATTCGGAAATCGTAATGGAATTGCTGCCCACGCTCTCCACAACGGCCACATGGCCCCACGGCGAGGACGCGCCCTCCTGACCGGGCAGGAACGAAAGCGCGGCACCCACCTGCGGCGTGTGGTCCGTACGCAGGCCGTAAGCCGGCGCATTGCGCCACCAATCACCACCATTGCCCAAGTACGACGGCGTGCCGATACCCATCTGCTTACGGCGCTCGTACGCCCACCATGTGCACTGGCCGGCGGCGTATGCATTGCCGTAGTCGCCGTTCGACGTGCCCTGACCGCCCGACGATCCGCCGGAAGGCGTGACAGGGCGTGAAGGCTGCAATGGCGCGGATGGCTGCGCCGGTTGCGACGGTGTCACCGGCTGCGCGGGCTGCGATGGTGTAGACGGCTGCGCCGGCGTCGTCGTTCCGGCCGGGCGCGTGGTACCTTGCGGGGTCACCTGCTGCACCTGCTGGGCGGCGGCCTCCTGCTCGGCGACCCACTGTTCGTTGAGCGAATCAAGCTGGGATTGCAGGATCACCTGCTGGGCGGCTTCCTGTGCCGCGGCATCGGAAAGCTCGCTCTTGCGTCCTTCCAGCGCCGTGCGCTGGCTTTCGCCGTCGGCGCGCAGCTTGTTGAGCGCGTCGCGCTCCTGCTGTGCGGACTCGGCGGCGCTCTGGGCGGCCGCGGCCTTGGTGTCGGCGTCGGCTTTGAGCTTGGTGATCTTCTGTTCGATCGCCTTGAGACGCTCACCACGGTTCATCGAGGTGCTCAGGTCATCGGCGGCGTCGGATGCGGCATTCGCCTCGTTGCGCGACAGCGCGTCACGCGACTGCATCGACTGGATGAATTCCTTCGTATCGGTCGCCCCGGTCATCACGCTCATCACATCGGACGTATCGGAACCGTGCATCGATTCACGCGCCATCTGCGCCACCGCGGCATGGGCGTCGTCGTAGTCCTCGCCGGTCTGCTTGATCTTCGCCTCGAGGTCCGACTTGTCTTTCTGTGCGGCCTTGAGACGCTCAGCGGCGTCATCCGCCTCGCTCTTGGCGGCCGCGGCTGCGGCGTTGGCCTGCGACACCTTCTGCTGTGCGGCCGGGATCTTGTTGTTCGTCAGGTCGTCGAGCTGCACAATCGTGTCAGCCAAGTCGCTGCTCACACCTGCAAGCTGGGAACGTAGTTCGCTTTCTCGCTGGGCGCTCGCCTGCTGCGAGTTCTGCGCGTTGATAAGGTCGCTGTATGTGTCCGCGTGTGCGACCTGCACCGGCATGAGCGGTGCCACGGCAAGCGACGCCGCGCACGCGATGCTCAAGAGAGCAGAGGTGATCACAGAGGATTTCTTGGTACCGTGAAGCATCCATACCCTTTCGTTTGCGATAGTCAACACCCTAACACCCATCCGCGCGCAACACCCGGGTTCGTGCCAGCCGTGCCGAGGCTTTTACACAATCTCCAAAATACGCGGCGCGCCAGCTTGCTGTACAGCATGACGCGCCGTGCACGTTACGCCTTGAGATAACGGCGCAGAGCGACCGACGAGGCGATCACCGACAGCAGCACGGCGCCCACGATCAGCACCGGTGTGATCATCCAGACCGTGGTCTGGTTGATGTACGGAATCCATGTGACCGATTTGGCGAGCCAATCGGTGATGAACACCTTGACGAGCACGCCGAGCGACACGCACGAGAGAATCGAGCCGGCGAGCGCGGCCACCACGCCTTCCAGCACGAACGGCAGACGGATCGTCCAGTTCGACGCACCCACCAGGCGCATGATCTCGGTCTCTTCACTGCGTGAGGCCGCCGACATGCGGATGGTGGTGCTGGTGAGCAGAATCGCCACAATGACCATCACACCAGCCAGCATGGCCGTGGCCGCGGTGGCACGGTTGAGCACAGCGAACACCGGTTCGAAGATCTGGCGTTGGTCCACGACTTCTTCCACGCCGTCACGCCCCGACAGCACTTCGGAGACCACCTTGTATTTCTCGGGGTTCTTAAGCCGCAACCACAGCGAATCCTGCATGTCGGCCGCGGTGAGCGTGCGTCCTTGGTATTCGCCGTTCGGGTACTGCTTGGTGAACGATTGCTTGTAGAAGTCCTCCCGGCTCAGGAAGCGCGTTTCAGAGACGTCGTCGCCGAGTTCGTCCTGGATCACCTTCTGCAGGTCGTTGATCTGCTGCGTGGTCGCGGCCTTGCCCGTGGCGCAGTTGGCAGATTGGCTCGTGCCATCGGGGCACAGCCACACCACCACTTCCACTTTGTCGTACCAATCGCCCTTCGCCTTGGTGATTTGCGCCTGCGTGAGCAGCGATGCGCCGATGAACAGGAACGAGATGAACGTGACGAGCATGACCGAAAGCAGCATCGGCACATTGCGCCGCAGGCTCGTCCATGTTTCGGTGAGTATGAACCGGAATCTCATTGCTGCGTCTCCTGAGGGTCAGGCGTGGGGTTGGTTTTCGGTGGTTGGGGCGGGGCCAGTGGGGCTGCATGGGCGCCCCTATGCTTCGGCTGCGGAGGGGTCGGCGGCGCCGGCGGCGTGGCTGGAGCGGACTCGGAAGCCGCTGAAACTGCGGACTTCTCGGACGGCTCGGCGACCTCTGGCGCCTTTCCTTCCGCCTCCTTCTGGTCGGCTTCTTGCTGGGCCAGTTCCTCCAGCGTGAGGCCACTGCCCCATGTAAGTGTCTCTTCGACCGGAGTGAACGCCTCGCCGTAGCGGCCGGTCTTGCCGGTGTGCATGTTCTTGGCGAGCCGTTCGATGCCGGCGTCGCTCACATCGCTGGCCAACAGCTGGTTCACGGTGTCCACAACCGACTGCGCGTTGGCGAGCCGTTCCTTGCGGTCCTTGGCCTCGCTGAGCACGGTGATGGACTCGGCGGGGGCGATATGCGCTTCGGCGCGCGCCTGCTGCGCATTGGCCTCCACCTGCGAGTCCGGGAAGTATTCGGCGGAATCATACACACCCTGCGCCTGGTCGCGCACGATGTCGCCGTTGTGCAATTCCACCACGCGCTTGCGCATCGAGTTGACGATCTCCTCGTTGTGCGTGGCCATCACGATGGTGGTGCCGGTGCGGTTGATCGCGTCGAGCACCTCCATGATGCCCAACGAGGTCGTCGGGTCCAGATTGCCGGTCGGCTCGTCGGCCAGCAGGATCTGCGGATGGTTCACGTAGGCGCGCGCGATCGTGACGCGCTGCTGCTCGCCGCCCGAAAGCTCCTGCGGCTTGTTGTGCTCCTTGCCGGTGAGCCCCACGGTCTTGAGGACCTTCGGTACAAGCGACTTGATGGCGGAACGCGGCGTGCCGATCACCTCGAGCGCGAATGCCACGTTCTCCCACACGGTTTTGTTGGGCAGCAGCTTGTAGTCCTGGAAGATCATGCCGATCGAGCGCCGGTACTGCGGCACCTGCCGGTTGGGCAGGCGCCGCAGGTCGTAGCCGGCCACGCGGATCTCACCCGCGGTCGCCTCCTCCTCGCGCAGCAGCAGGCGCAGCAACGACGTTTTGCCCGAGCCGGACGCACCCACGAGGAACACGAAATCGCCGCGGTCAATGTGCAGGTCTATGTCTTTGAGCGCAGGCCGTGTGGAATTGGGGTAGATCTTGTCTACGTGGTCTAACGAAATCAACGCCATGGCATCTCCATTCGCGGGTGGTCCGAGGCTCCTGAGGCCAATGTTACTCGTCGGCTTCCTCGGCGGCCTCGCGGCGCTGTTCGTGGCGCCAACGGATGCCTTCCTGGATGAACTCGTCAATGTCGCCATCGAACACGGCCTGGGTCTGCGAGGTCTCATAGCCGGTACGCAGGTCCTTGACCATCTGGTACGGATGCAGCACGTACGAGCGCATCTGGTCTCCCCAGCTGGCCTTGATGTCGCCGGCGAGCTCCTTCTTCTTCTTCGCTTCCTCCTCATGGCGCAGCACCAGCAGGCGCGACTGCAGCACGGCCATCGCGGCGGCGCGGTTCTGGATCTGCGAACGCTCATCCTGCATCGTCACCACAATGCCCGTGGGGATGTGCGTGATGCGCACCGCGGAATACGTGGTGTTCACGCCCTGGCCACCAGGGCCAGACGCGCAGTAGGTATCCACGCGGATTTCGCTTTCCGGCACGTCGATATGGTCGGTCGCTTCCACGAGCGGCACCACTTCCACCGCGGCGAAGCTCGTCTGGCGGCGGCCCTGGTTGTCGAACGGCGAGATGCGCACCAGGCGGTGCGTGCCGCCCTCCACCGAAAGCCGGCCGTACGCGTACGGCGCGTCCACCTGGAACGTGGCGGATTTGATGCCCGCCTCCTCGGCATAAGACGTGTCCATCACCTTGGCCTTGTAGCCGTTGCGCTCGGCCCAACGCAGGTACATGCGCAGCAGCATCTGCGCGAAGTCCGCGGCATCCACACCGCCGGCGCCCGAGCGGATCGTCACCACGGCGGAACGCTCGTCGTACTCGCCGTCCATGAGCGTCTGGATCTCCATGTCGTCGAGGTCCTTCTGAATGCCCTCGACCTCGTTCTGCGCCTCGCTCAGCGTGTCGGCGTCGTTTTCCTCCTGGCCGAGCTCCACAAGCGTCTCCACGTCCTCGATGCGCTGCTGCGCGCTCGCGAGCCGCTTGAGCTGCGACTGCACGGCGGAGAGCTTGGACGTGATCTTTTGCGCGTTCTCCGGGTCGTCCCACAGGCCGGGGGCGCTCGCCTCCACCTCCAGGTCCTGTTCCTGCTGCTTCATACGGTCGATGTCGAGCGCGAGCGCGATGGATTCATACTTCGCGCGCGCGTCGGCGATGGCCTGGGTGTAATCGAATTCTGCCATGATGTTCTCGCTTCTATGATGATTCGTTCGTGTTGTTCAGCTGTGGTGATGGGCCTTACGGCCTGTCTCACGGCCCCGATAGGGCACGGATCGACGGTGAATGTGGCGACTGGCGCGCGGGGCGTCACAGTGGCCCGCGTGGTCAAAGACCGGCGAATACGAACGGCGCGGCGAAGCTCAGCATCAGTGCGACGGCAACCACAATGGCCACGATGCGCGTGGCATCATGGCTGTGCCCCTCACGGTGCTGGTCTTGAAAGTTCTTATTGGCGCTCACAGCTCACTGAGTATACTGCATCCGCTACCCGAGCCAACGGTTCTATGCTCGCGGCGGTAAGACGGCTCGGTATGGTTGCGCCGGCCGCGTTGTATCGTGGGGCCTTGGAAGTGCGCGGAGTGGCCGCGGCACTGCACATAAGCATGAAGGAGACACTATGGCCGAACAGCGCAAGGCGTGGGGCTGGGGTCTGGCGAGCATCGACGCCGCCGGCAACACACTGGATGTATGGTATCCGAAAGCGCAGCTGGGCGCGGCGCCCGCCGAAGCCGACCGCCCGAACCACGGGTTCGGCGCGCTCGTGCACGAAGGACCGGACCTGCGCGGGGTGCGCCGCCTGCCGGTGTTCACCGAATCCAATCTGGATGAGCCGATTGAGAGCACGGCCGACGCCTACCTGCGCCTGCACCTGATGAGCATGCGCCTGGCCAAGCCCAACACCCTCAACCTCGACGGCATCTTCGCCAAGCTCAACAACGTGGTGTGGACCAACTACGGCCCGTTCGCCGTGGAGGACTTCACGCAGCGCCGCCTCGATGTGATGGCCGCGGGCGCGGAATCCGGCATGCCGGGCATGCGCGCCGAGGTGAACGTGCTCGCGATCGACAAGTTCCCGCGCATGCTCGACTATGTGGTGCCCAGCGGCGTGCGCATCGGCGATGGCGACCGCGTGCGTCTGGGCGCCTACCTGAGCGAAGGCACCACCGTGATGCACGCCGGCTTTGTGAACTTCAACGCCGGCACACTGGGCACGTGCATGATCGAAGGCCGTGTGTCGCAAGGCGTGGTCGTCGGAGACGGCTCCGACGTCGGTGGCGGCGCCTCGATCATGGGCACCCTTTCGGGCGGCGGCAAGCTGCGCAACTCGATCGGCGAGCATTCGCTGCTGGGCGCCAACGCGGGCATCGGCATCTCCCTTGGCGACAACTGCGTGGTAGAAGCCGGCCTCTATGTGACCGCGGGCACCAAGATCGAGGTGTTCGACAGGGAGAAGGCCGCGGCCGGCGTGGACCTCGACGTGGTCAAGGGCGCCGACCTGAGCGGCAAGAACAACATCCTGTTCATCCGCAATTCGCTCACGGGCGCGATCCAGGCCCGCCCGCGCAAGAGCGGCATCGAACTCAACGACGCGTTGCACAAGAACTAATACGATACAGGCACGCTGCTAAGCGAGATAGGTTTTGCGAAAGGTTGCAATTCCGCCATTATGCAAAACCTATCTCGCTTAGCAGAGTGCCCTTTCCGTGGGAGGCGCCCCTATGAACATCGACATCGTCTGCGTGGGCAAGATCAAGGAACGCTATCTCAAAGACGCGATCGCCGAATACAGCAAACGGCTGTCCCGCTTCACCAAAATCAGCGTCATCGAAGTGGCCGACGAAAAGACACCCGACCATGCCTCGGACGCGGTGAACGAACAGATCAAGGCGAAAGAAGGCGACCGCATCCTCAAACACCTGCGCGACAACGCTTACGTGGTCGCGCTCGCCATCGAAGGCAAGCAACTGACAAGCGAACAGCTCGCGGCGCACATCGCGCAATGGGGACTGCACGGCGTGAGCCATGTGCAATTCGTGATCGGCGGCTCACTTGGCCTCGACCCGCGCGTGCTCACACGTGCCAACATGCTGTTGAGCTTCTCGAAGATGACGTTCCCCCACCAGCTCATGCGCGTGATCCTGCTCGAGCAGGTCTACCGCGGTTTCAAGATCAACGCGCACGAGCCATACCATAAATAAACAGGAGCGCTACGATTCACGCTCGTCCATTGGCACATAATCCCGCAGTACCTCGCCCGTGTACACCTGGCGCGGGCGGCCGATCTTCGTCATCGGGTCGGCGAGCATCTCGCGGTACTGGGCGATCCAGCCGGGGATGCGCCCCAAGGCGAACAGTGGCGTGAACATCGAAGGGCCGAAACCAATCGCGCGGTAGATCAGGCCGGTGTAGAAGTCAACGTTCGGGTACAGGTGACGCGAGATGAAATAGTCGTCGTGCAGCGCGATGTCCTCAAGCTCCAGCGCCACATCGAACAGCTCCTCGTCCCCCGGCAGCAGTTTGAGCGTGTCCGTCTGCTCCATGATCTTGCCCAGATAATGCTTCGCGATTGCCGCGCGCGGATCATAGGACTTGTAGACACGGTGCCCCAGCCCGGAGATGCGGTCGCCGTTGAGCTTCGCGCGGTCGACGAATTCGCGCACATTCATGCCGGAATCACGGATCGCCATGAGCTGGCGCAGGGCCGCTTCGTTCGCACCGCCGTGCAGCGGCCCGGACAGCGCGTTGATGCCGGCGGCCACGGCAGAATACAGGTTCGCGTGCGCGGAGCCGGCGATACGCACGACAGAGGTAGAACAGTTCTGCTCATGGTCGGCGTGGATGATGAGCAGACGGCCGAGCGCGTGCACGTACAGCGGGTCGGATTCGAACTGCTCGTACGGCACGGCGAAGCACATGCGGATGAAATCATCGACATAGCCGCGCGCGTAATCCGGGTAAAGCATCGGCTCGTCGCGCCGGCGGCGCAGGATGTAGCTGACGACCGTGCGCGCCTTCGCCATGATGATCGTGGCCGCCTCGTCCAGCTGGTCCGGATCGGTGATGTCGGTCGTGTCGGGGTTGAAGGTGGCGAGCGCATTGATCGCGGACGCCATGACGCTCATCGGCTGTGCTTCGCGCGGGAACGACCCCATGAAGGTGCGGAAATCCTCACCGACCATCGTATGGTGGTTGATGTCGTCGACGAACCTCTCGTACTGCGCGGCCGTGGGCAGTTCGCCGTTGCGCAGCAGCCACGAGACCTCAAGGAAGTCGGAACGTTCGCACAGCTGTTCGATCGGATAGCCGCGGTACCGCAGGATCGAATGCTCGCCGTCGATGTAGGTGATCTTCGACTCGCACTGCGCGGTCGTCAGGAATCCTGGATCGAGCGACACCCAATTGTCGTTGCGCAGCGACGACATGACGATGCCGTCAGGCCCCGCGCTCGCCTGCACGACCGGCAATTCGAACTGATTGGATTCCACATGCAACTGCGCTACGCCCATGCCGCCTCCTGTATGTTGGTGATTCCTTCAGACCGGTCCCTCGGTGGGACCGGGTATGGTCCGCACGCCGTCCGGCTCCGGACATTGCCGACCACTATAGGGTATTCGCGTTTCGAGGCGCTCCCGCGTCTCAAAAGCGCGTGCAGCACCAGCCCTCCGCCATCGCGGGAATATGGGCGCCACGACCATGCGGCCGGTCCGCACGGATGTGCGGACCGGCCGCATGGTTTGGATGGGATCAGCCCCGGAACTCAGCCGAGATCGGATCGCCTTCGCGTTGCGTGAGCACAATCGGACCGCTTTCGGTGATCGCGATCGTATGCTCGCTGTGGGCGCCGCGGGAGCCGTCCTCGCTGCGCAGCGTCCAGCCGTCCTTCGGGTCCTGGTAGATCTCGTCGGTCGTCTTGAGGAACCACGGTTCGATGGCGATCACGAGGCCCGGGCGCAGCTTGTAGCCGTGGTGCGCGCGGCCGTCGTTCGGCACGTGTGGGTCGCCGTGCATGATGCGGCCCACGCCGTGGCCGCCGAATTCAAGGTTGATCGGGTACCCATAGGCGCGCGCCACGTCGCCGATGGCATGCGAGATGTCACCGAGGCGGTTGCCGGGTTGTGCTGCGGCGATGCCGGCAGCGAGCGCCTCCTGGGTGCTCTTGATCAGGCGCAGGTCCTCGGGGTCCTTGTCTTTGCCGACGACGAAGCTCACGGCGGAGTCGGCGACCCAGCCGTCCACGTTGATCGCGAGGTCGAGGCTCACCAGATCGCCGTCTTTGAGGTTGTAGTCGTACGGCACGCCATGCAGCACGGCGTCGTTCACCGACGTGCAGATGTAGTGCGCGAAGGGACCGGTGCCGAAGTCCGGCGCGTAATCCACATAGCAGGATTCGGCGCCCGGGCGGTCCACGATGCGCTGGTGCACGAATTCGTCGATCTCCAGCAGGTTGGTGCCCACTGTGGTGAACTCCTGCAGGTCGTGCAGGATCCCGCCGACGAATCGCCCTGCCGGCTTCATCTCCTCGATTTCGGTGTTGGTCTTCAGTTCGATCATGGAATATGCCACCTTTGTACGTATGACTTGTGTATGCCTGTGTGCAAAACCGCTTTCAGCCTATCCCCCGCGCCTTACAACCGCTGGCCAGGCCTCGGGTATGCGAAGGCCCGTCGGCGGTATGCCGGCGGGCCTGTGAAGTGAAGCGGGCCAAGCCGCAATCAGTTGGCGCGGGCCTTCGGGGCCTTGCCGAAGGTGAATGCGCGGATGATCGCGAAGATGCCCATGACGATCATGGCGCAGCCACCGAAGATGATGAGCCACACGGTGGATGCGATCGGCATGCACAGCAGCACAAAGCCGGCGAGGATCGAGATGATGCCATAGGCGATTGCCCAGCCGGAGCCCTGGACCTGCCAGGATTCCACGAGCGACATCACACCTTCCATGACCCAGCCGATGCCGACGATAAGGGTGAACATGACCGCGAGCATGGCCGTGGAGATGGTGACGTTCTTGAGCACGACGACGCCGCCCACCACGAGGATGATGCCGATGAGGATGCCGAGCACACGCCAGCCGCCCGGCAGGCCGACCTCAACGATCGAGCTCACGATACGCACGATGCCGGAGACCAGGAAGTAGATGCCGAGCACAATGCAGGCCACCTTGAGTGTGGCGCCCGGCCACACCAGCAGGCAGATGCCCAGCGCGAGCGCTGCGATGCCGATGATGGCGTAGGCGATGCGCACGGCGTTCTTGGCACCGGTGGGCAGCGCCTCCTGGACAAGCTTGAACGGGCTGTCCCACAAGCTGTTGTTTGGGTCTTGGTATGGAGCGGACATGATATGTTCCCTTCCTTCCTTTTCTGTTGTGCGCACAACGCCAGCCGCAACTGGGATGCACGCGTGGTGAGGATTCCCGGCTGTCCGCATGTTTCAGCGACCAGTCGAACCTTCTTCCAGTCTCGCTTATTTTTGGGACAGACTGCCCCTTTCCTGCATTTTTTACGGTCAGCGTATCCTCTTTGACAATTCCGCGGAGCTGTGCCCTCCCGCCCCTTGCGGAGCCGGTTTTGCCATGACCGCACATGCCTTGGGCATAACGGCGGTATGTCAGGAAAGCTCTATAGTGTGGAGCCATGATTAGCACAACCACTGAGCATGCCCTGCTCTCTTCGGGCATTGACCCCTCTTCCTTCTCTTCGGTGATCAGGCCGGCAGACGACCTGTTCCGCTACGTGAACGGCCCGTGGATCGACACCTACATCCTGCCCGACGACCGTTCGCGCTTCGGCTCGTTCGACCGCCTCGCCGAAAACGCCGAGCAGCAAATCCGCGACATCCTCGAAGCCAGCGGCGACGAAGCCGCCAAATCGAAGGCGCTGTATGCTTCGTTCCTCGATACCGATGCTGTGGAAAAGGCCGGCGTGGAGCCGATCCGAGACGATCTGAACGCGATCGACGCCGCCAAATCAAAAGAGGAGCTGACCGAGGCGCTCGGCGCGATGAGCCCGTACGGTGGCCCCGACCTGTTCGGGTTCGACGTCTTCGGCGACTTCAACAACCCCGACGTGAACATCATGCACATGAGCCAGGGCGGACTCGGTCTGCCCGACGAGGCGTATTACCGCGAGGACCATTACGCGCCGATCCGTGACGCCTATGTGCGCATGGTGGCGCGCCAGCTCACCAATGCCGGCTACGCGCACGCCGACGACGAGGCGCGCGAGCAGGCCCAGCGGCTGCTCGACGTGGAAACGGCAATCGCCGCGCACCACTGGGACAACGTGTCTACGCGCGACTCGCAGAAGACGAACAACCCCACCGAATTCGCCGAGCTCAAGGCGATGCTCGCCGACTTCGGCATCGAGGCGTGGGCGCAGGCCGTGCAGCACGCCTACGACGCGTCCGCCACGGCCGGCACCTATGCGGTGGATGTGCTCGGCGCGCTCGCGCATGTGAATGTGATGGAGCCGTCGTTCTTCACCGGTCTCAACGAGTTCTGGCGCGACGCCCAGCTCGACGACCTGAAGCTGTGGGCGCGTGTGCACACGATCGTGGGCCGCGCGAGCATGCTGAGCCGCGACTTCGATTCCGCGAATTTCGAGTTCTACGGCAAGACGCTTTCGGGCACCAAGGAGCAGCGCGTGCGTTGGAAGCGCGGCGTCTCGCTCGTCAACGGCATCTGCGGTGAGGACGTGGGCCGCATCTACGTGCGCAAGCACTTCCCCGAATCGTCGAAGACGCGCATGGAAGAGCTCGTGCACAATCTGATCGAGGCCTACCACGTCTCAATCCTCAACAGCGACTGGCTCGGCGACGAGACGAAGCGCAAGGCGCTCGATAAGCTCGACCACTTCGAGGCGAAGATCGGCTACACGAACCACTGGCGCGACTACACGGCGCTCGACGTGCATGCCGACTCCGGTCTCGTCGAGAACATGCGCGCCGCCGCCGCATACGAGTTCGGCTACCAGATGGCCAAGTGCGGCAAGCCGGTGGACAAGGACGAGTGGCTCATGAACCCGCAAACAGTGAACGCGTATTACGAGCCGACGCTCAACATCATCGTGTTCCCCGCAGCGATCCTGCAGCCGCCGTTCTTCAACCCTGAGGCTGAGGACGCTGTCAACTACGGCGGCATCGGCTCGGTGATCGGCCACGAGATCGGCCATGGCTTCGACGACCAAGGCGCGCAGTTCAACGGCGAAGGCAAGCTCGAGGACTGGTGGACCGCCGAAGACAAGCAGCGGTTCCAGGAGCTCACGAAGACGCTCATCGAACAGTACGACCAGTTCGTGCCGGTGCAGCTGCAGGAAAAGTATTCGGACTCCCCCGAGCAAGCTCCGCATGTGAACGGCGCGCTGACGATCGGTGAGAACATCGGCGATCTGAGCGGCGTCAACATCGCGCTCAAGGCCTACGCCTTCGCGTTGGACGAAGCGGCCGGACGCCCGATCGACGGATCGCCCGCCGGCATCGAGGCCGCGCTCGACGAGGCCCCGGTGCTCGACGGCTTCACCGGTCTGCAGCGCTTCTTCCTGGGCTATGCGGCCATCTGGCGCACCAAGAACCGCGACGAACTGGCGGAACAGTACCTGCAGATCGACCCGCACTCCCCGGCCGAGAACCGCACCAACGGCATCGCGCGCAATGTGGACCTGTTCTACAAGGCCTTCGGCGTGACGCCCGAAGACCGCATGTGGCTCAAGCCCGAAGAACGCGTACACATCTGGTAATCCAGCCTGAACGCCCTAGAACTGCGGCTTCTCATCGGTGAATTCCACCTGTTGCTGGGCCGACGCACCTCCTGCCGTGGATTGCGCAGGCGGTGCGGTTTCCGGGGCGCCCCCACCCTGGCTTGGCGGTATGGCGGCCGCACCGACCAATTCGACCGGTGCGGCCGCTTCTGTATCTGCGGGCGTCGGCGGCGTGGTCTGCGCCGCGGGCGCCTGCACGCGTTCGTCGTTGCCCTCACCTGTGGACTCCTTCGCCATCCTGCGGCAGATCGTGGTGACGTAATTGAGGTCGTGCCCCACATTGCTCGCTTCGAGGACGAGCCGCGAATGCATCTCGCCGTCCTCGCCCGCCCATTCCTCGGTGCCGAGCACACCACAGACAATCACCGGATTGCCTTTGCGGATGGAGCCCATGATGTTGAGCGCGAGCGAACGGAACGCTTTGACGGCAATCCATGTGGTGGGCAGCTGTTGCCATGTGCCGGTTTTGTCGAGATACCGGCGCGTGCACCCCATTCTGAAGACGCACGCCGGTTTGGCGGGGTCTTTGCCATAGAGCGTGGGGTCGTTGCCCACATTGCCGGTGATGGTGACGAGAGCCTGTTGCAGTGCCATGATGGATCCTTTCGTGCAGAACCATGCGTCCGTGCATGGTGCCTGCATCCACTGTCGCCCAGCGCCCAGGCCCGAGGCAAATCAAACGATCCCCTGTGGTCGGACGCCCCATGACAAAGGCGGGGTGTGGATGGAGTCAGCTCCATCCACACCCCGCCCACAATATGTTGGCTGGCTGCCCTAGCTATGACCCGGTTACTTGAGCATGGCCTCAAGGCGGTCGGCAATCACCTGCGCGGCGGATTCCGCTGGCACCGCCTGGTTGTTCTCGCCGTTGCGGTCACGCACTTCGATCGTGCCGTTGTTGACGGTGTCGCGGCCCGCGACGGCGATGATCGGCACGCCGATGAGCTCGGCGTCCTTGAACTTGACGCCCGGCGAGACCTTCTTGCGGTCGTCGAAGATGACCTCGATGCCGCGGCCCTCGAGTTCGGCCACGAGTGTTTCGGCGGCTTCGAACGCCTGCTCGTCCTTGCCGGTGGCCACGATGTGCACCTGGGCGGGTGCGATGTTCGCCGGCCATGCCAGGCCACGGTCGTCGTGGTGCGTCTCCGCGATGCACGCGAGCACACGGCTCACGCCGATGCCGTAGCAGCCCATCCACACCGGCACCGTCTTGCCGTTCTGGTCGAGCACCTTGAGGCCGAGCGCCTCGGAATACTTGAGGCCGAGCTGGAACACCTGCCCGATCTCCACACCGCGTTCGAAGCTGAGTGGCCCCGAACCGTCCGGGCTCATGTCGCCATCGCGCACCTCGACGGCCTCCACCACGCCGTCGGCTTCGAAATCACGGCCGTACACCAGGTCGTAGTAGTCCACGTCCACTTCGTCGGCGCCGGTGAACCATGCCGAACCACGGGCCACATGCGCGTCGATGAAGTAGCGCAGCGCATCGTCGCCGTCGTTCTGCGGGCCGAACGCCATCGGTCCGATGTAGCCCTGCACGAGTTCGGGGTGCGCCTTGAGGTCCTCTTCGGTCGCCTCCTCGAGTTCGGCCGGGGCGAACTGCGCCTCAAGCCGCTTCATGTCGATCGTGCGGTCACCCGGAATGCCCACAACGACCAGTTCACGCCACGGCTCGTCATGCTCGTCGTCCTCGGCGTGCTTCACCGCCACGACGACGTTCTTCAGAATGTCCGCAGCGGCCCAGTCACGGCCGTCCTCGCGCGGGTATTCGGCGTTCGCGAACGCCACCATCTCGTCGATCGTGCGCGCGTTCGGCGTGGCGCGCTTCGTCGCGGCGGGCGTCGCGGACGCATCGATCTCCTCCACTTCGGGCGTGTGCAGCGCCTCCACATTCCACGCCTTGCCGCTCGGCGCAAGTGCGAACGTGTCTTCGCCGATCGGCATCGGGGCGAGGAACTCCTCGGACGCCGAGCCGCCCATCGGGCCGCTCATGGCGAACACTGGCACATACTTCAGGTCGAGGCGCTGGAAGATGCGCTCGTACGCGCCGCGCTCGTCCATGTACGCCTGACGCATGCCCTCTTCGTCCACGGTGAACGAATAGGCGTCCTTCATGATGAACTCGCGGCCGCGGATGAGTCCGGCGCGCGGACGGAACTCGTCGCGGTACTTCGTCTGGATCTGGTACAGCGTGACGGGCAGGTCCTTGTACGACGAGTACATGTCTTTCACGAGCAGTGTGAACATCTCCTCGTGCGTGGGGGCGAGCAGATAGTCGGACTCGTGGCGGTCCTTCAAACGGAAGATGTTGTCGCCGTACTCCTCCCAACGGTGGGTCGCCTCATACGGCTCGCGCGGCAGCAGCGCGGGGAAATGCACCTCCTGCGCGCCGATGCCGTTGATCTCCTCGCGGATGATCTCCTCGATCTTGTTGAGCACGGACAGGCCGAGCGGCAGCCACGTCCAGATGCCGGGCGCGGCCTTGCGGATATAGCCGGCGCGCTGGAGCAGTTTTGCGGAATCGACATCTGCGTCTGCGGGGTCTTCGCGCAGCGTACGCAGGAACAACGTGGACATTCGAAGTGCAGTAGTCATACTGTCAAATTATGCGTATTCCCAGACATCTGCGGGCGGTTCACCTACCGTCGCCGGTACGGCTTTCCACATCCTCCTCGAGCATCTCGTCGTTCACCGTGTGCAGCGGGTAGACGAAGATCATGAGCATGCACACGCAGCCGATGAAATACAGCACATCGCACAATGCCACGGCGCCGAACGAGACGAAGTCGTTGGGGATGAGCAGGCCGATCACCATGACGACCATGCCCACGACCGGCAGCAGCTGCCACACCCACGGATTCGGCGCGTGTTCGCGCGTCTTGGCGCGCAACGAAAGCTGGTAGAACGGCACGATGAACATAAGACCGCCCACAATGGTGAGCAGATCCGACAGCTTGACCCAGTTCCACAGCGGCACCGGCGCCGAGTTGTACATGATGAACGCCACGAACAGCACGATCGCGCCAATCCCCGAAATGATGTATGCGTTCCTGTGCTTCATGGTGTCTCCTCTTCTGGCATTGGCGGGCGCGGGCGCATACCCGCGCTGTTTTACAACACCCCATTGTAGTGACGCCGCACTGGCGCGCGCGGCCGCACTCCGCAGAGCGTAGCCGCGCGTTCCAGCGCCGTGCACAATCCGCGCTAGAACAGCTCATCCTGCACGAACTCGTCCTCTTCGCGGGCGCGCTGCTGCTGCACGAACGATTCGGCGCCGTCGCGCTGCAGCTTCCGCACCGCTGCGGCCGACTTGGCGCGCAGGTCGCCGTCGAGCCGGATTGCGTCGTCGCTCATGAGGAACATGCGTTCGTTCACACCGGTCAGATACAGGCCGTCGAGCCGCTCCACGCGCGAAAGCGCCACGTAGCCCATGCCGGGTGCGAACGTGCGCTTGAGGTCCATGACCGCCGAGTCGAGCGTCATGCCCTGCGATTTGTGGATCGTGATCGCCCATGCACACCGCAGCGGCACTTGCGAAACCGCGGCGAGCACGGTCTCGCCGTCCATCATCTGCCAATCGCTTGGTTTCATCGTCACCGTGTTGCCGTTCTCGAACTCGACGATCGGCCAGCCGCCCTTGTTCTCGTTCGCGAATCCGCGCACAGTGCCGAGCGAGCCGTTGACGTACTGGTGATCCTGGTCGTTGCGCACGGCCATCACCTCCGCACCGGCTTTGAGCACGAGCAGTTTCGGCGCGAGCATATTGCGTTCGAGCCGTTCCACGAGGTTCGCCGGCCCCGCCGTCTGCGCCGCGAACGTGTGCTCTTCGGCGTCGATCTGCCGCAGGCGTTGGTCGTTGAGTTGGTCAGCCTGCCTGTTCACCGGGAACAGGCTCACCGCCTGCCGTCCCGGTTCGGGCAGCACACCGAGGCGCGTGACGAGCATGTCGCGGTCCCGCTGGCTCACACAGCCCTGACGGATGTCAGTGAGCACGCGCAGCAGCTGGCCGTCGTCCTGACGGTGCTGTTCGTCGAGGTAACAGATCACCGGGTCGAGCTCGCCCCATGCGAATGATTCGGTGATGAACCCCTCCGGATTGCGGCCGGCGCGCGCATACCGCTCACGCGAGGCCAGATATTCGGGGCTCGGGGTGATCACGTCGTGGTTGCGCGATGAGACGCTGACCGGCGGCAGTTGGAAGAAATCGCCCGAACACACCACCTGCAGGCCACCGAACGGCCGGCTGTCGCGCCGCACGATGCGGCAGATCTGGTCGACCATGTCGAACAGCCACGCATGCATCATCGAGACCTCGTCGATCACGAGCACGTCCGCCGCGTTGAGTTTGGTGCGCCGGCGGCTGCGGATGAGTTTGATGAGCTGGTCGGTGAGCGCGGTCGCCACGCCCGCTCCGCTCCATGCGTGGATCGTCTGCCCGTTGATATGTGTGGCGGCGATGCCGGTGCTCGCCGTGACGGCGACCGACGTGCCGTGTGTGCGCGCATGGTGGATGAACTCGTTGAGCGTATAGGTCTTGCCCGCGCCCGGCGCACCGGTGAGGAACACGTTGGCACCGGCCTCCATGATGCCCAGCGCTTCGGACTGCCGCATGCTAGCCGACCAACCGGTCCACGACGCGGATCACACCTTCTTCAGTGTTCGCCGGCGCAAGGTAATGCGCCGCCTTTTTGACGCCTTCGTGCGCATTGGCCATGGCGAACGAGAACTCCGCTTCGTTGAGCATGCCGATGTCGTTGAGGTAATCACCGAACGCGGCCGTCTGCGCGCGGGTCACGCCAAGGGCGCGCTGGATGGCCTTGACGCCTTCGCCCTTGTCCACATGCTTGTCCATGATGTCGACCCAATGGGCGCCCGACACCACGTATTCGTAAGGGTCGCTCACGAATCCGAGCTCGTTGCGCGCCATGGCTTCGGCGTCGCCGAAGTCGAAGATGGCGAGTTTGAGGATCTTCTCGTCGGGGTACCGCAGCACTTCGCGCAGGTCCTTGACCTCGGTGAGCGCCTTGTAGTATTTGCTCGCCTCGGCCATGAACGGCGCGTCGGTGCGCTGGATGTACGCGCTGTCGAGTCCGCACACCACCAGTCCCAGGTCTTCGCTCGTGGCGTCGACCATGCTGATTGTCTCATCAGCGATCTCGTGGTTCACACCGTGCGTCTCCACGACCTCGCCATCGACCGCCACCACGTTGCCGTTTTCGGCGATGACCGACATCGGCCGGCCCGCACGCGCGAACATCTGCTGCAACGTCTGGTATTGGCGGCCACTCGCAGGCACGAATGCGATGCCGAGCTGTTCGAGGCGGTCGAGCAGCGGCCAGAAGCCCACTGGCAGCTCGCTGTCCGCGTCGAGCAGTGTGCCGTCCATATCCGCCACCACAAGGCGAATGTCCTGCGGCGTTTCGATTGAGGTCCAATCCTTCAGTTCATTGGTCATACCATGCCAGCTTTCGGTCACTTGTTCAGAATGCTTGACTGTTCCACCGCTTTGGCGATCTCCTTCGCCTCCACATCACCGGGCCCCAGTTCGGGCGCCATGACCGCGGCGCGGTAGTAGCGTAGTTCGTCGAGCGACTCGATGATGTCGGCGAGCGCGCGGTGCCCTCCGTTCTTGGCGGGGCGGTTGCGGTAGACGGCCGGGTACCAGCGGCGGGCAAGTTCCTTGATCGTGCTCACGTCGATTACGCGGTAGTGCAGGTGTTCCATGAGCCCGGGCATATAGCGGTCGAGGAACTTCTTGTCGGAGCCCACGGAGTTGCCGGCGAGCAGCGGCTTGACTCCTTCGGGGGTGAACCGCTTGACGTACTCGACAACGCGGCGCTCGGCCTCGGCCACGTCAAGCCCATTGGCCCACTCGTCGATGAGGCCGGAGCGGGTGTGCATGGCACGCACGAAGTCGTTCATGTGGGCCACGGCGGCGTCGGACGGTTTGATCACGAAGTCGATGCCTTCGTCGAGCACGTTGAGTTCGAAATCGGTCGGCACCACGGAGATCTCGCACAGCTCGTCATGGAAGATGTCAAGCCCGGTCATCTCGCAGTCGATCCAGATGAGCCGTGAGTTCGTTGCCGAATACACTTCGTCGTCGTGTGCGTCCACCATGTGGTTCCTCTTTTCCTTACTGGTTGCATGCGGTGCGTTCATGCCGCGCATGCCCTGCGTTTGTGAACATTCGAGACTACCTCACGCTACCGCATTGCGCCACGTTCTATCCTGACCGCAAAACAATTGCTCACTATACGCGCGCGGGGCCGCACCCGGCTGTCCGGTTGCGGCCCCGCAGGGCATGTTCGGCTGTTTTGGCGCGTTCAGCCGGCGTGGCGGCCGGTCGAACCACGGCGTGCCAGCTTGAGCGTGCCGAGGCCCGCGCACAGCAGTGCCGCGGCGATGCACACGATCAATGCGACGTTCGAGCCGGTGTTCGCCGTCGATTCGGACGCCGGCGTCTGCGGTGCCGCGTCGGCGACCGGCGCCTCAGGCTGCGCGCTCGCGGTCGGTTCGCTCGGTTCCGGGGTCGGCACGGCCGGTTCCTCGGCGAAGGCGAGGCGGCCGTTGTTGCCGAGCGCCACGTTGACGGCGGTGCCGTCCCAACGCGGGGCGATCGCGGCCGTGGCCGTGTTCGTCACGTTGGACTGCTTCGCGACGGTGTAGTTCGCAAGCCCCATGCGCACGGTGCCGGCCGGCACGTAGACGTTGCCGTTCGCACCGGTCTGCGTCTTGCCGTTCGCGTCGGCGCCGCTGACGGCGATCCACTGCTCGTGCTTCGCGTTGTCCGCGTAATACGTGCGCATGTAGTGGTAGGTGCCGTTCGCGTCGACCGACTTGGCCGGGTCGTTGGTGTTCTCCGTGTTGTACAGCGGCGTGTCGTTGACGAAGTAGTAGAAGTCGTTCGACTTGGCCGGAGTGAACACGGCGATCGTGGAGCCGAGCTCCGCATTGGCTTCGTACTTGTTCGAGGTGAACGTCTCGCCGTTCGCGGCGATGTACGCGGCGAGCGCCTCGTCCGGGTTCGCCAGCGCCTCTTCGACGCCGTCCTTGAGCGCCACGGAATAGAACACGCGGATCGGGAACGTGTCGTTGATTGTGGTGGACAGGGCGCCGTTCTGGTCGACCGTCGCCGAGTACAGACGCAGCGGAAGCAGCTGCTCGGGCACCTGCACGCTCACCGTGTCGGTCTGCTCGCCGTGCGTGACGGTGACGACCAGGTCGGCGAGGTTCGCGGTGCCGCAGATCGGGTTGCCGGCGACTTCGCCTTTGAACGTGTAGGTGGTCTTTGCGCCGTCCTCGCTCGTTTCGGCGGTCTTCTTCGTGAACTGCTCACCCGCGAACACGACGCTGGTGAAGTCCTTGACCGTCATGTATTCGCCGAGTTCGTCGGTGAAGGTGACGGTGCCGCGTTCCATGCCCGACTCGGTCGTGGTGGCGATCGGCGAGCTCGGCTTGCTGGAGATGGCGGTCCAGATGTCGTTGAAGATGCCCGCGAGCTGGTCGGCGTTCGCGGCGTTCATGTAGTAGTCGGAGTCCGGCGCGCGCTCTCCGAGTTCGCTGAGCGTGGCGCCCGCCGCGTTCGGGTAGTTGCTCGATACGGCCTGCATGTAGCGGTTGGAGTACGGGGTCAGATCGTTGACGTCATCGGTCTGGAACGTGCCCACCGCATAGATCAATGTGCCGGAGTCCTTGAGCGATTTTGCTTCCTTGATGGCCTCGTCGCCATCCCATGGATTGCCGTCGGTGAAGAAGATGACGACGGAATCGGCGTTCGCGCGTTTGTCCTCGTCAATCAGCTGGTGGGCGAGCTTGAGACCTTTCGCGGAGTTGGTGCCGCCAAGGTCGGTCAGACGGTTGACGATGCCTTCGAGGGCCGCCGTGTCATCAGTGAAGCGTGATTTGAGCTCCGCGTTGCTCTCGAAGGTGACGATGCCGGCGCGGTTCTTCGCGGCCGGGTCGGCGATCTGCGCGTTGCGCGCAGCTAGCTGGCCGAGGAAGCCGTTCACCGCCGTCTTGAGCGCGGCGAGACGCGTGATGCGGTACGAGTTGTACAGCTGCACATGAGCCGGGTTCGCATCCTCGGCACTCGTCTTGGCATAGATGACCGTATCGCCGTCCTTGTAGGCGACATTGCCGTCGACACTCAGCGTGTAATCGTACGACACGGCTTTGTAGCTACCGTCATCGGTCTTGGCGTAAGCCGTGTAATCGAGGTCGTCGCCATATGCCGGGCGGTATCCCCATCCCATCGAGGAGGACATCGAGCCGGAGACGTCGAGCACGAGCGTTACGTCGAGCGGCTTGTTGCCGCTGCTCATGCCGGTAATTTGCTGGGCGCTCGACATGGCGGATAGGCCAACGAGGAAGTCGCTGGCCTTGTCCTTGGCAATGACGACCTGCTTGCCGTCGCCGGCGTCGAGCGTCACATCGCCGGTCGTGACCGACTTGTCGGTCCAGATGCGGCCGGTGGAACGAGGGTCGACCGGATTGCCGACGCCTTCGGTCCACTGCGTGAACGTCGTCGGATCAGCGCTGGCCGTCAGCTCGGCGGCCTGCGCACGGCCGACGCCGAATATGGCGGTCGCGATGAGCATCGCTACCGCAACGACGACCGCGGCGATGCGAACGATGGCACCGCGGGCGCCGTGTTGTTGGGTGGATTTGATGTCCATGAACAGTTCCTTCACTGCCTCTACTGTTGCAAACCGGTGCAATTACGCGGTTTTATTAGACTTTTCGCGTATTCTCCGTTGTCAGAGACGTTCTCTCATAGTGAACGAATACGTTGGCGCCCACAGTAGCAGATAGCAATCCTAAACTCAACAAACGGCGTCCAAGTGCCGGAAAGCATCACTGCTCCATGCCGGTGAATCCCTTGTTGTTCGGCCCTGCTGATGTGACGATGCGGCTGTAGCCCTGCAGGCGCATGCCATCAAGCTGCACGGCGTCGATCGGCTTGAGCTCGAGGTCTTTGTTCACGGTTTCAAATGTGCCGGCATTACTACTGTCTTTCAGGTAATAGTCCGCATACTGCTCGTTGAAGCGGCGAATCTGGAAACTCAACATCTCCTCGGAGCTGTTGGCCTTCAGGTAGAACGGCTTGGCCGCCGGTTCCTCGTACTCCGTCTTGCTGAGGGTCTTCTGGAACTCCTCGCCCTTCTTGGTGATCTCTCCAGCTTTGGCAGTGTCCTGTTCGGCCTTGTCCGCGAAGAACTTCGCGCTCGTGGACAGGTAGTTTTCGCGCGCGTTGTCGAAGCAGTCCTTGTCGCGGTCCTTGGCGAGCTGGATGAGCTCGTCCTCGGAAAGGCCAAGGAGGTCGCCGTAGGTGGTGGTGACCTCGCCATTGTCCGTGGACGGGTAATACCCCGTCTGGTACGCTGTGACGCTGCCCTTGTCGAACCACACGCTCTTCGTGCCGAACGCCTGTTCCGCCGGGATCTCCGTCTTCGAATCGAAGAACGCCGCCGTGGCCTTGGACACGCGGGACTCCCCCGCCGTGCTCGCCGAACCTGTGCCGGACGGCTGGCCTTGCGCGCCGTTGCCGCCGCACGCCCCCATGGAGACGGCGAGTCCCACCGCCAGTAACGCCGCAACGGCCTTGTCCCCAACCACATGCTTCTGCATCATTGTTGTTCCCTTCTCTGCATTGTTGTTATATGTGCATGCCGGACATGGCATATGGGCAGGGGCCGCGCACTTGCATGGCATGCATGTGCGCGGCCCCTATCTATTGGTCCCTCTGTGCCGTCAGCGGCCCGAGTAGTTCGGCGCCTCGGCCGTCATCACAATGTCGTGCGGGTGGGATTCACGCAGGCCCGCGTCGGTGATGCGGATGAAGCGGCCCTTTTCGCTCATCTCGGGGATGTTGTGCGCGCCGATGTAGAACATCGACTGGTGCAGGCCGCCGATCATCTGGTAGAGCACGGCGTTGAGCGGTCCGCGGTATGGCACTTCGCCTTCCACGCCTTCCGGCACGATCTTGTCGGTGCTCGTCACGTCGGACTGGAAGTAGCGGTCCTTCGAATACGACTTCTTGCCGCGCGGAGCCATGGCGCCCATCGAGCCCATGCCACGGTAGAGCTTGTACTGCTTGCCGTGCAGCAGCACTTTCTCGCCCGGCGCCTCCTCGCAGCCGGCGAGCACACCGCCGAGCATGACCGAGCTCGCGCCGGCCACGAGGGCCTTGGCGATGTCGCCGGAATAGTGGATGCCGCCGTCCGCGATGCACGGCACGCCGGCCGCACGGCAGGCGCGCGCGGCCTCGTAGACCGCGGTCAGCTGCGGCACGCCGACGCCCGCCACAACGCGCGTCGTGCAGATCGAGCCGGGGCCCACGCCCACCTTGACGGCGTCCACACCGGCGTCGATCATCGCCTGCGCGCCCTGGCGCGTGGCGATGTTGCCGCCGATGATGTCGACGCCCTTGAACGCGGAGTCGTTCTTGATGCGGCGGATCATATCGAGCGCGATCTTCGCCTCACCGTTGGCGGTGTCGACCACGAGCACGTCCACGCCGGCTTCCATGAGCGCCGAGGCGCGCTGCCAAGCGTCGCCGAGGTAGCCGATGCCGGCGGCCACGCGCAGACGGCCCTGCTCGTCCTTGGTAGCGTCCGGGTACTGCTCGGTCTTCACGAAGTCCTTCACCGTGATCAGGCCGGTCAGGTGGCCTTCGGAATCGACGAGCGGCAGCTTTTCGATCTTGAACTTGGCGAGCAGGTCGTGCGCATCCGCCTTCGAGATGTTGGCGGGGCCGGTGATGAGGTTCTCCTTCGTCATCACGTCACGCACACGCAGGTGGTCATAGTCCTCGGAGGGGATGAAGCGCATGTCGCGGTTGGTGATGATGCCCACGAGCTTATTCTCGTGGTCCACGACCGGCAGGCCGGAGATGTGGAACTTGCCGCACAGCTTGTCAAGGTCGGCGAGCGTCACATCGGGGTTCACCGTAAGCGGGTCGGTGATCATGCCGGACTCCGAGCGCTTCACCACGTCGACCTGCGCCGCCTGGTCGTCGATCGAGAGGTTGCGGTGCAATACACCGATGCCGCCGTTGCGGGCCATGGCGATGGCCATCTCGGCTTCGGTCACGGTGTCCATGGCGGCGGAGATCGCCGGCACCTTCATCGTGATGTTGCGGGTCAGATGCGTGGAGGTGTCCACTTCGGAGGGGATTACATCCGTCTCGTTCGGCAGCAGCAGCACATCGTCATAGGCGAGGCCAAGCTGGGCGAAAACCGGAGGGAGAGGGGCGTACGGGGATTGCGCATTCATATCAGGATTTGTAGCCATAGAGCAACTATATGAATTCGCGGCGACGAATGCCACCCGCTGTCCGCTATGCGTTACGGATGTGCTTGGCGCGCCCGTTGCGCCGGCGCTCCCCGCCGCCCGGCTCCCCCTGATCGTCATGGGGAAGCTCCTCGACAGCGCCGTGCATGAGCCGGTTGAGGTAGGGCGCCATCGTGGCGATTGTGAGAATCACCGCGGCCACCGCGAACACGATGAACACATGCCACGCCGTGAAGAACAGCAGCATGATCGATCCGAACGCAATGAGTGCCGCCCATCCCCACAGGATCAGCACGGCCCCGCGCACACTGTGCCCGATGCGCAGCATGCGGTGGTGCAAGTGCATGCGGTCCGGGTGCATCGGCGACTGCCCCTTGCACAGGCGCCGCACAATCGCCATCATCATGTCGAGCACCGGCAGGAACAACACCAGGACCGGCAGCAGGATAGGCATGAACGCCGGCAGGTAGATCGACGTGTTCACAGTGGCCGGATCAAGGCGGCCGGTCATGACGATCGACGCGCATGTGATCAGGTAGCCGAGCAGCATTGACCCCGAGTCCCCCATGAACAGCTTCGCCGGGTGCCAGTTGTGCAGCAGGAAGCCCACGCAGATGCCCACCATGGCAATGTCGAGCAGCGTGGCCATCGACGCGTACGACGGCGAGGTGCGGGCGAGGATGTATGAGTAGATGCCGAATGCGATGCCGCCAATGGCCACGATGCCGGCGGCAAGGCCATCGAGCCCGTCCACGAAATTGACGGCGTTGATCGACACGACGATTAACAGCGCTGTGATGGCGATCGAAATCGTCGGCGACGCCGTGACAAGTGCGCCGATTGGCAGTGCGATGATCTGCAGGCCGCCCCATGCTACGAACACCGCGATGAGCAGTTGCCCGGCGAGTTTGAGCATCCAATCCAGATCCCACACGTCATCGGCAATGCCCAGCAGGCAGATCAGTATGGCGCCCGCCATCACAATCCACGCCTGGTGGTTCTGCCGGAACACGCCTTGCAGGAAGTCAAGCCGGGAGGCGAAGAGCATGGCCGTGAGGAATCCACACAGCATGGCCAGGCCACCCATGCGCGGGGTCGGTATGGTGTGCACGTCACGTTTGCGCACCTCCCCGACTGCTCCGAGGCGGATCGCCAGATGGCGCACGATTGGCGTGAACAGATACGTCGCGCACGCCGCCACCAAAGCGATGAACAGATAGACCCTCATGCGCTCAGACCACCGCCGTTGAGGTGGATCGCGCGGCGGATCACCGCGGCCGGGATTACGCCTTCGCGCAGGATCTCGATGCCGTCGAGCCCATATGGGTCGGCCGCCACAACGGTGCTTGCCACATGCCCCGCCGTCGCGCCGCCGTCGATGTACAAGTCGATGGTGTCTCCAAGCGACTCCATCGCCTCCTGCACGCAATGCGCGCTCTGTTCGCCCGAACGGTTCGCGCTCGACGCGGCGACCGGGCCGGTCACGCGCAGCATGGCGAGCGCCGTGGCGCTGTTCGGCACGCGGATGCCCTGCGTGCGCGCGCCGTTCGGGGCCACACGCACAGTCGCCAACGGGCTGCTGTCGCGCGCCACGGCGATCGGCGAGAACGCGCCCGGCAGGAATTGCGCGGCGAGCCGGTTGAGCGGCGACGGCAGGTCGAGCCCGAGCGCGTCCAGATCGTCCACCGAAGCCATGATCACTTGGAGCGCCTTGTATTGCGGGCGCCCTTTCGCTTTGTAGATGCGCGCGATCGCCTCCGGGTTGCATGGGTCGCACACAATGCCGTACACGGTGTCGGTGGGCATCACCACGAGTCCGCCGTGCGCCAAGATCTGCTTCGCCTGTGCGAACGACTCCTCATCCGCTTTGCGTATCTGGCTCATACTGCCTCCTTCGTCACACCGTGCGCACGCGCGTCTCATTCCAACCTAGTACGGCAATCAGCCAACGCGCCAGCTGCCGAACGCTACCGCGTGGCGACGAGGTAGCGCGGCCGTCCGGTCAGATCCGTGTGCGTGCGTGCTTCCGTGAACCCGTTCGCGCGCGCGAACGCGACGGTGCGGTCGCCCTGCGTGATGTCATGCTCCATGATGAACAGGCCGCCCGTGCGCACAAGTGCGGCGGCGCGCACGATGATGCGCTCGGGGATCATCATGCCGTCGGCCGAGCCGCCATAGAGCGCGGTGTTGGGGTCGAAGTCGCGCACTTCAGGCTGTTGCGGCACGTTCGTGAGCGGAATGTACGGCGGATTGCTGATCACCACGTCGGCGGTGCCGTCGAGTGTGGCGAGCGTGACTGGGCACGTCGCGTCGGCCACTTCGAGATGGTAGTTCGCCACGAGGTCGGGGAAGCACTCGCCGACTTTGTGCATGTTGCGGCGCGTCCACTGCGCGGCCTGCGTGTCGAGTTCGACGGCCCACACCTGCGCGCCGGGGACCTCGGTGGCGATCGCCAGTCCGATCGCACCGCTTCCCGCGCACAGGTCGACGACGCGCGGCGAGTACAGGCCGTGTGCGGTGATCCAGTCAATCGCCTCCTGCACCGCGAGCTCGGTTTCAGGGCGCGGCACGAATACGCCGGGGCCCACTTCCAGCTCAAGATAGCGGAACGGTGCATGACCCACGATGTGCTGCAACGGTTCGCGTGCCTCGCGCCGGGCGAGCATGGATTCGAATTCGGCGAGCGGCGCGGGGCGGTTGCCATGCTCGCCGTCCTCCGCGGCGGACGCGAACTGGTCGACCGTGTCGCCCATCAGCGCGGCCTTGTCCACGTCGGACGGCGTGCTTCCGGTCGCCTCCGCGAGCAATAGCTTCGCGTCGTGGCGCGCTGTGTCGACGCCCGCCTTCGTGAGACGCGCGGCGGCGGCGTCGAGCAGCGTCGCCACACGCGGGGCGACCGCGGTCGATTCCGCAGGAGATGCGCTGGTACCCTCGGTGGGGCGCGTCTGTTCGTTCATCGTGGTCCGTCTCCTCACAGGTGGTTGGTACAGGCGTGCGCGCGGTGTGTCACTGGTCGCTCTGCTGCGCCAAGCGCTGCTGTTCGTCGGCCTGCACATCGCTGTCGATGACCGCCTGCAGGTCACCGTCGAGCACGGCGTCGAGATTGTAGGCCTTGTAGTTCGTGCGGTGGTCCACGATGCGGTTCTCGGGGAAGTTGTAGGTGCGGATGCGCTCGGAACGGTCCAGCGAGCGCACCTGCGAATGGCGCATGTCGGCGGCTTCGGCGGCCTCCTGCTCGTGTTTCATCGCGAGCAGACGGCTCTTGAGCACGCGCAGCGCGGCCGCGCGGTTCTGAATCTGCGATTTCTCATCCTGCATGCTCACGACGATGCCGGTCGGGATGTGCGTCATGCGCACGGCGGAATATGTCGTGTTCACGGACTGTCCGCCGGGGCCGGAGCTCATGAAGATGTCGATCTTGAGGTCCTTGGGGTCGATCTCGATCTCGTCGTCGTCCTCGTCGGCTTCGGGGAACACGAGCACGCCGGCCGCGCTCGTCTGGATACGGCCCTGCGATTCGGTCACGGGGATGCGCTGCACGCGGTGCACGCCGCCTTCGTATTTGAGCGACGCCCACACGCCGTCCTCCGGCGCGGGTGTGCCCTTGGCCCGGATGGCGAGCTGCACGTCTTTGACACCGCCCAATTCGGTCGTGTTCTCGTTTTGGATCGTCACGGTCCAGCCACGCTTTTCCGCATAGCGCGTGTACATGCGCAACAGATCGCCGGCGAACAGCGCGGCCTCTTCGCCGCCGGTGCCGGCCTTGATTTCCATGATCACGTCGCGCGCATCATCCGGATCGCGTGGGATGAGCGCCGTGCGCAGGCGCTCCTGCGCGGCGGGCAGCTCGTCTTCGAGACGCTTGGCCTCGGCGGCGAAGTCGGCGTCGTCCGCGGCCATCTCGCGCGCGACCTCAAGGTCGTCCGCAAGCGCGCGGTACTGCTGGTATGCGGTCACGATGCCGGCGAGCTGCGCGTGGCGGCGTCCGAGCTTGCGCATGGTGTCTGGGTTCGACGCGGCCTCGGGCTGTGCCATCTGCTGTTCGATGTTGCGGTACTCCTCGAGCGCGGTGAGTGCGGCGGGGAATTGTTCGTCTGCCATATGGTCTTGTGTGCCTTTTCTCTGTGCGCCGTGCGAATCGGCCTTATGCCCGCATTCGTCATGCGTGCGCGCGGTGCGTTCATAACCAAACTGCTTCATCCTATCCAAGTGGGTAGTCTGTACCGCTTGCACCGGTGGCGAAAGGAAAGTGGGGCCTCAGGGGCTTGAACCCTGGACCGGCGGATTATGAGTCCGATGCTCTAACCGACTGAGCTAAGGCCCCACGTTGCGCCGCGCCGTACGGGGACCCCCGCGACCGAATGCGGCCAACGGCATTAGTCTAGCAGCACGACCGACAACCGGCCCATTTTGTCTGAAAATACGCGACTTGCACGGTTTCCGCGACAATATAGCCATGCGTAGGCTTACAGGGAACTTAGGCTTAGGCTATGGGCCTACTACGTCGTGGGCATACGCACATGGGGGCACGATGAAGCGCGAGATGGGTTCCTGGCGTATGAAAACGCCAGCCCGAAGGCTGGCGTTTTCATACCACACGGAAGAATCAGTTGCTCTTCTTGCCGTAGCGCTTCTCGAAGCGGGCCACGCGGCCACCGGTGTCGAGAATCTTCTGCTTGCCGGTGTAGAACGGGTGGCACTTCGAGCACACGTCAACAGTCATGTGATCGCCCTTGGCGGTCGACTTGGTGACGAAAGTGTTACCGCACGAGCAAGTGACCTGCACTGCGTGATAATCAGGATGGATACCCTGCTGCATAATTTGTCTCCTAAAGATACGGGGGACCCGGGTCGCCATGCCCCAATGGCAGGCGTGAACCGGATACATGCCATTGTACGACCCCGTTGGACGGGGGCCGCAGGCAAAAGCCACTTCGTATGCCCTGCCGGCACACGCTGTAGCCTCGCCATTATTATCCAACAGCTTGGCCGCTGTGGTATTCCCGACCCCACAGCGAACCGGTGCGGCTGCTCAGTCTTTCTTCTGCTGGTTCTGTTGTTTCTGCTTGTCTTGTTCGGCGCGTTGCTGCTCCTGCTTCGCTTTCTCTTCGGCGGCGCGGCGCTGCTGTTCGGCGGCTTTCCGTTCGTCGTCGGCGATTTTCTGGTCGCGTGAGGCATTCACACGGTCCACAGCCGCGCTCAGTTCGCCCTCGAGCGCCTCTATGTGCTCCATATCGCCCGCGTCATGCGCCTGCTGCGCCGAGGCGAGCAGTTTCGACAAATCGTCCCATGTCACGTTGTCGGCCACGTTGCCGCGCGTCAGGTCGAGCGTCGTCTGCACTTCGCGCAGCGTCGCGCTGAACGTCTCGCGGCGGTCCGCCAGATCCTTGCTCCGCTTGGACGCCGTGACGCCATCCACCGCGGATTGCAGCGATGCGGTATGCGTGTCGAACCATTCGCTGTGCTCGTCGATCAGCTGCAGACGGTCGTGGTATTGTGCGGCATTGGCCACGTCGCATGTGATGAGCTCGGGCATCGTTGCGCTGAGCTGTTCGTCGAGCGCACGGATTGTGGCGGCGTTGTCCACTTGGATATCGGATATGGCGCCGGCCTGCGCACCTTCGCCCTCACGCAGCTGGGTGTAGGCGGTGCGTTTGCTTTCAAGTCCGCTCATCGCCTGTTCGCATTGCGTGCGGTACAGCGCGACCTGCTGTTCGCGGCGCTGGTTGGCGAACATGATGCCGACGATGATCAGCGCGAAGACCGCGAGCACAGCGAGCGACCCGAGGACCATGCGCACATACATCGGATGGTCGTCCTCGTGGTCAGGTTTGCGTGGGGCCGGCTTCTTTGCCATGGCCGCGATTTCATTGGGATTGATCAGCTCGGTCTGCGTACCCGGTTCGTGCGATGCGTACAGGATTGTGCGATCGTCAAGCATGAGCCTTCCTTACTTCTTCTCCGCTCATTCTCAGGCGCGCGCCCAGACACTGGGCCATGGGCACGATCAACTCCAGTGTATGCCGTGGGCGTACTTTCCGCGCACAATCCATCTTGCGTAGTGATACGCGCGTACGCATGACGCCCACCTTAGGGGCGGGCGTCATGCATGCACAATATGGAACGGAACGCAGCTCAGTCGAGCGGTTGCACGGCCTTCTGTCGGTCGGCGAAACGAACCGCGCGCCCCGAGGCGAAGCGGTCGAGCACGCCCGTCTTGGCGATGGCGATATACAGGAACCACGAGAACACGCCGGCGATCAACACACCGCCCACCACTTCGCTGATCATATGGATGATGCCGCGCGGGCTGAACCATGCCACCCCTTGGTAACGGAACAGCATCAGGTACACGCCGTATTCGATGCCCGTACACAGGCCCGAAAGCATGGCCATCGGCAGATTAAACACGCGGTAGCGCGTGACGGCGAACGGCAATTCGGCGAACAGGCCCTGCAGCGCCGCCGAAAAGAAGATGAACCCGAACGAGAAGCTGTTGCCGAGCACCATCTCGGCCGCGCAGCCCACCAGGTTGACGAAGATCGCGGATCCGGGCTTGCGCAGGATGAGCACGGCGAGCGTACCGGAGAAATACCAGACGCCGTGCAGGATACTCGCGAATCCCGGCAGCAGGCCTCCCAGGACCGGCGAAATCGAACTGTATGCAAAATTGAATCCCCAGAAGATGATGCCGGCGGCCACGCCGAGCGCGGCGGCCACGGCGATGTCGGCGGGCGTCCAGCGCAGGCGGACGCGGGAACGGACAGGGGTTGGTTGTTGGGTATGGTCGACCATGGAAGTCCCTCTTCCTCACGGCACTGCGCACAGCATGACTTTGGCGATCTGCCGACGTCCCTTGACCTGCGCAGCTCGGACGGGGACGCCGCAAGACAGCGTAGCACCGCACCGCGAGACGGCCACTATGCGAACTGCATATTGAGATGGAGTGCGTGCGCGCTCATCCGAGGTAGCGCAGCGGATCGTCGATGAAATTGCGCAATCCGGTCTGCGCGGCGCCGAACAGCGCCGGGCGCGAGATGACCGAAGCGCGCAGCAGGCGCACATTGAGCGTGCCGCGCGCGAGGATGCGCTCCTGGATGCGCGCCGCCATGCGCGCCAGCACATCCGCGGGCACACGCGACCAACTGCCACCGATGATCACGGTATCGAGATCGGCCAGATTGATGACCGACGTGAGCATCGACGTCATGGCATGCCCGGCGTCGGCGAACACCGCCGTGGCGACCGGATCGCCTTCCTGCACGCGCCTGCCGAATTCGTCGAGCGCCTCCTGCGAGACAGCGGCATTGCCTTCGGCCACGCCGGCGGCCTCTACCATGGACCGGCGGCCGGCGTAGGCTTCGACGCAGCCGCGGCGGCCACAACGGCAGACGGGCCCATCCATCTGCACCGAAAGATGGCCGATCTCGCCGGCGAAGCCATGGTCGCCGGTGACCACGCGTCCCCCGCGCACAATGGCGCCGCCAATGCCGATGTCGGTCGACACATACAGGAACGATCCGTTCGGCCCCACGATTCCCTCGTCGGTGCGCTGCGTGGCATACCCCGGCAGCTGCGCCACGGCAGCCATGTTCGATTCGTTCGCCACCACCACGTCGAACCGGCGGACCAGGTCGAAACGGCTCAGGTCGAGGTCTTCCCACCCCAGGTTGCGCGCCATGAGCAGATGGCCGTCCTCGGTCACCAGACCGGGCAACGCAAGGCCGACGCCGGCGATCATATAGTTCTGCGCGCGCAGTGTCTTCTCCTGCTCGATGAGCATGGTGTCAAGCTCGTCGAACAGCGCATCGGCGTCGGCGTCGTGCAGGTCGCGCGCGATCCAGCGTTCGGCCACGACACTGCCATCGAGGTCGAGCACCACATAGCCATAACCATCGGTATTAATCTGGATGCCGATGCCGCACACACTGCCGCCCGCGATGCTTAGCGGCGTGCTGGGGCGCCCGTACACCGACTGGACAAGCGGCGCGCCCTCCTTGACGATGTGGTGCGAGAGGAGCATGGAGACGAGTAGCGACATCGTGGCTTTCGTGAGGCCAGTCTCCTTGGCAAGGTCGGCACGGCTGAAGGCGCTTGTGGAACGGAGCATCGTATTGAGCACCACGGATAGGTTGTGGTTGCGTAGGTCATCCTGGTTGATGCGCTTGAGAACCGTCATAAGACACTCCTTGTTTGCTCCGGCCCGACAGTGCAGCCGCTCTCCGACCCGCGTGGCGTTTCCCCGCCAACACATCGTATGCTACACTACCCATTATAGTTTATTCATCTAACTATATAGGCTGTCCGCACGCTGCGCACGCACGCCGCAGTGCCCCACACACGGCGGACGGACGAACAAAGGAGTCATCTCATGAGCAGAGTTCTTGTGGCCGGGGTCGACACTTCGACCCAATCCTGCAAGGTGCGCGTCACCGACGCCGCGACCGGCGAACTGGTGCGTTTCGGACAGGCGAAACACCCCGACGGATCCACCGTCAACCCCGAGCACTGGTGGCGCGCGTTCCAGGAAGCCGCCTCGCAGGCCGGCGGCCTGGACGATGTGTCCGCGATCGCCGTGGGCGGCCAACAGCACGGCATGGTGGCGCTCGACGAACAGGGCCGGGTGATCCGCGACGCGATGCTGTGGAACGACACGAGCTCGGCGCCGCAGGCCGAAGCGCTCATCGATGAGCTCGGCGCCGCGCCGGCGGCCGACGGCGAACCGGAGGACCCGCACCAGCGCGGCATCGAACGTTGGGTGAAGGCCGTGGGCTCCTCCCCCGTCGCCTCGTACACACTCACCAAAATCAAGTGGGTGGCGCAGCACGAACCGGCGAACGCGGCACGCATCGCCGCCGTTTGCCTGCCGCACGACTGGCTGAGCTGGCGCATCGCCGGCTTCGGCCCCGTGCAGCCGGGCGAAAACGCGCATCTCGACGCCCTGTTCACCGACCGTTCCGACGCCTCGGGCACACTGTACTTCGACGCCGCCTCCAACACCTACCGGCGCGACCTGCTCGCGCTGGGCCTGCAGCCCGACGACGCCACCACACCGGGCGCCGCCGCCACCGAACATGCCGAACGCATCGTGCTGCCCCGCGTGCTTGGGCCGAACCAAGTGGCGCCGGTCAACGCGGACCCATCCATCGCCGGCGCGCAAGTGCCCGGCGGATGCATCATCGCGCCCGGCGGCGGCGACAACGCCATGGCCTCGCTCGGCTTGGGCATGGCCGTGGGCGACGTGTCCGTTTCGCTCGGCACATCGGGCGTGGCGGCCGCGATCAGTGAGCAGCCCGTCTACGACCTGAGCGGCTCGGTCTCCGGATTCGCCGACTGCACCGGGCATTTCCTGCCCCTCGCATGCACGATCAACGCCTCGCGCATCCTGGACGCGGCGCGCGCGATGCTCGACGTGGACTACGACGAGCTCACCACGCTCGCGCTCGATTCGCATCCGGGCGCCGGTGGCATGACGCTCGTGCCGTATTTCGACGGCGAGCGCACACCGAACCGCCCGGACGCCACCGCCACATTGAGCGGCATGACGCTGCGCAACACCGAGCGCCGCAACGTGGCGCGCGCCTTCGTGGAGGGACTGTTGTGCTCGCAGCGCGACTGCATGGAGCTCATCCGTTCGCTCGGCGCACAAATCGACCGGATTCTGCTCATCGGCGGCGGCGCCAAGTCGATGGCGATCCGCACGCTCGCACCGTGCATCCTGGGCATGGATGTCTCGTGCCCGGCGACCGACGAATATGTGGCGATCGGCGCGGCAAGGCAGGCTGCCTGGGTGCTCAGCGGCGTAGATGACGCGCCCGACTGGCCGATTTCGATCGACGCGGTGCAGACCGGTACCCCCACCCCGCAGGTCTACGAGGCCTACGTGCAGGCCCGCGGCTGATTCTTGCCGTGTCCAAGCCGGGTGGTGGGCACCATCCTCATATTGTGCCCACCACTCGGCATCCCCTATTGTCGATTCCTACCCCCCGGAGGCCTCTATGAGCGTTGTCCAGAATCCAATACTCAATTCGGATTTTCCCGATCCCGACATCATCAGGGTCGGCCATACCTATTACATGGCGAGCACCACGATGCATTTCATGCCCGGATGCGACATATTGAGGTCGTTCGACCTGACACATTGGGAACCGTATGGCCATGTCTACCACACACTTGGGCACACGGGCGCCTATATGCTGGACGACGATCAGGACCTGTATGGGCAGGGAATGTGGGCGCCGTCCCTGCGATGGCACAACGGCAGATTCCATGTGTTGTTCTCCGCGAATGACACCCATACGACCCATCTGTTCACCGCTGAGGATGCCCGCGGTCCATGGCGTCATCATATCGTCCAGGGCTTCTACCACGATCCTTCGCTGCTCTTTGACGATGGGCGTGTGTTCATCGTTCACGGCAACACCGCACTGCGGCTGACCGAGATGGAGGTGGATCTGTCCGGACCGAAGGCCGGTGGACTCGACCGTGTGCTCGTGCAGGATTTGCCGAATCAGGATCTGGGATACGAGGGATCCCATCTGCAACGGCATGATGGGCGGTATTACCTGTTCACCTGTCATTTCGCCCGTGGCCACCGCAAAACTGAGGATTGTTTCATCGCGGATTCGCTTGACGGTGAGTTCCGGGGCCGCTGCATTCTGGATGACGACTTGGGATACCATGACCAAGGTGTGGCGCAAGGTGGCATGGTGGACACGCCCGATGGCCAATGGTACGCGTTCATGTTCCAGGACCGCGGGGCATTGGGCAGGACACCCGTGCTCATGCCGATGCATTTCGATACAGACGGCATGCCCGTATTGGGCGTGAACGGGCGAGTTCCGGCATACGTCGAAAGCGCGCCTTCCGCCGAACCGCACCATCATTATGCGCCGCTCAACGGCAATGACGATTTCCGCTACACGCCCGATAGCAGGGGAACCATCCATCTGGCCCCCTATTGGCAGTTCAACCACACACCACATGACGAGACATGGTCGGTGACCGCGCGCCCCGGCGCATTCCGCATCGCCACAAGCCGCGTATCGGCCACCATGCTGCGGGCGACCAATACGCTTACGCAACGCACGACCGGCCCACGGTGCGCCGCGGAAGTGACCATCGACGCCAGCGGACTCATGGAAGGCGACATCGCCGGGCTCTGCGCATTCCAAGGCTGCTACGCATACGCCGCCATAACACGCAGGCAGGGATCTTGGCATGCGATCATGGCGGAACGCAATGCGCTGCACCCGGACAACACCGCCGAGCGCCATTACGACGAGATCCCGGTTGAAGTGGAGTCCCTGCCATTGCCGTCACCGCAGGTCACGTTCCGTTTGGAGATCGACTACGCCGACATGCGCGATACCGCGCGCTTCCTTGTGCGGACAGACGCCGGGTGGATACCGATCGGACATCCCCACCGCCTGTGGTTCAAACTGGATCATTTCACAGGATGCCGGTTCGCACTGTTCACCCAAGCGACCCAGCATGTTGGAGGACATGCCGACTTCATGCGCTTCCGTTATCACGATGCCTCGGATATGGGAGCTTGACCCAAGGTGTAGTCATGCGCCGCGATGCCCACTGCGCATTTCCACAGGGAAACCCAGATGCAGGAAGCGGTCGCCATGCATGTCGGTGCGGTCCCAGTGTACAAGACCCGGTCCACTGGGATCGCCCATCGCCGCAAAACGCGTCCAATACCGTGACATGCATTGGGAGAGCTCAACATGGCATCCACGCATGGGTCGCCAGCATGAGCCCAAGGTCCCGAACACGAACCAGAGGTCGGAAGAATGGAAGGAGCCCGCGTCATCGCCGGGCATCGGCACATCGAAATGGTAATAATACGGTGCGCGACCGCCACCATGCTGCCATGCTGCGATCAGCCGGCGGTTGCCTTCGCGGCCAGCCCGCACCTGATGGCCTTGCCCGTCGGACACCATGAATTCGTCTTGTGTATCGCCCACCACCAAATCGATGTTCTTGGTTTGGCCGTCAAGTATCAAATCGCGCTCCTGCCGTGGCATGAAGACGCCATCGACACATGGCACCCAATTGACCATCATCGGCCATGCGGCATGATCCACACCTTCAGGCGCCTCAAGCCTAGATGCTCCCTCGAACAGGGTCTGCGCATCGACAGCCCGTGCCTCATCGAGGTTTTCTACCCCCAAACGCTGCATCAACCTTGCGCCCGTCGACTGTGCGGATTCCAATGAGCACAGTGTTGCATTAAAGTAGCCAAGGCCCGCGCCTGATTGCATGATCGCCCGGGAGAACAGTCCGGCATTACCCGGCGCGCAGCATTGCGCCAATACCGAAGCCGCACCCGCGGACTGCCCGAAGACGCATATGCGCGTGGGGTCGCCACCGAAAACGGTGATGTTGCGGCGCACCCACCGAAGGGCGGCCTGTTGGTCCAACCATCCGAAATTCGCATACGGGGCGCCTTCCTCCGCTTCCTCCTGCAGCCAGCGGTGTGAGAAAAATCCGAACACGTTCAGCCGATACGCCACCGACACAACCACAACGCCCTGACGCGCGAGCGCGGTGCCGTCGAACTCCTTCTCCATCGCGCACCCGCACTGGTAGGCGCCTCCATGGATCCACACCATGACCGGCAGGGGTTCGCCGGTGAGGCGCGCATCGGCGCCGCTCCCCCGCAATGCCGGCGTCCAGATGTTCAGATACAGGCAATCCTCATCGAGCGGGATGGCGGGATCCATGCCCCATTCCTTGTCATAGAACGGATTTGACGCTCCCGGAATGGGTTGCAGGCAGGCCGGGGCATCGTCGAACGCACACCGTACACCTTGCCAAGGCGCCGGCGGCTGGGGTGGTCGCCAACGCAGCGGCCCCACTGGTGGAGCGGCGAACGGCACTCCACGGAAGGCTGTGATGGAGGGATCGCCCACCGCCAATCCCTCGAGTGTTCCCTGCTCGCATGTGACTTGCCTGCGCATCATGCACGTCCCGTCCCGGCATCGACGTCTCCGCCAGCGCGCACCGATGGCTCGATCATGGCACCACGCTTCAAATCATAGGCAAATGGAGGCATCGGAGTGCCCCGGCCATCCACAAGCAGACCACGTGACGGGTTGTTCCGCCATGCATACCGCAGTATGTCGGGACGCCGCTCAGGCAGCGGAATGCACACTTCCGCCCCCTCAACCGTCGCAGGTGCAGGCACCGCGCACATGGCATCGCGCCAGACGAACTCGAATTCGTCCAGATCGCCGCCATCGAGCGTCAACGGCGTGCAAGGGACCGGATTGGCCCCTTGGCGGGCAACAGTGGCATAGGAGACGCACAGCATCCCATCGCGTTCCTCGATCCTCTCCACCATCGGCTGCACATTGTCGCCTCCATAGAGCAGCGCACATGCCGCGTCGAACAGACGTGACGCGACGAGCTTCTTGTCATGCGGATGCAAGTCGTTGGGTTCACCGGCATCCAGCGTCACGACCGTCTTCACGTCGGGCACTTGCTTCCCGACGGCCCACTGCCCGGCGCGTACGAGCGGCCAACCGCCGTCCTCGATGCAATCGATGCTGATGCCGGGCAATTGCACGATGAGGAAGGGCATATGCAGATCATGCCAACGCTCCCGCCACAAATCGATCATCGTGGCGAGCAGTTTGCCGTATTGCGCCGCCCTGGTCCCGGTGTTCGATTCCCCTTGGTACCACAGCGCGGCGCGTACCGGGAAACGGAAGCAAGGCGCGAGCATGGCGTTATACAACCCGGTGGGGCGCCAACGCACGAAATCCTCACTCGGACATGGCCTGTCCATGCTCGCCACGACGGCAAGCCTCCAGATGCCGCTCACATCATGGACCTCATCGCCGACCTGCAAGGTCATCGCCTTGCCTTCGGTCACCCGGCCGGATCCCGCGTTGCAGACAAGGCGCACAACAATCTCGTTGGCCCCCGCGCGCAGCATACCGGCAGGAATCCGGTAGTCACGGGGCTCATATTGGTTGGGGCGGCCCCCTATGTTGATTCCATTGATGTAGGTCTCATCGATGTCAGCCCATGCCCCCAACCGCAGCGTGCCTTCAGCACCCTCGCAATAGGGCGGCAGCACCACTGTCCGCCGCAATTCGAGCATTCCCTGGAATCCCGGCAACCCGCAATCCTCAAAACGTGCCGGCAGGTCGACATGGCGCCAATGCAGCTTGTCGGCAGGAATCCGCCGCGCTTGCAGCTCCTCCATCCATCCAGCGACCGCGGACAGACTCTCTTCGCTCCGCGCCTCGGCCACGCCATCACCCAGATAGGGATCCAGCTCCTCCAACGCTTCAGGACAATCATCGAGTGAAGCGGCGTCCATCCATGCTTCGATGGGGGAACCACCCAACGATACATTGAGCAGTCCGACGGGGACCTGCAACCACTGGCGCACCATTCGCCCAAAGAAATACGCGACTGCGGAGAATTGACCCAACGTCTCGGGTGCACACCCCAGCCATGAGGCCTCCTCATGGTCACGCACCGGCCCGGAGAAATCGTATCGGTCCACGACCTTGAACTGGCGCAGCAAGGGGTCATCCTGCCGCTGGAACTCGCTTGGATAGTACGGATGCACCCATTGCATGGAAAGCTCCATATTGGATTGCCCCGAACACAGGAACACCTCACCCGCATAGCATGAGCGCCGTACCGTCGCGCCATCGCCAATCACTTCAAAGGCATACGGGCCACCAGGATCCAACGCGTCCAACCGCACCTGCCAGCCGCCATCCGCGGCGCTTATGGTTTCCCTTGTACATTCGCCGATACGTACGGAGACACGCTCCCCCGGTGTGCACCATCCCCAGATGTTCACGGGTCTGCCGGATTGCAGCACACATCCATCATCCAGCAGCTTTGGCATTGTCAATGTCATATGCGCCCCTTGCCTTCCATGCGGTCATGTCATCTGCACCGCAGATATGGAGATGCACGCTGGGCGGGCCGTCCCGGAGACGGCCCGCCCAGCGTGCATCCATGGTCATTCACTCAATTCGCGGTAATCGAAGTCCACGAACTCCGCCGTTGCGTCATACCCCGACAGGTCCACTGCCGCAAGACCGACGAACGCACCGGTGAAGAACCCGCCATACCGTTGGTTCACATAGTCGTCCGACAGGATCTTCGCGTCCAGCTCGACACCGAGGTCATGCCACTGCTCACCGTCGAACGAATAGTCGTAACCATAGGTCTGCGTGCGCACACGCGTGCGCAGCCATACAGTCTCCACATCATCGGGAACCGGCACCGCCCGGTCCCGCAGGAACGAGGTGTAGGAGTTGAAATCGTTCTGGGCGACTTCAATCACACGGCACTGCCGCTTCTCATCCCAAGTGACGAAAGCCCACGACCAGCACAGGTCGTTGTAGTAGTTCGTCAGGCCGGCCATCTGCCGGTAGTTGGTGGGGTCGAAGCGCACACCGACAGACGCGTCGAAATCGAACGCCTGCCAACGGCGGGCGACGAGGGACAGGTCGAAGAGGTTGCACAGCGATCCCTGCCCACGCAAGGTCAGCGTGCCGCCTCCGACGGAACCCATCGATTCGTCGAAGGGCACACGCAGCGTGTTCCAATCCAAGGCGAGCTGCGGCGCCTCGAAATCGTCATGCTGGCTGTGATCGGCCGGTGCCTCGGTCTCGATGGCGTCTTGCGGCGCCTCGACGACGCGTTGTCCGCCATGGCCGCCGACGACGACAGGCCAGCCGTCATCGGTCCATTCGACTTTCTGGATGGATGTCTCACGGCCCAAGGTGCACCATCCACGCGGATCGGTCACCGATTCGTTCTCATGGTGCCAGGGCCGGGCGCACAGCGACGCGTAGTACCATTCTCCGGATGGCGTATCCACGAGTGCGCCATGCCCCTGCTTCTGCAGATAGCTGCGCGGGGTGTCGAAGTTGCTGATGAACGGGTTGTACGGGCTCCCCTCGAACGACATCGCATCGAGCGTCGAGGAACGCGCGACGACCTCCTGATGCGTCCAGACAGTGCCGCCCTCGGCACAGAACAGGTAGTACATGCCGTTGATTTTGTACAGGTGCGGGCCTTCGACGAGTTTGACATCAGTGCCGCGCCAAATCGTGCGTTCGGTCTCAGGGCGCAGGCGCATGGTCTCGACGTCGAACTCGGTAAGCGTGATGCCATCGAAGGGATGGTTGTATTCACGGAAATCCCAAGTCTGCTGGACGAGGTACTTGCGCCCGTCATCGTCATGGAACAGGCTTGCATCGAAGCCAACGCCGTTGATCCGGATCGGTTCGCTCCACGGGCCACGGATGTCCTCGGCGGTCACGAGGTAGTTCGTGCAGTCCTTGAACGCGCCGTTGACGATTTTGACATCGGAGTACACGAGCCAGAACTTGCCGTCCGCATAGGACAGGTCGGGAGCCCACACACCGCCGGAGGACGGGTTGCCGCGCATATCGATCTGAGAACGACGGTTCAGCGGGCTCGGCAACAGACGCCAGTGCACCATGTCCTTCGACTCATGCAGACGTACGCCAGGCCACCATTCGAATGTGGAATTCGCGATGTAGTAGGTGTCTCCGACCCTGATCATCGACGGATCGGCGTTGAATCCGGGCAGTACCGGGTTTTCGATCTTCATAACGATCTCCTTAAGGGAAACGGCGGCCCGGTTGTGCCCGGGCCGCCGTGCTTCATGTGTTGCAGGCGGCGGGTCGGATCAGCCCTTGACCGCGCCTGTCAGGCCACCCACGATCTTCTTCTGGAAGATCGTGAAGCAGATGAGGGCCGGAAGCATGGCGAGCGAGGTGAACGCGAGGACTCTGGCCGTATCCACCGAGTGCTGGGAGCTGAACATCTGCACACCAAGCGGAAGCGTGTACTTGCTTTCATCACTCAGGACGAAGAGTGGAAGCATATAGCCGTTCCAGCTTCCCACGAAGGTGAGGATACCGGTCGTGGCAACGCCGGGCATCGACAGCGGGATGACCATGCGCCAGAAGAAGCCAAGGCGAGAGCAACCGTCCAGCAGGCACGCCTCCTCCAATTCCATCGGGATGGATTGCAGGAAGGGGACCAGGATGATGATGGTCTGCGGCAGACCGAATGCGATCTGTGGAAGGATGATGCCCGCAAGGGAATTCGACAGACCTAGGTTCCTGATCATCAGGTACAGCGGAGTGATGCCGACGGTCATCGGGAACATGAGGCCCGCTGAGAACAGCGCATACATCAGTGTCGAGTACCGGAACTTGTAGCGGGCGATGACGTAGCTGACCATGATGCCGAGGACGACGACGCCGATCATCGTGCAGATGCCCACAATCAGTGAGTTGACCAGCTCGGTCCAGAAGACGTCACTGGTGATGACTTCCTTGTAGTTGCTGATCACCCAGGGATTCGGCAGACCGGCAGGGTTGTTGGTGATCTGCGCGTTGGTGCGGAATCCGCCAAAGATGATGTAGAGCACCGGGACGACGCAGATCGCCACGAGCACAAGCGAGAAGAAATAGACTATCGGGTTGCCCCATGGGGTCTTTGATGACTTATGGAAACTGTTTTTCTTGGAATATGCCGTTGCAGCACTCATCTCACTTCACTCCTTCCATGGCGACCGCCAGGGCCTCATCCTCTGCGGTCTGCCTCTTCTTGCGCTTCTTGAACGCCTTCTTATCGGTCAAGGCGCCATCGAGATCACGGTTGAGCACAAAGTGCTGGTAGGTCAGCGCCACAATCAGCGAGATGACGAAAATGATGAGGGCGACGGCGGAGCCATATCCGTAGTTGCCTGCACCGCGTCCCTCACGGACCATGTAGGTGGCCATCGTGGAGACGCCGGCCGTCGTGGAAACGTACTGGCCCCAGATGATGTAGACCAAATCGAACAGCTGCAGCGAACCGATCATCGACAGGAAGACCCAGATGCGCAGCGTCGGGGCGAGCAACGGCAGTGTGATGCTCTTCTGGATCTGCCAGAACCCTGCACCGTCCACCTTTGCCGCTTCATACAGTTCCTCCGGAATCGACTGCATGCCTGCAAGCATGAGGATGACGGCGAATCCGATGTATTTCCAGCTGATGAGCAGCAGCAGCGTCCAGATCGCGACCTTGGGGTTGGCGAGCCAATCGACGCCATGCATGCCGAGTGATTCAAGGATCTGGTTGACCGCGCCCTTCTTCTGGAGCAGCAGGCTCCAGCCGGTGCCGACAATGACTTCCGAAACGACATACGGCACGAAGATGAGCGTACGGATCAGACCACGTCCCTTGAACTTCTGGTTGAGCAGGAGAGCGAAGAGGATGGCCAACGGACCCTGGATAACGAGGGATCCGATGACGATTTCAAAGGTATGCAGGATCGCCTGCTGGAAGTTCGGATCCTTCAACGCCACAATGTAGTTCTGCAGTCCGACGAACTTGCCGTTCTCGGACGGGGTACCAAAGCCCTTCCATTGGTAGAAACCGTAGTAGGCGCCCAAAATGATCGGAAGAATCACAAAGCAGCAGAAGAGGATGATCGCGGGTGCGGAAAGGATGAAAATTTCGAGATTTCTGCGCCCCTTGCCGTTAGAGGGTTTGCGTTCTCCGCCCCGCTTCTTCGTTTCGGCAACCGGTCGCCCGACTGCCACGGCATCATTCATTTCAGTCATGTCATCAATCCCATGTATCTAAGTTTCGTTGTACGTCATCCAAGGAAAAGGATGGCTGGACCATGTGGAACAGCCCAGCCATCCCGGACCTTGCTCAGACGCGATCAGCCCTTCTGGGCGGCGTCCTCCATCGCCTTGACGATGTCTTCGGGACTGCCCTGCCCCGACAGCATGTTCACCACAGCGGCATTCAACGCATTGCCGATGTTGGTGCCCAGAGCGGTATCCATCCACAGCTGCATGGACGGAGACTTGTCCAGATATTCGATGACTTGCTTGAGAGACTCATCGGTCACCACACCACGCGCGGGCTCGGAGGCAGGGATGGTGGAGAACGCCTTGGCGTAATCCTCTTGGTTCTTCTTCTCGCCCATGTAGTTGACGAAATCGATCGAGGTCTGCGAAGCCTTCGGGTTGACACAGAAGTAGGTCACGCCGCCCATGAGCGCACCGGGTTCACCTTCGCCACCGGCGACCTCGGGGAACGCGAAGAATCCAAGGTCAGCCATCGGCTTCTGGTCGGGGGTGAGGTCCTTGAGCACGCCCGGCTCCCAAGCGCCCATGAGCTCCATGGCCGCTTTATGGTTGGCGAGCAGGCCCGCAGAGGAGTTGGCGCCCTGCTGTGCGGTCGTGGTCAGGAAGCCGTCGTTGAAGACCTTCAGGTCGTTGAGCTCCTGCAGCTTCTTGCCGGCGTTGACCCAGCACTCGTTCGAGAAGTCGTGGTTCTGGACGCTCTTGTCGTAGACTTCAGAAGAGCACTCGCGCAGGACCAACCAGTAATACCAATGCGCCGCGGGCCAGGCGTCCTTGGCGCCGAGTGCGATGGCATCGGTGCCGCTGTCCTTGAGCTTCTTCGCGTCCGCGAGCAGGTCCTCGTAGGTCGCCGGCACATCAGAAACGCCCGCCTTCTTGAACAGATCCTTGGAATACCACATGCCGCCCGGTTCCACGCTGACCGGGACGCCGTAGACCTTGCCGTCGAACGTGGCAGCGGAAAGGGTCGTCTTCATATCGGTCTTCACCGTGTCCGAAATCTTATCGGTCAGGTCCATGACCTGGCCGGCGTCGATCATCTCCTGGGTCTTAGCGCCACCAAGCGACATGAAGACATCCGGACCGGATGCGGGATCCTGCATGGCGGTCTGCAGTTTGCCGGCGAAGTCCTCGTTCTGAATGGCCTGGACCTCCACCTTGGTTCCGGGGTTGGCCGATTCGAAGGACTTTGCCAGATTCTCCCAGTACTGGCGCCCCTCACCGGCGGAAGCATTGTGCCAGAACGTGATGGTCTTGTCATCGGACGACGCCCCCGACCCGCCACATGCGCTCATGCCGATTACGGTCGCAACGGCCAGTGTTGCTGCTGCAAGCGTCTTGAGTTTCATAGTTCCTCCTTGATCTTTGTCCACGCTGACATTGACGTGGAGCCGTCCTCGCTGACGCGCATTGCCAGAAGAGCAATGCATCCGAGCTTCTACGAAGCCTCCGGTACAACATTGAGAACTTCCGAAAACTTACGTTGTTTTCGTTAGAAACTATCGTAAACCTACTTTGTCAATCAGTCAAACAAAGTGTGTTTTCGGCGTTTCGCGCAATTCTATATACATTTGCTCGCCATTTTCACAACAAGCGTCTCATTTCGTTTGCGAAGACACGAAACTTTCGTTATCATGGCAGATAGTATCGCACCCATTCATTGGCGGCAAAGGAGCCCCATATGCCGGAATCCAAAGTCAGATTGGCGGACATCGCAAAACACACCGGCTACTCGTTGGCAACCGTCTCCAAGGCACTCAACGGAAGGTCCGACATCTCCGACGAAGCCCGCACAGCCATCGATCAGGCACTCAAGGCCTCGGGCTACCAGCGCCGCGGCCAGAAAGCGGCCGGCCAACGGTACATCGAAGTGGTCTTTCAGGACCTCGACACAATCTGGGCTCTCGAAGTGCTGCGCGGCGTGCTGCGTGAGACAAGGCACTCGCCCGACATCAGCGTCATTACAACGGAAAGTGGCACCCGCCAACACCCCGACGACGACTGGATCACCGGCATGCTGAGGCGCAGGCCATTCGGCGTCATCTTCATCTTCGCCAATCTCACCGAAAAAGAAAAAACCAAATTGCAGGCCAACGGCATCCCCTATGTCATCTTCGACCCTTCGGGCGAGCCGTCGAACGATGATTTCTCCGTGCAGGCGGACAACTGGGCCGGCGGCGTGCTCGCGACTCGGCATCTGCTCGCCCTGGGGCACACGCGCATCGGCATCATCACCGGCCCCGAAGAGATGATGTGCTCGCGTGCGCGGCTCGACGGCTACACGTCGGCGCTCGCCGAACAGGGCATCGCGCTGGATCCCGAGCTGGTGACCGAAGGCGATTTCACGACCGAAGGCGGCTACGCGCAGGCGATGGCGTTGCTGGAGAACCCGAACCGCCCCACCGCGATTTTCGCCGGCAGCGACCTGCAGGCGATGGGCGTCTATGAGGCCGCCCGGCAGAACCGGCTGCGCATCCCCGAAGACCTTTCGGTTGTCGGTTTCGACGACGTGCAGACCTCCGCGTTCCTGGGTCCGGCGCTCACCACGGTGCGCCAGCCATTGCACGACATGGCGGCGGTCTCGACGCGCATGCTCATCGACACGGCGGAGGGGCGCCCCACGCAACACCATGTGATCCTCCCGACGACGCTCGTCGTGCGCGGCAGCACGGCCCGCTTGGCGTCGGAGGCGCGCTGATGGCGGCCCAGCGCGCCTCCGACATCGGCATGGTATGCGGACTGCTCATACCGGTGCTCGGCAATTTCGCGATGCTGCTGCGCAAACGGCAGCGGCTGGTGCACGGCGAGCCGGACAAGGCCACCGCAACAGCGGCCCAACCATCCGCTTAGGTCGCCGCCTACGCGTCACAACCGACGAGGCACCCCACGAAACCGCCGGACCATTCGGTGCTCAGCGGCGCCACGTCGATCACCTCGACGGCCGGCGCCGTCCATGCCTGTTCCGCGGACTGCGCCACGACCACACGCACCATGCCTTTGTCGAAGACGAGCATAACCGATCCCGGCTCCCCCTCGGGGATCGGCACCATGCCCTCCCTGCGCTCCGTCCCCTCGCCGAGCGCCCACTGCACCGACGCCCCATCGGTCGCCACGCTCAGTGTATGGCGGCCGTCCTGCCGGATGCGCACCGTGCCACGCGGCGGGCACAGCACCACGCACCTGTCTTCCGGCATACGCCGGTACACCGTGCCATCCGCGCGCACGGCCGCGCCTTCGCCATCGCCGACGGCAAAAGGCACGCGTGCATCGACGACCGCCTGCGATTCGCACGGCCCGATGCACATGTCGAGCAGGGTCCCGTCCGCCGCATCGATGCGCAATGTCTGCGCCAGACGCCCCGCTCCCCCGGCGAGCACCGGCCATCCTGGGTCATCGGACTCCCCTTGCGCGGGCCCATTGGATTCCAGCGACCATTGCGCCGGATCATGCTGCCAGTCGACAGGCGCCACAAAAGTCTCCCGGCCCAGGAAACTGAGCGCCCCATGGCCCGCGGTGGGGGTTTCGCGCGAGCCCAGGCACGCGACCCACCAGCCGAGCCGTGGATGGTGCAGCAGATCGGCGTGGCCCACGCACTGCACGCGCTCTTCCAAACCCAGATGCCGGTGCGTCAGGAACGGGTTCTTCTTGCAGGGATGGAACAGGCGTGCATACCGCCCCACAACCGACCGTTCGTCGGCACGCGGCGCGCGCGGCTCGGTTCCGTCCTCGTGCGCCTGGAACTGCAGGGCTTCGACCGACGGCCCGAGCCCGTCGGGGGCCCATGCGCGCATGGTCATCTCGCTGTGGTCGAAGCTTGTGCCGCCTTCCGCGGTCATCAGATACACCCAATCGCCGATGCGGTACAGGTGTGGTCCTTCGGCCCACACCGCCTCCACGCCATATCCCGTCCAGAGGACCGTCTTGCCATAGTCGCCGTCTGCGTCATGCGACGCGCACAGCCGCCACGTCTCCGGGTCAATCCGCTGGGTCCACACCTCGGTCTGCCCTTCCCAGCGCGGGCGTACGGCCGGCCTTGTCTGCGTCCAGTACACGGAGCCGTCAAGGTCCTCGAAGATGTCTGGATCGATACCCTCGGCGCCCTCGATCCAGTACGGGCCGCGCCATGGCCCCTCAAGCGCATCGGCTTCGATGATGAAGTTGCCTTGGCTTGCACGGGCCCCCTCGATCGACTCCGGGTCGACCTCAGCTGCGGCGGCCGCATCCAGATCGATGCGGGCGACCGTGCATGCGATCACGTACTTCCCGCGGATCATGCGCAATGTCGGCGCATACAATCCCCCAGAATCAAGCACGAAGGGGATCAGCAGCCGTTGCGCCATCGCCTCGTCGACGGCGTTCCCCGCAAGCTCCCAGTTCGCGATATCGTCTGAAACGTGGATCGGCAGCCCCGGCACCAGTTCGAACGAGGAATTCACCAAGGCCACGCGCTCCCCGAGCTCGTCCCACATCCAGCTTGGGTCGGGGTACATACCCCGCAGCACGGGGTTGGTGATGTCCATGGTCGCGGTCGTTGCGGTCATCGCGGTCCTCCATATCGGTAGTGGTCGGTCATAACAGTACATTCGGTTCAGCAGCATGGCCGGAGGGTATAAGGGCGGTTCGGCGGTGCGCCATGCGCCTTGCGCAAGCAATGGGCGAACACACCGTCATGCCCGCCCGTATGGAAAAAGCCCATGGGCCTCCGGGAACCGCCGTGCTCCCCGCGCGCGGTGTGTTTGATGGGAAGGATGCGCGCGGAGCGTATGGGTGCACGGTGTGGCCCGGTGGCCCTTGGGCCTGCATCGCGCCTGCAGAGGAAAGGAAAGAACAGGCGGCGATTCATTGGAAGGAAGGAAAGAGTTACTGGCGGCATATGCCATACAGCGTGCACTGCATATGCCACGCGCCGCAGAGGTTGGATGGACGGTCCGGCCGCCCATGCGGCAGGTGGCCGGACCGTGCGGCGTCAGGCGTTGGCCAGGGCGTCGATGATGTAGTTGTTGATGGTCGCCTTCACGTCCTCGAGGTGATCGGGGTGCGTGGATGCGATGATCTCGGACTGCGGCATGTCGATGGCGTAGTCATTGAGCGACTCGAGGGTGGCGGTGCCGTCGTCGATCGACTTGCCGATGCCCGAATCGTAGGAGCCGTAACGGTTGGCCACAAGGTCCTCGATGTACTTGTCCTGATGCATCTTGTCCGCCACGAGCAGGCCGGCGGCGAACGTGTCCATGCCGGCGATGTGCGCGCGGAACAGGTCTTCGGCGCTGAACGAGGTGCGGCGCGGCTTGGCGTCGAAGTTGAGGCCGCCGTGAGGGCCGATCTGACCTTCGTCGAGCACTTCCCACATCACGGAGGTGGTCTCGTACAGGTTGGTCGGGAACTCATCGAGGTCCCAGCCGAGCAGCATGTCGCCCTGGTTGGCGTCGAGCGAACCGAGCACGCCGTTGTCGCGGGCGACGCGAATCTCGTGCTGGTAGGTGTGGCCTGCGAGGTTGGCGTGGTTGCCTTCGAGGTTGAGCTTGAAGACGTCGATCAGGTCATAGGCGCGCAGGAAATTGCATGCCGTGGCCGCGTCGAAGTCGTACTGGTGCGTCGTCGGTTCCTTGGCCTTCGGCTCGATGAGGAACTGGGCGTCCATGCCGATCTGCTTGGCGTAGTCGGCGCACATGTGGAAGAACTTCGCCATGTGCTCCTGCTCACGCTTCATGTCGGTGACCCACAGGTTCTCGTAGCCTTCGCGGCCGCCCCAGAACACGTAGTTCTCGGCGCCCAGGCGCTTGCCGATCTCGAGGGAGTGCTTGAGCTGCGCCGCGGCATAGGCGTAGACGTCGGCGAACGGCGAGGTGGAGGCGCCCGCCACGAAGCGCGGGTTGGTGAAGAGCGACGAGGTGTTCCACAGCAGCTTCACGCCGGTGGACTGCATGTTCTCTTCGATCTTGTCGACCACGCGGTCGAGGTTGGCGTTCGTCTCGCGCAGCGTATCGCCTTCCGGGGCGATGTCGCGGTCATGGAAGCAGAAGTACTCGGCGCCGAGCTTGGTGAAGAACTCGAACGCGTAGTCCACCTTGGCGAGCGCGTTGTCCATCGGGTCGGAGTACTTGCCGTCCCACGGGCGCTGGGCGGTGCCATCGCCGAAGGGGTCGGTGAGCGGCGCGTCGAAGGTGTGCCACCATGCCACACCGAAGCGCAGCCAGTCCTTCATCTTCTTGCCGGCGACCACTTTGTCGGCGTCATAATACTGGAAGCCGAGCCCCTCGACCGGGCCGTTGCCGCGGCCGACGTACTCGATCTTGTCGATATCCCACAGTCCCATGGATCACTCCTTTGTTGATCGTGCGTTGTGACGAACTATTGTTCATTCGTCTTACAAAGAGAGTGTAAACGACGCATAGGCGCTTTGTCAAATCGTCTAACTATAAAACCGTCAATGGCGTGTCGCGTTGCAATGATTGGGTTTTACGGCCATTGTGGCATGCCAGGCGCAATCATTCCATATGCGCACGGCACGGATTGCTAGTGCAGGCGGGCCACGTACTCCTGTGCCACGGCGGCGAGCGCGCCGTCGTCGAGGTCGGGCGCATAGGCGCCGTGCACAATGAACGGTTCCTCGAACTCCAGACCCAGATACTGCGCCATGATGCGGTACGGCAGCAGCAGTTCGCTCATGGCGGCGTGGTGCTTGCCCTCGACCGAATAGGTGTCTTTGAGGCCACCGGTGCTGACCGCGAGCATCATGCGCTTGCCGGCGATGCGCGCGTCCGGCCCATATGCCCAACCGGAGCTGAGCACCTCATCCTCCCACTGCTTCATCAGCGCGGGCGCGCTGTACCAGTAGAACGGGAACTGGAACACCAGGCGGTCCGCGCCATCGGCCACACGTTGCTCCTCTTCCACATTGATATGGAAATCCGGGTACAGCGCATACATGTCACGCACCACCAGGTCGAGCTCCGGTTCGTTCTGCGCGCGCTCCATGAGCGCCGCGTTGATGCGCGAGCGCGCGATGTTCGGATGGAACACCATCACCGATGTCTTCATTGATCACTCCTGTCCGGGTTGGCGCGAGGCGTGGATGGCCCGCACCGCTACTGTTCACACTACCGCCCGCCCTCCGCGCCGCGTCCGGCGGCGCTACGCGCATCGCTGAAAGCGGTGGAAAACGTGAACAAGCACACAACCCCGCAGTCCGGTTTTGTTACGATGTGGCCCACATCGCCGAGCACGCCCATGGCCGAACGGCCGACCACAAGCAAGGGGGATTGATGAGCGGGCCAAACACCAACTCACCACACCGGTACCAGCAGCATGCACGACCGCAAGCACCCCAACCGACGCAGCAGCCGCATCCCGGCCCGACGCCGGTCGCCTTCCCCACAGGCCCCACTGCGCAGACACCCGCCGCGCAAACACCCGACACAACGCCGTACGGGGCCCCACCACAAAGGTCACCACACTCTCCCCACACGCCGGTCTACCCCGCGCCAGCCATCGGCACGATGCCAGGCGCGCATCCCCGCGCACACAATCCGTTCACCTCCGGCACCCCATACCAGACCACGCCGTACCGTTGCAAGCTAGTCTGTTGTAGTTTGCACAGTCTCGTTGCCGAGGCTGGCTCCAAGTCTCATGCCATTGTTGTGGCTGCTTGGTTCACGTTTCGCCGGGGTCTGCGCGGCCGGCTTACGCCGGTCGTGTCTTACGTCCCCTCCGCGTGCGTTTAATGTCTCCTCGGCACTCGGGGCGACGATTCGCTTCTCGATGTTGATGGCCGCGTTCAGATCGCGGTCAATCCTGAATCCGCAGGCATCGCAATGGTACGTGCGCTCATTGAGGGACAGTTTGGCTTTCACCGTCCCGCAGTTCGAGCACGTCTTACTTGATGGATACCAACGGTTGATCACATGGACGCGTGCGCCCGTGCGCATGCTTTTGTACACCAGCTGTCGGCGCAGTTCGGCGAACCCGCAATCAGCCACGGCTCGGGCGAGCCTGTGGTTCTTGACCATGCCGGCCACGTTCAAATCTTCGATGGCGATGTCAGTGTAGGTACGGGTCAACCGGTCCGTGAGTTTGTCGAGCCCGTCTCGTCGTTGATCGGCGATGCGTGCGTGGATGCGTTGCACACGGGTTCTGGCTTTCCACCAACGGTTCGAGCCTTCCCTGCGTCGGCTCAGGACGCGTTGCGCATGGGCGAGTCGGCGAAGGCTCCCGCTCATATGACGAGGATTCGGCACCACCGTGCCGTCGGAGAGTGCGGCGAGGGCCTTGACGCCCAAGTCCACACCGACACCGCCACCTCTAGGTGCAGCGGGTGCGGTCGGGGTGTCGCGTTCGACGGTCAGCGACGCATACCAGCGTCCCGCCCGTTTGGATACGCTCATGCGCACCACTTTCGCGTCCCCGACGCGCCTGGCGATATCCTCCATGCAGTGCACACGGCCGACGCGGGGCAGTTTCAACCGTTTCGGATCGCCCTCGACAAGGCCGAACGATCCGGTCGTGTACGCGAACCGCGGCGTGCCGCGACGCTTCGACCGGTATTTGGGCCAGCCCATGCGCCTGCCCTTGCGCCTGCCGGTCTTCGCGTCGAAGAAGTTCCGCAACGCGGCCGCCAATGATTCGAACGCGCTGTTGTATGCCTCCTTGCTGTACTCGCCCCACCACGGCGCGATCTCGGTTTTCCACTCGTTCCACCAACGCCGCTGCGCGTACATCGACCAATCCGCCTTCTCACCGCGCGCCAACTGGGACTGCACATGTGAAAGCATGAGATTATAGGCGAAGCGCGCCGCGCTCGCGTGCCCCTCCAGCAACCGCTCCTGCCGTGGCGTGGGGTCGAGCGCCACTTTCACCGCCTCAAGCATGTTCGACCGCCTTCAACGCGGCCTTCGCTTTGTTGCTCGCAGCCCTGCGTCCGTACAGGCGCGCACACAACGAGGTGAGCACCTCGGTCATATCCCGCACCAAATCATCGTTGAGTTCCGTGTCATCCACGACGATAAGTTTACGGTTTTGCGCCTTGAGGGCGCTTTCGACCAGTCCCGCGTTCATGCGGGCGAGCCTGTCCCGGTGCTCCACGATTATCACGCCCACCGTCGGGTCGGCCAGCAGACGGTTGAGCTTGCGCCGTTTGTCGTTCATACCCGAACCGGTCTCCGTGACGACCTCGGGAGCTTCCACGCCCATGCTGAGCGCGAACGCCTTGAGCCGGTCGGTCTGACGCTGCAAGTCAGCCTTCCGGTCGGCTGACGAGACGCGCGCATAACAGACGGTGCGCGACTGCTTGGCATCCGACGGCGCGGGTGTTTCGTACTTGGGGTCATGAACGAGCCACATGCCAGACGGCGTGCGTTCGACAGGAACGGGCATCTTTCCGGTGCGGCACCACTTCCACACGGTCTGCGGGTGCAGGTGCTCGCGCTCAGCCCATTCCTTCACTAACATGCAGTATAGCATAGCATATTAAAATATATTAGAGCAAATCGTTTAGGAAACAGCTAACAACCCCACATGGGGAGCGAACAGCAGGCCAGGCTACCCCATGGGGCCCAGCACCATGGATCCCCGCGCCGCCGGTGCGCCGACCGTGGCGCGCAAGCACACCGGCGCCGTGGTGATCGGCGTCATCGCCGGCGTTATGGTGCTGCTCCTTGTCTTCTTCGGCATCGGCACGGTCGTCTCCTCGGCCGGGCGCGCGGCGCACCAGACGATGGACACGGACGACTACGACCAGAGCGCGCTCGAGGACCTGCGCGCACGCGGCTACGAGCCGGAGGACTACCTCAACGACGACGGCACGGTGAAGGACCAGAAGGTCTACCGGTTCTCCGAAGCCGACAGCTATACGCAATACAAGCAGTTGCTCGAGGGCAAATCCAGCGAATACAACAGCAAATCCCCCGACGACGCAATCAAGCTGCTGCCCGAACTGAGCGACCGGGGCGTGGAGTATTACGGCGCATGGCTCAAATACCTCCTCACTGCCGAACAGGAGCTCGAAGCCTCCGGCGAGCGCACCACAACCGACCCCAACGAGATCGACATCTATTACAACGCACAGACCACCGCACTCAACGAATTGGAACAGAAGTTCCTGCACGGCGAAGACCTTGGCATCCACGCCACGCTGCGGGATTCCGAGGGCAATGTGCGCGACCTGTACACGGGGGCCTTCGACCTCAAGTCTTCCCAGCCGGACATCCCCACGCTCACCGCGGACTGGGAGCAGAAGATCAAGGCCGTACCGATTGCGATGGGATCCGATGGCACCTACCTCGCCGCCGGCGAACAGCTCATCGCCTCGGTGGGGCTGAGCCCGACCTACGACTTCAAGTCGGTCTACGACCACTGCTCCGGCTCCACGCGCCTTGCCGACGAGACCACATTGGGCGCGTTCTGCTCCGCCACCCCGAACCTCATCTACATCAACCAGAACTCCCGCAACTGGACGTACGACGTGACAGGATCGTACTACCCGAACGCCGTGAAACACGAACTGGCGCACGCGATGATCTACCGCATCTGCGGCACCACTGCGCCTGCACTACGCGTGGATCACGAGGCGCTCACCAACAGCTACGCCACCCTGTACTTCGGCGCGGAACGCGACGTGCTGAACTCGGGCGTGCAAAACGCGCCATGGTATACGATGACCGACGCCTCCGACACCGCCGCGCAGCTCGTGCACGACGGCCACTGCAGCATCTCGGCGGACTGACCCGCCGCACTATGCGGACATGCACGCCGGCGGCATGCCTGTGTGTGGTGTAATACCACACACAGGCATCCACGCCGCCCGCGCATGGGCGGCCGACCGTTGAGGAGACGAATCCATGAGCGAACATGTTGACACCATCTGCGTGCAGGGCGGCTACCAGCCGGGCAACGGCGAATCGCGCACGCCGCCGATCATCCAGGCGACGACGTTCAAATACACCTCGAGCGAGCAGATGAGCCGACTCTTCGACCTTTCCGAAAGCGGTTACTTCTACACGCGCCTGCAGAACCCCACGAACGACACCGTGGCCGCCAAGATCTGCGAGATGGAAGGCGGCGTCGCGGCCATGCTCACCTCGTCCGGCCAGGCGGCCAACTTCTTCGCGCTGTTCAACATCTGCAACGAAGGCGACCACATCGTCGCCTCGAGCGCGATCTACGGCGGCACGTTCAACCTCATCAACGTGACGATGCGCAAGATGGGCGTCACCTGCACCTTTGTGAGCCCCGACTGTTCCGAAGAGGAGCTCGAGGCGGCGTTCCAGCCGAACACGAAGGCCGTGTTCGGTGAATCGATCGCCAATCCCGCGCTCATCGTGCTCGACTTCGAGAAGTTCGCCGAGGCCGCGCACCGCCACGGCGTGCCGCTCATCGTGGACAACACGTTCCCCACGCCGATCAACTGTCGCCCGATTGAATTCGGCGTGGACATCGTGACGCACGCCACCACCAAGTACATGGACGGCCATGGCTCATGCGTGGGCGGCGCGATCGTGGACTCCGGCAACTTCGACTGGATGGCGCACGCCGAGAAGTTCCCGGGGTTGACGACCCCCGACGATTCGTACCACGGCGTGGTGTACGCCAAGGACTTCGGCAAGGCCGCGTTCATCACCAAGGCCACCGCGCAGCTCATGCGCGACTTCGGCTCCACCCCGGCGCCGATCAACTCGTGGATCATGGGCATGCACCTTGAATCCCTGGGCGTGCGCATGGAGCGCCACTGCGCGAACGCACTGGCCGTGGCCGAGTTCCTCGAGGCCGATCCGCGCATCTCGTGGGTCAGCTTCCCTGGCCTGCCGGATGACCGCTACCATGCGCTCGCCGAAAAGTACATGCCCAACGGCACGTGCGGTGTGATCGCGTTCGGCGTGCCCGGCGGCCGCAAGAAGGTCTCGGCGTTCCTCGACCACCTCAAGATGATCTCGATCGCCACGCACGTGGCCGACGCGCGCAGCTGTGTGCTGTACCCGGCGGGCACGACGCACCGCCAGCTGACCGAACAGCAGCTCGAAGAGGCGGGCGTCGGCATCGACCTGGTGCGTCTGAGCTGCGGCATCGAAAACGCCGCGGACATCATCGCGGACGTCAAACAGGCGCTCGATGCCGTACTCCCCTCCAACAACTAGCTCCTATCCGGATGATGGATGGTCTCTGTGATGGTTCCCATCGCGAGAGCCATCCATCTCCGCCCCCTATCCGAATAGCTTCCATTCCGGCGGTTTGCATTCTTGGACATCCATGGCCTCATGATTGTTCGCCAGACACGTGGCCGCATCAACGTCGCTGTAATCAAAACTGAAATGCCCGTGCGTCTCGGCGATGGTGGGGGCACGTCCCATACGGCGATCATTCCAGTATTTGTCGAATCTGCAGTTCTCCTCATCGTATTCCTTCGCAGTGTATGAGGCCTTCACCAGATTGTTGCGATGCAGGCAATCCACCACACCCTCCGACGGATTCCTGTACAGTGCTGGATTCGAATGCTGGCGTTGATATACCTCGTTCACGTTCAGCATCTCCGATATGCCACATGCCATGTCATCCTCACGCAGTTTTCCACCCGCGCCTCCTGCCCTTCAACAGATGCCATTGACCACTGTGCTTGGTAGAACTCACCGACCTTCATAATCGGCGGCGAAGCATACCCTTTGTTGACAATGCATTGACGGTAGCTCGCCCATGCCTGCTCGTAGTCGGCCCGGCTAACCCTTCCCCCGGCTGCCAGTGCTCGTTTCAGGATGGCCACCTGATACTCACTCATGGGCGTACCGTCCATCTGCCCGTCAAGGTTCTTCTGATTCAGGTCCAGTAACAACTGCACATGGTCCGACATGGACGATGCAATGCGCTGTCCTTCCACGCCGTTGTCCGAATCCATCCCACTGGAGCACACCCAGCAAGCAGTCCGCAGGCAAGACAAACAACCATGCCTATTGCGCCTAACCGAGCAAGAAATACACGAGCCAATCCCACACCTTCCGTGCTCCGATAATCATCGTAAGTATTCCGAATCTGAAGCATATCCATGTTACCGCTGAGACATTGGCATAAACAACGCCATCGGGCTACAGCGGCGCGCTGATTCGACTCGACGTTAGACTGCGCTTATGTCCGGGATACGTCTTTGAGTGCGATGGTGGACGCTGTAGACCTCTTTTGGAATAATGGGCGATGCATGTATGCCCGCTTCCATGTAGGAAGCAATCCAACAGAGAACGGAACCAACTTTGGCTGAGTTTATCTATCAGATGATCAACGCCCGTAAGGCTTACGGAGACCGCGTGATTCTCGACAACGTCACGCTGAGCTTCCTGCCGGGCGCGAAAATCGGTGTGGTCGGCCCCAACGGCATGGGCAAGTCCACACTGCTCAAAATCATGGCGGGCCTCGACACCGTCAGCAACGGCGAGGCGACGCTGACCCCGGGCTTCTCCGTGGGCATCCTGCAGCAGGAGCCGCCGCTCGACGACGACAAGACCGTGGGCGAGAACATCAAGATGGCGTTCGGCGACGTCGCGCAGAAGGTCGCGCGCTTCAACGAGATCGGCGAGGAGATGGCGAACCCCGACGCCGACTTCGACGCACTGATGGACGAGATGGGCAAGTTGCAGACCGAGATCGACGCCGCCAACGGCTGGGACCTCGACTCGCAGCTCGAGCAGGCGATGGACGCGCTGCAGTGCCCTGACCCCGACACCCCAGTCTCCGTGTGCTCGGGTGGCGAACGCCGCCGTGTGGCGCTGTGCAAGCTGCTGCTTGAGGCCCCCGACCTGCTGCTGCTCGACGAGCCCACCAACCACTTGGACGCCGAATCGATCCTGTGGCTCGAAAAGTTCCTGCACCAGTACCCCGGCGCCGTGATCGCCGTGACCCACGACCGCTACTTCATGGACAACGTGGCGGAGTGGATCTGCGAGGTGGACCGCGGCCAGCTCTACCCGTACAAGGGCAACTACACCACGTACCTGGAGACGAAGGCGAAGCGTATGGAGATCCAGGGCGCCAAGGACGCCAAGCTCGCCAAGCGCCTCAAGAACGAGCTCGACTGGGTGCGCTCGTCGCCCAAGGCCCGCCAGGCCAAGAACAAGGCCCGTCTGGAACGCTACGACCAGATGGAGCAGGAGGCACGCAACTCCAAGAAGCTCGACTTCTCCGAGATCCAGATTCCGCCGGGACCGCGCCTGGGCTCCACGGTGCTCGAGGCCGAACACATCCACAAGGCCTTCGGCGACCGCGTGCTCATCGACGACCTAAGCTTCACGCTGCCGCGCAACGGCATCGTGGGCGTGATCGGCCCCAACGGCGTGGGCAAGTCCACGCTGTTCAAGACAATCGTGGGCCTCGAACCGCTCACAAGCGGCGACCTCAAGATTGGCGAGACGGTCAAGATCAGCTACGTGGACCAGAACCGCGCCGGCCTTGACCCCAACAAGAACCTGTGGGAAGCGGTCTCCGACGGCAACGACTTCATCGAGGTCGGCGGCGTGGAGGTGCCGACGCGCGCCTATGTGGCGAGCTTCGGCTTCAAGGGCTCCGACCAGCAGAAGCTCACGGGCGTGCTGTCCGGCGGCGAGCGCAACCGCCTCAATCTGGCGCTGACCCTGAAGCAGGGCGGCAACCTGCTGCTGCTCGACGAGCCGACGAACGACCTGGACGTGGAAACGCTCGAATCGCTCGAGAACGCACTGATCGAGTTCCCCGGCTGCGCCGTGGTGATCTCGCACGACCGTTGGTTCCTCGACCGCATCGCCACGCACATCCTCGCGTGGGAAGGCGACGACGAGAACCCGGCGCGCTGGTACTGGTTCGAAGGCAACTTCCAGTCGTACCAGGAAAACAAGATCGCGCGCTTGGGTGAGGACGCGGCCCGCCCGCACCGCCTGCACCGCAAGCTCACACGCTGACCGCACGCGCAAGGCATTGCCAACACCTTGATGTGGCGCACCGCTGCCCAGTGGTGCGCCACATCGCGTTGTGCCGTGTTTCAGCTGAGCGTAACATTCCGCGCATTGTTCTTAACGCCGACCCGTTAGACTGCCAAACAGCAACCCGCACTACGACCCTGTGCTTGGATTCGAAAGGACCTGCCCGCCATGACCACCGAGACCGGAACCCCGCTGCAACGCCTGATCAGTGTGTTGAGCCTTGGTTCGCCTTCCGTATACCGCGACCACACTTACATCAACGGCGAAAGCATGTACTTCCCCACCGGCCGCGTCTACGGCGGGCAGGTGATCGCGCAATCCCTCATCGCCGCGGCGAAGACGGTGGCCCCCGACCGTGAGCCTCATTCGATCCACGGGTATTTCATCGCGCCGGGAGACATCCATCAGGACCTGCTGTTCGACGTGGAGACGCTGCGCGACGGCCATTCGTTCTCCTCGCGCCGCGTCAACGTGACCCAATCGCAAGGCTCCATCCTCACCGCGATTGCGAGTTTCCAGGCCAAGGGGCAGGAAGGCGTGGAGTATGCCGACCCCATGCCCACGGATGTGCCCGACCCCGAATCGCTCAAGAGCTCCAAGGAACTCATGGAGCCGTTCGCGGACAAATCGAGCTTCGCCAAGTACTACGCATACAACTCGCCGTTTGACATCCGGTACGTGTCACAGCCGATCCTGCTCGGTCCGGACAAGCGCAGCCACGAGGAGGACAGTGGCAAGCAGCTTGTGTGGATGCGCGCCGATGGCTCTTGCGAGGTCTCGCAGACGATGCACCGCGCCATGCTCGCGCTCGGCTGTGACCAGATCATGCTGGAGCCGATCCTGCGCCGCACCGGCCTGACGGTGATGACCCCCGGCATCTCGTTCGCGTCCATCGACCACTCCATGTGGTGGTACCGCGACGTGGATGTGACGCAATGGCATTTGTATGTGCAGGACACGCCGACCGCGGGTCATGGCCGCGGGCTTTCGACCGCCAAGGTCTACCGGCAGGACGGCACGCTTGTGGCCGCGATTGTGCAGGAGGCGATGGTGCGCGTGCCGCAGCCTGACCCCAACCAGGACTGAGCGGACCTGACCGCGGTACCCGCGGCGCCGGCTATGCGATCCCCTGCTGTTGGCGCCGTTCCTTCATCTTGGGGTGTTCCGGCCCTTCGGTGGGCGGCAACTGGCACAAGCCTTCGCTCACAATGCCGATGATCATGTCGAACAGGCTCGCCGCCGCCGCGAATGCGCATTGGATGGCGATTGTACGGTAGTAAGTGGCGTCGAGGTGCCCGAGCGTCATGATGATCTCACCGCCATACCAGCCGAGCAGCAGCGCGCCGGCGATCGCCAATGTCTTCGCGAAGACGAGCGTATAGACGGCCCGCTGCGGGTCGATGCGCTTCATGCCCACGCGTTTGCGCGGTTCGGTCGTGGCGTAACAGTGCACTTGCCACGCGCAATACAGCACGATGAACGCGATGATGACCATGATGACCGGCACGGGCCACGGCGCCCCGGTCAGTGAGATGGTCATGTGCGATTCGATGACGGCGATGCCGATGCCGGCGAGCAGGCCCAGAATGATCGCCAGTGCGTATTCCCACCAGCGTGTACGTTGTGCGTTCATTTATTCGCCTCCGATAATCCAATGGTCGGACTCTATACCGACGAATGGGGCATCGGGCGCCGAAGCCAGCAGGAACGCGAGCGGATCGCCTTGCAGCGTGGCCTGCGGGTCCATGTCCATCCACGGGGCGAGCACGGCGGCGCGGTGCTGTGCGTCGCCCGTGTCGAGCGCCGCGCGCTCCTCGTCGCCGATGCCGCTCATCTGCACGACGTGGCATGTGACGGCGCCCTCGTGCGCGGCGTGCAGCGCGGTGAGCGCGCGTTCGAGCTGGGCCGCGCTCATCGTGGTCTGCAACGCGACGACGGCGCTACGGCCGGCGCTCCCGTCGGCGTGGGTCACAGCGTAGAGCGGCGAGATGCCTTCGACTTGGTTGCCCGGTATGCCGTCGAGCGCCACGATCATCGTGCGGAACACGTCGGCGGCGTTCGGCACACGGCTTTCGAGCGAGATGACGGCCGCATGGCTCGCCGTGCGCACCGGGAGCGTGGCGTCGTCGGCCGGCTGCACGTCGGTGTCGGTCACGTGCACATTCCACTCCACGCCGGCATATGCGGGAGTTTCGCCATCCCCCGCCACGCGCAGCGTCACCTGCACATCCGCGCTTTCGGTAAGCTGCGCCATGCGCACCGCCACCGCATGCGCGATGCGCGCGGCGGGTTCACCTGATTCCTGCTGCACGCATGCCACAACGGCGCCAAGCAGCTCATCAACCGGGGCACTACGCTGCGGTTGCGCGCAGCACACGTCCACATGCACTGCCCGTTCCCCCGGCATCTGCGCCACGCGCGCATGCTCTACGCGCACGCCGCGCAATGCCACCGAATTCGTCTCCATGTTCACTCCCTGTGTACACCTGTATGTCTGGGACCACCCCGATCTCGCACCGTATCGCAACGGGCCCGGCCGCGTGATGCGGCCGGGCCCGTTGCGATACGGTTGCGGCTCTGCGTGCCCACTACTGCTGCGGCAGACCCGCCGACCGCTTGAGCGACTCGGGGATCGGCACCGGCGGCTTGTCCGAATCGGGGCGGTTCGGATTGCTCAGCCAGACCTCGCGCTGCGGGGCCTTCTTGATGTTCGCGAAGATCTCCTTGAGCTCCTTTTCGTTGAGCGTCTGCTTCACGAGCAGCTGGCGCACCAGCTCGTCGAGGATCTCGCGGTTGTCCATGATGATCTGCCACGCCTCGGTGTGCGCGGTCTCCACGAAGCTCATCACCTGCTCGTCGATCATCTGGGCCGTGGCATCGGAGTATTCGCGCGGGCGCAGGCCGTCGAGGCCCTGCTCGTCGTCGCTGTCGATCCACTTGATCGCACCCAGCTGGTCGGTGAATCCGAACTCGCCGACCATGCGGCGTGCGATCTTGGTGGCCTTCTCGATGTCGTTCGACGCGCCGGTGGAGGGGTCGTGGAACACGATCTCCTCGGCGGTGCGGCCGCCCATAGCGTAGGCCATCTGGTCGAGCAGCTCGTTGCGGGACTGCGAATAGCGGTCCTCGGTGGGCATGACCGCCGTGTAACCGAGTGCGCGGCCGCGCGGCAGGATCGTGACCTTCGTCACCGGGTCGGTGTTGTTGAGCGCCGCGGCCACAAGCGCGTGGCCGCCTTCGTGGTACGCGGTGTTGCGCAGCTCGTCGAGCGCCATGCCCTTCGAACGGCGGCGCGGGCCGGACATCACGCGGTCGATCGCCTCGTCGATCGCGCGGTTGTCGATGAGCTGGGCGCCGACGCGGGCGCACAGCAACGCCGCTTCGTTGAGCACATTCGCCAGGTCGGCGCCGGTGAAGCCCGGCGTGCGCACGGCGATCGCGTGCAGGTCGATGTCGGGCACGAACGGCTTGCCCTTGGCGTGCACCTTGAGGATCTCCTCACGGCCTTCCAGATCAGGCGCCTCCACCGCCACCTGGCGGTCGAATCGGCCCGGGCGCAGCAGCGCGGGGTCGAGCACGTCGGGGCGGTTCGTGGCGGCGATGATGATCAGGTTCGTGTCGTTGTTGAAGCCGTCCATCTCCACGAGCAGCTGGTTGAGCGTCTGCTCGCGTTCGTCGTGGCCGCCGCCCATGCCGGAGCCGCGCTTGCGGCCCACGGCGTCGATCTCGTCGATGAAGATGATCGCCGGCGCGTTCTTCTTCGCCTCGTCGAACAGGTCTCGCACACGCGAGGCGCCGAGGCCGACGAACATCTCGACGAAGTCGGAGCCTGCCATCGAGTAGAACGGCACGCCCGCCTCGCCGGCGATGGCGCGCGCAAGCAGCGTCTTGCCGGTGCCGGGAGGACCGTAGAGCAGCACGCCGCGCGGGATGCGCGCGCCGAGCGCCTTGTACTTCGACGGATCCTGCAGGAAGTCCTTGATCTCCTCGACCTCCTGCACGGCGGCTTCCTCACCGGCCACGTCGGAGAACTTCGTCTTGGGGATCTGGCCGTCGGACAGCTTGCCGGCGTTCTTCTTGCCGCCCATGCCCAGCATGCCGCTGCCGCTGCCCATGCGGCTCATGAGGAACCAGAAGAGCGCGAGGATGATGATGAACGGCAGGATCGAGGTGAGCATGTAGGTCCACATGCTCGTCTCTTTCATCGAGGCGGTCCACCCGTTCTTCGGGTTCGCCTTCTCCACGGCCTTGACCACCTGCGCGCTTTGGGCGTACGTGTAGTAGAACTGCACGTCCTTGCCGTAGTTGCGTTCCTTGCCGGTCTCGGGGTCGGTCTTCTTGTAGTCGCTGTTCAGCTCAAGCTGCACCTGGCGCGTGTTGTCGACGATGTTGGCGAACTTCACGTCGGAGGCCTGGCTCGTCAGGATGTCCATGCCGTCTTTGGTGTCGATCGTCTGCGGACCCCTGCCGCTGAGCATTTGGAACAGCAGCACGACCATCAGCACGATGATGATGCCCCACAGCCACGGCGAGCGCATCACGCCCTTGGGGCCGCCGGGGCCGGCATTCTGGTTGCGCCGGTTGCTCTGGTCGGGATTGTTCCCGTTGCCGCGCGGACTGAATGGGTTACCCCCATTGCCGCGCGGGCTTTGTGGTCCTTGCGGAACGCTCATGCAAGCTCTCCTTCATACACTTCGGGTTTGAGGACTGCGATGGAATCCAGGTTCCGGTATTCCTCGTCAAAATCGAGTCCGAATCCCACTACAAACTCGTCGGGAATCACAAATCCCTTATACTTCACATCCAATTGCACCTGATGGCGAGCGGGTTTCTCCAGCAGCGCGAAAATCTCCACAGAAGCCGCACCGCGGCGCTTCAATTCGTTGACGAGCCACGACAACGTGACACCTGAATCGACGATGTCTTCGACGATGAGCACATCGCGGCCACGCACGTCGGTCGACAGGTCCTGCCGCACGGTGACCTTGCCGCTCGTGGAGGTTCCGGAACCGTAGCTCGACAAGCTCATGAAGTCCATCTCGAGCGGGATGGACATGGCCTGCGAGAATGCGGTGAGGGTGTTCACCGCACCTTTGAGCACGCAGACGAGCAGGGGCACCCGGCCCGCATAATCCTCACTTGCCTGCTGTGCCGCCTCGCTGATCTTCTCCATAATCTGATCATGGCTCAGCAGCTCATGGTCAATCTTGTCTTGAATGTCGACGATTCGCATGCGTTACATCTTCGCACACCCGAATGACGTGTTTCTTGCGGTTTGCTGAGTGTTTACTGGGAAGCTGCACCGGCCCTTGGCCGTGCCATTGCGAGATGAGCGCTTCAACCGCATCCACATGCGCGGTGCCGCTGCCGGGCGCGCAGATCGCGAGCACGCGCGCGATCACCCGAAAGCGCAAGGCCTGCGGTTGTGTGGCGAGGCGCGTGGCGTCAATGCGCGCCTCGCATGAGACGCCCCGCCGCTCGAGCCGCACGCATTCGTCGAATACACGGCTTGTGCACTCGTCGAGCCACTCCACGTCACGACGGGCGACGCGCGCGCCTTGCGCGAGGCGCTCCGCCATATCGCGCCCAGCGAATTCGTTGAGGAACGGCAGCAGTGTGTGCCGCACGCGCGAACGGAGCGGATAGTCTGCCGAGAGTGGCTCGTCGGGCGCGAACGCATCGCCGTTCGTCGGGTCGTCCCACCACTCGAGGCCCAAATCCATGCAGATCGCGGTCGTCTGCGTGCGCGAGACCGCGAGCAGCGGGCGCACGAACCGCACACCATGCACGGTCTGCCGTGCCGGCATGCCGGCGACGGCGTCGACGCCACCGGCGCGGATCAGTCCGATCAGCACGCCTTCGGCTTGGTCGTCGCGCGTGTGCGCGAGCAGCACGGCCGCCGCGTCGAGCTCGCGGGCGGCTGTGGCGAGCGCCTCATAGCGCGCCTCACGCGCCGCCGCTTCCGCCCCCTCACCGCCGACGCGCACATGCACTGTGCGCACGAGCACCGGCGCGAGGCCCAGCTGTTCGCATTGTGCGGCCGCGCGCTGTGCCACAACCGCGGAACCGGGTTGCATGCCGTGATCGACGATGACCGCGCCGCACCGCATGCCCCATGCCGAAGCCACGGTATGCGCCACGGCGGCGAGCGCAAGCGAATCGCGGCCGCCGGAGCACGCCACGAGCACAAGCGGGGCGTGCGGGTCCACGCTGTGCACGCCGTGGTGAGCGAACCGGCTGTCCGCCAAGCCGAACCCGGCGCCCGCGAGCTGTTCGCGCACGGCGCCGATCGCCTGTTTCATCGCTGCGGAATACGCCATCGGCGCCTCACAATGCGGCGAGCCCGGCGATGAACGTGTCGATCGCCTCGCGCGCCTTGCCGATGTCGGTGGGGTTGTTGACGATGACGGCGAACGCGAGCGCACCGCCGTCGATGCGCGAGATGTTGCCGGCCATGGAGGTGACTTCGCCGAGCGAGCCTGTTTTGACGCGCATCAGGCCGGCGGCGTCGTCTTTGGCGAGACGCCCGACGGCGGTGCCGACAAGCCCGGGCACGGAGAGGCCCTCGGCGGCGGCCACCGCCCCGCCGGCGGTGAAGTTGCGCTGCTGCACATCCACGAGCGTCGTCACGGTGACGCGCGAACCGGGTGAGAGCCCCGAACAATCGGCCATGTGCAGGCCTTCGGTCGGCACGCCGAGCTCGCGCAGTTCGGCGGTGACCGCATCGACCGCGCCCTGCGGCGAGTTCTGCGCGTGTGTGCGCAACGCGAGCAGACGGCCGAATTCCTCGGCGAGTGTGTTGTCGGAGTGCTGCAGCATGAAGCCCATGACCGCGCTCAGCGGCGCGGAGTGCACAGCGGCGAGCGCGGTGCGGTCGGCCGGCGCCTGCATGGCCTTCGGCGTCGTGTTCGTGACGATGATGCCGTGCTCGGCGAGCAACGCGGCGAAGCGCGCCGCCACGTCTTGCGCGGTCGTCTGCGACAGTTCGGGGTAGTCCGCGAACCGGTCGGGGTCCACGGTTGTGGCGCGCAGACGGCCACCGTCAATCGCCATCGACGAGACGGGTGTGTAATAGAGGTTGCCGGAGTTGTTCTGCGCGATGTCCGGCGGCGTGCGGTCGGTGCCGAACAGCGTGTCGTCGTAGGCGAGCGTGATCGACGAGATGCCACGCTGTTCGAGCGCGCGGGCCGTCTCGTTGGCGAGTGTGGCCAGCCCGGCGCGGCCGTTGACGTGGTGCGGGTCGCTTTCGCCGGCGCCGAGCAGCATGTCGCCGTCGCCTTTGAGGATCACCGTGTCGGCGCCGTTGGCCTGTTGCACGAACAACGTCTGCGTGGTGAACGTGGCGCCCATGTCGAGCACGGAGGCGGCGGCGAGCGCGGTCAGCGTTTTGAGTGTGGACGCGGGCTCGCGAGGCGTCGATTCGCCATGTGCGGCCACCACGGTGCCGTTCGGGTCGATCACGGCGGCGGAGATGTCCTTGCCCACGCCGGGCGCGCGCCGCAGCGCGTCGACGAGCGCGGCGACGCGTTTGGCGTCCACGGTGCGCGTCAGGTCGGCGGCCGGGGTGATCGTGCCGCCTTCGAGCACTGTGGCGCTTGTGTGAACTTCGGATTGTGCGACTTCCCGCAAGGTAAGCGGGCCCGGGATCATATCGGTCAGGTCGCCGGCCACGGCACCGGCGG
>NZ_JGZG01000004.1 GCF_000741295.1 Bifidobacterium pseudolongum subsp. globosum | reverse complement strand
GCCGGGAACTCGCCTCCCTCGGCCGCGTGCTCAAAGACGCATGCGCGACATCCTCGCCCTCTTCCGCCACCCCCACTCAAGCAACGGACCCACCGAAGCCATCAACGGCAGGCTCGAGACCCTGCGCGGCAACACCATGGGCTTCGCCAACACCACCAGCTACATCCAACGATGCCTCATCCACAGCAGCCAACTCAAAGACATCCTTACACACTAACCTGAGAAGAGCCATTAAAGAATTGGCATAGCAACCGACAAGAATCTGCGGCATTTTCAGGACGCTTGGAGATGCTACTATCACCTTTACCGTGTCGAGTACGCCTTCTCCACCTGCAGCAGTGCTACCATGTGAATCATTCGACGGCGAATTCAAATTAAGGGGATCTGCACATGGACAAGCTGGAACAATTCAAAACCATCCTGAAGGTGTATGCCAAGGTTATCGATGACGGTCTGGCGAACAAAGAACACTTCAAGGATGAGTGTGAGGGGAAACTGTTCGCCTCGACGTTCATTCGGTCGGGGATCAATCCTAAGTTCATTTCCTACCTTAAGAACACCGGTCTCATCCCCCAAGAACTACTTGCAGATAAGCAGGAGCTCACCCGGGTCTTCACTCTCGACGGCGAATGCATCAATCTGCATATTGACGGCGGCTACAAGCTATTGCGGCAGGGCAGCACCTACATCAACCGTGGCTGGGTGAACATCGATGTACGGTATAGCGACGGCAGACTGGATGAGCTCGTCTCCGAAATTGGACGCAACCAAAGCAGAAAGCAGTTCGCCGCGCAAATACTCTCAGAACCAGTGAAGGTGTTCAAGGTCGCAAACCTTGGTCTCGACAATCCCGAAATCACCAATAGGGAGCGCCAACAACTGCAAGAACTCATGGATCACCAGAATCAACTGATGGACGTCATGAGGCAGTTCGATATCGACGCCACGGAACGGAGTCTCACCTTCTCTAAATTCAGCACGCTCATCTCCGATGCCGCTGAGAATCACGATAACGTGATTTTCCATGGCGCGCCCGGCACCGGTAAGACCTTCAACGCCATCCGCGCCATCGCCGAGCAAATCGCCTCCGACACAACAGACGATTCCAAAGCCACGCAACAATTGCGGAAGGCTCTCGCATCATACAGAGAAGATACAAACGGTAACTCCTACACCGATCTTTTTGCCACGTTGAACACGAACCCCCGGTTTGGCTTCGTGCAATTCCACCCAAGTTACGATTACACCGACTTCGTCGAGGGACTGCGTCCGAACCATACCGGCGACGGATTCTCGCTGCAGGCAGGCACCTTCATGGAATTCTGCGAAGCTGCCCGCAATCACCCCCAGCACCGCTATTACTTCCTCATCGACGAAATCAATCGCGGAGACGTTTCCAATATCTTCGGCGAGCTATTCTTCCTGCTTGACGGAGGGTATCGGAATGTCGGTATCACCACGCAGTATGCCAATCTGCATACCCAGGAATTCCAGGAACACTATATGGCGAAGACCCCCGACGGGTCGCCAAGTAATCGCTTTGACATCCCTGCCAACGTAACCATTATCGGCACCATGAATGATATCGATCGTAGCGTCGACTCGTTCGACTTTGCCATGCGCCGCCGTTTCCGCTTCATTAACATCACTTGGAAAGACAGCATCGCATTGCGATTTGGCGACGTTCCGGATACCACACAGTACAAGCAGATAGGCAAGGTGAGAACTGTGATGGAGTGCATCAATGAGGCCATTGCCGGCAACGACATTCCCTCACTCGATGCGGATTATGCACTCGGCGCCTCCTATTTTGCACAGATGGCCACCGCCAGCGACGAAGACTATCCAGCGACCAAGGCGGAAACCTGGGCCCAAAAAGTCAAGCCACTGCTTGAGGAATACCTGCGCGGCACATCCGATGCGGAAGAAAGCATGCAAAGTCTGCGCGAGGCATGGAATGACATGGACGAGGACGGCAATGGAGAATCCTGATAACGAAGCGAGGTTTTCTACATGGTTGCCCTATGTCGAAGATCCAGCCCAACCCGGTCAAATCAATTACTTAGCCACCGATAACACCTCATTGCTATGGTTCCTCGCAAGCGGGGGCGACGGGTCAGTCAGATTGGCCGATCATGGTCTGAGCCGTGCCTATGAGCTTGCCGAATCCTCGAAAGACTCCCTCACCGGCGGACAACGAGCACTCCGCAACTTCATAAATACACTCGTTGAGATTCCAGCGGTGGGGCAGAGTAATCTGCTGGTATTTTCGCGGGAGCATGTGCGCGACATCGCAGACGATCAATACATTCTTGCAGAACGTCGACTCAAAGAGCAGGTCGCGGGAGATAATGACGGAGACTCTGCCGATGACGGCACGCGTGATATCCAAGCAGAGCACGCCGCAGCGGGAAAGCCTGCCGGCAGATATGTGGTGTGTACGACCAATCTGGCCGGCATTCTGCACAACAGACCGCAGAGCGGAAATGGCGACGGGCAGATTCAGTTATCCATCTCGTCGCGATTCTCGAAAAATACAGATGGGCACCCTGTCCCGTTATGGGAAGACCAGTTCCTGGCTTACATGGTTGAGCGGGTACTGCATATCAATCTGCTGCATCTGGACTTCAACAGCAATCCGGAGGATGCATGGAAACAATTGCTGATCTGGATGTTCCCGCTGTACCTGCATGCAGCCTTGGGCAAAGGCATTTACCGCAAATATGTGAGACATGAATACAACGATTCCCACCCGCGCGGACGTATTGATGTGGCTCGTCATGTGCGTGAAAATACACCATTTTTGGGGAATGTGGCATATAGCAGGCGCGAGTATGACGCAGACAATCCCGTGACCGAACTCATTCGTCATACCGTGGAGTATATTGCCGGCAAAGGGCAGTTCGGCGCAAACGTTCTGGGCAGCAGTCCGATGGCGATTAATGATGTGCGCATGATTCGGCAGATCACCCCACGGTATGCACCATATGATTGCCAAGCGGTGGTCTCAGAGAACATCCGCAGGCCGGTGCAACATGCGTATTATCAGGAATATCTGGCATTGCAGCATCTATGCATCGAGATTCTGGGCGGACGCGGATTGAATCCAAAAAAGACTCCAGACGACAGCGTACATGGCGTGTTGTTCGACTGCGCGTGGCTGTGGGAGGAGTATATGAATCAGGTGTTGCAGGGGATTATCGACTGCAATGTGATCCATCCACGCAACAAGGAAGATAAGGCCAACTACCACCTGCTGTACAACTCGGCAAGCGGACGCATGAACGGTGCGATATACCCGGATTTCCTGCTGGAACACGGTGATGCCGTCATGGTCGCCGACGCAAAGTACAAGCCCGAGGGAAATATTCTGGGTGGCGACTATTCGCAGGTTCTTGCATACATGATGCGGTTTGAAGCCGCTACCGGATTGTATCTCCACCCATATGTGCCGAGGTCAACGGGCAGCGATACGGGGACGGCGATTTCAGAAACGACGTTGCATGTGCCCAGCGGCATCAACGGTGACGACAGAACACAACTGCAGAAGAAGCAACTCTCGAAAATTGGCCTTAATGTATCCATCTGGGACGCGAATGGTAATGAGGTTCCCGATTATGCCTCGTACTGCGAGCTGATGCTAGAGCGAGAGCAAGAGCTTCAGTCCAGAGTCACCGCGAGATTGGGGAGCGTATAGACCGACGACCAGCAACCCAACAATACTGAAACCCAATCAAATAAGGCGGGCTGCGTATTCCCGGTGACAACGGAAGATAGACCCGTACCTCCGCAGTAATTTCACGCCCCGAAATCAACCATTCATGCATTATCGCGCATTGTCCTGCATTATCGCGCATTCGCAGACATAGCCTGATTACAGGCTCTTCTCAGGTTAGTGTGTAAGGATGTCTTTGAGTTGGCTGCTGTGGATGAGGCATCGTTGGATGTAGCTGGTGGTGTTGGCGAAGCCCATGGTGTTGCCGCGCAGGGTCTCGAGCCTGCCGTTGATGGCTTCGGTGGGTCCGTTGCTTGAGTGGGGGTGGCGGAAGAGGGCGAGGATGTCGCGCATGCGTCTTTTGAGCACGCGGCCGAGGGAGGCGAGTTCCCGGCAGCCTTTGTAGCGCCCCGGTCCGGTCAGGTCGTCGATCAGCTCGCGCATCATGCGTTCGCCGCGCCGCCGGTCGTCGCACCGGTAGGCGTGTATGACCCTTTGGTAGGCGTCGTGGGCGAGCATGAGGTCGTGGTTGGTCTGGATGGCGAACAGGGTCATGAGTCTGGCACGGCCGCGTGCGCCGAGGTATTCGTCGCTGGTCAGCAGGGCGCGCCTGCAGTCGTAGAGCCTGTCGCCCTTGACACCGCGCCTGCCGGTGGCGTCGCGTTGCAGGCGGCAGCGCACCTTGGTGACGCGGGCGGCGGCCAGTTGCACGACGTGGAACGGGTCGATGACCTCGACCGCGTGGGGCACGACGGATTCGACGGCCTGCTTCCAGCCGGCGAACGCGTCCATGGCGACCACCCCGACGCGTCTTGTGAACTCGCCGCCGCGCGCCTGCATCCATTCGCGAAGCACCTGGGCGGAACGGCCCGGCACCATGTCCAGCAGTCTTGCCGGCCTGCCGTCGCAACGCGGGGTCAGGTCGACGATCACGGTCACGTACCGGTCTCCGAACGCGCCGTGGCGCCACACGTGCTCGTCCACGCCGATCGCGCGCACCGAGGAGAACCGGTCGGCCTGCTCGAGCAGCAGCATGCCCTGCTCGCGCACCGCCCGGTCGACCACCGCCCATGCCACATGAAGCAGCCTGGCGTACGCCGAGACAGTCATCGAGTCCAGGCACACGCGCCGCAGCGCCCACATCACCGCCGGCACGCTCAACACGCCCCTGCCGGCGCCCACCGCCTCAAGATCATCGCTCCACGAGCGTGAGCACGGCACGCACTCGTAGCGGCGCACGCGCACCAGCAGATGCACCGCGTCGTCGCCGTAGGCACATGCGCCAGCGTGCGCAGCCACGACGAACGCACCCTGGCATACGCGCCGCACGAGGGGCACCAGCGTGCGTCGTGCGAGTCCGGCTCGCACCTGATCTGCCTTAACCCCGGGCCGTCCGGCCTGCCAAGACGCCGCCACGAGAGCACACGAAGACCCATCTCATCCAAACCAAGGAAACGTTGGGGGTCGAACACGATAAACTCGGGTTCAGGCCGTGTTTCCTCATTCAATTTTTCTATCACACAAGCAATGATGAAGCACGGCCCTTACACACTAACTTGAGAAGAGCCCTTAAAGGCTTCATGTAACTAAAAAAGAACTGAAGTTCTAGGGTAGATGGCTAAAATCATTGAAATTTCAGCTTGCGCACGTTTTCATCATTGATGCATGAACCGCTTTTACTTGTTTTCGTGGGCAATTTTTCCTACAATGATCATTAAGCGCTTAATCTGTGTGTAGATACGGTATGGCGGTCAATGATTGATTGCCACGGTGGCGGTCAATGATTGTTCGCAGGTGAGGGAGACGTTCATTGGCGAAGAGTTGAAGAATGTTCCCAATGTGGTACCAAACACGGATCTCGAATTCTTCCTGAACGTGCATCTTGCGGATGCGGCCGTGGTCAAGGACGGTGAGAAACACCTTGCACGGGAATACGATGTGCCGCTGCCCGCCTCGGTTGTGGCAAACCAGTTCGATGACCCGCAGATCGTGATGGAAGGCGGCAAGCGGGTCGCCACGATCACACTGGTGCGGAAAGATGACGGCACATGCGCGCTGCGCGTAAAGGCGGTAATCATGAAATCTGGAAATTGGACGGGCTGACTATTCCTATGCCGCGGCATAATGAGATTGGCGATCTCATGGCCATGGGCATCTACAAGGAAGCGGCAGAGAAACTGGGAAAAGAGTGGTGGATATGATCTATCGCGTAGAAATCGAACCGGATGGCAAGTATTGGAATATCTCGGTTCCACAAATTCAACGCGTAACGCAAGCGCGCACATTGGGCGAAGTGGAGTCAATGGCGAAAGATCTCATCTCGATCATGACGGAGGAACCGGACCCACAAATCGAAGTGCAGATGTATCTGCCGAGTCAAGTGGAAGAGGCGCTTCGACTGAAAATCGAAGCAAAAGAAGCGGAGTGGCGCGCGCATCAATCAATGGTCGGTGCTGTGCGCTTGTTGCATGACGAAGGTGTGCCATATAGGGAGATTGGGCAGATCATGGGGATCAGCCATCAGCGTGCGCAGCAGCTGGTGTCTGCGTGAACAGTCGAACACAAGCGAGGGGGTCGTAGTATTCCGAGGCATACTACGATCACCCCTCGCTTGTTCTGCACAACTTCGCGGATTCTTGCGTCCGCGCTCGCGGGCGGATATCAGAAATTGCCGCCGTTCCAGCCCCAGTCGGCGGTGCCGGTGTAGCGGATGTAGGTGCGGTCGGCGGGCACGTTCAACGTGTCTTGCAGGGCGTTCATGATCTGCGGGGTCAGCTTCTCCCACGCGCTCTTCGGGACGGACGTGCCGAAGACGTTCACTTCGATGTACGCGACCGGGGCGTCGTCGGAGCCTCCGAAGTACATCGGCACATTGTCTTCGAACAGGCACATGAGCCAATTCTCGGTTTTGCCGGGCACTGCGGTGATCGCCTGGCCGAAGAGGTTCTTGAGGGTGTCGCGCTGTTCTTGCGTGGTCGGCACGGAAACATGGGTGTGAATGACTGGCATGATTGCTCCTTGCATTCTTGCGTACGGCGGCACGGATTGTGCCGCGCTCCCTTCCTCACTGTAGTCGTCTCCACTGCCTGTGCCCCGGGTGTTTGCCCGCCGCGTGGTGCCGCCCATGGCGACAAACGCGCTGCACAAAGACGGATGTGTCTAGGAGGTAGACATGGACTGCCATCGGAGTAGGGGTAGGCGGCCGTGGGTGTCTAGGTGGTAGTCACAGGCGGTTGTGGGAATGGGAAAGGAGAGCTGTTGGTGTCTAGGGCCTAGCCGCAGACAGCCTCTCCTCCGCCTCTACAGCTCCACTTCGGGCTTGGTGGGGTCGTCCTTGATGTGCGCGAACTTGGCGGCCAAGGCCTCTTTGCTCTTGCGTTCATCCTCTTCCTTGGCGCGCTTCTTCGCCTCGGCCGGATCCCACAACACGTCTTCGCGGTGTTTGCGCCATTCCGCCGCGGCGAGCGGCCCCAGCACCTGCGCGAGCACGGCGGCGCTGTCTTCGGCGTCGGTGCTGCCGTTCAGTGTGGCGTAGGCGGCCACGATGCCGTGGTATTGTTCGGCCGTCATAAACATGCCCGGCACGCCGATCGCCTCCGCGTATGCATTGGCGAACGGCACGAACGGCAGCGCCAGCCGTTCGACGCCCATCACGCGATCCGTCGGCGCACCGCCGCTATGCGGGGCCGCTGCGCCACCCAATTGCGCTTCCGTCTGGTCCAGTGCGGCATGCATGAGTTCGTCAAGCAACGCGATGACCGCGGCGAACCGCCACGCGAACGGTTTGCCGTCCAGTCCGTTGCCCTGTGCCGACAGCGCTCCGTCCACAGTCTTCGCCACGGACGTTTGCGTCTGCTCATCCCACTCGATGCCCAACGTGCGCGCCGTTTCGAGCAGTTGCGGCGTCTCGGGTTCGCTCAGCCCGTCGAGCGCATCGTTCGCCGCGAGCAATGCGTCAACAATGCTCTGCGGCCGCCCGGGGATCGACTCCGCACCTTCGTACACGAACTCGGCGTCGGGCATGCTGACCGCCTCGCCCGTCATGACCTGCGCCAATGTACGGCTGAGCCGCACCTGCAGGTTCTCCGCATACTGGGCGTCGTTGCCCATGTGCGCGGCGCTTGTGAGCGGCCACAGTTCCACGAGTTCCTCGCCTGTCTGCGCCGCCTGCCGTACAGCGGGCATTGCCGCGATCTGTTCGATGTTCACATTGTTGTTTCGATCCATGTTGTGCCTCCTGGAAAACTGTCTGTTGTCATGCGCGCGCGGCCTCGGCCCGCGCGACGGGATCCGCGTATGTGATGCCGAGCACGTTGTGCGTCGCGTTGTCGTAGGTGATGGAGGTGACCGACGCGAGCGCCGTCTTGCGCAGCAGCATGTTGTGCTCGGGGTGGCCGGTTTCGAGCATGTGCCGGTATGACCAGATCGGTGATTCGTGCGAGACGACGATGATCTGCTCGCCGGGATGCTCGTCGACTTTTTCGAGCGCGAAATCCTGTACGCGGCTAGCGATCGACCGGTAGCTTTCGCCCCATGTGGGACGCCACAGGTTGCGTACGAGTTTGAGGTTCTCCGGTTTCCACAGCGCGCCGTCGCCGTGGCCGATGCGCTTGCCGCGGAATTCGTTGCCCGCTTCGATGAGTCGTTTGTCGGTGAGTAGTTCGAGCTGTTCCTGCCCGCGCTCGGCGCGCAATGCGTTCAGCTCGATCAGGATGGCGTCCGCCGTCTCGCGGGTGCGGTCGAGGGGCGATGAGTAGACGGCGGTCGCGGTGTTGAGCTGTGGGCTTGCCGCGATGTACCGGCCCGTGGTTTCCGCCATGCGCCGCCCTGATGTGGAGAGGTGGAATCCGGGTAGCCGTTCGTACAGCACATGGTTGGGGTTGTAGACCTTGCCGTGGCGTACGAAGTTGATTGTGGTGGCCGTCATGCGCGCTCCTTGGATGCGTGTGGTTCTCCGGGCGCTTCGCGCTGTTGCGTGTGTCCGGAAAGTGCTGCCTCCTACCGTACTGTGCAGACGGTAAATATGGGGATTGCGGCGTTCCATCTGTCTGGTTGTCTGGCATGGCGACGACACGCCGTGACAACGTTGCCAGTCTGTTATGGACCGTGGTGAATATATCGGCATGAGTAAGTGAAATGACTATTGTCCCGATTCTCTCATGTTGCATGAAATGTGCATCGTGGGCGTGGAGAAAACACCGCTATTCTTGGCGGTTTATGTCGCATAGTGAGGTTTTCGTGCGTGTAATGTGTCGAGACATAGTTGACGTATGTCTCGACACATGCTTTACGTGTTGTCAGCGTGGCGGTTTACGTGTTGCCGGCGTGTTCGTGCTTTTGCGCTGGTAGTGGCTGTTGGTGTCGAATGGCTGGTCGTGGATGATTTCGCCGGTCTCGGTGAGGACGGCGACCGCGTTGCCGTCGATGACCATGGTCTCCACCTGGCTGCCGGCGTATTGGTTGGCGATGTGGAGCTGCCATGATCTGCCCGGGCGGTGGTGGTTGACCGTGCCGTTGCGTCTCACGGTGGAGCGTTCGGGGTCGGTGGTCAGGTTCGGATCGTGCACGGTGGGGCGCCGCGCCGTCGACCGGCGGGCGTGCCGTGCTCGGCGCAGCATTCGAGGAACGTGCGCGCCACCAGCTCGCCGGTCACCGAGCCCGTGACGCGCGACGGGGGGCGCCATGCGCGAGTGGTCGTCGAGCCAGGCGGGGGTCTGCGCGTCCGTGCCGTCGGCCAGCGGCCAGTGCGTGAAATCCGACTGCCACGTCTCGTCGGGCAGCTCGGCCTCGAACCTGGCATACGAGCTGCGCGGCCGTTTCCTGGGGTCGGCCTCGACCAGGCCCATGTCCCGAAGGATCCGGTGGATCGTGGAGACGGACGGCGCGCGCCCCATGCGTTCCCCGCGCACGCCGTGGATGCTGCGCGCCCCGCACTCCCAGCCCCTGGCGAGCAGGCGTTCGCGCACCTGCACGATCAGGGCGCGCGCCTCGCCGCTGGTGCGGTTGTGCACGCTGCGCGGCCTGCGCGAACGCGGCAGCGGCCCCGGCTCTCCCTCCTCGGCATGGCGCCTGCGCAGCCCATGGACCCATTGGCGCGTCACGCCGTAGCGCTTCGCGACGCGCGTGACCGGTTCGCCGGCCTCGAGCGCGCGCATCATCGCCATGTTGCGGTCGAACACGCTGCGGTCCCGGGCCGGGGGCAGATGACGCAACACGCGTCCGTCCCGCACCCTCGGGTCGTCATGGCCATGGGACGGATTGATTGGATTGATGTTGTTGTGTTCCATACAAACGACAACAGGACACCGGCGTCAACTGACAAAGACATCGACCAAACCGGAGAACGGATATGAGGAGGTCGCGGGTGGTGTCTACAAGGTGCCGTGGCAGATCGATTTCGATCCCAAAGGCCGTACAGACATCACCGATCTGTTCCTGTACGAGGACTGGGTTCACGGCAATTCGGATGGCAATACACAACATATGTGGTACAGCAAGGATTATCTCGATCTGACGCTTCAGGAACAGGGCGAAGACGGGGAATGGACTGTCATTGACACTGCCGAATACACCGCGGTCGAGGCGAACAGGAACAACCCCGATGGAGGGTGTACGCAGGAGACCCGTGATAACCGTGCGGATGCCTGCTATGCCGCCGATGCCCGCGAACTGCCCGGCGGGACGGATTATCCCAGCGGCTGGTACCACGATGGCGGCCGCAACTCCGTGGACACCTATGGCAACTATGACGGTGCGCCGGCCTTCCGCGTTGTGTTCAAAAATCGCGAAAATCCCGAACGGTTTTTCACGAAGAAGCTGCGCATCACCTACAACACGCTGTGCGACGGTGCTCCGGACAAGTACCATAATTACGCGAAGTTCATGTACAAGATCAACAGAACACCACACTACGAGGTCCCCCAAACGGATGTCGAGTTCGCATTGGGCAACACGGTGGGCAAGATGGTCCGCGCCAACAACGATGGTGGTCTCGGGTGGACAGACAGCGCTGTTGCCGAGCAGGTGCCGGATCGCGAACATCCTGGGCAGACAACGGAGGGGTGGACGGCACATTGGCGCGTCTGGTCCAACGGCGTGAAATCAGGGTGGTTCTGTGATTGGCTCACCGATCCGAATGGACAACGGATTGTGGGTTCGAATGGCAAACCCTACAAGGTCGATATTCCGGGCATGAACGGTATCAAGGACCTGTCAAAGGTCAATCAGATCAAGGTCACTGATACATTGCCTTCGGACGAATGGCATCTGAACACCAGCAAACCTGTATTCGGTTGGTTCGTGTCGATGCCTGAGCCCTTCCCGCTGAACATCGACGATGGCAGGGGAGGGACGAAGGCGGTCAACGCGTGGCCTACCGAGTGGAACGAACGCACCAAGAACGACGAGGCTGCCGAACAGTGGCACGTGTTCAACATCACGCAGGATGGAACCTGCGAAGATAAGAAAGAAGATGAGGAAGTTGTGAGCGGGACGTGCGCCACATACCGCGACGACAACGGTCAGATCATCTTCACCATTCCCAATGACGGTATGTTGTCCAATTGGGATTTTAGAGGCGATCCCAAGAATGAGGACGTCGAACTGACGGGAATCAAAGTCGATAATCCGACGACGGATGTCGATGAATCGCAGATCCCGGTGCAAGGGCATTCGATCATTGTGCTCGAATTCGACACGTTCATTACACAGGAGGACGCCAATCTCGCCGACAACAGCACACGACAGGTGACCAACCGCATCGATTTCAATCTGGGCGATCCGCAAAGCTATGCGGCTTCCGGCACCACGACGATCGACAAGGGCTACAATGTGCGGTTGAACAAGTGGGGGCAGTCCTTGAGCGACAACAAGATTCTGTACACCGTCAACGTTGATACCAAGAAGATACGGGACAACCGCGGGTATGATTTCAAGGCAGTGCGTCTGCCAGGGGCACAGTTCGAGGTCTGCGAAGTGAATACCGATCAACCGGCTTCCATGGCTTATAGCATCGGTGGCGACGGCGTGAGGCAGAAGCCTTGGACCTGTAACGGTGCATCCAGCACGGCGACCACGAACCAAAATGGCCGCATCGAATTCATGTCGACGAATCCCGACAGTGCGAGCAGTGCTGCCAGCAACCAAGTCACCCGTCTCAAGGTCAACACGCTGTATGTGGCATGGGAGACGAAAGCCCCGAATGGGTACCTTCTGGATGATGCGTCACATTATTTCTATATCGCCGATGACTCGAATGCGGGTACAGGCGGCCAGCCGTCGAAGCTGAATGGCCTACGGGAGTATGTGGTCACCTATGCACTGGTCGTCACAAGCTCCAGCTTCACGGTGGGTGACCTGCCCGACACCACGGTCACACTGCCCTCCGCAGGTGGGCGCGGCATGCATCTCATGGCGCTCGGCATCGCCGTTGTGGCGGCCGGCATGTGCCTCGCCGTGGTCGCATCCGACCGAGGGGCGAAAGGCCGTCACGCTGCATAGTGCATAGGCGCCGTTCCTGTGGGCGGTTCAGTCATTCGAGATATTTTTCGAAAATCACGCAGCAGCCCGTTTTCACCGCGTGTCGCGCCGGTGGGTGCGACTAATGTGGCCGTGTCCGGCACGCACATCGGCATAGGCGAACAGGCGCATAGGCGCACGCCGAACCGGCCATGTGCACGGGCACGGCTTCGCAGTGGCGGCGGCGCGCGGTACGCATGGCAGCGTCCGCGCGCGCAACGGGCCGCGAAGACGGCGAGGGGCCAGCGGCGGCACAGGCCGGCGCGGCGACCCCGATCACAACAAGTCAATCGACGAACATCCCACCCCAACCCGGCCGCGGGCGGAAGGAATCAAGCCGTGACGCAAAACGGCGCGACGACCGCACGCGGGACACACCGTGAGCAGAAAGGAGCGACACACCATGGCCTCCAATCACACCAACGGCGTCCACGACGTCGTCCATCGCATCTTCGGCGGGTACGCCGAACTTCTCCGTATTCCACACACCGCGCGTTTTGCCGTCGGATCGGTCATCGCGTGCATGCCGTTCCCGATGGTCGGCATGACGATGACGATCATGACGCAGCAATACTACGGCAATTACGCGCTCGCCGGCGCGCTGACCGCCGTGCAGGCGATCGCCGGCGCCGTGCTGAGCCCCGTGCTGGGCACGCTCGTCGACCGCTTCGGGCAGCGCGCCGTCTCCATCCCGACAATCGTCGTGTGGATGGTCGCCGCCACGTCGTTCGTCTCGTGCGTGCTCGCCCACGCCAACCCGGTGGTGCTGTACTGCATTGTGCCGTTCCTCGCCGCCGTGCCACCGTGGGGCGCGATGAGCCGCGCGCGCTGGACGTACCTGATGGGCAACGACCGCCAAGGCGTCAACCGCGCGCTTTCGCTTTCGGGCGTGTTCGACGAGGCGATGTGGGCCGTGGGCAATCCGCTCGCCTCCACGCTCGCCGTCATCTCCGGCGTGCTCTCGTTCTCCGTGACGGGCCTGTGCGTGCTCGTCGGCGCGCTCATGTTCCTCACCGAGTTCACCACATGCCCGCCGAGCCAAACGCAGCTCGCGCGCGAGGCCGGCCTGACGCGCAAGGAGTTCCGTGCGCGCGAAGACGAGCAGGCGCGGCTCATGCGCGCGCAGAGCGCCGCGGACGACGCGCGCGTGCGCGCCAAGTCCGAAGGGCTCGGCGACGCGGCCGTGCAGCAGGTCGCGCGCGAGGCCTACGACCGCGCGATGAGCGGCAAGAAGGACTCGATCTGGGGCCCGGGCCTGATCGCCGTGTGCGTCACATGGTTCGGTCTGGGCGCGTTCCAGTCGGCCGCCGGCATCTCGATTGTCGCGTTCGCCACCGAAGCGAACATGAAACAGTACACCGGCTTCGTGTTCGCGTGCTTCTCGGTGAGCTCGCTCGCCGGCGCGCTGCTGTACGGCGCGAAGAACTGGACGATCCCGCTGTGGAAGCGCTTCTACGTGTGCCTGGCCGTGGTGAATCTGGGCATTGGGTCGTTCCTGTTCGCCAAACACCTGTGGGTGATCATGGCGATCTACCTGATCATCGGCGTATGCCAGTCGCCCACCTGGATCAACGGCAACCAGCTCATGCTGCATCTGGTGCCGCAGACGCGCTTCACCGAAGGCATGGCGTGGATGGGCGCGATGAACGCGATCGGCGGATCCGCAGGCTCCGCGATCGCCGGCGTGTTCATCGACCGCAACGGCTCGCACGGCGGGTTCATGGTCGTCACCGCGCTCGCGCTCGTCTCGCTCGCGATCGCACTGCTCGGCTTCAAGCAGATCAAGACGAGCACCGAGACTCCCGTGCTCACCGAGATCAGCGCGTGACGCGTGCGCATGACCGGACGTGCGCGCGGCGGCCGCACCCGCGCGCACGTCCGGTTCACGCGCCACAATGGACAGCATGACTGACACCGATGCTGCAAAGATCATCCAACCTGAAGATTCCGTGGAAGACATGAAGGAGCGCGAGCATGTGAAGCCGGAGCTCCCGGCCGACGTGCGCGTGCGGTTCTGCCCTTCGCCCACGGGCATCCCGCACGTGGGCATGGTGCGCACGGCCCTGTTCAATTGGGCCGAGGCGCGCCACACCGGCGGCACGTTCGTGTTCCGCATCGAAGACACCGATGCGCAGCGCGACTCCGAAGAGAGCTTCAACCAGATCATCGATGCGCTCAAGTGGCTCGGGCTCGACTGGGACGAGGGCATTGAGGTGGGCGGCCCGCACGGCCCGTACCGCCAGTCCGAGCGCGGGCTGATCTACCAGAAGGTCGCGCAGCAGCTGCTCGACGCCGGCTATGCGTACGAGTCGTTCTCCACGCCCGAAGAGATCGAGGCGCGCAATGTGGCGGCCGGGCGGCCCAAGGCGTTCGGCTACGACGGCTACGACCGCAACCTGACCGAGGAGCAGAAAGCCGCGTTCCGCGCCGAGGGGCGCCAGCCCGCGCTGCGCGTCAAGATGCCCAGCGAAGACATTACGTTCAACGACCTGATCCGCGGTGAGATCACGTTCAAGGCCGGTTCCGTGCCGGACTATGTGATCGTGCGTCCGAACGGCGATCCGCTGTACACGCTCACGAACCCGGTGGACGACGCGCTGATGGACATCAACGTGGTGCTGCGCGGCGAGGACCTGCTGAGCTCCACCCCGCGCCAGATCGTGCTCTACCGCTACCTCATGGAGCTGGGCGTGGCCAAGCAGATGCCGCTGTTCGGCCACATGCCGTACGTGATGGGCCAGGGCAACAAGAAGCTCTCCAAGCGCGACCCGGAGTCGAACCTGTTCCTGCACCGCGACCACGGCTTCATCAAGGAAGGCCTGCTCAACTACCTGGCGCTGCTGGGCTGGTCGATCGCGCCCGACAACGACATCTTCTCGATGGACGAGATGGTCAAGGCGTTCGACGTGCGCGACGTGAAGGCCAACCCGGCTCGCTTCGACATCGACAAGGCGGTCTCGATCAACGCGGAGCACATCCGCATGCTCGAACCGCAGGACTTCCTGAACCGCTCGGTGCCGTACCTGTTCCGTGACGGCGTCGTCTCCGCCGAACGCTGGGATGAGCTCACCGATCGCGAGCGCAGCGTGCTCACCGCCGCCGCGCCGCTCGTGCAGCCGCGCGTGCGCCTGCTCGGTGAGGTGGCCGGCATGGCCGGCTCGCTGCTGTCGACGAGCGAGTACATCGCGCCGGAGGCCGACGCGAAGAAGCAGCTCAAGGCCACGGCGGGCGAGGTGCTCGATGCCGCGATCGCCGCGCTTGACGTGGTGCCGGAAGCGCAGTGGACGACCGACAATCTGCATGAGACGCTCAACAAGGCGCTGATCGAAAACGCCGGCTACAAGCCGCGCGTGGCGTTCGGGCCGGTGCGTGTGGCGATGTCCGGCCGTCGCGTCTCGCCGCCGCTCTTCGAGTCGATGGAGATTGTCGGCAAGCCGGTTTCGATGGCCCGCCTGCGCAACCTGCGCGAGCATCTGGCTGAGATTCAGGCCGCCTGAGGCTTGGAATGACGCCCGACACGCCGTGATTTGCGCTGATGGGCGCTTATGTGTATATTTTCTATCTGTTGCTTCACGGAGCAACAGATGATGCCCCCATCGTCTAGCGGTCTAGGACTACGCCCTCTCACGGCGCCAACACCGGTTCAAATCCGGTTGGGGGTACGAGTTCACCATCATTGATGGTGAGCATGCCAAATTGGGATGTGGTGTAATTGGCAACACAGCTGATTCTGGTTCAGCCATTCTTGGTTCGAGTCCAGGCATCCCAGCCAACGAGCCCTCGCTACGGCGGGGGTTTTTGTTTTCCGCGGAGATTGTGCACTGCACGGATGCGTGCATTACTGTGGGAACTATGAGTGAGCGAGAACAGAGCAATGCGGTCGACCGCGGGGAGCAGCCGCGGCCGTTGTCTGTGTCGGCGCGTCTGGGGCGCCTGCAGTTTCATCGTTCGGGGAAATTCCGTGTGTTGCAGTTGGCTGATGTGCAGGATGGCCCACGCGTCTCAAAAGACACGATCCGCCTGATCACCGCGGCGGTCGAGACCTCGCGGCCCGACCTCGTGGTCTTCTCGGGCAATCAGATCGCCGGGTATGACCCCGCCTATGCGGAGACGTATTGCAAGCGCCACTGGAAGACGCCGGCGCTCACCCAGCGGCGCGAACTCGCGCTCTCGCACACACGGCAGCTGGTGCGCGCGTCGATCGGGCAGTGCGTGCAGCCACTCATCGACGCGGGTGTGCCGTGGGCGGTCACGTACGGCAACCATGATTTTCAATGCGGGCTGAGCAATGCGCAGCTCGACGAGCTCTACCGCGAGTTCGACGGCTGCGTCAACCCGCCCGCTCCGCCGGCGGACGGCGCCGTGTGTGTGCCGGAGCGCGTGGCTGCGTTGCCGCGCGAGACGGTGTTCGCGTGCGAGCCGGGCACGTTCGCACTGCCGGTCGCGAACGAGCGCGGAGAAACGGTGCTCGGCATCGTGCTCGTGGATTCGGGCGATTACGCGCCGACAGGCGGGTATGGCGCGCCGAGCCCGCGCGCGCTGCGCTTTCTGCGGCAGGTGCCGGCGCAGTTGGGGCAGGGCGTGCGGTCGATGGTGTTCCAGCACACGGCGCTGCCGCAGTATTACCGGCTGCTCAAGCCGGTCGCGTCCACCGCGGCGCATGCGGTGGAAGGCTACCGCATGTTTTCGGGGCAGTACTATGTGCTCGACGAGCGCGCGACCGAACCCGGCGGGTATCTGGGCGAAGGCGTGAGCAGCCCGGATGACGACAGCGGCGAATTCGCGATCCTCACCGATGGCGGCGCCTACTGCGCGATCGCCACCGGGCACGACCACCGCAACGCGTTCGTGGGGCAGTCGGGCGGGCTAGCGATGGTAGCGAGCCCGACATGCGGATTCGGGTCGTATGGGCCGATTCCCGAGCGGCGTGCGGCACGCCTGTTCGAATTCGACATCCGACACCCGTACAATCCGCGCACGCAGCTGCTGGAGTTCGGGCAGCTTGTGGGCAAGCCGAGCTCCAAGAAGGCGTATGTGTATGGCATGACGGTGGCGTCGAAGTCGCAAAGCGAAGGCGTGCACCTACTGCACAAGCCCAACGCCTTCAGCCGCTTCGTGCATGCCGCCGCCAAAACCATCCTCGGCAAGTAGCCGCCGGCCATCGTTGGCAATCGGCCGTTACGGGCAGTGCTTTGAGGGGTGCGTGGTGCGCGCGCACGCGGCTACCACGCATCGTGCGGGTCAGCGGCTGGCGCTGGCCTTGATCAGGGCGTCGGTCAGGTACTTGCCGGCGCCCATGACGAGCGGTGCGTAGCGGTGGCCGGGGTTCGAGCCCATGCGGCCGCTCGGGCCCGAGATGGAGATCGCGGCGATCACTTGGCCGGAGGCGTTGCGGATCGGCGCGGAGATCGAGCACACGCCCTCGTCGCGTTCGTTGATCGACTCGGCCCAGCCGCGCTTGCGCACGGCGGCGAGCTTCGCCGACGAGAAGCGCGCGTGGCGCAAGCCCTGGTGCAGGCGGTCGGAATCCTCCCACGCGAGCAGGATCTGCGCGGCGGAACCGGCCTCCATCGACAGCATGGCGCCCACGGGAATCGAGTCGCGCAGCCCGCTCGCGCGCTCCACGGCGGCGATGCACACGCGCTGTTCGCCTTGGCGGCGGTAGATCTGCGCGGATTCGCCCGTGCGGTCGAGCAGGGTCTGCAGGATCGGGCCGGCGGCGGCGAGCAGGCGGTCTTCGCCTGCGGCGGCCGCGAGCTCGGCGAAGCGCGAGCCAAGCACGAAGCGTCCGTGCTGGTCGCGCAGCACAAAGCGGTGGCGTTCGAGTGCGATCGCCAGACGGTGCGCGGTGGGGCGTGCGAGCTTCGTGGCGGTCACGAGCTGGCCGAGCGTGGCGGGGCCGGACTCGAGCGCGTCGAGGATCTTGACCGTCTTGTCGAGCACCCCCACGCCGGAGTGGATCTCGTTGTCGGCCGGTTGTGCCGCTTCCGCTGGGGAAGCAGCGGTGGACTCAGCGTCGATGCGCTGTTTGGATTCTGCGGAAAGCGTATTTGAAGTCATGGTTGAATTATGCCATCTCACATTCTGAAACGCAAAAGCGAGGCGTCTAAAACTCGTGTCCTAGGTGTCGGAACCGTGCCGCTACACCGTTGAAATCGTTGTCATTCCAACGGTTGCGCAGTGCAACATTTCTCCATCAAACTTCTACATCTCACATACCGGCATATTGCGGAAGTCTTGACTAATCAACCCATACGCTATATGGACGTGAACAACGCAGGGCCGGGCAACGGCATCGCCACACACGCTCCTGCGCCTTTGAATACTCTGAGGAGGATCCACCTATGGGAATGACGTTGGCCGAGAAAGTCTGGGCTGATCATTTGGTCCGTAAGGGTGACGACGGTGCTCCGGATCTGCTGTACATCGACCTGATGCTCATGCACGAGGTGACGAGCCCGCAGGCGTTCGAAGGCCTGCGACTCGCCGGCCGCACCCCGCGCCACGTGGACCAGCTCATCGCCACCGAAGACCACAACACGCCTACAGTCGACATCGACAGGCCGAACCCGGACGAAACGAGCGCCACACAGCTGAGCACGCTCGAACGGAACTGCCGTGAGTTCGGTGTGCGCCTGCACCCGCTCGGCGACGCGGACCAAGGCATCGTGCACGCCTTCGCGCCGATGCTCGGACTCACGCAGCCCGGCATGACGATCGTGTGCGGCGACTCACACACCTCGACCCATGGCGCGTTCGGCGCGCTTGCGTTCGGCATCGGCACCTCCGAAGTGGAGCATGTGATGGCCACGCAGACGTTGAGCCTCAAGCCGTTCAAGACCATGGCCATCAACATCGAGGGCGACCTGCCCGAAGACGTGAGCGCCAAAGACATCATCCTGGCGATCATCGCGAAGATCGGCACCGGCGGCGGCCAAGGCTACGTGCTCGAGTACCGCGGCAAGGCCATCGAGAACCTTTCGATGGACGCGCGCATGACGATCTGCAACATGAGCATCGAAGCGGGCGCGCGCGCCGGCATGATCGCGCCCGACGAGACGACCTTCGAGTATCTGAAGGGCCGCCCGCACGCGCCGCAGGGCGAGCTGTGGGACCAGGCGGTCGAATACTGGAAGACGCTCAGGACCGACGACGACGCCGTGTTCGACGCCGAGGTGACGCTGCGCGCCGGGGACCTGGAGCCCTTTGTCACGTGGGGCACCAACCCCGGCCAGGGCCTGCCGATCTCCGCGAGCATCCCCGCGCCAGAGGACTTCGCCGACGCGACCGAACGCGCCGCCGCGGAGCGCGCGCTCGCCTACATGGGACTCGAGCCGGGCACGCCGATCCGCGACATCCCCGTGGACACGGTGTTCATCGGATCGTGCACCAATGGTCGCATCGAGGATCTGCGCATCGCCGCCGAGATCATGAAGGGCCGCAAGAAGGCGGATTCGATCCACCGCGTGCTCGTGGTGCCGGCGTCGTCACGCATCCGCCTGCAGGCGGAGGAAGAGGGCCTCGACCGCATCTTCACCGAGTTCGGCGCGGAATGGCGCAACGCCGGCTGCTCGATGTGCCTGGGCATGAACCCGGACAAGCTCGTGGTGGGCGAGCGCTCCATCTCTACGTCGAACCGCAATTTCGAAGGCCGTCAGGGCAAGGGCTCGCGCACGCACCTCGCGTCGCCGGCCGTGGCCGCGGCCACGGCGATCCGGGGCACGATCTCCACACCGGCCGACCTGTGAGCATGGCTCCGGCTTATCCAGACCGATTTTTGAACAGAGGATGTTGATTCAACGATGGAAAAACTCACCACACTCACCGGTACGGGCGTGCCGCTGCGCCGCTCGAACGTAGACACCGACCAGATCATTCCCGCCGTGTTCCTCAAGCGCGTGACGCGCACCGGCTTCGACGACGCGCTGTTCTACGCGTGGCGCCGCAATCCGGACTTCGTGCTCAACAAGCCGGAATACGCGGATGGCAAGATCCTGGTGGCCGGCCCCGACTTCGGCATCGGATCGTCGCGCGAACACGCGGTGTGGGCGCTGCACGACTACGGCTTCCGCGTGGTGATCGCGCCGCGCTTCGCGGACATCTTCTACGGCAACACCGCCAAGAACGGCGTGCTCGCCGCGATCATGCCGCAGGAGTCCGTGGAGCTGCTGTGGAAGCTGCTCGAAGAGGAGCCGGGCCGCCAGATGACGGTGAACCTCGAGGACCGCACTGTGACGTGCGGCGACGTGGTGCTGCCGTTCGAAGTGAACGACTACGTGCGCTGGCGCCTCATGAACGGCTACGACGACATCGACCTGACGCTGCAGCACGAAGACGACATCGCGGCCTATGAGAAGATGCGCGCCGAGCGCTTCCCGTTCAAGCCGAAGACGATCCCGGTGCTGCGCGAACCCGAGGCCGCCGTGGTCTCCGCCCGTGAACCCGAGGCGGCCGACTGGCCCGGCCCGATTGCTGAACGCTGAGGCCACGTCGTAGCATGGGAGGCATCACCAGTAACGAACAAGGAGGCAGCATGGCTGATGCGATTGTGCTCATCACCACGGAAAGCGACATGGTGAGCGAGGCGGCGAAACGCATCGTCGAACTCGAGGGCGTGCAGGACGTCTATTCGGTTGCGGGCGACGTGGATCTGGTGGCCGTGGTGTCCACCGACCACTTCGAGGACCTGACGAGTGTGATCCCCGAGGGGATCGCCAAGGTGGACGGCGTGGTCGGCACCCAGACCCTGATGGCCTTCCGCACCTACTCCCGGGAAGACGAGCAGGCCGCCTTCGATCTGGGCGGCGACTAATTCTAGGCGAAGCGCGAACAGCCGCCGCGGCGCGGTTCGGAAGCCTATCATCGCAACTAGTACACGGGCGTGCGCCGAGAGCACGCCCGCTTGGTGCCCGTCCGCACCCCGCGGACGGGCACAGCACTTGTACGGAGTTGCCATGACCACCGTCGCCATCGTCGGCTGCACCCATGCCGGCACATTCGCCGCCACCTCGATCCTGCGCGAGCACCCCGATTGGAGCGTGCACGTATTCGAGCGCGGCGACACGCTTTCGTTCCTTTCGTGCGGCATCGCGCTGTGGGTGGGCGACCATGTGTCCGGCCCGCGCAAGATGTTCTATTCCTCGCCCGCCGAACTCGAGAAGCTCGGCGCCACGATGCACATGCGCACCGACGTGACCGACATCGACGTGGCCGGCAAGACGCTTGAGTTTCGCAGTCTGGAGACCGGCGACTCGCAGACGCTGCAGTTCGACAAGCTCGTGGTCACCACCGGTTCGCGCCCGGTAGTGCCGTCTATCCCCGGCATCGAATCCGACCGCGTGCAGCTGTGCAAGAACTGGGACAACGCGGTGCAGATCAAGGAGCGCGCGCACGACGCGAAATCGGTCGTGGTGATTGGCGCCGGCTACATCGGCGCCGAACTGGCCGAACAGTTCAGCACGATCGGCGTGGAGACGACGCTCATCGATGCCGCCGACCGCGTGCTCGCCAACAATTTCGACAAGCTCATCACCGACCAGGTGGAGGAGCGCTACCGCAAGCACGGCGTGACGCTCGCGCTCGGCGAGAAGGTGACCGCGTTCACCGACAACGCCGACGGCACGGTGACCGTGACCACGACCGGAGGCGCCTACACCGCGCAGTTCGCCGTGCTCGCCGCCGGGTTCCTGCCGAACACCGACCTGGTGCGCGGCCAGGTGGACACGCTCGCCAACGGCGCGATCATCACGAACGAGTACATGCAGGCTTCGGTGCCGTACGTGTACGCCGCCGGCGACAGCGCCACCGTGCGCTACAACCCGACGGGCGAGCTCGACTACATCCCGCTCGCCACGAACGCCGTGCGCCAGGGCACGCTGATCGGCCTGAACATCGACACACCGACGCGCACATACATGGGCACGCAGGCCACGAGCGCCGTGCAGCTCTACGACCTGTCGCTTGCGGCGAGCGGCCTGACACAGGCGACCGCCGACCGCCGACCGCCGCGGCTTGGACGTGCGCTCGACCGAACTCGTGGAGGATTACCGCCCGGCGTTCATGCTCTCTACCGCGCCGGTCACGTCGATCCTGAGCTGGGACCCGCAGACACGGCTCGTCAAGGGCGCCCAATTCTGCTCGACGGCGGACATCTCGGGCGCGGCGAACACGGTGAGCGTGGCCATCCAAGCCGGGTTCACAATCGACATGTTGGCGAACGTGGACTTCCTGTTCCAACCGAACTTCGACCAGCCCGTCTACTACGTGGGCGCGGTGGCCGCGAAGGCCGTGGCCGAGCAGGGCGCCTGACGCCCGCCCGTGGCGCGCGCCGGCACCTCACACGCGCCACGCATATTACATGCCTTATGGCAAACTGGTTGCCTGACATCGCCGCCGGACGGACTGCCGGCGCGGCGCGGCGCGGAAATAAAACCGCGCGCCCGACTGTAGAGATAACCAGACAATCAGACTCGGCCCACACGCGGCACCGGACCATGCGCCGGCGCCGCGCATTGTGTGCACCACTGGCGAAAGAGGATAGACGTGGTCGAAACAACAGATGACGTGCTGCATGTTGTGGGCGGCAAGCCGCTCAACGGTACCATCAAGGTGCGCGGCGCCAAGAACTTCGTGAGCAAGGCCATGGTGGCGGCGCTGCTGGCGCCCGGCACGTCGGTGCTGAAGAACGTGCCCGAGATCCGCGACGTGCACGTGGTCTCCGACCTGCTGCGCCTGCACGGCGTGGACGTGGACGTGAACGGCGACGACGGCATTGTGACGATCGACGCGAAGAACGTGCAGCTCGCCGACGTGGCCGACGTGGACACGCTCTCCGGCTCGAGCCGTATCCCGATCCTGTTCTCCGGACCGCTGCTGCACCGTTTGGGCGAGGCGTTCATCCCCGCGCTCGGCGGCTGCAACATCGGCGGCCGCCCGATCGACTTCCACTTGGAGACGCTGCGCAAGCTCGGCGCGGACGTGGACAAGGAGCATAAGGACGGCATCCACATCACCGCCCCGAACGGCCTGCATGGCGCGAAGATCCACCTGCCGTACCCGTCCGTCGGCGCCACCGAGCAGACGCTGCTCGCGGCCGTGCTCGCCGACGGCAAGACCGAGCTTTCCGGCGCCGCCACCGAACCCGAGATCATGGATCTGGTGGCCGTGCTGCAGAAGATGGGCGCGATCATCTCGGTGGACGTGGACCGCACGTTCCGCATCGAAGGCGTCAAGGAGCTCAAAGGCTACACGCACACCGCGCTCACCGACCGCATCGAGGCGGCGAGCTGGGCTTCGGCCGCGCTCGCCACGCACGGTGACGTGTTCGTGAAGGGCGCCACGCAGCCTGAGATGATGACGTTCCTCAACGTGTTCCGCAAGATCGGCGGCGAGTTCGACATCACCGACAAGGGCATCCGCTTCTGGCACCCGGGCGGCGACCTCAAGCCCGTCGCGATCGAGACCGACGTGCACCCCGGCTTCATGACCGACTGGCAGCAGCCGCTTGTCGTGGCGCTGACCCAGGCGAACGGCCTGAGCATCGTGCACGAGACGGTGTACGAAAACCGCTTCGGCTTCACCAAGCCGCTCACGCAGATGGGCGCCACGATCCAGCTGTACCGCGAGTGCCTCGGCTCGCTGCCGTGCCGCTTCCAGCAGCGCAACTACAAGCATTCGGCGGTGATCTTCGGGCCCACGCCGCTCGAAGGCCGCGACATCGACGTGCCGGACCTGCGCGGAGGTTTCAGCCACCTGATCGCCGCGTTGACGGCGAACGGCCCGTCCGACGTGCGCGGCATCAGCCTCATCGACCGTGGCTACGCCGATTTCCGCGGCAAGCTCACTGCGCTCGGCGCGCAGATCGACTGACGCTTCGCACCAACCGATGAACGACCCGGCCTGTGCCATGCACGGCCGGGTCGTTCGCGTCTACGGAAGTGCTGCTGCACATGGGGTCCAAGAGTGGGCGTGTACCGGCGGTGCGGCACAATGGAGCGCATGGTATCCAAAGGAAAACCGTCGCCGCGCTCCGCGGTCAAGCCGCTCAGTGACGCGCAGGTCGCCAGGCTCGCGGCGCAATACGACCTCGTGGACCCGACCCGCCCGTACCCGACCGGGCGCATCGAGCCGAATGAGAAGGAGATCAACGAACAGAACCCCAAGCTCACCGCGCGCCTGATGGAGGGCTGCGCCAAGGTGCTGCGCGCCAGCTGCCGGCCGCGCGCATGGGGGCTCGATAACGTGCCGGTGGACGGCCCATACATCACTGCCGCCACGCATGTGACGCAATTCGACGTGTTCGTGCCGATGATTGCGATGTTCGAAATGGGGCGCCGTCCGCGCTACATGGCCAAGGCCGAGATGGGCAAATGGCCGATCATCGGCAAATGGTTCCGCGCCGTGGGCATGCAGCCGGTCACGCGACGCAGCGGCAAGGCTCGCCAGATCGAAGAGGAATCGATCTCGATCCTGACCGGTGGGCGCCCCCTGACAATCTGGCCGGAAGGCACCGTGACGCGCGACCCGCAGAAATGGCCGATGAGCATGAAGAACGGCGTCGGGTTCATCGCGCTCGAGGCCTCGCGCCAGCTCGGCAGGCAGATCCCGCTGTACTGCGCCGTCACATGGGGGGCGGCGAGCATCAACCACTTTTGGCCGTGGCCGCGCAAGAACGTCGTCATGTGCTACGACGAGCGCCTCGACTACAGCGACCTGCTCGAAGGCATGGATGACTGGGGCGCGGAGCCGCCGGTCGAATACGCGAACGAACTGGCGCGCCGCATCCGCGTGCGCATGAAGAACGTGATGGCCAACATCCGCGGCGAACAGCCGCCGAAGGGCTTCTTCGACTACCGGATCATGAAGGAAGTGCCCGAGACGGAGCCGTTCGCCGACCCGCACCAGGTGGATGTGCGTGCGCTCACGCACGCCCAGCCAAGAGCATAATCACGCGCGACCCGCGCAAAAAGGCCAACAATGGAAACCAGTGCACCGCCGCCCACCGTATGCGCGGCGGCACGGCTGAATGATAAAAGGAGCAGAGTATGGCGAATATTACGGTATTGGGTGCCGGCGCATGGGGCACGGCATTCGGTCAGGTGCTTGCGGACGCCGGCAACGATGTGATGATGTGGGCGATCGAGCCGGAAATCGTCAAGGCGATCCAGACCGAGCACCGCAATCCGGTTCGCCTGCCGAGCGTGGAGAAGCTGCCCGACTCGATGACCGCGACCGGCGACCGCGCCGAGGCCGTGGCACACGCCGACGTGGTCGTCGTGGCGATCGCCGCCCAGTACGCACGCCAGGCGCTCGAGGAGTTCAAGGGGCTGATCCCCGACGAGGCCGTGGTCGTCTCACTGATGAAGGGCATTGAGCAGAAGACCGGCAAGCGCATGGACCAGGTGGTCACCGAGGCGCTCGACCTGCCCACCGACCGTTTTGTGGCGATCTCGGGACCGAACCTGAGCAAGCAGATCGCCGCGCGCGAACCCGCCGCCGCCGTGGTCGGCTGCACCGACATCGACGTGGCGCGCCGCGTGGCGAAACTGTGCACGACCGACTACTTCAAGACCTTCATCACCGCCGACGTGATCGGCTTGGAACTGTGCGGATCGCTCAAGAACGTGGTGGCGCTCGCCGTGGGCATGGCGCATGGCGCGGGCTTCGGCGAGAACACGGCCGCGATGATCGAGACACGCGGCCTGACCGAGATCAAGGACGTCGGCACCGGGGCTGGCGCGTTGCCCGAGACCTTCTACGGTCTGGCCGGCGTGGGCGACCTGATCGCCACATGCGGATCGCCGCTGTCGCGCAACTACACCTTCGGCTACAACCTGGGCAAGGGCATGAGCGTGGAGGAAGCCACGAAGGCGAGCAACGGCGTGGCCGAAGGCGTCGCCACGGCGAGCGCCGTGGTGGCCCTCGGCGAGCGGTACCATGTGCCCACGCCGCTCGCCAAGGCGGTGACGCGCCTGCTCGACGACGGCATCTCGTTCAAGCAGATGATCGCCGAGATGTTCCCCGCCGACGTGACGGTGGAGTGACGCCGTCCGCCGCGTGCGCGCGGGGACTGCGCGCGCGGCGAAAGGCAAGCCTTGCGGTACGCTGGGAGCCATTGAGCACCCTGTTTTTGCCGGAAGGGACGAACTGAATCATGGCACAACTCACGCGCGTGGCCGTCATGTATGGCGGCAAGGCCGACGAACACCCGATTTCCTGCATCTCCGTGGCGAGCGTGTTGCGCGCGCTCGATACGAGCCGCTTCGAGCCGGTGCTGATCGGCATCACGAAGCAGGGCGAGTGGATCGTGGACGGCGAGGACCCGTGCCAGTGGGCGCTCGACAAGGGTCTGCCGCAAGTGGAGCGCACACCCGGCTCACGCAGCGTCGTGCTGAGCATCGGCGACGGCGGTGACGGTTTTTATGCGCGCAACGCCGACGGCACACTCGAATCCCTGGGGCATATCGACGTGGTGCTGCCGGTGCTGCACGGCCCGTACGGCGAAGATGGTACCATCCAGGGCCTGTTCGAGATGATGGGCGTGCCGTACGTGGGGTGCGGCGTGTTGGCGAGCGCCGCAGCGATGGACAAGCATTATACGAAGACGTTGCTCGCGGCCGCCGGCATCGCCGTGGCGCCCGGCGTGACGCTCGACACGCGTCTGTATGACGCGTCGGACCGCTTCGCCGCCGACGGCGAGCGTTTTCTGGATCTGGTGGACGAGGCGGGGTTGCAGTACCCGCTGTTCGTGAAGCCGTCGCGTGCCGGCTCGAGCTTCGGCGTGACGAAGGTGGAGCGCGTGGGCGACGCGGAGGAGCTCGCTGCCGCCGTGTATGAGGCGAGCCTGCACGACTGGCGTGTGATTGTGGAGCAGGGCATCGATGCACGCGAGATCGAGTGCGCGGTGCTGCGCCCGCGCGGCGAGGATGAGCCGCGCGTCAGCCTGCCGGGCGAGATCGTGCTCGACCGCCGCGCGCAGGACGACGACCAGTTCTACGATTTCGACAGCAAATACATGGATGCGCAGGCGAGCCACGCCGAAGTGCCCGCGCATATTCCCGACGAGCTGATCGAGCGCGTGCGCGCGACGGCGTTGAAGGCGTTCCTGGCGATTGACGGCACCGGTCTGAGCCGTGTCGACACCTTTGTGACGCCGGGCGGCGACGTGCTCGTCAACGAGATCAACACGATGCCCGGGTTCACGTCGATTTCGATGTACCCCAAGGCGTGGGACGCCACCGGCATCGCGTACACCGATCTGATCACCACACTGATTCTTGGCGCATTGCACCGCTGACTGCCCAACCAGCGGACGGCGTCTGGCGCGGCAAGGGGCTTTCAGTACACTGGGAGGCACGTCGCGCGCGGCCGCATGTCGCTGTGCGAACCTCAAGGAAAGAGAGCAGTGATGACAACCCCAGAGAACCCGTACAACGGCAATCCGTACACGCCGGGCACCGGCCAGCCGGCCGACGAGACGCAGCAGTTCGGCCAGCCCGCACAGCAGCCGTATGGCGCGCCGCAGGCCGAACCCACGCAGGCCATGCCGGACTACGGCCAGATGCAGCCGAACCCGTATGCGGCGCCCGAACAGCCCATGCAATCATTCGACTACAGCCAGCAGGGACAGCAGCCGTACGGCGGGCAGATCCCGCCGCAGGAACCGATGGGCGGCTATGGCGCGCAGCAGAACAACGACAAATGGAACGGCCTGGTGATCGCGGGCTTCGTGTGCGCGTTCCTGGTTCCGATCGTCGGTCTGATCCTGAGCATCATCGGCATGGTGCAGATCAACAAGAACGGCGGCAAGAGCAAGGGCATGGCGATCGCCGGCATCATCGTCTCGGTTGTGGTGATGGTGCTCAACGGCCTGCTCGTGTTCTCGATGCTCAACGCCGCCAACAGCGTCGTGCAGACGGCGCTCACCACGTCGCAGAGCCCGTCGGCCACGTCCTCTTCGCCGAGCACGACCGACCCGGATATCGACGACCTCGACACCGACCTCGATGACTTGGACGATGACCTAGACGACCTCGACAACGACGTGGACACACTGCCGGAGGGCACGACGCTCGAAGACCTGATGAGCAACTCCACGTTCAAGGAGCAGTTCGAACAGCAGGTCACCAAGGGCCTGCCCGACGGCATGGACATGAAGGTCAGCGCCAAGGGCAACACGCTCATCTTTGACGCCACGGTCAACAAACCGCTGACGGACGACCAGGTGGAGCAGCTGCGCAGCATGGCCGAGACGGACATCGCCACATCGATGGAAGGCGTCGCCGGCCAACTCAACAGCACACTCAACACCGACGACGCGGTGGTGCACCTGACCATGAAGCTCGCGGACGGCCAGACGATCGTCGACAAGGATTACACGGAGTGAGGCACAGCAGATGACCCAGCCAACCAACCCATACGGCGGTGAGCAGCCCCAGTACGGCGCGCCGCAGCAGCCACAGGCCCAACAGCCGAACCCGTACGCGCAGGAATACGGGTACACGGGCCAGCAGCCATACACCCAGCCGACCTACGGGCAGGCGCCGCAGCAGCCGTACGGCCAGCAGCCGGCGTATTACCCGCAGGACCGCTGGAACGGCATGGCGATCGCCGGGTTCGTCTGCTCGTTCCTCTTCAGCATCGTCGGTCTGGTGTTGAGCATCATCGGCTACAACCAGACCAAGAAGACGGGGGAGAAGGGCAAGGAGCTCGCGTTGGCTGGCATCATCATCTCCGGCCTGTCGATCGTCATGACCATCGTCATGATCGTCGTGTTCGTGGCGGTCGGCGTCAGTGTGTTGGGTGTGGCGTTCGACGACACCCGCAACTCCTACGCCTGCGACCCCTATGACGAGGTGTGCGACGACATCAAGGTGAAGACCGGCTACCACAGCGCCGCCGAGCTCGCCGCACGCGAGACGCCCGAGGCGCTGCTCGCCGGCCTCACGATCCGCTAGCCGAAAGCCCTGACCCATGACCATGCCCCCACAGCAGCCCCAGCAATTCCAGCCCCAGCGGCCACCGACGCATTGGCCGCCCGTGCCGCCGATGGCCGCCATGCAGCCGGCGCCATCGCCATGGCAGGCGCGCATCACGGCGGCCAAGCGCGCCTATTCGCGCGCCGGTGCCGCCATCACGTTGATGCTCGTGGTGTGGGTGCTGCTGACGCTGCTGTTGCAAGGGGCCGTGGCCGGCATGCTCCACACGCCGCAGCTTTCCATGTGGCTGAGCGTGGTGATCTCGAGCGGCGTGCTGTACTGCATCGCGTTGCCGCTCGGGTTCATCGTGCTGCGCACCGAACCGATGCTGCCCACACGCAGGTTCACGCTCAAACCCTCACGGTTCCTCATGTACCTGCTGATCGCGCTGCCGATCACCTACGCCGGCAATATCATCGGCATCGTGCTGTCCGCCCTGCTTTCGGGCGGTCAGGCGAGCAACCGCATCCTCGACATGACCGGCGGCTCGGATTGGGTCGTCAACATCGTGGCAGCGGTGCTGCTCGCGCCGATCGTGGAGGAATGGCTGTTCCGCAAACAGCTCATCGGCCGCCTGCGCCGCTTCGGCGAACTGCCGGCGATCCTGGTCTCCGCACTGTTCTTCGCGCTGTTCCACCTGAACCTCTTCCAGTTCTTCTACGCGTTCGGACTGGGCGTGCTATTCGGCTACGTCTACATGCGCACGAGCAAACTGCGATACACGGTGGGGCTGCACATGCTCATCAACGCCAACGGCGGCATTGTGGCCCCGTGGTTCATGAACCGGCTGATGGGGGCGATTGACGCGAACCTCACACCCGACACGCTCACGGGCGCCCAAATGGGCGCGCTCATCGGCGGATTGACGTATTCGTTCGTGCTGCTCGCCGCCACACTGGCCGGCCTCGTGCTGCTCATCGTGCGCTGGAAGCGCCGCGAATTCTACCTGGCGCCCGAACAATTGCCGCGCGGCGCCGCGGGCCGTGCCGCGTTCGGCAATCCCGGCATCGTCACCTGCATCGCCGTCGGCGCACTCGGCACACTGCTCATGCTGTTCGCATGAGATGAATTATCTGCTGCTGCCATTCGCACCGCTTTGCGCGGCGAGCAGATCGCGCGCCTTGGCATCGCCGCTCGCCACGAGGTCGGTGAACAGGTCCGATGAGCTCACCGAACGTGTCACCGCGTCGATGAGCTGCGCCTGCGAGGCGTGCGGTTTGGCGTAGGCGATGATGTTGCCGGTCACGCCGGCGGGCGAGAATCCGGTCAGACGCACGATCGGAGGGGATTGGGGATCCATCAGGCCGTGCGCGGACTGGTCGATCTTCGACAGCAGTTCGTTCGTCAGGCGTGCTGTGTCCACGTTCGGTTTGGCGGTGAAGGGGATCGTGACGCTCGCCTCGTTGTGCGGATCGAGCTTTTCGAGCAGCGTGGTGTTCAGCACCGAGTTCGGGATCATCATCAGGTTGCCGTCGCGCTCGCGCACCACGGTCTGCCGCCACGTGACGTCCTGCACTTCGCCCGTGATGCCCGATATGCGCACCATGTCGCCCGGCTGCAGCACATGCGAGAACATGAGCTGGAACCCGCCAATCGTGTTGGCGATCGAATCCTTGAGGCCGAGCGAGACGGCGAACCCGCCGATGCCGAGCGCCGTGAACAGCGTCATCGGATTGACGCCGAACACCGGTTTGAGCACGATTGTGACGGCGATGACCCAGATCAGCACGCGCGCCAGATTGACGAAGATCGAGGCGTCGGGTATCTGCGATTTTTCGAGCGCCTTGCGCAATGCGCGCGAGACGAGGCGGGCCGTCACATATGCGGCCACGCAGACGATGACCAGAAAGATGATGCGCGGCGAATGGGCCTTGAGCCATTCCATGACCTGTTGCATACCCATGTGTTCCATACCACTGTTACATGTGATGTGTTCGGATGTGTCGTCCGTTCACGTCGCATGAATCCTTTCTTGGTGGATTTCCTATTTCTTCCTGTCCGCTGTCGGGTGCAGTTTGTCTCACCTGTTTCCTACTGGCGTTTGTATGACAGTCCATAGGCGTTACTTCCCGGCTAACCACCGGTAGTGTTGTCTGTTATTCGATTGTGTGGTATTCGGTTGCGTCGCGCAGGTTCAATGCGGCGTTGACGTCCCGGTCGTGGCGTGCGCCGCATTCGGGGCAATTCCATGCGCGCATGCGCAATGTCAGGTGTGTGTTCCTGTATCCGCAGTCGTGACAGAGTTGGCTGGAGGGGTACCATCGGGATACTTGTCGCAATGCGATACCGTGTTTGCGGCAGGTGTGTCCGATCAGTTCGAGGAGGGTCGCCAATCCCTGTTTTTGCAATGCGGGCGCGAGGTACCGGTTCTTCATCATGCCTTTCACGTTCAGGTGTTCGATGGTCAGCGAGCTTGGCTGTCGCCTCGCTATCTCGTTGCACACCTGCCGCATGTGTTCGGCTCTGATGTTCGTCAACCGTTGCTCGATACGGCGTTTTCGTTCTATGGCCTTGCGGTAGTTATGCCAGCCATGTTCGCTGTCCTTTCCTTGGTTTGCGCGTCGTCTGCGTGCGATGCTTCGTTCGACGCGGCGTTTGCGTTGTTCCAGTTTTCGTACGCGCCGGGTCTTGTTGATGTTGCCGAACATGGTTCCATCCGAGAGAACGGCAAGCTCCTTCAATCCCACGTCCATGCCCAACGGTTCCCCGCTCGCGGGCGCGGGCGCTGGTTCGTCCATGTCGTACAGGCAGCTGACATAGTAGCGGCCGTTCACGATGCTCACGGTCGCGCTTTTCGGTTCGCGGTTGGGTACGTAGCCTTTTTCCTTGAGACGCACCCACCCGAGTTTCGGCAGGCGGATGCGGTGACGTTCGGCATGGATGGACCCGATCATGTAATACGAGTCACGGTTCATGCCCTTGCGTTTGTACCGGGGGAACCCGCCTTGGTGGGCGAAGAACCTCCGGAACGCCTTCTCGGCGCACATGATCGCATGCTTGACCGCCTTGCTGGGTGCCGCAGTGAACCAGTCGGGACGGTCGGAGTTGTTGACCGCTTTGGAGAACGAGTACCCGGTCAGGAACATGCCGGCCTCATGGTAATACGCCCGCGCGCAGTCGAGATACCAATTGTAGGCGAACCGGACCACGCCGCAGTACTGGCGTATGAGCCTAGCCTGCCTTCGTGTGGGGTTGAGTTCCGTGCGGTAGGCTCTCATCGTCCCTCACCTCCTTCGCGTAGCGTCTCAGACCGTAGATGCGGCTGGAGAACACATGGATGATGCTCACCAAGTCCTGCACCAGCTCCTCCTGTGGGGACAATTGGTCGTTGTTGACGACGGTCACAGTCACGCCGCGATGGTGCAGGTAGTCCGCGAACCAGTCATAGCCGAACCGGGTGAGCCGGTCCTTGTGGGCGATGATCACCCGGCTGATGTCGTCGGCGTACATGATGCGGTTGAAGTTCTTGCGTTTGAAGTTCATGCCCGACCCGATGTCCGTGAGCACTTCATCCACGATCAGACCGCGCGCGTTCGCCCACTGACGCAAAAACCGTTCCTGATTTGCGAGGTCGTCACGCTGGTTGCGTGAGGACACGCGCGCATAGATCACAATACGCTTGTCTTGTTCCGTCTCCAGTTGGGGCGGCAGCCCCATGACGGACAGGTACTGGTCGTACGTGTAGTAACGCCGGTTCGTCACCGTCCGATGCGCGGTGAGCACGCCTGTCCGGTCCCAGCGTTGCAGGGTGCTGGTGGCTTTCCCCGTGAGCCGGGAGAACTCGCCGAGCGTGTACGTGCGCATGGAATCCATACCCACCATAATACCATATTCACACATAAAAAAGCACTGATGAACACATATCAGATAACTAAAGGATGCTCCTCATGTGCGTGCGGGCGCCGCGGGACGCGGCAGCTCCATCATAAGGGGTGTGTGCAACCGGGGGCGGGTCAGACGCGGTACGCCTCGAGGCCGGCGATCGCCGAATCCTTGCCGCCCAAGTGCGCGGAATCCAAGTACAGGCGCTCCCAGAAGCCGTCGGTGTCCTGACGTGACATCGACACATACAGGCCCATGGCCAGCACGGCCACGTCGCGGTTCTGCATTTCGCGCAGCGTCACAGTGTGGCGCATGCTCGGCCAATGCGACAGGAGCGAGAGGATGCCACCGACGGCGAAGTCGAGCAGCACGCGTTTCGTGTTGTTGATGGAGCTCGGCGTCTCGTCGAGCAGGCTCAACAGCGTCAGGCGCATGAAGTCGCGCAGCGATTCCACAAGGTCACGCGTGCTGTGGCTGCTCGTCAGCAGCGCCAGATGGTCGATGCGCTGGATGTTTTCGGGCGAGGCGACCATCGACGAGCAGAACGTGTGCCATACCACAAGCGGGTCGTCGTGCGAATCGGGCACCGGCGGCAATGGCAGCCGTTCGATTTCGACCATGATCGCGGAGTCGGCGAGTTCGGGCAGGCCGGAGAAGTGGTAATAGAACGAGTTGCGGTTCACACGCGCCTCGTGCACCACGTCGGTCACGGTGATCTTGCCGAAGGGGCGGTCGGCGAGGAGCGTCCAGAAGGCGTTCTCCAATCGCTCCTTGGCGGGGAGAATCTCTGAATCGCGACGCGGCCTCGGCATAATGCGCTCCTTCGTGAAAGGCCGACGGCTTGCGGCCCTTCGTACCGTTGCATGGTGTATCTATGTTCTTAGTCTATAAGCGCCGCGCCAATTCCGCCGCGACCATGGCTGCGGGCGAAAAGCCGCACATTTGGTCGATTAGTGCTGGAATGTGGCACCGGCGAACATCCACAGCGCCTGGTTGATATATTTGCGTTCCTCGCCGCTCAGGCCCACATAGCTGCCGAGCATGTCGGGGATGATGCGCGGGCCAGCCGTCATCAGCTCGGTGATTGTGCCGTGGCCGGAGGACGTGAGCACGCGGAACAGCGCCTCCACACCGTGTTCGCGCTGGCGTTGCGTCATGCCGCCGAGCCACGAGTTCATCGCCTCGGCGAAGGTCTGCGAGGTGGGCGTCACATCGGGCACCTGCACAAAATGGTCACCGTGCATGAGCCACGTGTAGCACGAATGCTGCATGAGCCCGTCGGCGCTCGATTTGACGACGATGCGGTGCGCGTGCGGCGAATGCGCGAGCAGCATGCCGATGATCGAGCCGTCGGGAATCACTCTGGTGATGCGGTGCACGACGGTGCTGTATTCGTAGCTGTGGATCACCTCGGGACTGAACCCGGGCCCGTCGAGCGTGTAGATGCGCGTGATGCGGTCCTTGATGGCGTCGGGCGCGTTCATGGCCGCGTAGATCGCCAGATTGCCGCCCTTGGAATGCCCCGTCAGCACAATATCGCCATTCCACAGCGCGCCCACGCGCTCCAGGTAGTCCGCGGCCTGCTTCTGGGCGGGCACCGGGTAGGTGAACGCCATGTTGAAGTCCTCTTTCCACCCGATGAGCGAATCGTCGGTGCCGCGGAACGCCACCACGAGCGTGCCGGTGGGCAGCAGGAACGTCATAGCCGCGAACTGCGTCTGCTGGTCCAGGTCAAAGCGTTCGTCGGCGGCGTTGATGCGCGTGACGGCGAAGCGCGGGTTGTGCGCGATCGAACGGTAGAACTGGCGCGGTGTGCCCGCCGGTATAAATCCTGCGTGCTCCTCGAGATACGGGTGGTGCTCTTCGTACAGCGTCAGCTCCTGCTCCACCTGCCGCATCGTGGGGCCGTCGAACGGCACGCGCACAATCGCCTGCGCCGAAGCCACCGGGTGACGCCAATCAAAGGACCGCACGCGGCGCGACAGCGATCCGTAGCGCGCCACAAGCGTCTTGAGCCGTGGCACCGACTGCGGGATCCGGTCGTAGCTGAGCAACGCGAACACGAGCGCGTCGGCCGTCTGGAACGGGTACTCGGTGAAGTCCCGTGTCTGCGTGCGCGCATACTCGAGAATCGTGCCCGTGCGTTGCTCCTCCACGTATGCTCCCGTCACTCAAGCGGGCGCCGGATGGCGCGCCGCCTCCGTCTCAATTCTAGGGGACGGCGCGCGCGTGTGCAGGCATTCAGCTGCTGGGCGTGCTCAGCGGCCGTATCGCTCGTGCATGAACTGCTCAAGCCGCCTGACCGCGCGCTCGAGATGATCCGTCTCCATGCAGTACGACAGGCGCAGGTGCCCCGGCACGCCGAACGAATCGGACGGCACCATGAACAGGTCGTATTCCATCGCTTGCTCGCAGAACTCCATCGCGTCGGGGTTGGGCGACTGCGGGAAGATGTAGAACGTGCCGCCCGGCTTGCCCACCGTGAACCCGAGCCGCACGAGCGCGCCGTACAGCAGCTCCATGTTGCGCTCGTAGACGCCCAGGTCGCTCGTCTTGTCGATCACACGCGCCACGGCGAGCTGCATGCTCGACGACGGGCAGTTGTGCCCGATCGTGCGGCTGATCTGCGCGAACATCGGCACCAAGAGCTCGGCGTGCTCGGCGCGCGGATTGACCGCCACGTACCCGATGCGCTCACCGGGCAGCGAAAGCGCCTTCGAGAACGAATAGCAGGTGAGCGTGTTCGCATAGAAGCGCGCGGGGTAGGGCTGCTCGGCTCCGCCGAACACGATCTCGCGGTACGGCTCGTCGCTGATCAGGAAGATGCTGTGCCCCCATGCGCGCTCGCGGTCCTCGAGGATCTGCGCAAGGCGGCGCAGGGTCTGCTCGGAATAGACGGCGCCCGAAGGGTTGTTCGGCGTGTTGATCAGCACGGCCGCCACGCGCGGGTTGAGCGCGCGTTCAAACGCGTCGAAATCAATCTGGAAATGCGCGGTGTCGGCGGGCACCACGGTCAGCGTGGCGCCCGTACCGCCCACATACGGCTGGTATTCGGGGAAATACGGGGCGAATGTGACGATCTCGCTGCCCGGCTCCGTGACCGCGCGGAACGCGTGCGCGAGCGCTGCGGTGGCACCGGCGGTGGGGAAGATGTGCGCGGGCGTGTAGTCCATGCCGAAGCGTCGGTTGAGCGAGTCGGCGATCGCGCCGCGCACCGACTCGATCCCGACGGACGGGCTGTACCCGTGCAGCGCGTACGGCGCCTGCGTCTCGTAGAGGTCGATCATGGCGCGCGTGAACTCCGGCGCGCACGGCACGCTCGGATTACCGAGCGAGAAGTCGAAGACCTCGCTCGCGCCGATCTGCGCACGGCGGGCGCTCGCGCGTTCGCCGATCATGCGGATCACGGATTTTGCGTTGAGCATGGACTGGTATGTTTCGTTGATCATGGCACTCCTGTTCGGCCGGGTTCGCTTGCGACGTTGCCACTACCGTAGCGCATGCGTGCACCGGCGCCTGTGACGGCGTTCACTTGGTGTTGGTGTGCGCATGGCGTGCGCGGTCGAATTGCGCGCGCACTTCGGCGAGCAGGCCTTCGCCGTGCTCGGTGCGCATGGCGGGGTAGGCGCGGATCAGACGGCGCTGCTGCCAATCGAACAGGTGCGCCACATGCGCGGCGAGCGCCTCGCCGTCCGTGTGCGCGCGCTCGGTGAGCTGCGCGCACACGGTGGTGATGCGCGTTTCGGCCGACTCGATGCGCTTGTCGGCGGCGGTGATGCCGACGTCGATGTGCGCGATGCCGCGCGCTTTGAGCGCCTTGATGTCTTGTTCGGCGTGCCCGAGGCGACTGTTGAGGCTCGTCAGGCCGGCGAGCGTGACGGCGGCGTCGGCGAGCAGCACCACGAGCAGCGCCACGGCGAGGACCGTGATCGTGCGCGGGTCGATTGCATCGAGCAGGTCCATGACGTGCGGCTGCACCCACAGTTTGACCACGGTGCAGCCGGCGGCGAAGAAGAGGAAGCCGTTGAGGTAGACGCGCCCGTTGATGTTGAACGGTTTGCCCGAATAGTCCCACAGCCGCATGTGGAAGAGCTTTTCGATGGCCCACGACGTGAAGTATTCGAGCGTGCAGCACAGCACGCCGCTGCTGAGGAAGATCGCGACGACCGAATGCTCGCCGGGCAGCGCGTAGATCGCCAGCAGCGCACCGAAGCCGTAGATGGGGCAGATGGGTCCGTTGAGGATGCCGCGGTCCACGAACCGCTTTTTCATGACGATGTTGAGTACGGTCTCCCACAGCCAGCCCACAAAGCTGTACAGCAGGAACCACAGGAAGGTCTGTTCGAGTGCGAGCCAGGTCATGCCGCCAACGCTACCGCATGCCCGCGGCGGACATGTTCTGCAATCGTGGTCATTGGTGTGGTTGCACGGTGGAATGGGGCTCGACGCCACCGTGCCGGCGTGTTACAGTGCAACAACATGCCGCTTTGGCGGGTGGGCCCACCCGTGCAGCGAGCCGTGCAACGAGGAACGGCATGAGGCGCGGTGTCCCGCGTCTGCGGCCGGATGGAATGGAACAGAACCAGGAGAGAGATCGTATGGAACAGAACGTCTACAGGTTGCCACTGCTTTCGCACGCCACGGCGCTCGGCACGCTGCCGGGCCAGCCGGTCGACGCCTCGTACAGCCTGGTCAAGGACTTGGACCAGCCCAAGGGCGGCCTCGGGTATGTGGCGCAGGTCGTGGGGCGCCGCAAGGTGCGGGTGCTGGCGTGGATCAGCGAAGACATGAAGGTGTTCCCCACGGTCCAGACGCTCGCAAGCGAACCGGACGGCCGCGGCGAGCTGCATTTCGACCCGTGGACCGACACTCCGAACTCGGGCGCTGTGCGCGTGCAGAGCTCCGACGGCTTCGACCGCACCGTCACGATCGGCGAATATGCGGTGGATGGCGGCACGGCATGGCTCACCGCCTGCACGGAGAACCTCGGCGCATACCGCGAAGGCAAGCACCCGCTTGCCGTGCTGATCGCCGCGTGCTGGATCGGCGCATGCCTTGTGCCGCGCCTCGCTGGCAAGACGGTGGGCGCTGGTGCCGGCCGTATCAGCGAACTGTTCCGCGACATGATGGACAAGCCGCTGCCCGACGGGCTCGACGAGATCATCTGGCGCGGCACCACGAACAACGCCGGCCAGTCCTCGGTGTTCGAGCGCTTCGCCGCGCGCCAGCTCGTGGAGGCCGGCGCCGGGCAGATTCGCCAGATCGAAGGCGAGCATCCGCTCAGCGTGATCCGGCTCGACTCGACCGACATGTTCTGGATGCGCTTCGACGATGACGAGATCGAAGGGCTGCAGCGCGACTTGGTGCTCGGTGTGGAGGCTGCGCTCAACCGCCTGTCGTTCGTGGACCTCGAGGCGCGTGGCCACGACAACGGCATGGGCCTCGTCTCCACGTTCAGCGAGGAGGAGTGCTTCCAATCCGCCATGCGCTCGATGCACATGTGGGCCACGCACGCGAAGTTCGTGCAGCAGGAGGCCACGGTGGAGAACCCGGAGCAGACCGTGCGCGGCACCAAGGCGGCGCGCGGTGGCGCATGGGACGTGATGACGCGCTTCATCGCGATCTGCGAGCGCCTCAAGCTGCCGTTCCGCCTCGAGTACCTGTGCGACGTGGACCCGAAGAGCGGGCAGATGGCGGTCACGTTCAGCGTGCCCACCGCGTCGATGATGCCGGGGTCGGACTTCGTGGGTGGCCAGTGGGTCGACATGCGCGCCCAACGCGCGGGTCGTGCGGCGTCGTACGCGCTGCGCCTCGCGGGTCTGCTCGCGCAGGCCGCGTTCACGACCGGCGCGCGCGTCACGTCGGTCGACGTGACCGGTCGCCTCGGCTCGCTGAGTGGCCAGCCCGTGCTCTCGCTCGGCTTCGACCGCAGCCCGTTCCAGATGGGCGTGCAGCCGGCGTATGTGAGCGGCCGGTTCGACGACACCGCGCAAGACAACGACCCGGCGGCGATCGTGCAGATGCTGCAGCCGGCACGCCGCGCGTTGCGCTTCGGCGCCGACCGTGGCCTCATGCCGGTCGAGCCGCTGCCGTTGCCGAAGGCGCTCGTGCGCCAGCATGTGCCGCTGTGGAAGGACAAGCGCGAACTGCCCGACGACATCAAGACGCTTGTGCGCGCCGACTACGCGTACGAACTCGACGTGATGCACGACGACTGCGTGGTCAAGGGCCCCGAGATCTGGGACATCGTGAACCAGAACGAGGATTCGCCGGTGACCGCCATGTTCGAGGTCGAATCCGCGCTGATGCAGATCGAGAGCGCCGAGAAGGACCATGGCGACCGCAAGCCGTTGTATTGCGAGCACCCGCTCATGCGACTGCTCATGGTGAATGTGGAAGGCAAGGCGACCGACCGCTACTGGAAGCTGCCCGACGCCGTGTACAACGCGCATGGCGCGCTCAGCCGCCTCAACCGCGAGCTGGGCGAGCGCGACAAGGCGGTGGCCCAGTCCGAGGAGATGATGCGCCTGGCGCCGACGACCGCGCGCGGCGCCATCGAGCTTTCGCTCGACTACACCGATGTCGGCGAGGACTACGCGGGTTCGGCGGATGCGTTGATCCGCGGCCTCAAGACCGCGCTGATGCCGATCGACGTGGGCTTCATGTATTACCGCCTGGGGTATGCACTGTGGAGGACCAACAGCCACAAGGCCGGTCTGGCGTGCTATGCGATGGTGCTTTCGATGCCCGAAGGTCCGTTCCACGACAGGAGCCGTGACGAGGCGAACCAGCTGCTCGCCGAGATGGGCGAGGAGGAGCTGCCGGACCGCGATCGCGCCGAGCAGATGCTGCGCGCGGCCGGCATTCCGGTGGCGCCGCCGCTCGCGCTGCTCGAACAGCTCGCCAAGGTGGCGATCATGCTCGTGGACGCGGGCTTCCCGCTTGCGGCCGACGAGGCTGTGTGGCTGCTCGGCATCATGCAGCCGGCCGATGTGCTGCCGGCGCTGCGCCGCAGCCTGCGGTGGGGCGCCGCCGGCATCACCCCGGACAGCGACGAGTGATCAGTCCTTTTTCGGTGCGGTGAGGGCGTCGGACACCAGTTTGGCGGCCTCATCGTACGTGGGGCAGAACGGGATGCCCGCGTGGTTGTGCTCGATCGCGAGCGAGGCGGCGGCGTTCGCGATCTGCACCGAGCTTTCCAGGTCCCACCCTTCGGCGAGCAGCGCACACAGTGCGCCAGTGTGCGCGGGGCCGGCGGAGCGGATGTGCGTGGCCTTCGTGGGGAAGCCGTCGATGTGCTCCACCCCCTTGCCGTGCTGGCGCACCCAGGCGCCGCGTGCGCCGGCGCGCAGCACGACCGGCGCGCGCAGCGTCTCGCCGAGCGCCTCGCACAGCGCGTGCATCGACTCGTCGAAGCCGGCGTTCACGCGCATCGTGGCGCTTTCGTCGAAGGTCACGCCCAGACGATAGGCGAGTGTGCGCGCCTCCTGCCGGTTCATCGACCAGATGGGGCGCGTGAGCACGAGATTCTCGAGCAGCTGGTCGTTGACGAGCCGCAGCGTGTTCGTGGGGTTGATCACCATACGGAATTCGCGCTCCTGCGGGCGGCACTGCGGCTGTTGGATGAACGCGTTGACGGCGAGCGACGACTCGTTCATCAGCGCATTGCCGCTGATGTGCACCACGTCGCCGCGCTGCGGGCGCACATGCGCGAACGCGCGGGGGTCGCCGTGCGCTTCGGCGCCATGGTGCGCCACGTACGACTTCTGCATGCCGTCGGTGAGCACAATGCGGAACCCGTTGTCTTGGTTCGGCCTGGTGGGGCCGGTGTGCAGGATGTGCGATCGGCGCAGCGAATCGCGCAACATCGTGGCCCACGGTCCGGTGCCCATGATGCTCGCCAGTTCGGTGCGCGCGCCCATGCGGCTCGCCGCCTGCAGCACATGGAAACTGCCGCTCGCCGATTTGGTCACCGAAGGGGCGTTCGTGAACTCGCCCGGCTGCGGCATCTCCTGCACATGCATGGTGATGTCGACCCAGATCTGGCCTACCGAGATGACCGTTGGTTCATGGTCGCGCTGTGCGCGGATCTTATGCAGGATGTCGCTGAGCATGTGCGTTGGGCTCCTTCCCTGAAAATTCCCGACCGGCCCCGCAATGCATCGACGCTGATGGGTGTGGCGCATCACGGTTAGCACGATTGTAGACCGTATTTTCGGGGAATTGCCTGAAAACGCCGCCGTGCCGCGCCTTGGCCGCGCGGGTGTTGCGTTGTCCGTGGCCGGGTTGTACTATTGGGAAGTTGTGTGTATTGGTGCATGCCCTTTTGCGGGCGCGTGCGCGAGTGCACAGACTTGCAAGTCTATAGAAGTAATTGTAGGGAGTCCATTATGGCAGCTCGTTGTGCAGTGTGCGGCAAGGGACCGCAGACCGGTTACACCGTTTCGCACTCGCATATTCGTACCAAGCGCCGCTTCCTGCCGAACCTGCAGCCGGTGCGCACCACCGTGGACGGCCAGAACGTCCGCGTGCGCGTGTGCGCGAAATGCCTCAAGGCAGGCAAGGTTCAGCGTGTGAGCGCTGTCTGATATGCGCAGACGACCACAACCCCGGTGAGCGATGCTCCCGGGGTTGTTTTTGTACAATGGACCGCATGACCGACACCACCGTGAACACGCCCCTTGCGGCGCTGCTGACCAACAAACGCCGCGTCAGCGCCCTCAAGGCGCTTGGCGTGCTCACCGTGGCCGACGCCCTCACGTATTATCCGTTCCGCGTGACCGACCCCGTGCCGGTGCGCGCGCTCGCCGAGGTGCGCTTCGGGGAGAAGATGGCGTGCGCGGTGGACGTGCGCGCGCTGCGCGTGACGCCGATGAACGCGCGCCGCGGCTACCGGCTCGAGGTGCTCGTCGATGACGCGCCGACCGCCGCCTCCCGCGCCATGCAGCCGCGCACCGCCGCGCTCGTCTTTTTCTCGCACCGCAAATCCTATGTGGACTGGATGGCCTCGCGCCTGCGCGCGGGCCTGCAGCTCGTCATCTCGGGCGACCCGAGCACGTTCAACGACCGACTGCAGTTCACACACCCCGACATCCTGGCCGTGGCTCCGGCCGAGCCGCCGGCGGCCGAACCGCAGCTCGCGTTCGGCGAGCCGGCCGTGCAGCCGCAGCCGCGCCTGCGCTACGACGTGGACTCGGTGGCGCAGGGACTGGCGCGCGCCACACGCCCGCGCCCGGTCTACCATGCGAACTCGCGCATCTCGAGCGAGCACATCCACGAGACGATCGACCAGGTGCTGCGCCTGCTCGCCGGCGAAGACCCCTTCGCCGCCTCGCCCGTCACCGCCGACAGCGCGCAATTCGGCGAGCAGTTCGCGCTCGGCGAGGCCGCCCGCGCGCGGCTCGCCAAACGGATCCCCGACGTGCTGCCCGAGCCGGTGCGTGAAGCGAAGCAGCTCATGCACCGTGCGCAGGCGTTCTGCGCGATCCACGAGCCACAGTCGGTGGCCGACTTCAAGCGCGCGATCGGGACGATGCGCTATGAGGAGGCGTTCGTCTGCCAGTGCGCGCTGCTGATGGCGCGCAACCGCGCCGCCACAAGCAACGCCTACCCGTGCGCGGATGTGCAGTTGCGCGACGGGTACATTGAGCGGTTGCCTTTTGCACTGACGAACGGGCAGCGCGAGGTGATCGACGCGATCGGCACCGACATGGGCCGTGCGCACCCGATGCAACGCCTGCTGCAGGGCGAAGTCGGCTCGGGCAAGACGGTCGTGGCTGTGGCCGCGATGCTGCAGGCCGTGGGATCGGGGCACCAAGCCGTGCTCGTCGCGCCAACACAGGTGCTTGCGGAACAGCATTTCCAATCGATCAGCGCCTCGGTGGGTGATCTCGTGCCTGTGCACCTGCTCACCGGCGGCATGAAACTCGCCGCGCGCCGCAAGGTGCTCGCGGCGGCGGCGAGCGGCGAGCCGTGCATTGTAGTGGCCACGCACGCCGCGTTCTCGAAATCGTTCCAAGCGCCGAACCTGGCGCTCGCCGTGATCGACGAGCAGCACCGCTTCGGCGTCGAACAGCGCGAGACGCTGCGCGCGAAGTCGGAGCGCGACCCGCACCTGCTCGTCATGACGGCCACGCCCATCCCGCGCACGGCGGCGATGACATGGTTCGGTGACCTCGACATCTCGTGGCTCACCGAACTGCCCGGCGGCAGGAAGCCGATCCGCACGTTCGTGATTCCCGAGGCCGACGCGCACATGATGGCCGACATGTTCTGGCATATCCGCCGCCGCGTTAACGCCGGCGAGCGCGCGTACATCATCTGCCCGCGCATCGAACCGAGTGACACCGAAGACGGGGGCGGCGAGGCCGACGCGCCCGAACTGCTCAGCGACGCCGCGCTCGGCGACACAGGCGAGCCGCGGCCTCCGCTGCACGCCGTGGTGGAGATCGCGCAGCGGCTGCGGTCGCTGCCGCAGTTCAACGGCGTGCGGCTGTGCACGCTGACCGGGCGGGACGACGACGCGACGAAAGCGCAGGTCATGGCGGATTTCGAGTCGGGCGAGACGCCGGTCATGGTGGCCACGACCGTGGTCGAAGTCGGTGTGGATGTGCCGCAGGCCAGCTGCATCACGATCTTTGATGCCGACCGATACGGCCTGTCGCAGCTGCACCAGTTGCGCGGGCGTGTGGGCCGCGGCGGCACCGACAGCTGGGCGTTCCTCGTCTCGCGCGCTGAGCCGGGCACAGTCGCGCAGGAGCGGCTCGAAGTGATCGCCGGCTCGCTCGACGGCGCCGAAATCGCGAGTCGCGACCTCGAGTTGCGCGGGGCCGGCGACGTGCTCGGCGACGCGCAGTCGGGCGGAAAATCGAGCCTCAAACTGCTGCGCGTCGTGCAGGACGCGCGCATGATCGCCGATGCGCGCGCGCGGGCGCAGGAGCTGCTCGCGCACGACCCCGACCTTGAGGGGCATGTGCAGCTCGCGGGCGCCGTGCTCGACTTCACGCGCGGCAACGAGCAATATCTGACGAGCAACTGACAGCCGTCTGTCGCAACATGCGGGGCGGAAATGACCATGGATTGGCCGGTTTGTCCGGTATATGGGAATGGTTGTGAAATGTTCGCACATATTTGCCGCCCAGCATGTTGAGATGCGGGTTTTGCGCGAGGGCAGTCATACCAGCGGATAAGGCGATGACGAGGTGGCTGGCGCGGGGCGGTTTCTGAAGTGGCCGCCAGTGGGGATCCACCGCACGGATGTTAAGCTGATGGGTTACAAGCGGCCCTTATGCGTTACGGGTAGTGCCTCTTCTGCTATGGGTAGTGCCTGCCTTTGTAGACTCCGGTAATCTTTTCGTTACGGGTAGTGAAAAGGGGAGCAAAATATATTGCTTTTCGATAAACATATACTACCCGTAGCGATGAAATGAGCGCCATCTACTTGGGGAGGCACTACCCGTAGCAGAAGAGGCACTACCGTAGCAGGGGCGGACAACGGCGGTCGTCTTCGGTTGCGGGTAACAGGGGCGTCAATCACTAGATGGTGCAGCACGGCGGCTATGCTCGGGGAATATGCATGTGATTACCGGCAGATTCAAGGGAATGCCACTTGCCACGCCGCGCGCGGAGACACGGCCGACGACCGACCGCACCAAGGAGGCGCTGTTCTCACGGCTTGAGGCGCACGGCCTGTTGCGCGACGCGCGTGTGCTCGACCTGTTCGGCGGCACCGGCGCGCTCGGCATCGAGGCGCTGAGCCGCGGCGCGCGCGAACTCGTCACGGTGGAATCATCCGCGCAGGCGGCGCAGCGCATCGCGCAGACACTCACCGCGTTGCGCCGGCATGCCGGTTGGGAAAAGGGGATGAGCGCGCGCGTCGTGCACGCGAAAGCGGAGCGGTACGCGGCGAAAGCGAAGCCGGGCGAGCCTTTTGATTTGGTGTTGATCGACCCGCCGTACGCGTTCGCCACAGCCGATTGCGAGCGCCTGCTCCGCGACCTGACCGCGCGCGGACTCGTCGCTCGGTTTGCGGCGATTGTGCTCGAACGCTCCACGCGCACCGCGCCGCCGGCGGCCCCGGAGGGATGGGTTATGGCCGACCGCCGTGACTACGGCGAGACGGCCGTCTACACGTTCCGCTCGCAGGAATACGAGCAGATCGTGCAGGAACAATCAGGGGAATAATCAGCTGATGCGGCGCGGGTGGTCGCCGGAGACCTCCCAGCCGAGTTCGATCAGCGTCTTGCGGTCCGCCTTGCTCAGCGCGTGGCAGTCGAGCTGCGCGATGAGGTCGGGGCGGATGCGGTTCGTTTTCTCAAGCGCCTCGTCGCGCCGGAAACGGTCGACCTTGGCATGGTCGCCGGAAAGCAACACGGCCGGCACATCCAGGCCGCGCCACGTGGCGGGCTTCGTGTACTGGTTGTGTTCGAGCAGCGCATTGCCGCCGGTGTACGACTCCTCGACGATCGAGTCGGGATTGCCCATGAAGCCCGGCAGCAGGCGCGTGATCGCCTCGAGCATCACCGAGACAGCCACTTCGCCGCCGTTGAGCACATAATCTCCGATCGAGTATTCGCGCACGTCCACGCCGCGCTCGCGGTAGTAGACGGGGATGCGCGCGTCGTAGCCCTCGTAGCGGCCGCAGCCGAACACGAGGTGCTGCGCGTGCGAGAGCTCGGTCGCGTCCTGCTGCGTGAACAGCGGGGCGGAGGGGTTGGGGAAGATGAGGATCGGGCGGTCTGGGGACTCAGTGTGAATGCCAAGCAGTTCGTCGAGGCACTCCGCCCAGACGGCCGGTTTCATCACCATGCCTGCGCCGCCGCCGACAGGGGTGTCGTCCACGGACTGGTGCACGTCGTGCGTCCAGTCGCGCAGATTGTGCGCGCGCACGCTGATGAGCCCCTTGCTCTTCGCCTTGCCGAGCAGGCTCAGGTCGAGTACGTCGAAGTATTCGGGGAAGACCGAAACGATGTCGATGTCCATGGCAGTCCTTTGAGAAATTGCAGCGCGCACTTTTTTCAGGCTTGGAAAAAAGTGGAAGGAGTTTGAGGGGAAAATGGTGATTTGTGCGCGCTGGAGCGCGCACAAATCACCACGCCCCGAAAAAAGTGGAAGATCACACCCCGGGGATCAGGCCACCAGGCGGGTCAATCGTCAGATAACCCTCCTCAAGGTCGATGTCCGGCACCAGATTGATCACGAATGGCACGAGTGCGGTGGTCTCATCGCCCACGGGCTGTGCGAGGCGGATCTTGAGCAGCCATTGCGCGCCTTCGATCATGTCCACGACCTTGCCGAGTACGCGGCCATCGGCCTTCAGGCGTGCCTCGAGGCCCACGAGGTCCTTGGGGTAGAATTCGTCGTCTTCCAGCTCCCACGGTTCACCGTACAGCACGGTGCCGTTGAGCTCCTCGGCGGCGTTGCGGTCGTCCACACCTTCGAGTTTGAGGTACCAGCGGTTTTTGAACGTGCGTGCACGTTCCACAGTATAGGTCACGGAGCCGTCGCGGTTGAACAGCTCGGCGCCGGGGGCGAACCGCTCTTCGGGTTCGTCCGTGAAGATGCGCACGGTCACTTCGCCCTTGAGTCCCTGTGCACGGCCAATACGACAGACCCTCAACAACTCGGGCTGTTGAGGGTCTGCAGGAAGTTCACCACTCACCTACGCACATCCATGATGTCGACACGCACCTTGTGGTCGGCCATGGCCTGCACCACGGTGCGGATCGCGTTGGCGGTGCGGCCGTTGCGGCCAATCACGCGGCCAATGTCTTCAGGATTCACGCGTACGCGAATGAGTTCCCCGCGCGCATTCTCATGGGACTTGACCGAAACGTCGTCGGGAAAATCGACGATGTTCTTAATCAGATGTTCCACGGCTTGAGCAAGCATGATCAGATCACACTGCTTCCGGTGCAGACTCTTCGGCGTCTGCGAACTCGACCTTTTCGTCGGCGGCGGTCGCGTTCTCATTCGCCTTGATCTCGGCTTCGGCCTTGGCGGCCTTGAGCTTCTGGGCCTTGGTGTCGGCCTCTTCGATCAGCGTGGCGGCGTCCTTCTTCGGGGCGACGGTCTTCAGGGTGCCTTCGGCGCCCTTGAGGCCCTTGAACTTCTGCCAATCACCGGTGATCTTGAGCAGGTTGAGCACCTGTTCGGTCGGCTGGGCGCCAACGCCGAGCCAGTACTGGGCGCGCTCGGAGTTGATTTCGATGGTCGAAGGCTGGGTGTTCGGGTTATACAGGCCGATCTCCTCGATCGCCTTGCCGTCGCGCTTTGCGCGCGAATCCATGACGACCACGCGGTAGACCGCGTAGAACTTCTTGCCCATGCGCTTGAGACGAATCTTGGTTGCCAAAATGGCTCTCCTTGGTAACTAGGGGTGTGCGCCATCCCGTGCCGTGTGGGGCACAGCCCGGCCGGTGCACGTGTTCCTTGGCCACACGGTAGTAGAGGGCCCCGCATGGTCAAATAACCCATACAGTATACAATCAGCCATGGAAAACTGCCTGACATCCGCTCCATCCAGCAGAGATTTGTCATGGTTGCGGCAGTCCTGCATGACTTTGTCAGGAGAGGGCAGAGCGCCGTCATGCTGTGGGCAATGGGCGGCAATGGCCGGGCGGCGGGGCCGGTTATAATCGCAAGCGGTAGATACCGTACAAGGCAAGGGAGTCTGCATGTTCATTCCGCGGTATTACGAGGATCTCAACACGTTGCATGTGGGCTGCGAGCCGAACCGCTCGTACTTCATCCCCGCGTCGCGCCCCCTCGACACGACGCTCGACAACCGCCTCGACTCCGACCGCCTGCAGCTGCTCAGTGGCGACTGGCAGTTCCGCTACTACGGCAGCATCCACGATCTAGACGCGGAGGTCGCCGCCGCGGACGCCGCCTACGCCCCGCGTTTCTTCGACGTGGACTTCGACACCGCCGCCGACTACGCCACGCTGCCCGTGCCGAGCGTGTGGCAGATGCACGGCTACGACCACAACCAATACACGAACACGCGTTATCCGTTCCCGCTCGACCCGCCGTACGTGCCCGCGGACAATCCCTGCGCCGTCTACCGCCGCACATTCGACTACACACCGAGCGAATCCGCCCCGCGCGCCTACCTCAACTTCGAGGGCGTGGACAGCTGTTTCTATGTGTGGCTCAACGGCGAGTTCATCGGCTATTCGCAGGTCTCGCACTCCACGAGCGAATTCGACGTGACCGAGCACATCGCGCCCGGCGAAAACACGCTCGTGGTGCTCGTGCTCAAATGGTGCGACGGCAGCTATCTCGAAGACCAGGACAAACTGCGCATGAGCGGCATCTTCCGCGACGTCTATCTGCTTACGCGGCCCGAGCGAATGATCCGCGACTATTTTGTGCACACGAACGTCGAATTCGGGCCCGACGACGAGCCCGCCAGCGCGCGGATCTCCATCGATTTCGCGCGCGGCGGGGCCGGCCTGCCCGACTGGATCGACGTAACCGTGCTCAGCGCCGGGGGCGAACCGGTGGCGCATGCCCGCGCGGTGCCCGCGGCGTGCATGCCCGACGGCCCATTCTCCGCGCATGCCCGGGCGCAGCTCACGCTCGACGCGCCGCGACTGTGGAATCCAGAGCGCCCGTATTGCTACCGGCTCGCCATCGAGACGCCCCACGAGGCGATCACGCAGCTGCTCACAATCAGCGACCTGCGCACGGTGGCGCACGACGGCGTGCAGCGCGTGGTGGAGCTCAACCGCAAGCCGATCGTGATTCACGGCATGAACCGGCACGACAGCGACCCGCGCACCGGCTACGCGATCAGCGCCGAGCAGTTCATGGAAGACCTGCTCCTGATGAAACAGCACAATGTGAACGGCGTGCGCACAAGCCACTACCCGAACGCGCCCCACTTCTACGACGCGTTCGAGCAGCTCGGGTTCCTCGTGATCGACGAGGCCGACCTCGAGGCGCACGGCGCGAACGACGCCTACCGCCCCATAAGCGGCGTGCCGCAAGAGGACTGGAAGCGCGCCGCGCAGCTGTGGAACGAGCGGATCGCCGACAACGAAGACTTCGCGCCGGCGATCATCGACCGCGTGCAGCGCTGCGTGGAGCGCGACAAGAACCACGGGTGCGTGCTGTTCTGGTCGATGGGCAACGAAGGCGCGTTCGGCGTGGGGTTCGAGCGCGCGCTCGCGTGGACCAAGCGCTACGATTCGCGGCGCCTGACGCATTACGAAAGCGCGCGGTACGTGGAGCCCGACGGGCATGATGCGCATGACTACGGCAACCTCGACGTGCACAGCCGCATGTACCCGAGCATCGCCGAGATCGACGCGTACTTTGACGAAGGCCCGGCGAGCGCCGCCGCGAACCCGGACGGCGCGCTCGGCGAGAACGGGCAGGCCGCCGGCGGCGAGGTCAAACCGTATGTGCTGTGCGAATTCTGCCACGCGATGGGCAATGGCCCGGGCGACCTGGAGGATTATTTCCAGGCGATCCAACGCCACCCCGGGCTTGTGGGCGGCTATGTGTGGGAATGGTGCGACCACGCGGTCGACGCCGGCCGCACCCCGCAGGGGCGGCGCGAATACCTGTACGGCGGCGACTTCGGCGACTATCCGAACGACGGCAATTTCTGCGTGGACGGCATGGTCGCGCCTGACCGCACGCCGCATTCCGGCCTGGACGAGTTCAAGAACGTGTTCCGCCCCGCGCGCGTGGAAGATTTCACTCTCACCGGCGGCGACAGTCCGGCCGTGTCCGTCACGCTGCGCAATCACCTCGACTTCACGCCGCTCGGCGCCGAGGTCATGCTGATGTGGGAACTCTACGTGGACGGCGTGATGCAGGCGTACCGCCTGTGCGACGACGAGCCCACGCAGCAGGCGATGATGATCGCGCCGCATGACGCCGGCCGTGTGCCGCTCATCGGCCTGCCGCCGCTCGTACACGACGGCAAGGTCACGCTTGTGCTGCGGTATGTGACGCGCGAGGCGCGCTGGGGCATGGACCCGCTGTTCGAACTCGGCTTCGACGAGGTCGATGTGCCGGTCGTGGGCAGCGCGCGCAACCAGTGGGTGCGCCAACAGCACGAGGAGATGCTCGCCGGCGACGAGCGCGGCGCCGCGATCCAGGTGCAGCGCGCGGGCGCGTCGATTGTGCTCACAGGCGTGGATTGGCGGTATGTGCTCGACACGCGCACCGGATTGTTCCGTGAGCTGAGCTACCGCAATCACCAGCTGCTCACCGAGCCGATGAGCCTGAGCATCTGGCGTGCGCCGACAGACAACGACCGCACTGTGCGCGAGGAGTGGGAGCGCGCGCAATACCACCATGCGTCGGCGCGCGCGTACAGCGTCTCGGCGCGCGCGGTCGCGTCGAGCGGCATCGCGCAGGCGGACGCCGAGCCGCGCGAATCCGATGAGCAGGGCGCGCACCTGTCGATCAACGCCGTCGAGCTGCGCTGCGCGATGGCCGCGGTGGCGCCGGTCGTGCAGCCGATCGCGCGCATGCAGACCACGTGGACCGTGCATGCGGACGGCTCGATCGCATTGCAGATGGATGTGGAGCGCGACACCGAGTTCCCGTTCCTGCCGCGCTTCGGCATCCGCATGATGCTGCCGCGCGCCATGCGCAACGTGGTGTATTGCGGTTACGGGCCGGGCGAAAGTTACGTCGACAAGCACCGCGCCTGCTGGCACGGCATGTTCGAAGGCACGCCACCCACGCTCGGCGAGCGCGAGATCCGCCCGCAGGAGAACGGCAACCGGCACGACTGCGATTGGGCGAGCGTGGCGGGCGACGGCGTGGCGCTCATCGTGCTGCGCGGCGACGGCGTGCAGCCTGCGCGCGCGTTCGACTTCCAGGCGATCGACTACACGGCCGAGGAGATGACGCGCGCCGCGCACGACTTCGAGCTCGAGCCGGCCGGCGTGACTGTGGTGAGCGTGGACTACATGCAGTCGGGCATCGGGTCGGACAGCTGCGGGCCTGAGTTGCTGCCGCAGTACCGGCTCGACGCGCCCGAGTTCCGCTTCGCCGTCACGCTGCGTCCGCAGAGCGCATGAGCCTAACGCTGTGCCTGCTCGCGCGCCTTCTTCCTGGGCAGCGGAGGCAATGATTCGGGCCAGGTCTCGCGGGCGGCCGCGTTCACTGGTTCGTGTTTGTCTTGCAGGGTGAGCGTGGCGGCGAGCGCCATGTGGTCGGAGCCGTCGATGTGCACGGCCTGTACGTCGCTCGCGTGCAGATGGTCAGTGAAGATCACATGGTCGATCACAATGCGCGGCCACGGCAGCCATGTGGGGTAGGTGGGGTGCAACCCCTTCGCATCGTCGAGCGCGGCGTCATGGAAGCCGCTCGCGAGCAGTTTGCGGAAGCTCGGGTGCGGGATGCTCGAATTGAGGTCGCCGAGGATCACCGTGATCGTCTCATGCGCAGGGGCATCTGGGGCGGCCAGGTTCTGCTGCGGATGGGCAAGCGCACCCAGGCCGATGATACCTTCGGACCATTCGCGGCAGCCGCGCTGGGGCGATTTGGGGTGTGCGGAGGCGAACGTGATGTCGCGCATCGGCGAGACCTGCAGTGTGACGGCGGGCACATCGGCAGCGGGAATCGCCACACCGGTGGGTGTGCTTTGCGCGGGTTCGACGCGCAGCCACACGCCGTTGAAGCCGCCATTGTCGCTTGCCTGTGGGTCGCCGAGCTGGCGGTAGGGCAGGAGCTCGGCGAGGCCGGCGGCGTCGAGCTGGCGCACCAGGTCTTCGGTCAGCTCCTGCAGGGCGAGCACTGCCACGTCTTCGTCACGCACCGTGCGCACAATCTCGCCGGCGCTGGCGCGGCCGAAGCGGCAGTTGAGCGTGAGCACGCGGAAGCGGCCGTCGTGGCCGTTGTCGAGGCGGGGTGTGCCTTGTGTGGCCTGGATGTGCGACTGCGCTTCGCGGGCTTTGCGTTCAGCGATTTTGCGCGCGATCGCCTCGCCGGTGTTCGGCGACTTCAGGTTGTTGAGCCAGTAGGCGGTCTTGCGCATGAGCGAGGCGATGAGGCCGGCGGCGCAGCATGCGGCGAATCCCCATTCGCGCATGCACAGGCCGGCGACGCCGAGCGCGGTGAACGCGATCCACAGCATGGGGGTGAGGGCGATCAGGTACGGCAGTGGGCTGTGGCCGTCCCAGCCGGCTGGCAGTTCGGTGAGCGAGAGCCATAGCAGGCAGACAATCAGGATGATCCACAGTGCGATGAGCATGGAGGTCCTTTCACTGGTGGATGGGGTGGGCGGTTTTGCCTAAGCATATGCGGCCAACAAGCATGTGGCCACGTGGATTTTCTCCGTTTACGTCACTGCATTCGCTGTTTTGGCCACCATTTTCGCTGTTATGGTCACTTTTTTGCTGTATTTGTGACGTAAACGGCGAAAACAATGACCAAAACAGCGAAAACCTAGACAAATCGCACGCAGGATGGGGCTGGTGGCCGGCGGTCGCAGGGGCTGGTGGCCAGCGGTAGAGGCTGCTGGCCACCAGCAAAGGCTGCTCGGCGCCACCCGACTTGGTTGGTGGTGCCGAGCAGAGGGGTCAGCCAAGGAGGCCGCTCAGGCCGCCACCCAAGTTCGGCGGGATTTCGCCGCCGAAGGCGTCCTGCAGGCCTTCCGGCAGCTGCGGGGTACCCTGCTTCTTTGCGAACGCCGAACCCCCCGAGCTCGGCTTGCCCGAAAGGCGTGCGCGCAACGCCTGCTCTTCGGCCTCGCGCTTCATCGGATTGCCCGACTTGGAGCCGCCCTTCTTGCCTTTCTTGCCCTTTTTGCCTTTCTTGCCGCCGCCGGGGCCGCCCATGCCCGGGAATCCGCCCATGCCGGCCTTGTTGCTCATGCGCTTCATCATCTTCGCCGCCTGCTCGAAGCGCTGCAGCAGCGCATTGACCGCGGAGACGGTGACGCCCGAACCATACGCGATACGCGCACGGCGCGAACCGTCGATGATCTTCGGGTCGCGGCGCTCTTCGGGGGTCATCGAGCGGATGATCGCCTCGGTGCGGTCAATCTCGCGCTCATCGAACTGTTCGAGTTCCTTGCGGTGCTGCGCCATGCCCGGAATCATGCCGAGCAGCGACTTCATCGAGCCGAGCTTGCGCACCTGCTGCAGCTGGGCCAAGAAGTCGTCCAGCCCGAAGCTGCCTTCCGCCATCTTCGCGGCGGCCTCGCGCGTCTGCTCCTCGTCGAATTCGCGCTGCGCCTGCTCGATGAGCGTGAGGATGTCGCCCATGTCGAGGATGCGCGAGGCCATGCGGTCGGGGTGGAACACCTCGAAGTCCTTGAGGCCTTCGCCGTTCGATGCGAACAGGATCGGCTTGCCGGTCACCGACGCCACCGAAAGCGCCGCGCCACCACGGGCGTCGCCGTCGAGCTTGGAGAGCACCACGCCCGTGAAGTCCACGCCTTTGTCGAACGCCTGGGCGGTGCGCACGGCGTCCTGGCCAATCATCGCGTCGATCACGAACAGGATCTCGTTCGGCTGCACGGCGTCGCGGATGTCGCGCGCCTGCTGCATCAGTGTCTCGTCCACGCCGAGTCGGCCGGCGGTATCGATGATCACCGTGTCGTACAGCTTCTGCCGCGCGTATTCAATCGAGTCGCGCGCTACCTTCACCGGGTCGCCGGTGGTCTCGCCCGGAGCGGAAACGGCGTCGCCGCCCGCGGACTGCACGCCCTTCTCCGGCGCGTAGACCGGCACGCCGGCGCGCTCGCCGACCACCTCGAGCTGCGTCACCGCGTTCGGACGCTGCAGATCGGCCGCCACGAGCAGCGGCGTGTGCCCGGAATCCTTGAGCCAGTAGCCGAGCTTGCCCGCGAGCGTCGTCTTGCCGGCGCCCTGCAGACCCGCGAGCATGATGATTGTGGGCGGATTCTTCGCGAAGTTGAGCGGGCGATCGACGCCCTGGCCCAGGATGTCGGTGAGCTCGTCATTGACGATCTTCACCACCTGCTGCGCCGGATTGAGCGCTTCGGAGACCTCGGCGCCGAGCGCGCGGTCGCGTACGCGCGCGGTGAATGAGCGCACCACGTCGAGTGAGACGTCGGCATCGAGCAACGCGCGGCGGATTTCGCGGATCGTGCCGTCGATGTCCGCTTCGGAAAGCTTGCCTTTGCTCTTGAGATGCTTGAACGCATTCGAGAGCCTGTCTGTAAGAGAACTAAATGCTGCCATAATGAGCCAATTCTAGCCGTTGCGTGGGAAAAGGGGCGGGATTGTGTGGGGGCTGTGAGGCATGCTGTTTTGGTCTGCGCATAACCGCGCGCGGCGGCTAAGCTGAATACGTTGAGTGCCGAGCGAAGGAGTGTGCGCATGCATCAGAAGAAAATCGAGCAGCAGGCGTTGAAGGTGGGCATCGTCGTCAATATCGTCATGGTGCTCGCCGGGTTCTTCGTGTTCTTCCTCACCGGCCTCAAGGCCATGTTCCTCGACGCCTCGTTCACGGTGATCTCGGTGATCTCCGGCGGCGTCGCCGCGTATCTGTCCAAGAAGACAGTGCGCGTGAGCGACCGGTTCCCCAACGGCATGTTCGCACTCGAGCCGATCTACGCGATCTGCAAATCGATCTTCACGATCTGCCTGCTGCTGTTCTCGTTCCTCGACGTGCTGCGCGTGGCGATCGACTATTTCGCGTACGGCGAGGGCGAGCGGCTCAGCTTCGGCCCGGTGATCATCTACCAAATCGCGGCCGTGGCGGTGTGTCTCGTGCTCGTGGGGTATTACCGCGCGCGCAACCGGTCAATCGGCAACGCGAGCCTCATGCTCAAAGCGGAGGCGAACGGCACGTGGATCGACGGCATGATCTCGCTCGGCATTGGCATTGTGGCGGTGCTGCTGTACTTCCTTCCCAGTGGCACGCCGTTCGATTTTCTGCACTACACCGGCGATTTCTTCATCACCACAATCATTGTGCTGCTCACGATCAAGGAGCCGGTCACGGTGCTGCGCGACGCGTTTGTGGAGCTCGTCGGCGGCACACACGACGACGAGGAGATCTCCGGTTTTGTGACGCGCGAAGTCGAGGCGCATCTGCCGGCGGGCATCCAGATGGAGAAGATCCACGTGTTCAAGACGGGCATGAACTTCGATGTGGACATCTTCATCGGCAGCACGAAGGGCACCGTGCAGATGGAGGAGCTCGTCGGCGCGCGCCAGACGATTGAACAGGCGTTGGAGCCGAAGCTGCACATCGTCAACGTGGACTTCGTGTTCGAGTAGGCGGCGCGCCGTTGGATTATTGGCTGTCGGTGGCTGGACGGTAGCTGCCGGCAGCCTTTTTGTGCGTCCGCATGGCAGTATGTGGCTGGCCACTAGACGTCAATGGTCATAGTGGTGGGCTGTGATGGCTGTACATGGTTAGCCACTATCCGCGCACGTCCATCACCGCGGTCCATTACAGCTGTATGTTGCTAGCCGGTAGACGCCTACTGCCGTCTCCGTCGAGCATTATGGCTGTGCGTTGCTAGCCGGTAGCCATCGACGGCTATGGCAGTGCGCTGTAGGGCTTCTGCGTCGGATGCTGGCCGCACACGCCATGCCATCCACAGCCGGCTCGTTCTCTGCTACGGGTAGTGCTTCGCCTGCTACGGGTAGTGGAAAATGGCCCAAAACTTGTTGTAAGTCGATAAATATGCACTACCCGTAGCTCAGGAGGCACTGCCCGTAGCGGGGGGGCTTTGCAGTCCCATCTGGGTACTTTCTTGAAGCACAAATCATTTGTACAAATATTTTGTATAACAGGTTGTGTGAAAGGAGAAGCGATGACGGAACAGCGAATGAAAGTGGATGACGGTCCGGCGCCTGCGGAGTCGGAGGAGGCGCTCAAGTGCATGGCGCATCCAGCCCGCATGCGGCTGCTCGGCGCACTGCGGGTCGGTGGCGTGCGGACGGTCGGGGAGCTCAGCGCTGCCACCGGTGAGGCGCCGGGCGCGGTGAGTTACCACCTTGCGCAGCTCGCGAAAGTCGGGCTTGTCGAAAAAGCGGCGTCGCCCGATGGAGACAAACGCAAAAGCTACTGGAAATCCTGCCATCACGCGACAAATGTACAGCCAGACAGTGCGGACGCAGACGTCATCGACGCATTCAGCCGCACGGCGGCGCTCACCTATCAAATGGCGTATGAGCGGTTCCTCGACGTGCTGCCCACGCTGCCGCAGGAGTGGGCGCAGACGTGCGGTGCGAACGACCGCGTGCTGCGGCTCACCGCGGAGGAGACGCGCACGATGGTGGAAGACCTCAACGTGGTGATGCATAAATGGGAGCAGTTGAGCGACGCCCGCAGGGCGGCTGCCGAACGTGGCACTGGCGCCGCCGCAGACAAGGAGACCGCCGTCGAACCGGTCGCCGTGGTGCAGCAGGTGTTCCGATGGGTGCCGTGACCGAGACGTCCGCCGCGCGCCGCTCGTTCTGGCGCGCGCCGAATTACGCCGCTTGGTTCACCGCGGACACGGCATCCGCCGCGGGTGGGTCGCTGCGTGCGCTCGCCGTGAGCCTTGCCGGATACGCGGTCTCCGGGTCGACGGCCGCCGCAGGCTGGCTCGGCACTGCCGCGCTCATCGCGCAGCAGGTGGCGAGCGTGTTCGGCGGCGCGTGCGTCGACCGCCATGAGCGCCGCACACTGATCGTCATCAACGCGGCGGTCGGTGTGTGCACATGGGGGGAGTGTGGCGGCGCTGTTCGCGGCGCGCATGCTCACCTACCCGCTGCTGCTCGTGATTGCCACGCTTGGTTCTGCGGTCAGCGGCTTTCTTGGTAGTGCGACCGATGCGATGCTCCGCTCTATCATCGGCGTGCGCGACTACTCGAAAGCGCTCAGTCTCAACCGTGGGCGAGACGCGACAATCAGCATCGCCGGCAATCCCGTCGGCGGATTCCTCTGCGGCGTCGCGCCTTGGCTGCCGTTCCTCGTGACGGCGTGCCTGTATGCGCTTTCCGGTGCGGCCGCGCGCCGCATGCGCCCACCGCGCGGCCGTCGTTCTTCGGCGACTTTGTGGGTGGATGGTCGTGGTCGCTGCGCAAACCGCTGCTCGTGACGGTCATGATTGCGGCGGCGGTGCTCAATTATGGCGTCAGCGGCATCGCCGCGACGATGCTCGTCGGCGCGTTCGCCGCGGCACGGTTGAGCGACCGCGTGCCAGTCGGCGGTTGCATCTGCGTCAGTTTTGTGTTCCTGTGCGTGTGCGTGGCGCCGATGCTGTTCGCGTATGGGCCTGGCGCATCGCGTGGCGCGTCGTATGCGCTTGTGTTCGTTGCGAATGCGGTGATGGGTCTGCCGTTCCCGATCATCGACGCGCTACTGCTCGGCTTCGTGTATGCCAAGGCGCCAACGTCGATGCAGGGCAGAATCGCCGTTTCGCTCACCGTGCCTGCGCAGGCACTCGCGGCATTCTCCAGCGTGAGCGCTGGCGCACTGCTGCCTGTGCTCGGCTTCCGCAGCACCATTGCGGTGTTCTTGGCGACGCTTGCACTGTCCACCGTGATGGTGCTGTGCAGTGCGCGCATCCGCCGCATCCCGCGCGCCGACGGCTGGGATACGGCGGAACTGTAGCTAGGTCAGTCGAGGGACCAAGTCGAGCCGTTGGGGCCGTCTTCGATTGTGATGCCGAGGGCCGCAAGGTCGTCGCGGATCTTGTCGGCGGCCGCGAAATCCTTCGCCTTGCGGGCCGCGGCGCGCGCCTCGAGCTGTGCGTCGATGAGGCGCGCGAGCGCGTCCTGTGCCGCCGAGGCGCCGCCCGCTTCGTCGCCGCCGCTGACCCACGGCTCGGCGAGCGGATCGAGGCCGAGTGTGTCGAGCATCGCGCGCACATTGACAAGCGTGGTGCGCAGGGCTGCGCGCTTGTCGCTTTCGGCGTCGTCCACGAGCTCGGTGAGCTGCGTGTTGCCGGCGCGCACCTGCGTGAAGATCGCGGCTGTTGCACGTGAAACATTGATGTCGTCATTCATCGCGGCCACAAAATCCACCGGCAGGTCGTCGGCGGAAACACCGGTGATTTCCTCGCGCGACGGCTGCTCGCCGAGCGCCTCGGCGGCGTGCTCGATGAAGTTCGTGATGCGGTCGTAGGCGGCCTGCGCCTCGGCGAGCGTCTGATCGGACCACTCGAGCATCGACCGGTACTGCACCGAGCCGAGCGCGTAACGCACGACCCACGCCGAATGCTCCTTGAGCACGACAGGCACCGAGAGTCCGTTGCCCAAGGACTTGCTCATCTTCTCGCCCTTCGCGGTGACCCACGCCGAGTGCATCCAGCGGTTCGCCGTGCGGTAACCGGCCGCGCGCGTCTGCGCCATCTCGTTTTCGTGGTGCGGGAAGCGCAGGTCGAGGCCGCCGCCGTGGATGTCGAACATGCCGTCGAGGTAGCGGTAGCTCATCGCCGAGCATTCGATGTGCCAGCCGGGGCGGCCGGTGCCGAACGGCGTCTTCCAGCGCGCGTCGGCCGGGTCGGTGGCCTTCGGGCGCTTCCACAGCGCGAAGTCGCGCGGGTCGCGCTTGTCTTCGGAAAGGTCGGCCGGATCGACCGGATTGTACTTGTCTTCGCCGGTGGCGTCCACCGATGGCCCCATGCGGTCGGCCACGGCCGCCGCCTCGTCGACCTCGGTGGTCTGCTTCTGGTGCGTGAGCTCGCCGTAGTGCGGCCACGACGCCACGTCGAAGTAGACATCGCCGGTGAGCTCGCCGTGCTCGTCACGCACCACGTAGGCATGGCCGTTGTCGATGATGCGCTCGATCAGGTGGATCATGTCCATGATGTGCCCGGTGGCGCGCGGCTCATACGTCGGCGGCAGCACGCCCAGCTGCTCGTATGCCCCGGTGAATTCGCGCTCGTAGTGGTAGGCGCGCGCCCACCAGCGCTGCCCGGCCGCCGCGGCTTTGTCGAGGATCTTGTCGTCGATGTCGGTCACATTGCGGATGAACGTGACGCGGTAGCCGAGCCTGAGGAACCAACGGCGGATGATGTCGAACGCCACGCCGGCGCGGATGTGCCCGATGTGCGGCGAGCTTTGCACGGTGGCGCCGCACACGTACATGCCCACCTTGCCCGGCTGGATGGGCTCGAACCGCGAGACCCCATGCGTCGCCGTGTCGTAGAGCTTGAGGTCGACGGCCGCATTCGCGACGCCCTCGTTGCCGGCCTGAAGTGTCTCGGCGAACTGCGAATCCGTGAAAGTGCTGGAATTGCCTGCTTCGTGGGTATGCTCGGTCATGGTTCGAGCGTACGTAGACAACTAGACGAGTGCGGCCGCTACTGGCCCATTTGCTCGGAAAGGTCGAGCCATTCGGCTTCGAGACCGTCCGATTCCGCCGCGAGCGCCTGCAATTGCCCGTTGAGCTCGTTGAGGCCGGCGTAGTCGCTCGGGTCGTGGGCCGCCATCTGCGCTTCGAGCTGCTCTTTCTGCGTTGCGATTTTCTCGAGCTTGCGTTCGATCGCCGATACGCGCCGCGAGGCGTCGGCGTAGGCCTTGCCGCTGAGCTTCGGCGCTTCCGGTTCGGTGGTGGTGCCAGCAGACGCGGCGTCGGCTGAACCGCCGCCATTGGCGGGGGAGTCACCTCCGGTCACCGGGGCGTCCGCGGCGCCCTTCAGCCCCAGCGGGTCCTCGCCGCGCTTGAGTTGCTCCACCATGTCGAGGTAGTCCTGCACGCCGCCCGGCAGGTGGCGCACCTTGCCGCCGATGAGCGCGAACTGCTCGTCGGTCACACGCTCGAGCAGATAGCGGTCGTGGCTCACCACGATCAGCGTGCCCGGCCATGTGTCGAGCAGGTCCTCCATCACGGCCAGCATGTCGGTGTCCAGATCGTTGCCCGGCTCGTCCATGATCAGCACGTTCGGCTCGTCGAGCAAAATCAGCAGCAGCTGCATGCGGCGCTTCTGACCGCCCGAAAGGTCGCGGATCGGCGTCATGAGCTGCGCCGCCTCAAACCCGAGCCGCTCCATGAGCTGGCCCGGCGTCACCTCTTTGCCGTCCACGATGTAGCTGGGTTTGTACCGGCTCAGCACTTCCTTGACCTTGTATTTGCCGAGCTTCTCCAGCTCGTCGAGCCGCTGCGAGAGCACGGCGAAGCGCACGGTCTTGCCGATGTTCACGCGCCCGGCCGTGGGCGTGAGCGTGCCGTCGAGGATCTTGAGCAGCGTCGATTTGCCCGCGCCGTTCGCGCCGACGATGCCAAAGCGGTCGCCCGGTCCGATGAGCCACGTCACGTCGTCGAGGATCTTGCGCCCGCTCACCGTGATCTCCACGGCCGCACTCGTCTCCTCAGCGTCCGCATCGCCGCGCGTGCCGCGCAACGCGTTGATCTCGCCCGCCGGCTCGTGGGGCGTCAGCCCGTGCTCGGCGGCGACCTCGCCCGCGCGCGCACCGAATGCGGACGCGAGCCGCGGGTCGTCGGCGTCGTCGACGGCGATTGTGACGCTGCCGAACACTTGCGGTTCCTGCACCATCGGCTCCACCACGTCCACGGTGCTCGCCGACCGCGCGCTCGCCGCGAGCGCCGCCGCATCGGGGTCGATGTCGGCATACGCGCCCTGCTCGCGGTCGTAGACCTGCGTCACGTCGACCAGATCCACGACCTGCTTGCCCAGGCGCGCGGTGGCCATCTGCTTGAGTTCCAACGTGTTGCGCATCGGCGGCACATCCGCGATGAGTTCGGTGGCCGCCTTGACGTGGAATTTCTGCTTTGTGGACCGTGCGCGCGCTCCGCGCGAGAGCCACGCGAGCTCCTTGCGCGCCAAGTTGCGGCGCTTGGTCTCGCGCACGTCGGCCTGCCGGTCACGCTCCACACGCTGCAGCATGTAGGCGCTGTAGCCGCCTTCGAACGGTTCGATCTGCCCGTCGTGCACTTCCCACATCGATTCGCACACTTCGTCAAGGAACCAGCGGTCGTGCGTCACGAGCAGCAGTGCACCGGTGCCGCGGCTCCACCGGTTCTTGAGGTGTTCGGCGAGCCAGTGAATGGTGATCACATCCAGATGATTCGTGGGCTCGTCGAGCGCCAGGATGTCCCAGTCCTTGAGCAGCAGGCGCGCCAAGTCGGCGCGGCGCCGCTGCCCACCGGAGAGCGAGCCGATTTTCGCGTCGAGGTTCATGCCGCCCAGCAGCGCCTCCACGATCTCACGCGACTGCTGCTGCGACGCCCATTCGTAGTCTTCGCGCCCTTCGAGCGCGGCTTCGCGCAGTGTCGCATTGTCGTCGAGCGCATCGCGCTGCGTGAGCATGCCGAAGGTCAGGCCGTTGCGGCGCGTCACACGCCCGGAATCGGGCTCCTGTGTGCCGTCGAGCAGCTTGAGCAGCGTGGATTTGCCGTCGCCGTTGCGGCCCACGATGCCAATGCGGTCGCCTTCGAACACGCCTTGCGTGACGTCGGTGAACACGGTTTTTGTGGCGAATGCGAGCGATACATGCTCAAGTCCCAGGTCATAAGTCGGCATAGTGTTCCACTGTAATGAGACCGCGGTAAATCACTGTGCTGGAGCTGCGCGCCGGCTAGTTCATCAGCGAGCGCGCGTAGGTGTTGCAGCGCGCGGCGAACCCGGAGAACACCTGCTCGGCGAGCGGCTGCAGCTGGCCGTAGATCGCGGCGTAGGCGTCGCGCAGTTGGGATTTGGACCCGCCCGACGCTTTGAGCTGCTTGACCATGGCGGGTTCGTCGAGCCACTCCTCGAGCAGCTGCGGCGTGACTTCGAGATGGAACTGCATGCCGAGGGCCGACCCGAAACGGAACGCCTGCATTTTGGTCTCGGCGGACCGGGCGAGCAGTTGCGCGCCTTCGGGCAGGGTGACGGCGTCGGTGTGCCAGTGCAGCACGTCGAGTTGTTTGCTCCACATGGAGAAGTAGTCGTGGCGCTCCATGCGTTTGATCGGCATCACGCCGATTTCTGGCGTGCCGTTGCGCTTGAGTTTGGCCCCCAATGCCGTGGCGATGATCTGGTGGCCCAGGCACACGCCGAGCACGGGTTTGCCCACGCTCACGGCGGCGCGCACGAGTTTGGCTTCAGCTTTGAGCCCGGGGTAGTCGTCGAAGTCGGTCGCGCCCATCGGGCCGCCCATCAGCACCACGCCGGCCACTTCGTCGAAGTCCGGCATGTCCGGTTTTTTGTGTGTGGTGATGTTCAGCGTCTGCGTGGGCAGGTCGATCTCTTCGAGGTCGGTGAGGATGCGCCCTGGTTTTTCCCATGCGGCATGCTGAAGGATCAGAACTTCCGGTTTGCTCATAGCCACTATTGTGCCATCTGCCCGGACGAGGCGGCGGCCGCCTACTACCCAGCCGCATTTCGCCGTTTGCGTCACTGGATTCGCCGTTTTGGTCACTGTTTTCGCTGTTATCGTCACTTTTGAGCCGGATTCCTGACGATAATGGCGAAAACAGTGACCAAAACGGCGAAAACACAACGATGTGGTGGTGTACAGGCCGCTGCGAACCTGGGCTCCCGATATGCAGGAACGCCGTGCACCGTGCATGGGGCGGATGCCCCGCGCACGGTGCACGGCGTTCCTGCGTTCAGCGGCCGGTGATTTCGGACCCGACCACCTTCTCGCTCAGCGCGCGCGGGCCGCGGGTCATCGCGACGGCGCCCGAGCGCACGAGCTCGATGATGCCGTAATGCTCGAGCAGTCCGAGCAGCGCGTCGATCTTGCCGCCCGCGCCGGTCGCCTCGATCGTGAGCGATTCGGGGTTCACATCCACCACGCGCACGCGGAACAGGCGCACGATCTCGAGCACGTCGGAGCGGTTCGACTCGTCGGCGGCCACCTTGATCAGCACGAGTTCGCGCTCCACGGTCGTCGTGGGGTCAAGGTCGACGATCTTGAGCACATGGAGCAGTTTGTTGAGCTGCTTGATGATCTGCTCGAGCGGCACGTCCTCCACGTCGGCGGTCACGGTGACGCGCGAGATGTCGGGGCGTTCGGTCGGTGAGACCGAAAGCGAATTGATGTTGAACGCGCGGCGTGCGAACAGCCCGGCGATGCGCGCGAGCACGCCCGGTCGGTTTTCCACGAGCACCGACAGCGTGTGACGCTGGGAACCCGGCTTGGATGCAGGATAGGATGTCATCTGCGGCGCCCCTTTCAGTTGTTTTCCTCGGTGGTGTCCGGCTCGTCTTGCAGGCTCACGTTGCCCTGCGGGTTGAGCAGCGGCTTGATGCCCGGCATGTAGGTCACGTTGTCGTTGGCGTCGCCGGCGGCGATCATCGGCCACACCATCGCGTCTTTCCACACGTGGAAGTCGATGAGTACCGGCCGGTCGTTAATTTCGTTCGCCTTGCGGATGCACTCGATGGCCTCTTCCTTCGTGCGCGCGCGCAGCCCCACGCAGCCGTAGGCTTCGGCGAGCTTGACGAAGTCCGGCACGCCCACGAGCCCGGTCTTCTCCTCCTCATGGAGGATCGTGGCCGAATAGTGCTTCTCGTAGAAGAGCGTCTGCCATTGGCGCACCATGCCGTACACGGAGTTGTTGAGCAGCGCGATCTTGATCGGCGTGCCTTCCATGAACGCGGTGGCGAGTTCTTCGCTCGTCATCTGGAACGAACCGTCGCCGTCGATGAGCCACACCGGCTTCTTGCCGTCGAAATACTGCTGCGAGCCGATTTCGGCGCCGATCGCGGCGGGCAGACCGAAGCCCATCGTGCCCAGGCCGCCCGACGAGATCCACTGGTGCGGGTGGTGGAACTCGATGAGCTGCGTGGCCCACATCTGGTGCTGGCCCACGCCCGAGACCCAGATCGTGTTCGGGTCCGCCTCGGCCGAAAGCTGCTGCACGACCCACTGCGGGGCGAGCGTACCGTCCGTCGGCTCCTCGTACGCCACCGGATACTGCTCCACCCACTTGTCGAGCAACTTCCACCATGTCGTCAGATCCGGCTTGCCGTACTCCTTGTGCAGCTGCTCGATCTGCGGGATCAATGCCTGCAGCACGGTTTTCACATCGCCCACGATCGGCACGTCCGCCACGCGGTTCTTGCCGATCTCCGCCGGGTCGATGTCGATGTGGATCACGCGCGCGCCCGGGGCGAAGGCCTCGAGCTTGCCGGTCACGCGGTCGTCGAAGCGCGCGCCGATCGCCACGAGCAGGTCGGAGCGCTGCACGGCGCCGGTCGCCGCGATCGTGCCGTGCATGCCGAGCATGCCGAGCACCGCCGGGTCGTCGTCGGGCACGATGCCGCGCGCGGGCAGCGTCGTCACAATCGGCGCGCCGGTCAGGTCGCTCAGCGCCTTGATCTCATTGCCGGCGTCGGAACGCACGGCGCCGCCGCCCACATACAGCACGGGGCGGAACGAGCGCTGGAACATGCGCGCGGCGTCGGCAAGCACGTGGCCGTGCGCTTCGGTCACCGGGTTATAGCCGGGCAGGATCATGCGCTGCGGCCACGAATAATACATCTCGCCGTTCTGCGCAGTCTTCGTCAGGTCGACGACGACGGGGCCGGGGCGGCCGGAGCGCGCGATGTAATGCGCTTCGGCGAGCACGCGCGGCACGTCCTGCGCATTGGTGACGAGGTACGAATGCTTGGCCACCGGGTAGGTGGCGCCCACGATGTCGGCCTCCTGGAACGCGTCGGTGCCGATCGAGTCGACGCCCACCTGGCCGGTGATCACCACCATCGGGATCGAATCCATGTTCGCGTCGGCGATCGCCGTGATGATGTTCGTGGCGCCGGGCCCGGACGTGACGATGCACACGCCCACCTCACCCGTGGCCACGGCGTAGCCTTCGGCGGCATGTCCCGCGGCCTGCTCATGGCGCGCGAGGATGAACCGGAACCCGGTCTGGTCGTTGATCGCGTGATATACGGGCAGGATTGCGCCTCCCGGGATGCCGAACACGTCTTTGACTCCCAGGTCCTCCAGCGAGCGTACCAGCGCTTGCGCGCCGGTCATCTTCTCTCCGTCGGCGATGGTGCGCTTGTGCTGATCTGCGGCGGATTTGTTCACGCCGCGGAACGCCTGCAGGGGTGTAGGTGACACTGCTTTCCCTCTCATTGATAGTACGGCTGGGGCTGGCCCCACGATTGCAGCCATACTACTGGACGCACGCGGTGCGTGGGGAGCGGTGACCGAATGCTGAATCGAGATATGGACGCGCGCGCCACACCCGTCGGCGCGCGTCGCAGATGGCTCACGCCGCTACTTGCCGCGCGCGTCGAGCTTCTTCCACCCCTCTTCGGCGGCGGCGAGCTGCGCCTTGCGCTTGCTCGTGCCGGTGCCGGTGCCGATGATCTCGATCGAATCGCCGAGCATGGCGCGCGCCGTGAACACCGGCGCATATTCGGGGCCGGCCACCGACATCTGGTACCGCGGCTCGCCGAGGCCCATCTGATGCGCCTTCACGGTGAGCGACGTCTTCCAATCGAGCGCCGGGCCCTCGCTCGCGACTTCGGCGAGCGTGTCGTCGATCAGGTGATGCACGACCTTGCGCGCCTCGTCGATGCCGTGTTCCACGAACGTGGCTCCGATGAGCGACTCGACGATGTCGCACAGGATCGAGCTTTTCTCGGCGCCGCCCTGTTCGCGCTCGCCGTGGCCGAGCAGGATGTAGGGGCTCACGTGCAGTTTGTCGCGTGCGATGGCGCTCAGTTCCTCTTCGGAGACGGCCTTGGCGCGGATCTTGGCGAGCTGGCCTTCGGTCATGTCGGGGTGGCGTGAGAACAGCGTCTCTGTGGTGACGAGCTCGAGCACGGCGTCGCCGAGGAACTCGAGCCGCTCGTAGTTCTTGACGCCGGGGTGCTCGTGCGAGAACGAGCGGTGCGTGAGCGCCTCCACGAGCAGGTCCGGCTGCAACGTGGTGCCGAGCGCGGCGAGCAGTTCGCTGGAAGGTGATGTGGTGTCTGTGCTTACCCGAACGGAATGTGAACTCATAGTTGGCATACTACTCGGTGCCGTAACGGGGCGCCGGGCGCGCCGATGCATAGAAAAAACGCCCTGCCACCCGTCGATGGCAGGGCGTTGAGCGTCAGTGAACCGCCTGGATTCAGCGCGAATGCGTGGCGCGGATGGCCTCGCGGTAGACGCGGCCGCGGTAGGAACCGCAGGTCGGGCAGGCCATGTGGGCCAGGGTCGGAGCGCCGCAGTTCGGGCAGCTGATCGTCTGGGCGGCCTTGGCCTTCCAGGTGGAGCGACGCGTGCGCGTGTTGGCGCGCGACATCTTGTACTTTGGCAGTGCCATAGTCGTATCCTCTGTTTCGTTCGAACAATATGAGCTTAAGCGTTCAGCATGTTAACACAGCTGCGGTACAACTCAGGCGTCGCCCTGCTCTTCCGCCTCGAGCTGCTCCTTGAGCGCGGCCAGACCGGCGAACCGCATGTCGGCCATCTTGTGCTCGTGCTCGGGGTGCTCGTTGAGGTCCACGCCGCACTGCGGGCACAGGCCCTTGCAATCCGGGCGGCACAATGGCTGCAGCGGCAGCGCGTCGACGAAGGTGTCGCGGATCAGCGCTTCGATGTCGGCGAACGCGCCGCGGTCGATCAGCGGGTACACGTCCTCCGCCTCGTCTTCACCGGCGAAGATCTCCACTTCCTCGTCCTTGTCTTTGCCGTCGTCCGGCTGCTCCTCGAAGGGGAAGAACGCGGTCGCCTGCGCCGTCCAGTCGCGGTCGAGCGGCGTGTCGCAGCGCGTGCACACGGCGTGCACCGGCGCGGTGAAGCTGCCGGTGAAGATCAGCCCGTCCACGATCGAGTCGAACCGCCCGCGCACCTGCACGTCGCTGCCTTCGGTGACGCCGACGATCGTGTCGCCGATGCCGCCCGGCGCGGGGAACGCCTTGTCGATCTCCATCGACTGCCCTGCGCGCGAACCGATCTGCGCCACGGGAATCGTCCAATCCGTGTATGTGACTCGTGCCATGTGACTGCTCTCTCCATTTCCTCGTGCCGGGCCATGCGGGCCCAGTCTGCTGCTTGGTTCAATCGCCTGCGCGCGCGTGGTATTCCACGCCGCCGGCTATTCGTTCGGGTAGTCGTCCTCGTCGAGCCGCGGCAGCTGCTCGGCGGCCTTCTGCTGTCGGTCTTCGAGCACCTTGAGCCCCGCCTGCACGTCGCGCTCCAGCTTGTGCAGCTGTTCTTCGAGGTCGTTCATCACGCCGATGCAGTAGCGGTCGGCGCCCTGTGTCAGGTGGTCGGATTTGCTCTGCGCCTTGTCGAGCATCGAGCGCGCCTTTTCGCGCGCCAGCTGTGTCACGTTTTCCTGGCTCGCCATGAAGCGCACCTGGTCGTTCGCATCGCGCACCATGTCGGCGGCGCGGCTCTGCGCGGACGTGATGATCACGTTCGCCTGGCTTTGCGCGTCGGCGAGCCGGCGCTCGGCTTCGCGCATGAGTGCGGACGCGCGCTCGAGCTGCACAGGGAGCATCGATTTGAGCGACTGCAGCTGTTCGAGGAAGTCGTCGCGGTCGATCTTGACGGCCGTGGGCGAGAAGATCGAGCCTTTCGCTTCGTCGAGCATGCGTTCCATCGCGTCGATCGCGTCGTATACGGTGGTGAACTCCGCCTGTTCGCGCGCCGGTGTGGCACCGCCGTCATCGGCGTGGTTCTCGCGCAGGTCGGGCAGGTCGTCCATCGAGAATCGCCGGCGTGGCGCGGGAGCCGCGGGTTCGGCGCCGGCGGTCTGGGCGTCCGGCTCGGGGTGTGGATCGGTCATGTCCGTCATGGGTGTGCTCCTTCTTGCCTCTCTGTGGCCTCGGTTTACCGCTGTGCCGCTGTGGCCGGCCGTTCGGCGTGCAGCGCGGTGTACAGCATGGGGATCACGTAGTCGGGCACCATGCCGGTCACATCGCCGCCGTGGCGCGCCACGTCTTTGACGACCGAGCTTGAGATGTGCTCGAGGGCTGGCGCGGCGGGCAGGAACATCGTTTCGATGCCGGCGAGCTTGCGGTTCACGAGCGCCATGCCCAGTTCAGCCTCGTAATCGCCGTTCTGGCGCAGGCCCTTGACAATCACCGGCGCGCCGACCTTGGTGCAGTAGTCGGTGATCAGACCTTCGGTGGAGCTGACGACCACGTTGTGGCACTGCATGTCGGCGAGCGCATGGCGGATGATATCCACGCGTTCGTCTTCGGTGAACAGCGGCGTCTTCGCCGCATTGATCGCCACGACCACATGCACTTCGGTGAACAGGCGCGCGCATCGTTGGATCACGTCGAGATGGCCGATTGTCACAGGGTCATAGGAACCGGGGCATACTGCAATAGTCATACGCACTAGAGTACTGTGCGGCGCGCCTGAACCGGGGCGTTTCGCCCGTTTTTTCGCTCTTGGTGCCCTACGCGCGCGCAGATGCCGGCCATGCGTGCCACAATGGAGGGCACATGGCAGGCTTTTGCACGGGCCGCGCGGTTGGCGCGCACCGTGCGCACATACAGAAACGGAGAGATCGATGAGTGCATGGATGGATGGCCTTGATGACGATCCGCTGTTCGCGCCCGATTCGGGCGGTAGCACCGCGGTGCTCGAACGCCCGGTCGAAGAGGAGCAGGAGCAGCGCAGCAACGATGGCGAAGGCGACCGTTTCGCGCATTACGTCTCGCGCGAGCGCATTGCCGAATCGCGCCTGACCGGCCGGCCGGTCGTGGCGCTGTGCGGCAAGGTGTGGGTGCCGAAGCACGACCCGAAGAACTACCCGGTGTGCCCGGAGTGCAAGCGCATCTTCGAGGAGTATGGCGCCGGCGGCGGTGGGTTCTAACCCCGCCGTGCCCGCAGCACACTGCGCACGCCTTGCATACACCACTGCCCGTAGCAGTCTCTCCCGCTACGGGCAGTGGTGTTTTCATGCGCCGGTGATCTCGTTGATGCGCTGCAGTTCCTCTTGCGTGAAGTCGGTGTTGTCGATCGCGGTCAGGTCGTCGAGGACCTGCTCCGGTTTCGAGGCGCCCACGAGCACCGTCGTGACCGCCTCGTCGTGCAGCAGCCAGGCGAGCGCCATCTGCGCGAGTGACTGGCCGCGCGCCTGGGCCAGGCCGTTGAGCGCGCGGATCTGCCCGATCTTCTCGTCGAGCTGGGCCTGGTGCAGGAACCGGCCGTCGTGTGCGATGCGGCTGTCGGCGGGGATGCCGTGCAGGTAGCGGTCCGACAGCAGGCCCTGGTCGAGCGGCGAGAACGTGACGAGCCCCTTGCCGAGTTTGCGCGTGGCTTCTTTCAACCCGTTGCGTTCGATTGTGCGGTCGAACATGTTGTAGCGGTTCTGGTTCACGATGAACGGCACGTGCATCGCGTCGAGCAGCTGCGTGGCGCGTTCGAGCGTCGGGCCGTCGTAGTTCGACAGTCCCGCGTAGAGCGCACGGCCCGACGTGACGGCCGCGGCGAGCGCGCCCATCGACTCCTCGAGCGGCGTCTCCGGGTCCATGCAGTGGTGGTAGAACACGTCCACATAGTCCAGCCCGAGCCGCGCGAGCGACTGGTCGAGGCTCGCCAGCAGGTATTTGCGGCTGCCGCCGGCGCCGTACGGACCCTCCCACATCTCGAACCCGGCCTTGGTGGCGATCACGAGCTCGTCGCGGTGCGCGCGCAGGTGCCGGCGCAGGATCTGCCCGAAGTTGCGTTCCGCCGCGCCTGGTTCGGGGCCGTAGTTGTTGGCCAGGTCGAAATAGGTGATGCCATTGTCGAAGGCGGTGAACACCACCTGCTGCATCTGGCCCATCGGCGTCAGGTCGCCGAAGTTGTGCCACAGGCCGAGCGCCACCTGCGGCAGGCGCAGGCCGCTCGTGCCGCAGCGCATGTAGTCCATCGACGCGTAGCGCGTGGGGTCGGGTGTATAGACATGGGTCGGTTCGAGCATCGTCACTTCATCCTCAATGGGTTGTGTACGGGTTGTGCAGGCCGCGCGTCACTGCGGCAGCACGGTCGTCTCGGTGGGGATCACCGGGTCGCCGCGCATGAGCGACTGCGCGGTGATCGGCAGTTCGCTCAGCGACTGCGCGTGGTAGTCGCGCGCGTTGATGATCGCGTCATGCCCGCGCCACTGGTCGTCGATCTGCCCGTGGTCCACATAGTCTACGAGCAGGTTCTTCCACCCTTCTCCCGGCGCGAAATCGGCGAGCGCCTGCGCACTGCCCGCGATCACATGCTCGCAGCTCGCGAGCGAGTATTCGTACGAGCGGAACGCGAGCTTGCGCCCCGGCACGGTGGCTTTGTCCTTCGACTTCTTCGCCACCGGCTCCATCACGCCGTGTGCGCCCATGCGCTCGGTCAGCTTGTAGACCATCGCGCACGTGGGGGCGCCCGAACCGGTGACGAGCTGCGTGCCGACGCCGTACGAATCGACCGGCGCGGTCTGCAGCGCGGCGATCGCGTATTCGTCGAGGTCGTTCGTCACCGTGATCTTCGTGTTGACCGCGCCGAGCGCGTCGAGCTGGTTGCGTACGCGCTGGGCGAGCGCCGCCAGGTCGCCCGAGTCGATGCGCACACCGCCGAGCTCCGGTCCGGCCACTTCCACTGCCGTACGCACGGCCTCCTCGATGTTGTACGTGTCGACGAGCAGTGTCGTGTTCTTGCCGAGCGCGGCGATCTGCGATTCGAACGCGGCGCGCTCGCTGTCGTGCACGAGGGTGAAGCAGTGCGCGGCCGTGCCGATCGCGGTCAGGCCGTACAGCTGCGCGGCGAGCAGATTCGCCGTGCCCTTGAACCCGCCGACGATCGACGCGCGCGCCGCCGCCACGGCCGCCCACTCGTTGGTGCGCCGGCCGCCCATGTCCATGCACGGGCGGTTCTTCGCGGCCGAGGTCATGCGCGAGGCCGCGGCGGCCACCGCGGAATCGTAGTTGAGGATCGACAGGATCAGCGTTTCGAGCAGCGTGCACTCGCCGAACGTGCCTTCGACCTGCAGAATCGGCGAATTGGGGAAGTACGCCTCGCCTTCGCGGTAGCCGCGGATCGTGCCGTTGAAATGGTAGTTCTCAAGCCAGGCGATCGTCTCTTTGTCCACGATGTGGCGGTCGGACAGGAACCGCAGGTCCGCTTCGCTCGGATGGAACGCCTCGAGCTCGTCGAGCAGGCGCCCGATGCCGGCGACCACGCCGTAGCGGCGGCCCTCGGGCAGATGGCGCGTGAAGACCTCGAACACGCAGTCGCGATTGGCGGTGCCGTCGCGCAGCGTGGCGTCGAGCATCGTGTACTCATACATGTCGGTCATCATCGACGGATTGATCGGCCCGCTGATCGAACGGCTCAGGTCGGCGGTCTGGTTGGCTGGTGTGGGCATGGGTGGCTCCTTTTGTTGGGCTGTGTGCAGCGTTGCTCTTAGCGTAGTCGCCGCGAGCGGCAATGCGCTGCGGGCGGGTCGAGGGGTGGCGGCGCGCGGGTGGTGCAGGACTGCACGCTAAACTGGGGCCATGCGTTTTGTTGCGGGAATCTGGCGCCTGGCGATCGTGGCGCTGTGCGTGATGGGCACGTCGGAAGCGTGGACCCAGCCGAACCGTTGGGTGTATTTCACGTTCCAGACCGGCGCGCTCGTCGGCTTCGTCATGCTGTGGGCGGCCGCGGCGAGCCTTGTACACGGTGTGCAGCCGCCGGCGTGGCTCAAAGGCGCGGCCACCACCTATGCGATCGTGGTGGCGCTTGTGGCGTTCACGATGCTGCCGCCCGACGACCCGCGCACTGTGCCGCAGATCATGGGCATCATGACCAACACGATGCTGCACCGCATTGTGCCCGCCATGGTGGTGCTCGATTTTCTGCTGTTCGACGAACACCGGCGCCTCAAGGCGTCGTATCCATTGCTGTGGCTCATCTACCCGCCGCTCTACCTGACGTTCGTGCTTGTGCGCGCGTGGTGGTGGCCGCACGCCGGCCCTGGCGCCGGAGGCAGCCCCTACCCGTACGACTTCCTCAACCTGCCGGCCGTGGGCTGGGCGCAGTTCGGCATCGCGTGTCTCAAAGTGCTCGCCGCGTTCCTGGCGAGCGGCGCGGTGGTGTGCCTCGTCGACCGCGCGCTTCCCGAACACACGCTCACGAAGTAGCCATGCGCTGAACCGGCGCGCACGTACTATCCTGCAAAGAGCAACACAACCGGTGCGCCGCCGTGCGCGCACCATGAGAGGACACCCAACACCGTGGAAATCAAAGACATGCTCGAAGCCCAGACGATCATTCGCCCTGACGGCCGCGCCGTCGACGAACTGCGCCCCGTGAAGATCACCCGCAGCTTCACCGACGTGCCCGAAGGCTCCGTGCTCATCGAATGCGGCAACACGCGCGTCATGTGCACCGCCACGTTCACCTCCGGCGTGCCGCGCTGGCGCAAGGACAGCGGCCTCGGCTGGGTGACCGCGGAGTATTCGATGCTGCCGCGCGCCACCGCTGAACGCACCGACCGCGAATCCGTGCGCGGCAAGGTCGGCGGCCGCACGCACGAGATCAGCCGCCTCATCGGCCGCTGCCTGCGCGGCGTAGTCGACATGAAGGCCCTGGGCGAAAATCAGATCCAGCTCGACTGCGACGTGCTGCAGGCCGACGGCGGCACGCGCACCGCGTCGATCACCGGCGCCTACGTGGCGCTCGTCGACGCGCTGCACTGGGCGAAAAGCCAGCGCAAGATCCGCAGCGTGGAGCGCGTGCTCAAAGACAGCGTCTCCGCCGTCTCGGTCGGCGTGATCAACGGCACGCCCATGCTCGACCTGCCGTACATCGAAGACAGCCAGGCCATGACCGACATGAACGTGGCGATGACCGGATCGGGCGACTTCATCGAGATCCAAGGCACCGCCGAACACCGCCCGTTCTCGCGCGCCGAACTCAATGAACTGCTCGACCTGGCCACCAAAGGCAACCGCGAACTGCAGCGCGCGCAGGCCGACGCGCTCGCCGAACTCGCCGAGCACTGATCATCCAGTCACATCAACGCAGCAAGGAGCACACCGTGAAGATTGTCGTCGCCACGCACAACGAAGGAAAACTCGTCGAGATCCGCAACATCCTCAACGAGCAACTCAGCGCCGCCGCGCAGGGCATCGAGCTCGTCTCGGCCGGCAGCCTGGACCTCGCCGACCCCGCGGAGACCGGCGTGACGTTCGAAGAGAACGCGCTGCTCAAGGCGCGGTTCGTGGCCGGCGCCACCGGCCTGCCGGCGATCGCCGACGACTCGGGCCTGATCGTGGACGTGATGGGCAACGCGCCCGGCATCCTCTCCGCGCGGTGGTCGGGCACGCACGGCGACGACGAAGCGAACAACCGCCTGCTGCTCGCGCAGATCGAAGACATCCCCGACGACGACCGCACGGCGCGCTTCCGCTGCGCCGCCGCGCTCGTGGTGCCGGTGGAGAGCGACGGCGACGGCCTCGGCGAGTTCCACGAGACCGTGGCGCTCGGCGAGATGCCCGGCACGATTTTGCGCCACCCGCACGGCATGAACGGCTTCGGCTATGACCCGATCTTCATGCCCGACGAACAGCCGCAGAGCGCGCAGGACAGCGGCGAATTGCTCACGAGCGCACAGATGACGCCCGAGCAGAAGAACGCGATCTCGCACCGCGGCAAGGCGCTACGCGCGCTTGTGCCCGCCGTCAAGGCGCTGCTCGCCGACTAGGCTGGGGAGGTATTCATGCGTGTTTTGACGTTCACCGAGCTTTCTCGGGATGATTTCGAGGCGTTCTCCGAACGCGCCGCACATGGCAACTTCCAGCAGACCGTGATGGCGGCCGATCTGCGCAAACGCAATGGCACGGCCACGCGCTTCGTCGGCGTGCGCGACGGCGCCGAGATTGTGGCGGCCGCGCTGCTGGAGACGCACGGGTCCGGCCCCGCCACGTTCTGCACGGTGCACGACGGGCCGCTGTGCGACTACGACGACCGCGAACTGACCACATTCTTCCTGGACCACTTGGCCGCGTACGCCAAGCGCCTGCACGCCGTGCACCTCGACATCACGCCCGAACAGCCGTACCGCGTGCTTGGCGCGGATGGCGGCCCGATCGCCGGTGACCCGGCGAGCAACCCGGACAACGCGATGATTGCGAACATCACCGCCGCGCACATGGCCCACGGCGGGTTCACGCGCGGCTACACGGCCGTGCCGCGTTGGCGGTTCGTCAAGGACCTCACCGGCATCGCCAGCGCGCAGCAGCTGCTCGCGTCGTTCTCGAAGCGCACGCAGTGGAGCGTCAAACGCGCGCGCAGCATGGGCGTGCGCATCCGGCAGATCGGTATGGACGAGCTGCACATCTTCTCGTCAATCGAGCAGGACACCGCCGAACGCCGGCATTTCGCCTACCGCGGCGAGGAGTATTTCCGCGAGTTCGCGCAGGCGTACGGCGAGCACGCGCATTTTCTGATCGCCGAGATCGACACACACGCCTACGCGAGCGCGATGCAGCAGAAGGCCGATGATCTGCAGCGGCTCGTGGACGATCTGGACGCGAAGATCGCCGTGCACGAGACGACCAAACTGCGCCGGCGCCACAACGAGGAGTCGAGCAATCTCGCCGCTGCGCGCAAGCGGCTCGACGAGGCGCGCGTGCTTGTGGAGCGTGGCGAGCGCCTCCCGGTCGCGGCGTCGCTGTTTGTAGACATGCCGCAAGAGGTTGTCTATCTGTTCTCCGGTTCGCTCGAGGAATACAAGCCGTTCTATGCGTCCGCGCTGATCCAGTACGAGGCGATGCTGCGGCTGTGCGTGGAGCAGGGCATCGCGCGTTACAACTTCTACGGCATCGACGGCGTGTTCGATGACCCGAACAGCGAGGGCCGCGGCGTGCTCGAGTTCAAGCAGGGGTTCAACGGGTACGTCGAGGAACTGCCCGGCGAGTTCATGCGTGTGCTGCGCCCCGCAATCTACCGGCTTGAACAGTTCGTGCACACCGTTCGTTCACGGAAGGCAGGACGATGACACAGGCAACCGCACGCCACTGGAACGTGCGCCCGTTGCGCGACGGCGAATTCGAGCAGCTCTCGCAGCGCATGGCCGAAGGCAGCTTCCAACAGTCGCTGGGCATGCGCGACATGGCGCAGTCGCACGGCGCGCGCACGTCGCTCGTCGGTGTCGTCGATGAGCATGACGAGCCGGTCGCTGGCGCGATGATCGTGTACACGCCCTCGCGCTTCGGGCCGGTCGGGTCGGTGTGGGCGGGGCCGCTGTGCGACCCGGACGACTCCGACATGGTGAGCGCGGTGAGCGAGGCGATCCTCGCGGACGGCCGGCGCCACCACGCGCTAAGCATCTCGTGCTGGCCCAACGACGTCTACCGCAGGCACCATTCCGACGGCAGCGCGGACGGCGCGGCGGACGGCGCGCTTATGCGCGACTACACGCGTGCGCACTGGCGGCACCAAGGGTTCGGCACCGGCTACGACTCGGTGATGAACCGCTGGGTCTACGTCAAGGACCTCAGCGGCATCGGCGATGAGCGCGCGTTGCTCGGGTCATACTCCAAGCGCACGCAGTGGAGCGTAAAACGCGCGCGCAGCATGGGCGTGGTGGTGCGCGAAGTGGGCGAAGACCAGTTCGGCGTGTTCGCGCGGATCGAACAGCAGACCGCAGAGCGGCGCCGGTTCGCGTTCCGCGGCGAGCAGTACTTCCATGATTTCGCGCGGGCGTTCGGTGACCGCGCGCACTTCATGATTGCGTATATCGACACCGCGCGCTATCTCGAATCCATGCAGCGCAAGGCCGATGATCTGCAGGCGCTCGTCGATTCGATCAGCGCGAAGATGCAGGCACGCGAGACGACCAAACTGCGCCGCCGGTACAACGAGGAGTCAAGCAACCTGGCCGCCGCGACCAAGCGGTTGCAGGCGGCGCGCGAACTCGCGACGCGCGGCGCCCTGCTACCGGCCGCATGCTCGCTGTTCGTGGAGCATCCAAACGAGGTCGTCTACCTGTTCTCCGGTTCGCTCGAGGAATTCAAGCCGTTCTATGCGTCCGCGCTGATCCAGCACGAGGCGATGCTGCGGCTGTGCGTGGAGCGCGGCATCGACCGGTACAATTTCTACGGCATCGACGGCGTGTTCGACGACCCGCACAGCGAAGGGCACGGCGTGCTCGAGTTCAAGCAGGGGTTCAACGGGTACGTCGAGGAACTGCCCGGCGAGTTCACGCTGCCGGTGAGCCGCGTGCGGTGCGCGGTCAAGCGGATCGCGCAGAAAGTGATCGGCGGCTGAGCGGCCTCTACAGGACGCCCGTGGCGATCAGCGCGTGTGCGCCGGTCATCGTCAGCAGGCTGATTACGGCGGTCACGGTGAGCGAGAAGCCGGCGAGTTTCGCATTGCCCAGCACCTCGTCGGTGAACAGCGTGGAGAAGACGGCGATCGGCGCCAGGCAGCACATCAGTGTGGTCTCGCGGATCATCGGACTGAACGGCAGCAGGAACCAGGCAGCGAGGCCGAACGCGATGCCAAATGGCAACCGCCAGGCGATCACCTGCAGCACGGACAGCATGTCGTGTTTGTTCGCGGGCAGGTCCATGAGCATGCCGACCATGAGCATCGCCACGCACGCGTTCGCGTTGGCGAACGGCGCGAACATGTCGGCGAGCCACGTGGGCACCGACCAGCCCGCCACCGTGAGCGCGATCATGAGCATGTAGACGTCGAACGGCACCGAGCCGACGAAGCCGCGTGCGATCGTCTTCGCGAGCGCGCGGCGGGCCAGGCGTTTGGCGTCGCGGTCGGTGGGCGGCGAGTAGGGGAGTGTCGGCGCATTGCCCGCGTGCTGTTCGGCGAGCGTGCGGCCGGGTTGGATGTGCAGGAGCGTCTGCGTCATCACATTCGTGCCGGCGGCCACCATCACGCAGTTGCCGATGTCGAACATCGCGGCGGGCACCACGGCCGCGTTGCCGAGAAACGCCTGCACCACGGGGAAGCAGAAGCAGCCGATGTTCAGGCCCGTGCCGTTGAACATGAGGAACGCGCGTTGGGCGATCGGGCGGCGTGATGTGGCGAGGTAGATGATGATGACCGGCACGAGCGCCACAATGAAGCCGTATGCGGAAAGCCACAGCAGCGAGATGTCGTGCGGGTTCTTGGCAAAGGAATAGACGATCGCGCCCGGCAGCACCAGGTCGAAGAGCGCCACCTGCACAATGCGGTAGTCGCGCGGGCCGAACAGTCTGTTGCGCTTGAACAGATAGCCCGCCACGATGATGAGCAGGAGCGCAATGGGTTGGAGCATGGCGAGCATGGTGTCGGTTCTTCCCCTGTTCTGCTACGGGTAGTGGATGCCGGGTCGGGTGTCTGGCGGTGCTGTCGCGCCGTCTGCCTCCCGTTCTTGTTCCTGTTCGTCCGTTGTGCCTTTGTGGGCTTGGGCTTCTCCTGCTACGGGTAGTGGTTGGGCTGTGTGATTGTGTTTCAATATGCGCGATCATGGTATATCGTGCGGGTGAATACCGCGTGTCGTGTGGTGCGACACGCCGTGCGCGGTTGTCTGTGCCGCCCGGATTGGACAAATCAGCGATGTTGGGTAAGATATTCTTTCTGTGCACAGATGCAAATCATGTGGCACGCCACTTTAGCTCAGTCGGTAGAGCGGCTCACTCGTAATGAGCAGGTCGACAGTTCGATTCTGTCAAGTGGCTCCATCAGGCCCTAGGTGGTGTTTGCCACCTAGGGTTTTGTACTATGCGCGCGAGTGGCGTAATTGGTAGCCGCGCAGGATTTAGGTTCCTGTGACTTCGGTCGTGTGGGTTCGAGTCCCATCTCGCGCACCTTTCCTGAGGCATCCTGTGGTTTCTGAGACTTCGCTCCGTGTTCCTCTGACGAATGTCATCTGTGGGGCCTCTGGGCATGACTTTCCTCTGTGGTTCTTTGCCGAACGTCATCCGGTGCGAGCCAATGCGTGATGACTTTCTGACGGACGTCATCGGGGGTGGTGTTTCTTCCGCTGAAGGATAGGGCCTGCGTGCGAATTGTACGCAGCATGGGCCAGACTGCGTACAATTCGTACGCAACCGCCTCACTTACCCATACCCCTGCGCCACCGGCACCGCTAAGATAATCCCCATGACCAACGGATTTGACGATTTCTACGCCATCATCCCCGCCGGCGGCACCGGCACGCGCCTGTGGCCGCTCAGCCGCGAGCGCCGGCCCAAGTTCTTCTACGACCTGCTGGGCCAGGGCCGCACGCTCATCCAATCCACCTACGACCGTCTCGCGCAGATCTGCGGCATGGACCACGTGTGCGTGAGCACCGGCGACTGCCACGTGGCCACCGTGCGCGAACAGCTGCCCGAAATCGGCGCGGACCAGATCTTCGCCGAGCCGGCGCCGCGCGACTCGACCGCGGCGATTGCGCTCGCCACCGCCGTGCTGGCGCGGCGCAACGGCGGTGACATCGTTGTCGGTTCGTTCGCCGCCGACCATGTGATCCGCGGCAAGATCGCGTTCATCGAAGCGGTGCGGCAGGCGGTGGAGACCGCGCGCGCCGGGTATGTGACCACGATTGGCATCGCCGCCTCGCGCCCGTCGACCGCGTTCGGCTACATTCACGAAGGCCCGTCGCTCGCCGAGCAGATTCCGAACGCGCCGAGCGCATGCATTGTGGAGCGGTTCGTCGAAAAGCCGAACGCCGCGACCGCGCAGGCGTATCTCTCCACGGGCGAATACCGCTGGAACGCGGGCATGTTCGTCATGCGCGCAGACGTGCTGCTCGATCATCTGCACGCGCACAAACCACAACTCGCGCGCGCGATTGATGCGATCGCCGACGCGATCATCGACGACGACCGCGCGTTCGAGCGCGCCTGCACGGAGGCGCACGAGCGCGGCGAGAACCAGCTCGAGACGGTCGCGCGCGCGGATTTCCACGAGCACCGCGACGAGGCGATGCACGCGCACTGGCCGTCGATTGAGAAGATCGCGTTCGATTATGCGGTGGCCGAACCGCTTTCGGTGGAGGGCGGCGTGGCGATGATCCCGGGCGACTTCGGTTGGGACGATGTAGGTGATTTCAACTCGGTCGCCGCGCTGCTGCCGAGCGTGAACGAGCGCAACATCAAGGTGCTTGGCAATGTGGACGACGTGGCGTATCTCGATTCGGCGGGCGACGTGGTGGTGCCGAATTCCGGGCGCACCATCGCATTGCTCGGCGTGAACGACATGGTCGTCGTCGATACGCCCGACGCGCTGCTGATCGCCCCACGTGCACGCAGCCAGGAGGTCAAGGCGATGGTCAAGCATCTCGCCGACTCCGGGCACGAGGATCTGCTGTAGGCGCCACGATTTTCCGCTGCGTGCAGCACGCGCTGCGCGGGTGTGCGGCGTGCGGCGGCACTGTCGCATTTCATGAGTAGTGTGGAATTTCGGTGAAGCGTTGCGAACGTGTGCGGAACATGCGTTGACACAGCCGCCGCAGCCGCGCTTTCCACCTGATGATGATGAAAGGACCAAATATGGCTATCAATCCGCCAGTTGACGCCACTCAGACCGAGGCATGGGCCAAGCTGCAGCGTCACTACGACGAGATGCAGTCCGAGGGCATCGACCTCAAGAAGTGGTTCGCGGACGACGAGAACCGCGTGGACGACCTCACGTTCGAAGCGGGCACGCTGCACTTCGATCTTTCCAAGAACCTGATCAAGCCGGAGACGCTGGAGCTCTTCGCCGAACTCGCCAACGAGGTCAACCTCGCCGAGCGCACCAAGCAGATGTACACCGGCGTGCACATCAACAACACCGAGGACCGCGCCGTGCTGCACACCGCGCTGCGCCGCCCGGCCGAAGACGAAGGCAAGTACATCGTGGACGGACAGGACACCGTCAAGGATGTGCGCGAGACCCTCGAGCGCATGTACGCGTTCGCGGAGAAGGTCCGTTCCGGCGAATGGAAGGGCGTGACCGGCAAGGAGATCGAAACCGTCGTCAACATCGGCATCGGTGGCTCCGACCTGGGTCCCGTCATGGCGTACGAGGCGCTCAAGCCGTTCGCCGACGCTGGCATCAAGGCCCGCTACGTTTCCAACATCGACCCCAACGACATCGCCGAGAAGACCCGCGACCTGGACCCGGAGACCACGCTGTTCGTCGTCGTCTCCAAGACCTTCGGCACCCTCGAGACCCTGACCAACGCCCGTGAGGCGCGCGCATGGCTCCTCGAGGAGCTCACCGCGAGCAACGCGATTGACGGCACCGAGGTCTCCAAGGCCGAAGCCATCGAAAAGCACTTCGTGGCCGTGTCCACGAACCTTGAGCGCGTCAAGGAGTTCGGCATTGACCCGACCAACGCGTTCGGCTTCTGGGATTGGGTCGGCGGCCGCTACTCCGTCGATTCCGCCGTCGGCCTCACGCTCGCCATCGTCTTCGGACCGGCGCGTTTCGAGGAGTTCCTCAACGGCTTCCACCAGATCGATGAATACTTCGCCAATACCCCGTTCGACAAGAACGTCGTGGTGCTCATGGGCATGCTCAACGTCTGGTACCGCAACTTCTTCAAGGTCGCCTCGCACGCCGTGCTGCCGTACGACCAGTACCTGCACCGCTTCCCGGCGTACCTGCAGCAGCTCACCATGGAGTCCAACGGCAAGTCCGTGCGTTGGGACGGCACGCCCGTCACCACCGAGACCGGTGAGATCTTCTGGGGCGAGCCCGGCACCAACGGCCAGCACGCGTTCTACCAGCTGATCCACCAGGGCACGCAGCTGATCCCGGCCGACTTCATCGCGTTCGCCAACACGCCGAACCCGCTCAAGGACGGCGACCAGGACATGCACGAGCTGCTGCTCGGCAACTACTTCGCGCAGACCAAGGCGCTCGCGTTCGGCAAGACCGCCGAAGAAGTGCGCGCCGAGGGCACGCCGGAAGAGATCGTCCCGGCCCGCGTGTTCACCGGCAACCGCCCGACCACGTCGATCTTCGGCGTGCGCCTCGACCCGTTCGCGCTCGGCGAGCTGATCGCGCTCTATGAGCACATCACGTTCGTCGAGGGCACCGTGTGGGGCCTCGATTCCTACGACCAGTGGGGCGTTGAGCTGGGCAAGCAGCTGGCCAAGGAGATCACCCCGGCGATCTCCGAAAGCGACGAAGCGCTCGCCGCGCAGGATGCCTCCACGCGCAGCCTGATCAACTTCTACCGCAAGGTGCGCGAGTTCTGATTCGCGTGTGCGGTTGACCGATGAGCCGTATTCGGCTGTTGGTCGCTGATCCGAGGGGCGTGCGGTCTGTTATGGACTGCGCGCCTCTTTGCTGTGGCTGCGGTGTGGGTGCAGATGGCTGTTGGCAGCTAGTGGATAGACACAGACTGCTGCCATGCGGGGGATTGGTGGCAGTCGGTGTCTGGACGGTAGACATCCACAACCATCTCGGCAGGGATTGGCGGCTGCTCGTGTCTGGACGGTAGACACAGACTGCTGTTGCATGGGGGCGCGGCGGCTGCTGGCGTCTAGGGTCAGCCATGGAAGGCCGCCACTGTTCATGGCCACGTGTACAATACCATCCGTTGTGCCGATGCGCGGGGCGCCGCATAGCCCAGTGCATCACAAGGTCCAGCCGAACCCTGACTTTCGGCGGATTGGCAGCCCGCGGGCCGAAGTGGTCCGCGACGATTCAGGCGCCTGCCCAGGGCGCCCCAACCACTGCGCTGATATGCGGCAGCGAGCGAGGGAACAATGGTTAACGCTATTGAAGCATTTGATGCGAAGCATCTGAAGGCCTCCGAGGAAATCCCGGACTTCCGCCCCGGTGACACCGTGGACGTGAACGTGAAGATCCAGGAAGGCAACAACTCCCGTATCCAGACGTTCACCGGCGTGGTCATCGCCCGTCAGGGTGCTGGTGTGCGCGAGACCTTCATCGTGCGCAAGATCAGCTTCGGCACCGGTGTCGAGCGCCGCTTCCCGCTGCACGCCCCCACGATCGACTCCATCAAGGTCGTCCGCCGTGGCAAGGTGCGCCGCGCCAAGCTCTACTACCTGCGCAACCTGCGCGGTAAGGCCGCCCGCATCGCCGAGCGCCGCGACAACTCCGCCAAGTGATATTCACACGGTAATTTGTAAGAAAGACCCCGGTTCGCCCGGGGTCTTTGCGTTTCCGCCGCCTGTGTGTGCTGGCCTGCGCGCAAGCCAAGTCCACTTAGCCTGTTTAGCCCACTTAATCTACTGGTCTGGTTGCATGTACCCGCATGACTTTCCTCGTCCCCCTTTCGACAAAAGTCATGTTTTGGGTTGCTTGGCATGACTTTTGTCGGGGAGTGCTTGACGAAGGTCGTGGCTAGGCCTGATCTGGCATATGCCGGCTGTGGCTTACAATGGCCTACGACTGCAGCCCATATATAAGGAGTCGGCATGAGCAATCACCACGCAGGGAACCCGCACCGGGCCCCGCATGCCGAAACCGGGCCCGCGCCGCGCCATACGAACCCGCATATGCCGCCCGCCGCGAGCGCGCACTTCTCCGCCACCCGCGCCGCTGACTCCGCCACCCCGGCCGTGCCGCGCCGCACGCCATTCCGCCTAACCGATGCTCGCCACCTCATCCAGCTGCGTGCGGGCACACCTCACACCCCGCATCACGCCGCGCCACCGCGCATGGGTTCCGCCACATCACGCCGCGCGATCAATCCGCACATGCCCGCCGCCTTGGCCGCACCGCTGCCGCAGACCCAGTCTGGCCCGGCCACCCCCACACCGACTGCGCACTTCCGGCACCGCGCCCCCACACCAACCCTTGCACCGTTTACGCTGCGCGACATCCTGCTGTGGTGCGTGCTGCCGGTGCTGGTCGTGCTGGGCCTGCGCCTGTTCGTGTTCGGCCTGTACGCGATCCCGTCCGGCTCGATGGAAAACACGATCATGCCCGGCGACCGCGTGATCACCACACACCTCTCGCCGCGCCCGATCGCGTTGCGGCGCGGTGATATCATCGTCTTCAAAGACCCCGCCAATTGGCTCGCAAACGAAGGCGCCACACACAACAGCGACCGCCTGATCAAACGACTGATCGGCCTGCCCGGCGACACGGTGGAGTGCGCGGGCAATGGCGCGCCGATCGTGATCAATGGCGTGCCGATCGACGAATCGGCGTATCTCAAACCGGGCGTGGAGCCGAGCCGCAGCGCGTTCGCGGTGACCGTGCCCGCCGGCCGCCTGTTTGTGCTCGGTGACAACCGCGCCAATTCCGCCGATTCGCGCGCGCACACCAACGACGGCGCGCAGGGCCTGGTGCCGGTCGGCGACGTGGAGGGCGTGGCGTTCATGCGCTACTGGCCGCTCAACCGCGTGGGTTGGCTCAGCGCGCACCACGACGTCTTCCGCGCCGTGCCCTCCCGCACACCAACCAGCTGACCCATCAAAAGAGGAACAATGAGCATTTCCGCAGTCCCCACATTCGATCTTGAGGAGTCGCTCGCGCGCGAAGGGTACAGCGTGATCGTCGGCTTCGACGAAGTCGGCCGCGGCAGCCTCGCCGGCCCTGTCATGGTGGGCGCGGCGGCGTTCCTCGCGCAGCGCCTGCCGCAGGCCGCGCGCAGCATGCCGCACTATCTGGCCGATTCGAAGATGCTCACCGAGCGCCGGCGCGAGGCGCTGTACGAACCGCTGCAGCAGTGGGCGGACGCGTGGGCGGTCGGCTCCGCCACGAGCGCGGAGATTGACGAGTGGGGCATCTCGCACGCGCTCGGCATCGCCGCACTGCGCGCACTCGACGCGGTGGAGCGCACGCTGTTCGGCGCATTCGCCGACGCCGCGGGCACGCCCGCCGCGGCCGCCGAACAGACCGAGCAGCCCACGCTTGTCGCCGACTGGGACGCCCGCATGCCGCGCGTCGGCGCGATCCTGGACGGCCCGAGCGACTACATCACCAAGGCGCTCGGCACGTTCGAGGCGCCGGCCGTGCCCGTGCCCGCGCACGTCGTCACGCAGGTCAAGGGCGACCAGCACTGCGGCTCCGTGGCGTGCGCGGCCGTGCTCGCGAAGGTCACACGCGACCGCCTGATGACCCAGCTCGCCGACTCCAACCCCGACTACGCGCGCTACGGCTGGGCGCACAACAAAGGCTACGGTTCGCCAGCACACAAGGCCGCCATCGCGCAATACGGCCCTTGTGACGAACACCGCACGAGCTGGAAGCTGCTCTGAGCCGCCCCTCGTTCTTGAGGATGAGCCCGCGCGCGCATTCATTCCCGCGCACGATACCCGCGCCGCCCGCCGGCTCATACAGTCGGAGGCATGAACACCACAGCACAACCGATCCTCACCGCCACCGACCTTACGATGGACTACGCCGCGCAGGCCGCCAAACCGCGCACTGCGCAAGACCAGGGCGCGTTCGCCCCGCACCCGCTCGCGCTCAACCGCGTCAACTTCACGCTGCACCCCGGCGAGACCGTGGCTGTGATGGGCCCCTCCGGCTCCGGCAAGTCCACGCTGCTGCACGCGCTCGCCGGCATCATCACGCCCACCGCCGGCACCGTGCAGTTCCGCGGCGCCAACCTCGCCGCCATGCCCGACGCCGAGCGCACCGCACTGCGCCGCAACGCGTTCGGCTTCGTCTTCCAGTCCGGCCAGTTGCTGCCCGAACTGCCCGCAGTGGAGAACATCGCGCTGCCGCTCATGCTCGGCGGTATGCCCTACGCGCAGGCCACATCGCAGGCCGTGCTGTGGCTCGAGCGCTTCGGCCTGCGCCCGCTGATGGCGCAACGCCCCGGTGAGATGAGCGGCGGCCAGATGCAACGCGTGGCCATCGCCCGCGCACTGAGCGTGAACCCGGCCATCATCTTCGCCGACGAGCCGACCGGCGCGCTCGACCAGACCACCGGCCATGCGGTGATGCGCCTGCTCATGGACGCCGCGCGCGCCAACAACGCGTCCGTCGTGCTCGTGACGCACGACCGAACGTGGCCGCCTACTGCTCGCACACCGTGCACATGCGCGACGGCATGATTACCGCCGCGCAGCCCACCCCGACAGCGCAAGCCGCACGCCAGGACCCCGCCCGCATGCCCATGCAGGCGCCATTGCAGGGAGGCGCACGATGAGCACATTCGCACTCTGGCGCCTGTTCCACCGCCCCGCCCGCGGTGTGCGCGGCTCCGACTCCGCCGACTCCACCACCATGCTCGCCGTGTTTGCATTCGCCGCAGCCACCGCGATCTTCCTCACCGTGCTCGGCGGTCTGCACGGCTTCATCTGGCGCGCCTCGCCCGACCATACAATCGCGTGCCTGCTCGACGAAAGCCACTGCAGCGCCACCGCGCTCGCCGCGCACAAGCACGTGATCGCCACAAGCGCAGCCGCCGCCGACCAAGCCAATTACGCCTCCACCTACATCATGCTCGCCCTGTTCGCGTGCCTGCTGCTGCTCGTGCCGTTCGCCGCGCTCGCCGGTCCGGCCGCGCGCCTGGCCGCATCCCGCCGCGACGCGCGCCTCGCCGCCCTGCGCCTCGCCGGCGCCACCACGGGCCAGGTCGTGCGCCTCACCGCGTTCGACTCCGCGCTGCAGGCGCTCGCCGGCGCACTGATCGGCATCGCCGGCTACTTCGCATTGATGCCGCTCATCATGCTGCTCACGTTCCAAAACCAGCATTTCACCTTCGCGCAATTGTGGGTGGGGCCGGTTGCGCTCGTGGCCACCGTGGCGGGCGTCACATTGCTTGCGCTCCTTTCCGCACTGCTCACGCTGCGGCGCGTGGCGATCACCCCGCTCGGTGTAAGCGCGCGCCAAGGCCAGCCGCTGCCCAGCAAGATCCGCCTGCTCATCTTCGCGGTCGCTGTGATCGGCGCGCTCGCCATCCTCTCGAACATGCAACTGATCAACGCCGGCACCGGCGCGATGATCGCCATCATCTTCGGCTTGATCGTCGGCTGCTTCGCGCTGATCAATCTGGTGGGCTCGTTCGCGGTCACAATCCGCGCCCGTTCCCGCGCACGCCGCCCCAGGAACGCCGCCACGATGATCGCCATGCGGCGCATCCTCGACAATCCCAAGCGCGCATGGCGCAACGTCTCGGGCATCGGCCTGGCCGTGTTCATCGCCGGCATCACCTCGGTGTGCTCGCTGTTCGGCTCGCTCGCCAGCGGAGACCCCAACTCGGCCGACGTGATCATGATGCGCGACATCGGCACGGGCGGCCTGCTCACCCTCGCGTTCGCCGGCGTGCTCGCGGCCGTCAGCTCGGGCGTCATGCAATCGGCCAGCGTGATTGACCAATCCAATGAATACAACATGCTGGTGCTCGAAGGCACCGACGAAGCCACCCTGCGCAAGGCGCGGTTCCAGGAGGTGCTCACTCCACTCAACACCGTGGTGCTGCTGGCCGGCATCTGCTCACTGCTGCTGCTCGCGCCGCTCGTGGGCAATGCGTTCACCCAGCCCGGCCCGCTCATCAGCTTCGTCGGGGGAGTGGCGCTGTGCTACGCGCTTGTGCTGGTGGGCGCGGTGGCCGCGAACCGCACCGCGGCGCGTCTGGCCTGTGTCACCGCCCGCGCCGACGACTAGCCGAGGGCGAGCGCGATCCCGGCGATCACCAGCGGGCTCACGATGGTGCTGACGAGGATGCAGTCGCGCGAAAACGCGACGCCCGCGTTGTAACTGGCGGCGTAATTGTAGACGTTCTGCCCGGTCGGCAGCGCGGCGAGCACGACGCACGCGTACAGCACGGGCCCGCGGAACCCCATGACCCAGTAGGCCATAGCGAAGGCCACGGCCGGCATCACCAGGTTTTTGAGCGCCACCACGGTCAGTGCGGCCGCGCGGCCCGACCTGCTGCCGAGCGGGCGCGCGCCGCGCAACGACATGCCGAACGCCATGAGGATCATCGGCACGGCCGCGTCGCCGATCATGCCGATCGGGTTGCGCACGAACGCCGGCACCACGTCGAACCCCACGCGCGCATTGATTGCCGAGACGACCACGCCGAGCACACTGCCGATCAGGATCGGCTGTCTGAGCGGCTGCAGCACCATCGCGCGCACGGAGACCGTGCCGCGCGTGGTGGCGTCGAGCGCCGCCAGCCCGGCGGGCATGAAGATGAGCCACTGCATCATCACGATCGGCACCACGAGGGCGGGATTGCCGAGGATGTACGTGGCGACCGGCAGCCCGATGTTGTTCGAGTTGAGATACAGTGCGCCGAGTGCGCCGATCGCCGCGTCGGGCGCGCGCAGGTGGAACCACAGCCGGTTGCACAGCAGGAACAGCGCGCCCACGGTGAGCGCGGCCACGAACGCCACCACAATCGAGGGGTGCAGGAGCGTGGTGAGCCGCTCGCGTGACAGGATGCTGAAGATCAGGCATGGCGTGGCCACGAAGAAGCTCATGCGGTTGAGCACCATCTGCGCCTGCGAGCCGCCCACACGCATGCGCGCGGCCACATACCCCACCGCGATCACGATGCCGATCACGGTGAATCCCTGCATCGCGTCCAACAATCCAGCCATGCCGCTCCTGTTGCTTTCCCGGCCCTGTTACTACCTGTGACTACCATATTGCGCAGATTCGATACTTCACACGGGAGATGCCACATGGCCACGCGAAACACCCAAACCAATCCCAAGAAATACCTGCCTTCTGCGCAGTCCAAGTCACTCGACATCGAGCCGCGCGAAATCGTGCTCGACCCGGCCGCCTCCATGCAGGACGGCCTTGACTCGCTGCTCGGCCAGATCATGGCCGTCTATTCGGTGAGCGACGCGGAGGGCCCGCTCACCGACCGCGTGGAGCGCTTCCTCAAGCGCTACCCGCACCTGCAGGTGCACCGCGACGGCGACACAATCGTGGCGTCCACCGATCTGGGGCGCAAGAACCGTGTGATTCTGGCCGGGCACCTCGACACGGTGCCGGTGCTCGATAACTTCCCGCCGAAGTGGCTCGCCCCCGGCGACCCGCTCATCGACAAGGACGTGGCCGAGATGTACCCGGGCACGCCGGTGATGTGGGGCCGCGGCGCCACCGACATGAAGGCCTCCGACGCGGTGCTGCTCTACCTCGCGGCCACGCTGACCGACTCGAAGGTGGACCTGACCTTCGTCTTCTATGACCACGAGGAGGTGGCCGCCGAATACAACGGTCTGGGCCGTGTCGTCGAAGACCACCCGGACTGGATCCAAGGCGATTTCGCGATCATCGGCGAACCCACGTCGTGCGGCATCGAGGCCGGCTGCAACGGCACAATGCGTTTCGACGTGATCGCGAACGGCGTGGCCGCGCATTCGGCCCGCGCATGGATGGGCGACAACGCGATCCACAAGGCCGCCGAGATCCTCAACCGCCTCGTCGCGCACAAGGACGAGGCCGTGGATGTGGACGGCCTCATCTACCAGGAGGGCCTTAACGCCACGCTGATCTCGGGCGGCAACGGCACCAACGTCATCCCGTCCGAATGCCGCGTGCACGTGAACTACCGCTTCGCACCCGACAAGACGCTCGCCGAGGCGAAGGCGCTCATGATCGGCGAAGGCGCCGAATCCGAGCTCGGCAACGGCGAGCACCCCGCCACCGGCGGCTTCTTCCACGGTTTCGACATCGAGATGCGCGACGAATCGCCGTCGGCGCGCCCGGGCATGAGCGATCCGCTCGTGCAGTCGCTCGTCAAACTCGTCGAGGAGCGCACCGGCCGCCAGCCGCTCGCCAAGCTCGGCTGGACCGACGTGGCGCGCTTTTCGCAGCTCGGCGTGCCGGCGGTGAATCTGGGCGCCGGCAGTCCGCTGCTCGCCCACAAAAACAACGAGCAAGTGCCGAATTCCGACCTGACGCTGATGGCCGGCATCCTCATCGACTGGCTCGACTGACGCACCGTGCGCGCCCGCGCCGCTACGCCCGTGAATGATTTTGCGTGGCGGCGCGGCATCGACCATGAGTTGTGCAATACTAGAGAGGGCGATATCTGCAACATCGCCCTCCATCCGACAGCGTTGATCCCCTCGCGACGAACTGCGTGATCAGTTTCGCGAGCGCCGGTGTCCGTTGCCGCATGATTTGACTTTTGGATTGCTTCCAGCGGGCGCCGTCACGGCGCGGCCATGGTGAGAGTATGGTGTGAGGCCGCATGGGGCCAGGACGAGTGCGCCAAGATTGCAGCACGGCGCCACCAGTAGGAGCATTGTGCCCGAACAGACAGAACAGGGTTTTGAGCCACTCGAAACCGCATCGAATACCGATTCCTCATCAACCAACGAGCAGCCGGCCGCACCACGCCGCCGCCGTACAGGCCGCCGAGTAGTGCGCGGGGCCGGTGCCGCCGGCGCCACGGTGGAGCTCAAAGTGGAGGAGCACGGCCCGCTTTTCAAGGAACCTCCCACCGCACTGCCCGCGTCGAAGCCGGTGCACGCACTGACCGCGGCGCCTGCCGCGAAGGGGGACAAGGCTGAGGCTTCGGCCGCCGAGCAGGATGAGCCCGCGCGCAAGACGACGCGTTCGCGCCGCCGTTCCACTGCCGGCGAAACCGACGAGGCAGCCGAGACGCCACGCCGCACGCGCCGCCGTAGCACCACCAAGGCCGCAGCGGCCGCGGATGAAGGCGCTGAGGCCGTTGAGCACGCGGGAGACGCCACGCCTGAGACGGTCGAAGAGCCGGTACGCGCCACGCGCCGTCGCCGCACAGCCTCCGCGCCGGAGCCGAGCGAAGCCAGCCGCGCAGCCGATGCGCTCGATGCACTTGGCGATGACGCGCCGGCCGAGTCCGAGGAGCATGAGACGCACCAGTCGCGACGTCACCATGCATCGTCGCGCCCCATGACGTCGTTGCTGTTCCAAGAGCCCGTCATTCCGCAGCGCCCCAAGCATGCCGATGACGACGCGGACGACGCTGCCGAATCTGGCGAGTCCAACGGACCGGCCGACGAGCACGACGAGCCCACCACGCGCCGCCGCCGTCGCACGCGCGGCCGCAAGGGCGACGAGTCGGCCGAAACCACCAAGCCAGCCGCCGGCGAATCCCGGCGTGGCCGCCGCCGGTCGCCGGTCGATTATGACGCCGATTTCGACGACGTGGAAGACGTCAGCGAGTCCACGTCGCGCCGCCGCTCCAACCGCCGCATGAACGCGCAGGAACGCCGCGCAGCCGCCGAAGTGGAGCAGATCGAAGAGGATCTGGTGCTCGACGACATCACGTATGCGCCGATCGACGAGGCGATCGCCCGCAACGCCAAGCGCAAGCGCAAGCATGAGAACGACGAAGAGGCCGAGGCCATCGTGGAAGCAGACCTCAACAGCGGCAGCGAGGAGGGCGAGGACGGCGAGCCGACCGTGCGCCGTCGCCGCCGTCGCCGCCGCGCCGACCACGAGTCCGCCGAGGAGCAGCAGAACGAGGAGACCACCGAGTCTAGCTCCGAAGACGACGAGGAGACCACGGTCACGCGCCGTCGTCGCCGCCGCCGCAACGGCAAGAACGCGGAGGAGGAGACCACAACCCGCCGCTCGCGCAAGCAGCAGTACATCGACGAAATCGCCGATGTGGAGGGCTCCACGCGCCTCGAGGCGAAGAAGCAGCGCCGCCGCGATAACCGCCGCGAGCGCAGCCGCCAGAACCAGCTGCTCGAGCAGGACTTCCTGGCGCGCCGCGAAAACGTGGACCGCCTGATGGTGGTGCGCCAGCGCGACCGCCACACGCAGATCTCCGTGCTCGAAGACAACGTGCTCGTGGAGCATTACGTCTCCGATATCCAGGAAGTCGCCACGGTGGGCAACATCTACCTGGGCCGCGTGCAGAACGTGTTGCCGAGCATGGAAGCCGCGTTCGTCGACATTGGCCAGGCGCGCAACGGCGTGCTGTATGCGGGCGAGGTGAACTGGGATTCCACGCGCCTCGACGGCCAGCCGCGCCGCATCGAACTCGCGTTCCGCTCCGGCGACCCGGTGCTCGTGCAGGTCACCAAGGACCCGATCGGCCACAAGGGCGCGCGCCTGACGAGCCAGGTGACGCTCGCCGGCCGCTTCCTGGTGCTCGTGCCGTCCGGTGGCATGACGGGTGTGAGCCGCAAGCTCAGCAGCCGTGAGCGCAGCCGCCTCAAGTCGATCGTCTCGAAGATCTCGCCGAAAGACATGGGCGTCATCATCCGCACCGCGGCCGAAGGCGCGTCGGAGGAGGCGATCACCAAGGATCTGGAGATGCTCACCCACCAGTGGGAGCAGATCCAGTCCAAGCTCGAGGAGTTCCGCCATGGCAAGCGCCCGAAGCTTCTGCAGGGCGAGCCCGACATGGCGATCCGCGTGGTGCGCGACATCTTCAACGACGACTTCCGCAAGATGATCGTGGAGGGCGATGGCGTGTACACGCGCATCGAGGAATACCTCGAGACCATGGCCCCCGACCTGCGCGAGAAGCTGGAGAAGTGGGACCCGGCCGAGCATGAGGGCAAGGATGTGTTCGACAAGTGGCAGATCGACTCGCAGCTGCGCAAGGGCATGGAACGCCAAGTGTACCTGCCGAGTGGCGGCTCGATCGTCATCGACCGCACCGAGGCCATGACCACGATCGATGTGAACACCGGCCGCTTCATCGGCAAGGGCAAGTCGCTCGAAGAGACCGTGACCCGCTGCAACCTTGAGGCGAGCGAAGAGATCGCACGCCAGCTGCGCCTGCGCGACATCGGCGGCATGATCATGATCGACTACGTCGACATGGTGATGCCTTCGAACCGCGATCTGGTGCTGCGCCGCCTGCTCGAATGCCTGGCGCGCGACCGCACCAAGCACCAGGTGGCCGAGGTCACGTCGCTTGGCCTGGTGCAGATGACGCGCAAGCGCATCGGTCAGGGCCTTGTGGAGGCGTTCTCCGAGGAATGCCCGGCGTGCAAGGGCCGTGGGTTCATTGTGCACGACGAACCCACGATCTCCAAGGAATACGACGACCCGTACGCGCTCAAAGGTGGCGACCCGTTCGTGAAGACCAACAAGCATGGCCATGGCACGGAAGCCCATGCCGTGCATGCGCCCAAGGGGTCTTCCGCCGCGGTGCGCGCCAAGCTCGCGCAGATCGCGGCCGCGGCCGTGGCGGCGAACAACGCCGAAGAGGTCGCCGAAGACGCCGCCAAGCAGGCTGAGGAACTCGAGGTGCAGATCGAACACATCGAGGAAACCGCCGAAGCCGAGCAGATCAAGGCCACCGAGGCCGCAGTGGATGCCGAAGGCGATGCCAAGGTTGCCGCGGCCGCCGAGGAATCAGCAGAGTCTGAGGGCGCCGAGACCGCTGAGCCCACTGTGGAGCCAGAAGCCGCGGAAACCGCAGATGAAACGATTGTGGATGCTTCTGATGCCAACGCCGAGGAAGCGGCAGCAGCACAGCCGGCCACCAAATCCGTAGCCGAGGAAGCGGAATCGCAGCCGGATGCGGAATCCACCGAGCATTCGTCCGAATCCGAGGCCGAAACCGCCGAGTAACGCGCCTGACTAATGCATCAAGGGCTCTGAACGCTGCAAATATCGCGTTCAGAGCCCTTTGTGTTGTCTATCTCGCTTATGAGAGTGCCCTAATCGGTCTACCCTCGAGTATGACCTCTGTGAAATGCCGTCATTTCACCAATTCTGTGGCCCCATACTTGGGGGTGGCCAGATTAGGGCACTCTCGTAAGCGAGATAGGTTCTGGAAAGGGGTATTAGGCCGCCGTTTTCCAGAGTGAGCGGCGCCGATCGGCCAGCTGTTCAAGGGTGAAAGGCGTTGTCCGCAGATAGTTGACGCCTGTCCGATCCTCGATGTGCCGGGCCACCACTTCCGCCACCATGCGTTGCCCGTTTTCGGAGTGCATACTGCCGTTCACCACCTGCACATAGTCCCATCCGGCCGATTCGATGCGTAACCGCCGCTGTGCATCGGCCTCCCACTGGAGCTCATGGTGTTTTCCGTCATATTCCACATCCACTTGCGCCTTCACGAAGGCGATGTCCATGAAGACCACGCCACCATCCGGCAGTTGCACCATGTGGTTCACCGTGGGGCGTGGCAGGCCGTGGCGCTCCAGCATCAGCCGCAGCCGCGTCTCGGTGGAAGAATCTGTATGCTCCTGCATCAGCACCAATGCTTTGCGGCATGCCGTTATGCCTCGGGGCGCCCGCGTCCGGCCGCTGCGCGGATTGCGGGCGCAGTGCCCAATATGCACGAGCATGTCTTCAAAGTCTTGCAACGTGTAGCGTTCGTGGAGCACGTTGCGCCGCAGCAGGGCGTCTCCCAACACCACCAATTCCTCCAGACTGAGCCGCGTGGCGAAAAGGAACCACGTGAATATGGGCGTGGTGCAGGTGATTCCGGGCGCCACCTCCACCGTGTCCAACGGCACGCCGCTCGCAAAGAACGCGTAGGGGAGCCCCGCCGATTTGGCGCGCTTGCGCCGATTGCCGCGTACATGGTCCCTCGGCTTGTATTCGTCCGGACCCACGGCAACCTGCAGCACGCCTTCGCCCAGACGTGGATGCTTGCGCACATCGATGGCCGGTACCTCAATGCCTTGGAGCAACAATGCCGTGGTGAGGGTGAACACGCACGCGCATTGCCGTTGGCAAAGGCTCTCGGCTTCTTGGCAACATTGTCTGCGGTCGCTTGCACGCTGGCTCAGCTCATCCAGCGATATGGATTCGTTCTTCATGGCTCACGGGTGTTTAGGCCCCAATGGGGGCATGTCGAACGCCGTGTGTGTCGAACCGCAGCTGACGCATGTGTGGGATCCTGGGCTGGGGCTGCTGTTCCATATGGGAGGGTTGGCGATGTTGATGTTGTATTCATGACCGCGACTATAAAGGTTTTGAACTGTAACCACCGCAGGTTTGGCGGAAAATGTGGATAAGTGGACGACACGCCACCTATCCACAAGCACTGAATCGGGTCTCGCGGACGAAAGCCATGGTTTGGGTGGCTGAAGATGACAATGCTCTGAAAGAGGGATGCAGGAAGGGGAGGAGAATAGGGGATACAGGCGAGGGTGCCCGCGTGCCCTGAAAACCAACTCGCCGACTGATCTGGGTACCGCGCACTGCCGCAATCATGCGCACGGCATGTGGGTGGACTACCGCACTGTGCGAGCGACGTTGCGGCAGCGCACGGTACTCATAGTGTGCAATACGCGTGGCAATTATGCAGACAGCCGGCATATTCACAGACTATGGTCGGCTTCGGGTGAATACTGCGTGGTGGGCGGCGTGCGGGTGACGACGCCCGCGCGCACCGCCGCCGTCTGCGCGAACAGCATGCAGTTCATGGCGGCGATGGAGGTCATGTGCTGCGCGTTGCGCAACGGCACCAGCAGCACGGAGATCATCGCATGCGCCACGCGCGAAGGACTGATGAACGCCAACGCGCAGAGCGTGTTCCGTTTCGCCACGCCGTTCGCGGAAAACGGCGGTGAGGCGAGGGCGCTCGCCGCGATGATCCTGTGCGGGTTCGAGCCGCCCGCTCAGCAGGTGGAATTCGTGGACCCGCAGACGGGCAAACGGTACCGCGTCGATTTTCTGTGGCGCACGGGCGATGGGTGGATTGTTGTGGTCGAGCTCGACGGGCTCGTGAAATACAGGGATCCGCAGATGATGGACGGCCGCACGCTGGGCGGTGTGATCGACGATGAACGCGAACGCAGCGAGGGGCTCAAGCGTGCGGGCGTGGACGTGATTGTGTGCATCCAGATGGACGATCTGCACGACTTGGAAGGTCTGAAGCAGCGGCTGGCGAGGGCCGGTGTGCCACTGCGACGCAGGTAGCTGCTGGCGGCCAGCCGGGTTTGCGTGCTGCGTTGGCGGGTTTGCGTCGTGCCTTAGTGCAGTATGCGCCGAAGCTGCACGGATAGGCAGGTAAATCCGTCGTGCGTTGGTGTCTACGGCACTGAAGCTACACGGATGATGGGGTATGATGTGAAGCGCTAGTTCGGCATGCATCGATGTGTCGATCTACTCGTTTATCTTGGGGCTCCCGTGGCAATACAGGGAGACCCAAGAGGTTTTGGGACTCTGAAGGGTTTTGGATACTGGGGATTTCGCCCTAATCTGGTGGGGGGGAGACGTAGAGGTTTCTTGCAGGGGCTGTGAAGACAGTGGAACTGCAGGCCGCGGGTGCCTACAGTACAACACGGAGACAATGGCCAAGGGGCATACACCCCTAGCGGCTCCTTGGTGGAGGGGTATGCGAGGTGCGCGGCAACGGGCACGCATTGCCGCCGTCTCACTCTCCCGGAAACAGTGTCTGCGCCAATGGGGGTGCAGACACTGTTTCCATATCTCTGCTGCGGCTTTGATTGAGCCAATGAAGCTCCTGCGGTTACGGCGCGTACATGGGTATGAATACGTATTCAAATACAGGCTCTCGGCTGGGATTCGCCCGTGCGCCTGTTGCGGCATGAGAGAGCAAACACGGTTCTGGTGGCTTAACTGTGAAGAGTTGGCGCGAATCTGCGCGTACCTACGGCGGCGGTAGCCGGGAACACTTGGGTGGATTGTGAAATCTTCGTGAGGAATCAGAGAATTGGTTGATGTTCCTGAGATTGTTGTGCTGTAATTGTTCATTGCACTTTGGGGTGTTTTCGATGACATTCTGAAGCCTCCTACGAAACGCCGATGCAAACGTTTGAGCAGTGTGCCTTAAGCGATTCAGCACCTGCGGGATGCGTGCATTTTATCCAGCTTCGGGTAAAATGCAGTACATATACAAAAACGACGGTGTTGCCAATCGGTTAGAGGAGGGATGTGACTGCGAAGGATTGCAGCCGGAATCACCGCGGCATCCAGCCGAGCGCAATGCCATGAGAACTTTAGAGAAGCGTCTCGATCTGCCTGATCGGGAGAACAGAGCAAAAGGGGAAGGACCTATGAGGATGAAACATGGGAGCGACCGCGGGCCGACCATATCGATGAAGCCCCGTTTGCTCGCTGCGTTCACGGCGGTAGCGATGATGTTCGCCACCGCCGTTCCCGCGTTGCTGCCGAGGACCGCCCAGGCGGCCGAAGCGGGTATCTGCACGCCGCAGGACATCACGATGGGTGATAACACTTCGAACGCGCAGACTGATGATGGCATCGCCACTTGGGTCGGCCGTAACATGTATGTAGGCGCTCCAGATGGAAAGACATCATTTAGAGAAGGTAACGCTCCAGATAAATCCTATGCGGTTGAGGCTGAAGGCCTGACTCTTGTCAATGGAAAACTCGCCATAAACTCAACCAAGACCAGCTGGAGCCAAAAAGGCTTCCGTTTTGGTATCGTCGGCTTTGGTGCGCAGTATCGTCCTGGAACAGGTAGCGACACGCTTGTGGTGGGTGGTAATAGCACAGACATTACGCTGACGGATTCAGACGGGCAGAGCACCAATGTATTGGGCTGGGGGCAGTTGGGGCGTGGCTGGATTGGCACGACCAACAGCGAGGAGTCTGAGTACAATGCACAAATCGTCGGCCGTGAGTCCGCGGTGATGGCACCTGTTGCGAGTACCACTATCTATTTGAAGAATACCGCAGCAACGCCGCCATATATTCATGCGTGGTATGTTGGCGGAGGCAATATTACGGACTGGAATAGTCGCCCTCGAATGTACCGGGTTACCGATGAGTGGGTAGCGTATACTTTCCCCACCACGGCGAAGATTGGTTTCCAGTTTGATAATGGTGCTCAATTCTCTACTGATGGTACAGAACTGGCATGGACGGTTGATAACGGTAATGAACGGGCAGGAACTCCGTCTGCAGTCAAATCGTTGTACAGCACTAGCTCGGGCAGCGTGGTCTATTGGAACCAGAACAATCCGTTGAAGACCGTTACTCTGAATGGCAACCAGCATGATTACAGTGGCAACACGCAGACCATTACCGAGCTTTCTGATATGTTGGGGGCTATTCCTGCGCAGGAGACCTCTACAGTCACTGTGAACCAGACCGCGCCTTCTACTGAAAGCCAGTATGGCTATGTTCGAGACAAGTACAATTCCGGACATAGCCGGTCAGGAAACAATCAGACGATTTACATTGGCGTCAAGATGACGTTCAATGATTCGAACTACAAAGAGAAGATGATCACCTTCGACGGCGGTGGGGCGGCCAACCAGAATTCCACAATCGTGTTCGATGTGAATGCATCCGATCTCAACAGTGATGGCGCAAATGGTCTGGTGTTCAACTTCCAGAACATCAAGGAAGGCGCATCGGTCGTTGTCAATGTCAAAGGGAATCAGTCAATCGATTTCCACAATGGTTGGCGCTTCTGGTGGAACGGCGAGGAAATCGGCAACGGCTACGCCAAACTCGCGTCTGAAGCGAAGCAGAAAGCCTACAATCAGGCCTCGCAGTCCATTTTGTGGAACTTTGCGCAGACACCCAAGCTCACCATCCGTGGTGGCGTACTGACCAATGGGCAAGCGGTGCGCTGGGCAAATGCCGGCCCTCTTGGTGTTACGGATATCTCCACTACGGTGGACGACGACCCGGCCGCAGCCATGATTGGTTCCATCCTCGTGCCACGTGGCTCGTTCGAGGACCATGTCACGACCAACGGCCGAGTGTGGGTTGGTCAGGATTTCATGATGTACAACCCGAAATTTGCTGTGAATTTCCCCGATGGAATTGGCGAAGGCAATTCCTCATCTGTCATCGATATGGATCAGGAACGCCACAACTTCCCGTGGAAGGGCTCGCTGCGCAGCGAATGCTCCACCATTAGCTGGACCAAGGTCGATGAAAGCGGCAATACGCTCGCAGGCTCCACGTGGGGCGTCTATAAGAACGTGCAGGATGCCGTTGCGGAACAGAACGCCCTTTACCCTGCGGTCAAGGACAATGACCCCCCATCCGGCGACTGGAACCCAGGGCGAATTCTAGTGGTCGTTGCAACACCATCGAGAGTCGGAGGTTGCAGCGATGGCATACGAGTTCGAGGGCGTGCAGTACGGGAAGCTTCGAGACATGCAGGAGGCCCGGCGCGCCCGGTATGTGCAGCTGCTTGAGGAAGGACTGAACTTCACCCAGGCAGCGCACGCGGTCGGCGTCTCCAAGCGCACGGGAAAGGTGTGGCGCAACGGGCGAACCCGTCGAACGGACG
>NZ_JGZG01000003.1 GCF_000741295.1 Bifidobacterium pseudolongum subsp. globosum | reverse complement strand
TAGCGAAATTCCTTGTMGGGTAAGTTCCGACCTGCACGAATGGCGTAACGACTTCCCCGCTGTCTCGACCAGGAGCTCGGCGAAATTGCAGTACGAGTAAAGATGCTCGTTAAGCGCAGAAGGACGAAAAGACCCCGGGACCTTTACTATACCTTGGTATTGGCATCAGGTGCGGATTGTGTAGCATAGGCGGGAGACTGTGAAGCACGCACGCCAGTGTGTGTGGAGTCGGCCGGTGAAATACCGCTCTGTCCCCATCTGATGCCTAACCCGGACAAGTGAGCCTTGTCGGGGACAGTGCCTGGCGGGTAGTTTAACTGGGGCGGTTGCCTCCCAAAGAGTAACGGAGGCGCTCAAAGGTCCGCTCGGCCCGGTTGGCAATCGGGTGTCGAGTGTAATCGCACAAGCGGGCTTGACTGCGAGATCGACGGATCGAGCAGGGACGAAAGTCGGAGATAGTGATCCGGTGCCGGCGTACGGACGCGGCATCGCTCAACGGATAAAAGGTACCCCGGGGATAACAGGCTGATCATTCCCAAGAGTCCATATCGACGGGATGGTTTGGCACCTCGATGTCGGCTCGTCGCATCCTGGGGCTGGAGCAGGTCCCAAGGGTTCGGCTGTTCGCCGATTAAAGCGGCACGCGAGCTGGGTTCAGAACGTCGTGAGACAGTTTGGTCTCTATCCTCTGCGCTCGTTGGAATCCTGAGGAGGCCTGCCCATAGTACGAGAGGACCTGGGTGGACGAACCTCTGGTATGCCAGTTGTCGCGCCAGCGGCATGGCTGGTTGGCCACGTTCGGGAGGGATAACCGCTGAAAGCATCTAAGCGGGAAGCCCGCTCCAAGATAAGGATTCCTAACCACCCCTCGAGGTGGCGTGAGACCCCAGGTAGAACACCTGGTCGATAGACCGGACGTGGAAGCCGCGCGAGCGGTGGAGCTGACCGGCACTAACGGTCGAAACACAAACACACCAGACCCGTTCCACGGGCACTGGCCAAGCATCCTACTACGCTAACCAGACCAACCACACACTTGGTCGACAGTCACGAACACACACACGCGTCGCGTCCACCCACCGGTCCCCAAACAACCACACAACCAACCCACACGGGTTGACAATTGAAGACTTGCGGCGGCCATGGCCCAGGGGAGACGCCCGGACCCATTCCGAACCCGGAAGCTAAGACCTGGCACGGCAATGGTACTGCACCCGACAGGGTGTGGGAGAGTAGCACACCGCCGCACCACACTTGAGGACCCCGGAAGGCGAACAACCAACCGGGGTCCACCCATACCCAACCACATACACCCCACGCGTGCTAAGGATTGACGCATGCATTATTTCACGCCGAAGCGCTGCGAGCCATCGCAGAAGATCATGTACAAAGACAAGATCACCGCGCTCCAGGCGGCCGAGCAAAGTCGTTTGGAGCGCGGTGTGGAACTGTGGGTCTACCGGTGTGAATTCTGCGGCACATGGCACCTCACGCACCGCGATCCGCAGCTCAACTACATGCGTACACAGCGCGCGCTGCAACGCAAGCCGCATTCACGCAAACGCGGATTCAAACCACGGCACCGCTGATGCGCGGCTAGCGTTCGATGTCGAACCCCTGCGCGCGCGCATGGCCGAGCCCACGCTCCAGCACACCTTGATCGACGGCTTTCTGCGCGATCTGCACATCATACGTCGGCACCGGGTGCGCGGCATCACGCAGGTCGTAGTACTGGTGCACCTCTTCATTGAACTCACTTATGCGCTGCAGCATGAGTTCCGGATCGCTGTTGTATGCATTGTCGAAGAACTGCACCGAACGCGGCAGGCGCGGCTTCAGGTTCGGCTGCTGCGCCGGCTTGCCGATCGCCAGGCCGAGCACCGGGTACGTGTATTCCGGCAGTTTCATCAGTTCGATCAGCCGCGGCACATCGTTGAGAATCGAGCCGAGGATCACACAACCCAGACCGAGTGATTCCGCTGCGGTTTCCATCGCGTGCAGCGCGAGCACGGCGTCGTTCTGGGCCTGGCTGAAGCGGTAGCTGTTGTTGAGCGTGAATTCGTCTGAATCGACCGCCACGCCGCTGTTGCGCGCGATGACGGCATTGCGATATTCGTCAAGCACAAACACATACAGTGCGGCCGCGTCGGCGATATACGGCTGGTGGCCGACTTCGGCGATGTGCTGCTTGAGCGTGTGGTCGAGGATGCGGATCGCGGACCAGTCGTTGAGATATTGGCTCGAAGCGGCATGCTGTGCCGCCGCCTCGATTGTGGTCAGGATCTGCGGGTCGATGGGTTCCTGTTGGAACGCGCGGATGGAACGGCGGTCGAGCAATACGTCGACCGTGGGATTATGCATGTATTCAGTCATGCTTCCAGTATGGCTGCGGTGCCAGAACAGTGGAAGCGGATTCGCCCCATGTGTGAACATACTCCGCGCCCGTACTGGGCGAATACGGGCGCAGTATCTAGTTTGTATGCAATGGTCAGCGGCTGCGCTTGATCTGCATGTGGTGCACGAGCGAATTGGCGCCCTTGTCCGAAAGGCGCGTCAGCAGTGTGCCGAACGCCGCCGACGCCGCAGCGAACAACACGCTCATCATCAGGCCCTGCTGCTGGTCCTTCGCATCGTCGTCCGGACTGGGATGCACACGTGCCATGACACTGTTCCACACCATTTGGAAGAGCTTGCCCCCCACGAGACCAGCGAGGCTGGGGATGATCATCTTGAGCGCTTTGTCGCCCAACGTGTCGGGGTCGGCCATGCGCCGCTGGCGCATCTCGGTGACCTTGGTGTCGACCTTGTTGATCGCCGCGACGGTCCTGTCGGCCGTCTCGTCGAGGTCGTGCATGTTGTTGTGTTCACTCATAGGTCCCAGTGTAGGGTATGCGCGCCGACAGCAACGGCGATAGCGCGCAAAACGGAAATGGCGCGGCGGCACGCGGATGTGATGGTCCGCTGTTCTTGTGGTGCGCATGCGCCTACAGTAGTACTCATGGAACAGACGACCATACAGAACAGCGCGCCCCAGACCTTCGGAAATCTGGTGTTGTTGCGCCACGGCCAGACGCTGTGGAGCGAATCGGGCCAGTACACCGGCCGCACCGACATTCCACTGACCGAGACGGGCCGTGAGCAGGCGCGTGCGGCGGGCGAACGTCTGCGCGCAATGTTCCCGCGCGGGTTCGAGCCCCGCGACATATATACGAGCGATCTGCGGCGTGCGATGACGACGGCCGAGCTCGCCGGATTCACCGAACACGAGGTCACCGCGGACCTCGAGGAGTGGGATTACGGGCGTGCCGAAGGCCGTACGCGCAGCCAGCTGTTTGACGCGCTTGGCTACGACTGGAACGTGTGGGAGCATGGGCCGGCCGTTCTTGACGCCGCGCTTGGCGGTGAGCGGATCGAGGTCTTCCCCGGTGGTGAGGAGATGCACATCATCAACGGGCCCGGCGAACGCCTTGAAGACGCCGCAGCGCGCACGCGGCTCGTCATCGAGCGCGCGATGCCCGCGCTGCAGGCGGGGCGTGATGTGCTGTGCGTGGCGCACGCGCATATTCTGCGCATCCTGACGACGCAGTGGCTCGGTGTGGAGCCAACGTTCGGGCGCAATCTCAAGCTCGACACCGCGCACATCAGTGTGCTGAGCCTGTACAAGGGGGATCATGTGATTCAGCAGTGGAACTGCTGAACCACATGATCCATGCGTAGCGCCGTCAGATGCGCATCCACACCGCCGCGTCAGCCGGCAGCTGATAGCCATCGAACGGGATGGAGCGCATCATCACGTCGCCGTGCGGCAGCTCGATGGGCGCGGCGCCGAAATTGACGATGCACGCGAAGCGGTCGCCGCTGTCGTCGGCGAGCGGGCGTGCATATGCCACCACGTCGTCGCCACAGTCGGCGAAGGACTGCGGGCCGAGCCATGTGAGCGACGTGTCACCGGTGGGTGTCAGATGCTCCTGCCGCCAGTGCATGGCGCGCCGATACAGATTGAGCATCGAAGCGGGGTCGGTGTCCTCCACGTCGGCGGCGTAGCCGGCGTACCACAGCGGCTGTGGCAGATGCGGATCGGCGCTCGCGCGTCCGCCGGCATGCTCGGAGAAGCCGAACGAGGCGCCGGTGCCGAACTCGGGGTCCCATGGTGCGGGCTGCGGCATGTCCTGGGCACTCCACGGCAGCGGCACGCGGCAGCCGTCGCGGCCCTTCGCCGCGTCGCTGTGGTCGGTGTTGAACGCGACCGGGTCCTCGAGATGATCCCACGGGATTGTGGCGACTTCGGGCAGGCCAAGCTCCTCACCCTGATACACGTACACCGATCCGGGCAATCCCAACTCCATGAGGATCGCGGCACGGGCGCGGCGTGTGCCGAGCTCGCGGTCCTCGATGTAGGTGGTGCCGTTGCGCAGCAGCCAGTCATTCGGCAGCTCGTGGTAGCCGCGCGTGTGCACCTGCGGCAGGCCGTAACGGCTCACATGCCTCGGCACATCGTGGTTGCTCATCACCCACGTGGTCGTGGACTTCGATTCCTCCGCGGCATCGAGCCCCTCTTCGATCGCGAGGTGGAAATCGGCTGCGAACCAGTTGGCCTTCGCAAATTCGAAATTGAAGACCTGCCCAAGCTCGTCTTCGGACGCGTAGAGATGCTGATGCTCGGCGGGCACCCATGCTTCTCCCACGGCGAAGCGCGGGGGATTGTATTCGTGGAACACCTTGTTCCACTCGCGGTAGATCTCGTGCACTTCCGGACGGTCCCACAGCGGGTGGCCCGGAACCGGATCGCCTCCGACCGGGAAGCGCTCCAGGTCTTTGAGTGGCTCGCTGTCAAGGTCCTTCGCCAGACCATGCGCCACGTCGATGCGGAATCCGTCGACGCCGCGGTCGGACCAGAACCGCAGCGTGGTGCGGAAGTCCTCGTGCACGTCGGGATTCTTCCAGTTGAGGTCGGGCTGCTCTTTGGTGAACAGGTGCAGATACCACTGGCCGTCGCCCACCGGCTCCCATGCAGGGCCGCCGAACAGCGACTGCCAGTTGTTCGGCGGCAGCTCGCCGTGCTCGCCCTCGCCGCGGCGGAAGATATAGCGGTCGCGCGCGGGGGAGTCCGGTGAGCTCGCCAGCGCCTCCTGGAACCACGGGTGCATGTTCGACGTGTGGTTGGGCACAATGTCCACAACCACTTTGAGGCCGGCGTTGTGCGCGGCGGCCACCATCGCGTTGAAATCGTCGAGTGTGCCGAGGCGCGGATCCACGTTGCGGTAGTCGATCACGTCGTAGCCGCCATCGGCCAGTTCGGAGGGGTAGAAAGGCGAAAGCCACAGGGCGTCCACGCCCAGCTGGCGCAGGTACGGTATGCGGCTTGTGATGCCGGCGATGTCGCCGAGCCCGTCGCCGTTCGCGTCGCGGAAACTGCGGGGGTACACCTGATAGACGACGGCTTGCTTCCACCAGTCGTCGTGCGTATTGTTGAGGGTCATGCGGGTCCTTTCCACGGGGGCGGCGGTGTGGCCGGCCAGTTCATCGGACTGTTCGCCGTCGAAGCGGCTCGAACGGCCTGTTTCAGTGCCGGTGGAGCGTGCATAGAGGCGCGTTGGCAAACGCTTTCATACGAGTGCAATCATAACAAACATATTGAAAATAGGTCATATCTTCAGACGCGCCAGTGAAAAATGTGGAGCTTTCATGCAGTTCGGCGTGCCCACGTTTGCATTTTTTGCCAAGTTGGTGCACAATGGTCTGTGAAAGAAGTTGTTGAGGAAAGTAGCTTCTTTGACACGCACACCAGTGCGGCGCCCCCAGGGCGTACAGAGAAAGGTTCGAAGATGAATCGTACGATGAAGACAGCTGTAGGTATGCTTGCCGTCGCGGCAATGGCCGTCCCGCTCGCCGCATGTGGCGGTGGCTCCGGCTCTTCGGGAGACAATGGCAAGGGAAGCGTCTACTTCCTGAACTTCAAGCCGGAAGCGGCCGACCAGTGGACCGCTCTGGCCAAGCAATACACCGATGAGACCGGCGTGCAGGTCAAGGTGCAGACGGCTGCCTCGGGCACCTATGAGCAGCAGCTCAAGTCCGAACTCGCCAAGAGCGAAGCCCCCACGATCTTCCAGGTGAACGGCCCGGTGGGCTACCAGAACTGGAAGGGCTACACGGCCGACCTGACCGACTCCGACATCTACAAGGAGATGAACGACCAGTCGCTCGCCCTCAAGGGCGATGACGGCCAGATCGTTGGCGTCCCATACGTCATCGAGTCCTATGGCATCATCTACAACAAAGACCTGCTCAACAAGTACATGGCGATGGACGGCGCGAAGATCAAGAGCGCCGACGAGCTCAACTCCTTCGACAAGCTCAAGGCCGTGGCTGACGACATGCAGGCCAAGAAGAAGGACCTTGGCATCGAAGGCGCCTTCACCTCCGCCGGCTTCGATTCCAGCTCCGACTGGCGTTTCAAGACCCATCTGGCCAACATCCCGCTGTACTACCAGTTCAAGAAGGACAACATCACCGCTCCGCCGGCGTCCATCAAGGACATGTACATGGACAACTTCAAGAACATCTTCGACCTGTACATCACCGATTCGACCACTGCGAAGACCCAGCTGAGCTCGAAGACCGGCGATGACGCGAACTCGGAGTTCGCGCTGGGCAAGGCCGCGTTCTACCAGAACGGCACCTGGGCCTGGAGCGATCTGCAGAAGGCCGGCATGAAGGCCGATTCCCTGGGCATGCTCCCGATCTACATCGGCGTCGACGACAAGACCGAAGGCCTCGCCACCGGCTCCGAGAACTACTGGTGCATCAACTCCAAGGTCTCCGACGCCAACCAGAAGGCCTCGCTTGAGTTCCTCAAGTGGGTCATCAGCTCCGACAAGGGCAAGAAGGCTCTGAGCGAAGACATGGGCTTCACCACCCCGTTCAAGACCTTCAACGACGTCAAGACCGACAATCCGCTCATCCAGGACGCCAACAAGAGCATCCAGAACACCGAGCTGACCCAGGTCGCTTGGGACTTCTCGATGATGCCGTCGGAGGAGTATAAGAACGTGCTCGGCCAGGCCATGCTCAATTACGCGCAGGGCACCGGCGACTGGAACGCCGTTGTGGACGCCTTCGTGAACAACTGGAAGACCGAATACGACGCCGCTCACTGAGTCGGCGCCCCCGCTGTGGCCGGATTCCCCCGAACCGGCCACAGCCTCTAGACTTCTCTAGTCTCCTTCTTTTCTATCACGCTGAGGGCCCCACCAATCTTCGGATTGATGGGCCCTCAGCGTTGTTCGATTGTGGGCGCGGCGCCGCGTTATGCGTGCGTCTTGGGGCACGGGCCGGTGCTTGAGCGCACAATGAGCTGCGCGGGCTCAAGGAGGAACGGGTCGCGCGGCGTCTGTCCGTCGATCAGCTGCAGCGTCAGGCGTGCGGCGATATGCGCGAGCTCCACCGGGTCTTGGCTGATTGTGGTCAGGCCGATGTCTGCCGCGTAGACGCTGTTGTCGAACCCGATGACCGAAATCTCGCCGGGAATCGAATAGCCATTGCGCATGAGCTGGAAGATCAGCGGAATCGCGATGCCGTCCTCTTGGCAGGCGATCGCCGTGGGCATGCGGTCCATGCTCAGCAGCTCGGTGACGACTTGGCTGATGCGCGTAGGCCCTTCGGTGGCCGTGATGACCTGCGGCGCGATGCCGGAATGCGCGCAGCACTCCATGAACGCGTCGAAGCGCTGCTGCACGCTGAAGTGCAGCGAGACGTCGCGGTCGGTGCGCACATAGGCGATGTCGCGGTGCCCGAGCGAGATGAGGTGTCGCGCCGCGAGGATAGACCCCTGCACGTCGTCGATGTTGATCGACGCAGAAAAGCCGCGTTCCTGCGGCAGTACCGAATTGATGCCGACAATCGGCACGGCGGCGGAGTTGAGCTGGGCGATCTCGGTGTTGTCGATGTCGAACGACACGACGATGACCGCATCGGCGTTGCGCCGTACCGGCAGCATCTCGAAGAACTCCTCGCGCTCCTCGATGCTCGAGATCTGGAAGATCGAGATGTCGTAGCCTTCTTCATGCAGCACCTGGTTGAGTCCCTCGATCACCGAGGCGCTGAACCATAGGCGTATGTGGTCGCTCACCAGCAGGGCCACGCGCAACGCGCGCCCCGTCTTGAGCGCCACAGCCGAACGTGACGTGGAGAAATTGAGTTCCTCGGCAATGCGTAGGACCTTTTCTCGCGTGGCTTTGGACACCAGCTCGGGCCGCGTGAAGGAACGCGATACCGTGGAGATGGAGACGTTGGCCGCGCACGCCACATCCTGAATGCTCGTGCTCATACCCGTTCCTCTTCATCGTTGAAGTGAATGCAATGAAAACGTTTGTGCAATGCTCACTTTCACAAACGTTTTCATCGTAGCATGTTTTAGTTGAAATGGCGAACTTTCAGCGTTTATGCGATTTGTGTCTACACAGACAAGCCAAGCAATGCCGCATTCAAAACACCGTAAATGTAAACGTTTGACAGTATGGCCATGAGTTGTTATGGTTGTACTGTCATTTGCACCGGCGGGCTTGTATGCCTATGACTCAGACGTCATGCGCCGGCACGCCATGATCGCATACATGGAAGTATGCACGGAAAGAACGAGGAAAGTGGGCGTATTATGATCAGTATGGCCGGTAAGGCGATACGCCGTTGGTGGGCGTTATTTGTACTTCCGACATTCGCCGCATTCGTCATCGGTTTCGTGGTGCCGTTCATCTACGGCATCTACCTGAGCTTCTGCAAGTTCAGCACCGTTACCGATGCACAGTTTGTGGGCTTCAGGAACTATGAGAAGGCATTGCAGGACAAGACGTTCCTGCACTCGCTGCTGTTTTCGACGCTGTTGACAATCGTGACCACGATCGTCATCAATGTGGTCGCATTCGCCATCGCGTATCTGCTGACCAAGTCGATTCGCGGGTCCAACCTGTTCCGCTCCGTGTTCTTCATGCCGAACCTCATCGGTGGCATCATTCTGGGCTACATCTGGATGCTGCTGCTCAACGGCGTGCTCGCCCACTGGCAGCGTTCGCTCACCTATGACCAGAAGTACGGCTTCTGGGGCTTGGTCATCTTGGTCTGTTGGCAGCAGATCGGCTACATGATGATCATCTACATCGCCGGCATGCAGTCGCTGCCCACCGATGTGCTCGAAGCGGCTTCCGTGGACGGCGCAAGCGGCACACAGACCATGTTCAAGATCATCATCCCGCTGATGATGCCGAGCATCACCGTGTGCTCGTTCCTCACCGTGACCAACGGTTTCAAGCTCTTCGATCAGAACCTTGCACTGACCAACGGCGCGCCCTCGCGCATGTCCGAAGGTCTTGCACTCAACATCACCAACACGTTCTACGCCCGCACCGGATTCGAGGGCGTCGGCCAGGCGAAGGCAGTGTTGTTCTTTATCCTGGTGGCAGTGGTCTCCCTGCTGCAGAACAAGCTCACGACGTCCAAGGAGGTCGCAGCGTGAACGGCGAAAAAGTAAAGCACGGTGCATTGTGGACCGTATTCTTCTCCATGATCTCCATTGCGTGGGTCTTCCCGATCTTCCTGGTGGTCATGAACTCCTTCAAGTCGAAGACCTACATCAGCGCCAACGCGTTCTCATTCCCGACCGGTGACGCCTTCGTCGGGTTCGACAACTATGTGCGCGGCATCGAGACCACGAACTTCTTCGCCAGCTTCGGCTGGACGGTGCTCATCACCGTCGGCTCCGTTGTGCTGATTCTGCTGTGCACCTCGATGTGCGCATGGTGGATCGTGCGCGTGAACAACTGGGCCGCCAAGGCGCTCTACACGCTGTTCCTGTTCAACATGATCGTGCCGTTCCAGATGCTCATGTTCACGCTGTCGTGGCTCGCCGACCGTCTGGGCCTGAACACCCCGTGGGGCCTGTGCCTCGTATACTTGGGCTTCGGCGCCGGTCTGGCCGTGTTCATCTTCACCGGCGTGGTCAAGGGCATCCCGGAGTCGCTCGAGGAATCGGCGATGATCGACGGCGCCTCCGTGCCGCGCATCTTCTTCCAGGTCGTGGTGCCGATCATGAAGCCGTCGATCATTTCGGTGGCCATCCTTGAGGCCATGTGGGTGTGGAACGACTACCTGCTGCCGTACCTGACGTTGGACCTCAACAAGTACAAGACGATCTCGGTTGCGATCCAGTACCTCAAGGGCGGCTACGGTTCCGTCGACATGGGCGCCATGATGGGCTGCCTCGTGCTGGCGATCATTCCGATCATCCTCTTCTACATCCTGTGCCAGAAGTACATCGTCAAGGGTGTCATGGCCGGCGCGGTCAAGGGCTGATCTTTCCACCATCAATCAACAATCCATGGCCGGGAGCCATGGGGTCCCTTTCCTGGGGGCTCCGGGCGCCCGGCCTTCGTTTTGCCCGCGCGGAGGCATGGGCGTGGAGTAAGCTCGAAGCGAGCACGCGAGACAAGCAGGAGCGAAATGAACTGGCTTTCCCCGGATTCCAAATTCATGCAGGCATGGAACAACCTCACCGACGCGATCGTCATCAACATCCTCATGCTGGTGACGAGCATCCCGGTCGTCACGATCGGCGTCGCGCTCTCCGCAGGGCAGACGGCGACGCGCAAGATGCTCATCGGGCAGGGTCATGTGGCGCGCAACTACTTTGCCGCGTTCAAGGAGAACTTCGCGCGTGCGACGATCCTGTGGGTCGTCTACCTGCTTGTGGGCGCTGGACTGGCCTACAGCTGGGTCGTACTGCAGATCACGCCGCTGCTCATCCCGAAGATCGCGGTCACGATCCTGTGGGTCATCGGGTTCGAATGGGTGTTCGCACTGCAGGCGCGTTTCGACAACCCACCTACGCGCACGATGGCGAACGCGTACATCTTCGGCATCAGCTATTTCCCCGCGACCCTTGCGCTCGCCGCAGTCGACGCCGTCTACTTCGGTCTGTTCATCTACCTGTGGTTCAAACTGCCGCAGCTGCTGTTCCTGCTCGTCGTGCTTGGCTACGGCTCGATGCTTTCGCTGCATGTGCCGATCCAGGAGTACGTGCTGCGCAAATACACGGGGCAGGCGTTCTCGACGCATGTGCAGGAAGACGAGTGGAGCGTCAAGGACCATCACGACAGCGAGTGACCGCCTAGTCCAGAGTCAGCCACCCGCCACCAACCACCAGCCGCGGGCCGCTAGCCACCCGCCATTCCGCTAGCCATCCGCCACTAGCCACTCGCAGCCAGCCGTATCTCGCGCTTTTCGCCGTTTCCGTCACTGTTTTCACTGTTTTCGTCATGTTTTTGGTTGTGTGTCAATGTTGGTGTCTGGCTCCGGGTATGAAAAGGGGTCGTCGCCTAGAATCGGTTAAAGCCAAAAAACAACTGATTTGAGGAGATGACCTTGATGGCCAGTGTATCCGATGATGTGGCCCTGACGATGGATGACATGCCGTTGGGCGAGGGCAACCGCAGGAACGGCTACCGCGAGAGAAGGCTTCGGACGGTGATCGGCGAGATCGTGCTGCGGGTGCCCAAATTGCGTGAGGACACGTATTTGCCCGAACGGGTGACGCGCCCGTACTCGCGTGTGGGCCGGGCGATGGTGGGCGTGGTCTCCAGGGCGTATGTCAACGGGATGAGTGCCCGCAGGATCGAGAAGGTCGCGGGCGGGCTGGAGTTCGGCCGGTCGGGCCCGTCGACGGTCTCGCGCATGCTCGCTTCGCTGGACGGGGAGGTCGACGCGTTGCGCCAGGGCGAGTTCGACGCCGGTTCGCCGGTGCCGTACCTGTGGTTGGACGCGGCCTACGTCAAGTGCCGCGACGACGACTCGCGCGTGTGTTCCCGGGCCACCGTCACCGCGATCGGCGCGTTCATGGACGGCACGAGGCGTTTCGTGGGCTTCGACCTGGTGGACACCGAGTCGTACGACTCGTGGAAGCGGTTCCTGCCCTCGCTCAGGAAGCGTGGGGTGGCGGGTGCGCTTGGTCACCTCGGACGCGCACGCCGGCCTTCGCCGCGCGGTCATGGACCGCATCGGCCGGATCGGCCGGCGCGCCGGCGAACTGCTCGAGGACGCGCTGGCCCATCTGGCGTTCCACCGGGAGCACTGGGTCGGACTGCGCATCAACAACGTGCTT
>NZ_JGZG01000002.1 GCF_000741295.1 Bifidobacterium pseudolongum subsp. globosum | reverse complement strand
GCGAACTGCTCGAGGACGCGCTGGCCCATCTGGCGTTCCACCGGGAGCACTGGGTCGGACTGCGCATCAACAACGTGCTTGAACGCGCCAACGCCGCGATCAAGCGACGCACCCGCGCCGTGCGGATCTTCCCCTCACGCGAGTCCCTGATCCGGCTGGTCGGCGCCGTGCTCGTCGACATGAACGAGACCTGGACCCGGCACCGGTTCATGAGTGCGGACGACATGAAAACCACACTCGACCCTGGCGAGAAGCCATGCGTGAAGATCACCGCCGAGACACGGCAACGCGCCGACCAGATCACCATGACCGCGCTCGAGTCCGTGGCATGAGCATATAATCAAAACCAACCGAGGCCGGCGACGACGCCGACACCAACATTTGAAACGCGATCGAGGTTGTACATCATCGCTCCCTTCCGACGATGACGTAGATGCGTGCCAGAGAGATTCCGGCGCTGGAGGCAAGGTCTTTTGCCGTGGCTCCGCGATTCCATGCCTTGCAGATGATTTCGTTGCGTTTTTCGGTGAGTGTTTCGGTTTCGGCCTGCAAGGTCTTGATCCGTTTGGACAGGTCGATGATGTCGCACAGCATTTCGTCTGTCTGTTGAACGCCTTCGGGGTTGTCGTAGTAGGCGTCGAATGTGTTGCGAATGACGTCTGCGCTGTTTGGGTCGATGTCGTCGGGTTGGATGTCGGTGCTGTCGAGGGAGTTGATCTGATTGAGGTATGTTTCCACGCCTTCAAGCGAGGACTCCTCGCTGATGTCGTATTGGCCGGCGAGCTCTTTGGCTAGCTCTTGGTGGTGGTCATATCTTTCGCCTTCTGTTTTCAATGGGGTTGAATTGTTGTGTTCCAGTATATTCAACCCCATTGAACGATGCGCCGAAGACGAGAAAAAGATGAGAAGGGCGGCGCATGGGCTATCCGCACGCACCACCCTTCCCAGCTAGCGCAGATCGGACTGCTGCCGGTCAATCCGCGCTATCAAATCCTCCAGATCGTCCGGGTCGATCGAATCGTCCCGGTCTTCCTCCCTGACGAAGCTATTGCCCGGTTCGGAGCGGCCGCAGACGAGCTTGATGTACGGGTGGCGAGAACCTCTCATGATGTCGCGATTCTCATCATCCTGCAACATTTCCTCGATAAGCGGCCAACAGTCTTCGCAGGCATCGTTAAACATGTCTTCGGCAGGCAAACGGCTGGAACCGGGCATGCTGTAACATACGGGTGGTTCTGCGTCGTCACAGTTCACGGAGTCATACAGAGCAGCCAGAAACTTCAGGAACGAGCTGACCTTTTTCTTGTTGTACGGTCGAGTTCTGATGTTCGATCTCCTTTCATGTCGGGCAGGGACTTTCCCTGTCTGACACCCCTGAATCCATTGTGAGCCAAACATGAGCCAAAGCACCATATACATGGTATGGAATCCTTGATATTCCAAAGGTTATAAGATGTTTTATGTGAGGGTAAGGCTCCCGTCAATCGGATTCGTCGATGGTGCAGCGACCTCCAGTTTGAAAGAGACGCTGCACCATCGCTTTATTATCCGCGTTTGCCTCGTTGCACGGCAAGGAACACGCCGCCCAACAGGATCGTGGCGCACAACGCCCAAACAGCCACATTGCCTGTCTGGGGGAGCAGGGGCGCGTTCCAGATGCGGTTAACGAATGTAGGTTCGGTTCCGTTCCGGTAGTTCACCGTGGTCTGCAACCTTCCGGAGCCATTGTCCGTCACGTTGACCGTCACCGTCACGATCTGCTTGTCATAGGTTATGCCACTATCCACACCGATGACCTCGCGCATCTGGTACGTGTGAGTTCCGGGCTGGTCGTATTCCAACTGGGGGAACGTCACCGTACCGTCCTTGAGGTTCGTCGTATCGGCCACGCCCACGCAATTATCTGGGTCGGCGTCGGTTGGGCGCACTTCACACAGGGTGAATCGGAACTGGTCAGCTTTCAGTACATACGCCGTGTCCGTGTTCGCGTACAGCAGTTTCTTGACAGCCTGCACCATGGCGGCACCGTTCTTCGGCTCGTATTTGTTGACTGCGGTCACGGTGACGGCGGCGTTCGCGTCCAAGGTTCCGTTCGCATTGACGAGCGCATTGTCCTTGAGCGTGTACCCGTCTGGCAGGTTCGTTTCGCTCACCTTGTACTTCGCATGGGCGGGAATGTCCTTGATGGTGGCGGTCTGACCGGCTTTGAGCGTGAGGTTGAGTTTGCCGTCCTTGAATGTGACGGTCTGCGCATGGTCGCCGATGCTCATGTTGTAGTCGCCGTTCACGGGTTTGCCATCACGATCGGTCAATTCCACATCAAACGTGAACTGGGTGTCCTTGTCCGGCGTGTACTGGTCGGCATGCTCGACGCTCTTGCTAATGCTCAGAACGGCAGGTGTCGAAGTATTACGGAACACGGTGTCACCCAAGATGATTGCTTCGGCCTTCAACTGTTCGCCCTCGCCGGTCACTTTCACGCTGATCTGCACGAGATGATCGTCGTACTGGATCTTGTCGTTGTTCGGATTCTTCTCGCGCACCAGATAGACGTGCTCGCCTTCGGCCGTGTAGTTGATCGGCTGGAATGCGACCGTCGAACCGATGTTCCGCACGGTCTGGAGCACATGGCCGTTCTGGTCGAGTAGCTCGAACTCGTAGGATTGGTCGGGCACATTGCCGTCCATGAGCTTCGTGAACTTGAACACGATCGACGTGCTGCCGGGGGCATACTGGTTCGTGAACGTCGTCGTACCCGTCTGCAACGGTGTGATGATCGAGCTCGTGTTCTCCGCCCCGACCTGAATCCAACCGGGCAGCATGCCCGAGGCGGGTGTGGACGGCTGTTCGTCCGCGTCGCCCAGTTTCTCCCATTGCGCGTACACCGTGTACCTGTCACCGTCATTATGCGTGGCGGGGGTGAGCGTGGTGAGCACGGGATTCATGTCACTGATCGGATCAGGCTGTGCCGTCCAACCGGCGAACCGGTATCCGAATCGCATGAATTCGCAAGAAGGCAGTTCCACCGACAAATCCTCGATCGGTACGAGCATGCGGGTTTGCGTGCCGATGCCACCGTTCGCATCGAAGTTCACGATCCATGATGGCGTGTATTTCACGTAGACGATTCCCTGCTGGTATCCGGTGGGGGTGTTCTGCATGGCATCATACAGGCTATCCCATGAATTGTATTGACGGTCGCCTGTCTCTTCGATGAACTGGGGCATTGCATTGGAGAAATATGTGGCATTCCAATGAATGAATGAGTCACCGCCAAGCTGACTCGCTGGAACGCCGATACGAGTGAGGTTGCCGCAATTATAAAACATCTGATCCCAGTAGGTACTTCCATTCGGTATCGAAGACAGGTTCCAGTGTGCGATCGCACTCACATCGGACAGGCCCGTGCAGCGGGAGAACAGGTAGCTCATGTTGGTGACTTGGCTCACGTTCCAGTTGGCGAGGGCGGACAGGTCGGACAGGCTCACGCAGTTGGAGAACAGGTAGAGCATGTACTTGACGTTGCTCACGTTCCAGTCCTTGAGGTCGGACAGGTTGGACAGTCTCGTGCAGTTGGAGAACAGGCCGTTCATGTCGGTGACGTTGCTCACGTCCCATTTGGCGAGGCCGGACAGGTCGGACAGGCCCGTGCAGCGGGAGAACAGGTAGCCCATGCTGGTGACGCTGCTCACGTCCCAGTCCTTGAGGTCGGACAGGTTGGACAGGCTCGTGCAGTTGGAGAACATGGAGCCCATGTTGGTGACTTTGCCCACGTCCCAGTTGGCGAGGGCGGACAGGTCGGACAGGCTCGTGCAGTTGGAGAACAGGGAGTACATGCTGGTGACGTTGCCCACGTCCCAGTTGGCGAGGGCGGACAGGTCGGACAGGCTCCTGCAGTTGTAGAACAGGGAGTACATGCTGGTGACTTGGCTCACGTTCCAGTTGGCGAGGGCGGACAGGTCGGACAGGCCCGTGCAGTTGGAGAACAGGTAGCCCATGTTGGTGACGTTGCCCACGTTCCAGTTGGCGAGGGCGGACAGGTCGGACAGGCCCGTGCAGTTGGAGAACAGGGAGTACATGCTGGTGACGTTGCTCACGTTCCAGTTGGTGAGGGCGGACAGGTCGGACAGGCTCGAGCAGCCGTAGAACAGGGAACTCATGTTGGTGACGCTGCTCACGTTCCAGTTGGTGAGGGCGGACAGGTCGGACAGGCCCGTGCAGCCGGAGAACAGGGAGCCCATGCTGGTGACTTTGCCCACGTTCCAGTTGGCGAGGGCGGACAGGTTGGACAGGCCCTTGCAGTTGTAGAACAGGGAGTACATGCTGGTGACTTTGCCCACGTTCCAGTTGGCGAGGGCGGACAGGTCGGACAGGCCCGTGCAGTCGTAGAACAGGGAACTCATGTCGGTGACTTTGCCCACGTTCCAGTTGGCGAGGGCGGACAGGTTGGACAGGCTCGAGCAGTTGGAGAACAGGGAGTACATGCTGGTGACGTTGCTCACGTCCCAGTTGGCGAGGCCGGACAGGTCGGACAGGCTCGTGCAGCCGGCGAACAGGCGGCTCATGTTGGTGACGTGGCTCACGTCCCAGTTGGCGAGGCCGGACAGGGATGCAAGGAATTTTTGCCCATAAAACAGATAACTTGAATCCTGATTCAGGATGATCGTACCTTGAGACTCGATGCGCGTCACATTCATTCCGTACCAAGGAGCTCCTTCCTCACGGCCATTCGTGGAACCCAGTTCACCGCTATCGCCCGACTTGGGGCGAATACGAAGCACACCATCCTCAACGCTCCACAAGCATGTACCCCATTCATTCCATTGCATAGTGTCCTCAACCGGGATAACCCTGTTCTCCATGGTTGTATCATTCACTGCTGGTCTGACGGTCGGCTCGTATTCCACCAGTGTCTGCGTGATGCCGGTGTCTCGCTTGATCTCGTGAACCTTGGACTGTTCACTGTCCGTGTTCGCGCCCATGCTCGACACTCGGCCCAACCATTGCGAAGTGGTCATGGGAATACCCGGCATCATCACCGTAAGTCCCATGACAAGTGCAATCAGTGCGCGTACCATGATGCTCCTCTTCCTCTCGTTCTGTTCCTATCAACGGGTTGTTGTGTGTTGTGTGAATGTGGTTGGGGAGGGGAGTGCCGGGGCGGAGCCCCCGGCACCCGTGTCAGTCGATCGAGGCGACTTCGGAAACCATGTAGGTGGTGCCGCCCGGCAGTTGGTCGATGATCTCGATCCAGCCTTCGGCGGGAACCATGATGCGGATGCGGTTGTTCTTGACTTCGATCTCGCTGGTGGTTTCGTCCATGTGGTCGATTTCAAGGTCGGTGGCCTCAGGATTCCTCCACACCGGGGTCGAGGTCTTCACGGTCAGCTTGCCGGGCAGGCTCGCCCCCCTCGGCGCGTTGAACACGATCTCTACAGGGAATTGCGTGTCCCTGCGGGCCACGGTCTGTTCGTCCTCCGTGATGTTCTTGACCACCTTCAGGCCGCCGTTCGCTGCTTGGTTCGTCCACACGAGCGGCTGGGCCGGGTTGCTGAACTGTTGTGCGATGTTCAACGAGCCGTCGCCGTTGTCCGTCACAGTCACGGTGACGGTTTCCTCGTGGTTGTCCCAGATGATGCTCTTGTCCGCGGCATCGACCTGTTCTCGAACCGTGTAGGTCAGTGTCTGGCCGACGTTCTTCTCCGTGTAGGACAGGGCGGGGAAGCGGGCTTCGCCGTTCGTGTCGGTGGTGGCGGTGGAGACGATGTTGCCTGCCGCGTCCACGAGTTCGAACGTGAACCGCTTCTTGGACAGGTCGCCGCCGATGAACTGTTTCGCTGCGGTCAGGTTCACCGTGCCGGATGCATGGTATTCGTTCCTGAACTCCGGCAGGTTCACGTTCTCACCGTCCTTGACCCGATAGGTGGGGGTGGCGGTGATTGTGCCGTCGCCGTTATCCACGACCGTGACAGTTGCCTCATAGGTCGCTGTGCTGTACGTGTATCCGGGACGGTTGGCGTTCACCTCACGGATCGTGTACGTGTAGGTGCGTCCCACGTCCTCGTTCGTGTAGCCGATCTGGCTGAACTGGACTTTCCCGTTCTTGTCGTTGGTGGCCGAACGGATGACATCGCCGTCCTCGTCCATGACCTCGAAACGGAACTGGTTGGCGCGAAGGTCGCGGCCCTCAAGGGTCTTCTTGGCTTCCAACTGTGCCGAGCCGATGGTGGTGTACACGTTTTCGACTTCGGCCGCATGGCTGCCGCCGGACGTGACCGTGCCGCTCATTCCGGTGCTGCTGCCGATCTGGAAGCCATTCGTGTCGCGTTCGACCCACACGTATTCGAAGCTGGACGGCACCTTATGCACAGTGATGGTCTCACCGTCACGGATGGTCACGGTTCCCCCGTTTTCGATGGTGCCTTCGCGATCGCCACGGCTGCTCGTCCACTCGTATCGGCCGGTCGCATACTCGTAGATGGGTGTGCCGTCCGTGCCGGTGCCGATCTTCTTGCGCAGGGTCAGTTCGAACGTGAACGGCGTGTCCTTGCTGGCGTCGGTCGTGTCGGTGGCGCGTTTGGTCAAGGTGATGTCGCCATACGGGTAGTACGTGTTGACGATGCCTTCCGCCGTGTATGCGGGGGTATAGCCTTCCGTGTACTCCTCTTCGACCTCGTACACGTATGCGACGGTCTTGCCATCCACGCGATGGTTCTTCAACAGGTTTACGAACTGGTAGTGCCAGTTGCCGTTCGTGTCCGCATGGACGGTCTGTGACTTGATGCGCTTGCCGTCCTGCTTGAGCCAGACGGTGATGCTTGCCGGCCGGGTGTTCGGATCGGTCTCATTTTCCCATGTCTTGACGCCTTCGATGTTGACACGATCCGGTTCGTGCCGGTTCGTGGCGGTGATGGTGGCTGTATTGCCATCCTGTTTCACCGTGTTCGACACTTGGTATCCATTGGGAACCGGCTCTTCGCGCAGTGTCCATTCGATCATGTCACCGTTCGGCAGGGTCTTGGGTAGATACTCGTATCGGTGCGTCCAATCGTTGCCGTTGTCCAACGTCACCGGCTCGCCATACGGTTCGCCGTTGCGCAGCAGTTGCATGGTCACGTTCGGCGTGCGCAGACCGTCACGATCGTCGTCATCGTCCCACATCTTGCTCACGTTCAGGTTGTACGGTTCCAAGCCGAGTTTCGTGTAGTCCTGATGGATGTAATGGTTGGATTCCTGCCCGCCGGAGGTGAAATGCGTGCTGGACATGTACACGTTGTTGTAGGCGTGCGCCTTGGCTTCGATCGCCTGTCTTGCCGTGTCGGAGTCGGGTGCGCGCATGCGGATGGTGAACTGGACGGACTGGTTGGCGTCAAGCACGAATTCGCCCCCGTCACTCTGGTGTCTGCAATCCACGGCGATTGCCTTGACTTCGGCGGGATTGGCGGGCATGCTTGTCGTCCACACGCCGGTGTCGTTCAGGTCGGGAAGATGCACGGCCTCGCCGTCGTCCTTGTATTGGGTCAGATCGACATGGCGGGTCGCGTAATACACGGTCGGTTCGATGCCCTTGCGTCTCAATGCTTCCACGTCCACTCCGAGGAAGGAGCCTTCCCACTGCCTGTCACCATGGTCGGGCTTGTCCGCCGTGGGCTTGTAGGCCTCCAGATCATCGTAGAACACGATGTTCTTCAGCCTCTCACCGTCCGTGTTCTCCATGCGGATGCGGTACTTGTAGGTGCCGCTCGTGGGGACGACGATGGACTGGGTTTCGTCGATCGAACCGTCCTTGTCCTTGTCCAAGCCGGTGCCCCAACGGCCGTCCACGTCGCTGGACACGTCCTTCTGCAAGCCGGTGAGCGCGTAGGTGCGTGCGTGGATGATGTTGCTTGCCTTCGCGTAGACGACAGACGGGTTGTCGTTGCCGTCCACGAGGCCGGTCATGAGGTCGGCCGCACCGGCCGTCGCGTCCTTGGAATACGTGTTGTTACCGGCGTCGGGATTGTCAGGCTCGCCTTTCATGCCGTTCACCGTGCCCAGATAGGGGGCGGTGGACGCATAGGCGATATGGTTGTCGAGCTTGATGTCGATATCCTTCATCTCGTTCCATGTGTAGTAGCCGTCGAACGTGACCGAATGACGCTGTCCCCAACGGTAATCCTCGGGGTATGCGCCCTCATAGCGGGGCACCCATTGCGGTGCAGTGTTGTTGTCCACGGTGACAATGAGCATGGTTCGTCCCGAGCCACGCCAATTGTCCACGGTTCTGAACGACTTCAATCCGGGTGCGCTCACACTGTTCGCATTGAGACGGAAGCCCAATGGCAGCAGATCATAGTAAGTGCCCGACTCGTCCAATGGGAGCACATGGTCTGCCACGACCTCCTCGTAGTCATTCCTGGAGGTCTGGTTCGTGACCACGGTGACGGTCGCGGAATAGTTCACGCGCACCTGTTTGGCGATCTTGTCCGCCTGCCCTTGCGGCTGGGGTGTGCCGGTCTTGGTCATCCACACCGACTGTGCGGCGCTGGAGAGACGATCGACGCCCTGTGTGCGGTCGGAGTAGAGTGTGACGGTGGTCGGATTGCCGCTCGCCGCGCCCTGTACTTGGGTGATGGTCTCACCTGCCGTGTTGCGCACGTCCGTGTACCCGTTCGTATCCGAGTTCGCCATCAGATCCTGCACGGTTTTGACTACTTTGTCGGTGGCGCGGAAACGAATGGTCGCAAGCGCGCCGGTCAGGATGCCTGCGGCGGCGGTCTCGTATTCGCATTTCCATTCGGTCAGGCGCGCCCCCTGCGGGAATGTGATGGTCGCACCGTTCGCGGTGGCACCGTTATGTGCGGTGACGGTCGGAGTGGCCGCCAGCCCGTCGTCGCCCCATGTGACGGTCGCGTAATGCACCCATTCGCCTTCACCCGAACGGGCATGGTATTCCTGTACCGGGCGTGCAACCGTGCTGTCTGTACGATAATTCCAACCGTAGTGGCTGGAACCGCCATAGGAGTACATCTGCGGGGTGAGCACCCTGATCTTCGTGAATTCATAGTCGTCGGCGGTCAACTTGTCACCGCCCGCGTTGTTCAATTCGTTGAAGTAGATGCCGTCGTCGAAGTTCGTCACATGCACTGGCAGTTTGCCGTAATGCTCGGAGCCTATGATCGCACATCCGCCGCGAGACCATGTGCCGTCCGTGGGGTTCTGCACAGGCGGCTGTGATTCGTCGCACGTCCACGGATACGGATAATTGTGTGTGCCCACATTGTAGGTCAGATCGACGTCCTGCCCCCTGGCGAGACGGTTGAGCACATATGGGTATTGGCCGATGTGGTCGGAGGCCCCCAGATACGAGTAGTCGCCGTTGGAGCTGACGCCCGACTTGTAGCTGATGAAGTGGCCGGTGGGCACGCTCCACGGGTATTCGCGGTATACGTCGGTCGCCACGGCGTTTGTCGAGGTGACACGGTTCTTGCGGTATTCCTCACTCGATGGGTCGTTGCCTCCGTCGCCACGTTGGGTGAGGCTGTCGGCTGTGATCAGCGTGTAGTTCACATTGTTCTTGACCTGTTTGATGTTCACCGGCCCGCTCGGCTGCCCGTTCTTGTCGTAATCATACGCGAACTGCTCTTTCGGGTAGGCGCAATACGTGTGGTAGAAGAAGTTCGTCCCATTGTTTCGATACACGGCGCCGTTCGTCACGTTCTTCGCCGTCAGCGACTTGCGGTCGGCGCTGACGGTCGCGTTCGGGATGGTGGTGCCGACGATGATGCCGTCCGCGTACCGGTTGTCCGGCGTGTCCGGCCTGTTCGGGTCGATGATCTCGTTGAATGCGGGTGTATCCTCTACGTCAACGGTGAAGTATTGGTTTCCCGAGATGTAGGCGTAGGAATACCAGTCCACGTAATAGTAGTCGTCCGGGTTCAGACCGGCTGGCATCGTGAACCCGCTCGGCTTGCTCGTCACGACACCGCTGGAACGTTTCGTCGCGGAGCTGATCTTCTCATCCGTGATGATCTTCGCGTCGATCAGATTCGACGTCTTGGAAATCTCGTTGCCCTCATGGGTGGTGACCTCGATGACCGCGCCGAACTCGGCCGACAACGCGCCGGAGACGACTTCGGCGGGCACCACGTCATCCCAATACACTTCGAAGTAGCCTTGGTAGGCGGCCGGTATCGTCTGCGCGTTGGAGATGACGATCTTGTCGTCCACACGCTTGTAGGTGAGCACCGCGCCCTTGGCCGGGTCTTCAGGCACGGATATGTCGATCCGGCCCTCGTCCTTGCCGAACCTGTCCTTGAAGATGTTCAACGGTATGGTGATCCGCACGTCACCCGGCTCACACTGGTATTGGCCGGACACGGAGAAATCCACGCGCGCGCCGAATGTCAGACCGGTGTTCGTGCTCGGCTGTTTGACCAATGTTTTCTCGCTGGTGTCCAACCATTTCGCGGTGATCTTCTCGATGGTCGTGCCATCCAGCGTGGGGCGATCGTCCTCTCCGTCGGCGTTTATTGCCGTCTTACCGACGTTCCTGTCCGTGACGAACAGTCTGTTGAGCAGTCCGCCGATCAGCGGCCATCCGCTGTATCGTTCCTGCGGCAACGGTTCGGCCTGCGTCGGCTTATATTCGCCGACAAGCCCATCGAGCTTCGTGTCCTGTTCGGATTGCTTGGCGAGATCGTCACCGGTTATCATGTGCTCGCCGTCACCTTGCGTTGTTGCCTTGTCGTCCGCTTTCAACGTCTGATCTGCCGTGGTGATCGTCGTGTTCGCCTTCACTGTGTGCAGCATGTTTGATCCGGTGGCGTACGCACTTGTCGGCATGAGCAGACCGAACGAGACGGTGAGTGCGGTCAACGCCTTGAGAACTCGCTTACGCATGATGCCTACCTTTAGCTGTTTTGATGTTCGAATGCTTGCGGATGATATGGAAGATGACGGCGGCGGTGATTGCAATGACGAGAACGACCAGTGCCCAAATCAATGCCTGCAATCTGGTGTCTTTGACCGAATCCGCTGCGGGGGCGGGCGACGGTGTTCCGACCCTGTGCCCGCTGATGATGAGCCGGTGCGTGTTCACGCCGATCGGGGTGCATGTGACCATGCTCACCCTTGCCGTTCCCGACTTGTCCGGCGCTGGTATCTGCGTGCGCATGTCACTGGGGTCATCGGTCTTCTTGGCTGTTACCGAGGTTGCCGTGCGGGCTTTGGCTTTTTCCTCTTGGAGTGCTTGTTCCACTTGGTCGGGTAGCACGGTTGTGGTCGCATCCACTTGGTATGCGTGGGTTGTGCCGTAGATGTTCACGTAGAAGTATGCGCCTTGCCTCAGTTCGACGAGCCTGCTGAACAGCAAACCCTGCACGCCTCCCGAATGGGCGGCGATCACGGAACTGGTGCCTTCCTGACCGACCGGCAACGCAGTGCCGTACATGTGGCCCGCTCCCTTGTCGAGCACTGTGTCGAGGGTCGTATGGTAGATCGGCACGGTCACGCTGATGCTTGGTATGTTCAACGTGGCGATGGTATTCCCACCCATGTTGATGTATTCGGAGTCGAGCAATTCCAGTGGCTGTCCGTCCTCATTGCGCATGTCCGCCGGAATGCTGGACCCGAATCGTTGCTCAAGACGGTTGTTGTATTCAAGTGCGGCCTGGAACATTTCGGCGCGCTTCACCATGGGCCATCCTGACGTCTCGTGAACCGCGTCCTTTGCGCTTTGCCTCACCATATGGTCATTGACGAGGATATGGTAGATACTCCATGACAGGAGGAGTGAGCTGAGCAGGTACAACAGCCACGCGATGACGGTCACGGCGAGAAGTATCCGGTCTTCCGCAGTCCTGTGCGCCTTGCGTCTGGCTGTGCCCATGCTGTGTGCTCACCCCTCCCCGGAGTTCCGATTGTCAAGCCATGCTTGATGTGGAGCCGTTCTCGTCGGACATCTGCTTACGACGCAGTTTCACACCGACGATCAGCAGTGTTGCGAACGCGCCAGTGGCGAGGGCAGCGCCGATGGCCTTGCTGATCGTGCCGCCGGTCTGAGGCAGGTCGGAGATGTTCTTCGTGTTCTTCACCGTGACCTGTCCGACGTTGAACTCATGGCCGGAAACCGGTGCGTTCGTGTTCGAAGTGCCGTTGACGACGAAGTTGCCGAATGTGCCAGCATTCACGGCGGCGTCCACGCCATCCACTGTTCCGTCGCTGTTCGCGTCCTTCGGGGTCAGGGTCACGGTGAACGTGACCGGATTCGCGCCGAGGATGTAGCCTTCCGGCGCCTGCGTTTCGGTGAACGTGTACACGGTCGCACCGGAGTTGTCCGCAGCCAGGCCATTGATCGTCACCGGTTTGACGGTGCCGTTGTCGTCGTAGCCCACGCTGATCGAATCGACGCTGTTCGCGTCCTGAGCGCTACCGGCCTTGACCGCCGTGTACTGGTCTCCATTGGCGCTCTTGATGAACTTGATCTTCGTGCCACCGACGGTCACATCGAACCTGGCTCCCAAGAGCTTGCGGGTTTGCATATCCGTCTTCTCGATGTCGAGTTTGACGTCGTAGAGGTTCACGTCGTCGGTGAGCCTGGCCTTGTCGTCGGCGACGTTCGGATTGTTGGAGAAGTCCAAGTCCACTGTGTTCAGCGTGGTGTGCGCGTCATCGTCGGCGGTGTCCATCTTGAGGCTGGTGATGACGCCATCGTAGGTGAGTTTGATCCGCTCTCCCTGATGTGCGATGAGCGCCGCCGGGGTCAGTGCGACGATGAAATCGTTTGAATCCTCGGTGGTGGTGTTCTTTGCCTGTGTGTACTCGGAGGCAACCATGTCCGTCCATGTGGTGCCACCATCATTGCTGGACTGGAGCTTGAGATTGCGCACCGTGCCGTCCGTGTTGAACGGGTCGATGTTGTCCGACGGATTATCGGTGAACTGGAACGTGGTGGGCGTCCATGTCGGATAGTCCGTCTGATAGTTCGGCACGTTCGTGGTGATGGTGAACTGGCGGCTCGTGCCGATCTGGATAAGCTGGTCTGGGTGTTCGACCTCTTTATCCAAGGTGACTTTCTCGGCCTTGAGGTTCAATGCGCCGAGCGTGTAGGTCACATCCGTGTCGCCGTGTTTGGTGGATACCTGAGTGTAGATGGTGCCGTCCACGGTCGCGCCGGTGCCGGTGAGCATCGCACGGGAGACGGTCTCTCCCTTGAATGCGTCGGTTGTGGTGTCGATCTTCGGTTCCTCGACGATGAGGTACAGGCCTTCCCGATCGTCGGGCACGTCGATGACCACCTTGCCCTCTGAGCCGATGGCGGTGATTGCCGGGTTAGAGGAAAGCGAACCCATCAGCGAGTCGGCCAGTTTGCGCACTGCCTCGGAGCCCGCGTTCGTGTTGCCATACACGTCACTGCCGTTACCGTAGAAATACTGTCCGATGAATTGAATCAGCGTCATGTTCTCGTATGCGCCTTGCAGGGTGATCTTTCCGTCTGTGACGGTGAACACGCTCTCCACCCCACTCGGGTAGGCGGCGAGGATCGCCGTGGTCAGTGCCGAGTCGGTCACTCCGTCCGCTAGGGTCAGGTCGAAGCCGGTGATCTTGCCGTCCTTGACCGCCACATCCTTGTAGCCGGCGATACGAATCGCTTTGAATGTGCGCCCGTCCACGGTGGGGGCGATCAGATTCGTGCCGCCTGCGGGCGCGGTGATGGTGATGTCGTTGTTCGCCGATGTTTCGTCGGCGTTGGCGATCAGGCCGGTTGCAAAGGTCGCCGTGATGGAAAGCAGGGCGATTACGGCCAATCCGGTTCTTTTATGCATGCTCGCTGTCCTTCCTCGATGTTCGTGTAATGGGTCGGGGCACTTGATGGCTCTTCTCTCCATGACGAACCGTTTTCGCAAGTAGACACAGTGTAGCATAGTTGTCTGGTTGTGCGTCAAATGTTGGTGTCTGGCTCCGGGTATGAAAAGGGGTCGTCGCCTGGAATCGGTTAAAGCCAAAAAACAACTGATTTGAGGAGATGACCTTGACGGCCAGTGTATCCGATGATGTGGCCTTGACGATGGATGACATGCCGTTGGGCGAGGGCGACCGCAGGAACGGCTACCGCGAGAGAAGGCTTCGGACGGTGATCGGCGAGATCGTGCTGCGGGTGCCCAAATTGCGTGAGGACACGTATTTCCCCGAACGGGTGACGCGCCCGTACTCGCGTGTGGACCGGGCGATGGTGGGCGTGGTCTCCAGGGCGTATGTCAACGGGATGAGTGCCCGCAGGATCGAGAAGGTCGCGGGCGGGCTGGAGTTCGGCCGGTCGGGCCCGTCGACGGTCTCGCGCATGCTCGCTTCGCTGGACGGGGAGGTCGACGCGTCGCGCCAGGGCGAGTTCGACGCCGGTTCGCCGGTGCCGTACCTGTGGCTGGACGCGACCTACGTCAAGTGCCGCGACGACGACTCGCGCGTGTGTTCCCGGGCCACCGTCACCGCGATCGGCGCGTTCATGGACGGCACGAGGCGTTTCGTGGGCTTCGACCTGGTGGACACCGAGTCGTACGACTCGTGGAAGCGGTTCCTGCCCTCGCTCAGGAAGCGTGGGGTGGGCGGGGTGCGCTTGGTCACCTCGGACGCGCACGCCGGCCTTCGCCGCGCGGTCATGGACCGCATCGGCCGGATCGGCCGGCGCGCCGGCGAACTGCTCGAGGACGCGCTGGCCCATCTGGCGTTCCACCGGGAGCACTGGGTCGGACTGCGCATCAACAACGTGCTTGAACGCGCCAACGCCGCGATCAAGCGACGCACCCGCGCCGTGCGGATCTTCCCCTCACGCGAGTCCCTGATCCGGCTGGTCGGCGCCGTGCTCGTCGACATGAACGAGACCTGGACCCGGCACCGGTTCATGAGTGCGGACGACATGAAAACCACACTCGACCCTGACGAGAAGCCATGCGTGAAGATCACCGCCGAGACACGGCAACGCGCCGACCAGATCACCATGACCGCGCTCGAGTCCGTGGCATGAGCATATAATCAAAACCAACCGAGGCCGGCGACGACGCCGACACCAACATTTGAAACGCGATCATGTTTTTCGCCGTTCCTGTCATTTTTCCAATGCTTTTGTGACCAAAACAGCGAAAGCAGGGGGATGACAGGGCGGAAGGCATGGTAGTCGTTCGGCGGTGAAGATGGCGCCGCAATGTAAATGGCCTCCCCTGAGGAAGGCCATTTACATATGAGGTACAGGCGAATCAGTGGTCCGTAATTTTCGGCGGCACCATCACACGCGGTGAATCAGCGGTTCATGATCTTCGACAGCGCCATCACGCGCGGCGAATCAAACACCTCGTCGGTTGGCACGACCTTGCCGTGCTTGTCGCACAGCGGCATGCGCCAGTTCGGGTATTCGCTCGACGTGCCCGGCTGGTTCTGCGTGCGGGTTTCGCCCACACCGTCCACAAGCGCGGCCTGCAGCAGCAGCGAAGGGGCGTCCTTGAGCATCGCGTGCATCGCCTCGACGATCTCTTCGATATGCCCTGGCACATCCTGCGCGGCCTCGGCGTTGAGCCAGCCGCCTTCGATGAGCACGTCGAGCATGGCGCGCTGTTCGGCCTTCGCCGAGGCCATGAACGCGTCGACCGGTTCGCTGAGCAGATGCAGCCGCTCGCGCAGCTTGACGTGCTCGTACTGCAGGTAGCCGGCGGTCGGAGGCAGGTCGTGCGTCGTGACCGAGGCCAGCGCATATTCGCGGTAAGTGCTCGGCATGGCGTATGGGTCGCCGGCGGTGGGGGAGTCGTCGATGCGCGCGAACCATTCGACGATGGTGCCGAGCACGCCGTGGTCGGCGAGCACCCTCGACACGTACTTCGGCACCGTGCCAAGGTCTTCGCCGATGACCATGCCGTTGACACGCGAGGCCTCGAGCGTCAGCACGGCGAGCATCGCCTCATAGTTGTAGCGCACATACGCGCCGCCGCGCGGGCCTTCGCCGGCGGGAATCCACCACAGGCGGAACAGGCCGAGCACATGGTCGATGCGGATCGCGCCGGCGTGCGCGAACATGTTGTGCACCATGTCGCGGTAGACGGTGTAGCCGGTCGACTCCATGTAGTTCGGGTCGAACGGCGGCTGGCCCCAGTCCTGGCCCTGCTGGTTGTAGAAGTCCGGCGGGCAGCCCACGGTCACCGTGCCGACGGCGAAACGTTCGGGGCTCCACCATACGTCCGAACCGTAGGTGTGCACGCCCACGGCCATGTCCTGCATGAGGCCGAGCGCCATGCCGCTATCTTTCGCGGCCTGCTGCGCGGCCGACACCTGCTCGGCGGCGATCCACTGCAGCCAGCACGCGAACTCGTACAGGTCGGCATGGTCCTGCTCGAGTTGCGCGATCTCAGGGCTGTCCCGGTTCGTGGTGGAGAACCAATCGACGCCTTCCTCCCACGGTGCGCCCCACACTTCGAACGCGACGCACCACAAGGCGAACGCGCGCAGGTCGTCGCCCGCTGCATGGCGGAACTCCGCGAACGCCGTCTCGCGCTCGGCGGAGCGCTTCTGGTGGAAGATGATCTCGAGCGCCGCGCGCTTGGCGTCCCATGCCGCGTTGATGTCGATCGGCTCGGGATTGGTGTTGTTCGCAGCCACGCGGTCGTGCAGGTCGCGCACGGTGGCCCGGTCGGCGTCATCCAGCTTCTCGAATTCCGGGATGTCCTGCGGGCGGATGTAGGTGACGTTCAGGAACCGGCGCGACTCGGGCAGGTACGGGGAGGGCTCGAGCGGGGTGATCGGGGCGCTCGCGTGGATCGGATTGATGAGCATGAAGTCGGCGCCGGATTTGGCGGCCGCGTCGGAGGCGAGCATGCGCAGGTCGCCGTAGTCGCCGACGCCCCACGACCCGGCGGAACGCACCGAGTACATCTGCGCCATCCAGCCCCAGCGCTGCTGGTCCTGCACTGCCTGCGGCACGGGGATGCGCGCGGGGGCGCACAGCAGCGCGCACGAGATGGTGCGCTTGCTGTCAGTGAACGTGAGCGTGTGGTAGCCGGCCGGGATGCCGTCGTTGAGGCTGAGCGTGTAGACGTTCACGTCGTCGCTCTCCGACTGGAACGCCAGCTCGCCGAATTCACCGGTGAACTCGGAGCCGTCTTCGAGTATGAGCGTGACGCGCGGGTCGGTGCCGAAGACGTGCAGCTGCACCGACTTGGGGGTGCCCAGGAACTTGACGATGGTGGGGGGAGCCAGCAGTTCGTGCTCGTACTTCCGGCGGTCTTCGAGCGCCGTCGTGATCGCCTCGTCGGTGGAGGCGTCCACGCCGAGCGCCTGCAGCACGGTGACGAGCACTTCGTCGCGGATTTCCACATAGGTGCCCAGCTGGTCGATGTACGAGGTGGAGATGCCCCATGCATTGGCGAGGCGGATGAGCGGGCGGGCGAGACGCTCTGCGCTTTCCCTGGGATTGTCGGACGCCTTGAGCGCGTTCCCCTGCTGTGCGGCGTTGGCTTCGGCCATCATTGCTCTCTTTCCCCTGCAATACGCAAGTAGTCAACATAGAGGGTGGTTGGCGTGCGCGGTGGTCCATCGTTGGCTCCGCGCGCGTCTGATTGTGCTTCAGTATACCGCATTGTGAAAGCGTTTGCAAAATAGTTGACACGAGCAAACAAGCTGGAAAAGCAAGGAAACAGTGAAATCTGACTGTGTTCTGGGCGCGTTGCGTTCTCCCACGTTTGCAAGAGCCAAAGCGTTGTGTGGAGGTGTGGAACGGGCGCACTGCATGGGCCCGGCGGTCGATTGCAGGCGCCAGACCCATGCCGGTGCATGCAAAAGCCCGCGTGCGCGGGTGGTGCACGCGGGCTGGGATGGTTCGTGCGGTTAGCTGGATCTACTGCAGCACGGCGAAGGACTGCGGGGGCAGTGTGAGCGTGGTGCCGTCGAGGGCGGGTTCGCCCACCTCCAGCGTAATCGTGCGCGCGCCGGAACCGTCGCCGGCCGGCAGCTCAATGATCTCCGTCTCGCGGCCCGGATTGACGGCGACGATTGCGCTGACGCCTTCGGCGCTGCGCTTGAAGACGAAGGACCGCTTGTCGTCCGCCGCGAACAGCGTCTCGAACGCGGCGTCCGGGCGGAATGCCGGCGTGGCGTGGCGCGTCTGGAGCGCCGCGTGCACGATGTGCCACAGCGAATCGCCATCATCGATCTGGCCCGCCACGGTCGGCGCATCCTGCGCGCCGTCGGTAGGCAGATAGAGCGCATTGGCCGAGGCGCCGGAGAAGCCGGCGTTCGCCGAGGTGTCCCACTGCATCGGCGTGCGGCTGCCGGTGCGCGTATAGGCGCCTTCGTGCGTGGGCAGGTCGCGGTAGCGCATACCGATCTCGTCGCCGTAATAGATGAACGGCACGCCTGGCATGAGGAGCATCGTCGCGTAGGCGAGTTTGATCTCACGCGGGCTGAGGCGCGGCGCCACGCGCGCGGTGTCGTGGTTGCATGTGATCAGGTTGAAATAGCCGTGCGCACGCTCGGCTTCGCGCAGGCGCGGCTCGTATTCGGCGAGGAACGGGCGGATGCCCGCACCGCTGTCCGCGTTGAAGTAGCTCTTGTCGCCTTCGTGAACGAGCGGCGTGTCTGTGTTGCGCAACAGCAGGTTGTAACCGTTCGGCTCGCCGTCCCAGCGCCAGTCGAGGTAGAAGTCCATGTCGAATCCGGCCTGCAGCGATTCTTCGGGGCGGCCCCATTCGGCCACGAACGCCGCTTGGGGGAACTCCTCGCGGATTTGGCCGAACATGTACTGCCATGTGGCGATTGTGGCGGGTTTGCCGCTGTCGTCGCCCTTGACGAGGCTGTCCGCCATGTCGACGCGGAAGCCGTCGGCGCCGCGCGAGAGCCAGAAGCGCATCACGTCGAGCATGGCGTTGCATGTGTCGATTGCTGGATCGGAGAGCACCGCGTTCTGCCATGGGCGTGAAGGATGCGCGAACCCGTAGTTGAGTGCGGGCTGGAACGCGAAGAAATTGACGATGTATGCACCGTTGCGCGGCATTTCGCCACCGATGAACGGCAGGCCGTCGCCGCCGGAGATCCATGTGTCGGTCCAGATGTAGCGGTCGGTGTACAGGTTCGGCTTGTCTTGGCCGCTCGCGATGAACCACGGGTGTTCGTTGCTCGTGTGGCCTGGCACCAGGTCGAGCAGCACATGCATGCCACGCGCGTGCGCTGCGGCGAACAGGTTCTCGAGGTCCTCATTTGAGCCGTAGCGGTCGGCGACACGCGTGTAATCGCTGATGTCGTAGCCCGCGTCGCGGAACGGCGAGGCGAAGCATGGGTTGATCCACAGCGCGTTGCAGCCCAGCGTTGTTATATAGTCGAGGTGCTCGGTGATGCCGCGGATGTCGCCGATGCCGTCATTGTCGGAATCGGCGAAACTCGCGGGGAACACTTGGTAAAACGCCGCATCGGAGAGCCATGGTGCGGGGGTGTGTTGCGGTTGATTCATGAGTCGCTCCTTAACAATGCAAACGTGTTTCATTTGTCGAAAAACTGGTACTCGCATGGTGGACAATTTTGACAACGTTTGCAGGTGTGGTATACAGTATAGGCCACTGAAGCGTTGCGCGGATTGGTGGTGAACAGCATCACCGCCTGCGCTGTTTCATTGCGGGGGCTTCCCTTGGGAAAGTCGCCGTATGAGGCATGTCCGCGTGGCGTTGAGGATTGACAAAAATGCGATTGCATTGATGGAAAGGAAAGGTCAATGATGATCAATTGGAAGAAGGCGGTTGGGGTCACAGCTGCTGCAGCTATGCTCATTCCGATGGCGGCTTGCGGTGGCAATGACAACAACAGCAACGGTGGTGCGTCGAGCGCCCCGGCTGAGACCCAGTCCGTGAACCTGAGCGTGTGGTCCCCGCAGGAGGACGCCGACTGGCTCAAGGATATGGAAGCGGCCTTCGAGAAGGCTCACCCTGAGTACAAGGTGACTTGGAAGAACTCCGTGGTCTCCGAAGGCGACGCGGCCAAGACCGTGCAGACCGACCCGTCTGCCGCCGCCGACGTCTTCATGTTCGCGAACGACCAGCTTGGCACCCTGCAGGAAGCCAACGCGATCGCCCCGGTGAACGACACCGTGGCCGCCCAGGTCAAGGAGCAGAACGACCAGACGATCGTCGATTCCGTCACCGGCACCGATGGCAAGATCTACGGCGTTCCGTACACCGGCAACACCTACTTCATGTTCTACAACAAGTCCAAGTTCACCGAGGACGACATCAAGTCGCTCGACACTATGCTCTCCAAGGGCAAGGTCAGCTACCAGCTGCAGAATTCCTGGTACATCCCGGCCTTCTATCTGGGCGCCGGCATGACCATGTTCGGTGAGAACGGCAATGATGCCAAGGCCGGCATCAAGTTCGAAAACGCCGATGCCGTCTCGAAGTACCTCGTTGACCTGGTTGCCAACCCGAACTTCACCAACGACGATGGCACCGCCGGCCTGTCGAACCTGACCTCGGGCGCCGTCGACGCCTACTTCTCGGGCTCCTGGGACGCCGCCAAGGTCAAGGAAGGCCTGGGCGACAACTACGGCGCCGCCGCCATGCCGACCTTCAAGGCCGATGGCAAGGACTACCAGATGAAGTCCCTCGCCGGCTCCAAGGCCGTCGCCTTCAACCCGAACGCTCAGAACCAGAAGGCCGCTTCCGAGTTCGCCGCGTTCCTCGGCTCGACCGAAGCCCAGAAGAAGCACTGGGAGATGCGTCAGATCATCCCGACCGACAAGACCCTCACCGATCTTGAAGGCATGAAGGAAGACCCGGCCGTCGCCGCCCAGCAGAAGACCCTGGCCGAGACCTCCGTCGTGCAGCCGACGATCGCCGCCATGAACGCGTGGTGGACTCCGGCCGAGACCTTCGGCAAGTCGCTCGTCAGCAAGGAAACCAATGCTGACAACTACAAGGAGAAGACCCAGGCCTTCATCGACAGCGTCGACAAGGACGTTGCCGCTCAGAGCGCTGAATGATTCTGAGCCTGGCATTCACCCCGGTGAATACTAGTCAGCGATAACTCAAGTGTGCGGAAGGTTTGAGACTCTGAGCCTTCCGCACACATCATGTTCGGAGTCACCACAACGTGCCCCGGGCGCTTGCCGCACAGCCGCGCGAACGTCCCATTCCAGTGCAATGCCGCCGGAACCGCAGGCACCAACCATCTGTTAGTACAAGAAGAGAGGCGGTAGGGGATGAGTACAGTCACCCTTTCACAACGAGAACTCAAACGCCGCCGGAAACTGGGCGCGGAGTATGTGGCCCCCTCGCCATATACGCTCAAGGCAGCGCTCGAAAAAGGCGACATCTTCACCAAGCTGTCGGCCCTGGTTTTCGGTCTGGGCAACATCGTCCATAAGCAGTACGTCAAAGGTCTGCTGTTTCTTGCGGGCGAAGTCGGCTTTATCCTATTCATGATTTTCTCGGGTGCACACAACCTGTCCATGCTGCCGTCGCTCGGCTGGCGCAAGGAAAGCTCGGGATGGGTCGGTGACGAGTTCGTGCACACCCCCGGTGACAACTCGGTCACCATCCTGCTGTACGGCGTCTGCACGCTTGTGATCTGCCTGCTGTTCCTGCTGTGGTGGTCGCTCGCGATCCGCTCCGCCTACAAGGCGCAGTGCCTCGGCGGCAAGAACGGCCGCGCGCCGTCGTTCATGGACGACATCCACACGCTGTTCGACTCGAAGGCGAACATCCTGCTGCTCGCCCTGCCAGTGGCCGGCATCCTGATCTTCACCGTGCTGCCGCTGATCTTCATGATCTCGATGGCGTTCACGAGCTACGACCACAACCACTTGGTCCTCTTCGATTGGGTCGGTCTGCAGAACTTCAAGGCCGTGTTCTCGAACTCTGGCAGCATCATCTCCGGCCGCCTATTCCTCTCGGTCCTCACATGGACCCTGGTCTGGGCGTTCTTCGCGACCTTCCTGAACTTCTTCTTCGGCCTGTTCCTGGCGATGATCATCCAGCGCAACACAACGCGCGGCAAGGGCTTCTGGCGTGCGGTCTTCTCGATGTCGATCGCCGTGCCGCAGTTCGTCTCGCTGCTCGTCATGCACCAGATGCTGCAGCCGCAGGGCGCGGTGAACCGCATCCTCGAGCAGTGGGGCTGGATCAACGGCCCGATGCCGTTCTTCACCGACACCACATGGGCCCGCGTCACGGTCATCGTGATCAACCTGTGGGTGGGCATCCCGTACACGATCATGCAGGTCACTGGCATCCTGCAGAACATCCCGGCCGAGCTCTATGAGGCGGCCAAGATCGACGGCGCGAACTGGTGGCAGATCTTCGTCAAGATCACGATGCCGTACATCATCTTCGTGCTTACCCCGTACCTGATCACCACCTTCACCGGCAACGTGAACAACTTCAACGTCATCTACCTGCTGACCCGCGGCGACCCGATCCCGGTCGGCGACTCGGCCGGCAAGACCGACCTGTTGATCACATGGCTGTACAAGCTCACGGTTGATCGCAGCGACTACAACCTCGGCGCCGTCATCGGCATCATGACGTTCATCGTTCTGGCTGTCGTGTCGCTGATTACCTACCGCAGCAGCGGTTCCTACAAGAACGAGGAGGCATTCCGGTGAGTAAACACACTCAAATCAAACCGCAGAGCCAAGGATTCATGCATGACCAGCGCAAGCGCCGCATTGTGGCCGACATCGCGACCTATGTGTTGCTGACGGTGCTGGGCATCATCTGGCTGCTGCCGATCGTGTGGATCTTCCTCGAGAGCTTCAACAAGAACACGGCCCCGTACCAGGAGACATTCTTCCCCACGGAGTTCTCGCTCGACAGCTATATCAGCCTGTTCACCGAAACGAAGGTGCTCAACTTCCCGCGCATGTTCATGAACACGTTCATCATCGCGGTCTTCGTGTGCATCATCTCGGTGTTCTTCGTGCTCTCCGTGGCGTATTGCATGAGCCGCATGCGCTTCCGCGGCCGCCGTTCGTTCATGAACTTCGTGCTGATCCTGGGCATGTTCCCGGGCATCATGTCTGTTGTCGCTATCTACTTCATCCTCAAGGCCATGGGCCTGACAAGCGACGGCATGACGATCCTGGCGCTGATCCTCGTGTACTCCGCCGGCACCGGCGCGGGCTTCTACGTGATGAAGGGCTACATGGACACGATCCCGACTTCGCTCGACGAAGCGGCGATGCTCGACGGCTGCACCCGCTGGCAGGTGTTCACCAAGATCATCATCCCGATGTGCCGCCCGATGATCGTGTACCAGGCGATCGTGGGCTTCCTGACCCCGTGGCTCGACTTCGTCATGGCGAAGGTCATCGCCCGCACGCAGGACAACTACACCGCCTCGCTGGGCCTGTGGCTCATGCTTGACAAGGAGTACATCAACAGCTGGTTCGGCCGCTTCGCGGCGGCCGCGGTGCTCATCTCGATCCCGATCGCAATCCTGTTCATCGTGATGCAGCGCTTCTACCAAGAATCCATGTCGGGCGCGGTGAAGGGCTAATCATGATCCAGGCATTCGAGCCTCTGTCCGAAGGACTGGAGCCGGGTGTCGCAGAACCGTTCCCGCTGTGTCTGGAACGCCAACTGGGTGCCGAGGTCACTGAATCCGGCACCCAGTTCGCTCTCTGGGCACCTTCGGCGCAGGCTGTGACGCTGAGGCTGTTCACATGCGGTTCGCAGCAGCAGACCGGCGACCGGCTCATCGAGTCCGTTGCCATGCAGTTGCAGGACGATGGCGCATGGACCGCCGCGTTCGACCGCAATCTGGACGGCGTGTACTACGACTTCATCGTCGACTTCGCCGACGGCGCCTCGTTCCGCTCGGCCGACCCATGGGCCCGTGCGGCCGGCATCAACGGCCGGCGCAGCATGGTCGTGGACCTGCCGCGCACCAATCCGGAAGGCTGGGCCGACGACGAGCGCCCGCGCACACCGCTGAGCGAGACGATGGTGTGGGAGGCCCATGTGGGCTCCTTCAGCAACAACCCACACGGCGGCTTCCCGAAGGAGCATCAGGGCAAGTACCTCGCGTTCACTGACACCGGGACCTCGCTCGACGGCGACGGCACGTTCCCCACCGGCATCGCCTACCTCAAGAGGCTCGGCGTGACCGCGGTGCAGCTGCTGCCGTTCTACGACTACGGTTCGGTCGACGAATCCGACGCCCGCCAGTTCAACTGGGGCTACGATCCGCTCAATTACAACGTGCCGGAAGGTTCGTTCTCGACCGACCCATACGACGGCGCTGTACGCATCACCGAATGCAAGCGCATGATCCAGTCGCTGCACGCGGCCGGGTTCAAGGTGATCATGGACGTGGTCTACAACCACATGTATTCGGCTGACAACTGGTTCGAACGCACGGTGCCCGGCTACTTCATGCGCCGCAACGAAGACGGCACGCTGTCCAACGGCTCCGGCTGCGGCGACGACATGGCCACCGAGCGTGAGATGTTCCGCCGGTTCATTGTGGAATCCGTGACCTACTGGGCGCGCGAATACCACATCGACGGCTTCCGCTTCGACCTCATGGGTCTGATTGATGTGACGACGATGAACGCGATCCGTGCATCGCTTGACGCGCTGCCGGGTGGCCATGAGATCATCATGTACGGCGAGCCGTGGGCCGCCGCTTCGACCGCGACGCTCGCCGGCACCGATCTGGCCGACAAGCAGGGCCTGCGCCTGCTCGACCCGCGCATCGGCCACTTCTGCGACCGCACGCGCGACGCGATCAAAGGCCACGTGTTCTACAGCGAACTCAAAGGTTACGTGAACGGCGACGCCCACACGAACAAGCCGCTCATCGAGCTGGCGGCCGACGCATGGCGCGCGCCGGAGACGAACGAAGGCAACGCCGGTCAGATCGTGCAGTATGTTTCGGCACACGACGACCTGACGTTGTGGGATAAACTGAGCATGAGCATGTTCGGCGCGGACGACGCGGTCGATCCGCAGGCGTTGTATGAGGCCGAGCCGGGCGAGCAGACGGAGCGCGTGCTCGAGGCGAACAAACTCGCCGCCGGCATCATCTACACCGCCGCCGGCCTGCCGTTCATGCTCTCAGGCGAGGAATACGGCAAGACGAAACACGGCAACGACAATTCGTTCGACTCGGGCAAAGAGGTCAATCAGATCGACTGGGTGCGCGCCGCGCGCATGGGGGATCTGCTCGACTTCTACCGCACGCTCATCGCACTGCGCCGCGCGAACCCCGACTGGTTCAGCACCGAGCACATCGCGGTCGAGGCGCCCGGCGACACCGTGGCGTACCGCGTGCACGACACCGCCGTGCTCATCAATCCCGGGCATAACGACGCCGCACTCGACGCGCGCGCGATCGAGCAGGCATATGCCGACGACGCGCACGACGACCTGCCCGCCGCGCCCTCCGGCACGCAGTCCGCACAGCCGCAGGCCTGGACGTGCGTGCTCGACTCGACGAGCGCCGACCCCGCGCGTCCGACGCTCGCGGCGGTGCGGCCGGACGGCGTGTTCCCGATGCCCGCGCGCGCACTGACCATCTGGAAGCGCACACCAAACACCGGCGCATGAGCTGCGACACTGACTGGAGTTGATAGCGATGACCGCGAACCGTTACCCTGTGGTGCTGTTCGATCTGTACGGCACTTTGGTGGACATCCACACGGATGAGCAATCCGAGGACGCCTGGACCGCGTTGCGCGCCGCACTGTACCGGGAGGGTGCGGAATACCCGACGAACGGGCGCTTGCGCGAGCAGTTCGCGCGCGAAGTGGTGCGCGCGAACGCCCGCCGCGACCGCGGCGACTGGTTCGAGCCGGATCTGCTGCCCGCGTACCGCGCGCTGTTCCGCGCGTGCTGGGTGGACGGCACGCTCGACCAGGCGCGCCGCGCCGCATGGACGTTCCGGCGCGCCTCGACGTCGAAGCTGCGGCTGTTCCCCGGGGCGAAGGACCTGCTGCACACGCTCAAGGACGAAGGGCGGCGCGTCGTGCTCGTCAGCAACGCGCAGGCGAGCTACACGCGGCCCGAACTCAAGCTGCTCGGGCTCGACGACATGTTCGACGATGTGCTCATCTCGAGCGACGAAGGCATACGCAAGCCGTCGGTCGAAATCTTCCGCCACGCGCTCATCCGCGAGGAAGTCGAGTCCGATCACGCGCTGATGGTGGGCAATGACGAGGCGAGCGACATCTTTGGCGCCGCGCAGGCCGGCATCGACGCGGTCTACCTGCACACCGACGACAACACGGGCGGAGAGACCGCCGACCAGGCCGTCGCGTCGTTCGAAGGCGCCGACTATCAGGGCCTGCTCGACTACATCCATAAGGCCGAAGCCGAAGCATCCGGGGCCAACGGAATGGGGCAAGCGTGACGAAGCCATGCCCGGCATGCCGGATAACTACAGGAAGTGAAAGATGGACGAATACGCGAAGTACCTCGAAGAGAAGAAAGCGAAGCCGAAAGGCCTGTCGACGTTCAAGCTGAAAGTGATTGGCGATGTGCTCATGTTCCTGTCCGCGGCGAGCATGACCCTCGTGCCGAGGTTCCTTGGCGCACCCTCGACCGACGACATGGGTGTGCTCACCGTGGTCGTGCTATGCGAGGCGATCTCGTGGGTGGCCATCCCGATCTACGCGTGGCTGCTGTACATGGGCTTCGACAGGACCCGAAGCTGGTTCAAATACGGCATGCGCCTGTTCATCCTCGCGCTCGTGTGCGAAGTGCCGTACGACATGGTCACCTTCGGCCCCGACCACCTCTTCGACTTCCGCTCGCAGAACCCGGTGTTCGGCCTTGTGGTGGCGCTTGTGGTGATGGTGCTACTCGACGCCGTGGAAGACCTGAAGACCGGGGTGCGCGTCACGCTTTCGGTGCTCCTCGTGATCATCGGCCTGCTGTGGGACGTGCTCCTGCGCGTCGGGCAAAGCCAGGCGATTCTCAACATCGGCTCGCTCACGTTGGGCTTCTGCGTCATCTACTACTACCTGCACCGGCGCGAGAACACGATGATGCTCACCGCCGCGACACTGGGCGCCGTCTCGGGCATCGCCCCCGGCTTCGGCGTCGCGTTCCTGCACTACCGCAATGGAGAGCTCGGCTACCGCCACTTCTGGACGTCATGGGTGTTCTACGTGGTCTACCCGGCCATCCTCCTCGCCTGCGCATGCATGGCGCTCTGATTCCAACCATCCAACGTAACTGACCAATTTCACCACCAAGGGGGGCAATCGTGCACAAGAAAGGCATTCGTGAAGTAGCGCATATCGCCGGCGTGTCGATTTCCACGGTTTCCCGTGCGTTCACTCGCCCGGAGCTCGTCTCCGAAAAAACACGTGAACGGGTTATGGAAGCGGCATCGATGCTCGACTTCAATATCTCCCGTTCCGCGACCGCGCTCAAATCGGGGCAGACGTTCCGCGTGGCGCTGTTGATGAACGAAGAGGTGACGAGCTGGTTCAACACCCAGGTCTTCACCGGCCTCAATTCGGTGCTGCACGACGCGGGGTACGACATCTCGCTGTTCCAGCACATCGACGACGCGAAGAACCGCGAATCGTTCTTTGTGAACCTGCCGGTGCTGCGCAACGTAGACGCCGTGTTCGTGGCGTCGTTCGCGATCGAGCCGAACGAGGTCGAGCAGCTGCGGCGCACGCATGTGCCGATCATCGGCATCAACACGCCGTCGAGCAGCGCGTTCGACGCCTCGATCAGCATCGACGACGAAGCGGGCATGTTCCGCGCGGCACAGCACATGATCAACCTGGGCCACCACAAGATCGTCTACACATGCTCCGCCGCCGAGGAGTCGCTCGAAGCGTCGATCGACGCGCGCGGGCGCGGGTTCGTGCGCGCGTGCGAGGCGGCTGAAGGCACGCACGACATCGATTGGAAGGTGCTTTCGGTGCCGCGCGGCCGCGATTTCGCGGATGCCGCGCTCGCCGCCGTGCTGTCCGAGGAGACATTCCCCGACGCGATCTGCTGCCAGATGGACATGATGGCGATTCCGCTGATCATCAAACTGCAGCGGCACGGGTACTATTCGCCGCGCGATTATTCGATCATTGGTTTCGACGACAGCTCATATGCGGATACGGTCGATTTGACCACCATCCGGCAGGACCCGTTCGCGATGGGTGCGACCGCCGCGAAGAAGGGCCTCAAGCTGTTGCGCGGCGAGCCACTCGATGAGCCGCATTCGATTGTGGAACCGCGCCTCGTGCTGCGCGGCACCGATGCTCGCTTGGAGCCAGACAGGCCGCTCGAGCGGTAAGCGTGGCTCTCCGCGACAGTCGTCTGATTGGGTAGACGGATATCGCGGATAGCGGCATAGATGATGACGTCCGTCGGAATGGCTCTGACGGACGTCATGCTTTTTGGGGGTGCTGCATGACGTTCGTCTGTGCTGCCTTGACGAACGTCATGTTTTGCGCCAGTCCGGTATCAACCTACGCTGAGTGTTGGCTGAAACGCCGCCTCAACAGTCTGTTTGAGGCGGCGTTTTTGTTGGGATTCCGCGGTTCCGGGAATTATGGAGAAAATCTTTTCCGCAGCGGGAATAAAGTTTGACATCCAATAGTTGAGTGATGTAGGCTCAAGTTTTGGAAGGTCCAAGAAGGCCGCCCACGCGAGAGTGAGGGCAGCGCGCCTGACGGGACTTGAGCAAGCATTGTTAATGAATAAGCGAACCTAACAAAGGAGAACAAGTATGGGACGCGCAGTTGGTATTGATTTGGGTACCACCAATTCCTGCATCGCAACGCTGGAAGGTGGCGAACCCACCGTTATCGTGAACGCCGAAGGATCGCGCACCACCCCGTCGGTGGTGGCCTTCAGCAAGTCCGGCGAGATCCTCGTCGGCGAAGTGGCCAAGCGCCAGGCCGTGACGAACGTCGACCGCACCATCAGCTCGGTCAAGCGCCACATGGGCACTGACTGGACCGTGGACATCGACGGCAAGGAATGGACGCCGCAGGAGATTTCCGCACAGATCCTGATGAAGCTCAAGCGCGACGCCGAAGCGTACTTGGGTGAGCCGGTCACCGACGCCGTCATCACCTGCCCTGCGTACTTCAACGACGCCCAGCGCCAGGCCACCAAGGACGCCGGCACGATCGCAGGCCTCAACGTGCTGCGTATCATCAACGAGCCGACCGCCGCGGCTCTGGCCTACGGTCTGGAGAAGGGCAAGGAAGACGAACGCATCCTGGTCTTCGACCTCGGTGGCGGCACCTTCGATGTCTCGCTGCTGGAGATCGGCAAGGACGACGACGGCTTCTCGACGATCCAGGTGCAGGCCACGAGCGGCGACAACCACCTTGGTGGCGACGATTGGGACCAGCGCATCATCGACTGGCTCGTCGGCGAAGTCAAGAACAAGTACGGCGTCGACCTGAGCAAGGACAAGATCGCCCTGCAGCGTCTGAAGGAAGCCGCGGAGCAGGCGAAGAAGGAACTGTCTTCGTCCATGTCCACCACAATCAACATGCAGTACCTGGCCATGACCCCTGACGGCACGCCTGTGCACCTCGACGAGACGCTCACGCGCGCCCACTTCGAGGAAATGACGAAGGACCTGCTCGACCGCTGCCGCACGCCGTTCAACAACGTGCTCGCGGACGCCGGCATCTCCGTCTCGCAGATCGACCATGTCGTGCTCGTCGGTGGCTCGACGCGTATGCCGGCCGTCAAGGACCTCGTCAAGGAACTCGATGGTGGCAAGGAACCGAACCAGTCCGTGAACCCGGATGAGGTTGTGGCCATCGGCGCGGCCGTGCAGTCGGGCGTCATCAAGGGCGACCGCAAGGACGTCCTGCTGATCGACGTGACCCCGCTTTCGCTCGGCATCGAGACCAAGGGCGGCATCATGACGAAGCTCATCGAGCGCAACACCGCCATCCCGGCGAAGCGTTCCGAGATCTTCTCGACGGCCGAGGACAACCAGCCGTCCGTGCTCATCCAGGTCTATCAGGGCGAACGTGAATTCGCGCGCGACAACAAGCCGCTCGGCACGTTCGAACTGACCGGCATCGCGCCGGCGCCGCGTGGCGTCCCGCAGATCGAGGTCACCTTCGACATCGACGCCAACGGCATTGTGCACGTCTCCGCGAAGGACAAGGGCACCGGCAAGGAGCAGTCGATGACGATCACCGGCGGTTCCGCACTGCCGAAGGACGAGATCGACCGCATGGTGCGTGATGCCGAGGCCCATGAAGCCGACGACAAGAAGCGCAAGGAAGAGGCCGAGACCCGCAACCAGGCCGAGGCGTTTGCCTACCAGACCGAGAAGCTCGTCAACGACAACAAGGACAAGCTGTCCGACGACGTCGCGAAGGAAGTCACCGACGCGGTCAACGAACTCAAGGACGCGCTCAAGGGCGACGACATTGAGAAGATCAAGGCCGACCAGGAGAAGCTCATGACGGCCGCGCAGAAGATCGGTCAGGCGCTGTACGCGCAGCAGGGCGCTGAAGGCGCGGCCGCCGCGGGCGATCAGGGCGCCGCCAACAACGGTGGCGACGACGACGTGGTGGACGCCGAGGTCGTGGACGACGACAAGGACAACAAGTAATGTCCGAATTCAACAAGGACGATTACCTCAACGACCTGCCTGACGCCGACGAACTCGCGGCCGGGCAGGTCGCCCCTGAGGGGGACGCCGATCAGGCGGAACCCGAATCGAACAACGATGCGCAGTCCAGTGAGGCGCAAGGCGAGCAGCAGCCGAACGAAGAACCGGCCACGCCCGAAGAGGGCGAAGAGGCGGACTCGGAGGATGGCAAGCTGACCCCGCTTGGCCAGGCCAAGAAAGAGGCCGCTGAATACCTCGAGGCGTTGCAGCGCGAGCGTGCGGAGTTCATCAACTACCGCAACCGCACCAAGAAAGACATGGAGCGTGCCCGCCAGCAGGGCATCATCGATGTGCTTGCGGCGGAGCTGCCCGCGCTCGACGACATTGACCGCATCCGCGAACACGGTGGCGAGATGGACGAATCGTTCCAGGCCGTCGCCGCGAAGATCGACAAGGCCTTCGAGAAGTTCGGCGTGGAGAAGTTCGGCGTGAAAGGCGAGGATTTCGATCCGACCCGCCACGACGCCATCCTGCACAAGCCGGATCCGCAGGCCGAGAAAGCGACCGTGGACACCGTGGCCGAGGCGGGGTACCGCATCGGCGACCGCGTAATCCGCGCGGCGCGCGTGGTGGTCGCCTCACCGCAGGAGTGACGACTGCCGCACATGCAGGCGAGCGTGGCCGTGGACCGCATTCGATTCCGGTCCACGGCCACGCTCGCGTATACACAGACTTACAACGACCAACAGTGCAACATAAGACCTCGAAAGGAGGCACAATATGGCTGAGAATGAATGGCTGAACAAAGACTTCTACAAGACCCTCGGTGTCTCCAAAGACGCCACGGAAAGCGAAATCACCAAGGCGTACCGCAAACTCGCGCGCAAGTACCACCCCGACATCAACAAGACGAAGGAAGGCGAGGAGAAGTTCAAGGACATCTCCGAAGCGTACGACGTGCTCAAAGACAAGGATTCGCGTGAGAAGTACGACGCGATTCGCCAGTTCGGCATGGGCGGCGCCCGCTTCGCCGGTGGCGCCGGTGGCGGCGGCTTCGACGGCGCCGATTTCTCCGACATCTTCGGTTCGATGTTCGGTGGCGGCGCCGGCGGCAACGGCTCGCATATCCGTTTCTCCACGAATGGCGGCGCGTCGAACCTCAACGACATCTTCTCGATGTTCGGTGGCGGTGCCGGCGGTGGCGAAGGCTTCGGCCGCGGCTATGGCTATGACGATTACGGCGAGGGCGCCTACCAAGGCTACCGCCCGACCCCGGTGCCGGAGGACGGTGGCGACCTGAACTCGAAGATCACGCTGACATTCCGCCAGGCGGTCAAGGGTGCCACGGTCTCGCTCAAGGCCAACGGCAAGAAGTTCAAGACGCGTGTTCCGGCCGGCGTGAAGAACGGCCAGAAGATCCGCCTCGCCGGCAAGGGCAAGCCCGGCAAGCACGGCGGCAAGACCGGCGACATGTATCTGCAGGTCACCGTGACGGAAGATCCCAAGTTCACGATGGACGGCGTCGATCTGGTCATGGACCTGCCGATCACCGTGGGCGAAGCGGTCGACGGCGCGAAGGTCACCGCGAAAGACATGGACGGCGAACAGGTCACCTTCAAGGTGCATGCCGGCGCTTCGAGCGGAGACGAAGTGCGCATCTCGGGCAAGGGCGTGCAGACGCCGCGCAAGACGGGCGACCTTGTGGGACGCGTACAGATTCGCGTGCCGAAGAAGCCGAGCATGCATGAGAAGCATGCGGCAAAGGAGTTCGACAAGATGTGCGGTGATTTCGCCGCCGACATCGCGAACGAGCGGGAGGCCTGATCCGATGTCGCGCATGGAACAGCAGAAACGCAGGCTGTACGAGATGTGCGCGATGGCGATTGTGGCCGGGCGAGCTGATCTCGATGGCGCGTCGCGCGTCGGTTTCGACATCGACCTGCCCGTGTTCAGTGTGGGGCGTGCGGCCGAGCTCGCCGCCGTGCACCCACAGACACTTCGGCAATACGACCGCAGCGGGCTCGTGGTGCCGCAGCGCACCGGCGGCGGCGCGCGCCGGTACTCGCTGCGCGATGTGGACCGCCTGATCCAGGCGCAGCGCATGAGTCAGCGGGACGGCATCAATCTGACGGGCATCGCGCGCATCCTCAATCTGGAGGAAGAGAACCGCCAGCTGCGCCGGCAGTTGCGGGCCGCGCGCGCGGATGACCGTGTGAGCGTCTTCACGGCGGACATGGACGGACGGATCACCGAGATGCGCCGCTGCCGGCGCGCACGGCATTGGAGGCACCGGCTCCAGACACAGACGCGTGAGCTGGCGGCGGGCGCAAGCTACCGGCCGGCGGAGGCGCACTCCAAGTCGGTTGTGCTTTGGCGCACGAATCACCGCTGACGCAGCGCCCGACGCCGATAATGCCGGCCGGAACCGGTCATGGGTTCCGGCCGGCATCTTTTTGCAATGGACAACGTGCCGGCGGACACACGCGGATTCGGCTGCGCTCAGTGCAGCGGGTATCGTGGGCAACGACGATATCCACGTGGTGAGCATGGCGACAATGGCGAAAGAGGCGCGCATGGGTGTTCAAGGAAACGGAGCTGCCAAGCTCGAGGCGTTGCAGGGTGTGTTCTGGGACATGGACGGCACGCTCATCGATTCCGAGCCGCTGTGGCATGAGGGCGAGCTGCGGCTCGTGCGCGAATACGGCGGCCACTGGACGAAGCAGCTGGCCGAAGGTGGCTCCGGCCGGCCCGTGCCGCAGATCGCGCAGGAGATGGCCGATCTTGGATGTCCTCTGCCGCCCGAGGAGATCGGCCGGCGCATGATCCAATACGTGACCGACGAAGAGAAGAAGCAGCTGCCGTGGATTCCCGGCGTGCGCCGTCTGCTCGAGCAGCTGCGCGATGCGGGCATCCCGTCGATGCTTGTGACGACCTCGCCGCGCGACCTCGCCGAGAACCTTATCGCGCAGGCGCCGGAGGGTGCGTTCGCCGGATATGTGTGCGGCGACGACGATGTGGCGAAGAAGCCCGACCCGGCGCCGTATAAGCTCGCTGCGGCGAAGCTCGGCATCCCAGACGTGCTGCTGCCGTGCTGTGTAGCGTTCGAGGATTCGATGAGCGGGCGCACATCCGCTGCCGCCTCCGGCATGACGACGGTTGTGGTGACGGGGTATCTCGCCGGCGGCTACGTGCCGGGACCGGGGTACACCACAACCGAGAACTACGACGACATCACGCCAGAAGCGCTCAACCGCATGGTGCAGCGCATGTACGACCGTCTCGCGCCGCTCGCGTGAGCGGGGAGCGGCGTTGCTCCAGTCGTTCTCTTCTCCCATACGCCCCTGTTCGCTGTTGCCGTCACTGTTTTCGCTGTTTTCGTCAGGCATTTCGCCGTTTTCGTCACAAAAACGTCGAAAAAATGACAAAAACGGCGAAATGCCTGACGAAAACAGCGAAAACAGGACTATCCTCGGCAATATACTTCGGGAGCAACCGCGTTTGCCGACACTTCGATGAGGAAGAACCATGTTTTCACGAGAATCCAACGCCGATTATCTCAATCCATCACTGCCCATCGCACAGCGTGTGGGTGATTTGCTGGGTCGTATGACGCTTGAGGAGAAGGTCGGGCAGATGATGCAGCTCGACGCGCGCACAGGCGAGCTTGACGAGCTCATCGTCAAACGGCATGTGGGGTCGATCCTGCACACGTCACCCGACAACCTGGTGCGTGCCGCGCAAATCGTGCGCAACGAGACGCGCCTCGGCATCCCGCTGCTCGTCGGCGACGACTGCATCCACGGGTATTCGTTCTGGCCGGGCGCCACGATCTTCCCCTCGCAGCTCGGCATGGCGTGCAGCTGGGACGCGCGGAAAGTGGAGGAAGCCGCGCGCATCACGGCCGAGGAAGTCGCGTGCACCGGGGTGCATTGGACCTTCTCGCCGGTGCTGTGCATCGGGCGTGACACGCGCTGGGGTCGCATCGACGAGACCTTCGGGGAGGACCCGGTACTGATCGGCGAGCTCGCGTCCGCGATGGTGAAGGGATACCAGAAGCGCGCGCAGGCGGGAGACGCTTTCGACGAAGACGCCATCCTTGCATGCGCGAAGCACTTCGCCGGCTATTCGTATACGCAAGGCGGGCGCGACGCCTCCGAGGCCGACTTGACGAAGCGCGCGTTGGAAAGCTGGTTCCTGCCGCCCTTCGAGCGTGTGGCGAAAGAGGGGTGCGCCACGTTCATGCTCGGGTACGAGGCAATCGACGGCACTCCCGTCACCTTCAACAAGTGGCTGCTCAGCGACAAGCTGCGCGGCGAATGGGACTACCATGGCACGTTGGTGACCGACTGGGACAACGTCGGGCGCGCCGTGTGGGAACAGCACATCAAGCCCGATTATGAGACCGCTTCCGCCGATGCCGTCAAGGCAGGCAACGACCTGATCATGACGACGCCCGGATTCTACGAAGGTGCGATCGACGCCGTGAACAGCGGCATGCTTGACGAGTCGCTGATCGATGACGCCGTCGCGCGCTTGCTTACACTCAAGTTCCAGCTCGGGCTGTTCGAAAACCCACGCTTGCCGGACCGCGAGCGCATCTCGGCCACCATCGGCACCGACGCGCACATGCAGGCGAACCTCGAGCTCGCGCGCGAATCCGTTGTGCTGCTACGCAACAACGACGTGCTGCCGCTTTCCATCGCCGATGCCGAGATGCCGCGACGGATCGCGGTCGTGGGGCCGCTCGCCGATGATGCGCAGAACCAGCTGGGAGACTGGGCTGGCAATTCGGGGCAAGTGCCGTGGATGCCCGAGGGGCAGCCGCGTGAGATGGTCACGACGGTGCTCGACGGCGTACGCGAGCTCGCGCCTGACGGTTGCGATGTCGTGGTTGCGCGCGGCGCGAACGTCGTCGAACTGGTCCCCGATCCCGAAGGTGAGTTGTTCCCGGACGGGCAGCCGCGCCCCAACATCGCCGTCGCCGCGCCCCTCGACGAGGCATTGCTTGACGAGGCGGAAGTCGTGGCGCGCAGCGCGGACGCCGTTATCGCGGTCGTCGGAGACGTTGTACAACTGACCGGCGAGACGTGTTCGACGGCGACACTCGAGCTGCTCGGCGGGCAGAATCAATTGCTCGAACGGATGGTGAGTGTTGCACGTGAAACACATAAGCCGCTCGTCGTCGTGCTCATCAGCTCCAAGCCGCAGGTGCTGCCACCGTGCATCATCGGCACGAATGGTGTCATCGTCGACGAGTCCGCCACCGAGGGGCTCGGTGCGTTCCTCTGGGCGGCGAATCCAGGCATGCAGGGCGGGCGCGCGATCGCCGAGATCATCTTCGGCATGACCGACCCGAGCGGGCGTCTGCCGATCACGTTCCCGCGCCATGCCGGGCAGCTGCCGGTCTTCTACAACGAGATTCGCGGGCAGCATGGCGACCGTTACGCGGACCTGACGCAGGACCCGGCGTTCGCGTTTGGCGAGGGGCTTTCGTACACGACCTTCGCATACGGCGAGCCGTGCATCACGAACGGCGCCGAGTTCACTGCGCAAGACGCGGTGCATGTCGAAATCGACCTGACGAACACCGGCGCGCGCACTGGCACGGAAGTCGTGCAGCTGTACATCAGCGACGTGGTGACGTCGTACACATGGGCGTGTAAAGAACTCAAGGACTTTCGGCGCGTCACGCTCGAGCCGGGGGAGACGGCGCGCGTCGCCTTCGACTTGCCGGTGAGCGCGTGCACGATTGTGAACGGCGACGCCGAGCGGATCGTGGAGCCGGGCGAGTTCGAGATCCTCATCGGGCATTCCAGCCGGTACAGCGACCTGCACACGACGATCTTCAACGTTGTGGAGGGGTGATTGGCGCTTCCGGCGCACCGGATATGCCGCACTTGCCGGTTTGGCGGGGCGAGCAGCAGCGCGAAACCGGCAATCGTGGCATTTGACGTTTTGCCGCCACCCGCATCCACGGTGTGCGCATAGGTGTTCAGGACTGCTGCTTGATCCAGTCTTCGACGGTCTGTGTGTTCGCCAATGAACTGAACCGTTGGCCTTCCTTCCAGTCGCCCGTTGTCGCGAGTTTCGCCAGATTGCTCGCACTTGAGCCGAGCGGGGAGCTGGCGGACGTACAGAACGGGATCACGGTTTTGCCGCTGAAATCGTTGGCGCGCACAAAGGCATTCACCGGCCATGCCGCTTCGCCCCACCAGATCGGGTAGCCGATGTACACGGTCGTGTAGCTACTCCAATCAGACACGTCGGTCGTTTTCAACTTCACGTCGCGCAGCGATTCGTCGTCGTGCTCCTTGCTCACGCGGCTATCGGGGTCGCTGTAGTTGAGGTCGTCGCTCGTGTACGACTCGGCCGGCTCAATCTCGAACAGCGTGCCGCCGGTGATGTGACGTTTCCGGCGCTGCCACACCCCGCCATCGAGATGATGGCCGCCACGCCCGCGACGCATGTGAGAAGACGCTTGCCCCACTGCATGGTTTCCTCCCTGGTGTCCCTATGTGTTTTTGTGTATCTCTGTCTCTTGTCTCTGCGCCAGTGCATCTGCCATATTTGCAATGCGTACGACCAGTGTCTCATGCGCGCATTGTGCAAACTAATGTGCATGTGTGCGCAGAATATATGCGCAATCGCAATCTATTCCTGCTGTCGATTTCATATTGCTGCTACGGGTAGTGTTCCCTACGCTACGGGTAGTGCTTTTCTTGCTTACCCCACTCTATAATCCGCTATTTTCCAACGATTGTAGAGGGATGTTATCCGTGCAAGCACTACTCGTAGCGAAGAAGGCACTACCCGTAGCGGAGGAGGTTGGAGCCTGTGCGCGTGTTTCAGACGGAAGTCATGCTTTGGGCTCCGAGGGGTGACAAATCTCGCGGATCTGCAGACGAGCGTCGTGATTGAGATGGTTGTACATGACGAATCTCTGGATTCCGCAGACGAACGTCATGGCATGGGCGGTTATATATGACGAATCTCTGGGGCTGCAGACAGAAGTCATATTCGGGGCCGCGGAGCATGACAATCGTCTGTAATCGTCCGAAATCCCGGGTTATAGGCCAAAAAGTGTGTCTGGAATCGTGCCTTAGGTCTTGTGGCGCATAGGGTTTCATGGGTTCGAAAGTTGGTGGCCTGGCTTTCGCGCCCGGCCAGAATGTGTGTCCGGAATCCTTGTCGGCCCTTACTGCCGCTTGGGTTGACAGCTGTCCGGAAGCACCCGGAGCCGACGGCTGTCGACTGTCAAAACAGCGCCGATTGTAGACCCATGGTGACTGCCGAAAGAAAAAGACCGCTGCGGTGGAATGAATGCAGCGGTCTTCGTGGAGCTGATGGTAATCGAAACCACGACCTCTTCGATGCGAACGAAGCGCTCTACCAACTGAGCTACAGCCCCGTGGATGTTGCTGTGCTCCGCATAGCAACTTGACACAGTCTACTCACATCCGCGAACAAACGCAAATCGACCGCCCGAACAACACTGTTCCGCGTGTCGCGGTGCGACGCCAGACGGCAAAAGCGCCATAGGCGCAGGACATATGTGCGCATTCCGTGCGCATATTTCGATGTATTTCGACAACGGCGCCCGCGCAATGGAACGCATCGTCGAAACCCGCTAATATGGCGCGCATAGTTCACTTGCATTCGGGTGCGCCAGGCGCAATGCGGCGCGGGGCGCATACCCATCATCGAACGGGGTTGGCATGGCCGGTATCAAAGACGTGGCGGCGCGCGCAGGCGTTTCGATAAGCACCGTCTCCTATGTGGTCAGCGGCAAACGCAGGATTGGCGCCGAAACGCAGGCGCGCGTGCGCGCCGCCGCGCTCGAGCTCGGGTACCGCCCGGTGATCGACGCGACCGAACCCGCCTCCGCGCGCGGCACGCATGTGCTTGCGGTGAGCTCGCCGCTGCGCCCGTACACCGACGTGACGAATTACGCGGCGTTCTTCTTCGCGCTCGCCACGGCCGCCAAACGCCACGGCTACGACATCCTGCTGCTGACGCACGAGGCCGGCGATCAGGAACTGCGCCGTGTGGCCGATCGTGGCATGGCGGACGGCGTCTTCCTGCTCGACGTGCTGCTCAGTGATTCGCGCGCGGACATGGCCGGTGCACGCTCGACCGCCAATACATGCTCGGCCCGTCGCTGCTTGTGGCGCCGGTGTTCACCTACGGCGGCGACGTGACGTATTACCTGCCGACCGGCGGCTGGACGAACTGGTTCACCGGCGAGCGCGTGCACAGCGAGCATGGCGTATGGCGCACCGAACGCCATGGGTTTGATTCGGTGCCGCTGTGGGTGCGCGACGGATCGGTGATTGTGACGCGCCCCGACGGCGGCAGTGTGGTCTTCACCGCCCGCCGTGAGGGTGAGGAGATAAAGGTTATGCGTAGTTGAGCGCGCACTTTTTTCGGGTGCTGCAGAAAAGTGTAAGAATGCCGGAAGCGGGTTCGTTGGAATTCCAACGAACCGCTTCCGGCATTCTTACACTTTTTGGGTGGTGAGGAAAAAAGTGGGAGACTACTTCCATCCCTTGGGCGTGTGTTCGATTGACCACATGCCCAGACGGTGCGAGAAGCTGTGCTCCCATTTGGCTTCGAGCTCCTCTTCGCTGAGCACATGGCCTCGCAGGCGGTTCATCGCGTTCGTATGCGTGTCGTCGAGCAGCCACTTGCGGATGATGAAGTTCCAGATGGCCACCACCACCGTGGCGATGAGCTTTCCCACGTTGGTGCGCAGCAGGTATTCGGCGTGCTGCGAAATGAACGCGTCCTTGTTCATGCCGTAGGTGGACAGCCAGATGATTAGGCCATTGATGAACAGGCCGACGACCGCGGAAAAGAGGAAGATCGCCATCTCCATCCACCGCGCCATGTCGGGGCGGTGGCGGAACACGTATTTCATGCTGGCGAAGTAGTTGAAGATGAGCGCGATGGTGAACGATATGGTGGCCGCGATCACATTGTGCATGTGGAACACGCCCACCAGCAGGTTGAGGATGCCCCAGTCGATGAGGAACGCGATGATGCCCACCACGCCGAATTTCAGGATCTGCTCAATCAGTTTTTTCACGCCAACCACTGTACGCAATGGTGTGAACTCGTTGGCCTGTGGAATTCAGCCTCTGTCAGCGCGCGTCGTCCTCAGTGAGGGGCGTCGTCTCCTCTTTGGCGATCACGGCCGCCGACTGCGGCTTCTTCTTGCCGAACTTCGCCTTGATGAGGCCGACCACGGTGGGGATCAGCGAGATGAGCAGGATCGCCACGATCACGAGTTCGAAGTTCTCCTGCACCACCGGGATGCCGCCGAAGAAATAGCCGAGCAGGGTGAACAGCGACGACCACACGAGGCCGCCCAATACGGAGAATGGCGTGAAGCGGCGCCACTGCATGCCCGAAATGCCCGAGATGAACGGCATGAAGGTGCGGATGAACGGGAAGAAACGCCCCAGGAACACGGCGAGCGGGCCCCAGCGGTCGATCATCGTCTCAGTTTTGGCGATGCGCTCGGGCGTCATGGCCTTGACCTTGCCCGATTCGATGATGCGGCGCCCGAAGAAATGCCCGATGAAATAGTTGCACTGGTCGCCGATGATCGGGGCGAGCCACACGACCGGCAGCAGTGCGGCGATCGGCAGCGCGGACTGGCCGGTGGCCGCATCCGGCGCGGCGAAGAAGCCGGCGGCGAACAGCAGCGAGTCGCCGGGCAGGAACGGGAAGAACACCACACCGGTCTCGATGAAGATGATCAGGAAGATGAATCCGAGCGTTGGCGCCACGCCCATCGCGATCCAGCTGGCGATCGCAGCGCGCGGGTCCTTGAGCAGTCCGGCGATGAAATGAAAGAATCCCATGGGGCAAACGTTCCTTATGCGGTGTGACAGTACAGCTGCTACCGCATTCATTCATAGCAAGACTGAGCGACGGGCCTCACATGCCGCTGTTGGCGTTGACGTACGTGGTGCGCTCGACCTCGCCGTAGCCGCCGTACTTGCGAAAGCCCCACAGCAGGATCAATGACTTCGCGTAGAAGACCCAGCTCAGGCCGAAGATGAGCATGAGCACGCGGATGAACGGCACGAACAACGCCAGACTGAGCGCCACGATGTCGACGCCGATCAGGGCGAGCGTGCAGCCGAACGCGCGCCACGGGAACAGCGCGGCGAGCTTCCACTGGCGGGGCAGCGGGTTGGCGAAGCGCGCCTGCAGCGCGAAGATGTATTCGGCGATCACGAGTGTGACGACGGTGGCCGCCACCATGACGATCAGCGGCGCGTATGCCAGGTCGGTGTCCCATGAGGCCCAGAAGCCCAGTCCAAAGAGGACGGCCGCAATCAGCGCGAGCAGCAGCAAACCCGAGATGAAGTCCTGCTTGAACTCCCGCTTGAAACGGCGCAGGTATTCGCGCACCAGATTGATATCGTCGTTCTTGTCGTAGGCGAAGTGAGGCAATAGCGCGGGTAATAGTAGATGCGGTGGCCGTCGGCGTCCACCGCCGACGCGCTGAACGCCGCGAACTCGTTCGACTCCGTCGTGTCGTACCCCTCGGTGAGCACCATGGCCAGCAGGTCCTCTTTCGAGGCGATGTAATGGTAGAGCGCGGCCTCGCTGATGCCGATCTCGTCGGAGATATCCTGCAGCGACATGCCCCAATACCCTTTGACGGCGAGGATCTTCGACGCGGCGCGCAGGATCTGCAGATGGCGTTCCTCCTGCGTCATGCGCTTGCGCTTTTCGAAGCGCTTGGCCGATGTGGTGTCGCGCACGGTCACCTCATGTGAGGCGAGGATCGGCTTGGGCCTGCCCGAAGCGGCGACGCCGTGCTGGTCGAGGATCTGCTGCCATGCTGCGAGGGTCATGTGGATTGGCGTCCTTGTTGGTGGTCGGAGGGGTGGAATCGGCACTGCCATCGTACCTCACGCACGATGGCAGTGTGCGTCAGTCGGCGAACGTGCGCGCGAGCCAGTCGAGGGCCAGCCCGATCCACGCCTGCACGCCGGGTTCGATGCCGTTGACGCCTTGCCATGCGGTCTGCGCGGTGGCGAGCGCAAGGCCATGGCCGCCTTCGGGGAACAGGTGCGCTTCGACCGGCACGTGCGCGGCGTGGCACGCCTCGATGAGCATGAGCGTGTTCTGCACGGGCACACAGTCGTCGGGCATGGTGTGCCAGACGAAGACCGGTGGCGTGCGCGCGTCGATGTGCTCTTCGATGCTCACCTCGTGCATCGCGTCGTCGTCGCCGTAGCGGTTGCCGAGCAGCGCGCGGAAACTGCCGTCGTGGCGGTATGCGCCCGAGGTGACGACCGGGTAGGCGAGCATGAGCGCGGTCGGCGCGAGCAGCGCGGGGTCGTAGCCGTGCGCGCGCAGCACGCCGTCGGAGGCGGATGTGGCGAAGTCGGCGGCCAGATGGCCGCCCGCGGAGAAGCCGAGCACGGCGATGCGCGCCGGGTCGACGTGCCACGCTTCGGCATTGTCCAGAATGAGGCGCATCGCCTCGGCCACTTCGAGCAGCGCGGTGGGGTAGACCGAAGGCGCGCACGAGTAGCGCAGCACGAAGGCGTTGCAGTCGGCCGCCAGGAACTGCAGGGCGATCGGTTCACCCTCACGGTCCGACGTCATCTCGTAGCCGCCGCCGGGCACGATCAGCACGGTGGGGCGTGTGCGGTCGGGCACGACCTCGGGGGAATTGTCGGGCACATAGCCGATGAACCGCGCGGTGGTGCCGTCGATGCCGGTGATCGTCTGTTCGATGTACTGCATGTTGCCTTCTTTGTGATTGGTGTAGGCGAGGCTCGCCCATATAGTTCAACGATATGACTATGATACGCCGGCCGGTGGTGGGCCGTCAGATCCACGACTCGAGCCACATGTGGCTCAGCCAGAACTCGTAGGGTACGGGCATCGCCGTCCAGATCGGGTAGAAGAACGCGGAGACGAGCAGGCACAGCCCCAGTGTGGAGCCGAGGGCGGCGTGCCATGTGGCGCGCGAGACGGTTGTGCGCAGCCAGTCGAACACGTAGCAGATCGCGAGGATCATCCACGGCAGCAGCACGATCGAATAGAACGTGAACGTGGTGCGGTTCAGGTACTGCGCCCACGGCAGCCAGCCGCCGAGGAACCCGGCGAGCACCGCCCAGATGCGCCAGTCACCGCGGCGCCAAATCGCGACAGCGATCGCGCCGAGCGCGCACAGCGACCCGAGCCACCAGATGAGCGGGTTGCCAAGCGAAGTGATCGCCGCCACGCATTGCGAGTCCGGCGCGAGCGAACACAGGCCGGGGTGATCGGGCAGCTTCTCCCAGTAGAAGCTCGTGGGGCGGATCTGCAGCGGCCAGGTGAGCGGGTTCGCCTTGTAGTCGTGCGGCGCGTCGAGCGTGGTGTGGAACTGCCACATCTGCGCGTGGTACTGCACGAACGAGCGCCACGACTCGGGCAGCCACTGGATGCCCTCGCCCGGATGCAGCCGCGCCCAGTCGTGCATGTAGGAGTCCGGGTGCAGGAACCAGCCGGTCCATGTGGACACATAGGCAAGCGCGTAGGTCGGCAGCATCGTGCACGCGGCGAGCACGCCGTCGCGCAGCACGCCGGTGAGGAACCAGTGCCGGTAGCCAGCCTGATGGCGCATCCACGCGTCCCACAGCACACTGATCACGCAGAAGACGGCCATGAAATACGTGCCCGACCATTTGACGCCCGTCGCCAGTCCGAGCAGCACGGCCGCGCTGATGCGGTACCACGAGACCGCGATCTGCGGCGGCCGCGCGGTCGGGTCGGCGGCGCGCTCGAGTCGCGCCTTGGCCCAGTCGCGGTGCATCAGCAGCAGGCTGAACGCGCCGAGCGCGAGCACCATGATGAAGATGTCGAGCAGGCCGGTGCGGCTCATCGTGATCCCCACGCCGTCGATCGCCATCAGTACACCGCCGAACAGCGCGATCGGCAGGTTGCGGAACAGGCGCAGGATCACGCGGATCAGCACGATGATCGCGATCGTACCGGCGATCGCCGTCGCGGCGCGCCATGCGAAGGGGTTCGCCGCGCCGCCGAAGAGCTTGAGGCCCCACGCGATGAACCATTTACCCACCGGCGGGTGCACCACGTATTCGGCCGAATCGAGCCATAGGTCGGTCTCGCCGCTCGCGAACGGGATGTTCGGGTTGACGTCCTGCCCCAGGTACGGTACCGTCTGCGGCCAGTTGCGCGGCTCGCCCGTCTGGAGCATCGTCCACGCGTCCTTGACGTAGTACGTCTCGTCGAACACGACCGCGCGCGGCTCGCCGAGGCGCACAAAGCGCAGCAGCGCGCCGAACAGCGCGACGATCAATGTGCACGCCCACTCCACGTCGCGCGTGGGGTGGGCTAACAGGCCGGCATGCACGCGTGCGGCGTGCGCGGCGTGCCGTGCGCCGGTGCGGGCGGCGGATGCGCGTGGTTGCGGCGGTTGCGACATGGGGTCCTCCTTGGGCTGCTGCGTTCCATTATGGTCGTGCTCTTATATTTGAGGGAAGGCATTCGCATAGGGCCGCGCAGCGGCGGCCATGATTGGAGGCAGGGCACATGACTCAGGTGGGAGCGCAGGCGCAGGTGGGGGAGCAGGCTGTGCAGGCGCCGGATGTCACTGTTCCACGTGGAACAGTCGTACTCGCGGCCACGCCGATCGGCAACACGGCCGACGCCTCGGCGCGGCTCGTGGCGCTGCTCGAGCGCGCCGACATCGTGGCGGCTGAAGACACGCGGCGGCTGTACGCGCTCGCCAACAGGCTCGGTGTGCACGTCGGCGGCCATGTGGTGGCGAACCACGACCACAATGAGCGCGGCAAGGCCGACGGACTGCTCGACCAGGTGGAGGCCGGCGCCACGGTGCTCGTCGTCTCCGACGCCGGCATGCCCACGATCAACGATCCCGGGCTCGCGATCGTGCGCCGGGCGATCGAACGCGGCCTGCCGGTCACGTGCGCGCCCGGGCCGTCCGCCGTGCTCGACGCGCTCGCGTTGTCGGGCCTGCCGACCGACCGTTTCTGCTACGAGGGGTTCCTGCCGCGCAAGCACGCCGACCGCATGCAGCATCTGCGCATGCTCCAGTCGGAACGCCGCACGATGGTCTTCTACGAGACGGTGCACCGCATCGACGAGGCGATGGCCGACCTCGAAGCGGCCTTCGGCGCCGACCGCCCGATGGCGCTGTGCCGCGAACTGACGAAGGACTACGAGCAGATCCGCCGCGGTACAATCGGCGAAGTGCGCGCGTCGGTCGAATCCGACCCGCCGCGCGGCGAGATGGTGCTCGTCGTCGGCGGCGCGACCGGTGCCGAGCCACAGCAGGGGCGCGCGCTCGATGTGCAGGAGCTCGCACGGCTCGCGCAGCGGATGGCGAGCGATGAGCACATGCGCATCAAAGACGCGATTGCGCACGTCGTGGAGCAGCATCCGGCGCCCGACGGGTCGCTCGCGAACAAAAAGCAGGTGTACGCGGCCGTACTTGCGCTCAAACAGTGAGTTCAGGCGCGCCGTTCGAGCGCGTCGAGCAGCAGCTCGAGCGTCTCGCGCACACCGGGGCCGCCCTGCTGCGAGATGAACTCGAGCAGGTTCGCGTCGGCGGCGCGGTTGACGACGACCCATTTGCGCAAATGCGGGGCGTGGCGTGCGATGTGCCACAGCACATCGATCGGCGTGTCCGGATCGCTCGCCACCACGGCGTTCAGCGCGATCGGCGGCGCCGGTGGGTCGAGCGGGCGCGCCGGCCCGTCGTGTTGGCCCGTGCACGTGGTGGCGGCGAGCCGGCGGCGGGCGCTCGCGTTTCCCCTGCGGGTGGAAGGCATGGCGGGTCCTTTCTGGGTCAGGCGATGCATGCGAAGTCGGTGAGCACGTCGCGCGCCTGCTTGGCGGTGTGCAGGTAACTGCAGCCATCGAGAATGTTCAGGCACGGCTGCGGCCCGAAGTCGTATTGTTTCATCAGTTCGGCGATGACCGGCTGCCAGCTGTGCGCGCGGATCTCCTCGATCGGGCTCAGCGCGAGGTCGCACGCGGTGCGTTCGGGCGTGGTGAGGCTGAGCGTGCCGATTGACGTGATTTGGTCGGCTGGCACACGCCGTGCGCGCGTGCGGATCGGCCGGCCGAACACGCGCGTGCGGTGGTGGCTCGACGAGAGGATGTCCACTGTGGTGGGGAAGTCGCCGCCGTGCCACACCCATGCCGCGGTCGCCCCGCACACGGTCATCGAGGTGATGCGCTTCGGCAGCGCCGCTGCCGTGATCGCCGCGCGCCCGTACAGCGAATCGCCGTCGTCGCGGCGGTAGGCGTGCGCGTCGTCAAGTGGGATAAGGATGCCCAGATCGATGAGCATGTGCATGCCGAGCGGGCCGGTCACGTGCTCGGCTGTGATGATCGGCGGCGGTCCGGGCAGCGAAAGCGGCGCTGGCGGCGGGTCGCTGCGCTCGGTGGGCGGCTCGTCCCACAACGGCAGCATGGGCTGGTACATGTCGGTCGTCATGGGCGCACAGCGTAAGCCGCATGCACGGTGTGGCGCAACCCGGGGCGGGTGCATTGTGGATATGTGGACAACCCGTGCCGCGCGCCCGTGCGCATGTGGACACGGCGGTGGATTCGACGGGGGCCGGGCGGCCCCGCAGTGTCCTAGCTCGGCCGGATAATCGGCGCATGACTCATATTATGGTGAATGTTGCTTGGCCGTATGCCAACGGCCCCCGTCATATCGGCCACGTCGCCGGGTTCGGCGTGCCCTCCGACGTCTATGCGCGCTACCAGCGCATGAAGGGCAATGATGTGCTCATGGTCTCCGGCACCGATGAGCACGGCACCCCGATCCTCGTGGAAGCGGACAAGGAAGGCGTGACCCCGCAGGAACTCGCCGACCGCTACAACCGCGTCATCGCCAGCGACCTGTGCAAGCTCGGCCTGAGCTACGACCTCTTCACGCGCACCACCACCAAGAACCACGAACTGGTGGTACAGGAGCTGTTCCGCCAGTGCCTTGCCAACGGCTACATCTACAAGGGCGTGCAGAAAGTCGCGATCTCGCCGTCCACCGGGCGCACGCTGCCCGACCGCTACATCGAGGGCGAATGCCCGATCTGCCATGCGCCGGGCGCGCGCGGCGACCAGTGCGACAACTGCGGCAACGAGCTCGACCCCGACGAACTGATCAACCCGGTCTCCAAGATCAACGGCGAAACACCGATCTTCCAGGAGAGCGAACACTACTTCCTCGACCTGCCGGCGCTCGCCGACGCGAATCTGGCGTGGCTCAAGACGCGCCAGGGCTGGCGCACGAACGTGCTGAACTTCTCGATCGGCCTGTTCCGCGAAGTCAAGCCGCGCGCGATCACGCGCGACATCGACTGGGGCATCCCGATCCCCGTGCCCGGCTGGATCGACAACCCGAACAAGCGCCTGTACGTGTGGTTCGACGCGGTGATCGGCTACCTTTCCGCCTCGATCGAGTGGGCGCGCCGTTCGGGTGACCCCGAGGCGTGGCGCAAGTGGTGGAACAGCCCAGAGGCGCCGGGCTATTACTTCATGGGCAAAGACAACATCACGTTCCATTCGCAGATCTGGCCCTCCGAGATGCTCGCCTACAACGGCCAGGGCTCGCGCGGCGGCGAAACCGGTCAGCTCGGCCCGCTCAACCTGCCCGAGCAGGTCGTGGCGTCCGAGTTCATGACGATGGAAGGCAAGAAGTTCAGCTCGTCGCGCGGCATCGTCATCTATGTCAAGGACATCCTCGAACGCTACCCGGTGGACGCCGTGCGCTACTACATCTCGATGGCCGGCCCGGAGACCTCCGACTCCGACTTCACGTGGTCCGAGTTCGTGCGCCACAACAACGAGGAACTCGCCGCGTCGTGGGGCAACCTCGTCAACCGCGTGGCCAACCTCATCGCCAAGAACTTCGGCGAGGTGCCGCCGGTGGTGGAATCGAAGCTGACCGACGACGACCGCGCGCTGCTCGCCGAATCGGCCGGCGCCTTCGCCACGGTGGGCGACCTGATCGAACACCACCGCCAGAAGAACGCGCTGAACGAGGCGATGCGCGTGGTGGGCGACATCAACAAGTACATCTCGGCCACCGAACCGTGGAAGATCAAGGACGACCCGGAACGCCTCGGCACCGTGCTGCATGTGGCGGCCCAGGCCGTGATGGACGCGAACCACCTGCTCGCGCCGTTCCTGCCGCATTCGGCGCAGAAGGTGTTCGAGGCGCTTGGCGGCACGGGCGTGTTCTCGCCGCTGCCGCGCATCGAAGAGGTGGAGGACCTCGACAACCCGGCGTTCCACTACCCGGTGATCACCGGCGACTATGTGCTCGGTGAAACGGTGCGCCCATGGAAGAGCGAGCCGATCGAGGTCGGTGCCCCGGTGGCCAAGCCGACGCCGATCTTCGCCAAGATCCCTGCCGAGGCGGTCGACGAGGAACTCGCGCGCTTCGAGGAGGCGCTCAACGCCCGCAAACAGGCGGAATCCGAGCGTCTGGAAGCGGAGAAGGCGAAGCTCGCCGCCAACGAGTGATGCGCGCTGGCGGCGGGTGTGCGCACACCCGCCGCCAGCGAACGTCCAGCTTAGATGTGTGCGCGCTCACACCCAAGCTAGCTGTGAGCAAAAAAGTCGAACGTGGTACAGGCCGATGGCGTATATTGATACCTATCAGCGATGCCTGTGACGTCGTTGACGAGGTTCCTTCTCTAGAACCCCATAACTGAACCCTTCTTCTCTCTTCTCTCTGAGCCGGCGGCCTTCTCTCCGCCGGCTTTCTCTTTTCCTGCACGCTGCCGCCGGCACTCAGCAGAGCGCGTCGGCGATCATCGCGTATTGCGCCTCGACGAGGCGCCAGTAAGCGCCGCGCTTGGCCATCAGCTCGCTGTGCGTGCCCTGCTCCACAATCTGCCCGTGGTCCACGTAGCAGATCATGTCGGCGTCCTCGATCGTGCTCAGCCGGTGCGCGATGATGAAGCTCGTGCGCCCCACGAGCAGGTGCGCGAGCCCCGCCTGCAGCGCCTCCTCGGTCTGTGTGTCGATGTTGCTCGTCGCCTCGTCGAGGATCAGGATGCGCGGGTCGGCGAACAGCACGCGCGCGAACGCGATGAGCTGGCGCTGGCCCATCGACAGCGTCGAGCCACGCTCCTCGACCACGGTGTCGTAGCCGTTGGGCAGCTGCATGATGAACTCGTGCGCGTGCACGGCCTTCGCCGCGCGCTCGATCTGCTCGTCGGTCGCGTTGAGCTTGCCGTAGCGGATGTTGTCGCGGATCGTGCCGGAGAAGATGAACGTGTCCTGCAGCATCACGCCCATCTGCCGGCGCAGCGACTCGAGCGTCACACTGCGCACATCGTGCCCGTCGATCGTGACCGACCCTTCCGCCACGTCGTAGAAACGCGACAGCAAGTTGATGATCGTCGTCTTGCCGGCGCCGGTCGGCCCCACGAGCGCGACCGTCTGCCCCGGGCGCACATGCAGGTCCACGAGGTTGAGGATGGCGCGTCCGTCGGGCTCATACCGGAACACGACATCGTTGAAATCGACCTGCCCGCGCACCGGCGGCAGTTCCACCGCATCAGGCGCGTCGGTGATCTCGGGCCGCACGTCGAGCGTCTCGAAGATGCGCTCCAGATACGCCGAACACGTGATGAGCTGGTTGTAGAAATTGCCGATGTTCATGACCGGGTTCCAGAAATTGTTCGCGTAGCCGATGAACGCAATCAGCGTGCCCGTTGTGGCGGCCACGCCGCAGATGTTCATGATGCCCACGTAATACAGCAGTGCCATCGTGCTCACCGAGATGATCTCCATGCTCGGCCACAGCAGGAACTGCAGGTGCACCGCGCGCATCCACGCGCTGCGCACCTGCCCCTGCTGTTCTTGGAACGTGGCGAACTGCTCGCGCTCGCGCGCGAAGGTCTGCGTCGTCTTCACGCCGGCGATCGACTCGTGGATGTAGGCGTTGAGGTTGCTCTGCTTGTTGCTCAGCCGCTGGTACGCCTTGCGCTGGAAATGCTGCAGCACGCGCACCACCACGATGAGCAGCGGGAACAGCACGAGGCTCCACAGGGCGAGCCGCCAGTCGATCGCGAACATGATGATGAGCGTGATCACGAATGTGAACACGTCGGAGATCACGTTGATCAGCCCCGAGCTGAGCGTGTCGGACAGTGTGTTCACGTAGTTGACGACGCGGATCAGGATCTTGCCGTGCGGGCGCGAATCGAAATAGCTGAACGGCAGTGTCTGGATGTGCGTGAACAGGTCGCGCCGCATGTCCTTGAGCACGAGCTGGCCCACGCGCGTGATCTCGTACGTGCGGTAGCGCAACGCCACTTCGTACAGCATGATCAGCACGAGCATGATGAGCGCGATCCAGCCGAGCAGCGCGTAGTCCTTGTGCGGCAGCACATCGTCGATCACGATCTTCGTCAGGTACGGCACACTCACGGCGATGCAGCTCATCGAGACCACGACCGCCACGATCGCGGCGATGCGCTTGCGGTACGGCTTGAGATACACGGCCACACGGCGCAGGTCACGCAGGTTGATCTGCTCTTCGAGTTCCTCATCTTCGCGGTAGGTATTGCGTTGTGCCATGGTGCACCTCCCTTAGTTCGTCTTGTCCGTTGCGCCGCCGGCCGTCTCGCTGGCCTGTGTGTAGCCCTGCGACTGACCCGATTGCAGGCCGAGCTGTTTGCGGTAGATCTGCCAGTAGCGGCCGTGCGCGGCGACCAGTTCCTCGTGCGTGCCGCGCTCCACGATGCGCCCGTGCTCGAGCATGAGGATCAGGTCGCAGTCCTTGACCCACGAGATGCGGTGCGCGATCGTCACAATGGTCTTCGTGCCTTCCAGATCGGCCAGATGCTGCTGGATCTTCGCCTCGGTCTCCATGTCCACCGCGCTCGTCGTGTCGTCCATGATCAGGATCGACGGGTACGCGCAAGAGGAGATGGATGACGAGACCGCCGTGTTCACGTTGACCGCCGGCATTCTGGGCCGCCTCTACCTCTCCGGGTTCATCAACCGCATGGGCGAGCGCCGGCTCACGCTCGTGCGCGACGCCGTGGCGCTGCACCGGCGCGTGCTCGACGAGCAAGGGCACCTCATGCCATGGTGGCCCGACGACCTGCCGGATTTCAACGGCCCGTGGCTCGCCTACGGCCTGCGGCACAACCACGCGATCGCCGAAGCGGTCTACCCGGATGTGGCCGCGCTCATGGACGGCAACGAGCATGTGGAGTATCTGGCCGTCTGGCGCCGCGGCGGCGTCGACTCGATGTACCTGCAGCTCGGGCATGGCGCACATGTGCGGCAGGTGTTCCCCGACCCCGGTCAGCCGGGCCATGCGCCCGGCGCGCGCCCGTGGACGGTCGAGCATGTCGACCCCGATACCGTGCGCCTCACCGTGTCGGACAGCGAACGGCCGTCCGCGCGCATCTTCGCGGTGAGCTACGACGTGCGGTGATGCGCGCGTAGACTTGCATCCATGAGCAAAAAACACCGCGACCGCAATTGGGCGCCCGCGCCTCAGGCCCTGCCGGCCGACGCACACGTCGTCGACAACCATACGCATGTGGCCTCCGTCGTGCCGTTCTCGCGCGCGATGAGCCACGAGGCGCAAGCCAAAGGGCAGCCCGAAGTGCCTGTCTACAGCGTCGATGAACTGCTGGGGCAGGCACAGGAAGTGGGCGTCGAAGGCGTGATCGACTGCGGTTGCGAACTGCCGGACCTCATGACCGCGGTGGACATGGCGCGCGAGCACCCGGGCGTGGTGCACGCGGCGATCGCGATCCACCCCAACGAATCCGTGTTGCACGGCCACCGCGGCGTGCCCGGCCCCGACGGCCTGCCGCTGCGCTACAAGCCGTGGCACGAGGTGAGTTTCGACGACGCGATCGCCGAAGTGGAGCGCATCGCGCGCGCCTACCCGCGGCAGGTCGTGGCGATCGGCGAGACAGGCATGGACCTGTTCCGCACCGGCGAAGGGGCCAAGGAACTGCAGCGCGAGGCGTTCCGCGCGCATATCGCGCTCGCGAAGGAACTCGACCTGCCATTGCAGATCCACGACCGCGACGCGCACCGCGAAGTGATCGAGACACTGCTCGCCGACGGCGCGCCGCGGCGCACCGTGTTCCACAGCTATTCGGGCGACGCCGAGATGGGGCGGATCGCGCGCGAACACGGCTGGTACCTCTCGCTTTCCGGCACGTCGAGCTACAAGGGCAATGACGGCATCCGCGAATCGGCGCGCATCGTGGGGCTCGACCATGTGATGGTGGAGACCGACGCGCCGTACCTGACCCCGATGCCGTACCGCGGACGCACGAACGCGCCATATATGATTCCATACACTTTGGATGCGCTTGCCCAATATCTGGCATTGCCGATCGACGAGGTGGCGTGCGCGACCCGCGCGACGACGCGCGAGGTGTATGGGGTCTGAACACGGCCTGTTGACTGGGGAACCCGTTGGTGCGCATTGCGCGCGCCATCACGATTTCGCGCATTGAACGGGCGTGAAGGGCAAGGCCTCGACCATCGCGCGGCGAGTGCGCTGTACGAAAAGTGCGGCCATGTCTGGCCATACGAGGTATTACCGTACCCTAATGCCGTATTTTGAGGGTGGGGCTAGCCCCACTGTTGAAAGGACATCGTGATGGCTCAACGGCCTGATGACGAACAAGACCCGTTGCTCACGCAGACCGGGCAATACACCCGCGCCCCCAAGGTCTCGCATGAGGTACTCACCAAGCAGGAGCGCGAAGAGCTGCTCAAGGAACGCGCCGTCAAACAGCAGGCGGCACAGCGGCTCAACCAGCCATGCGCGGGCGGGCCGATGGGCCGGTGGTGGCGCAAGCTGCAATCGGGGCCGGACAAGGTCACGCTCGCCATGTCGATCGTGGCGCTCGGCGTGGTGTATGGGGACATCGGCACGTCGCCGCTCTACACGATGCAGACCTTCCTCGCCGGCCAAGGCGGCGTGACCCATGCGGACGAGACTGCCGTGATCGGCATGCTCTCGCTCGTGTTCTGGACGATGACGCTGATCACGACAATCGAGTACGTGGTCATCTGCATGCGCGTGGACAACAAGGGCGAAGGCGGCATCTTCGCGCTGTACACGCTGCTGCGCCGATACGGCGGCTGGCTCATCGTGCCCGCCATGATCGGCGGCGCCGCGTTCCTGGCCGATTCCGTACTGACGCCGGCCATGTCGATCAGCTCGGCGGTCGAAGGCCTGCAGACCCTGCCGGCGTTGCAGGGCGTGTTCGCCTCCAACCCGAACCTCATGCTCATCATCACGTTGGTCATCATCGTGGGCGTGTTCGCGGTGCAGTCGCGCGGCACCGAGCGCATCGGCAAGGTGTTCGGCACCGCCGTGCTCATCTGGTTCCTGTTCATCGCGGTCACCGGCGCCATGAGCATGGCGCACAACCTCGAGGTGCTGCGCGCACTCAACCCCGTCTATGGCGTGGAGTTCCTGCTCAGCGGTGACAACCATGCCGGCCTTGCGCTGATGGGCACCGTGTTCCTGTCGATCACCGGCGCCGAGGCGCTGTATTCCGACATGGGCCATGTGGGCCGCGGCAACATCTACGCCACATGGCCGTTCATCAACCTTGCGCTCGTGCTCTCGTACTTCGGGCAGGGCGCGTGGATCATCCGCACGCTCGAAGACCCGGCGTATGTGCAGGAAGGCGGATCGCCGAACCCCTTCTTCGCCATGCTGTTCCCGGAATTGCGCTATGTGGCGGTCGTGCTCTCGGTCATAGCCGGTGTGATCGCCTCGCAGGCGCTGATCTCCGGCGCGTTCACGATCGTCTCCGAGGCCACGCGCCTCAACTGGATGCCGCATCTGCAGGTGCGTTACCCGGCGCGCACACGCGGCCAGCTGTACATTCCCACCATCAATGTCGTGGTGTGCGTGGCCACGGTGGCGGTGCTGCTGATCTTCCGCAATTCGGAGCACATCGCGGCCGCCTATGGCCTGGCGCTCACTGTGACGATGGTCATGACGTCGATCCTCGTGACCGTGTACCTGTGGCACAAGCGCATGCATGTGGCCGCCGTGGTGTTCGCTGTGGTGTTCCCCACGATCATGCTCCTGTTCTTCGTGGCGTCGATGGCGAAGTTCATGCACGGCGGCTGGTTCACCGCGCTGCTCACGCTCGCGATCCTGACCGTGATGGTCACATGGAACGAGGGCACGAAGCTCGAACGCGCGCAGCGGCGCCACATGCAGCTCGACGACTGCCTGCCGGTGCTGCAGCGGCTGCACGACGACGCCACGATCCCGTATTATTCCGACAACATCGTGTACCTGACCTCGGATCAGGACATGAAACGCATGGAGACCGACGTGTTCTTCTCGATCTTCGCCAACCACCCCAAGCGCGCGCACGCCTGGTGGGTCGTGTCGGTCGAGACGACCGACGACCCGTTCACGCGTGAATACACGGTGGAGGATTACGGCACGGATTACCTGTTCCGTGTGTGCATCCGCCTCGGGTTCAAGGTCTCGCAGTCGATCCCCGCATACCTGCACCAGATCATGCATGACCTGCTGCGTACCGGCGACCTGCCCCAACAGACGACCCGCTACCCGAAGGTCGACGCCGACCCGAAGATCGGCCCGATCAAGTACGTCCTCATCCACAAGGCCCTCATGCCGGAATCCAAGGTCTCGGCGAAGGGGGCGTGGGCGCTGCGCATCAAATACGCGATCCGGCATGTGGCCGGCTCGCCGGTCAAATGGTTCGGCTTGGCGCCCTACAATCCGGTCACCGAAGTGCAGCCGCTCTTCCTGTCCACCGTGCGGCCGCCGCGCCTCAAGCGCGTGGGCTGAGCGGCCCCGGCCGACCGTCCGCGTCTATCCACTAGCCACGGGCGGCCGCCCAGTGCGCCCCGCACAGCCGTTGGCGTCTAGCCCCTAGGCGCCAACGGCTGTTTTCATTGGTATTCCAACGGTCTTGCGGTGGGTACAGGCAAAACCGATAGCGAAATCCTGAGAATCGGTGGCGGGCGCCGTGTGGAGCCGTTACAGTAAACGACTATGTGCAGATTACTGGGATACGCCACCGCGAATGTCAATGTGAGCCTCGACGAGATGCTTGGCATGCGCGAGTGCGCCGCGTTCCGTGATCTGAGCGAAATCCACAACGATGGCTGGGGCGCCGTGCTCATCAACGAACCCGGCCACGCGGCGCACATCAACGACGGCGGCGCGCCCTCCCCGGAAACGGGTTCGGCGCTCTACCGCAACACGATCGCCGCGCAATACGACCCGATCTTCAACGAGCTCGCGCATGCACCCGCGCGCGGCGCCATCTGGCACCTGCGCCTCGCGAGCTCGAACCTGCCGCTCATCCTCGAAAACCAGCAGCCGTTCTTCGCCAGCGGCCTCGGCTTCGCGCACAACGGCGACATCTCGGATGCGCAGGGCCGCAACATCACCACGAACCGCGCCTACCCGATCGACCAGAACCTGGTGCAGTCCACGGGCGGACGGTCTGATTCGGCCATGTATTTCGCGATCGTGCTGCAATACCTGGGCTTCGGCTTCGCGCTCGAGGAGGCGCTCGCACAGGCGGTGCGCGAACTGCGCGCCACCTACCCCGATTCGAGCTACAACTGCATGGTCCAAAGCCAGGACCAGTTCATCGCCCTGCGCGCGGAAAGCGGACGCCCCACCGCGCAGGCGATCGTCGATATTTACGCCCGCTACGGGCGCGAAGACGAGGCGGGCGACTATAGCGTGCTGCACTACCGTGAGCTCGGATCCAAGCAGGGCGAGCCGAAGGGCGTCGTCGTGGCGAGCACCGGCTTCGAGCAGCCCGCCGAAGACGGTTGGCGCGAACTGGAGAACAACCACATGATCGTCGCGTCGAACCGCACCGGCGCATTCCGCGTGCGCGGCATCTGATTCGTCGCGTTCGCACAGGGGGCTGTTAGCTGTTTCCAAAATGTTTTGCTTTAATATATTTTAATATGCTATACTATACTGCATGTTAGTGAAGGAATGGGCTGAGCTTGAGCACCTACACCCGCAGACCGTGTGGAAGTGGTGCCGCACCGGAAAGATGCCTGTTCCTGTCGAGCGCACGCCGTCTGGCATGTGGCTCGTTCACGATCCCAAGTATGAAACACCCGCACCGTCGGATGCCAAGCAGTCGCGCACCGTCTGTTATGCGCGCGTCTCGTCGGCCGATCAGAAGGCTGACTTGCAACGGCAGGCCGATCGGCTCAAGGCGTTCGCGCTCAGCATGGGCGTGGAAGCTCCCGAGGTTGTCGCAGAGACTGGTTCGGGTATGAACGACAAACGGCGCAAGCTCAACCGGTTGTTGTCCGATCCGACCGTAACCACTTTGATTGTGGAGCACCGGGACCGTTTGGCGCGCATGAACGCGGGACTGGTCGAAAGCGCGTTGAAGGCGCAAAACCGTAGACTCATCGTCGTGGACGACACGGAGTTGGATGACGATCTGGTGCGTGACATGACCGAGGTGCTCACCTCGTTCTGCGCGCGGCTCTATGGCAGGCGCGCCGCCAAGCACAGGGCGCAGGCCGCGTTGGAGGCGATGCGCGGTGTATGAGGCGGTCAAGGTGGCGCTCGACCCCACACCACGGCAGGAAAGGCTCTTGGAAGGCCATGCGGGTGCGGCGCGCTTCGCGTACAACACCATGCTCGCGCGCATCCAATCCCAGTTGGCGCGAGGGGAGAAGGCGGACTGGACGATGTACGCGCAGCGCCGCTGGTGGAACGAATGGAAGAATGAGATCGCCCCGTGGTGGGCCGAATACAGCAAGGAGGCGTACAACAGCGCGTTCGAATCATTGGCGGCCGCGCTGAAAAACCATTTCGACTCGAAAACCGGCAGGCGCAAGGGAAAGCGCATGGGTTGGCCGAGGTTCAAAAGCAAACGGCGCAGCATGTTGAAGTTCGCGTACACGACCGGCTCGTTCGGCCTGATCGACAACGACCCCAAAGCGTTGAAACTGCCGCGCATCGGCCGCGTGCACTGCATGGAGAACATCGCCAGGCGCGTCGGGGACGCGAAAGTCGCGCGCATGAGCGTGGGCAGGCATGCGGGACGCTGGTATGCGTCCCTGACCGTCGAACGCGGCGACCCACCCAATCCATGCGCGCCAAAGGGCGGCGCGGTGGGCGTGGATCTGGGCGTCAAGACCCTCGCCGCATTGTCAGATGGCACGGTGTTCGCCAACCCGCGCCATCTCAAGCGCGGCCTGCGCGCACTCGGACACGCGCAGCGCGCATTGGGCCGTCGTCAAGAGGGCTCCCGCCGTTGGTCAAAGGCCAAAGCCCGCGTGCAACGCGCGCAGGCGCGCATCGCCGCCCAACGCCATGACGGGCTGCACAAGCTCACCGACTGGCTGACCCGCACCTATGCGGACATCAGCATCGAGGACCTGAACGTGGCGGGCATGGTCGGCAACCACAGGCTCGCACAGGCCGTATCGGACTGCGGGTTCGCCGAACTGCGCCGCCAACTCGTGTACAAAAGCGCGCGCACCGGCGCGGCCATCCACATCATCGACCGTTGGTACCCATCAAGCAAGACATGCTCGAACTGCGGGACAGTGAAAGCCAAACTGTCCCTCAACGAACGCACCTATGTCTGCGATGCCTGCGGTTTGAGGATCGACCGCGACCTGAACGCGGCCATCAACATCAACGTCGCCGGGAGTGCCCCGGAGACGCTAAACGCGCGCGGAGGGGACGCAAGACACGACCGGCATGCACCGGCCGCGCAGACCCCAGTGAAACGCGAACCAAGCAACGCCCGCCAAGGCGTGTGAGGCTTGGAGCTGCACTGAGCAATCAGCGCATGCAAACTAGAACAAACTAGCTTGCAACGGAAAGAAAGAGGACGGGTACATGAGCAACGACAAGATTCGCGTGGTGCAGGTCGTGGGTCGGATGAACGGTGGCGGTGTGGAATCGACCATCATGAGTCATTTTCGGTTCATTGACAGAGATCGATTCCACTTTGATTTTGTTGCCAATGCCGACTCCACGCACATTCCTTACGACGAGATAGAGGAGTTGGGTGGTACTGTGCATACGGTGCATCCCTACCGGTCGTTCGGCAAATACAATCAGGATTGCATGCAGCTCTTCGAGGAGCTGCATCCCCTGATTGTGCATGCCAACGTCAATGCGTTGAGTGTGTTCCCGCTGCATGCGGCCAAGCAGGCGCATGTGCCGATCCGCATTGCGCATAGCCATAGCACCGCCAGTCCGAAAGAGGTTGCGAAAACGGTCGTCAAAGACATCCTCCGGCCGTGTTCCCGTATGTTCCCCACACACTTGGCGGCTTGTGGTGAGTTGTCTGCCCGATGGCTGTTCGGTAATGCCACAGTGGACAGCGGGCGTGTGAAGATGATCTGCAATGCGGTCGATCTGGAAAGGTTCTCGGTTGATGAGGATATGCGCCGGCGGATACGTGAAGAACTTGGAGTTGGCGACGCATTTGTAATCGGGCAGATTGGTCGCCTGTGCTACCAGAAGAACCAAGAGTTCTCGTTGCGCGTGTTTGCTGAGTTGCTGAAGATTCACAAAAACGCTGTACTGGTGTTGGTCGGCGGCGGTGACGAACGTAAGCAGCTTGAGCAGGAAGCCCGGTCGTTGGGGGTGTTTGATCGGGTGAAATTCCTGGGCATTCGCAAGGATGTGCCGGCGCTGTACAATGCGTTTGATGTCATGATATTCCCCTCTCACTACGAAGGGCTGCCGGTGAGCCTAATTGAGGCACAGGCCTGTGGCTGCCCATCCCTGATCTCCGATGCCGTGACGAAAGAAGTGCAGATCGTCCCCGGCATGATTGAATCGCTGCCGCTCAATGCGGGTGCCACCATGTGGGCCAAGACCTTGCTTGCACTGGGGTTGCAGACGCGCGATGCCAGATCGGACGGAGGCAGGTTCCTGAAAAATGCCGGCTATGACATTCGCGACAGTTCCAAGGACCTAGGGGATTGGTACGAGTCGTTGATCCAAAACATTGCCAAGTGAGGTGCGGCATGGGCAGGCAGAGGCAGATCGGCAAACCTTCCGTCCTGGTATTTGAGGCCAGTGAGAATTGGGGAGGAGTGGAAGCATTCATCGCCAATGAAATTCTTCCACTGCTCGATGACTACGACATCGATGTGGTTGTGCAGAATAGCAACTCGAATGTCAGCAAGCGGCTGGAAGGCATGGGTGTCGGCATGGTGGAATGTGCGGGTAGCGTGTTCTCGAAATCATATAAAAAGAATATATTAAATATATTTAATAATAATTATGATATTATACATTTCAATAAGAATTCCTTGCTGAAATTTCCGCCGATTCTCTGGGCCAAGCGGTATACGCAAAGCAAGGTGATCATCCATTCGCATAATACGCAACCGTCATCGACGACTCCTGCAGCACGGCTGCATTATCTCCTTCGCCCATTCGTCGTAGGCAAAGTGGATTGCTTGCTCGCTTGTTCACAAGCGGCAGGATTCTACATGTTCGGCAAACGGCATCCCTTCGAGTTGATTCCCAATGGCGTGGATGTGGAACGGTATGAGTTCAATGCGCAGGATCGTGAACGGATACGGAAAGAATTGGAAATTGCACCGTCCACACATGTCTTCATCCATGTTGGGCGGTTCAGCGAGCAAAAGAACCAGCGGTTCCTTATCGAGGTATTTGCCAAATATCATGCGGAAGATGCCGATTCGGTGTTGCTTCTTGTGGGCAACCACAACGGTATGCTGAATGACATGCAGCGGTTGGCGTCAACGCTTGGCGTGAGTGATAGCGTGCGTTTTCTGGGAGTTCGCACGGATATCCCGCAGTTGTACAGCGCGGCTGATCTGGCTGTTTTCCCCTCCAAACACGAAGGACTGCCCGTCACCTTGGTTGAAGCGCAGGCTAACGGACTTCCTATTTTGGCTTCGGAAGCCATTACGAAAGAGACGGATATCGCCAATCTGATCCGGTTCGAGTCTCTGGAACATGGTGCTGATCAGTGGGCCAGCCAGATGCGGCATGAAGTTCAGCAACCGATTGGGGCCGACGTGCGCAAGGGCTATGCGAACGCGGTGCGTCGGGCCGGGTACGACATGACTGATGGCATACGCCGGATGAAGGCAACATATGGCAGACTTGCGAAATGACCTGTGGTAATGGCTGAGGGGCCCGGTTGACCGGGCCCCTCAGCCATTACCACAGGTCATTGAAAGACTTCATGACTTGCGCAGATAGGTGTACATGCGGTGTAGGAACACAGCCATATCTTGCCTGTTCAGTTTGTTGGTGCCGCGAAAGGTGCCGTCTGGGTTACCTTGGGTGATACCGGTGGAGGCGAGCCAGAGGATTTCCGTAGCCGCGAAGCTTCCCTTCTTCACATCCTTGAACTTGGCATAATCCTTTGCAGAGGGTTTGAAGGTGGACGCGGATCCGATATTCTGCAGCTTGGCAAACCTGTACAGGAAAATAGCCATGTCCTGATGCCTAAGTGTCTGCCCATACCCGTAGGTGCCGTTGCTGTTGCCTGTGTGATGCGCACCGAGGTCAGCCAGTCAATGTCACTGGCGAACAGTGCGCTCGGGGGGTACATCAGGGAATCGCTGGCGAACGGTCAATTTGACGGAGGCCGTTTTGTCGTCTGCCGTGGCGATGACTTCCGTTGTCCCCGGCTTGATGGCGGTGACGGTGCCTTTCTGATCCACCGAGGCTATGGAGGTGTCTTTCACCGACCATGTGATGGTTGGTTCCTTGGCATCGGCTGGAAGTGTGGAGGCCTTCAGTGTCGCCTTTGCCTGTGTATTGAGTTGCAGGGATCCGCTGACGATCTGGTCGCCGTTGATGGCAACGGAGTCGATGGGGATGTCTTTCTTTTCCACATAGACCGTAGTGGTGACCTTCTTGCCGCGGGACGTGCCCTGTACGATGAACGAGCCAGCCTTGTTGTATTGCTCTGCTGGGACGCTTTCCCATGTGACACCCTCGTAGCTGGTTTTCCCGTCGCTCCATGTCGCCTTAGCATAGACCGGGAGCGTGGGGGCGGTTCCGACCTTGGTGGTCACGGAATAGGAAATCAGTGAATCCAGCGTGGCGTTGGTCACGGTGACTTTGCGCCCGCTCCAGGTCTTGTTCTGCGCGTTGTCTTCCACATAATACTGGATGGCATATGTGCCCAACTTATGGATGTCCAGCGTGTTCTTGGGAATCTGGATACGGTCTGTAATATCGCCATCAACGTCATCGGTGGCCTTAACCCCATCCATCCAATCATAGGGCTGGTCGATTGTGGAGTAAGTGTCATAGACTCCGGTGATAACTGGGGCGGTCTTGTCGGTCTGGTTCACAGTGACTGGTTGGCGAACCTTTCCGGAGAACAGGTAATCCCAATTGTCCGATTCACTGAAGGTGAAGGAGTACTTGCCGCTTCGGGATACATTCGTCCAAGTCACGGTACCAGTGGCAGGATCGTATGTGCCCGGCCGGTGAGATGTTCTTAGGCGTGAGATACTGACCCATGCGGCCTTTAGCGGTGCGCACGCTCACGGTCTCCCTGGCATTCACCGTGACAGGGTCGCGCCACACACTCTGCCCATCGTTCATCGAGTATTCTGTGGGCTCCAGCTTCTGGAACGCCGACATGTCGTCGATTCCGTTGGATTCGAGCTGCAGCCTGCGCAGACCCTTGACGTCGGCGATGAGGCTGACGTCAGTGAAGGGGTTTCCTGAAACCCATAGGGCGTTCAATGTGGGCCACTGACGAACAATGGAAAAATCGGTGATGTTGTTCGAATAAATGTCCACCCAAGCGAGCTTGGGCACATTGGTGATGGTGGAGATATCTTCGATGTAGTTGTTGCCAAGCCCGAGGCCCCACAAATCAGGCTTGTTCGCCAATGCACTGACATCCACCACTCGGTCGTTGTAGAACTGTACATCGTAGAGCTTTGACAGCGATGCCAGCGGCGAGATGTCACTGATCGGATTGTCGGACATGTGGATGCTTCGCAGATTGACGAGGTGCTCCATGCCTGAAAGGACCTTGATGCCGGTGTTGTTGGCGAGCAGCTTGGTTACCTTCCCCAACTCGCCAACGGCTACCACATCGGAAGATGTGCGTCCCAATTCCTTGGAGACCGCCGTTGCAAGAGCGGCGTCGGGGAAACACTGTGCGAAAGTGGAAGTCCCCTCCTGGCATGTTGTTTTAGTGGCCTCTGTTCCGGCCGGGGCTTCACGCCAGGCAGGAGGTGTGGCGGTATCTTCCGGCTCGACGTTTTCGGCGCCTGTATGCGTCACATTGGCGCGAACGATTCCGGAGAACGGCCGGTCGCCGGATTGGCCACCGCCTTGCGACTGGTATACGGCAACCAGACCGATGCCGCTGTACTGGTCCGCCTTCCAGGTGATCTTTCCGGTGGAAGCGTCATAGGTGCCATTGTTGGCGATGGACATGGGTTGAATATGCTTGCCGTCGTATCCAATAGGGGTGTCCACGCTGAACGTGGCACCGAAATCGACGGTGATGTCATATTCGATTACCTGACCGGTCATCACCAAATACTTAGGGGGATCCAACTTGATATTAGCTGCGCTGAACACCTTGTTGCGGCTCAGATCGGCTCCCTTCATGTGCGTGAAATTATTGATTACATCAACATTGGTCAATTGGTTGGAAGAGGCCCACAGATATTCGAGGTTCTTGGCCGAAGCCAATGGGGCGATTGAAGCGATCGAGTTGTGGGTCAAATTGATGGTGGTGAGCTTAGTCAACCCGCTGAGGCGGAGATAATCGCTGATATCGTTGTCTCCCAAGCCGAGGTCCTGCAGATTGGCCAATGATGAGAGTGGGCCTAAGTCGCTGATATTGTTGTTGTACAGCCACAGGCGCTCCAATGAGGAGAACACTCCCAATCCAGTCAGATCGGCGATGCCCGCATTACGGGCGTCCAGCGAGGTCAATGCATGCACGTGTGCCTGCGTAATGACGGTGCCCTCGTCGGAGATTTTCAAGGTGCCCATCACGGTTTTGCGCAGATTGGCGTCGGGCAGGCACTGAGCAAAGCTATTGCTGCCTACCGCGCAGCTACTGGTGGTGCCTGGCTTCTTCCGCGAAGGCCGGCGGAGCGACTGGCACAGCTACAAGTGCAACGGCCAGCAGCATCCCCACCAGAAGAGACAGCCGTCGAATCGTTTTGGTATACACGAGAATCCCTCCTCAATCTATAATCGTGCACAAAGCATGGTTGCCATCCTCTTTGTGGCAGCGCATGTTGTATGGTTGTGCCTGAATAAATTCCGTAAGAAACCATTCTAATACAGTGGAATATGCGCAACAGCCCGTGTTCTGGAGGTGTTGTGAAAAAATGGTGGAGAAAAGAAAGGGCGGGGTCGAACAATGAACCGGAACACCCCCTTGGTCAGTGTCATTGTGCCGGTCTACAACAGCTCGGCATATTTGCGTACCTGCTGCGATAGTGTGCTGCATCAGTCATACACCAATCTGGAATTGGTTCTGGTGGATGACGGATCGACTGATGGAAGCCCCGCGATCTGCGACGAATACGCCAAGCGATATGACAATGTACAAGTGGTTCATCAGTCGAATGGGGGCGAACCGGCTGCCCGCAACACGGGGCTCTCCGTGGCGCAGGGGGAATACATCATGTGGGTCGATAGCGACGATTGGATCGACCCTGATTGGGTTGCCTCATACATGGAGCTTGCTGTCGACCAAGCGGTGGATGTTGTGGTGGCAGGGCGGGTGACGGGTCAATACGGGTATCCTCAGGCTCTGATTCAGTATCTGTTGAATCATATCGAACACACCATATGGATAAGTTGCGTTCGTCGAGTTCTCTTCGATGGGTTGAGTTTCAGCAGCCACACCATTGGCTGTGACGCGTTGATGTTGACGAAGCTATTTGCAAAAGCTCATTCCACCTACGTCATGCCACGTCCTGAAGGCTACCATTACATGGACAATGAGGAGTCCGTCACCCGGGTGCATAACATCGGCACACGTATGGGCTGGCCTGCTCGAGCTCAGGATGAGCTGGATTTCGTCGCTCACACGGCGCCGGAACTGATGTCATGCGCTCGGTTTGACGTTATGCGTGGGGCCGGGGTGATATACCGGAATGTACGGGCATTGCCGCTGCCGCCGGAAGAGAGGGAACGCAAGAAGGTGTTGCTGAAGCAGCTGCGCCGCTTCATTGCTGAGGGGATGACCCATCTGCCAATGCGTTATATGTCTTTCAAAGACTACAAACAGGTCATATTGACAATTCGTGACATGTGGTTCTGACCTGAAAAGTCATTCCGCGTGTTCGGCTGTGCTAGGCTCGAGTGCTTGGGCGATGTCCGCGAATGCGTAACCGATCTGGTCATGGGCTTTCTGGAATGCGGAGAACTCCTTGCGGTAGGGATCGTCGATGTCTTCTGCAGCCGGCAGCGCATGCCTCACCATCGAGGCATTGTAGATGACCTCGTGCAAACGGTTCTCCACCGTGCCGCTTTTGAGTAGGTTGTGGTCGCTGAAGTATTGACACAAGTTGGCAAAATCGCTGAGTACAAATGTGCGCGTACGCACACGTGGTGCAAGCGCGATGATTTTATTACGCTGATGTTCGGTGAAGCACAGAATCAGGTCACTGTCCATTGCAAGCTGCGGGGTGAGTCGTTTAGAACGGAACGCGCTTGAATCGATGCCGTCGAGCTCCATGAGTCGGGCGCTCGACGGATCGATGGGGTTGCTGATGAGCCCTTGCGTGCCAGCGCTATCAGTCTCAATGTCAGTATGATGGAAGAATAGTGGGAACATGAGCTCTCCCATGGGGGAGCGGCAGATGTTTCCCGTGCATACGAACAGCACCTTCATGTGTTGGGCCTTTCCCTCGAATCCACCCGACTGCGCTTCATTGTGTGGCCGCTGCAGTGTCCTGGTCCTTGTACTCTCAATATCATAGGGCGCATAGCATACGAAGGTGTTCCTTCAGGGCGTACATAGGCGCAAGCCAAGTCCTAGTCGTGCATGGCCTCTGCAAGCCATGCACCTGACCGTTCCCGACGCGCTGCGAGCAATCGGTCGACATTCTCGTAGTCGATTGTCGGGGCGAGGCCAGCATCGATTATCACCGATTCAAGATCGAATAGTCGGAACAATGTTTCCATCCGTGAGTTCATGCTGGATTTACCGGTCATGTTCGCGCGGTTGAATACGGTGAATTGCTTGTGGAACAGCATGGAGAAACAGCATGCGTGGTATGAGTCGGTGAACACATATTCGGCTTTGGAGAACAATTCCACGAAGTCCTGTGGGCCGGCAAGATAAGTCTGAGGGTCACGCATGTCAAGAATACGGCGGATTCTGCACCCGTGCTTCTTGGCATATTCCTGAATGTTCCTCTCCTGCTCATCGCTCGGGTGGCCGAGGAAGTAGGTGAGCACGTATTTGTCGTCTTTGGGCACAAAGCCCTCTGTGATGGTCTTCCAATCGTTAGCGGTCAGCATGAGCGTTGGGTCGAGCACCACAGTGGCGTCGAGACCAGTCATCTCCTTCACCAGTTCGGCGCCACGGAACTCACGGACTGAGATCGCCTTGAGTTTCGGCAGATACTGTTTGAAGACTGCTTGCGTGTCTTCGTCGATTGAGGAGATTCCGAAACTCGCAGCATAGCTGATGACAGGGCAGCCGGCTGGTGTGAAGGAACCGAGTGCCAATCCAAGATCGCGTTTGGTGATCCAGTTGTAGTTCCAGATCTGGTCGGAACCAAGGACCACCCGGTTGTACGTGGCGCCTTGTTTGGCGGTGAGCCCCCTGTAGTCGGTGAGCGTGAAGCGATCATCGGGAATGTAGCGTTTGGTGAACGCGACGCATTTGCGGGTGCGCTGCAAGTCGAGCAGTTTCTGCCCTCGCACAATATTTGCGCGTAGGCGTTTTGCTGTCTTCTTGGCATTGCGCACGAGCTTGTGCTTGAATGTGGGGAGATTGGACTGGAAACGGGCCGTTGTGGTCTCGCCGTACGCGTCTGAAAGGAGCTGCGTCAGTGCGTAATTCTGCAGTCTATTGCCGTAGTTTGTGTAATCGCTGATAGTGACGATTAAATTGGTCATAGGTCTCCAATCCTGCGAACGTATAGTGACATAATAAAGCAAACGGTATGAAGAGACAGCCGCAGACGTCAATACAAGCGGAATCTTTACTGAATCCATGGTTTGGCCATGGCGATCATGTATGAGTGCGGTGCTATATGCTGGGGTCACTTTACTGCATATGCTGCGGCAGCAGTATGGTGGTGGGTTATGACCATACCGCTGATCCTCGCTTCCAAATCCAAGCCGCGCCGCGACATCCTGTTCCACGCCGGCATCTGCCCCACGATCCGCGTGTCGCATGTGGATGAAGACGCGGTGCTCGCCAAGGCGGCCGACGAACGGGGCATCACCGTGGACGAGCTGTCGATCGACACCAAGGTGATGCTGCTTGCCGAAGCCAAGGCGCTCGCCGTATATGAGGCCTATCTTGCCGTCGCCAAGACCGCGCGCGAAGCGACGGGGGAGCGCGTGACCGGCCGCCCGCTTGCCGCCGTGACTGCGGACGATCCGGCCGCGGCGCTCGCCGACGACGTACGCGCCGAGACGCAGACCCGCGATTTTTCCAGTGTACGAATTCCGCGCACCGAGGAGCCGCTGCAGCAGGCGCTCGCCGCTGAAGGGCGCGGTCTGACCGCTGCCGGGGTGGGGCCGCTCATTTTGGGTTGCGATTCGATGTTTTTGCTCGATGGCAAGGCGTATGGTAAACCGCATACGCCGGAAGTCGCGCGCGAACGCCTGCGCCGGATGAGCGGTGCGGCCGGAGAGCTGTGGACGGGCCATTGCCTGATTGATTTCGCGACCGGCCGCGTGTCGAAGGGCGCAAGCAAAGCGACGCTGCACTTCAGCGAGTTCTCGGACACGATGATCGATCGGTACATCGCCACCGGCGAACCGCTCGAAGTGGCTGGATCGTTCACGCTCGACGGTTTCGGTGGCGCATTCATCGAGGGCATTGAAGGCGACCCTAGCGGCATCATCGGCCTCAGTTTGCCGCTTGCGCGCCAATTGACCGAACAGTTGGGCATCGAGTGGACCGACCTGTGGAACGTGACGCGTGATGAGCGTTTTGAAGTGGCTGCGCCGGACAACGGTGGCAAGCTACCTCCGAAAGAGAATGTGCGCCAGCCTGGCGATGGCTGGGTCGAGTGTGCGTGCCGCCGCAAACATTGGGGCACCAACGGCGCCGCCGGTGTATTGCTTGCCTGCAGGGATGCACAGACCGGGGAGGTGACACACATCGTGATGCAACACCGCGCGGCGTGGAGCGCGGAAGGCGGCACATGGGGGATTCCCGGCGGCGCCATCGCCGACGGTGAGAACACCATCGAGGGCGCGCTGCGCGAATCGTTCGAGGAAGCGAACATCACGCCCGAAGACATCGAAGTGGTCGGCTCGTATTGCGAGGATCATGGCCCGTGGAGCTATACCACGGTGTTCGCGTTCGAGAAGCCGGCTCACAAGGTGAACCCCAAGGCGAACGATGATGAGAGCATGGAGATTGTATGGGTGCCGATCGATGAGGTGCCCGATCGCAAGCTGCTCACCGCGATGCGCACTGACTGGCCAAGTTTCGCGCGGCGTCTGCGCGCATTGGCGGCTGAGCATAAGGGCGAGTGAGCCATTTGGCTTCACTCGCCCAATCAGCGGTTCACCGCCCGTAGATCTCCTTGTCGATTTCCCGAGCAAACACCTCATTCACCTTCGGCCTCACGACCTTCATCGAAGGCGTGAGGCACTTGTTGTCCTGTGTGAACTGCACGGGCAGCACGATGAATTTGCGTACGGACTCGGCGCGGGAGACGTCGGCGTTGGCACGGTCCACATACCGCTGGATCTCGGCGTGCACTTCGGGCAATGCGGCGGCCTCCTCGACCCCCAAGTCCGCGGCGAGCTTCTGCGTCGGCAGCCACTGCGTCAGGCCTTCGGGGTCAAGCGTCACCACGGCCGCCACAAACGGCCGGTTGTCGCCCACAACAACCGCGTGCTCCACAATCGGGCATTTCGCGATCTCCTGCTCCATCGGGATCGGCGCCACGTTCTTGCCGCCCGCCGTGATGATGATGTCCTTGGCGCGCCCGGTGAGTGTGATATGCCCCTCATCGTCGATCGACGCCAGATCGCCGGTGCGCAGCCAGCCGTCTTCGGTGAACACCTCGGCGGTTTTCTCGGGCAGATGGTGGTAGCCCACGAACACGTTCTGCCCGCGCACTTCGAGCTCGCCGCTTGGTGCGATGCGCACCGACGACCCCGGCACGGGTTGCCCCACAGTGCCGATCTTATTGTCAGTCACGCGCGTGAACGTGAACGGTGCCGCCGTTTCGGTCAGGCCGTAGCCCTGGATCATCGTCAATCCGATGCCGTTGAAGAAATGCAGCAGGTCAAGCGTGATCGGCGCGCCGCCCGAAGCGAGGTACTTGATCTTCGGGCCGAACGCGCCGCGGATCGTGCGGTACACGCTCGTCTCATACATGGCGTGTTCGGCTCGCTGTTTCGCAGTCGGGCGTTCCCCCGCCTGCTGCATCGTCGACCATTCGATCGCCGCCTCGGCCGCTTTGGCGAACATGCGGCCTTTCCAGCCGGTGCCGGCTTTGCGCGATGCCGCGTTGTACACTTTCTCGAACACGCGGGGTACGCCGAGCAGGAACGTCGGCTGGAACACCTGCATGTCGCGGGGGAGTGTCTTCGTGTTCGGCAGATACCCGACCACGCCTTCCGCGGAGCCGATTGTGAAGTACTGGATCATGCGCGCAAAGCAGTGGGCGAGCGGCAGGAACAGCAGCAGGCGCGCCTCGCCGGTGATCGCCCCGGGCAAACAGTTCTGGGCCGCGCGCGTGATGCTCGTGAAGTTGCGGTGGGTGAGCTCGGCGCCTTTCGGTGCGCCGGTCGAACCGGAGGTGTAGACGATCGTCGCCAGGTCGTCGGCGTGCACGGAGCCGATCCGCTCGTCGAGCTCCTCGTCGGAGATCATGACGCCGAGCCCCTCAAGGGCGTTGATGGCATGCGCGTCGAGCATGAGGATGCGTTCAAGCGCGTGGCAGGAGTCGAGCACGGAGTCGAGCCGGTCGAAGCGTTCCTGATTGTCTGCGATCGCCAGTTTGACCGCCGAATCATTGAGGATGCGCTGCGCCTGCGCCGCGGAATCGGTGTCGTAGATCGGCACGGACACCGCGCCAATGGCCGCCAGCGCGAAGTCGAGCAGGCCCCATTCGATGCGTGTCGCCGAGAAGATGCTGACCGCGTCTCCCTTGCCGATGCCGAATTGGATGAGGCCCTTGGCGATCGCGCGCACATGGTCGTTGAACTCCACGGCGGTCATCGTGCTCCACGAACCGTCGGCCTCCTTGTTCTGTGCAAGCGGCGCGTTCTCCGCGCTGTTTGCCAAGCGTGTGGTGAGCAGCGAGTAGATGGTGGCGTCGTCGTCCACGGTGAGTGCGGGGCCGGGCGTGGTGAATTCAGTGAGCATGAGCGGGTGTCCTGTCGGTGTATACGGGTGCGTAGCCTACGCCATCGTAACTGTGTGCGCGGGGGAGCGCGTTGTGCAAAGGGACAAGACACTCGAAGAGCGCTTTGTAGTTCCATACAACACAGAGGGCCTTTGTGCCTAATGCTGTGGTTTTCCCCACAGGGGTCTGTTGCTCGCGCAGAATTCCTGCTAGATTAGCCGCTGGATTCATGCTCATTGACGGGTCCAGTATTTGGACTGTAGGGGTGGAAAGAGGCGCAATGGTAGACAAACGGCTGTTCTCGATCATGCCCGGCGTATGCGGGCTTGTGGTGGGCAAGATCATCTGCCTGTGGATTGGACTTGTGGCGGACATCGCGCTCGCCGGCACTGTGACCGTACTCGTCGCCTCGCTCTTCCCGCAGACGAGCGTGCACGGCGCGATGCAGTCCATCGGCATCTCGGGGTCGTCCGGATTCATGCTGATCGCCATTGCGACGCTCGCCATCGCCGCAGTGCGGTTCCTCGCGCACCACTTCGCCACCAGACTCGGCACCGAAGCCGCCGAACGCGTGAAGCTCGGGCTGCGGTCGGAACTCTACCGCAAGATGTTGCGCCTCGGCCCCTCGTATGCGCAACGCGCGCGCACTTCCGACGTGGTGCAGCTCACCGGTGAAGGCGTGGACCAGATCCAGAGTTTCTTCGAGTTGTTCCTGCCGCAGCTCGGTTTTGCGATTCTCGCGCCGCTCACCCTGTTTGCGGCGATCGCCCCGCTCAACATGCCCACTGCTGTGGTGCTGCTTGTCTGTGCGCCGCTCATCATCGTGATCGTGGGCGCCATCGCCATGACCACGGCGAAGACCTTCAAGAAATACTGGGGCAAATACACCGACATGGGTGCGGTGTTCCTCGACAATCTGCAGGGGCTTGAAACGCTCAAGACCTTCGACGCCGACGCGCGCGCCGCCGAACAGATGGACAAGAACGCCGAGGACTTCCGTGTGATGACAATGCGCGTGCTGCAGATCCAGCTGCGTTCGCTCACCGCGATGGACGTGGTGGCGTACGGCGGTGCTGCAGCCGGCATCGGCACCGCACTCTGGCAGTTCGTGCACGAAGGGCACACCGCATTCGCCTCGTCGGCGCCGTTCCTGCATGTGTTCAACGGGCCGACGCTCGGCGTGGCGGGCGTGCTGTTCGTGATCCTCGTCTCCGTGGATTTCTTCCTGCCGCTGCGCCAGCTCGGCTCATATTTCCATGTGGCGATGAACGGCATGACCTCCACCAAACGCATCTTCGCGCTGCTGGATGAGCCGGATCGCGCCTATGGCGATCGCCAACTGCCGCAGGGCGCGCTCGATGTGACAACGTGCGATCTGGGCTTCGCGTATGCTGAATCCGCGCGTCCGGCGCTGCATGATGTCACACTGACGATGCCGGTGCGCTCGCTCACCGCGGTCGTCGGTGAGTCGGGCTCCGGCAAATCCACCCTCGCCGCGCTCATCGCCGGCGAGCTCGAAGGGTACGATGGCGCACTGCGCATCGGGCAGGTGGAACTGCGCGAACTGAGCGAACGTGCGCTGACCGGCGCGGTTTCGATCGTCGGCGCGCGCAGTCACCTCTTCGCCGGTACGTTGCGCGACAATCTGCTGATGGCGCGTCCTGGTGCCTCCGACGCTGAACTGCGCGATGCGCTCGCGCGCGCCCATGTGCTCGACATGGTGGACACGCATCCGCAGGGGCTCGACATGCGCATCGAGCAGGATGCGGCGAATCTTTCGGGTGGTCAGCGCCAGCGCATTGCCGTGGCGCGCGCGTTGCTGCATGATGCACCGATCATGATTTTTGACGAGGCCACGAGCAGCGTGGACGCTGAAAGCGAGCGGCTCATCATGCGCACAGTGCATGAGCTGGCCGAGCGCAAAACCGTCATCCTCGTGACGCACCGGCTCGCCGATGCCGTGGACGCCGATGTGATCGCCGTGTTCGACCATGGCGCGTGTGCGGCAACCGGCACGCATGCCGAACTCATGGCCCAAGGCGGCCAATACGCTACGATGTTCCGCGCGCAGGCGTCGGTGGAGCAGGTGGGGCAGCGTGCGCGCAACTGCGGCATTGCGTATGCGGCGGCACCTGCATCAAACACTGTGGAACACAATGTGAAACAACCAGAGAGTGCGCACACACAGTGCACGCCGATGACGACCTTCCAGCTCGTGCACCGGCTGCTGGGGCAGGTGGGCGATCTGCGGCCGCTCATGGTGCTGGCGTGCTGCTTCGGCACACTCGGGCATCTTGCCGCGACCTTCCTGCCGGTGTTCGGTGTCATGGCGTTGTGCGCGGCGGCTGAGCGGCCCGTCTGGGGCCTGTCCGTGGGCTGGGCCGTGGCGCTCATGGTGGTGTGCGCGCTGATCCGCGGCGCCATGCGGTATTGCGAACAGTACATGAACCACAATCTGGCGTTCCGTTTGCTCGCGTTGTTCCGCGGGCAGATGTTCGCAGCACTGCGCCGACTTGCCCCGGCCAAGCTTACCGGCAAAGGCAAGGGCGACCTCATCTCCATGGTCACCACAGACGTGGAATTGCTTGAGATCTTCTTCGCGCACACCATCTCGCCGACCGTGATCGCGCTGGCCACTACAGTCGTGTACGCCCTCGCCCTGCTGTTCCTGAGCCCGTGGTTCGCGGTGCTGCTTGTGGTGGCGCATCTGCTCCTTGGTGTGGCCGTACCGGCGTGGTTCGCGCGGGCGTTGCACGGGGTCGGCGCGCGCATCCGCAAACAGAGCGCGAATCTTGACGATGACGTGCTCGACGACATGCGCGGCCTTGAACAGATCATCCGATTTGGGCAGGGCCGTGTGCGGCTTGCGCGCATCGACCGGCAGTCGCGTGCGCTGTGGGGCCAGCGTGTGGAGCTGAGCGCGCGCAATGGCGTGTTCGGTGGATTCGACCATGTGATCATTGTGCTGGTCACGGTGTGTGCGGCGTTGCTCGCCGTGTTCGCGAGCCGCGGCGATATGGCGATGGTCGCACGCAATGTGACGGCGATGGTGCTCGTCGTCAGTTCATTCGGACCCACGCTCGCGCTGAGCGCACTGCCGGCGAGCCTGACGCAGACATTCGCGTCGGCGCGGCGTCTGTTCGCATTGGTGGATGAGGAGCCGGCGGTCGAGGAACTCGGCACGCTCGAACCGGAATATCACGGCATGCGCATGGAGCAGGTCACGTTCGCGTACGGCGCGCGCACGCCTGTGCTGCGCGACGTGACGCTCGATGTGCCGGTCTCTGGCATCCTCGGATTGCAGGGGCCGTCGGGCCGCGGCAAGTCGACGCTGCTCAAGCTGCTCATGCGGTACTGGGATCCGCAGCAGGGCGCGGTGGCGCTGTCCGGCGACGTGCTGCCGGGCGTGGACGCGCACACGCGCCGCCGGTTGCAGACGATGATGAGCCAGGAAACGTACCTGTTCGACGGCACGATTGCGAGCAATCTGCGCATCGCCAACGAGCAGGCGAGTGACGATGAACTGCGTGAGGCGCTGCGCAAGGCGTCGATTTTGCCGCTCGTCGAAAGCCTGCCGCAGGGCATGGAGACGCCGGTGGGCGAGCTCGGCGGACGGCTCTCGGAAGGCGAGCGGCAGCGCATCGGCTTGGCACGCATGTTCCTGCGGCATGCGGACCTGTATCTGTTCGATGAGCCGACGAGCCGCTTGGACGCGCTCAACGAGGCGTACATCCTGCAGTCGATCAATGAGCTTGTATCGGAGCGCGATGCCGCCGTCGTGCTCGTCTCACACCGCGCCTCCACAATGAAAATCGCCGACGAGGTGCTGCATATGTAGTCATGTAGCATAAAGGGTGGGGGTTGCACGCAGCTGCGTGCAACCCCCACCCTTTATGCCTGCGTGCGCTGTCTACAGACTGAGGAAATATTCGTGGATGCGCGGGTCGTCGGTGATTTCTGGATGGAACGCCGTGGCGATGATATTGCCCTGTTGCAGGGCGACAGCGTTGCCACGGGTCGAGGCCATCACACGCGCGTTTGGACCGACCTTGGCCACGAACGGGCCGCGGATGAACACAAGCGGGAAATCGGCGATTTCGCCGCTCGGTTCGCCCTGCGCGTCGAATGTCCGTACGGTCTCTTCCGCGGCAAACGATCCGAGCTGGCGGCCGTACGCATTGCGGCGCACGGTGGCGTCGAGCACGCCGAAATACACATTGGCGTCGTTCTCGAGCCTGCGGGCGAGCAGGATCATGCCAGCGCATGTGCCGAAGACCGGCTTACCGGCGGCGATATGCGCGGCGATCGGTTCGAACAGGCCGGTGGAGCGTAGCAGTTTGCCCTGTGTGGTGCTTTCCCCACCGGGCAGAATCACGCGGCCGATCGACTCGTCGAAATCCTCGGCCGCGCGCAACAGGCGCCATGGGGCGCCGAGCTGGTCGAGCATCGCGGCGTGCTCGGCGAATGCGCCCTGCACGGCGAGGATGCCAGTGACTGAGCCCGGAGTGTGACCGAGGTCGTCGGAACGCTCTTTCGAGATATATGCAACGTCAACAACCATGGGTCACTCGCCGCGCTGGGCCATGATGATGTCGATCTCTTCCTCATTGATGCCCACCATCGCCTCGCCGAGGTCCGCGGACAGGCGTGCGAGCAGATCGGCGTCCTGCCAGTTGGCGGTCGCCTGCACGATCGCGGCGGCGCGCTTGGCCGGGTCGCCGGACTTGAAGATGCCCGAGCCGACGAACACGCCTTCGGCACCGAGTTCCATCATGAGTGCGGCATCGGCGGGCGTGGCAACGCCGCCGGCGGCGAAGTTGACGACCGGCAGACGGCCGTTGTCATGCACATACTTCGCGAGCTCGTACGGCACGGCGAGCTGCTTGGCCGCTTCGTACACCTCGTCGTCGCGCAGGGAGACGAGCTCGCGGATCTGGCGGTTCATGGTGCGCATGTGGCGCACGGCCTGGATCACGTCGCCAGTGCCCGGCTCGCCCTTCGTACGGATCATCGACGCGCCCTCTTGGATGCGGCGCAGTGCTTCGCCGAGGTTCTTCGCGCCGCAGACAAACGGCACATCGAACTGGGTTTTGTCGATGTGATAGACGTCATCGGCAGGGGAGAGCACTTCGGACTCGTCGATGTAATCGATCTCGATCGCCTGCAGGATGCGCGCTTCGGCGATGTGGCCGATGCGCACCTTCGCCATGACCGGGATGGAAACGGCCTCCTGGATGCCGCGGATCATGGCGGGGTCGCTCATGCGGCTCACGCCGCCGGCCGCGCGGATGTCTGCGGGGATACGCTCGAGCGCCATGACGGCGCAAGCGCCCGCGTCTTCCGCGATGCGCGCCTGCTCGGGCGTGGTGACGTCCATGATGACACCGCCCTTGAGCATCTGGGCGAGGTTCTTGTTGAGTTCGTTGCGTGTAGTCTCCATGAGCTTTTCTCTCTGGTTCCTTCTGTGCGCCTATGTGGACTTGCATGCCGCGCGTGGTGCGTGGCACTGTTTCGAGAGATACCACAATGGTGCTGCACTCCATGTTTCATGTTCTGATATTGAACGGGGAGTTGAGGGCGCACTATTCAGGAGACTGGTAATAGTATCTAAGTGAAGTGAAGAAACAATGTGAGAGAAGGTGCGTCAGTGTTGGAGTGGTTCTCGAATTTGGACAGTGTATGGAAATACTGCATTGCAGGGGTCGGCATTATTGCCGTGTTGGCCTTGGCGATATGGGCGGTGGATTCCATCCGTCAAATGGTGTTTCGCTCGAAGTTCCATAAGCGATATGGTGTGAGTCTTCCGCATAGCGTGCGTATCAAGCGGTACTACCATGAAGACGACCCAATAGGCACGTTGGTGCTGCGTTTCCCATACTGGTCCGCTGCCAAACGAGACGGCACCCGTGACCAACGTACAAAGGATACGACCATTTGCTACCAGAAATCCTTGATTGACATTGGATCATGGGGGCTGAGTGGTAAGAATCCGTTGGTGATGTATCAAATTGCGCTTGACTTACGCGCGCAAGGCCATACCGTCGGATATTGTCCGGAAGAGAAAATCAAGCGCCAGAGCGTAATGGAGCAGGTCAAGGCGCAACGCTCCGCCACCAGCGTCGCTAACATTGTGGCTCAATTCAGGAGCCAGCCCACGGATTTCGAGCCGTTTTGCGCTGATGTGTTCCGGAATCTCGGCTGGAGTGCGGAAGTGACCCCTCCAGTGCGAGATGGCGGGTTTGACCTTAAACTCTATGATTCCCAAGGCGTGAGCTTTATCGCGGAATGCAAATGCTACGAGCCCACGCATCGTGTAGGGCGCCCGATCATCCAGAAATTGCAGGGCGCCAACACTACAGTGGGAGCGCAGGGCATGATGGTGATCACGACCAGCGGATTCTCGCGTGACGCCGTGACGTATGCGAATCAAGCGGGCGTGCAGCTGATTGACGGTGATATGCTCGTTCGTTTATGCGCGCAGGCATTTGGGGAATCTGATGCGCAGCCGGTACCGGCGTCAGCTTTTGTGTTGACGCGTAATGACATCATGCAGCATATACCAGCAGACATGTGGAACATGCTTTAACAACTGATGTTGTTTTGAACCCCGGGGTGTATTCCGCAGTCTGGCATTGAGGCCGCCGCACAAATCGATTTTTGGGGTTGAAATTCGATTTGTGCGGATGAGGAGTGAGGGGAGCAGGAGGTAGGTAGCACAGTAACAGGGGGAGAGAAGTGCTGTTGGGGCAGCGTGGGAATCCACATTTCCACAATAGTGCTGAGGTGAATTGCGCGCTCGGAGTGGTGAGGATACGGTGAGTGGATTCAAACCGCAGTAAGGAGCGAGCGCAATGGATGAATTCTATGAGGAATGGGACGCAATCCCGGTGGATATACACGAGAGTCGCCGCAACTCATATCCGCTGCTGCAGTCGCATCTGTGGCAGACCGCCTCGCAGATGATGCGCCGTTGTGCACACGCCAACATTCCGTGCATGTACTGCGGGTCGACAGCGCTGCGCCTGCTCGGTGTGGAGACGCCGGGAGATCTTTCGGGCCCGGGCAATGTGTGGGACACTGCGCCACCGCACGCCACCAAACAGCCTAAAGACGCATTGCATGTAGTTGTACGCACAGCTGGCGAACGTCATGAATTGCCGGACGTTCGCATGCGCGTGTGGAAGGGCTTGGCGGTCGATTCCATGCAGCAGTTCGCGACCGGCGTGCAGTGCCTGAGGCCGGCGGCCGCGTGGGCGTCGGTGGCGATGGACGCGACGATGCTGTAGCTCATTCAGATTGCGGAATCCATGGAGCGGTACGGACTGTGCCCGCTTACCGATTTACGTGCATTTACAAGCGCACACCGTTTCCACGGAAAACGCCGGTGTTTGCGCGCATTGACGATTGCGCGGCCGGGGAACGCCTCGGTCAAAGAGACTGAATTGCGTGTGCGACTGGAGTTGCGCGGACTGCCGGCGTTCGAGATTAATTATGTGGTGCCCGGGTCAGCGTATGACTCGCGTACAGAACACACCGTGGATCTCGCCATCGCAAAATACCGATTGGGATTGGAATATCAGGGTGGTCAGCATCGTTTGGATTATCGGCAGTATCGGCGTGATCACGAAAAGCTGGGCGCACTGGCGGCGCTGGGGTGGAGTGTATTCGAAGTGACGCAGGCTGATTTGAATTCCGAGGAGGCGCTGGACCGGCTCGCCATGCGCGTCGCCTGTGTAATCGCGCAGCAGACGGGCAAGAATCCGCGGATTGCGCGCCCTCCCTATGCACGCATAGGGAGGGCGTAATGAGGCTTGCGTTGGGCTGGTTTTGAGTCGGGGCAAAGAGAGGTCCTACTCTGCATCATCGTGAGCTTTGGTTTCGGAGGGTATACGAGAATCTACCATCAACTTGGGCAGCGACTGAACCCACGACCACTGGGCTGCTTTATTCCACAGGGCTTCGAACCAACGTCCTGGATGTCGGTCCAGAGTGAGTGCGAAGAGTCCACGGCGGGCGAAATCGCATAGCGTGCAAGCGGCATATACTCCAAGCATGATGACGATGATGCGCAGCAGTGCGAAGGGCTTGCCATATATGTCTTTGAAATCGAACAAAGTAGACCATAGCAGGTCGCGCATGGGGAGGTACTCAGAAATCAGATAGACTGCAAATGCCGACTTGGCAATGAAATTGATGTATTTGCTGTAGAAGTGCAAACGGTCGAATAGTAAGAAGATTGGGATACCGACCATAAGCGATGGCAGTGCAATGAAATCACGGAATGGGGTGTATGTCACCAGCTTTGTGGGGGTGTTATCTGCAAACATAAGCACAATAACTGCATCCTTCAAAACTGTAATCAACACACCTATGAGAAGGCCGCTCGCCATCAGTATCCAAAGCTGTTTGACATTGAATTGTTTGAGATACAGTTTGTAGCACGACAAGAGGATGAAAAGATACATGAACCCTGCCACGTTGTTGATGTAGACACCGAATATGGTGGGGTATGGCACTAGGCTCAACGGGCCGAAGACCAGCAGAAGCATCAAAGCCAATTGTGTGTGGCGCTTGGGACCCATTGCAAGTAGTGCATATTGTAAGAAGGGCAGTATGGCGAGGAATGAGGCGTAGGCCGAAGCGTACCACCATAGGCTGGTGATTACGGGGAATACGCTGTTGAGCATCATTGTCGGCGACAACAAGGATTTCTTTGCGAGGGTGAATGTTATGAGCAGCGTGAGGCTCCAGAACAGAAGTTCGCGCTCCATAAGCCATATGCGCCGGAAGTTGTGTTTGATGGACTGCTCTGAACTGATAAGGAACCAAGTGGAGATAGAGAAGAATATGGTAACACCGATTTTTCCTGCGCCAAGGAAGAGGAATGAGAAGATCTCTCTCACCGGTGTCATGGGAAGATCTGCGAGAGAGGTTCCGTTATGCAAGACAAAATGATGCGAAAGTATCATTAGCATGGCGATGATACGTAATAATTCGATACTTGAATTGCGCGGTGTACGAATCAATTTATGTCGTGCTTTTGTTGCATCAATGCCTTGTGTGTTCATAAGTTGTTCTTCCCCAATAATGACTAAACTCTTTTAATCTTACCAAACTATGTCGACCGGTATTGCTGAAGACGACATGTCGGTGCCGGCTGAAAATCATACGAAACGATTTGTATGCGCCACGCAGCTTGATTTTCCACACGATTCGCGCGACAGTAGAGCGCATGACTCGTAGACGTTCCAAGCATTTCGGCCGCAACTACTTCAACAGTTCCAGTGTGGCTGAGCGCGTGTTGATTCTGCTCGTGATCGCCATAGTGATTGGTGTGACGATTGGTGTGGTCCTGCCGCGCATCAGTCCGAAATTCGCGGAAATCACTGGGCAGTACCACGCCACGGGCACGGCAGCGGAGACGTTGCAGAAACTGCCGGTGGACGACGACGTCTCCACGAACGGCTACGAGCGTGAACTCTTCGGCTACCGCGAAACAGACGACGACGGCAATGGCTGCGACGTGCGCGAAGACGTGCTCGCCCGCGACCTGACCGACGTGAAATACACCAAGCTCGGCGGGTGCAAAGTCAAGTCCGGCGTGCTCGCGGATCCGTATACAGGCAAGACGATCCACTTCCAGCGCGGGCAGACCACCAGTTCGGCCGTGCAGATCGACCATGTGGTGGCGCTGCAGAACGCGTGGCAGTCCGGCGCGCGCGACTGGAGCCAGCAGAAGCGGTTCCGCTTCGGCAACGATCTCTACAATCTGCTCGCGGTGGACGGCCCGGCGAACCAGGAGAAAGGCGCGGCGTCGGCGGCGTACTGGCTGCCGACGAACGGCGAATACCGGTGCGATTACGTGGCGCGGCAGATCGGTGTGAAAGACAAGTACGGGCTGAGCGTGACGACGCAGGAGAAACGCGCGATGCTCAGCGTGCTGCACTCCTGCCCGGGGCAGGCGATTCCCAATGATTGAGCGGCGCGCGAAACCACGATAATTCGACACAATGGAATCCGAAGATAGGCTGCGGTAGTCGAGGAGTCGTGATGCATAATGAGCCAAGGTAAGCAACAGAGCGCACCGGAAGCGCCGGCGGACATCGACGCGCTCGCATTGCAAGCCGAGGCGAACCAAGACATTGCGATCGAGCGCAAAGCGAACGGCAAGCCGGAGAAACCGGCGCACGCGCTCGCCAGCATGCTTGGGCCGGCGTTTGTGGCGGCGGTGGCCTACGTGGACCCGGGCAACGTGGCGGCGAACCTCACCTCCGGCGCGAAATACGGCTACCTGTTGGTGTGGGTGCTCGTCGTGGCCAACTGCATGAGCGTGCTAATCCAATATCAGGCGGCGAAACTCGGCATCGTCACCGGCAAAAGCCTGCCGCAGATCCTCGGGCAGCGCATGGGCACGGCCGGGCGTTTCCTGTTCCTCATGCAGGCCGAGGTCATCGCCATCGCCACCGACCTCGCCGAAGTCATCGGCGGCGCCATCGCACTGAATCTGCTGTTTGGTGTGCCCCTGCTCGTGGGCGGGTGCATCATCGGCGCCGTCTCCACGGTGCTGCTGCTGTTCCAGGGCGGTGAGACGCACAAGATCTTCGAACGGCTTGTCATCGGCCTGCTGCTCGTGATCACCTTTGGGTTCATCGCCGGCCTGTTCATCGACCCGCCCAATCCGCTTGCCGTGGCGGAGGGATTGATCCCGCGGTTCACCGACGGGTCGTCGGTGCTGATGGCCACGTCGATGCTGGGCGCGACCGTGATGCCGCACGTGATCTATCTGCATTCCACACTCGTGAACGACCATTTCGGCGCAGGCACAGACAGGCCGAGCGTACGCGAGATGATGCACGGCAGCCGCATCGACGTCGTGTGGGCGCTCGCGATCGCCGGCACGGTGAACATCGCACTGCTCGTGCTCGCGGCGAATTCGCTCTACGGTATGACGGGCACCGACACGATCGAGGGCGCGCAACACGCGATCGCGCAGGTGCTGGGGCCTGTCGTCGGCACCATTTTCTCCATTGGTCTGCTCGCGTCGTCGCTCTCATCCACATCCGTCGGCACCTACGCTGGCTCGGAGATCATGAAGGGACTGCTGCGCGTGGACGTGCCCATGTGGGCATGCCGTGTGGCCACGCTCGTGCCGGCGCTTGTGGTGCTTGCACTCGCCAACAATCCGACCGAGGCGCTGATTGTTGGGCAGGTGGTGCTGTCGATCGGCATTCCGTTCGCGATCATTCCGCTGATGCGCTACACGCACGACCGCACGTTGATGGGTCAATACGCGGATGGGCGTATCAAGCACATCGTCTGTTTGGCGGTCGTGGCGCTGATCATCGCGCTCAACGCCGTGCTCATTATGCTCACGCTCATGGGCAAGGCGTAAGTATTACTGTGCGGATGCGGCCTTTGCATGACGCAGTGCACGGCGTACGGCACTGCGTGCCGAGCCGGCGTCTTCGCCCTTGACGCCGAAGACGACCATCAGAATCATGATGAAGTTGATGATCGCGCTGATACGCAGCGCCCATTCAATGCCGATGACGCTTGCTTCTATATCCGGGCGTCCGGCGCCCATCTGGGCTGCGGCGATCGAATACATGATGAGGATCATGACAGGGGACCCGATCGCACCAGCGATCTGCCGTACCGTGTTGGTGACGGCTGAACCGGCCGATACTTCGGCAGGCTTAAGGCAGTTGAGTGACCACGTGGTGACCGGCATCATGACGAAGCCCATGCCGATCTGCCGGATGAACTGGCAGATCGAGATGTACCAGATCCAGGTGCCCATGCCGATCATGCTCATCATCGTTGTACCAAGGCACAGCAGGATGGTGCCGACCATGGCGACAGGGCGTGCCCCGAACCTGTCGAGCGCGCGGCCGCCAAAGAACTGGGCGATGGCCTGGGCGATTGCGCCGGGGAGCATGACAAGACCGCTTATGGTGGCTGTGTAGCCGCGGCAGTTCTGGATGTAGAGCGGGATGAGTACGACGAGCGAGCTGAACGCGAAGAAGCTCAACGATGCGATGATGGTGCCGACGGAGAAATGCGCATTACGCAACACCGAGAGGTCGAGCAATGCGGGGCGGCTTGTCTTGCCGGTCTTGAAGCGTCGCTCATTGCGGAACTGACGCAGTACGAACCATACGATGCCGGCGAGGCCGATGATCATCGGGAGCCATACAACAGGCGCCGCCAGCGGGTATGCCTGGATGTTCGTGAAGCCGAACATCAGCCCACCGAAGCCGATGATGGACAGCCCGACTGAGAAGAAGTCCGCGTGCGCAGCTTTGTCTGACTCACCGAAGTTATGCAATCCGAACACAGCGAGCAGGATCGAGATGCAGCCGATGACAGTGAGCGTCAGGAAGATGGCCCTCCAGCCGTTCATATCCGTCTGCAGTCCGCCGAGCGTTGGGCCAATCGCCGGCGCGACGGCCATCGCCATGCCGACGATGCCCATTGCCATGCCACGCCTGTCAAGCGGGAAAATCGAGAATACGGTGATCTGCAGAACCGGCCACATGACGCCCGTGCCGACTGCCTCAAGGAAGCGGCCAAACAGCGCGAGCGGGAACGTGGGGCTGAGCCATGCGAGCACCGAGCCGACCGTGAACACGACCATCGAGGCGATGACGATCTGGCGCGTTGAGAACCGTCGCGTCAGGTATGCGGTGAGCGGCACCATCACGCCCATCGTCAGCTGGAAGATCGACGTCATCCATTGGCCGAGCGTCACGGAAATGCCGAAGTCGTCGACGAGCGACGGCAGGGCGGCGCTGAGCTGCAGCTGCGTGAAGTTGCCGACGAAGGTGATGAACGTGAGGATGGCGAGCGAGATGAACGCCGGACGTGTCAGATGGTCGTTGCGGTACGACATCTCGCCGGTGAGCACGGTGGACAGGCCGGCTATGCGGCCTTCGTGCTCGACCGTCTCGGGGCTGTGGTGCACATCACGCGTGTAGGGGCGCCCTGGCTGTGGTGGCTTCGGAAGACTCATTCTGTTGGCTGTTCTGCCGCTTCCTCGGCGTTGACCACAGGCGTTTCTCCGGTCGGCGTATCATCCGCCTGCCGTGCGCTCTGGTCTTCCGGGCTGTATTCCACCACGTTGAGCACGGCGATGCCGTCCGCGGTGCGGACGAACACATTGGCGCGGCCGCCGATTTCCTCAATGCCCTCGAGCAGATGCGAAATCGGTTCAGAATCGAGTACGGGAAGCACCTGTGCCACGCCTTTGGCATCGATCACGCGCAGTGTTTCGTCAAGTTCGCCGGTCGCGAGGATGTCGTCGATGCGCTTTTCGAACTGACGCAGTTCCTCGTCGGCAATCGCCCCGTCATCGCTTTCTGCTTCGGTTGCAGTGAACTCGCCGGTGATCACGTCATCAGTGGAAGGATCGGGCATCACGGCGTTGTCAGGCGTGACGGCAGCGGTCAGCGGGTCTGTGTTGAGTGCGCGGGGTTCCGTGAGTTCATCGGTCTTCAACGCATCATGCTCGGCATCCCGAGCGGCTTGCCCTGGGCCGTATTCCACGGCATTGAACGAACCGGTGTTGCCTTGTGCCTGTTCCATCACGAATCTCCTTTGGAAAGTGCCTCGTCGTACATACGATGGTCATGAACCTATACTTCGCCCAATTCATATTGTAAACGGAGCACATCGTGCTTCACCTACTGAGAAACCATGGCGAACATGCAAGCATGTACCATGATGTGCAGTTTGCGGCAGGGGGCAAGGTAGTATTGGCTTGTTATGCGCAAAGCGGGTACCGCCACGTGCGGTGAGGGAACAGGCCTGAGCGCTGTGTGAGCAGGCGAGAAGGAGAACCATGACAGAGGAAAAGAGCGATGCGCAGCTCGCACAGAAGGTGGAGCGTCAATCCGCCAAAGTGCTGCATTGGCGCCTTGTGCTGAATCTTGCCCTCATGGCGTTCGACGCAGTGGTGTATTTCTGCGTGGGCCTTGTGGTGATGTACTTCAGCAAAGAGATGGATTTGTTCACCACACGCCTTCAACTCAACCTCCCCATCAGTGTGTATTTGTATGTGGCGGTGTGTGCGATCATCTGGGTCTTCTGCGCCCATTCCTCCGGCGTCTATCACAGGCATGTGTTCGCCGATGGCTATCAACTCAATATCCTGCTACTTAAAGCAACGGTGTTCAGTTGGGTGGGCGTATGTGCACTCAATTTCATCATGCAGACGAATGTCTCGTTCTACTCGGTATGCATGACGTCATTGTGTGTGTGGTTGGCCGAGATGATCGTGCGCTTTGTGGCGCGCCGCTTCCTCACCTACCGCCATCGCAAGGGCGATTACGCCTACCCTACGGTCATTGTGGGTTCACCTGAAGGCATTGGGCAGATTCTCAAATTCCTGCAACAGCGCAAGCAGCTCAACTACAAACCGGTGCGGGTATGCCCAATCCGTGTGAACCGTGAAACCGGTTTGATTGAGGCGGACCCGGACATCGATGTGCTCAATACGATGGTGCGCGAATCTTGGGGCGAGCCGATCGAGATGATCGAATACGGCGACCATCTGGCCGGCCGCATTGCACAGACCGGCGCGCAAACTGTGATGGTGACGGATGTGCTCGACCGCTTCTCCGACAACCTGAGCACATTCGCCGTGCAGATGGAATCGCTCAATCTGGAGATCGCATTGATCACCTCCGCGCTCGACATCGCCGAGCATGCCACACAGATGCGCAACATCCAGGGCATGAGCATCATGACGATCAGCCTGCCACAGTACTCGCCGGTGGCCAAGGTCAAGAAGCGCATCTTCGACATCGTCGTCTCGTCGCTCGCCATCGTGCTCTCGTCGTGGATCATGCTCATCGTGGCAATCGCCATCAAGATCGAAGACGGTGGTCCGGTGTTCTACAAGCAGGAACGCATTGGCCTGCGCGGTAAGCCATTCTATATCCACAAATTCCGCTCGATGCGCGTGGATGCGGACCAACACCTGAAAGAAGTGCTTGTCGCGAACGGGCAGGAGATGGGTGCACGGTACAAACTCAAGCATGATCCTCGCATCACGAAGGTCGGCAATTTCATTCGCAAGACAAGCCTTGACGAGCTGCCGCAGTTCTTCGACGTGTTCATGGGCAGCATGAGCGTGGTTGGGCCGCGTCCGCAGCGTGACTTCGAGGTACAGGAGTACGACCCGGTCTACGCTACGCGCCTGCTCGTCAAACCAGGCATCACCGGCCCGTGGCAGGTGTCTGGGCGCAACGACCTTGACGAAGAGGAAAGCCGTCAGCTCGACGTGAGCTACGTGCAGGATTGGAGCGTGATGGGAGACGTCGTGTACATCATGCGCACCATCGGCACGGTGCTGCACCCGAGCGGGGCATACTGATGCAATAGCTACTGTGTCAGCTCCCAACAATATCTTTGGAACTCAGAGCAGTATTCGTTAGAAATCGAGGAATATATATGAAGATCGCAGTTGCCGGCACCGGCTATGTGGGATTGTCCGTGGCGTTGCTGCTTGCGCAGCATAACGAAGTGCACGCGTTGGACATCGTGCCTGAGAAGGTGGAGAAGCTCAACCATTGCGAAAGCCCGATTGTGGATGTGGAGATCACACGTTTCCTCGACGGCAAGCGTGATGGCACGATGCATCTGGACTTCCAAGCCACCACTGATCCGGCCGTTGCCTACACTGGTGCGGATTATGCGGTTGTGGCCACGCCTACCAACTATGACGAGCGCAAGAACTACTTTGACACCTCAAGCGTTGAAGCCGCCATCAAGGCCATCCGCGAATATGATCCGGACTGCTGGATCGTGATCAAATCGACGATTCCGGTTGGGTATACCGCACAGTTACGCGAAAAGACCGGCGACGAGAAGATCATTTTCTCTCCGGAATTCCTGCGCGAAGGCCACGCGCTGTACGACAACCTGCACCCTTCGCGTATCGTCGTCGGCGCACCGATGGACGATGCCGCAGCTGTGGAAGCTGCCCGTACCTTTGCGAACCTGCTGGCGCAGGGGGCCGCACCTGAAGAACACGACCGCAAGAACGCCGATGGCACGACTGGCATTCCCGAGTTGATCTGCGGCACCACCGAAGCCGAGGCAATCAAGCTGTTCGCCAACACCTTCCTGGCTTTGCGTGTGGCATATTTCAATGAACTCGATACATATGCCGATTCCCGTGGCCTGAATACCGCTGAGATCATCCGCGGTGTATGCCTCGACCCCCGTATTGGCAGCCACTACAACAACCCCTCATTCGGCTATGGTGGGTATTGCCTGCCAAAAGATTCCAAGCAGTTGCTGGCGAATTACGCCGATGTGCCACAGAACCTCATTGAGGCGATTGTGGCGTCGAATGCCACGCGCAAGGACTTCATCGCCGATGAGATCCTCAACGCAATCAGTGGTGAAGCGCATCCAGTCGTCGGCATCTACCGTCTGACGATGAAGTCCGGCTCCGACAACTTCCGCCAATCGAGCATCCAAGGCATCATGAAGCGCATCAAGGCCAAGGGTATTCCGGTCGTGGTGTATGAACCGACGCTTGACGATGCCGAGTTCTTCGGCAGCGAAGTGACCCATGACCTTGATGAGTTCAAGCAGCGTGCCTCCATCATCGTCGCGAACCGTTGGAACGACGAGCTTGCTGATGCCTCAGATAAGGTGTTCACTCGGGACTTGTTCCGCCGCGATTGATGTTCGCCTGTAGCGGGCGTGCCCGCTCGTGTTGAGCAAAGACCATCTAGTTGGATAGACTGGAGGGATTGCATAGCGACGCGTGAGGTTGAACTTTGTTTGTCAATAACATCTCGGTGATCATTCCAACGCTCAACGCGGGCACCATGATCGATGATCTGCTGTCCGCGTTGAAGCGGCAGACCATCACACCTGCGGAAATCATTGTGGTGGATTCCTCTTCAGACGATGACACACAGGCGATTGTGCGCACTAAACACCCTGAGGTGCGCCTGCTAGTGATCGACCGCAAGGATTTCAACCATGGTGGCACGAGGGACTACGTGCTCCGCAAAAGCTCGGGGGAGTTCGTGTGCTTCCTCACACAAGATGCGTTGCCGAAGAACAATGAGTTTTTGGCACGGATCGTCAAACCGTTCAGTGATGAGCATGTGGCACTTGTGTACGGGCGGCAGTTGCCGCGCGCGGACACCCGGCCCGCTGAGCGCATTGTGCGCGAGTACTCATACCGTCCCCAGTCGCATAGGGTCACCAAAGCCGATGTGAAACGCTTGGGCATCAACGCCTTCCGTGCCTCCGACGTGTGCGCGGCGTACCGCCGCAGCGCATACTTGGAGGTCGGGGGATTCGAGAACCCGGTGCTCACCAACGAAGACATGTTCATCGCCGCGCGTTTCCTCCGCGCAGGCTGGACCATCGTGTACGAAGCCGATGCGCAGGTGGTCCACTCGCACAACTTCACGTTCAAGCAGCAGTTCAACCGCAACTACATCCAAGGCGTGGAAATCACCAAGCACGCGGATATTCTCGGCAACGCCGAGTTAGCTGGTGAAGGATTCTCGATGCTCACCTACACGATGAAGGAATTACTTAAAGAGGGGGAGATCATGGAAGCCGCGCGATTCTTCGTCGATTGCATCTTCCGCTACACCGGCAACCGCAAAGGCGTGCTGGACGCCAAGCGCGCCGCACGGAAAAGCGCAAGGCGGTGACAATGCCAGACCAAGCGAATACACGCGTCTACATTGTGGCGCACAAAGACTTCGACGCGCCTGCCGAACCCGGGTATGTGCCGATTCTGGCCGGCGCCGTGCACAACCATGCGAGCATTGCGGTGCGCGATGACACCGGCGAGAACATCTCCGCGAAAAACCCGCAATTCTGCGAACTGACGGCACAATACTGGGTGTGGCGCAACGCCTGTGTGGACTGCGCGAATGTGGGATTTGTGCATTACCGGCGCTTTTTCTACACCGATGCGCGCAAAAGCCGCATTGTGCCGGCCTCGCAGTTCGCTCATGACCTGACCGAAGTGGATGTGGTGCTTCCTGAACCGTGGATCCTCACCAAGACCATCCGTGCGCAGTTCGCCCAATTCCACAACATCGACGACTTGCATACCGTACGCGCGATCCTGCAGGAAAAGCACCCAGAGTATGTGCAGGCGTTCGACGAACTGCTCGATGGGCACGCGCTGTACAGCTACAACATGTTTGTAATGGACACGAGCCGGTTCTCGGCGTACATGGAGTGGCTGTTCGACATTCTGGACGAGGCGGAGCGGCGCATCGACACCACAGGGTATGACGCGTACAACCAGCGGCTCTTCGGATTCCTCGCGGAACGTCTGCTCAATGTGTGGGTGCGCACGCGCAAACTGCGCGTCAAAACCTATCCGGTATACAAACCCGATGATGTGTGGTGGAAAGAGGCGCTGCGCGCACAGACCAAGAAGCTGCTATATGGACGCCACCGCTAAGCGGTCCGGCATGTTGCACAGGGAAGGGGAGCATATGAAGCGCTGCGCTGGAATGGTCACATTCAATCCGGACACGGCACGGCTGCAGGCCAATCTTGACGCCATAACCCCGCAAGTTGAGGCCGTGTTCGTCTTTGACAACGGTTCAGGGAATGTGCAGGCTGTACGCGAGCTCGCCAAGCGATATGAGGGCGCGGTGCATGTACAGGGCGCGGGGCGCAATCTGGGCATTGCCGCGGGACTCAACGCCGTGCTGCAGTGGGCGGCGGCCCGCCAATACGACGCCGCGCTGCTGTTGGACCAAGACAGTGTGACCACCGCTGGCATGGTCGATGCGCTGGCACAGCTGCTCACCGATGACGTGGGGCTCGTCTGCCCGTTCATCTTGGACCGCAACCGCATGACCGAAGAAGAATACCGCAGCCAGCATCTACCGGCAGTGGAGCAGCTGACCCGCGGAGCCTCGCATGGTGCGATCACCTCAGGCTCGCTCGTCAGCGTACCTGCCGCGCTCGCTGCAGGCGGATTCGACGACGCGTTGTTCATCGACTATGTGGATTTCGACTTCAACGAACGCCTGCTGCTCAACGGGTACCGGATCGTCAAAGACAACGCGGTGTATCTGCTCCACGAAAAAGGCAAATCAGGGCAAACCGGGCTCAAAGTGCCGCGCCGCCGGTCAGACGGCACGGTGGTGTGGGCGCCGCTATTCACGTTGGGGTACAACCCCATGCGCTGTTATTACCAAGCGCGCAACCGGGTGATCTACTGGAAGAAATACCACAAGTGGACCAAACTCGAAGGCCTTGTGGAGATTCCGCCGATCATGGCGCTTTCGCTGTTGGAACCGCATAGGTTTGCCAAGATCAGGGCGTACTGCAAGGGCATTGCGGATGGTGTGCGCATGCCGGTCAAGGAGTACCGACCATGACCGCCCATACTCCGCTCATCAGTGTGATTGTGCCGGTATACAACCAAGAAGCATATGTTGCCGCATGCATCGGCTCGTTGCGCGCGCAGACGATGGACGATGCGGAAGTGATCGTTGTTGACGACGGCTCCACCGACGATTCCGTGCGCGTGATGCGCAACGCCATTGCAGGCGACGCCCGCTTCACCATCGTCGAACAAACCAACCAAGGCGTGGCTGTGGCGCGCAATACCGGCCTCGACATGGCGCGCGGCACATGGGTCTGCTTCATCGACCCCGACGATGTTGTAGACCCTGAGTATCTGGCCACATTGTATGGCGAAACGCGCGCGCATCCGCATGCCGACGCCATCATGTCGGCGTGCGTCGCCTTCGGCAGTGCAGGCGAGCGCCGCCAGCGGTTTTTCCCCAGCGGGTTCGTGGTGGCGGATGAGGCGGCCAAGAAGCCGCTCTACCGCCAGCTCATGGATGGCGCATATATGCAGGACGCCGGGTTTGTGACAGCGATCGGCGTGCCGTGGGGCAAACTGTACCGGCACGCGCTGCTCACGGAGCATGATCTGCGTTTTGACCCGGCGCTGCCTCGGATGCAAGACAACCTGTTCAACATGGAGGTCTTCCGCGCCGCGCATGAGCTGGTGTATGTGGACTACGCCGGGTACCATTACCGCGTTGGCGGATTGGGCGCGCGCACGGTGGCGAACACCGCGAAAGGGCTGTACCACCCCGCAATCGACGCCCGTACACGGCTGATGCATGAATACCGGCTGGACACTGACGCCGACTTACGGCAGGCGTGGGCCACCGAACAGGTGAATCTGTATTACCAAGAACTCAAGGCTGTGGCCGCGCTTGCACCGCGCGATTGGAACGCCATCCGCAGAGCCTGTCGGCGGCGCGCGCAGGCATTGCGCCCGCGCTTGGCCGCAGTGGACAGGCAGGTGCTGCCGAAGGCAGGCCGATTGAAATACGCCATGCTGACGAACCGGTTCATGACCACGGTGGCTGCCACGCTGCTGTGGAAGAACCATGGCGAGTGAACCGAAGAGGGAGAACCAGATGCCTAGACTCAAGGAATTGCCGGCACGGCTGTCGAAGATCAATTCCGCAGCGGTCAATTGCACCAAGCTGCTGGGAATCAAGCCAGCCGCGCTTGGGGTGGTGTACCACTGCACCAAGCGCTGCCGTGACCGGTATTACCGCGTGTTCGACGACGCGTTGTGGGCCAAGGTCATGCGTCACATTCCCTTTGACGCCGACGCCATCGCCGGTTTGCCCGCGCACAATGACGGACCGATCTGGGTGGCATGGTGGCAGGGGCTGAACGACCGCACGCCGGCGGTCATCCGCGCGTGCGTCGACAGCATCAGACGCCATGCAGGCGGCCGTGAGGTCATCATCGTGACGCGAGAGAATTACGCGCAGTATGCAAACATCGACCCCATCCTGGTGCAGCGCCGTGAGGCGGGCACCTTGACAATCAACGCGTTCTGCAACGCGCTGCGCGTCAAACTGCTGTATGAGCATGGCGGCGTATGGCTCGATTCCACGCTGTATCTGACCGATGACCTTTCGGCTGATTTCGCCGACTACCCGTTCTATTCGATCCACGCCGAGTATCCGGAATGCCATTGGACCACATACTGCTTGGCATCGGTGGCTGGCAATCCGCTCATGAAGTACATCTACGACTGTTTCGTCGCGGTGTTCACGAGAATCCCCGCGGTGCCGGAGTACTTTCTCTTCGACGAGTTCTTCCATGACGCCTACATGCACATTCCGCAGGTCACCGCGATGATCGACGCGATACCGGTGAGCAACAACGGTCGCTTTGAACTCTCCGAACAGATGGATTCCACCGCAGCCGAGCCCACGGTGGCGCCCGGCACATATATCAACAAACTCACGTACAAGATCCCATACCCCACCACGGTGGATGGCAAGCCCACACTGTACCAGCGCGTGCTTGACGGCACCCTGTGATGGCGACGAAAGGACGACCCATGTTTGGATTCGTGGTGCTGCATTACCTGGTGGATGGCGCCACCGCGCAGTGTGTGGATTCGATTCTCGAATACTGTGGCGGCGAATCATGCCGGATCGTGATCGTCGACAACGATTCCGCGAACGGCAGTTTCGAGCGGCTCCAGGCGCGCTATGCCGAAACACCCGGCGTCACGTTGTTGCACAACGCCGCGAACGAGGGCTTCGCGCGCGGCAACAACGTTGGCTACCGGTATTGCAAGAGCCAGTTGCACTGCGACTACATTGTGACAATCAACAACGATGCGATGCTCACAAGCGCCGATTTCATGCCGTTGTGCACTGAGGACTATGCCCAGATGCATTGCGGCGTGATCGGCCCGGACATCGTCTCGCTCAAAGACGGCCGCCACCAGAACCCCAGTTACGGCATCATCCGCACCCGAAGCGAAGTGAACAGGCAGATCCGCCGGTTCCGTGCGATCCTGCTGTTGCTGCACCTGCACTTGTACGAGCCGCTTGTGCGGCTCAAGCAGCGGCTGGGGCACCAGTCTGCAGCGGACAGCCCGTACACGCACGCCACAGCCGAGGCAGATGCGAACCGGCCGTACAAATTGCACGGCGCATGCCTGATCTTCACGCCAGCCTTCGTGCAACACTACGACGAGCCGTTCGATCCGCGCACATTCCTGTATTTCGAAGAGCACATCCTATGGATGCGCTGCCAAACCGCTGGACTCACGATGCACTATGACCCGCGCATCGTGGTGAAGCATGTCGAAGACGCGTCGACCGACAGCATGAGCGCAACCACACGCCGCAAGATGATCTTCACGCTCGGCAACTATGTGCGCTCGCTCAAGGTGCTGGGCACCTACACCCACTGATCACCGTTTGGCGGGGCGCCGCAGCTTGCGCAGGAAGAACGCCAGGCTGTCGTCGCGCATCACCAGCAGCGCGATCCCGTAGACGAGGGCATAGGCACCGCCGCGCACCAGAAAGTCCACAACGGGATTGCCGATGTGCACAGTGCGCATGCAGAGCATATGGCACGCGACGATCAGCGCACAGCCCACCGCGGTGTGCACGAACGATGCACCGAGCTTGAGTTGGGTGATCTGGTCGAACGAGAACGCGAGCGAGAGCACGGTGACGACGAGTTCGGCGATGACGATGCTCACGCAGGCGGCATAGGTGCCGAAGAACGGAATCAACGCCAGATCGAGCGCGATGTTCACCACGGCGCCACTGGCTGTGGAGATGACGACTTTCTTCTCCCTGCGCAATGGGATGAGCACGGCGCTCGTGAGGAAGGCGTTCGGCGCCGCCAAGGCGAGCGCGAACGCGATGATCTGTAGCATGGGGATGGCATCGACGTATTTGGGGCCGCTGATGATCAGCACAATCGGCGAGCTCAGTGCGTACAGCAGGATCGCCGCAGGGATGCAGGTGACGATGATCGTGTTGAACAGGCGGTTGAGCAACGCGATGTAGCCTTTGCGTTCGTTTGCCGAAAGATAGGAGAGTCGGGGCAGCGAGACCACGGTCAGGGAGTTGATCACCTGCCGTGCAATGGAGTAGATCTTCATGGCCACCGAGTACAGGCCCACCTGCACGTCGCCCATCATGGCGCCGACGAATGTGGTGCCGGCGTTGCTGTAGATATTGATCGCCACATTGTTCATGAACAGCGTCATGATCGGCCCGATGTGCCTGTTGACCTCGACATGCCGCGTGGGGCGCAACGTGCAGAATTTGCGGGCGTGGAAGAAGCCCCATGCGTTTGCCGCCGACGAGGCGAAGACGGAGATGCCCGCATAGATCACGTAGTCGGAGGGCTTGTGCACAAAGATGAACATGAGGATCAACGAGGCGAACTGCATGGCGATCGTACGCACGGACAGATAGAAGTAATCCTCGAAAATCGAATACAGCCAGTCCACGCCGATTGTGGTGAACCCAATCGTGAGGCTCTGGATGAACAGCAGCACCCAGTAGGCGTGCAAATCGGGAAGCGCGAACACCACGATCAGGAACGCAAGGTAAGCGATGCCCGACGAGACGAGGTTGATCGTGAAGATCTGCCGCGCGAACCGGGTGAGGCTCGCTTGGTCGCGTTTGATCTTCGCGCCTTCGCGGATGGCGTAGTTGGAGATGCCGAGCGCGGCGAACAGGGCGAAATACGAGACGATCGAAAGCGAATAGTTGATTTTGCCGATGTTCGCGGCGCCCAATACACGCGAGACATAGGGGAAGGTGATGAGTGGGAAGATGAGGCTCATCACCGTCTTCATGGAGTTGAGCAGCGCGTTGCGGGTGAGCGACGGCGTCTTGGTGGTCGGTGTGGTTCCCATGTCCGTTTCTTGGTCGTATGGTCGGTCAGTCGCCGTTCCGCGCGGCTTCGGCATCGGTGAGCACTTCACGGCTCAACGGATCGATGATGCCGTCGAAGAAGTCTGTGTATTCCAGATAATGCGCGTAGTTCGGCGGGTACGGTTTGCCGTCGTCGGCATGCGGGTCAGCCTGCATGGCCTGCCAGATCGCATTGGCAAGGCCTTCGATGGACAGTGAGTCCAGCGAGGTGATGTGCGGGATGGCGCTGAGGTCTTTCGTGACAAAACTGTTCGTGATCGTGGTGATGCCGAACGCCGCCATTTCGAGCGGCGGGTAGCTCGGGTGCGGCGAGCACATGAGCGAAACACCGACGCTTGCGCGGTGCATCAGCGCAGCGTAAGCGTCGAGTGTCATCTTGCCGGCGGTCTGCAGACGCTGCCCGTCCGCAAGTGTGATCTTGCCGATGCTGCTGCCAATGGAGAGGATCTTCCACTCACGGCTGACCTCGGGGTGCTGCGTGAGCAGCAGGTTGAGCGCGTTGACGATCAACGGGAAGCAATTGCGCGGAATGGAGGGGCGGCCGTAGAACACGAGCAGCTTTTCGTGTGCATGGTCCGCCGGAACATCGTGCAGATGCTTGGCGATGTCCGGGTCGAGCTTCGGGCTGAACACATATGACGAGGTGAACCCATAGCCGAGCCGGTCGAACCAGTCCTTGAGCTCGACTGAATTGAAGACGGCGATGGTGTTGGGCTGGTGGTAGATCGAATCCGCCAGCAGATAATCCGCGGACCACGCCTTGAACCCAGGCTCGAAGTCCTGGATCAGGTGGATGTGCGGGGTGGCGCGGCCGAACGCCTCGCGCTGGAACGCCTCGTACTGCGCCAGTGCATAGGCGCCCGTCCAATACGTGTAGACGAAATAGTCGAGCGGACGCACAGGTAGTTGGGCGCGCTCGCGCGTGTCTGGGTCGAGGATCACGATCTGCCGCGCGGCGGCGCTCTGTTCGCCTGCACCGACGATCTGCCAATCAGGGTACTGCTCACGCAACACCTCAAGTTGATGAGCGTCGCACGGCTGTTCGACAAGGATGCGCGCGTCGCCGCCGCACTCATCGAGCAGAGCGGTGAAGAAGCGGAACGCCGTCTTCTGGCCGCCATACATGCGGCTGCGTTCGATATTGGGGATGAACAGGTTGAGCCGGCGTCCGCTCCCCGCGGTGCAGGGCTGGAAGCGCACCGGCGTCAATGCATGGTAGGTGTCGAGATGATATGCGCCCCCTGGGCGAATGGCTTGGTGCACGGCGTGCAGTGCGCGCTTGACTCTACCGCTCATAATATATTGCGCCTACCTTTCCACGCACTGCACTGTAGCAGATGGTAACGGCACCAATGGCGTGGGGTTGGGCCGGCGTATAGAGTAATGGGGAAGTGGTATGGCACTCATGGAAAGGTCTGTGCATGGGCAACGCGGCGTCTGGGCGGTTCGGGTTCGTGGTATTGCATTATCTGGTGGATGAGGCGACCATGCAGTGCGTGGAATCGATCAGGCGGTGCTGTGCCGGGCGGGATTACCATATTGTGGTGGTGGACAATGATTCGGCGAACGGGAGCTATGAGCGCCTCACTGAACGCTATGCGGGGGCCGATGACGTGACGCTGCTGCACAATGCGCGCAACGAGGGGTTCGCCCGTGGCAATAATATGGGCTACCGGCATTGCAAGGAACGGTTGCACTGCGACTACATGGTGACGATCAACAACGACGCCGTGGTGGACGACGCCCACTTCATGGACCGTGCCATTGAGGATTACCAGCGGTGGCATTGCGGTGTGATCGGCCCCAAGATCATCTCGGGCAAAACCGGCCACGACCAGAACCCCGTGCGCTCCGTGGTGGACACGCCCGTGAAGATCGCAGCCGTGCGTAAGCATATCCGTCGTAATCTGCTGCTGCTCCACCTGCACCTGCTGGAGCCGCTCAGCGCGTTGAAATCGCGTGTGAAGCGCCCGCCGCAACCGCACACTGAAGCACCGAAACCGGTTGTGGAGGGAACCTACAAACTGCACGGGTCGTGTCTGATCTTCACGCCAGTGTTCGTGCAGCGTTTCGACGAACCGTTCGACCCCGGCACCTTCCTGTATTTGGAAGAAGACATTCTGTACATGCGGTGCAAGCGTGCGGGCTTGGCCATGCGGTACGACCCACAGATCGTGGTGCGCCATGCGGAAGATGTGTCCACCGACAGCATGGTGCGGCACGACGCGCGACGCAAGCAGATCCTGTATCTGGAGCGCCACCGCGATTCGTTGGGCACCCTGGAACGGTATGTGTAGCGCCACATTCATAGCCGGCCATTGCTAAGCTAAGTGCCATGACCGAATCGTTCACACCCAAAAACATCATCGTGACCGGCGGCTGCGGCTTCATCGGCTCCAATTTTGTGCATTACGTGGTCAACAACCACCCCGATGTGCATGTGACGGTGCTCGACGCGCTCACCTACGCCGGCAATCTCGAGAACATCAAACCTCTGCTTGGCGACCAAGTGGAGTTCGTCCACGGCAATATCTGCGACGCGCAGCTGCTCGACGAGCTTGTGCCCGGCCACGACGCGATTGTGCACTACGCGGCCGAGTCACACAACGACAACTCGATCGCCGACCCCGAGCCGTTCCTCAAGACGAACGTGGAAGGCACGTTCCGCCTGATCGAGGCGGCGCGCAAATACGACGTGCGCTTCCACCACGTGAGCACCGACGAGGTCTACGGCGACCTCGCGCTCGACGACCCGGCGAAGTTCACCGAGGAGACGCCCTACCACCCGTCGAGCCCGTATTCGTCCACGAAGGCGAGCTCCGACCTGCTTGTGCGCGCCTGGTTCCGCACGTACGGCCTGCGCATGACGATCTCAAATTGCTCGAACAACTACGGGCCGTATCAGCATGTGGAGAAGTTCATTCCGCGCCAGATCACGAACATCATCGAAGGCATCCGCCCCAAGCTCTACGGCGACGGCCTCAACGTGCGCGACTGGATCCATACCGAAGACCATTCGAGCGCGGTGTGGACGATCCTGACGCAGGGCCGCTTGGGCGAGACCTATCTGATCGGCGCGAACGGCGAACGCAACAACCTGACCGTGCTCAAAGACATTCTGCGCGTGATGGGACAGCCCGAAGACGCGTTCGATTGGGTCAAGGACCGCCCGGGCCATGACCGCCGCTACGCGATCGACGCCACCAAGCTGCGCACGGAGCTCGGTTGGAAGCCGACCCACACCGATTTCGAATCCGGTCTGCGCGCCACAGTGCAGTGGTATGTGGACAACCCGCAGTGGTGGGAGCCGGTGAAGGCCGCCACCGAAGCGAAATACAAGGCCCAGGGCCAGTGATTGCAACGGAAGGCTTACAACGCGATGGAATTTGAAAAGGAACTCAAGGTCACCGAAACGAACATCCCCGGACTGCTCGTCTTCGACCTGCCGGTGCACGGCGACAACCGCGGCTGGTTCAAGGAGAACTGGCAGAAGGCGAAGATGACGGCGCTTGGGCTGCCGGCCGATTTTCAGCCGGTGCAGAACAACATCAGCTTCAACGCGAAGAAAGGCGTGACACGCGGCATCCACGCCGAGCCATGGGACAAGTTCATCTCACTTGCCACGGGCGAGATCTTCGGCGCATGGGTCGACCTGCGCCCGGGCGACTCGTTCGGCCAGGTGTATACAACGCGCCTGGATCCGTCGCGCGCGATCTATGTGCCGCGCGGCGTCGGCAACAGTTTCCAAGCGCTCGAAGACGGCACGGCGTATTCGTATCTGGTGAACGCGCACTGGTCGCTCGAGCAGAAGAAGACCTACACGTTCGTCAATCTGGCCGACCCGGACCTCGATATCCAGTGGCCGATTCCGCTCGAGGAGTCCGAGCGCAGCGAAGCCGACCTGCACCACCCGATGCTCAAAGACGCGAAGCCGATGGCGCCGCGCCGCACGCTCGTGACCGGCGCGAACGGGCAGCTCGGCCGCGCGATCCGCGACTATGTGCAGGCGCATGGGCTGGAAGGGTTCGAATTCACTGACATCGACGAATTCGATTTCTCGGACCCCGCCGCCTACGCGCAGATCGACTGGAGTCTGTATGGTGCGATTATCAACGCCGGCGCCTACACCGCCGTCGACAAAGCGCAGACGCCGGAAGGCCGCACGGCCGCGTGGAAGGCGAATGCGCAAGGCCCGGCGCTGCTGGCGAAGACCGCCATCGAGTACAACCTGACCTTGGTGCACATCAGCTCCGACTATGTGTTCGATGGCGCGACCGAGGTGCACGATGAGGACGAAGCCTTCGCCCCCTTGGGTGTGTACGGCCAGACGAAGGCCGCCGGCGACATCGCGGTGGCGATGGCGCCGAAGCACTACATTCTGCGCTCGAGCTGGGTGATCGGTGACGGCCACAATTTCGTGAAGACGATGATCGCGCTGTCCGACCGCGTGGCGAATCCGGATGAGGCGTTGGAGCAGGTGACCGTCGTCGATGACCAGATCGGCCGCCTCACGTTCACACAGGATATGGCGCGCGCGATCTTCTTCCTGCTCGACCGCGAGGCACCCTACGGTACATACGACCTCACGTCGTCGGGCGACAGCGTGAGCTGGGCGGCCATCGCGCGCGAGGTGTTCGCGCAGGCGAACGGCAACGGGCAGGCGGTCAAGCCGATCAGCACCAAGGAGTACTTCGCCAACGCGACCGCACCGGTCAGCCCACGCCCCACCTACAGCACGCTCGACCTGGCGAAGATAGAGGAGACCGGGTTCGAGCCATCCGACTGGCGCGACGAGCTCCATGCATATGTCGCCGCCGCGCGCCGAGGGGAGTGATCGCGCATGAAAGGCATCATCCTCGCCGGCGGCTCCGGCACGCGACTCTACCCGCTGACGACCGTCACCTCAAAGCAGCTGCTGCCGGTCTACGACAAGCCGATGATCTTCTATCCGTTGAGCACATTGATGCTCGCGGGGATCCGCGACATCCTGATCATCTCCACGCCAAAGGACCTGCCGAACTTCGAGCGCTTGCTTGGCGACGGCTCGCAATACGGCGTCTCGCTGAGCTACAAGGTGCAGCCAAGCCCCGACGGTCTGGCGCAGGCCTTTTTGCTCGGCGAGGAGTTCATCGACGGCGATGCGTGCGCGCTTGTGCTCGGCGACAACATCTTCTACGGCAATGGTCTGGGGCGCCAGCTGCGCAAGGCGGCCTCCATTGAGCAGGGCGCCACGGTGTTTGGCTATTACGTGGATGACCCCGAGCGGTATGGCGTCGTGGAATTCGACGCCAACCACAAGGCGGTCAGCATCGTCGAAAAACCCGAGCATCCCGCGTCGAACTACGCGGTGACGGGCCTGTATTTCTACGACAACCGCGTGGTGGATTTCGCGAAGCAGGTTCGTCCGTCTGCGCGCGGCGAACTCGAGATCACCGACCTCAACCAGATGTATCTGGCCGACGGTACCCTGCACGTGCGCACACTCGGCCGCGGCTATGCGTGGCTCGACACCGGCACGATGGACAGCCTGTTCGAAGCCGGTGAATTCGTACGCACGATCCAGCACGCGCAGGGGCTGCCGATCTCGGTCGTTGAGGAAATCGCGTTCGAGAATGGATGGATCAGCCGCGAGCAGCTCGAAGAGGCCGGCCGCAAGTATGGCAAGAGCCCGTATGGCAAGCATCTGCTTGATGTGGCGAACCAGCGCATCGTGGTCAGTCATGACGATTAATTAAGATAAGGCGGTTCGGTATGGGCGGACGTTGGGTTCCGCCCGCACGCACCAGCTTGGGTACTTTCAGCCGCACAACCGAGACAGGAGAGACGGGCAGTATGACGTCGCATGATGATCAGGCGCAGCACGGGCAAGAGATGCATCCGGAGGTGGAAGCCGGCAACGCAGCAACGGCGCAGAGTGCGGTGGCTGTTGACGCTGCGCCGCACAAGCCGTGGTACCGCCGTATCCGTTGGTGGGGTTGGGTGCTCATTGCCATCGCGGCGGTCATGGTGGTGTTCGCCGGTACTGTCGGTACGCAGGCGCTGCTCGTCAAGCATCATGAGGAAGCGGCGATCGCCGTCGTCAAAGACGCCGTCAAGAAGCATAGGCTCAACGACCTTGACGGGGTTGTCGCGGACATGCAGAAGCAGACGCGTGCCGCGAAGAACATCACGAACGGGCCGTTGTGGTCGTTCACCGAGAAATTGCCTGGCATCAAAGGCAGCATGCGCGTTGTGCGCATGATGACCGACGTGGTGGACGACATGGCGCAGGATACGGCACCGAAATTCGCCGATGTCGCGCAGAGCGTCGACATCAAGTCGATCTACAGGAATGGCAGCATCAATGCAGAGCCGATCGTCAAAGCATTGCCTGAGCTGGAAACCGCCGCGCAATCGCTGCAGCGGTACACCGAGGAATTCGACAGAATTCCCACACCGCGCATCGGCATTGTGGCGAATGCGCTGAACAGCAGCCGTGGCATGCTCGACAGGGCCGACTATTACATGCAGGCGGCTGTGGACGAATACATTCCGAACCTGCCCAAGTGGCTCGGGTACGAAGGCAAGCAGACATATGCCATTCTGGCGATGACACCGGGGGAGATGCGCGCGAGCGGTGGTCTCATCGGTGCGGTCGGCACAGTGACGCTCACCGATGGCAAGATCGAAATCGGTGATTTCGCCAGCACAGCACAATTCCCGGGATACGCCATCACTGCACGCAACCTGTCGGAAGACGAAAACCGCATCTATAGGGAAGAGGGCCCGATGAGCCTGAATTACGATGCGCGCGATATCGCGAATTCCCCCGACACCGTGCGTGTTGCCGACTATTTCAGGGCCATCTGGGACCAGACGGAGATCGGAAAAGACACCGAGCTCAATGGCATTGTGCTCGCCGACCCGCTCATGGTGCAAAGCCTCGTTAAGGTGCTCGGCGATGTGACGCTGTCCAACGGCACGGTGCTGACCGGCACGAACACCGCGGACTTCCTGATCAACACCGCATACAAAGAGTATCCGGCCGAAGAGACCGACGCGATGTTCGCTACTGTGGCGAAAGCATGCGTCAAGCGACTCATGGGCGATCTGGATGCCGGCAAGATGGCCAAGCTGGCGAGCGAGATGCTCACCCTTGCGCACAACCGCCACCTCGCTGTGTATTCCTTCGATCCGACGATGCAGCGGATCTTCTGGGATACCGAGCTGACACCCACATTCCCGCTCGATGAGGCCAAGCCGGAGATCGGCATCTACATCACCGAGAACAACCCGTCGAAGATGGGGTGGTACATCAAGCGATCCACGAAGATCACGCAGCTTGACTGCTTGGAGGACGGCCCGGCGAAATACCACGTGGAGTACACGATCCGGAACACGATGACCGATGAGGAATCAAAGACCTTGCCGCAGTACATCACCGGCATCCGGTCCGAATTCCCTGACAGCCATGGCACCAGCTTCGAAAAGATCGTGTTCATGCCGCCGGCGGGCGGCACGATGAGCGATTTCGAAGTCACGGGCAATGGAGCCGACCCGGTTGCGGATTCGCTCAATTTCCGGCTCATCTACACCACGATCACGCAGGTGCAGCCGGAGAGCGAGGTCACGTATTCCTTTGATGTGACCGTCTCGCCGGATGCCAAGCACAAGCTTGGTGTGGACGAGACGCCGACGGCCTCGGAGAAGCCCGACGTGACCTACGTGAAGCAGTGCCCGGTGCAGTGACCGACGCGTATCTATGCGACTTGAGTATCTGTGTTCCATGGGATTAATGGCGCCTAGATATCCGGGTTCTTCGAAGGTTTTTCGATACAGTAATTTCCATATCGTTGAAATCAATTTGCTTTTGTACAGACTATATTTTATAGTGGTACGGCATCATTCATTCCTCGATGTAAGGAAGTTCGTATATGTCGATTTTACAAGGTTTTGAAATGGTCAACCCGGCTGCTCCGGCAGGCAAGTCCATTTTGACTATTACGCCTCGCTATATTCGATTCAATAAGAATTCCGTACTCGAACTTGGCTCGCCGCGGTTCGTGCAGATTCTGACGAATCCCCACAGCAAGCAGATTGCCGTGAAAGCATGCAGTGGCAGCGACGCCAATGCCATCGAATTCGTGAAGCCGGCCAAGAAGACCGCTTCGGTCACGCTGAACATGCCGATCGTGATGGATACGGTGCTCAAGTTCTTCGATTTTCCCGAAGTCGCCGATGACGAGGTGGCGTACGCCCACCTGCACGGCAATCCGTTCATCGATGACAAAACCATCATCTTCGATGTGGCCAGCAAGAAGACCGGCGTGATGAAGAAGCGTGGTCGCAAGAAGCAAAAGCGCACCGAAGAGCCGGCTCAGGCAGTCTGATCCTGTGCGGTACGTGTTTGATTGAACACGCCTAGTAATGCAAGTGAGGGGCGGGCACGTCATGTGCCCGCCCCCCCCAGCGATATGTAGACGCTTGGGTTTAATACCAGTGGTTGGCCTGCCAGAACGTGTAAGCGCCTTGGATGGAGCCGTACCGGCCCTTGCAGTAATCCCAGAACCACTTGAGCTGCGTTTGGTAGTTGGTGGCCCAATCGGCGCCGTGCGAGGCCATCTTGCTGCCCGGCAGCGCCTGGGCGAGGCCGTAGGCGCCAGAAGACGCGTTCGTGGCCGTGACCGACCAGCCGGATTCGTGGCTGATGATGTACACAGTGGCGGTGAAGTCGGCTTCCGTGCCCCCGTTGGCCAGCAGGTAATCATGGGCCCACTGCTGCATGTCGCCCACCGGCACGGTGGTGCCGATCGAGGGCGAGGCGGCGGCATTGTTGTTGGACGACGCGTTGCCCTCGGTCTTCTGCGTGGTGGAAGGCTGCGCCTGCTGCGTCGGATCCGCCTGCTGCACACCGGTGCCCACGAGGATCACCTTTTCGACCGGGGCCTTCTTGACGTATGAGGTGAAGGTGTTCGACGAAATCACCTTGTCGCCGGAACGAGTGACGAGGTTCGTCTTTTCCAGGATGCCTTCCTGGCCTTCGGTCTGCACCTTCTCGGTGCCCTTTGGCAGGTCGGCGGTCTCCTTCTTCACCGTGTTGAACGGGATCTTCGATTCTTCGGTCTCCATCTTGGCGCCTGCGCGCGTGATCTCGATCGTCGTCGATTCGTCAACCGGCGTACGCAGGTCGGGCTTCACGGTGTCGCCCGATTCGAGCGTGATGTCGCCGGCGTCAAGCACGGACTTCACGTCGGTGAAGTTGGTGCCCAGCACGGTGCGGGTTTTGCCGTTGATCGAGACGTTGACGTACGTGGCTTCGCCGTCCAATGCCTCACGGGCATTGCCACGGGAGGCGGCGTGGGAATCGGACACGGAATACGCGGTCGGCTGCGGTGCCGCCTCGGGCTTCGCGTCGGCATAGATGCTGCGCGTGGCCAAGCCGCCGGTCACAACCAGACCAACGCCTGCGGCCGCCGCGGCAATGCGCATCCATTGACGCTTGCTCAGCGATCGAAGGGTGGGGTTGTTCGACTTGTGATGAGCCGACATTATGCTCCTCTGACTACGTCCACTAATCCTCGGCGGTATTGCTCATGGCTGATTCGCGCTGCCAAAAACGCCCACTCGCAGGGCGCGCGCCAACCTCGGTGCGCGCGGCCACGCCTGTGGCCGCCGCCGGAATGCGCACTGCAGCCCATTATACCGCGCACCGCTCTCCTTATATAGGAATATGCCCGAATCTTCACACTCCGCAAGCTGCGGAGTGTGAAGATTCGGGCACAGTACCGGGACGGAGGTCAGGCTCAGGCCTGAACCTCCCCTTCCTCAAGCACCTCGTGCGGGTCGCCGCCGTTCTTCTCGGCTTCGGCGAGCGCAGCCGCCACATCGAGTTTCTTGGCCTGGCCGATGATGTCGTCGAGGTCCGGAGCGCGCAGGGCACCGGCCTCCTGGTAGATGATGTGGCCTTCCTTGACGATCATCAGCGTCGGCACGGCCTGCACGTTCGCCTGGTTGGCGAGGTTCTGGTTCTTGTCGATGTCGATCTTGCCGAAGAAGATGTCGGGGTTGGCTTCCGAGGCCTTGTCGAAGATCGGGCCGAAGGCGCGGCACGGGCCGCACCAGGTGGCGTAGAAGTCGAAGAACGCGAGTGTGTTGTCTTGCACCGCCTGTGCGAAAGTCTCTTCCGTGATTTCTTGAACTGCCATAGTCTGCTCCTTCATGACGTTCGTTCGGTTCACCAGTACTATGGTCAACCGATTCCACTCCCCAGCATTCCATACTCGCCCCGGCGCGCCGGGAAATCAGCCACGGGGATAATCCGCGCGGTGTGTGCGGCTGGAGTCGACGCGCGGATTGCGCCATAATGGGGGCATGCCAGTGCTGAATGATGAAGTGCCAGACAACGACGACTACGATGCCGGCCGCCGCCGCGGCGAGTTCGACAACATCACGCCGGAGGATTTCACGCGCGATCATGGTTCGGGGCGCGCCACACCTCCCGGCTGGCTTGACGGCGAGAGCCTGGGGCGGATCCGCCGCCAGATGCCGATCGCGTATGTGGAGGTCGTGCCGGTGCGCGCGGACGAGTTCGGGCGCGTCACGCAGATCGGGTCATTGCTGCGTGTGTGCGACGACGGCTCGATTGTGGAGCGCACGCTCATCGCCGGCCGTGTGCTGTACCACGAGACGATTCGCGAGGCCATTGCGCGCAATATCTCGAAGGACCTGGGTGACATCGCACTGCCGCAGCTGCCGCAGGGGTTGATGCCGTTCACCGTGGCCGAATTCTTCCCCACGCCGGGGGTCTCGCCATACCACGACGCGCGCCAGCACGCGATCGCGCTGTGCTACATGGTGCCGATCGCGGGCGATTGCAAGCCGCAGGACGAGACGCTCGACGTGGAGTGGGTCGACCCGCGCACGGCCGCGCTCGACTCGTTCCTTGAGCAGATGGCCGACGGCCACGACTACATTGTGCGCCAGGCGCTTGCCTGGGCCGGCCTGTGATCGGCGGTGGTGCTCTAAGGTGGTGCGTGGACGTTGCGTGACGCACGCGCACAGGAACTGAGGAGCTGCAACCATGGCACTGACGATTGAAAACCACGTCTACCGCGAAGGCGAGGGGATCCCGCTGATCTTGGTGCACGGATTCCCTGTGGACCACCGCATGTGGGACCGTTGCGCCACCGCGCTCATGGAGATGTCCGATGCGCAGGAGTGTACGCAATACCCGATCTGGGCACCTGACATGCCAGGCGCCGGCGCGAGCCCAGTGCCCCGACCGGAGGACAGTGGTGCGCGCGCCGAGGATGGGGCGCTTCCCGACGCGCTCGACCTGATGGCCGACGCCTACGTGGACCTGCTGCACGCCGCCGGCTACGGGCAGGCGATCTGGGCGGGGCTGTCGATGGGCGGCTATCTGGTGCTCGACGTGCAGCGGCGCCACCCCGAGGCCGTGGCGGGCATGGCGCTGCTCGACACGAAGGGCGACGCCGACGCGCCGGCCTCGCGCGCACATCGCATCGAGATCGCACGCGAATGCGTGCAACGGCACACGACCGACCCCGTGATGTTCTTCACCGAGGTGCAGCCGGGCGATTCCACCGTCAAACAGTCCCCGGACTACATCAGCCAATTCTCCACGTGGATCCGCGAACAGCAGCCGGCGGGCATCGCATGGCGCGAGCTGATGGCGGCCGGCCGCCCCGATCTCAACGGCCAGTTCGCGCGCATCACCGCGCCGGTGGCCGTGATCTGCGGCGAGAACGACCCGTCGAGCGCGCCCGCCGTGATGGAGCCGATCGCGCGCGCGATGACCGGCACCGATGTGGCGATGACAGAAATCGAGGACTGCGGCCACTTCAGCGCATGGGAACGCCCCGACATCGTGGCGCACGCGCTGCACGGGCTGATCGCACGCGTGCCGCGCGCCATCGCAGCGGAATAACCATCCATCAACGAGGGGAATCATCATGTTCGCACCATTGGCACTCACCCAGGCATTGCCGTATCTGCCGCTCGCGCAGGGCTCCATCGACTATCAGGTGGAGCGGCGCGCGGACCCGGGGCTGATCGACCGCACGCTGCGCGAAGCGGGCGCGCGCGTGGTCCTGACGCGCAACGGCCTGCTCGCCGTGCCGCTTGGCCAGCGCAATGCGGCCGCGCAGCCGCACGCGCGCATGCGGCTCGCCACGCTGCCGGGCGCCTATGTGGCCGACGCATTGGCGAGCCACCCGCATGTTGTGGCGATGTATTTGGGCGAAGTCGCCGGCGCGCACCCCGAGCGCATTGTGGCGCTCGACATCAGCGCGGTGGACGCGGTGCCGCCGGCCGCTCGCGCGGTGGACGCTGCGTTCGACGAGCGCGGGGACGCGGCTGGCGGCCCGGCTGTGCTCGAATCGGCCGTGCAGCGCTTCGACTGGGTCGACCTGCGCGCGTTCGTGCCGCGCGCGTCGGGCCGCGACATCGGCGTGGCCACCACCATGCTCTCGCTCGCCAACTGGTTCGCCTACCAAACACACTGCCCGGCGTGCGGAGCGCCGACACGGCCCGCGATGAGCGGCTGGGCGCAGCGCTGCACGAACGGCGACGACGGGCACCGCCTGCTGTTCCCGCGCGTGGAGCCGGCGGTGATCATGACGGTCGTCGATTCACAGGACCGCCTGCTGCTGCAGCACAACCGCGCATGGGCCGACCCGACGCTCTACTCGGTGAGCGCGGGGTTCGTGGAAGCCGGCGAGAACCTCGAGCACGCCTGCCGCCGCGAGACGATGGAAGAGACCGGCATCGAGGTGGGCGAAGTCAAATACCTGGGCTCGCAGCCGTGGCCGTTCAAGATCTCGCTGATGATGGCGTTCAAAGGGCAGGCGCTCTCGACGCAGATTCATGTAGACGGCGAGGAGGTGGCCGACGCGCGGTGGGTGACCCGAGACGAGTTCACCGACCTGCTCGTGACCGGCCGCATCAGTGCGCCCGGCAAAGCCACGATCGCGCGCTACATGATCGAGGAATGGTATGGCCGCAGCCTGGACTGAAGATGGCCTAGACTGGGGGAAGCACACGCAAGGCATACAAGAACGGAGCAAGACGATGAACGACGCAATGGAACCGGTGGGCCGACTCGACATTCCCAAGCACCTGCAGTATTCGGAAGACCACGTGTGGGTCGATGACACGAAGGAGCCGGCGGTCCTCGGCATCACCGAGTACGCGGCCGAACGCATGGGCGACATCGTGTTCGTGGACCTGCCGTCGGTGGGCACACGCGTGGAGGCCGGCGACGAACTCATGCAGGTCGAATCGTCGAAGGCGGTGGAACCGGTGATCAGCCCGGTGGCGGGCACAGTGAAATACGTGAACCACGAGGCGGAGGACGACGCCGCGATTGTGAACGACGACCCGTACGGCGAAGGCTGGCTTGTCAAGATCGACCTTGACGACGACCGCCCGGATCTGCTCAGCGCGGAAGAGTACGCGGAGAAGATCGCCGCATGACGGACAGGGACGACATCCGGCACGCGCCACAGCAGGTTAAAAGCATCCTGCAGCACGCGCTGATCCAAGCCGAAGAGGAACAGCACCGGCAAGGCCGTGTGGTGAGCAGTTCGCCGAACACGTCTGCGGCGGGGCCCGACGCGCCGGCGGCGGCCGTGGCATTGCGCACGACGAGCGCCGCCACATCCAACAGCGACATGCCCACCGTGGCGGTGCCGCTCGGTGCGGTGTCCGCGGGCACCGCGCTGCCGGCGGTGAGCGAACGGATTGCACGGCGCCGGCGGTTGCAGTGGAAGAACCCGCTCAAACAGTTGGTGCGCAAAAGCATCATCGGCGTGTTCGGCGTGTGGCTCAAGCTCTCGACGAACCTCGTGAAGCATCTCAACTGGTTCCCGAGCGTCAAACCGTATGTGGGCTATGGCACCGAGGAATATTCGCGCCTCGTGTGCCGCACGATCTACGAGCCGACGCGCGCCAAACCGCATACGCCGATGCGCGGCATCCACGCGATGCTCGAGGTGCCGGCGGCGCACGAGCGTGTGAGCATCCACATCGACGGCGTGCCGCTGCGTACCGTGCAGGTGGGCACGATGGAGGTGTATGACCGCAACGACCCGGCGCGTGCACAGACGATGGCGTATTCGGTGTCCGACTCCGCAGGCTATCTGGACCTGCTCGCCGAGCACCGCCTACAGCCGGGCGTGCACCGCTTCAGCTGCAAGGTGCCGCGGCGCGGGCCGGTCGAGGCGGAACTGTTCACGATCCCGAGCGACGCGAAGGTCGGCGTGATCTCCGACGTGGATGACACGATCATGGTGACACAGGTGCCCACGCTGTGGAAGGCGGCATACAACATGCTGCTGCTTTCGCCGCGCAAACGCGCCTCCGTGCCGGGCATGGCGGTCATGTACAACGACATCCGGCGCATGTTCCCGGATGCGCCGTTCTTCTACCTGTCCACCTCGCCATGGAACGTGGAGAGCTCGATCCGCAACTTCATCCTCGACTACGGGTTCCCCGACGGGCCGCTCCTGCTGCGCGACCTGGACCCGCGCCCCAAGACCTTCGTGCCTTCCGGCGTGCAGCACAAGCTCGAATACGCCGAGCAGCTCATGGAGGACTTCCCCGACATGAAGTTCATCCTGCTGGGCGACGACGGGCAGAAGGACCCGAGCACGTACGCCGAAATCGCCAAGCGCTATCCGGGGCGTGTGCTCGCGATTGGCATCCGCCAGCTTTCCGCGCGCGAATCGGTGGGCGGTCTGGCCTCGGTGGCCGGGTTCGCCGCCACGCAGCCGATGCCGGTGACCGACGTGCCGGTGTTCACCGGCGCCACGGGTTCGAACATCCGCAAGACCATGCTGCCGTATCTGCAGCAGTTCGTATAGGCGCGCGCCGCATGCCGTGAGGCGTGCCTATAATCGGCGCATGACCAACGAACAGCACGCACCACAGCCGCCGCGCGCCCGGCGCACGCCCACCACCCGCACATTCCACAACGACGTGTTCGTCGACCCGTACGAGTGGATGCGCGACAAGGAATCGCCGCAACTGCAGCGGTTCGTGGAGGAGGAGAACGCATACATGGCCACGCGCATGGCCCATCTCGAACCATTGCGTGAGCGGCTGTTCGACGAGTTCAAGTCGCGCGTGCAGGAGACCGACATGTCGGTGCCGACGCGCATGGACGGCTACTGGTATTACGTGCGCACGCAGGAGGGGCTGCAGTACGGTACACAATGCCGCCTGCCGATCCGCGGCGCGGACGACTGGGACCCGCCGGTGATTGACGCCGCACAGGCGCCGGGCGAGCTCGCGGGGGAGCAGGTCATCTTTGACACGAACGTGGAGGCGCAAGGGCACGAGTTCTTCGCGCTCGGCGGCATGGACATCAGCAAGGACGGCCGCTGGATGCTCTTCGGCGTCGACACGCGCGGCGACGAACGCTATGATTTCACAATCCGTGACCTCGACACCGGCGAGGAGCTGCCCGAGCGCTTCGACGGCATCGCCGCCGCGTGCTTCACGCCCGACGCCCGGTATGTGTTCTACACGGTGCTCGACGACGCGCAGCGCCCGTACCTGATCCGCCGGCACAAGGTCGGCACGCCGGTCGAATCCGACGTGGATGTGTACGAGGAGCGTGACGAGCGGTTCTGGACCGGTGTCGGCATGTCGTTCGACGACCGGCACATCGTGATCGGCACCGGCTCGAAGACCACGAGCGAGGTGCTGATGCTGCCTGTGGATGACCCGGAAGGCGAGTTCACCCCGGTCATCCCGCGGCGGGAGGGCATTGAATACGACGTGAGCTTCGGCGTGTTCGAGCATGCGGGTGAGCAGGGCGAGGACATCCCGATCGCGGTCGTCTACCACAACGCGGTCAATCCCAATTTCGAAATCGACGTGATCGACATGCGTGCGCACAAACCGCCGTACCGGCTGGGCGACGGCGTGACGATCGCGGTCGGCTCGCCGTACGGCACCGAGCTCGGCGACCGTGTGGCGCCCGGCGCGCGGCGGACGCCGGTCGGCACACCGTTCACCGATGCGCGGAACCCCGCCCTGTTGCAGGGCGTGCGCGGGCTCGCGATCGAAGGCATCGCGTTCCACAAGAACTTCGTGGCGCTCTCGTACCGCGGCGACGGCCTGCCGCGCCTCGCGATCACTACGAAGGGTCAGGCGGCGCGCGATTTCCTGTCCGGCCGCCCGTGGAGCTTCACCGAGCTTGTGCCGCCGCCGCTCGAAGGCGACGACGAACCGGCCGACGTGCCGGCATTGCGCGGGTTCGAGGGCACGGCCGGGCGCATGTATTCGATCGGCACGGCCGGCAATCCCTCGTACGAGGCGCCGCGCATGCGCTATTCGTTCACGAGCTACACGCGGCCGGGCGAACTGCGCGAAATCGACCCGGCCACGGGCGAGGACACGCTGCTCAAGGCCGCCACGGTGCTCGGCGGGTACGACGCGCGCGCGTACGCCGAACGGTCGATCTGGGTGCGTGCGCGCGACGGCGAATCGATCCCCGTCTCGCTCGTCTACAAGAAGGGCGCGCCGCTCGAGTCGATGCCGATGTTCATCACCGGGTATGGCGCGTACGAGATCAGCACCGACCCCGCGTTCTCGGTGGCGCGCGTGAGCATGCTCGACCGCGGTGTGCTCTATGCCGTGCCGCATGTGCGCGGCGGCGGCGAGATGGGGCGCGCATGGTACGAAACGGGCCGGCGGCTCAACAAAAAACACACATTCGAGGATTTCGTGGACGCCACGGCCGCGCTGCAGGACTGCGGTCTCGCGGATCCGGCGCGCACGGTGGCGAACGGCGGGTCCGCCGGCGGCCTGCTGATGGGCGCGGTGGCGAATCTGGCGCCGGAACGGTACGCCGGCATCGAGGCGGACGTGCCGTTCGTGGACGCGCTGACGACGATGCTCGACCCGAGCCTGCCGCTCACCGTGACCGAATGGGACGAATGGGGGGACCCGCTGCACGATGTGGAGGCGTACCAGTACATGCGCGGGTATTCGCCGTACGAGAACTCGCCGATGCCCGCGGATGACGGGCGCATCGACGAGCCTGCGATTCCCGAGCCCGCGGCCGCCCAGCCGGCGCGCGCCGTGTGGCGCGACGGCGAGGCGGTGGAGGCCTACCCGCGCATCTTTGTGACGACGTCGATGAACGACATGCGCGTGCTTGTGGTGGAGCCGCTCAAATGGGTGGCGCGCCTGCAGGCGGCCGGGCTCGACGCCGTGATCAAGGTCGAGGTGGAGGCCGGGCACGGCGGCGGCACGGGCCGCTACAAGCGTTGGCGCGACGTGTGCTACGAGAACGCGTGGTGCCTCGACGTGATGCGTGCGACCGAGCTCATGTAGCGCGGGGCGTCTTGCCATGTGGATGTTTTGCGAAGAGCTGTCCAAGAAATGAGCCGCATGGGTTCACCATGCGCGCGCCGCGTGTACGCTCGCGTCTTATGAGTGAAAACAAGACGCAGTACACGATCGCCGTGATTCCCGGCGATGGCATTGGCAAGGAAGTCACGCCGTGGGCCCAGCAGGCGCTTGAGAAGGCGGCCGGCGACGCGGCGCAGTTCACCTATGTGGACTTCGATCTGGGCGCGGAGCGCTACCTGCGCGACGGCGAGATCCTGCCCGACGAGGACCTGGAGCGTATCAAGGGCACCGACGCGATCCTGCTCGGCGCGGTAGGCGACCCGCGCGTCAAGGCGGGCGTGCTCGAGCGCGGGCTGCTGCTCAAGCTGCGCTTCGCGCTGGACCAGTATGTGAACCTGCGGCCGTCCAAGCTGTACAAGGGCGTCACCTCGCCGCTCGCCGAGCCGGGCGAGATCGACTTCGTGGTGGTGCGCGAAGGCACCGAAGGCCTGTATTGCGGCGCCGGCGGCGCGATCCGCAAGGGCACCGAGCACGAGGTGGCCACCGAGGTCTCGATCAACACGGCGTACGGCGTGGAGCGCGTGGTGCGCTACGCGTTCGACTTGGCCATGAAGCGCCGCAAGCATGTGACGCTCGTGCACAAGAAGAACGTGCTCGTGAACGCCGGTGACATGTGGCAGCGCATCGTGGACAAGGTGGGCGAGGAGTACCCCGAGGTCACGCACGACTACAACCATGTGGACGCCGCCACAATCTACCTGGTCAACGACCCCTCGCGCTTCGACGTGATCCTGACCGACAACCTGTTCGGCGACATCCTGACCGATGAGGCGGGCGCCGTGGTGGGCGGCGTGGGCTATTCCGCGTCCGGCTGCATCAACGCGATCAACGAATACCCGTCGATGTTCGAGCCGATCCACGGATCTGCGCCCGACATCGCAGGCCAGGGCATCGCGAACCCGACCGCCGCCATCCTGTCGGCGGCCATGCTGCTGCGCCACCTGGGGTTCGACGCCGCCGCCGCGCGGATCGACGCCGCGGTCGAGGCCGACATCGAGGAGCTCGGCTCCACCACGCGTTCCACCGCGGAAGTGGGCCGCGACATCCTGGCCCGCATCTGACGCGGCATGGTCGCATGCCGGGCCGGACGCCCGTCTTTCATCGTGGCTCGGCTGTAGACTGAGCTGCGAATACGCACGATTCACGGCGCGCACACCGCGCGCCCAACCAGCGAAAGAGGTACAGCTATGTGCTGCAATTGTGAAGAAGCTTCGATGAACTACAGCAACGGTTTCCAGACCTACGCGAGCCCCACCGCAGGCCCGTACATCGCCACGACCCACGTACCGAGCGAATACGGCCCAACCTACGTGGCCTGAGCCTCGCGCTTGATGCTTCGGCGGCGGCCGGCAAGCCCATAAGCATGCCGGCCGCCGTTATCATACGCCATTACACCCAGTCCTGTTTCCACCGCATTCCCGTTCTCCGTATGTCCGTTGGTATCTAGTTGCTAGCCACGGGTTGTCGCCGACTGCCTTCCGTATGTCCGTTGGTGTCTGGCGACTAGTCATGTGCTGTCGCCGATTACCTACAGTATGGCTGTCGGTGTCTGGCAGATGACCATCGACAGCCATCGTGAGCCGGAAAACAGAGGCCCCATCAACCTGTGGCCGTGTAGAGTGGTAATGGCAGCCGACAGCCAATACGGCTGGGCACGGCAAACACGACACGAAAAGAGCATCCATGACCGATCCGACCAATCCGAACATCAACCCCGCGCCGTCCAACGACGAGACGCCCGCCGCGTATACCGGTGGCACCACAGCTGACGCCAATCAGCAGGACATCGAAGTGACCGAGACCTTCACCACGGCAATGCCGCAGATGCCTGATCTGCCGCCGAATCCGAACGGCACCATGGACGACCCGTACTCGGCCGACCAGCAGGCCACGACCGCCATGCCGAATGTCGCCGCGCACACCGCCAATCCATACACGCAGCCAGCCACGGCGAACACCCCGCAATACGGCCAGCCGGCCTCCAATCCCTATACACAACCTGCTGCGGATCAGTATGCGCAGCCGGCTGCCGATCCATACACACAGCCGTCCGCCGATCCGTACGGGCAGCAGTACGCGCAGCCGCAATACGGCCAGCCGGCCCCTGGCACCCCGACATATGCGGCGGTGCCGACGGGCTACATCCCGCGCAACAAGATCCTCGCCGGCCTGCTCGCGCTGTTCTTCGGCGCTTTGGGCATCCACAACTTCTACCTCGGCTTCACCGGCAAGGCGATCGCCCAGGTGCTGCTCACATGCCTCGGTTGGATCCTGTTCGGCCTCGGACCGATCGCCGCGATCATCTGGTCGATCGTCGAAGGTGTGCAAATCCTCACATCGAACTACGGCACGCCGGCCCACCGCGACGCCCGCGGCGTCGAACTCGTCGACTGACCCATGCCCGCAATCGGCGAAGTCAAGATTCCCGGCGGCAAACTCGTGCGCGTGACGGTTGCGGATGCAGCCGGCACGCGCACATGCCATATCGACGGCGATTTCTTCGCCGCCGGCGAGCGTTCGTCCGCCGCGGTGATCGCGCAGGCCGAAGAGGCGCTCGCCGGGCGTCTTAGCGCACTCGATGCGCCCGGCGTGGCGATCGAACCGTGGTACCGCGCCACCGTGCGCGCGCTCGAACCGATTGTGGAACGCGCGTTGATCGGCGCGAACGCCGAATCCATCGCGCTCGCCACGTTGCGCGCCCATGCACAGCGCGCGCTCGAACCATTCGCGCAGGCGCTCGCGCGGTTTGAGGGCGAACGCAACGCGCGCATCCACCGCCAATGGCAGGCCGCACAGCACGGCGAGCACCCCCAGCCGCCGCTGATCGACCCGCGCGAGGTGCGCGAACGCTGGCGTGCGCTCGCCCCCGTGCTCGTGGAGGACTGCCCGCGCATGCCCGAAGAGCAGATGCGCGTGGAGCGCGAATGGTCGCGGCAGGTGGCGCACGGCGCGCGCCCGGCCACGCTGCGCGTGTGGGATTGGGGCGCGCCCGCGGTGGTGTGCGGGGCGTACCAGTCAATCGAAGACGAAGTGCATCTCGACCAGGCGCGTGCGCGCGGCGTGCACGTGGTGCGGCGCGATTCGGGCGGCGGCGCGATGGTCATCGAGCCTGCGCGCACGATCACCGTTTCGTTGTACGCGCCGCTCGGTTTTGTGCAGGGGCTCGATGTGGCGCAATCGTTCCAGTTGTGCGATATGTGGCTCATCGAGGGGCTGCGCGCGTGCGGTGTGCGTGCGCGGTTCGCCGGCCTCAACGACATCGCGGGCCCGCATGGCAAGATCGGCGGGTCGGCTCAGCAGCGCGTGCCCGGCGAACCCGGCTGCATATTGCACCACACGACGCTCGCGTACAGCATCGACGCGCGCGCAATGGGCGCCGTGTTGAACACGAGCGCCGAGAAGATGTCTGACAAAGCGGTCAAATCGGCGGCGAAACGCGTGGAGCCGATATGCGCGGGCACACGGCTCACGCGCGCGCAGGTCGTGGCGCGCCTCGTGCGCACGGCGCGCGCATTTGGCGCCGTATGACGCGCAGGGGCGCGGCAGGCTGGGGTTCGGTGCGTGGCTGGACTACAATGGGACAACCGTGCGCCCATGGACGGCCCGGGCGCAGGCACACGGTTCAAGCATGAGGTGGTCATGGCGACGCACAACGACGATCAGACGCACAACCCGCTGCTGCACACGGCCCTGTTCAAGCAGGTCTCCGTGCAACAGGCGGAGGAGCTGCTGCCACATATGCACAGCGCTATGGTGAACAAAGGCGACACGATTTTCCGCGAGGGGGACACCGATCACCGCATGTATGTGATCGAGCAGGGGCGCGTGAAGCTGATCCGGCAGTCGGCGGACAACCGCGTGCAGCTGCTGAGCATCCACACGCGCGGCGAAGTGCTCGGCGAGATTCCCGTGTTCGACCCCGAAGGGGGCCCGCGCACGGCGACCGCAGTGGCGATGCTCAATGGCACCAAAGTGGTGTGGCTCGAACACGACGCGCTGTTCGCGTGGCTCAACGCGCACCCGCGCGTGGCCGTCGACATGCTGCAGGTGCTGGCGAACCGCCTGCGCCTGAACAACGAGCGGATCGCGGACCTGGTGTTCATGGACGTGCCCGCGCGCTTGGCGAAGACACTGCTCAATCTGGCGGCACGCTTCGGCAAGCCGGTCGAGGAGGGCCTGCAGGTGCCGCACGACCTGACGCAGGAGGAGATGGCGCAGCTTGTGGGGTCGTCCCGCGAAACAGTGAACAAGGCGCTCATGGATTTTGCCAACCGCGGATGGATCGCGCGCGAGGGGCGCACGATCATCATCTACCAGCCGGGCAAACTGATCCGCCGCTCGCAGCGCTAGCGCGGGCGGTTGCGCACATTGCGTGAGCATTGCGGGGAAGCTGTGGACGCAGTAGAGCCGACCATTTAGAATGGTCAGCATGCCGAAGCCGAACAAGAAGAAATCCCTGACTGGAATGCGCGTGCTTGCGCTCGCGCTCGCGTTCATCACCCTGTGCATTGCGGGCGGTGTGACGATGAGCGTGCTGTTCCTGCCCGCGGTGATGGGCGCGAACAATGTGGCCAAAGCGGTGGCCCCGTCGATGCAGGTGGAAGGCATTGACTTCGATGTGACAAATCTGCCGCAGAAATCGACGATGTACGCGAGCGACGGCAAGACCGTGATCGCGGAGTTCTATGCGCAGAACCGCGAAGTGGTGCCGCTCAAAGACATCTCCAAACCGATGATGCAGGCCGTGGTGGCCCGCGAGGACAAGCGCTTCTGGGAGCATTCGGGCGTGGATGTGCAGGGCGTGATGCGCGCGTTCGTGCAGACCTACATGCGCAAGGGCGACCAGCAGGGCGGTTCGTCGCTGACGCAGCAGTACGTGAAGAACGTGCTCGCCACCAAGGCGCGCGACAACAACGACCCGATCGCCGCATACCATGCCACCGAAGACACGATCTCGCGCAAGCTGCGCGAGATGCTCATCTCGGTGCAGATGGAGAAGAAGTATTCGAAGCAGGAGATCTTGCAGGGGTACCTGAACATCGCGCAATTCGGCAGCAATTCGCTGTACGGCGTGCAGGCGGCGGCGGAACGGTATTTCGACACGACCGCGGACAAACTGAATGTGGTGCAAGCGGCCACGATCGCCATGATCACGAAGAACCCGTCGAAATACGACCCTTCGATTCCAGAGAACCAGGAAGAGGCGCAGAAGCAGCGCAACATCACGCTCCAACTGATGCACGACCAAGGCTTCATCACGCAGAAGGAGTACGAGGAGGCCGTGAACACGCCGCTTGTCGACACGCTGCATTTGACGAGCGTGAGCCGCGGCTGCATGGCCGCGAAGTACGACGCCGGCTATTTCTGCGATTACGTGGTGCACAAGATCGAGAACTCGCCCGAATTCGGCAAGACGGCGGAAGACCGTGAGCGCCTGCTGCAGGAGGGCGGCCTCAAGATCGTGACGACGCTCGACCTGGATGCGAACGCGGCGATGATGGACGTGGCGAACGCCACGATCCCAGCGGCCGATTCGAGCGGCATGGAGATCGTGATGGCCTCGGTGAAACCCGGCACCGGCGAAGTGCTCGGCTTCGGCCTCAACCGCACCTATGACGCGACCGACGCGGCGGCCACCGACCCCACGCGCTCGTCGATGAACTACGCGGTGGACCAGATCGACGGCGGCGGCCAGGGCTTCCAGATCGGCTCGTCGTGGAAGCCGATCAACCTCGTGGCGTGGATGCAGCAGGGCCGTTCGATCAACGAAAGCCTTGTGGCTCCCACCGACTTCCTAACGAACAGGTTCTCGTGCAACGGCTACCAGGGCGGCTCCGACAACTGGCACGTCACGAACGCATTGACGAACGGCACGGTGAGCCCGGAAAGCCCGTTCCTCGGCCTCGTGCATTCGCACAACACCACGATGGCGGCGATGGGCGCGCAGATCGGCCTGTGTGCGGTGGCCGACGCCGCGAAGTCGCTCGGCTACCACAATTCGAAGATCGGGCAGGAAGACGTCTACAGCGACATCTCGATGCACCCCGCGCTGCTGATCGGCGGCACCACCTCGGTCTCGCCGCTCACGATGGCCAACGTGTATGCCACGATCGCGGCCGATGGCGTCGAGTGCACGCCGGTGGCGATCAAATCGGCCGAGGACTCCGACGGCAACAAGCTCGATGTGCCGCAGGCGAACTGCCACCAGGCGGTGGACAAGGAGATCATCCAGACGCTCGCCTACACGATGAACCAAGGCGTGACGCGCCCTGACGGCGCCGCGCGCGCGGCCCAGCTGGCCGACAACCGCAAGACTTTCGCGAAAACCGGTACGAACGAGAACATGTATGTGACCACGGGTGGGTTCGTTCCGCACCAGATCGCCACGTTCGTGCTCGTCGGCGACGTGCAGGACCCGATCAACCACCCGATCGAGAACATCGCGATCAATGGCGAATACCACGGCTACTGGGATGGCTCGACGATCGCCGCGCCTGCGTTCAGCAGGGCCGTGAGCCAATACGCGGCGAAGAAGAACCTGCCGATGGACAACGACTACGGGCAGGCTGCGGACAAGTACATGAAACAGGTGGGCGTCTCAAGGTCGCAGACCAGCGACATGGTGCAGGGCACGCAGCAGGGCCAGTTGCAGCAGCAACAGAACCAAAACCAGCAGAACCGGTGATCCTGATTCCGGGCCCCACCAAACGCGGCTGACCGGTGGCGGCGCATCCAAGCTGGTGCGCCGCCACCGCCATATGTGCACGTGGCGGCAAGGACACTACCCGTAGCGGGGCAGCCGTCATGCCGTCCGTATCCAGTGTGGTAGGGTGGCGGGGTATGGGCACGCAATCACAAGCCAAGGGCATCAAGCAATCCAAGACATCGAAGGCAGCCAAGGCAACCAAGGCGTCACAGACAACGGTCAAGGCGACGGAGCCGGCGCTGTTCACCCCGATCACCTTGCGCGGCATGACTGCGCGCAACCGCGTATGGCTGCCGCCGATGGACATGTATTCGGCGTTCGCGCGCGACGGCCGGCCCACAGACTTCCACTACCAGCATTATGTGTCCCGTGCGCTGGGCGGTTTCGGCCTCATCATCGTCGAAGCGACCGCGGTCACGCCCGACGGTCGCATCTCGCCATGCGACCTGGGCCTGTGGGAAGACGCGCAGATTGACGCGTACCGGTGGATCACGGAAGCGGTCAAACAGGCCGGCGCCGTGCCCGCGATCCAGCTCAACCACGCCGGGCGCAAAGGTTCGATCGGCTGTTTCTCGATTGGATACGATGGGCAAACCGTGCCGGCCGACAAGGGCGGTTGGCCCACCGTGGGCCCCTCGGACCTGGCGTTCGGCGGCCTGCAGGCGCCGCGCGCATTGGATGTGGACGACATCCACGGGATTGTGCACCGCTTCCGCGACGCCGCATGGCGCGCGATGACCGCCGGGTTCGAGGCGGTCGAGATCCACGCCGCGCACGGGTATCTGCTCTCGGAATTCCTCGACCCGCTGATCAACACGCGCACCGACGACTACGGCGGTTCGCTCGCCAACCGCATGCGCATGCTCGTGGAGGTCGTCGACGAGGTGCGCGGCGTGATCCGCGACGACTTGCCGCTGTTCGTGCGCATATCGGCGACCGACTGGGCCGAGGGCGGCTGGGACGTCGACCAGTCGGTCGTGCTGGCGCGCACGCTCAAGGAGCACGGCGTGGACCTCATCGATGTGTCGACGGGCGGCCTGATCGACGGCGTGACGATCCCCGTCAAACCGGGGTACCAGGTGCCGTTCGCCGACCGCATCCGCGCGAAGGCAGGTGTGCCGACGACGGCGGTCGGCCTGATTACGAAGCCCAAACAGGCGCAGAAAATCGTGGCGCACGGGCAGGCCGACGCCGTGGAAATCGGTCGCGCCGCCTTGCGCGACCCGTACTGGCCGCTGCGCGCCGCCGCGAAACTGGGCGTCGGGCGCGCGCAGATCCCATACCCGCCGCAGTATCTGCGCGGCGCGTGGTGACGCGTAGCGGTCAGGCGTCGACGCCGACGGCTTCGCCCACATGCGCGAAGCCGTCGCGCTTGAGCAGCTCCGCCAAGCCACGCTTGAGCACGGTGATCTGCTGCGGCCCGCGGTACATGAGCGACGTGATGAACATGACGAGCGACGAGCCGGCGCGGATCTTGTCGTAGGCCTGCTGCGGCGTGAATACACCGCCGACGCCCGCGATCGCGAAGCGCTGGCCGTAGTCGCGGTAGACGCGGCGGATCAGTTCGGTGCTTTCGACCGTGCACGGACCGCCCGAAAGACCGCCGGGCCAGTCGCGCGGGATGTTCAGGCCGCTGCGGTCCTTTTGCAGGTTGGCGATCGTGACGCCCTGCACATTGTGCTCGGCGAGCACGTCGAGCAGCTCCTTGAACTCGGGCCAGGTCTTGTTGAGCGGCATCTTGACGAGTGTGGGCTGCGGGCGGTCGATCTTGTCGAGTTCGGTGAACAGGCGGTCGAGCGCGTTGGGGTCCGCGGTGAACGGTTCGCCCGCGGTGGTGTTGGGGCAGGAGACGTTCACTTCGACCATCGCGGTGCGCCCGGCCGCGCGGCGCATCGAGATGCAGTAGTCCTCGATGCCTTCGTCCAGGTCGCCCACCAGATGGTCGTTCGTGCGGGCGATCGACACGGACATCTGCATCGTCTTCGTCCTGCTCCACGCCCGCTGCGCGCGGTCGATCACTTCGGCGGAACCGAGGTTGGCCAGACCCACATGCACCATCATCGAATCGTATTCGGGCAGGCGGTGGAACCACGGGCGCGCGTTGCCCCGGCACGGGCGTGACGTGGTGGATCCCACCGTTTCGAAGCCGAAGCCGGCGTTGTCGAGCAGCACGGGCATCTCGCAGTTCTTGTCAAGGCCGGCGGAAAGCCCGAAGGGATTGGCGAAATGCACGCCCATCGTGGTGGTCTCGAGCACCGGGTCGGTGTAGTCGAGCATCGTGCGCAGCAGCCACATGAGCGGCGGCACGCGGCGCGTGACATCGCAGAAGCCGATCATCTGGTCATGCGCCACGTCGGGCGTGTGGTTGAACACGAAATGCGGTTTGATGACGTTTTTGTACGCGAAGGTGAACAGGTCGGTCGTGGCCTTGTTGACGGCGTCGTGCAGACTATGCTCTGATACATAAGACATGCGTCCATTGTGCCACGAACGCCTTCGCGCGTCGAGGCGCACGGGTTCACGGCGGGCGGACCACGGCGCCGCGCACTACAGTCGTGGCATAGCCGAAAGCAGGAGGTGGGCAGATGACGGATCGCGTATGCGTGGTCATGCCAACGTACAACGAGCGCGACAACCTGGAGCCCACGCTCACCGGCGTCTTTGTGCAGAACCCGGGCGTGGACGTGCTCATCGTCGATGACGCCTCGCCCGACGGCACCGGCACGCTCGCCGACGTGATCTCGAAGGCCACCAACATGGCGCCGCAACTGAGCGTGCGCGTCAAGCCCGGCGCGCAGCCGAGCGACGTGGGCTTCGAGCGTGACGGCAAGAACGCCAAGGTGCTTTACGACGCGCATGTGAGCACGCCGGACCTGAAGATCGCGAACCGCATCAACGGCTGCACGATGGATTCGCGCGTGTTCGTATTGCACCGCAAAGGCAAGCTGGGGCTCGGCTCGGCGTATGTGGACGGCTTCACATGGGCGCTCGGGCACGGCTACACGCTGATCTGCGAGATGGACATGGACGGCTCGCACCGCCCCGACGACCTCAAGCGCATGCTCGACCGGATCGAGGGGAACGCGAACATCGACCTCGTGGTCGGTTCGCGGCGCGTGCCCGGCGGCACGACCGAGAACTGGCCGTGGTACCGCGACCTCATCAGCCGCGTGGGCTCGCAGTACGCGCGCCTCATGCTCGGGCTCAAGGTGCGCGACATGACCTCGGGGTTCCGGGTCTACCGCGCGGGCATCCTGCGCAAGGTGAACCTGCACACCATCGAAGACAACGGCTACGTGTTCCAGATCGACATGACCCGGCGTGTGGTCGCCGCTGGCGGCACCGTGGTGGAGATGCCGATCGTGTTCCCCGAACGCGCGCGCGGCGAATCGAAGATGGACGGGTCGATCGTGCGCGAGGCGATGAACAAGGTGACGCGCTGGGGGTTCGCGCGCATGCATCGCCAGCTGCACGACCCCGACGAGATCCCCCGCGAGATCACCGACGCGAAACGCCAGATCGAGGACGGCCCCGACGATGTGCTCGACGACGAGCTCGTGGACGAGGCCGAGGCGGGCGTCGACTGATTGCACGAGTGCGGGTGTGGAGCCGTGCGGTGGAAATTGTTCGAGTTACGGGTGTGTGGATGTGCGATTACGTGCAGTTTTGTCGGAAAACACGCCGAAGTACTCAAACTGAGTTGGTGTTTGGGAGATAATGTGCGATAATGTTCGCATGATTTCCTCACAACGTCAGCATCTGATCCTGAGCCGCCTGCGTACGCGCGGTGCGGTGCGCATCACCGCGCTTTCGAAGGAACTCGGTGTCTCGGCCATGACGATCCGCCGCGACATCGCCGATCTGGCCGACAAAGGCCTGCTCAAGCGAGTCCACGGCGGCGCAGTCTCCACGAGCACGCTGCTGAGCGAGCCGCTGTTCTCCGTCAAATCGCAGATGGAGCTCGGGCTCAAGGACGCGATCGCACAGCGCGCGATCGAGTACGTCTCGCCCGGCGATGTGATTGCGATCGGCGGCGGCACGACCGCCTACGTGTTCGCCCAGCACCTGCTCGAATCGCAGCGCGCCAACGGCATCACGATCCTCACGAACTCGATTCCCGTGGCCGAGCTCGTGCAGGCGCTCGAATCCAAGGACGTCGAGGTGATCGTGACCGGGGGCGTGATCACACGCTCGAATTCGCTCGTGGGGCCGATCGCCGACAAGGTGATCGCCTCGCTGCGCGTCAACACCGTGTTCCTCGGCACACACTCGGTCTCGGTGCCGCGTGGCTTCCTGATGCCCAATTCGCTCGAAGCGGCCACCGACATGGCCATGATGGACATCGCGGACCGCACGATCATCCTGACCGACCACACGAAGTGGAGCAGCACATCGCTGTCGCTGTTCGCCCGCTTTGACCAAGTGGACACGGTGATCACCGACGACGGGCTCGACCCGGATTCGGCCACCAAGACGCGCGACCTCGTCAAGGAACTCGTGCTCGCCCACGGCGTGGACGAGGAAGCCGACGACAGGCTTGCCACAGCATAACCACCCCACAGCAACCCCCAAGAAAAGAGCAAAGACACCGATGTCTCAATTCGCCCACTACCAGCCGGGCGAATATGCGCAGGAGCATATCCGCATCACCCCCACAACGCTGTCTGACGGCCGCGAGTTCTTCTATCTCGACGACGAGCCCGACTACGTCTGCGGCAAGAAGACGCGCCAGCTTGCCGACCCGCGCGACCTGCCCTACCGCTTCGCGCCGTATCTGGACGCGGACGGCAACGAAGTGCCGTACGCCGCTCCGCAGATGCGCCGCGACCCGCTCACCGGCGACTGGATTCCGATGGCCACGGCCCGCATGAACCGGCCGATCACGATCGGCCCCGGCGCCACGGCCACCGGCAACCCGCTCGCCGCGCGCAAACCGGGCGACCCGTACCAGGACGGCGAAGTGCCGGATACCGACTACAACGTGGTCGTCTTCGAAAACCGCTTCCCCTCGATGGTGCAGGTGCCGGGAGTGCCCAACGAGACGGTGGAAGTGGACGACGACCCGCTGTGGCTCCAGCGCCCGGCGTCCGGCCGTTGCGAAGTCATCTGCTTCGACCCCAACGCGCACGGGCTGCCCGCCGATCTGCCGGTCGAACGCCTGCGCACCGTTGTGGAGGCATGGGCGTTCCGCACCGCAGAACTGAGCGCGATCGACGGCCTCGAGCAGATCTACGTCTTCGAAAACCACGGCCAGGAGATCGGCGTCTCGCTCGCGCACCCGCACGGCCAGATCTACGCCTACCCGTTCATCGCCCCCAAGCTCGAGCAGGAACTCAAGCACACCGAGGCCTACCACGAGCGCACCGGCGGCAATCTGCTCGCCGACATCATGCGCGCCGAAATCGACGCCGGCGAGCGCGTGATCATGCGCAACGGCAGCTGGGTCGCCTACGTGCCCGCGGCCGCGCGCTGGCCCCTCGAGGTGCACGTGCAGCCGCTGCGCGACGTGCGCACGCTGGACGAGCTCGACGACCATGAGCGCTGGGACCTTGCGCAGATGTACTCGCAGCTGCTCAAGCGCGGCAACATGTTCTTCGACACCGGCGACGGCAAGGGCATGGACCTGCCGTACATCGCCGCATGGCACCAGGCGCCTGTGCACGACCCGCGCGGCGGGCACTACCGCCTCAACCTGCAGTTCTTCTCGTTCCGCCGCGCTGCCAACAAGATCAAGTACCTCGCCGGTTCGGAATCGGGCATGGCTGCGTGGGTGAGCGACACGACGCCCGAACTCATCGCGCAACGTTTCCACGAACTCGGCGCGGTCGACCTCGACTAGGCGCGCGCACCCGCACAACAGACGACAGAAGGGACCATCATGACCACTGCAGTGGAATTCATCGAGCCGATGGGCGACACCGACGGTGCCGCCCGTGCCTCCGCACTGTTCGAAGCGCGCTTCGGCACGGCGCCGGCCGGCGTGTGGGCCGCGCCGGGCCGCGTGAACCTGATCGGCGAACACACCGACTACAACGGCGGCCTGTGCCTGCCGATCGCGTTGCCGCACCGCACATATGTGGCGCTCGCCCCGCGCGATGACACGACCGTGCGCGTCATCTCCGACATGACGCCCGACGAGATGACCATGGCCGATCTGGACGGTCTGGCCGCGGGCGGCGTGGACGGCTGGGGCGCCTACCCGATCGGCGTGGCCTGGGCGCTGCACGAAGCCGGGTTCGACCAGGTGCGCGGGTTCGACGCCGTGTTCAGCTCGTGCGTGCCACTCGGCTCCGGCCTGAGCTCGTCGGCCGCGATGACCTGCTCGACCGCGCTCGCGCTCGACGATGTGTATGGACTCGGGTTCGGCGGCAGCGACGAGGGGCGTATCGCGCTGATCGACGCGGCCGTGATGGCCGAGAACGAGATGGCGGGGGCGTCGACCGGCGGCCTCGACCAGAACGCCTCGATGCGCTGCACGGCGGACCACGCAATCCGCCTCGACTGCATGCCCGGGCTGACCGCCGCGCAGAGCGTGCGCCAGGAGCCGTTCGACCTGTCTGCCTACGGTCTTGAGCTGCTCGTGCTCGACACGCAGGCGCCGCACCAGCTCAACGACGGCCAGTACGAGGCGCGGCGCACGATGTGCGAAGAGGCCGCGCAGATCCTCGGTGTGCCGAACCTGCGCGTGGTGGCCGACCAGGTGAACGCTGCGGCCGACCCGGCGGCGGCGCTCGAGGACGTGCTCGTGCAGCTGGACGACGAGACGATGCGCCGGCGCGTGCGGCACGTCATCACCGAGATCGGCCGTGTGGACGACTTCATCGACGCGTTCGGCCGGGGCGACATCGAGACGGCCGGCGCGCTGTTCAACGCGTCGCATGATTCGCTGCGCGACGATTACGAGGTGACCGTGCCCGAACTCGACGTGGCCGTCGATGTGGCGCGCGACGAGGGCGCGTACGGCGCGCGCATGACCGGCGGCGGCTTCGGCGGCTCGATCATCGCGCTCGTCAACGCAGGCGAAAGCCGCCGCATCGCGCAGGCGATCGCCGACGAATTCGCGCGCCGCGGATTCGACGCGCCGCGCGCATTGCCGGTGCGCGCCTCGCGGTCGGCGCACCGCGTGAACGACTGACACGCATACATGCACGGCGGCCGTGCGGGGGAGTCCCCGTGCGGCCACCGTGCGTTATGCGTAGTGAGAAGTCGTGAAGATTTGGGACGCCCCATGGTGCCCGGCGCGCAAAGCGATTATGCTCACAAGGCAGAAGAGTGCCGTGGGGCGTGCGTGAGCGCGCCCCGGGAAGACATGCAGCAGGGGTGACGCACGCCAGATGAACGAACAGCCGAACGACGCGACCACACACACCACGCAGAACATGGGGCTTGACGAGTTGCCGCAGTTCGCCGACACGCCGCAAGGCGATGTGCCGCCGGAACCGGTGTCGCCCGAGGCCAAGGCCGCCTTGACACGACGCAGCAACCGGCAGTTCATCGCGATCCTGGTGGCGATGAGCGTCATGCTTGTGGTGGGCGTGGGCCTGATTCTGTACCCGACCGTGGCCGACGCATGGAACCGCCATGTGGCGAGCCGCGTGGTCGCCGGCTACGTGGAGCGGGTGGCCGACACCTCCAAGGAGGACCGCGAAGCCCAGCTCACCCGCGCGCGCGAATACAACGAATCGCTCGTGGGGCGCGGCGTGACACGGTTCCTGCCGACCGAAGAGGAGAAGAAGGAATACAATTCGATCCTCGACATCACCGGCACCGGCATCATGGGCTATGTGACGATCCCGAAGATCGACGCGCGCCTGCCGATCTACCACGGCACCGACGAAGCGGTGCTGCAGATCGCCTCGGGGCATATGGAAGGATCGAGCTTCCCGATCGGCGGCGAATCCACGCACGCCGTGCTCACCGGCCACACCGGCCTGCCGAGCGCGATGCTGTTCACCGGCATCGACACTCTGGAAAAGGGAGACACGTTCACCGTCACCGTGTATGACGACGTGCTCACCTACGAGGTCGAAGAGACGCACGTGGTGCTGCCCAATAACGTGAAGAACCTCGAGATCCAGGAGGGGCGCGACCTTGTCAGCCTCGTCACCTGCACGCCGTACGGCGTGAATTCGCACCGCCTCATCGTGACCGGCACGCGCATCCCCACGCCCGAGGAGGCGAAGCACGCGACGTACGAGAACAAGGCGTTGAAGCAGGACATGCTCATCACCGTCATCATCACTGTGGCCACGATCGCCGTGCTCGTGACGGTCTTCACCGTGCAACGCAGGCGCCTGTGCGGTGCGGGCAAGCCGTCGCACCATGCCAGGGGCAGGCACTAGCGCCCTGTTCGCGCCGGCGGGCGCCGTGCACACGGCACCGCCGGCGCGTTGCGTTCTGACATGCGGGAAAAGCGCGTGGTTGGCGCAAGCGTTCCCTATACTGGGGCATTGCCGTATAGTTTGCGACCAGGGAGTTCCATGAACAAGGCAATCATCACCGTCGTCGGCCAAGACACCGTCGGCATCATCGCGCGCGTATGTACGTACCTTTCCGAGCACCACACGAACGTGCTCGACATCTCACAGACGATCATCGACGGGTTCTTCAACATGATGATGATCGTCGATTATTCGGACGCGGACGTGGCGTTCGAGACGATTGTGGAAGACCTCGAGGCGCTCGGTGAGGACATCGGCGTGCGCATTCGCTGCCAGCGCGAGGAGATCTTCACCAAGATGCACCGCGTCTGAACGCACGGGAACGGAAGGGAAGAACCATGCTGAATATCATGGAAGTCCATGAGACGAACCAGATGATTGAGCAGGAGAAGCTCGACGTGCGCACGATCACGATGGGCATCAACCTCATGGATTGTGCGCGTGCCGACGTGGACGAGACGTGCGAGGCGATCTACGCGAAGATCACACATTACGCCAAGGACCTCGTGTCCACCGGCGAATCGATCGAACGCGACTTCGGCATCCCGATCGTCAACAAGCGCATCACCGTCACGCCGATCGCGCTCGTCGGCGCCAGCTGCTGCAAGACAAGCGGCGACTTCGTCAAGATCGCGCACGCGCTCGACCGCGCCGCGAAGACCGTGGGCGTCGACCTGATCGGCGGCTATTCCGCGCTCGTCTCGAAGTCGATGACGCCGGCCGAGGAGCTGCTCATCCGGTCGCTGCCGGCCGCGCTGAGCGAGACCGACATCGTCTGCTCGTCGGTCAATGTCGGATCGACGAAGACCGGCATCGACATGAACGCCGTCGAGATGCTCGGCCACATCATCAAGGAGATCGCCGAGGCGACCGCCGACATCGATTCGTACGGCTGTGTCAAATTCGTGGCGTTCTGCAACGCGCCCGACGACAACCCGTTCATGGCGGGCGGCTTCCATGGCGTGACCGAAGGCGATGCGGTCATCAACGTGGGCGTCTCCGGCCCGGGTGTGGTCTCCCGTGCGCTCGACGCCGCGGAAGGCAAGGACTTCGAGTTCCTGTGCGAAACGATCAAGCGCACCGCGTTCAAGATCACGCGCGTCGGCCAGCTCGTGGCCCAAGAGGCCTCGAAGCGCCTTGGCCTGCCGTTCGGCATCATCGACCTTTCGCTCGCGCCCACCCCGGCCGTGGGTGATTCGGTCGGCGAAGTGCTCGAGAAGATGGGCCTGACGCAGGTGGGCGGCCCCGGCACCACGGCGGCGCTCGCCATGCTCAACGACCAGGTGAAGAAGGGCGGCATCATGGCGTCGTCGTATGTCGGCGGCCTGTCCGGCGCGTTCATCCCGGTCTCGGAAGACAAGAACATGATCGACGCCGCGGAATCCGGCTGCCTGACGATCGAGAAGCTTGAGGCCATGACGTGCGTGTGCTCGGTGGGCCTCGACATGATCGCGATCCCCGGCGATACGCCTGCCTCGACGATCTCGGGCATCATCGCCGACGAATCGGCGATTGGCATGGTCAACCAGAAGACGACGGCCGTGCGCATCATCCCGGTCGTGGGCAAGACCGTGGGGCAGATGGCCAATTTCGGCGGCCTCATGGGCTATGCGCCGATCATGCCGGTCAACACGGCGAGCTGCGAGGCCTTCGTGACTCGCGGCGGCCGCATTCCGGCGCCGATTCATAGTTTTAAGAACTGAGCACCACCCCACAATCGCGATTGGGCGCACATCAACCGGTTGATGTGCGCCCAATCGCGATTGTGGGGTGGTGTGGTTATTGACCCCCGTCAAACCCCAATTGCCGCCATGCCTCGTAGATCGCGATCGACGCGCAGTTCGTCAGGTTGAGGCTGCGCAGGCTCGGGCGCATCGGCAGGCGCACCTGCTCGGCCACATGCGGCCCGAACATGATGTCGGTCGGGTCGGGGATGTTGCCCGGTTCGGGCCCGAACAGCAGGATGTCGGTCGGCTTGTACTCGACGTCCGTGTACAGCTTGGTCGCATGAGCCGTGAACGCGATGATGCGCGACTCGGGCATCGACTCGACGAGGTTGTCGAAATCCGGGTGCAGCACCACATGCGCCATGTCGTGGTAGTCCAGCCCGGCGCGGCGCAGCTTGGTGTCGCGCAGGTTGAACCCCAACGGCTCCACAAGGTGCAGGATCGTGCCGGTCACCGCGCACAGGCGGATCGCCGACCCGGTGTTGCCGGGGATGCGCGGCGAGTAATAGCACAGGTGCGGGGTCGTCGTCTCCATCGTGGCCGCGGCCTCGGGCGAGAGCATCGCGTCGACGACCGAGATCGGGTTGCCGTGCGCGTCGGTCACCAGTTCGTCGGGGCCGTAATTCGACTTGCGGTAGCCGTATTCGAACATCTTCTCCACGCGCGCCTCGGGCGCGGTATTGTCTGCATTCGTCACGCGGTCCACGATATTGCGCTCAAGCGACAGCGCGGCCTTGTACACGGGCGGTGCGCCCCGCTAGAATAGCGGTTTTATGACAACACAGACCCGTTCCGCACTCGACGAGGCGTTCCTGCGCGAACTCGCCCGCGCCGGCGTGCGCGCGCCGCTGTTCGCCTGGTGGGACGAGCACGCGCGCGCCCTGCCATGGCGCAACGGCCAGACGACGCCGTGGGGCGTGCTCGTGTGCGAAGTGATGAGCCAGCAGACGCAGATGAGCCGCGTGGTGCCGTATTGGCAGGCGTGGATGAGCCAATGGCCCACCGCGCGCGCCCTGGCCGGCGCGCCGAAGGCCGACGTGATCCAGGCGTGGGGGCGCCTCGGCTATCCGCGGCGCGCACTGCGGCTGCAGGAATGCGCGCGCGTGGTGGCCAGTGAATACGACGACGAATTGCCGCGCGGCTATAGCGAACTGACGGCGTTGCCGGGCGTGGGCGATTACACGGCGAGCGCCGTGATGAGCTTCGCGTACGGCGAGCGCATCGCCGTCGTCGACACGAACATCCGCCGTGTGCTGAGCCGCGTGTTTTTGGGCGAGGAGTCGCTTGGCGGCTCGGCGTCGCCGCTCGAGCGCGCGCTCGCCGATTGCGTGCTGCCGGCCGGCGCACGCGACGCGACGACGTGGAATCAGGCGGTCATGGAGCTGGGGGCGCTTGTCTGCACGGCGAAGCAGCCGCAGTGCGAGGTGTGCCCGGTGCGCGCGCAATGCCGTTTTTTCGCGGCCGGCCTGCCGAATCTGGGGGAACGGCGCACGCGCCCGCGTCAGCGGTTCGCCGGCACGGACCGGCAGGTGCGCGGGCGTGTGCTGCACGCGCTGCGCGAACTGGAGCCCGAGGCGGGCGGCGTGCTCGTGTATGCGCGCGCGGCGGAGCTGTGGCCGGACCGTGCGCAGCTTGACCGGTGCATCGCTTCGCTTGACGAGGACGGGCTGATCGAGATCCTGCCGGGCCATGCGCTGCGGCTGCCGCAATAGCGGCGGCGTGAACATGGCGGGCGCCCCCGGTAGACTGGTGCGCATGCCCAGCCAATCCTCCCCGCGCGCAGCCAAGCCGCGCAAACGCCGCCTGTCGAAACGGCAGCGGCAGATGTACCGCCGCAGGCGCATCGTCGTGCTTGTGGGGCTTGTGGCGTTTCTCGCGCTGGCCGTGTTCTGCGTGTACAGCTTGGTGCGCGGCGCCTCGCTTGTGCCGGCGTGGGTGGGCGCGGATGAGCGCATGGCGGTCACACGCGCCACACAACCGCCGGTGCCGGTGCGCAAGAGCAAGGTGCGCGTATGCTCGGCGAACGACATCGAACTGGTGCTCGACCCGGCGTCGACGTCGGTGCCGGTCGGCGGATCGCTGGAGTTCACGGCGCGCATCACATACACGGGCAAGGACCCGGCCGGCTGCTATGTGGACGGTGCGGACGACGGGCGCGTGCTGCAGATCAGTTCGGGGAGCGACGTGGTGTGGCGTTCGGACGCGTGCGAGGCGGCATACCGTCCGCTGTTGATGATGCAGGGCGTGACCGACGAGCAGAAGATGACGTGGGACACCGTGCGCTCCGGATCCGAATGCGTGGCCGAAGGGGACCTGCCGCATGTGGACCGCGGCACGTATGTGGCGCAGCTCGTGCTCAAGGACGATCCGAAGGTGATGAGCAAGCCGGTCACGATCACCGTCGAATAGCACACTATAATGTGATATTCCTCACATTGTGGAATGTGAGGGGTGTGTGAATCGTTGGGACTGGTAGTATTGTGTTTCCGTGTGTAAGTATGTCATATAGCGGGCATGCTGCCAAAGACGAAGCGCCCGCGATCAGGCATATGGTGGCCGCCGCGGTGCTTTCCCAGTTGAACAAGCAAGACAACTAGCAGCGATTAAGGAACGTCCATTGTCTGAGACTACGACGAACACCACTTCCATCATCGCGCGCGCCGACCAGCGGGACATCGACCTGCACAAGGCTTCGGATCGCGTGAACTTCGGCTCCATCGCCGAACCCATCAAGGTGCCATACCTGCTTGGCGTGCAGACCGACAGCTTCGACTGGCTCATCGGCAACGAGCGCTGGCAGCAGCGCGTGGCCGAGGACGAGGCGAACGGCACCAACACCGTGCCGCACATCTCCGGCCTCGACGAGGTCTTCCAGGAGATCTCGCCGATCGAGAACTTCGCCCAGACCATGAGCCTGACCTTCTCCGACCCGTACTTCGAGGAACCGCGCCACACGGTGCAGGAGTGCAAGGAGAAGGACTACACCTATTCCGCCCCGCTCTACGTGAACGCCGAATTCGAGAACGGCGAGACTGGCGAGATCAAGTCGCAGACCGTGTTCATGGGCGACTTCCCGCTGCAGACCCCGCACGGCACGTTCATCATCGGCGGCACCGAGCGCGTCATCGTCTCGCAGCTCGTGCGCTCCCCGGGCGTGTACTTCGACCGCCAGCCGGACCGCACGTCCGACAAGGAGGTCTTCGGCGCCAAGATCATCCCGAGCCGTGGCGCATGGCTCGAGTTCGAGATCGACAAGCGCGACTTCCTTGGCGTGCGCGTGGACCGCAAGCGCAAGCAGTCGGCGATCGTGTTCCTCATGGCGATTGGCATGACCCGCAGCGAGATCCGCAAGGCGTTCGAAGGATACCCGCTCGTGCTCGACGCGCTCGAGAACGAGAAGATCGACACGCAGGAAGAGGCCCTCGTGGACCTCTACCGCAAGATCCGCCCGGCCGACGCCGCCACCCCGGAAGCCGGCAAGAACCTGCTCGACTCCTTCTACTTCAACACCAAGCGCTACGATCTGGCCCGCGTCGGCCGCTACAAGATCAACCGCAAGCTCGGCCTGGAGATGGACTACAACGACCGCAGCCTGAGCCGCGAGGACATCATCGCCACGATCAAGTACCTCGTCTCGCTGCACGCGGGCGCGGCCACGTTCCCGGGCAAGCGCGACGGCGAAGACGTCGAGCTGCGCGTGGACGTGGACGACATCGACCACTTCGGCAACCGCCGCATCCGCCAGGTGGGCGAGCTGATCCAGAACCAGCTGCGCACCGGCCTGAGCCGCATGGAGCGCGTGGTGCGCGAGCGCATGACGACGCAGGACGCCGAGGCGATCACGCCGCAGTCGCTGATCAACATCCGCCCGGTCAACGCGACGATCAAGGAGTTCTTCGGCACCTCGCAGCTTTCGCAGTTCATGGACCAGAACAACCCGCTCGCGGGCGTGACCAACAAGCGCCGTCTGTCCGCGCTGGGCCCCGGCGGCCTGTCGCGCGACCGCGCGTCGATGGAAGTGCGCGACGTGCACCCCTCGCACTTCGGCCGCATGTGCCCGATCGAATCCCCTGAAGGCCCGAACATCGGCCTGATCGGCTCACTCGCCACCTTCGGCCGCATCAACCCCTTCGGCTTCATCGAGACGCCGTACCGCAAGGTCGTCAACGGCCACGTGACCGACGAGGTCGTGTACATGACCGCGGACCGCGAGGTCGAGCACGTGATCGCCCAGGCCAACCAGAAGCTCGACGAGAACGGCAACTTCGTGGAGAAAGAAGCGCTTGTGCGTGACGCCGCCGGCGAGGCGGAGGACGTGCCGGTCGAGATGGTCGACTTCATGGACGTCTCCCCGCGCCAGATGGTCTCCGTCGGCGCCTCGCTCATCCCGTTCCTCGAGCACGACGAGGGCCACCGAGCGCTGATGGGCACCAACATGCAGCGCCAGGCCGTGCCGCTCATCAAGTCGGAGCGCCCGCTCGTGGGCACCGGCGCCGAATGGAGCGCCGCGGTGGACTCCGGCGACGTGATCCTGGCCGAGAAGCCGGGCGTTGTGACCTACGTCTCCGCCGACATCATCCGCGTGATGAACGACGACGGCACGACGAGCTCCTACAAGCTCGCCAAGTTCCAGCGTTCGAACCAGACGACGTGCTACAACCAGGTGCCGCTCATCCACGACGGCGAACGCGTGGAGGAGGGCACGGTGCTCGCCGACGGCCCGGCCACCGAAAAGGGCGAGATGGCCCTCGGCAAGAACCTGCTCGTCGCGTTCATGCCGTGGAACGGCTACAACTACGAAGACGCCGTGATCATCTCGCAGCGCCTCGTGCAGGACGACACGCTCTCCTCGATCCACATCGAGGAATACGAGATCGACGCCCGCGAAACCAAGCTGGGCGCCGAGGAGATCACGCGCGACCTGCCGAACGTGGGCGAGGACGCGGTGGCGAACCTCGACGAGCGCGGCATCATCCGCATCGGCGCCGAAGTCGAAGCCGGCGACATCCTCGTGGGCAAGGTCACGCCGAAGGGCGAGACCGAGCTGACGCCGGAAGAGCGCCTGCTGCGCGCGATCTTCGGCGAGAAGAGCCGCGAAGTGCGCGACACCTCGCTGCGCGTGCCGCACGGCGAGACCGGCACCGTGATCGCCGTCAAGGAGATCACGCGCGAAGACGCCGAAGAGGACGGCGACGAGCTGCCGAACGGCGTGAACCAGATGATCCGCGTCTACATCGCCCAGCACCGCAAGATCACGCAGGGCGACAAGCTCTCGGGCCGCCACGGCAACAAGGGCGTCATCTCGCGCATCCTGCCGGAAGAGGACATGCCGTTCCTGGCGGACGGCACGCCGGTCGACATCATGCTCAACCCGTTGGGCGTGCCGTCGCGAATGAACCTGGGCCAGGTGCTCGAACTGCACCTCGGCTGGGTCGCTCACTCCGGCTGGGACATCTCGCTCGACCCCGACCTCGAGGCGGAGTGGAAGAAGTACGTGCCGAAGGGCGCCGAGAAGGGCGAGCCGGGCACCCCGGTGGCCACCCCGGTGTTCGACGGCGTGCGCCAGGAGACCCTCAAGGGCCTGCTGTCCACGACGCTCACGGACCGCGACGGCAACAAGCTCGTGGGCGACAACGGCAAGGCGCAGCTGTTCGACGGCCGCACCGGCGAACCGTTCCCCAAGCCGATCTCGGTGGGCTACATGTACATGCTCAAGCTGCACCACCTGGTCGACGACAAGATCCACGCGCGTTCCACCGGCCCGTACTCGATGATCACGCAGCAGCCGCTGGGCGGCAAGGCCCAGTTCGGCGGCCAGCGCTTCGGCGAGATGGAGGTGTGGGCGCTCGAGGCCTACGGCGCCGCCTACACGCTGCACGAGATGATGACGACCAAGTCCGACGACGTGGACGGCCGCGTGCGCGTCTACGGCGCGATCGTGAAGGGCGACAACCTGCCTCCGGCGGGCATCCCCGAGTCCTTCAAGGTGATGCTCAAGGAACTGCAGTCCCTCTCGCTCAATGTCGAGGTGCTCAACGCCGAAGGCGTGGCGATCGACATGAAGGCAGAGGACGACGATCCGGTCTCCTCCTCCAATGACCTGGGCTTCAACATCGGCGCCCGCCCGGACGCCGCCGCGAAGGCCGACCAAGTCGTTGATGAACCTGAATACAAGTGATTCACACGTCATTCAAGAGAACACAAGAACCTACAAAGACAGGAACAGTAAGTGCTGGACGTCAACGCATTTGACAAACTGAAAATCGGTCTGGCTACCGCCGACGATATTCGCGGATGGAGCTACGGCGAGGTCAAGAAGCCGGAGACCATCAACTACCGCACCCTCAAGCCGGAGAAGGACGGTCTGTTCGGCGAGCAGATCTTCGGACCGACCCGCGACTGGGAGTGCGCGTGCGGCAAGTACAAGCGCGTGCGCTTCAAAGGCATCGTGTGCGAACGCTGCGGCGTGGAGGTCACCCGCAGCCGTGTGCGCCGTGAGCGCATGGGCCACATCGAGCTCGCCGCCCCGGTGACCCACATCTGGTTCTTCAAGGGTGTGCCGAGCCGCCTCGGCTACCTGCTCGGCATCGCGCCGAAGGAACTCGAGAAGGTCATCTACTTCGCGTCGTACATGGTCACGAAGGTCGACGACGAGGCCCGCCACCAGGACCTGCCGGACCTGCAGGACGAGTTCGACACCGAGGTGAAGAACCTCGAGCGCCGCCGCGACAACGAGATCGAGGAGCGCGCCAAGAAGGTGGAGGCCGACCTGGCCGAACTCGAAGCCGAAGGCGAGGTCAAGCAGAGCGCGAAGACCAAGCTGCGCAACGGCGCCGAGCGCGACATGGCGGCGATCCGCCAGCGCTACGACGACCAGATCGCACGCCTGGGCGCCGTGTTCGACAAGTTCAAGAACCTCAAGCCCGGCGACATGGAAAACGACGTGGACCTGTGGCGTGAGATGGAGGACCGCTACGGCGACTACTTCGAAGGCAGCATGGGCGCCGAGGCGATCAAGAAGCGCCTGCAGGACTTCGACCTCGAAGCCGCGGCCAAGGAGCTGCGCGAGGAGATCGAGACCGGCACGGGCCAGCGCAAGGCCCGCGCGCTCAAGCGCCTCAAGGTCGTGAACGCGTTCCTGACCACCGACAACAAGCCGGAGGCCATGGTGCTCGACGTGATCCCGGTCATCCCGCCGGACCTGCGCCCGATGGTGCAGCTCGACGGCGGCCGTTTCGCCACGTCCGACCTCAACGACCTGTACCGCCGCGTGATCAACCGCAACAACCGCCTCAAGCGCCTCATCGAGCTTGGCGCGCCCGAGATCATGCTCAACAACGAAAAGCGCATGCTGCAGGAGGCCGTCGACTCGCTGTTCGACAACGGCCGCCGCGGCCGCCCGGTGACCGGCGCCTCGAACCGCCCGCTCAAGTCGCTTTCCGATATGCTCAAGGGCAAGCAGGGCCGTTTCCGCCAGAACCTGCTCGGCAAGCGCGTGGACTACTCGGGCCGTTCCGTGATCGTCGTCGGCCCATCGCTGCGCATGCACCAGTGCGGCCTGCCGAAGCCGATGGCGCTCGAGCTGTTCAAGCCGTTCGTGATCAAGCGCCTCGTGGACCTCAACTACGCGCAGAACATGAAGAGCGCCAAGCGCCTCGTGGACCGCGGCGACGCCGAGGTCTGGGGCGTGCTCGAAGAGGTCATCTCGGAGCACCCGGTGCTGCTCAACCGTGCGCCTACGCTGCACCGTCTGGGCATCCAGGCCTTCGAACCGATCCTCGTGGAAGGCAAGGCGATCCACCTGCCGCCGCTCGCCTGCGCCGCGTTCAACGCGGACTTCGACGGCGACCAGATGGCCGTGCACCTGCCGCTGAGCGCCGAGGCGCAGGCGGAGGCGCGTTCGCTCATGATGGCGTCCGACAACATCCTCAAGCCGGCCGACGGCCACACCGTGACGATGCCTTCGCAGGACATGATCCTGGGCCTGTACTACCTGAGCACCGTCGTGGACGGCGCCAAGGGACAGGGCCGTGTGTTCTCGTCGCTCGACGAGGCGCAGATGGCGCTCGACAAGCACGAGATCGACATGCAGGCCAAGGTGCTCATCCGCCTGCCCAAGGACTTCGTGCTGCCGAAGGATTGGGAGCCGGGCGAGCTCACGGTCGTCGACCCCGAGCCGGGCAGCCCCGACGTGGTCAAGGAGGAGCGCTTCACCGACGGTTCGGTGCTGTTCGCCACCTCGATGGGCCGCATCCTGTTCAACGAGACGCTGCCCGTGGACTATCCGTTCATCAACGAGCAGGCGCCGAAGGGCAAGCTCTCCAAGATCGTCGACGACATCGCGACCCGCTACTCGACGCAGCAGGTGGCCGCGACGCTCGACGCCCTCAAGGACCTGGGCTTCACCCGCGCGCCGTGGTCCGGCGTGACGATGGCGTTCTCCGACATCGTCGCCCCGCCGGAGCGCGCCGAGATCATCAAGGGCTACGAGGATGAGGCCGCCAAGGTCAACAGCCAGTACGACCTTGGTCTGCTCACGGAGGAGGAGCGCCGCCAGGAACTGATCAACCTGTGGACCGAGTGCACCGACAAGGTGGCCGAGGCCATGCGTGAGAACTTCCATGACGACAACAACGTGAACATCATGGTGCAGTCGGGTGCACGAGGCAACTGGATGCAGATCCGCCAGATCGCGGGCATGCGAGGCCTCGTGGCGAACCCGAAGGGCGAAATCATCCCCCGACCGGTCAAGTCGAACTACCGCGAAGGCCTGTCCGTGCTCGAGTACTTCATCTCGCAGCACGGCGCGCGCAAGGGCCTGGCCGATACGGCACTGCGTACGGCTGAGTCGGGTTACCTGACCCGCCGTCTGGTGGACGTCTCCCAGGAAGTCATCGTGCGCGAAGAGGACTGCGGCACCAAGCGCGGTCTGACGATGAAGGTGGCCGAGCGTGATGACGCCGGCAACCTCGTGCTCGTCAAGGCGGCCGACGGCGGCCCGTACTCGCGTCTGCTCGCGGCCGACGTGATCGACCCGGCCGACGGCCAGACCGTGCTCTACCACGCGGGTGACGCGCTGTCGATGGATGTGCTCAACGACCTTGTGGCGCACGGCGTCGAAGAGGTCAAGGGCCGCTCCGTGCTCACGTGCGAATCGAAGCGCGGCGTGTGCGCGAAGTGCTACGGCTGGTCGCTCGCCACGAACAAGCTCGTGGACGTCGGCGAGGCCGTCGGCATCGTCGCGGCACAGTCGATCGGCGAGCCCGGCACCCAGCTGACGCTCCGTTCGTTCCACTCCGGCGGCGTCGCTTCGGCGTCCGATATCACGCAGGGTCTGCCGCGTGTCACCGAGTTGTTCGAGGCGCGTACGCCGAAGGGCGAGGCGCCGATCGCCGAGTTCGCCGGCACGATCAAGGTCGAGGACACCGAGCGTGGCCGTCAGGTGATCCTGACGCCGGATGACGGTGCGGAAGAGCCGATCACGTACGGCGTGACGCGCCGTGCGCCGATGCTCGTGAAGGACGGCGAGCATGTGGAGGCCGGCACGCAGCTCATCGAGGGTTCCGTGGACCCGAAGAAGATCCTGCGCATCCTCGGCCCGAACGCCGCCCAGCAGAACATCGTCGAAGAGGTGCACAACGTGTACCGCTCGCAGGGTGTGGACATCCACGACAAGCACATCGAGGTCATCGTGCACCAGATGCTGCGCCGCATCACCGTGATCGACTCCGGCGACACGAGCCTGCTCCCGGGCGAGCTCGTGGACCGCAGCCGCTTCCTTGAGGCGAACCGCGCCGCGGTGGCGGAGGGTGGCCGTCCAGCCGCCGGCCGTCCGGAGCTCATGGGCATCACCAAGGCCTCGCTCGCCACGGATTCGTGGCTGTCCGCGGCCTCGTTCCAGGAGACGACGCGCGTGCTCACGGAAGCCGCCCTGAGCGAGAAGGAAGACGACCTCAAGGGCCTCAAGGAGAACGTCATCATCGGCAAGCTCATCCCGGCCGGCACCGGCCTGGCACGCTACCGCAACGCGGTCGTGGAGCCCGACAAGGCGATCCGCGAGACGATCTACCCGAACTTCGGCCTCGGCGACGACGCGCTCGGCGCGAACTTCTCCGACTCCGACCTGAGCGATGTCGACTTCTCGAACATCGATTTCGGCGACCTGAAGCTCGGCGACGACTTCAACCCGGACGACTTCCTGAACGACGACGGCGGCCAGGCCGACCTCGGCTCCGACTTCGGTGACGACTTCAACGTCTGATCCGGCACGGTCCGACTGACATGAACAGCGGGCGCGCGCACCGGCGGCGGTGCGCGCGCCCGCTGTTCGCATATGCCGTGCCGTTCCACCGCCGCGTTCATAACGTGAGGCGGCGGCTGGGCGAAGCGCGCGGCGTGTGGTAAGAATGCAGGTATGCAGAAGTTACCTTATCCTCCCGCGCCTGAACCGGGCTGGTACGCCGACGACGAAGCCGCCGGCCAGATCCTCGGCGCCATCGACGACTTCCAAACTGACCACTCCCAGGCCCGGGCGGCCGCGCCCGAACCGCTCCAGACGGCCGACGCGCACGCGGCCGAGCTCGACGACGATTCGTTCATCCCGCAGGGCGCCGACCTCGAATACACCGCGGCGGCCGACGCGCAGGGCAGCGAGGAATGGGACGGCACGGTCCTCTCCACGGCGTTCATGAAGCAGCCGCACGCGAACTACCGCATGACCAACGAGATCACCGGGCAGACGATCCTCGTGGACATGGGCGTGCTGATGGGCCGCCGTCCCTCGCAGGACATCCCGGCGGGCGCGAAATCGGTGCGCCTGATCGACCCCACGCGCACGGTCTCGCGCAACCACGCGGCGATCAGCTTCGACGAGGACGGTTCGATGTGGCTCGAGGACTTCGGGTCGCTCAACGGCACCGCGATCTACGCGGGAGACACCGAGACACCCGTGCTCAAAGGCGCGCCCGTGCAGCTGCACGCCCCCGCGCGCATCCGCATCGGCGACCAGATCTTCGATTTCGAACAGGCCTAGGCGCAATTGTTCCTGATATACGTGAGGCCCATGCACACTGTGCATGGGCCTCACGCGTTGTATGGCGTCACTGGCGGTGCGAGAGGACCTCGTTGACGGCCGGGTTGCCCAACATGCCGAGCCATGCCCGCAGTTCGGGGTAGAGGTAGGGGTTGCCGGCGAGCGCCGCATGCAGTTCGGGTGCATACTGCGCGATCTGCTGCATGACGGCCGGGTCGTTGGTGGTGGCCGCTTGCTGCGCCGTGAACCCGTATGCGTTCGCGGCGGCCGGCTGGGTCTGCGCGCCGGTGGCCGCCTGCTGCTGCGCCGGGTCGTACGACTGTTCGGCTGGCTGCTGCGGCTCATAAGCCTGCGGGGAGCTTTGCGCGGCGTCGTGCGCCATGGCCTGCACATCGGCGGAGGTGACGAACGACGGCAGCACCGATTCGTCGGGCAGGCTGTTGAACTGCTCATCGAGCATCTCCACGCCCGAATACCCTTGCGGTTCGAACGATGCCGGTGTCTGCGCCACCTCGGCGACCTCGGCCGCCACGGCCGGTTCCGGCTGCGCGGCTTCCTCACGGTCCTCGATGGGGCCGAGCGGCGACTCATAGCCCTGCTGCGCCACCATGCGCCGCGCGCGCTCGTCGCCGAACTGCGCGATCCAGCGCTTCAGACCCGGGTAGGCGCGGGGGTGCGCCGCCACGTTGGCGCCGAACTCCGGGTTCTCGTAGGCCACTTTGGCCAGCATCACGGGGTCCGCCTGCGGGTCCTGCACGATTGCAACCGCCTCGTCGTAACTCACCATGCTTGTTGTTCCTCTCTGTGTTCTCTGCTGAGCTGGGGCATCTGCAGATGCCCCAGCTCCCATCACGCGGCGGTGTGCGCCGCCACGCATTCAGGTCCAATTGTCGTGCGCCGGTTCAGGTCTGCACCGTGGCGTCGTCGAGCCCATGCACGTCGCCGAGGTCCTCGTCGTCCTCCAGACGCGCGCCCAGCGCGGCGCGGTCGGCCGGTATGTCCACGACCACCACAGTCACATTATCACTGCCGCCCGCGTCGAGCGAAGCCTGCACGAGCGCACGGGCCGCGTCCGCCGCGTCGTTGTGCGCGGCGGCGATAGAGGCAATCGTAGCGTCTTCGAGCTCGCCATGGCACCCGTCGGAACACATAATGAACCGTCCGTGCGCCGGCGCCACGAACACGTCGGCGTGGGTGCCGTGCGGCGCGCCGATGCAGCGTGTGATGATGTTGCGCGCGATCCGGCGCCCGGCCTCGGCTTCGCCCATGCCGGCGTCGATCGCCTCCTGCCTGCTCGAATGGTCATGCGTGAGCTGTGTGAACGTGCGCGCGTCCCACGCCATGACCGCTGAATCCGCGCGTTCCATATGGTAGGTGCGCGAATCGCCGATGTTGACGACGTAGCATGGGGCGGCCCAGCCGCCGCGCGCCGCCTGCCACTCGCCGGTGAGCGTGCTGTCGTCGAGCGTGGCGCCCGGCTGTGTGGCGTCCCAGTCGTCGATGACCGATTCGGCGCCGCGATGCGGCATATGCGCGGCTGCATGCGCGCCGTGCGGGGCGGCCAGCGGGCTCGTCGCCGCGCCGGCGCCCCACTGCGGCAGCACGATGCCGCTGATTGTGGTGCCGGCGATGCCGCCGAGCTCCACACCGAGCGCGCGGGCACGGCGTTGCGCGCGCTGCACGGCCGCATCGATGGCGGCGCGTGTGCGTTCGCCGTCCGCCGCCAGACGCGTGAATTCCTCGACGGCGATGGCGCTCGCACGCTCGCCGCCCGACTCGCCGCCCATGCCGTCGCACACCACATACACGCCGCATTCGGCAAGGAACGCGTCCTGGTTCGTGGCACGCCGCATGCCGACATCGGTGAGCGCGCCCACCGCAATCGCCTCGTTCATCGCTGCTCCTTGCCTCGTGTGCCTGATTGGCGGCTGTGCCACAGGTCGCGCAACGACAGCCGCGTGCGCCAGCGGCGCCACCGCGGCAGCGCGGCGAGCATGCTGCCGCGCAGGGCGTCGATGCGCTTCCAGTATGCCTCGGCCGCGCGCTCATCCGCCGGCACGCCCGAGAACGCCACATAATCCGCCTCGCGCACTGCTTCGTTGAGCGGCGCGGGGTCGAGATGCAGTTCGTCGGCGATCTGCTGGGACTGTTCGCGCCGCGTGCCGTGCACCTGCACGCCGCTTTGCCGCGGCGAGCGTGGCGGCGGCCTTCTGGTTCTCGCGCGTCAGGTCGTCCACGATCTGCTTGATGTCTTCGTTGAACGGGTTGTCCGGCAGGTTCTTGAGGTCTTCGATGAGCTGCGCCACGTCGTTGTTGACGCTCGTCATGTTGTTGAGCGCGGTGCCGGCGGCGCCGTTGGCCGTGAGGATGCCGTTCGTGATGCGTGTGGCGTCGGTTGTGGCCTGGCCGCTCGCCTGCAGGAACAGGTTGCTGCCTTTGTCGAGCTGGTCGGAGGTGTTCGCGGCGAAGCCGTTGAGCCCGGACTGGGTTTTCGTGAGCAGGTCGGAGGCGGTGGCGAGCCCTGTGCCGGCGGTGTTGGCGGCTGTGGTGACGCCGTCGAGCGCCTTGCTGGCCGCGTCGGTTTTCTCTTTTGTGCCCGCGAGCGTGGTGCGCAGGTCGGCGATCATCGTGCGCGTCTTGCCCAGATTGTTTTTGGTCTTGGTGATCTGCGCGAGCGCCTGCTGCACGGAGCTGTCGGCCTGCTCGCTGATCGACGTGTTGGTTGTGTTGACGATGCCGCTGATCACGCTGCTGGCGGTGGAGACGAAGGTGCTGTTGACCTGGCGGTCCACGGTGGTGGCGCCGACGCCGGTGATCTTGGGGGCCACGGCGTTCGCCTTCTCGTTGACGTAGTAGTCGAGCTGCGGCCGGGTGCTGGTGCTGGTGAGCACGTTGGACATGGATTCGCTGAAGTCGCCGGGGATCACGATGGCGGCGTAGCAGTGCGCCGATTCGACGCACTCCATGGCCTCGGCTTTGGTCATGAATTGCCATCCGAGCTGGTGGTTCTTCTTGAGGGAGCCCACGATCTGGTCGCCCAGGTTCATCTTGCCCAGCAGCGAGCTGTCCGCGCCCTTGTCTTCGTTGGCCACCGCCACGCGGATGCCGGAGGTGTTGCCGTACGGGTCCCAGAATCCGGCGATGTTGAACCATGCGTAGAGCGCGGGGATGAACGTGAGGCCGAAGATGATGATCCATGCCGTGGGTACGCGGACCAGGCGCTTGAGGTCGCGCTTGAGAATGAACCATATGTTGCGCATGGGGCTCCTCTTCTGCCGGGCGGTGGATGGTGCCGTAGAGCAATCATAAACGATACGCTCTACGTAGCGCTACGGGTAGTGTAGTGTTATGCCGAAGGCGTGCGCGCGCCGGTGCCAATGCCGGCCTTTGCGGCGGCGCAGATTCTCACAGCGCGGTCCGCATTGTGGAATTAATGGGGATTCTTTGCGTAAAGCTCTTGTTTTACGCGCCTGCGCCCAATAGATTGTGAATCATTTACGCACCAACGCAGCTCACGTCCATCATGCAGACGTCAATCTTCCGCATGCCGGTCTTTTCGCGCCGCGCAAAACCAAGTTGTCGCGTGCCGGGCTGCCCCACCGAAACGGAGCGCAACGCATGACCCAGCAGTCCGCACTGCCCACCGCGCAAGACGCCAAACGCCGCCTCGCCGTGCCCGACTACATCAACATCGGCGTGTTCTCCGCGCTGTACTTCATGATCGTGGCGCTGTGCGCGCTCGCCAGCAACATCGCCTTCGGCGTGGCCGGCAACCTGCTGCTGCCCGCGTTCGCCGCGCTGCTTGCGGGTCCCGTGTTCATGCTGCTCAATGCGCGCGTGCGCGCATTCGGCGCGATCACCACGATGGGCGTGGTGCTGGGATTGTTCCTGTTCGTCTTCGGGCACTTCGCCACATCGCTGGTCACCGGCATCGCGTTCCCGCTGCTCGGCGACCTTGTGGCGCGCCTCGGCGCCTACCGCAACAAGGCGGCGCTCCTCGGCGGCTACGTGCTGTTCTCGTTCGGCTGCGCCGGCCCGATCCTGCCGATCTGGCTCATGAAGGGCGCCTATATCGCGAGCCTTGAGCGCAAAGGCAAGGACTCCGCCTATATCGCGAGCCTGTTCGACCACGTCAACATGGCCACATTTGCCGGCGCGATGCTCGCGATCGTCGTCGGCGCGCTCGCGGGCGGCGTCTTCGGCCTGGTGCTCCTGCGCCGCCACTTCGCGAAGGCCGGGGTCACACAATGACAGCCGCTGCGCGCGCAGCCGGCGTGCGCACCCGCGCGCTGCGCCTCGACCCGCGCGCCAAACTCACCATGCTCGCGGTGGCCAACGTGCTCATGTTCCTGCACGCCGGCCCCGCCGCGCAATCGCTCGCGGTCGTGCTGTTCTCGCTGCCGCTGCTGTTCGGCGGCAAAGCGGCCGCCGGCGTGCGCATGCTCGCCGTCTATGGTGTGCTGTGCGCGGTGGAATGGGCGAGCGCGCTCGGCGTGGACCGCCTGCCCTGGCTGCACATCGCCGGCGCCACGGCGGCGGGCGTGTGCATGATGATGCCGTGCCTGACCGCCGGCATGGCCATGTTCGCCACCACGCGCCCGGGCGACATGGTGTGCGCGATGCGCCGCATGCGCGCGCCCGACGCGCTCGTGATTCCCGTGGTGGTGATGATGCGGTTCTTCCCCACGATCCGCCATGACTACCGGCTGATCCGCCAAAGCCTGCGCCTGCGTGGATTCGCCGGCGGCGGCATGGCGTTGGCGCGGCATCCGCTGCGCTCGCTCGAATACATACTGGTGCCGCTGTTGATGAACGCGGCGAACGTGGCGCGCGACCTGACGGTGGCGGGGCTGGCGCGCGGACTGGGCGCGCCCGGCGAGCCGACGAGCATGGTCGAACTGCGCATGCGCGCGGTGGATTGGCTCGCCGTGGCGTTGAGCCTGGCGCCGCTCGCGGTCGCCGCGGTCACCGGCTGAGAAAGGACAGGGGAGTGGACAGTACGGCATTGTGCACATTGCGCGATTGCACGTTCGCATACAGCGGCGAAGGCGCAGCCCTGCGCAACGTGACGCTGCACGTGCGCGCGGGCGAACTCGTGATGCTCGTGGGCCCCAGCGGCTGCGGCAAAACCACCGCCACGCGTCTGGTCAACGGGCTCGCGCCCAGGCATTTCACCGGCACGCTCACCGGGCACGCGTGTACCGGCGGCCTCGAGGCCAGCCGTGCGCCGCTCGAATCACACGCGCGCGTGGTGGGCAGCGTGTTCCAGAACCCCAAAACCCAGTATTTCCACGCGCGGTCGACCGACGAACTCGCATTCCCGTGCGAAAACGCCGGCATGCCCGCGCCGCAGATCCGCGAACGCGTGCGGCAGGTGGCGGCGCGCTTCGGGATTGCCGACCTGCTCGACCGCGCGATCGTTAACCTGTCGGGAGGCCAGCAGCAGCGGTTCGCCGTGGCGTCCGCGGCTGTGCTCGAACCGGCGGTGATGGTGCTCGACGAGCCGACGAGCAACCTCGACACCGCGTCGATGGCGCGCCTGCACGGCATGATCGCCGCGCTGAAAGCCGACGGGGTGGCGATTGTGATCGCCGAACACCGGCTGGCATGGTGCGCTGATCTCGTGGACCGCTACTGCGTGTTCGATGGCGGCGAACTGCTCGGTACCTACACCGCGCGCGAATTCGAGGCGCTGCCGGCGACGCAGCGCGAGGCGTGGGGGTTGCGCGCGCTCGACGTGAGCGAAGACCGCGCGCGGATCGCCGCACTCGCGCGCGCACCGCACACCTCGCATGGCGAAGGCACGCCGGTGCTCGGCACGCGAGGGCTCGAAGTGGGCTACCGCAAGCGCGCGCTGTTCCGGCGGGGTGTGGAATTCAGTCTGCGCATTCCGGACGTCGATGTCTACGGCGGGCAGATTGTGGGAATCATGGGGCGCAACGGCGCGGGCAAAAGCACATTCGCGCGCACGTTGTGCGGACTGCAGGCGCCGCTCGCCGGCACAGTCGAACTCGGCGGCGAGTCGGCGCGCGCGTCGGCGCTCTCACGCGCCGCGGCATTGGTGATGCAAGACGTGCACTACCAGCTCTTCGCCGAAAGCGTGCGCGCCGAGGTCATGCTCGAAACGGTGCAGGCCGGCGGGGAGCTCGCCGCCGCGCGCGAACAATGCGACGCGCTGCTGGGCGAACTCGATCTGCTCGACGTGGCGGACCGGCACCCGATGAGCCTTTCCGGAGGCCAGAAGCAACGGCTCGCGATCGCCGTGGCGTTGATGGGAAAGAAGCGGTTCGTGGTGCTCGACGAGCCGACGAGCGGGCTCGACCGCGCGCACATGATGCAGGTCGGCGCGTTGCTGCGCGAGCTCGCCGACCGTGGGGTGGCGGTGCTCGTCATCACGCACGACGACGAGCTCGCCGCCCATTGGTGCGACCGGATCCTCGCGTTGGATTGAATCGGTGGATTGAGTTGATTGGCGGGTTCAGGCGATCTCGAAGAACTCCATGAGCCAATCGCTCGACTCCGTGTCTGCCGTGCCGGAGTCGGATTCGCTTGATCCGGTACCGGAGTCGGAGTCGTCCGCCTCTTGCTGGTGTGGTGCATCATGGGGATGGCGTTGGTCGGAGGGCCTAGCCATCCTCGATTGCCCCTGGCGAGTGCGCCTTTTCGCTACGGGTAGTGTATTTTTGGCGTCGCTGCGTCTATGAGCCGCCATTTTCCAACGATTGTATCTGGCGGCTGGCTGCGGGCGCGCTACCCGTAGCGAAGGGGCACTACCCATAGCAGAAAAGGATGCTACCGGTAACGGAAAGGACTGCTGTGTTGGGTGGGGATGATGATCATATTGGCAATATATTCGCCGTTTTCGTCATCGGCGTGGCCGCCCACGGCTGGATTCTAGACACTAACGGTCATCCAAAGCATGGGTGGTGACTGCTCCTGTCTAGCCACTAGACACAGACGACCACCCAAGAAGCCGAAGACGGCTGCATATAGCTGGCCTCTAGACACGGACGGACGCCCAAAGCACAAATGGCAGCCGCATGCGTCTGCCCACTAGACACCGACAGCCATCCAGAAGCGGGGTGCGGTATTCTTTGGGATTTTCTAGGAGGTCAGTCCTAGGCTTTTCCTGTATTGTACTGGGCTTTTCCCCGCAGGGTTGGGATGCAGCGGAAAGTGGGATGCGTGGGGAGGGCTGGAGAGCCTATAGGGCTTTTATCGCTGAATGTGCGCCCAAAGTGCGCCCAAACAGTGCGGTTGGGGTATGGGCTAGGTATGAGCAAAGCCCCGAATCGTTGGAATTGCAACGGTTCGGGGCCTGTGATGGTGCCCCCCCAGGGATTCGAACCCTGAACCCACGACTTAAAAGGACGCTGCTCTAACCGTTGAGCTAGAGGGGCAACAACCCGCTATTCTACAACCACCACACGAAAACACAAAATCGGGTGGAGGCGGCGGCCGGTGCGCTAACGTAGTGCCTATGTCTTGCACCACATTGTTAGTCGGCAAATCAGCCAGTTATGACGGATCCACCATCATCGCCCGCAATGACGATTCGGGCAGCGGCACCTATGACCCCAAGCATTTCGTGGCCGTGGCGCCGGCCGACCAGCCGCGCCATTACCGCAGCGTGATCAGCCACATGGAGCTCGACCTTCCCGCCGACCCGTGCCGTTACAGCATCGTGCCCAATGTGGTGCCGAACCGCGGCGTGCTCGCGGAGGCCGGTGTGAACGAACACAATGTGGCGATGAGCGCCACCGAGACGATCGCCGTCAATCCGCGCGTGCTTGCGGCCGATCCACTTGTGGCGCTCAAACCGGCCGTCGGCGAGCCGGGCGAGCCGGGGTATGTGGAGGAGACGCCGGGCGGGTTCGGCGAAGAGGACATCATCACGATCGTGCTGCCATATATCAGCACCGCGCGCGAAGGCGTGGAGCGCCTCGGCCGCCTGCTTGAGGAAGTCGGCACGTACGAGTCGAACGGCATCATCATCAGCGACGTCGACGAAATCTGGTATGTCGAGACGATCGGCGGCCACCACTGGATGGCGCGCCGCGTGCCCGACGACTGTTACGCGGCGATTCCCAACCAGCTGGGCATCGACTCGCTCGACCTGGACGACGCGTTCAGCGAGCGCCGCAACAACATGTGCAGCGCCGACCTGCGCGAATTCATCGAAGGGAACCACCTTGACCGCGACATGACGAGTTTCGAAGGCAGCCCCGCGCACTTCGACCCGCGTTCGGCGTTCGGCACGGCCACGCCGAAGGACGCGGTCTACAACACGCCACGCGCATGGTACATGCAGCGCCATCTCAATCCCAGCGAGGACTGGGATTCGCCGCAGGCCCGCCACACGCCCGCCTCCCAGGACCTGCCGTGGTGCCGCGAGCCGGAGCGCAAGATCACCATCGAGGATGTGGCGTTCCTGATGGGCTCGCATTTCGACGGCACGCCGTACGACCCGTACGGCACCACGGGCACGGCGGTGACGCGCCACGCCTATCGCCCGATCGGCATCAACCGCACGGGGCACATGGTGTGCATGCAGATCCGCCCGTACGCGGCTCAGACGTACCGGTCGGTCATGTGGATCTCGTACGGCTGCGGCGCGTTCACCGCGCCGGCACCGTTCTATGCGAACGTCGTGGACACGCCCGCGTACCTGCGCGATACGCCGGGCGTGGACGCGTCAACCGATTCGCTGTACTGGACGAACCGCATCATCGCGGTGATCGCCGACGCGCACTGGTATGGCACGATGAACCTGATCGAACAGTACATCGAGGATGTGCAGACCTACGGTCACGCGCTCGTCAAGCACACCGACGCGTCGATCGCCGACGACGCCGACGCGCTCGAAGGCGACAACGGCACGGAGCGCATGGCGGCGGTGCGGCTCGCGCTCGGCGAGGCGAACGATCAGATGGCGCTCTGGCTGCAGGGACGCACGCAGCGGCTGCTCAACGAGGTGCTCTACGAGGCGAGCAATCTGATGCACAACGCGTTCAAGATGTCTGATCACTGGATGAAGTAGCGGGCTCCTCAGCGGGTTCGTGCTCGGGTTCGGGGGCGGCGGCCGCTTTGGTGGCCTTGCCGTCTTCGAACCGCAGGGTCGGCTTGGCTTCCATGCGGCTCAGTCCGTTCCATGCCAGGTTCACGATCAGCGCGGCGAGCTGCTCTTTGCTCAGTTTGCGCCGGTCGGCCCAATACTGGCCTGTATATACGGTGAGCCCCACGAGCATCTGCGCATAGTACGGCGCGTTCTTCGCGGGCAGTTTCTGCCGTTTGAACCACTCCTCAAGGATCTGCCCCACGCGCGTGGAGACGTCGCCGAGCAACGACGAGAACGAGCTCGTCGGGTCGGTCGTGGGTGAATCGCGCGCGAGCACCTGGAATCCCTCGGTGTTCTCTTCGATGTAGGTGAGCAGCGCGAGTGTCGTGCGCTCCACGATCTGCCGCGGGTGCACGTCGTCGGCGCGCAGCGCTCCGATGAGCATGTCGTTGAGCGCGCGCATCTCGCGGTCCACGACGACCGCGTACAGTCCCTCTTTGCCGCCGAAATGCTCGTAGACGATCGGCTTGCTCACTTTGGCGGTCGCGGCGATCTCCTCGACGCTGACCGACTCGAAGCCCTTGGCGGCGAAGAGCGCGCGCCCGATGCAGATGAGCTGTTCGCGCCGCTGGTATGAAGACATTCTGGAAGCATTGGCCATGCCCTCCAGTCTTTCACACCCTCTCGCCCAGCCGGCCCCGCGGCGGTGTGCGCGCAATGGTCTAGGCTGGGAGGCATGGATACCAACATGGTGTACGGCATCATTGCCGTCGTGGTCATCGCGGTGTTGCTCATTGTGGGCGGCATCTGGATGGACCGCTCACGTAAGAAGAACATACAGCAATCACAAGAGGCCGCGAAGGCGAAGGCCGACGAGCGTCTGGCAGCAGAACGCGCGGCGCAGAGGCCCACGGCGCCCGAACCGGCCGAAGCCAAGCGGAGCCCGGCCGAACAGACGCCGGACGCGCTTGCGCCGCCGGCTGAAGCGCCCGTTGAAGAAGTCGAAACGGTCGAGGAGACCGGCGTCGTCGAGGAACCGGTGCCTCCGGTCGAGAAGCCGGAAGGCAAGAAGGGCCGTCTGCAGCGCCTGCGCGAACGCCTGTCGAAGTCGAGCAACCCCTTCGGCAAGGCGCTGTTCAACATTCTGGCGAAGGACCACCTGTCGGAAACCGACTGGGAGGATGTGGAAGACACGCTGCTGCTCGCCGATGTGGGCGCCGAGGCCTCCGAACAGCTTGTGGAGCAACTGCGCACCGACGCGCGCGTGACCGGCGAGACCGACCCCACGCAGTTGCGTGAGGCGCTGCGCGGCGAACTGCTCGCCCTTGTGGGCACCGACGTGGACCGCAGCCTTGAGGCGGAGAAGCCGGGCGCCAAGAAGCCGAGTGTCATCATCATGGTCGGTGTGAACGGCACCGGCAAGACCACGACCGCTGGCAAGCTCGCCCGCCTGTTCGTCTCGGAAGACAAGACCGTGATGCTGGGCGCCGCCGACACATTCCGCGCCGCCGCCGCAGACCAGCTCGAGACGTGGGGCGCGAAAGTGGACGTGCCTGTGGTGCGCTCCGACAAAGAGGGCGCCGATCCGGCCTCGGTCGCGTTCGAAGCCGCCGCGAAAGCGAAGGACGACGACGTGGATGTGCTCATCATCGACACCGCGGGCCGCCTGCAGAACAAGGCGAACCTGATGGACGAGCTCGGCAAGATCCGCCGCGTGACCGAAAAGAACCTGCCCGTGGACGAAGTGCTGCTCGTGCTCGATGCGACGACCGGCCAGAACGGTATGGCGCAGGCCAAGGTATTCGCCGAGGCGATCGGCATCACCGGTGTGGTGTTGACGAAGCTCGACGGTTCCGCGAAGGGCGGCATTGTGATTTCCGTGCAGAAGGAACTCGGCGTGCCGGTCAAGCTCGTGGGTGTGGGCGAGGGCCCCGACGATCTGGCCCCGTTCGACCCCGAATCGTTCGTCGACGGGATCCTCGGCTGACCCAAGCAGCCCTTCGCAGCCCCCTGCGTGAGGTTACACATTCGTAATGCGCCGTAACTTGTTCAAAATCCGCGGGGCGTTCCATAACGCATGTGAGCCCCGCAGGGGGCTGCATCATTGGAGAGTCGCCCGCAGGGGCGAAATGAAAGAAAGACTACATAATAGGGAGGTGGCCGTATGGGACAGCTTGATTCCGGCAATACCGCGTGGATTTTGACCTCTGCGTGTCTTGTGTTCCTGATGACGCCAGGTGTGGCGCTTTTCTACGGCGGCATGGTCCGTGCGAAGGCCGTGCTCAACATGTTGATGATGGAGGCCGCCGCGCTGTCCGTCACGATGCTCATCTGGGGCCTGTGGGGATGGTCGATCGCATACGCCGGCAATTCGATCGGTGGTGTGTTCGGCGATCCTGCCACAGGATTCCTGCTGCGCGACACGATGGTGGCGCAGGACGGCGTGTTCACATCGGTCGGTTTGAACAGCAACAACTACCCGGCAAGCGTGGACGTGGCGTTCCAGGCCGCGTTCGCCATGATCACCGTCGCCCTCATCTGCGGCGCGATCGCCGAACGCGTCAAGTACAGCACGTGGATGATCTTCGTGGCGCTGTGGATCACCTTCGATTATGCTCCCATGGCCCACATGGTGTGGAACGGCGGCATCCTCTCTGCGGATGGCGCGATCTCGCAGGCGATCGGCGCCGCCGCACACGACTTCGCAGGCGGCACCGTCGTCCATATCAACGCCGCAGTCGCCGCACTGATCATCGTCCTGATCATCGGCAAGCGCAAGGGCTTCGGCACCGAGCCGATGCGCCCGCACAACGTGCCGTTCGTCATGCTCGGCGCATTCCTGCTGTGGTTCGGCTGGTTCGGCTTCAACGCCGGCTCTGCGTTCGCCGCGAACGGCGTCGCCGGCTACGCTTGGGTCTCCACCTCGCTCGCCGCGGGCGCCGCAATGCTCGCCTGGGGCTTCACCGAGAAGATCCGCACCGGCCACTACACCGCGATCGGCGCCGCTTCGGGCATCGTCGCCGGCCTTGTCGCGATCACCCCGGCCGCCGATGTCGTCTCCCCGCTGTGGTCCATCGTGCTCGGCGCGATCGCCGGCATCTGCACGTGCCTCGCCTGCTCGCTCAAGTACAAGCTCGGCTACGACGATTCGCTCGACGTGGTGGGCGTGCACGGCGTGGGCGGCCTCATCGGCACTGTGGCCCTCGGCTTCTTCATGCAGGACACTGGCCTGTTCTGCGGCGGCGACTGGCGCCAGCTCGTGGTGCAGATCATCATCGCGGTCATCGCCATCGCGTTCTCCGCGGTCATCACCACCATCATCGCCTTCGCGCTTGAGAAGACCGTCGGCTGGCGCGTCACCACCGCGCAGGAAGTCAGCGGCATCGATTTGGCCGACCAGGGCGAGCGCGCATACGATTTCGCTGGCACCGCCAGCTCCGTCATCAGGGAGATGAAGTGAAATGAAACTGATTACCGCCATCATCCAGCCCCATAAGCTCGACGACGTCAAGGAGGCCCTCGCGGCCGCCGGCGTGCACGGCCTGACCGTTTCGGAGGCCAACGGCTACGGCCGCCAGCGTGGCCACACCGAGATCTACCGCGGCGCCGAATACACGGTGGACCTGATCCCCAAGATCCGCGTGGAGGTCCTGTGCGACGACGCCGATGCGGAAACACTCGTCGACGTCATCATCAAATCCGCCGGCTCCGGCACGATCGGCGACGGCAAGGTGTGGGTCGCACCGCTCGACATGGTGGCGCGCGTGCGCACCGGCGAAACCGGTTCGGCCGCCATCTGACCCATCCAGACATGCGCGGGCGGGCGGTTCTGAACCCTTTCCGCCCGTCCGCGCACACTCCATCCCCGCGTGGCCCCCAGCTCGCGGGGATTTTCCATACCTGCACCCTGTGGAAAGGAACCCCATGCCCAGCGCAGTCAGCGATCTCAAAACACGCATGCTCGAACTGAGCGCGCCGGACGCGGACGGCGTACTGCGCGGCGGCACCGCCAAGCGCGCCGCGCGCACCGCGCTCGCGATGGACGCGCTGGCGCAATTGTGGAACGAAGCCGCGCAGGCCGTGCCGTTCGACGTGCCGAGCCGCGGTGTGGCGCTCGCCGCCGTCGGTTCGCTCGCGCGCGGGCAGATCGGCCCCGCGTCCGACCTTGACCTCGTGCTGATCAGCGACGGCCGCGCGTTGGACCATACGCGGCTCGCCGAACTCGCGAACAAGCTGTGGTATCCGATCTGGGACGCGGGAATCGACCTGGATTATTCGGTACGCACCGTGGCGGAGTGCGAGGCCGTGACCGACCACGACCTGCCGGCGGCGATGGGCTGGCTCGACGTGCGCGCGGTCGCGGGCGACGGTGAACTCGTGACGCGCACATCCACCGCCATTTTGGAACGCTGGCGCAAGGCCGCGCGCAAACGGCTGCCGGAACTGCTCGACTCCGCGCACGTGCGGCTGAAGCGGTTCGGGCAGATGCCGTATGTGAACCAGCCCGACATCAAGGAGTCACGCGGCGGCCTGCGTGACACCGTGTTGTTGGGCGCGCTCGCCGCGTCGTGGCTCGCGGACCGCCCTCACGGCCGGTATGACGCCAGTGTGGAGCGGCTGCTCGACGTGCGTGACTGCATCCATATGGCCGCCGGCAAAGACACAAACCTGCTGCTCGCGCCCTATCAGGCGCCGGTCGCCGCGATGCTCGGGCTTGCGGACCCCACACTGCCGAGTGGTGCGCGCGAGGCGAAGTCGATCGACGATCTGCAGACATTGCTCGCGCGGCTCGGGCGTACGATCGCGTTCTCGCTCGACGCCACGGCGGCGCGCGCCGAACGCACGCTTGTGCACGACAAGCCGCGCTTCTCGTTCTTCCAGATCCGCCATCCGCGTGCCGGCGGCAAACGTGAGGCGCCGACCTTCGACGTGCTCGCGGCCGGCGTGGCCGAACACGAGCACGAGGTGGTGCTGGCGCCGGGCGCCGACGTGCAGGCCGACGGCGCACTGCCGCTGCGCGCGGCGGTCGCGGCGGCCGAACACGGCCTTTCAATCAACACGTCCACATTGCTCAATCTGCGGCGCGCGCCAATCAGCTACACGGAGTGGACGGACGAGACGCGCGCGCTGTTCGTGCGTCTGCTCGCCACCGGCGCACAATTGACGCGCACATGGGAGGAGCTCGATGTGGTGGGGCTCCCCAGCCGCTGGATGCCCGAATGGGAGGCGATCCGCAACCGGCCGAGCGCCTCCGCCGCACACCGCTTCACCATCGACCGGCACATGCTCGAGGTGACGGCGCAGCTCACCTACACGCGCCCCGATTTTCTGGCGGCCGGCGTGGCGCCGCGCACCGCGGAGCACTACACGAGCGACCAGTATACGGCGCTGTTGCTCGCGGGGATCCTGCACGACATCGGCAAACGGCCGGGCGTCACCGACCACGCGCGTGAAGGGGCGCGCCATGCGCGCGCGGTGCTCACGCGCATGGGTTTCGACCCGCGGATTGTGCACTGGGCTACATTGCTCGTGCGCGAACATCTGACACTTTCGGAATTCGCAAGTTCGCGCAACCCGAACGACCCCGAGGCGGGCGGTGAGCTTGCGCGGCGCGTGGAGCACGACCCGGCGCTGCTCGACATGCTGTTCGACCTGACGCGTGCCGACATGTGTTCGTTGGGAGCCACCGCCGAAGAGCAGATCTCGGGCAAGGTGGGGTGGAGCCGGTGGCGCGCCCAATTGGTGACGACGATGGCCTCGGTGGCGCAATACCACATGTGAGTGGTAGGTGTAGCAGAGAGTTGCCTATATGGCAAATCGGGACAGTGGGGAGCGGCGGCCATGGGTCTGTATCCCCACGCCATCCACAGACTTATCCACCGAATGTGGATAAAATCAGCGACAATCCACATGGTTATCCCCAGAATGTGGATAACTCACGATTTTGTGGATAATCTCATCCACAGGGTGGCATCCTATGGTTTTCTGCCCACCGCAAAAATGCAGTGGAGCAGGTCACTTGAGAATCTCATGCACGCGCTGCTGCAACGCGGGCACCACATCGCGTTCGAACCACGGGTGCGCACCGAGCCAAATGCCGTTGCGTGGCGAAGGGTGCACAATCGGGAAGAACTCGGGCAGGTAGCTGCGGTAATCCTCGACGATGCTCGTGAGCTTGACCGACGACTTGAGGTGCAGGTAGTGGTGCGTCGCGTATTGGCCCACGAGGATCGTGAGCTGGATATCGGGCAGGTCGGCCAGGATGCGCGGATGCCACTTCTCGGCGAATCCGCGCCGCGGCGCCAGGTCGCCTGATTTGCCTTTGCCCGGAAAATAGAAATCCATCGGCAGGATCGCGAACATGCCCGAATGGTAGAACGTGTCGCGGTCCACGCCCATCCATGCGCGCAGGCGGTCGCCGCTTGGGTCGTTCCAGAACAGCCGCGTCTCCTGCGCGCGCACGCCCGGCGCTTGCCCCACGATGTTGATGCGCGCGGTCGTGGGCGCACTGAACAGCGGTGGAATGCCCCGCTCGGTGTAGCTGCGGTTGGCCGGGTCGGCCATGATCTCCCTGTGTGATGCGCTCAATCGTTTCCATCGGTCACCTTTTCCATGTAGGGGGCAGGGCACGTCACTGCCGCGCGTCGATGATTCCATGCACGCGTGTGCGCAGTGCGGGGATCACGCGCTCGTCGAACCACGGGTGCTCCGTGCGCCAGATGTTGGTGCGGCCCGAGGGGTGCACGATGAGGAAGAACTTGGGCAGGTATTGTTCGAAGTGCTCCACGGTCTGCGTTTCGCGCGCTTCGGTGTTCTCATGCAGGTAGTAGCGCTGCGCGTCTTCGCCCGCCAGGATCGTCAGCTGCACATGCGGCAGGTCCGCGTTGATCTGCGGGTGCCATTGTGGCGCGACCCACGGGCGCGGTGTGTCTCCATGGCCGTCCTCTCCGTCGCCGAGGAAGTAGAAATCCATCGGCACGAGCGCGAACAGGCCGGAATGGTAGAACGTCTCGCGGTCCACGCCGAGCCACTCGCGCAGGCGGTCGCCGCTGCGGTCGTCCCAGCATAGCCCGCTGCGCTGCGCGTCCGCGCTCGGCGTCTGGCCGACGATCGTGATCACGGCGGTGGATGGCGCGGAGAACACCGGCTTCCACCCTTCGGCGGTGAAGCGCGCGTTGCGCGGGTCGTTGATGATGCTGGTTCTGATGTCTTCGATACTTGCCAATGCGGCCTCCCACCGATCTGGCTTCCGATTGTAGGCGCGCCACGCCGGTGGATGGCGGGTCTCGCTACGGGGGAAACAGGTTGCGCGCAGGGGGTGTCGGTGCTGCCGGACGGTGGATATACTCGTGAGCTATGGCTGAAGGATTCCAGAAAACCGACATGAATGACGCATCGCTGTTCGACCGCGTGCCCCCGCACGATGATGACGCCGAGCGTGCCGCGTTGGGTGGCATGCTCGTCAGCAAAGACGCGATCGGCGAGATCTCGCAGGCCCTCGACCCCGAGGACTTCTACCAACCGAACCACCAGACGATCTACGAGACGATCCTGGCCATGTTCAGCGCCGGCGACCCCGTGGACAGCGTGACGGTGGCCACGAAGCTCGACGAACACGGCGACCTGCAGAAGATTGGCGGCGTGAACTATCTGCACGACCTGGCGTCGGAGGTGCCGACGGCCGCGAACGCCTTGTATTACGCCGAAATCGTGCACCAGCGCGCGCTGCTGCGCCGCGTGATCGCCACCGGCACCAAGATCACCCAGCTCGGCTACAACGCCGGCGGCGCGCAGGCCCAGGACGTGATCAACCTGGCGCAGGCCGAGGCCTACGAGATGGGCGAAGGCAAGGTGCATCAGGACTACGTGCCGCTGCGCGACGCCGTGAACACGGCGCTCGACCAGATCGACCGCATCCAGAAAGGCGAGATCGAAGCCGGCATCCCCACTGGCTTCCGCGAGATCGACGCGATGACGAAGGGCCTGCAGCCGGGCCAGATGGTGGTTGTGGCCGGCCGCCCCGCGATGGGCAAATCGACGCTCGGCGTGGACTTCGCGCGTTCGGCCGCGCTCAAGCACCACGAGCCCACCGTGATCTTTAGCCTCGAGATGAGCCGCATCGAGCTCGCGCAGCGCATCATCGCCGCGGAGACGAACATTCCGCTCGCCGCGATGCGCAACCCCGACGACATCGACCCCGGCCGCTGGAACGTGCTCAATGACTTCTATGGCAAGCTCGAGAGCGCCCCGCTGTACATCGACGATTCGCCGAACATGAGCCTCATGGAGATCCGCGCCAAGTGCCGCCGCCTCAAGCAGACGCAGGGCCTCAAGCTTGTGGTGATCGACTATCTGCAGCTCATGAGCTCGGGCAAGCAGGTGGAAAGCCGCCAGCAGGAGGTCTCCGAGTTCTCGCGCGCGCTCAAGCTGCTCGCGAAAGAGCTCGAACTGCCGGTCGTGGCGTTGAGCCAGCTCAACCGCAATTCCGAGACGCGCAACGACCGCAAGCCGCAGATCTCCGACCTGCGCGAATCCGGCTCGATCGAGCAGGACGCCGACGTGATCTTCCTGGTGCACCGCCCCGACGTCTATGATAAAGAGGACAGGCCGGGCGAGGCGGACATCATCATGGCGAAGCACCGCAACGGCCCCACCGCAACGTTCCAACTCGGGTTCCAGGGCCAGTACTCGCGCTTCAGCGACATGGCCCAGAACATGCAACAGGGGGTCTGACATGACGCAAGCACCCACCGGCACACCGGCGCCGCGCGCGCCTTGGTACGCCTTCGCCACGCCCACGATCGGCAAAGGCGTGCGCTGGGCTTCGCGCATCACGCACCATGGGGGCAGCGCGTTCCCCGGCAAGGTCGTGGAACGCGTGGACCCCGGCTTCCTGTGCCGCACGCTCGCGCAGCTGCCGCTCGGTGTGGTGCTTGTCTCGGGCACCAACGGCAAGACGACCACCACGCGCATGGTCTCGATGATGCTCGAATCGTTGGGATTGCGCGTGTTCACGAATCCCACCGGCTCCAACTTCACGCGCGGCGTCGTCTCCGCGCTGTTGCAGGAGGTCTCGGCGGGCGGCGCGCTCGACGCCGACATCGCCGTGCTCGAGCTCGACGAGGCCTACGCCGTGCATTTCGTGGAGCAGGTGCGCCCCGACTACGCGCTGCTGCTCAACGTGATGCGCGACCAGCTCGATCGCTTCGGCGAGATCGACAACACTGCGCGCCTGCTGTCACGCGTCGCCGCCGCCACGACCGGCACGGTGGTGCTCAACCGCGAGGACCCGCGCATCGCCGCGCTCGCGCAGGTCGTGCCAAGCAGTGCGCGCACTGTGCACTTCGGCCTTTCGCAGGCCCTGCGCCGGTTCTTCCCGACCGACGACGACATGGCCACGACCTTCGAGCGTGACGCCGCACCGGCGCCCGCGCCCGCCGAACCGACTGCGGGCACCGTGGCCGACGTGATGCTCACCGGCGTGGGCGACCACCGCGCGCAACTGCTCATCGACGGCACCGAATACGACTCCGAGGTGCGCCTCGAAGGCGTCTACAACCTGTACAACGCGGCGGCCGCGCTCGCCGTGGTGCGCGCGGTGCAGGCTAACGTACGCAACCCGCAGGCGATTTGCGAGCGCGCCGCGCGCCTGCCCGCCAAGCGCCGCGACGGGTTCGTGATGCGCGCCCAGCGCTTCGCCGGCGCCTCGACCGATGCGCTCGTCGATGCGCTCGCGCAGGTCACGCCGGCGTTCGGACGCGGCGAGGTGATCGACGTGCATGGCTCGCCCGTCGAGCTGCTGCTCGTCAAGAACCCGATGGGGTTCCGTCTGGCGCTCGCCTCATTCCCGCCGGCCGGCTGCAACACGATGATCTGCATCAACGACGAATACGCCGACGGCCGCGACATGAGCTGGCTGTGGGACGTCGACTTCACGAGCCTGCACGCCACCGGCGTCGACGCCGTGTCGGGCGTGCGCGCGTGGGACATGGCGCTGCGGCTTGAATACGACGGCGTGGCGGCGCGCGGCGTCAACACCGACCTCGAGCAGGCGGTGCGCGCGTTCGTGGGCATGGACCCGGGCACGCGCAAACACATCTACTGCACATACACGGCGATGCTCGCCGTGCGTTCGATCCTGGGCACGATGGCCGACGTGGCGGACGCCGGCGTGGGCAAGTAAAGGAGTGCGTGATGGCACGGCAAATCGACATTGTCTCGCTCTACCCCAAAGACATGAACATCTACGGCGATTCGGGCAACGTGCTCACCGTGGAGCGCCGGCTCGCGCTCTACGGCTATGAGCCGCGCATCCACGCCATCAACCAGAATGACCCGTGGCCCGACCATGCCGACATCATCCTGGGTGGCGGCGGGCAGGACAACGGCCAGCGCAAGATCATCGAGGACCTGTTCCGCCGCGCCGACTTGCTGCGCTCGCTCGCGCAGGACGGCGTGCCGATGCTCATGATCTGCGGCCTCTACCAGCTGTTCGGCGAATACTTCGAGACGGTGGACGGCTCGAAGCTCGAAGGCATCTCGATTATCGGCGCCTACACGGTGGGGCGCGATGTGCGCATGATCGGCAACCTCACCGAAACGAGCGAACAATTCGGCCGGATCGTGGGCTACGAGAATCACTCGGGGCAGACGTTCCTGCGCGAACATGTACGGCCGCTGGGGAGTGTGGACGCCGACGGCTGCGGCAACAACGGCGAGGACCACACCGAAGGCGCCGTGGTGAACCATGTGATCGGCACCTACATGCACGGATCGCTGTTGCCGAAGAACCCCGCGATCAGCGACTTCCTGATCCGTGCGGCCGCCGAACGCCGCTACGGCACGTTCACCCCCGAGCAGAGCGCAGACATGCGCGACGAGCTCGCGCGCTTGGACGCACTCGCCGAACATGCCCGAGCCGTGGCCGAGGTACGCCCACGCTGAAACGCCGCCGCGGCGCGCGGCAGGCCGGCCTCAAGCGTGTAGAGTGGGCAATGACAGTCGTTTGAACCCGGGAGGTATCATGACCGACAACAACACTTCCAACAACACCAACATGCCTGACTTCGGCGAAGGCCTGCGCAAGATCTTCCTCGCGGGCGTCGGCGCGCTCGCCGCCACCGCGGAGAAGGGCCAGGAGATCGTCAACAATCTGGTGGCCCGCGGCGAGCTGACCGTCGAGCAGGGCAAGAAGCTCAACAGCGAGCTCGCGCACAAGGCCAACGAAAAGTCGGCAAGCCTCAAGGAGCAGGCGCAGGAAGCCACGCAGACCGTGCGTGACGCCGCCGCCGGCATCAAGGACCAGGTGCAGCAGACCGTCAAGTCCGTCGTCGATTCCGACGATGACGCTGACAGCACCCCGTCCGACCCTGCGAACGCCGGCTCCGCGAAGTGAGCCGCCCCGGCGCGGCGCCCTGCGTGGCCCGCGCCGTAGCCAATCCCGATGAGCGTGCGATGACGTGCACAAGCTCCCGATGACACGCGCCGCCCGAGCCGGTATGCCCCGGGCGGCGTTTTGGTTTGCCTATGAACGAACACAATCCAGATGACCGCAGCGAGGTGCGCGAACTGCGCCGTGACGAGCGGAAGGCCGCGCGTGCGCGCCGCAGCGCGGATGAGCAGGCCGCGCGCGAGGCGCGTGAACGCCGCGTGCGTGAAGACCGTGAGGCCACGCGGATCATCGCGCTCGACGACGCGTTGCAGGATCAGGAGGCGGCGGCCGATGCGCCCGGTGCGGCCGGGGAGCGCGACGCCCGGCTGCGCGCGCAGGCCGAGGCCCACGAGGCGGAGCGGATCCTGCAGTTGGAAGACGACGAGCGGCAGGGCGCGCAGCAGCACAGCGGTCCGGCGCGCCGCCAGCCGATGCCCGAGGACGTGCCGTTCAACCGGCACACCGAAGATGAGACAATCGGCCTGTTCGGCGCGCGCAAGAAGTCGTTCTCGAGCGAATACCACCTCACGCGGCGCAGCAAAATCAAACGCCTGCACCAGATCGGCAAGATCGCCGTGCAGTTCGACGCCCTCAAGGGGCTCACGCCGGTCAAGATGCGCCTCATGTTCGAAGCGCTCGGCCCCACGTTCGTCAAGGTCGGGCAGATCCTTTCGATGCGGTCCGAGATCCTGCCGCAATCGTTCTGCGATGAGCTCGCGAAGCTGCGCGCCGACGCCGACCCCATGCCGTATTCGATCGTGCTCGAGACGCTCGAAAACGAATACCGGCGGCCGGTGGACGAGATCTTCGCGAAGATCGACCCCACGCCGCTTGGTTCCGCCTCACTTGCGCAAGTGCACCGCGCCACGCTGCTCACGGGCGAGGACGTGGCCGTCAAGGTGCAGCGGCCGGGTGTGCGCGAGACGATGGCCGAGGACGTGTCGATCATGCGTTCGCTCGCGCGCGGCGCCACCAAGATCATGCACAACGCGCAGGTGGTGGACTTCCAGGGCGTCGTGGAGGAACTGTGGGAGACCTTCGACGAGGAGACGAACTTCCTCAACGAAGCGCGCAACCTGTGTGAATTCAAGCGCTTCTGCGAGCACTATGCCTACATGGACTGTCCCACGCCGTATGTGGACCTGTGCACCGAGCATGTGGTCGTCATGGAATACATCGAGGGCATTCCGATCGCGCACACGCGCGAACTGCTCGACGACGGTTATTCGCTCAAGGAGATCGGCACGAAGCTCGTCGACAACTACGCTTCGCAGATCCTCGACGCCGGCTTCTTCCACGCCGACCCGCACCCGGGCAACATCGAGATCCGCGGCGGCACGATCGTGCTGCTCGACCTCGGCATGACCGGGCGGCTCAACGCATCGACGCGCGCGGCGCTCAAACAGATGTTGTTCGCGGTGGCCAAGCAGGATTCGGCGGGGCTCGCCGACGCGCTGCTGCGCTTCGCCGGCACCGAGATCAACCACACGGACTACCCCTCGCTGCTCGCCGACCTGGACGGGATCGTCGAGGAATTCGGCACCGTGGATCTGGCCGACCTCGACTTGGCCGCGTTTTTGGCGCAGTTGACGCAGATGGCGCGCCGGCACGGTATCGAGATTCCGAGCTCGGTGACCACGGTGGGCCGTGCGCTCGTGACGCTCGAAGGCCTGCTTGACAAGTTCATCCCCAACGTCAATATGATCCAGATCATCTCGAAGCACATCGCGGCGTCGAAGACGAACATGGAATCGGTGACCGACGAACTCAAGACGCTCGCCGTGGAGGGGCACGAGGCGCTGCACGGCGCGCTCAAATCGATGAGCGAGGCCAACACCGCGCTCCACATGCTCACGCGCGGCGAACTGCGCATGAACCTCGAGCTCGTCTCATCCGAAGAGCCGATGCGCCAGCTTTCCGACATGGTCAACCGACTGACGATGGCGCTCATCGTCGTCGGCCTGTTCATCGGATCGTCGATCGTGTACTACGCCGGCATGAAGCCGATCATCTTCGGCATCCCGGCCGTGGGGTTCCTGGGGTACTTGGCGGCGTTCGTGCTGTCCGTATGGATCGTCTTCGACATCTACTCGAAGAAACGGCAGGCCAAACGGCGCGCCCGCAAATGACGCGCGTTCGCTGACAGCAACGGCACCGGCGTGCAGTAGGCTCGGGTAGTGGAACTCCCAAGGAGGAAACATGGCCAAGACCGTACAGAAAATCCTGATTGGCGGAGCGCTCGCCGCAGGTGCCGGATTGTGGGCGATGGCGCCGCGCACGTTCGGCAACAAGCGCAAGAACTATGTGCCCACGCTGCCGCAGATCCCCTACGCGCACCGCGGCTTGCACGACGCGGGCTCCGGCCTGAGCCAGCAGTACGCGGGGGAGAGCGGCGAATACATCGCACTCGCACGCCGCATGGCGATGCAGGCGGGTTACGGCACACCGAATGAGCCGGGCCCGATCGCGCCTGAGAATTCGCTCGCCGCATTCGCCGCGGCCGCGACCGCCGGCTACGGCATCGAACTCGACGTGCAGATGACGCTCGACAACCAGATCGTGGTGCTGCACGACCCCGACCTGCTGCGCGTTGCGGGAGACCCGCGCCGCGTGGCCGACCTGACATACGACGAGCTCGTGCGCATCCCGCTGTTCCCCACGGCAGCGCCGGGCGCCTATGAGTCGCCGCTGCTGCCGGGGGCGAGCGCCGACGACCCGTCCGCCGTCGCCACACCGGCCACCGCGCCGAAGGGCTACTACCAGCATGTGCCGCTGCTCAGCGACGTGCTGCGCGTGGTGGACGGCCGCGTGCCGATCATCGTCGAATTCAAATTCGAAAACCCGCGTTCGTGGGACGCCCGCGACGAGGAATTCATGACGCGCGCGGCGGATCTGCTCGAGGCGTACCGCGGCCTGTATGTGGTGGAGTCGTTCAGCCCCGCCGCCATGAACTGGTACAAGTCCAACCATCCGGATGTGTGCCGCGGTCAGCTCGCCGAAGATGTGCGCTTCGGCGGCGCCGACGCCGTAACATGGGCCGCCGGCAAGCTCGCGTTCAACTGGATGTCGCGCCCTGATTTTGTGGCGTACGACTACCGCAACGGCAGCAGCAAGCTGCTCGCTTTCGCGCGCAAGATGGGAGCGCTCGCCGTGGCGTGGACCGTGCGCAGCTCGGCCGAACTGAGCCAGAGCATGCCGTACTTCGACCGCTACATCTTCGAAGCGTTCGTGCCGGGCGAACTGCCCGCGCCGAACATGCAGCTATGAGCTGATACGCGCATAATACGGGCGGGCCGCGGTGGTGAATACCGCGGCCCGCTCTTGCATTGGGGGTTTCGCTGTTTATGTCGCTGGTTTCGCTGTTTTCGTCATTTTTTGGTTGGATTTATGACGAAAACGGCGAAAACAGTGGCACAAACAGCGAAAAGCCCGTCTGTGCGTAGGTTGTGTCAGTCGATGACGCCGTACAGGCGGTCGCCGGCGTCGCCCAGACCGGGCACGATGTAGCTCTTGCTGTTGAGGCCTTCATCCACACCGCAGACGACAACGCGGAACGAGATGCTCGGGTCGATGTTTTCTTCGACGAACTTGATGCCCTCCGGTGCGGCGATGATGCAGATGGCGGTCACGTCTTTGGCGCCCTTTTCCGCCAGATAGTGGGTGGCGGCCACGAGCGTGCCGCCGGTGGCGAGCATCGGGTCGATCAGGAAGCATTGGCGGCCCGAAAGGTCGTCCGGCAAGCGGTTCGCGTAGGTGATCTGCTGGGTGGGATGCTCTTCGTCGCGCTTCATGCCCAGGAATCCGACCTCGGCGCTCGGCATCATGCGCGTCATGCCGTCGAGCATACCCAAGCCGGCACGCAGCACCGGCACGATGATCGGGCGCGGCTTGGCGATCGTCTTGCCCACCATCGGCGCCACAGGCGTCTCGATCGGCTTGTCCACGACCTCAAGGTTGCGGGTGGCTTCGTAGGCTTCGAGCATGACGAGCTCGGAGACGAGTTCGCGGAAGGTGGATGAAGGGGTGTTCTTGTCTCGCAGCACGGTGAGCTTGTGCTCGACCAGCGGATGATTGAGTACTTGGAGTTCCATACCTCCTAGCATAGCCTGCGCATGGCGCGCGCGTCTGATTCAGCGATGGACGCACACCGGGCGATGCGCCGATGTTCATGCGGGTAGCACAATCGTGTCAACGCGCATGCCTTTTCAGCTATGAGATATCGGTGCTTGCCATCAGCTAAAAAGCAATACTCACCATTATCGGCTTGGTATATTTATACTTATTCACATTCTTCGCGTTAGGAAAGGAGTACTATTATGCATTGGATATGGGTATTGATTGTAGGAGCCATTATTGGTGCAATCGCTGGTGCCATCACCCGTCGTAGTGGAGCGATGGGCTGGATTAGCAACATCATCGCCGGCTTGGTTGGCTCGGCGATCGGTGAGGCCCTGCTGGGACATTGGGGTCCGCAGCTCGCAGGCATGGCAATCATCCCGTCGCTCATCGGCGCGATCATTGTCGTTGCCGTCGTTTCGTTCTTCCTCATGCGTTCAAGCAAGTGACGTCACGGGGTTGGTTACCGTCATACGCCGGTGTGGGGCATACGCCTTGCACCGGCGTTGCGTTTTTGTCCGAATGCGAGGGGCGCACGGGTGAATGACGGGCCGGGCCACTTACGCGGCCGGCGCACATGCGGAAGTATAGCTGGCCGGCCTGTGCGTTGCCTGATTTTGCCGTAGTAGCGTAAAACCTCGTGATTTCAAGGAAATCATGGCGCGGTCCCGTACAGTGAAGGATAGTTCAAGGTTTCTTCCCGAACTTTGAAAACCAAGACGTAAGGAAACATCATGTATTGGATTTGGACGCTTATCGTTGGAGCAATCATTGGAGCCATCGCTGGAGCCATCACGAACCGCAGCGGATCGATGGGTTGGATCGCCAACATCATCGCAGGCCTTGCTGGTTCGGCGCTGGGCCAGGCGCTCTTCGGCAGCTGGGGCCCGCAACTCGGCGGCATGGCCATCTTCCCATCGCTCATCGGCGCGGTCATCGTGGTCGCTGTTGTCTCGTTCTTCGTGATGAGAGTCACCGCCAAGAAGTGATCGTCACGCATAGGCGTTTCAGGCCCTGCATGCTCTACATGCAGGGCCTCTTTGTTATGCGATGCAGGATGATTGTGGTTTGGAGATGGTTGAAGATTGCCGTCTTGCCGCCTGCTGTCGTGGCGATAGGTGTCGTTACCTCTCTGGATTCGCCGTTTTCGTCGCCGTTTTCGCCGTTTTCGTCACTTTTTATCTCGATTAATGACCATAACGGCGAAAACGGCGACGAAAACGGCGAATCTGATCACATGACATGGGGGCCTGCTCAATCCCACATCGTGGGCGCCCTGACTCCATGTCCCGCATCCATCTGGTACGTTCTGCTGTGGTCTGAATCCACAGGAGAACAAGGGGAGGCGAAGTGGCACGTAGGATTCTGGTGACAGGGGGAACCGTCTTCGTGAGCAAGTACATCGCGCGGTATTTCGCGGGTCTTGGCGCGGACGTTGTGGTCCTCAACCGCAATACCAAGGAGCGGCTGGAGGGCGTCACGGTCATCGAAGCCGACCGGCACGCACTGGGGAATGTGCTGGACGGCCAGCATTTCGACGCGGTGATCGACGTAACCGCCTACAACGCGCAGGATGTGGACGATTTGGCGCGCGCCTTGAAATCAGCCACTTTCAAGACCTATGTGATGATCAGTTCCAGCGCGGTGTACCCAACCACTAACCTGCAGCCATTCGTCGAGAACGGCCGGCTTGGGCTCAATACGAAACATGAGGTGTGGGGCCCGTACAGCGAAGGCAAGATCGCCGCCGAACGCGCCGTGCTCCAACAGATTCCGAACGCGTACATCATCCGGCCGCCGTACTTGTACGGACCGATGAACAACGTGTACCGCGAGGCCTTCGTCTTCGACTGCGCCGACGCCTCGCGCACGTTCCATCTTCCGGGCGACGGCGAGATGCGCCTGCAGTTCTTCCATGTGCGCGACCTGTGCCGGTTCATCAACGTGATCATCGGGCAGCGGCCGCAGCAGCATGTGTTCAATGTGGGCAATCCGGAATCGGTCAGTGTGCGCGAATGGGTCGAGCTGTGCTACCGCGCCGCGGGCAAGCCGCTCGAATGCGTGGAAGTGCACAACGTGCCCCAGTGCAGTTTCTTCCCCTTCCGCGATTACCAGTATGAGCTCGATGTGCGCGCGCAACGCGAACTCATGCCGGAGACGACTCCGCTCGCCGAGGGGCTGCGCGAGTCATACGCATGGTACAGCGCGCACCGCAATGAGGTGGTGGCCAAGCCGTACATGAAGTTCATCGATGAGGAACTGCCGAACGTGCCCGTGCCTGCACACTGACGCGCGGCTGAGGGAAAAGAGAACGTCGGACCGCGAAAGCGCCATGTCGGCGCAAAGGCCGCTCGCAGCGGCAAAAAATGGAGCCCGGGGCTATGCACGGCCCGACGCGTCTTATATTGTACATGATTTGCGCGGGTGTGACCACCATGTCGGTGTAGCGCGCGCCGCTATTCGAGCTGGCCGCGGCGCCACAGGTGCGCGCCGGCCCGCAGGTCCCGCGCGGTGGTCTGCAGGTTCGCCGCGGTGTGCAGCAGGCGCGCCGCTTGTGCGCGCAGGGTGTGGATCTCATCGGTCGTGCCGACAACGGGGGAGTCGGTGTCGGCCATCGCCAAGGCGCGCGCGGTCATGCGTTTCGCCTCGACGCGCAGTCCGAGTACGACCACATCCACGAACGTCGAGGCGCGCTCGAGCGCGACGGCGAAATCGCCGCGGAACGCGCCGGCGAGGATGGAATCCGCCGTGCGCGCAATGTCCTCTTCCGTCGGCGCCGCGTCCACTCCGGCGATCGCGGACGCCGACGTGGCGATCGGCTCGCCGAGACGCCACAGGCGCGCGATCGCATCACGCTGGCGGCGCATCCATGTGCGCAGCAGATACAGGCGCCATAGCACGCCCGGCAGTGAGTCGGGTTCCGCGTGGCTCCACAGTTCCGCGATCACGTCCACACCCTCATGGTCCACGAGGGTCAGTGTGCGCGCCACGACGGCCGGGTCGTCGGTCTTGTGCACATGGCTGAGGAGGGCCCAGGCGGTCGCGTGACTCACTTCGCTCAGCTGCTCGGGGTCGACGCCGCCGGCGATGTTCTCGGCGAGCCCTTGGTCGAGCTGGCCTGGGCGTGCAGGGCGGGGCGAGCCGGTGTGGGTGAACGCGGCACGGCTCGCGATCACGGAGCCATTGCCGAAGTGCGGGGCGTTAGTAGACAATCGGTGCCACTTTCTGAATATCGATGATGTGCGGGTCCTCCGGGCTGCCGGTGACGAACAGGGCGAGCGCATTGCCGGTGGGCATGTACGGGGACTTCGCGATGAGTCGTTTGGTCAGGGATTTGCACGAGCACAGCGGGCGCAGTTGCTCGAAGATGCCGCCGATGACGGGGCGGTGCATGCAGATCGCGGTCGTGGCGCCACTGGTGAGCGCCTCGCCGATCTGCGCGCGGAACGCGGACCACGCGGCGGCTGGGTCGGCGGCGAACGCGTCTTCGGTCAGCTCGGGGATCAGCTCCACGGGTAATCCAGTCTGCCATGCGAGCATCTGCATGGTTTGCTGGCAGCGAATCCACGGGGATGTGGTGAGCCGTTCGGGCGCGTAGCAGGCGAGTTCGCGGTCGAGCGCATAGGCGGCCGCCGCGCCTTTCGGTGTGATGGGGCGCGCGGGGTCGGTGCCTTTCCACAGTTTGCGCGGCTCCGCCTTGGCGTGCCGCACGAGCAGGACCGTGCGCGCGTGGTGCGCGTCCTCCTGCAGGCGGTCGACGAACCACGCGAGCACGTCTTTGTCGGTGGAATGGGTGAGCCGCTTGCGCGCCTCGGCGATTGTGAGCCAGCGCACGTCGCTGATCTCGCCGGCGTCGGCGCGGTGCACGGGGCCGAACGCGGTGGCCATGCGGCGCGCCCGCGTGTCGCTGATCACCGTGGCCATCCAATAGGCCACATGTTTGATCTGCATGTCGGCGCTGCCGTTGCGGTTGGCCTGCGCGCTGGCGTGGCGCTTTTTGCGGCCTTCGTCGGCGAGCGGGTATTCGACCTCGCCCAGGAACGGGCCGAGCGCCACATGGCAGCCGGTCTCCTCGCCGATTTCACGCACGGCCGCATGGCGGCGGGACTCGTTGAGTTCCAGTTTGCCTTTCGGCCAGCTCCAATCGTCGTATTTGGGCCGGTGCACCACGCACACTTCGATGTCGCCATCCGGCGCGCCTTCGCGCGTGCGATATAGGATGCCACCTGCCGCTTCGACGATTCTGCGTTTGCTCATGGTTCCCCATTGTAGGAGGTTGTGCGGGGAATGCGTGAGAGGCCGCCCGCATGCGTGCGGACGGCCTCGGCGAGGTGCCGGGATTCAGCTGGGGTCAGCGGTGCGGATTGGGCCTGCGCTGGTGCTTGCGGATCAGGTACTCTTGGCTGTCCACGAGTGGGCGGCCCTCCTCGTCCTTCGAGTGGCGCACATACGTGCCGTCGGGCTCCATGTGCCACGACGACGTGGTGTCGGCCATCTGCAGGTCGATGTACTTGATCAGTTCGTCGATCTGCTCAGGCGCGGTGATGCGCACAAGCGCCTCCACGCGGCGGTCGAGGTTGCGGTGCATCAGGTCGGCGGAGCCGATCCACACCTCCGGGCCGGCGATCGGGCCCTCGCCGATCTGCGGGCCGTCGGAATTCGCGAACGCGTAGATGCGGCTGTGCTCAAGGAACCGGCCCAGGATCGAGCGCACGCGGATGTTCTCGGACAGGCCCGGCACGCCCGGTTTGAGCGAGCAGATGCCGCGCTCCACGATGTCGATCTTCACGCCGGCCTGGCTCGCGCGGTACAGGGCGTCAATTGTCTTCTCGTCGACAATCGAGTTCACCTTGATCTTGATCCACGCCTCTTTGCCGGCGCGCGCGGCGTCCTCCTCGCGGCGGATGCGCTGGATCAGCCCGGAGCGGACCGTGCGTGGCGCGACGAGCAGACGGTGGAAACTCGACTTCGGCGCGTAGCCGCTCAGCTGATTGAACAGGCGCGTCATGTCCTGGCCCACCACAGGGTCGCACGTGAGCAGGCCAAGGTCGGTGTACTGGCGCGCGGTCTTCGGGTTGTAGTTGCCAGTGCCCACATGGCAGTAGCGCTTGAGGCCGTCCGCCTCCTGGCGCACCACGAGCGAGAGCTTGCAGTGCGTCTTCAGTCCGACGATGCCGTAGACGACGTGCACGCCCGCGCGCTCGAGCTTGCGCGCCCATGCGATGTTCGCGTCTTCGTCGAAGCGCGCCTTGAGCTCGACGAGCGCGAGCACCTGCTTGCCGGCGTGCGCGGCGTCGATGAGCGCGTCGATGATCGGCGAGTTGCTCGACGTGCGGTAGAGCGTCTGCTTGATCGCGAGCACCTTCGGGTCGGCCGCTGCCTGCGCGAGGAACGCCTGCACCGAAGTGGAGAACGAGTCGTACGGGTGGTGCAGCAGGATGTCGCGCTCGCGGATCGCCGCGAAGATGTCCTGCGCACGGCTCGACTCGACCTGTGCGATCTGGCGGTTCGTCGTCGGCACGAACGGGCGGAACTTGAGGTCCGGCCGGTCGATGCCGCCGAGCTCGAACAGCACCGTCGCGTCGAGCGGGGCGGGCAGGCGGTAGACCTCCTCCGGCGTCACGCCCATCTGGTCGGCGAGCAGCTGCGAGAGGAACGGCGAGGTCTCGTCGGAAATCTCCAGGCGGATCGGCGGCCCGAAGCGGCGGCGCAGCAGCTCCTTTTCAATCGCGTTGAGCAGGTTCTCGGCGTCGTCCTCCTCGACCTCGATGTCCTCGTTGCGCGTCACGCGGAACGAGCGCGCCTCCTTGATGATCATGCCCGGGAACAGTGATTCCAGATGCGCGATGATCAGGTTCTCCATCGTGATGAAGCCGTAGCGCACCTCGTCGGCCTCGTCTTCGGTCATGTCGTCAACCGGCACGAGTCGGTTGATGTTGTCGGGGATCTTCACGCGCGCGAAGTGCGATTTGCCCGAAGCCGGGTTCTCCACGAGCACGGCCAGGTTGATCGAGTTGCCCGAGATGTACGGGAAGGGGTGCGCGGGGTCCACGGCGAGCGGGGTGAGCACGGGGAACACCTGCTGGCGGAAGTACTTCGAGAGGCGCTCCTGCTCGGCGATCGTCAGCTTGTCCCAGCCCAGCAGCTTGATGTTCTCCTTCGCCAGATCGGGCAGGATGTGGTCCACCACGTAGTGCGCGTGCTCGTCCTGCAGGCGGTGGGCCTGCTCGCTGATCGCGCGCATCTGCTGGCGCGGGCTCAGGCCCGACGGGCTCGTGACGGCGATGCCGGTGTCGATGCGGCGCTTGAGACCGGCCACGCGGACCATGAAGAACTCGTCGAGGTTGCTCGCGAAGATCGCGGCGAACGTGGCGCGCTCGATGATCGGGATGTCTTCGTCCTGCGCCAGTTCGAGCACGCGCTTGTTGAACTTGAGCCAGCTCAGCTCACGGTCGAAGAAGCGGTCGGGCGGCAGCGGCTGTTCACCGTTGAGCGTCTCGCGTTTGTCGCTCTTGTCCGTCTCTGCGATATGTTCGGCGATCTGGCTGCGCAGAATCGCCTTTGAAGGTGCGTCAAAAATCTGTGCCATGGTCACTACTTTAGGGGGTCGAATCCGAAAAAACACTGAAAACGGCGAAAACTTTGCTATTTATTCAAGTTCCGCGGTGTTGTATGGGGTGTGGGTGGTGTTGGCGGTGACGTTCCTGTGGGTTCTATAGACGAATATCGCGCAGGTGGCGGGCAATCGCGACGATTCTTTGCTCCGTGCCGAGGATTGTCGTGCTCTGGGATCAGGGTCATGACGTTTGTCTGGGTTGCTCGGCTGGGTGTCGTGGCGGATCATTTTGGGTGGCGCGGCGGGTGTTGGGGAGCGGGATGTACGACACGCCGTGTGGTGCCGCATAACATGTTTGAATGAACATTTTGGGTAGGTTCTGCATGCAAAATGGCACATTGCGATGTGCGGTTAGGTAGTTGAGTGAACAAAATGAAGAATTAGTGAACATTGGCTGAATCAAGTTGCGGAATGGCAAATAGCGAGCATAATTACAAGTACAAGAACAACTGAATAGCAGACCCACAAAAAGTATATGATCAGCAAGATTATTACGTTGAGCGGGTATTGGAAAGACTTACCGTTGCAACGATGAGGTTGTGCAGAGATTCTGTGCAGTTGGACTTGTAGGGAAGGCCCACAATAGCGTGGGCCTTCCCTTTTTTGTGCATGAGCCGTAAAATAATGCGAATGAAATACGGCAGTCAATAGGTGTCTGTGCCGGCGTCGCCTTGCGCGGCTGTTGATGTCTATGCTCCGCCGCGAACTGCTGTCTGAGTTGCTGTGGGCGACCGTTGGTGTCTGGAACCTAGACACCAACGGTCGCCGATCATGGCCTGCATGGCTGTTGGCGTCTAGAGGCTAGACATCAACTGTCGCCGATTGTGACCTATATGGCTGTTGGTATCTGACCATCGACACCCATGACCATTCCACTGCCATACGCGGCGAATCCGACGTGCTTATACCACTGCGTTCGCGCAGAAGAGCGCCTTCTTTGCTACGGGTAGTGCTTCCGTGACTGATTCCCAACTACAAACGTTGGAAAATGGGGGTTTGTAGGGAAGAGCGGTTTGGAAGGGCACTGCCCGTAGCGAAAGAAGCACTACCCGTAGCAATGCAAGGGGCGCAGTTGGTGCCGCAGGTGGGCATTGCGGGACCGTCAGATCAACTGACAATGTGGATAAGTGTGGATAGTCGACCGTCCGACCACATAGGCCCGCACAGTTTGGCCAGCACTGTGCGCATGCCGTTCAATCGAACCATGAATACAGCAGTAATGCCCCTAGGCAATATCCAGACACCGTTCGCACAGCGCGATGCCTCGCAATCGCCCGGCAGTCGCCGCACGACGCTCGAACCGCAGCGGTTCTACGTGCCGCACCAACAGGAGCCCGCGCGTGCCGCATCCCGCTCGGGTGCGGGCGTGCGCTGGGCGCCGGTCGCGCCGGCACATGAGGCGCTCGTCGATCCGGCGCCGGAGCGCGAGTGCGTGACGGTTGCCGGACGCAACGTCATCACATGCTCATCCGCGAGCGGCGGCATCGGCACCACGCTCACGGCGGCGATATTGGCGCAGCAGCTCGCCAAGCGCCATGCGTCCACTGCGCTCGTCGACGCCGACCTGCGCGTGGCGGGCGGTGGGCTCGACGTGGTGCTCGGGCTGGAGCATGAACGCGGGGTGCGGTGGCACGACGTGCACGCGCCGCTCGGCCAGCTCAACGGCCCCGCATTGCAGCGCAAACTGCCGAAGTGGAAGGGCGTGGCCGTTCTTTCGCACAATCCGTGGCAGGGTGAGGCACCGGACTGGTGGGAAGTGCAGGCGGCGGTGCAGGCGCTCGCGCAGGAAGACGATGCGGTTGTCGTGGACGCCGGCCGCGGCGAGATGATCGAACAGGTCGCCACGCTTGTGGAGGCCTCGCACATCGTGTTCGTCGAACTTTCGGTGCTGGGGCTCGCCCGCGCGCAGATGCACATCGAGTGGCTCGAACAGGTCGGTCTGGACAGTGTGGAGCAGCGCAACACCCCGCCCGGCATTGGGCAGGAAGTGCGCCCGATGGCGGCGGTGCCGGGGCAGATCGTGGCGGTCGTGGGCGTCGAGCCGCGCAGCACGGTGCGCGAGCGCGGCATGGTGACGTCCGACGAAGCCACGTCATATCTGGGGCGCGACGTGATCGGCACGCTGCGCGCGGATGGGCATTTGTGCGGCGACGTGCTGGAAGGGCTCGGCGTGCGCGCAGTGCCGCGCAGGAACCGCCCGGTCATCGATGAGCTGACGTCGATCGCGGAGCATGCCTGCGCACTCGACGGCCGGCGTGACTGAGGCGTGCGAAAGGTGGATGATGACGATGGGGCATACGGCAGTGGCGCGCACGGCGTCAGGGCGCGCGGCGGTACAGCGCATGGGCGCGATGACACCCGAGCATGGCTGGCATATGGTGCCGGCGGAAGCACAGGAATCCATGCAAGCAGCTGTGCGGCCGGGCACGTATCGGTCCGCGCCAACACTCGCGCAGCGAACCGCGCCGGCGTTGCAGCTCGGCCCGCTCGAGCGGTTCGCGCGCGACGGCACTGTGACCGATGTGGTGGTGACGTGCGACGGCGCAGTGTGGATAGACTGCGGGCGTGGCATGCAGCTTGCACACACCGCGATTCCGCTGCACGACCCGCATGTGCTGCGTGATTTCGCCGTGCGCCTGTGCGCCCAACTGGGCTGCCGGCTCGACGAATCCCAGCCGATTGCCGACGCGAGCGCCCCGGACGGCACGCGCGTGCACGCGGTCGTCGCGCCGATTGTGCCGCATGGCGCGTCGGTCTCGATTCGCTTCCCCGACCGCGTGGCGCCCGACCTGGATGTGCTGGCGCGGCTGGGCATGTGCCCTGCGCCGTGGGTGCCGCTGCTGCGGCTGTTGGTGCAGGGCCGTGCGAATGTGCTCATCACCGGCGGCACCGGCGTGGGCAAGACGACACTGCTCAAGGCACTGTTGGCCTGTTGCGCGCCCGAGGAGCGCATTGTGACGGTCGAGGAGGTGCGCGAACTGCATGCCGTGCCGCACGCGCACACGGTGTCGCTCGTGGCGCGCGCGGCGAACGTCGAAGGCAAGGGCAAGGTGGGATTGCCCGACCTTGTCAAGGCGACGCTGCGCATGCGGCCCGACCGCGTGGTGGTCGGCGAATGCCGCGGCGAAGAGGTGGCCGATCTGTTGCGGGCGTTGAATTCGGGGCACCGTGGGTCGTTCACCACGGTGCACGCGGATTCCGTGTCGCGCGTGCCGGGGCGGCTCATCGCCTTGGGCCTGCTTGCGGGGCTCGAGCCGCGCGCGACGGCGATGTTGGCGGACGGCGCGTTCGACGTGCTGCTGCACTTGGAACGGGGCTCGCAATGCCGGCGCATCGCGCAGATCGGCATGGTGCAATGCGTGGATGGCCGCCTGTGTGGGCGCGTGGTGGCGCAGTGGAGTGGCACGGGCGACGCGGTGGCCGGAGAGGCGTGGAGTGATTTCGTCGCGCAGTGGAAGGAGCGCGGGTCTGGAGGCGGGGCATGAACTGGTTGGCGTGGTGGGCGGCGCTGTGCGTGGGCGCCGCCGTATGGCTATGCATGCGTGCGCCGCACGCGCGGCTGCGTGATGCGCACGAGGCCCCGGGTGCGAGCGCAGGTGAAACACATATTGGTTCAGGCAATCGGGGAGTGAGCGTGGTGCTCGCGGGCATCGTCGCCTCGTTGCAGGGCGGTGCCGGCGTGCTCGAGGCGCTGTGCCGCCAATTCGAGGCGCTGCCATCGCAGATTCGTGCACGCGCGTCGCCGCTGTCCAGTCCGTGCAGCGGCATGCCGCCCGGACTCGTGGCGCGCGCAGCGGTGACGGACGCCAACGGCGACTGCGACGCTGAGGCGATCGCCACATTGTTGCAGGCGCACAGGCTCGCGGAGGAGACCGATGCGCAGATCCGCGCCGCCGCACACGGCATATGCGCGGCGTATGGGGTCAGTCAGCGGCTCGGCTGCCCGGCCGCGCGCTGTTTCGACGCGGTGCGTGAATCATACGCGCGTCTGCGGTTGCGCGAAGACCTCAAGCGCAACGCGTTCGCCGTGCCGCAATCCACGGTGCGCATGCTCATGGGGCTTCCGGCCGTCACGGTGGCATTGGGCGAATTGCTGGGTGCGCATCCCCTCGGCGTGCTGTTCGGTTCGGTGCAGGGGGTGTGCTGTCTGCTGCTCGGCTCCGTCTGCTATGCCGTGGGCGGCGCATGGATGCATCGGCTGATGATCGCGATGATCGGCGCACCGCCATGATCGCGCTGACGGGACCGGTGTGGATGGTGGTGGCCGCGTGCGGCGCGGCGGCGGCCGTATGGTGGCTGCCCGCACCGCACGCCGCGACCGTGCGGCTGCAGGACGCGCGCGCCGGAGCGCCCCATGGCGACGATTGGGAGCCGTCGGGCACCTTGGTGATTGCGCTCGTCATCGCGGCGCTTGAGCAAGGCGCATCGATTCCCACCGCGCTGCGCACCGTGGGCGCCTGTTGCGGCCCCGTGTGCGCCAGTGCACTCGCCGCTGTGGCCGATGCACTCGAGCAGGGCGTGCCGTGGGGCGACGCCTGGAGTGTAGCGGGCGCATTTGCGGACGAGCCGGGCACGCGCGGCTTGGGCGCCGTGCTACACACACTCGACGACGCGCTGCGCTCGCCGTGGCAAGACGGCTCGGCAGCCGTGCCGCGGTTGCGCGCCGCCGCTGAACAGTTGGACACACTCGAACGCATGCACATCGAGCGCGCGGCTTCGACGCTTTCGGTGCGGCTGCTGCTGCCGATGGGCCTATGTTTTCTGCCGGCGTTCCTGTGTATCGCCGTGGTGCCGACGATCATGTCGTTCGTGCAGGGCTGAGGGAATGTGGATAACTGACCGTCCGACCACATGCCCCCCTTCGGGCTGGACGCGCAGACGCACATGGCGCACAGTGGACCCACGCCCCGCAAGAGAGGCGCCATATAACCGAATACAGAACACCTTGAGGAATGGAGTGCATCATGAACGAACTCACCGCCATCAATGGAGATGGCCTCGCGATCCGCCACAGCTTCAGCGGCGCGGTCGGGGATTGGGCGGCCCGTGCGCAGCGCGCGGCCGTCATGCTCGACGCACGCTGGCGCACGTTGGCCACCGAGCCGGAGGAAGGCGCCGCCACGGCCGAATACGCTGTGGTGCTTGTGGCGGCCACTGGCTTTGCGGCCATACTCGTGGCATTGCTCAAATCGGACACCATCAAGACGCTCTTGACGAACATCGTCAAGAAGGCGCTGAGTGTCGCCTAGCGATGCGCGGCACCAATGGCGCCGGTACCGTGCGGCACATGGCGCAACGTCTCGGGCACTGGTTCCGGGCGCACGACGAGGGGGCGGCCACCGCGGAATTCGCGGTGGTCCTCCCCGCCGTGGTGGTCATGCTCGCCCTGCTGCTCTACACGGCCCGCGCATGTGTGGTGCAGTTGGAATGCCAGGATGCGGCGGCCGCTGTGGCGCGCCAGCTCGTGGTGCTCGATGGCGACGTCGCCGCAGCACGCGCCTCGGCCGGGGCCGGCGTGCATGTCGCGGTGGCCGGCGAAGCGAACCAGTACGTCGTGACCACAACGTGCAGAGTCGTGTCCGATCCGCTGCACGTGATTCCAGGCAGCGTGCATGGCAACGCGGTGGGGATGAAACAAGATGGGCAGGCATAGCATCGGCCGCGCCACGCGGCGCATGCGCAACAAGTTCGCCGCGCACGACGCAGGCAGTGCCACGATGGCTGGCGTGGCGCTCGTGTGCGCGGCGGCCCTGCTGCTCGGCTTGATCGCCGCCGGCGGCAACATCGTGCTGCGGCGCGGGCAGGCGCGCACGGTGGCCGACCTGGCCGCGGTCGGCGCGGCGCAGGCGCTGTGGTATGGCGAAACGGAGACGCCGTGCGTTCTCGCTGGGCATATCGCCAGCGCGAACGGCGGCGCCATCGAGTCCTGCATGGTGGACGGCGACGACGTGCAGGTGCGTGCGCGCGTGGCCACACAAGTGCCGTTCGTACGGCATGTCACGGCGCAGGCGCGCGCCGGCCCGCGCCCATGCGCCGCCACGGAAGCCGTGCAACACGCGCAGGCAAGGGGGCATTCCGCGTGCACAGGTCCGCGCCCGCGCCCCATACGGGTGATGCAGCCTGTATTTTAGTAGCAGCACTACGCGAATCATCGCGAGAAGGAAACAGGGCACATTATGGCATTAGCGTTATATCGTCGGTACCGTCCAGACACGTTCGCGGGCGTTATCGGGCAGGATCAGGTGACCGTGCCGCTCATGCGCGCGCTCGATGAACACAAGCTCACGCACGCGTATCTGTTCTCGGGCCCGCGCGGCTGCGGCAAGACGAGCTCGGCGCGCATTCTGGCGCGCTGCGTCAACTGCGCGGAAGGCCCCACGTCGCAGCCGTGCGGCGTCTGCGAAAGCTGCCGTGACCTGGCGACCGGCGGCCCCGGTTCGATCGACGTGGTGGAGATCGACGCCGCGAGCCACAACGGCGTGGACGACGCGCGCGAATTGCGCGAACGCGCGGGGTTCGCCCCTGCGCGTGACCGCTACAAGATCTTCATCCTCGACGAGGCGCACATGGTGACCCAGCAGGGGTTCAACGCGCTGCTCAAGATCGTGGAGGAGCCGCCGGAGCATGTGATGTTCATCTTTGCCACGACCGAACCCGAAAAGGTGATCGGTACGATCCGCTCGCGCACGCACCATTACCCGTTCCGCTTGGTGCCGCCCGAGGTGATGGGGCCGTACCTTGAGGAGATCTGCGAACATGAGCAGATCGAGGCCGAGCCCGGTGTGCTGCGTCTGGCGATGCGCGCGGGCGGTGGGTCGGTGCGCGACACGCTTTCGGTGCTCGACCAGCTCATGGTGGGCGCGGTGGACGGTGAGATCTCGTATGACGCCGCTGTGGCGCTGCTCGGGTTCACGCCCGACGTATTGATCGGCACGGCGATCGACGCGATCATCGACCACGACGGCGCGAAGCTGTATGACGTGATCCAGAAGGTGATCGTCGGCGGGTTTGACGCGCGCCGCTTTGTGGAGGACCTGTTGGCGCGCACACGCGACCTGCTCGTGCTCACGCTCGGCGGTGACCAGGCCGAACGCGTGCTGAGCGACGACGCCGCGGTCGAGGACCTCGAACAACTGCATAGGCAGGCCAAGGCGCTGGGTTTGCCGACGCTCACGGCCATGGCCGAGACGATGGACGATGCGCTCGCGCATATGGCCGGCGCGATCTCACCGCGCATGCGGCTCGAATTGCTCGCCGCGAAACTGCTTGCCGGCCGCGAGACCGGCTATGCGGCAATCAACACGCCCGCCAAGGCGGCCGCTGACGATCCCACGAAACCCGCGCCGCACGGCGGCTTCATCGCCAATCAGGCCAAGGCCCAACAGCAGACGGCGCCTGCGCAATCGGCACAGCATCCGGCTTCACCGCAGCAGAAGGCGCCCGCGCAGTCCACCGCGCAGCCGACGGCCCAACCGCACGCCGCGCCTGAGCCGTCCGCCGCACCCGTACAGTCCGGCTGGCCTGACATGGCGGCCCGCACGCCTGCCCAGTCCGCACAATCCGCCCAACCCGACGGCAGCCCCGACGAGCGTTGGGACGCGTTGGTGCGCGGCCTGCCCGCGGATGTGCGCGCATACGTGGACCGCACCAAGGTGCCGCGCATCAACCTTGCGCAGGACCCGCGCAGCGGCCGCTCGCGCCTGTGGATCAAGTTCGACACCCCGATGAGCAAATACGCGTTCGCGCTCGCCGTCAGTGCCGAAAGCGTGGACGGCACCACGAAGGTCGTGGATATTCTGCGCGCCCAAGTGCACCGTGTGTTCGGTCCGCAGGTGGCGCTCGCGCCGACCGAGAAAATGGCCGACGGCCAAGTGGCGCCGCCGCTGAGCAAACTGCCTGCTGACCAGCAGCAGCGCATCAAGGCGCAGCTGCTGACCGGCAGCCTGCAGTCGCAGATCGCAGGGCGTGCGGAACGCGAACCCAGCGAGCACAGCGCCGCGGCCGGCGAGGCGACGTCGGACGCCGACGCCGTGCACCGAGCCGCGCCCGCGCAATCTGCACCCGCTGCCTCGGCTGCGGCGTCCGCGCTCGACGACATCGACCCGTGGGCGTACCCGGAAGACGAGCAGACGCACATCGACTTCGACCGCGTCTCGTCGTTCGAACAACAGGCGGCGCAGGCGCGCGCTGCCAAGCCCGACGACCCGTGGCAGCGCATGCCGGGGGAGTCG
>NZ_JGZG01000001.1 GCF_000741295.1 Bifidobacterium pseudolongum subsp. globosum | reverse complement strand
CCGCGCACGCTTGTGCCGGACCGCTCAGGTCGGCGATCTCGATGCGCTCGTCGATGCTCAGATAGCGCGATGACACAGTGGTTGTGCTGTCTTTCACCCGTCCACCATACCAATCGACCAGAGGCCTTTCGTTGCGTCCGTTCGAACGGGTTCGCCCGTTGCGCCACACCTTTCCCGTGCGCTTGGAGACGCCGACCGCGTGCGCTGCCTGGGTGAAGTTCAGTCCTTCCTCAAGCAGCTGCACATACCGGGCGCGCCGGGCCTCCTGCATGTCTCGAAGCTTCCCGTACTGCACGCCCTCGAACTCGTATGCCATCGCTGCAACCTCCGACTCTCGATGGTGTTGCAACGACCACTAGAATTCGCCTGAGGAGAACCCGACGTTTTGAGGGCAAACACGGCTCCGACGAGCCTCGCACCGAGTCTGGCCGGCGCAAGAGCCGGCTTGTCGCCGCGTTCGTGGCTGTGGCCATGACAGTAGGTCTTGCCGGCGCTGGCGTTGCGGCCTATGGCGAAGATACAACCGACCAGAGCCAATCCGCCACAACGGCGGCGCAGGATGCAACCGCTGCCGCTGAAGGCGTGGATGCCCCACAGCACGCCAAGCGAATCTCCAAGAACGATGACGGAACGTACACGCTGAGCATGGATGCGACGGGCAAGTCCAGTGAATCCACTGAGCAGCAGGTGGTCCCGCTTGACATCGCCCTCGTGTTGGATGTGTCCGGCAGTATGAGTGAACCGTCGGGATCGGGCAAGATTCTCGATTATGTTACAGTGGATTTGGGTGATATGAACACCATTTACACGTATTACGTCAAGAATGCAGACAGTTACCAAGCCGTAACATGTTCTGCGCAAAGCTGGAGAGGCTGCACGACATGGCGGGCAGCAGATGGACAAGAGTATCAAGTCACGTATTCGTTCTATGGGACTCCGAGTGTATGGCCGGCGGTTCAATTCTATAAGGCGGTTGAGGAATCTCGCTTGGATGCGTTGAAGGACGCGGTCACGAACTTCCTGAGCCAAGTCGAGACGCAGAACGAGAGTATCACAGACGAGGCCAAGAAGGTGCAGGTCGCGTTGATCAAGTATGCAGGCAACAAGAACGAGCATACAGGCGACGACATGTACAATGAGTACGGGTATAACTGTAACTATTCCCAGACGGTGCACTCCTTGACTTGGAATGAGTTGCAGCAGGAGCGGGACGCCGTCAACGCCTTGCAAGCTGCTGGTGCCACGCGAGCCGACTACGGTTTGCAGCTTGCGGCCACGCAATTGAATTCGGGCCGCCCCGGTGCACAGAAACTGACCATCTTCTATAGTGATGGTTCCCCCACGTCGTACAGCGAATTCGACACCGAGGTCGCCGACGGCGCGATCACAGCTGCGGCGGATCTCAAGAACGACCATTCCCAAGTCATCTCCATCGGCGCCATGTCAGGGGCGAATCCGGATGGTACAGACGACGCCAACAAGTTCATGAACTACGTGTCGAGCAACTATCCGAATGCGCAGAGCATGAGCGAACCCGGTGCCCGAGGAGAAGGAACCTACTACTATGCGGTGTCCGCCAGCACCAATCTGCAGACGATCTTCGAAAAGATCATCAGCATGGTCACGTCCGGCACCGCGTACCAGGATGTGACGATGACCGATACATTGTCGGACTACGTCGAATTCTCGCAGCCGGATGCGCAGAACTTCGGCGCGGAGCTGGTCATCCGTGACAAGGATGGACACACGGTGGACCCGTCCGTCGTCGGATTGGCCGGCTACACCATCACCGCGCAGCCCGGGTCGAAGACGATATCCATCTCGTTCCCTCAAGGGTATGCGTTGAAGGACGGATACACGTATTCGTTGGAGTACACGATCGTCCCTTCGGCCCAGGCCTATGAGGAGTATGCGGCCAACGTCAATGCCGGAAAGAACGGGTACGGCGAGAACCCCTCCGTGGGCGCGGAAGGCACCGGTGATTCGTCTGCAGGCCAGCAGGGCTTCCGGAGCAACGAGAGGGCCACGATCGACTACAGGCCCCGCGTGAATGGCGAACCACAGGACCTAGTCGAAGGCACTGAATACCCGCACCCGGTCATCCAGGTCGATACTACGCAGTTTGCCAACTTGAGCATCCACAAGGCGTGGATCGCGACCAATCCTGAACCGGACAAGGTGGTGACTGTGGACGTGACGTGCAAGGACGCGGCTGGCGGCAAGTGCACCGGTTATCCGGGCATTGACATCAGTAAGAGCTCAAACTGGACGTCGACAGTACTCATCCCGAAAGCGGATGCTGACCGCACATATACCGTCACCGAACATGCGTTGAGCGGATTCCGCACGTATTACACGAATCGTGAGATCACGATTCCCGCTGATACAGCCGGTGAATACCGTTCGACCGTGACCAACTACCCGGTCGCGATCAACTTCAACTTGAATCAGATTCGCGTTGGTAAGACCGTCCAAGGGACGGATACCAATCAGGACTTCACGTTCACGTTGTCACCGGACCCGGACAATACGGAAGGTGTGACCAATGCGGACGGTACGCCGTTCACGAACGCGACGCTGACACTCGGCGACCATTTCGCCAATGGCACGCAGGTGACGGGAGCCTTTGCCGATACATCCATCACGCTGCCGACTCCGGAGGCTGGCCAGGAAGCGACGTACACCTTCAACATCGCGGAGAACGCGCCATCCCCAAGCGCGGGATGGGCGGCGGACACGGATGCGGTCACGGTGACGGTCACCGTTGGCGCTCCCACGGCGGAGGGCACCATCCCCACCACTGTGACCTATCACTACGCTGCCGACGATGCCGACGGCACCGCAGCCAACAAGAATCTTGCCGCGTTCACCAACCACTGGATCGCGGTCTCACAGCTTCCCCTTACGGGTGAAGGCGGGGCGACTCCGTTGCTCTGGCTTGTCATCGGGGGTGGATTGGGCGTGCTCGCGCTCCTGACGGCAGGAGGTGTGGCGATCTGGCGTACGCGCCGTCTGATCTGACGCCCATGCTGTGCGACTCGTTGCAGTTGCACAGCATGGCGAACGCATCGCCACCAGGCGATGGGTGACAACAAATACACGTGCGGCAACTCAGGGCAGTCCGAGGGGAGCCGCGCACCACGTTCGCAAGAACACTGCTGATGACAGTCGGGCATGCGCAATGTCCACTGCAGGCATACAAGAAAGAGAGGGAAATACCATGCAATTCAAACGACTGTTTGCAGGCGTCGCAGCTGCGGCGACCATGCTCGGGGGATTGGCGATCGGCACCGCAACCGCCAACGCGGCGGATGCCCCGGCCGATACGATCACCATCAACGGCGACGTCAACGGACGTGAGTTCACCGCTTACCTGCTCGGTGAGTACACGAATCCCGTCGTGAGCAACGGCGCCGTGACGTCGGTCGATTTCAATCAGTCAGCAGATTGGACCCCGTCCATCGCGACGGCCGCGCAGACCGCGGCCGCGGTGGCCCCGGCGATCACGATTCCAGCCCAGTACAACGGCAATGAACTCGCGTGGATTGCTTCGCTGAGCCAGACGACCGATGCCGCACGTCTGCGCGCATTCGCTGATGCGTTGAGCAATGCAACGGTGAAGCCCGCGCCGTCCACCACCGTCACAGGTGCCGATGGAACGGCCGTCATTTCGGGCCTCACCCCCGGTTACTATCTCGTCACTGATGGCGACGGTGCGCCCATCTTGGTCGGCACGAACATCAAGGTCGGCGATGCCGTCTATACCACGTTGAACGATGAGACGTTGGCGACCGCCTTCGCGAAGCCCACCCAGCCCACCCAGCCCGGCAAGACAGTGACCGGCGACACCGAGGGCACCGTTTCTCTGGGCGACGTGCTGGGCTATACCATCACCGGTGTGATCCCGGGCAACCCCAGTGGTGAAACGCTGACGATGAAGTTCAAGGATGTGGCTTCCAAGGGCCTGACGCTTCCGTCGACCAAGGATGGCTTCAATGTGATGATCGGCGAGGCAGTCTACACCGGGTATACGCTGACACAGTCCATCGATGCGGACACCAAGCAGACCACCACGGAATTCGACCTTGGCGACGTGAAGGACTACGCCGGCAAGACCGTGACAATCACCTATGATGCGACGGTCAATGAGGATGCACTGGATACGGTGAACAACACCGCGTATGTGTCCAAACCGAACACCGACCAGTACGTCGAAGGAACCCCTGTCGAGAACAAGCTGTACTCCTTCGACTTCACCAAGCAGGATGCCGACGGCAACGCGCTTGCAGGCGCTGAGTTCACAATCTCCGGCGCCAACATCGATGAGGCCTTCACCGCCAATGGCGGCGTGACCACCGTCACATCAGGCGCAGACGGCAAGGTGACGTTCACGGGCCTTGCGGCGGGCACCTATACCGTCAAGGAGACCATGGTCCCGCACGGCTTCCTGCAGAACGTGAAGCCCGAATTCACCGTCACGATCGACAAGGACGGCAACGTTTCCTTCACGCAGGACGCATGGCATCTTGTGGATCCCCAGACCGTGACCGTCAAGAACGTCAAGTCTGTCACCCAGCTGCCGCTCACCGGTGCGGCGGGCATCACGATGCTCATCGTCGTGGCCCTCCTGCTTGGTGGTGCCGCTGCTCTGATTGGCGTGCGTTCCCACAGCCTCAAGCGTCAGCTGACCGCCTGAGACCGGTAATTGGGCGCGGGTCGTCAGGCTCGCGCCCGTCTGCCGCCTTCGTTCCTCGCGGCACTGACTTTCGATCTGCGCCACACGCTTTTATCTCCGACGTGTCGGTCATGCTCGTCAGATTCGGTCGCCTGTGGACGAAGGCGGGATAGGGGCTCCCTGCAGGCATCAACGCCGGGGCCCTTTTTCTCATGGTTGCGCGGTTCAGGCCGTATACGCACATGTGCGATGCGCGATATTCGTAACATCATGATTGACATAGTGGGGTACAATGGTGAGCTGTCAGCGTCTGACGGCCGCGGGCGTGGGCAAGAGTAGTTGGGTGCCTGCGCTGAGGGGCAGTGCATATACATCATGGCTGAAGAGGCCACGAGTGCTCGTGAGAAGGAGCTTACAATGACGGCTGGCGGGGGTGGGGTGTTCAGCGCCGAAGAGATCGTATACCTGAAAACATTGCCGGCGGTTGCGGACGCCACACGGAATCGCATCATCTATGCCGAGTCATTCAAGGTCGACTGTGTGCTGAGGTACGCACAAGGGGAATCGCCGGTCCAACTATTCCGCGAGGCGGGTTTGGACCCATCGCTCATTGGATACAAGCGCATCGAATGTGCCATCGCACGGTGGCGCCGGCAGATGAATGTGGCAGTGACACCCGTGAAACGGACTCATGCCCGCCGTACCCATGCCGACGCAGCCAATCCACTCAGTGTCGCAGGTGGCGCCACTTCGTTTGTGCCACAGCCGGTTGGCGCGCGCGGCGATATTCGGGATGTGCTGATTGCGCAGCAAGTGCGACGCATCGATGAGCTGGAGCGTCAAGTGGACGCGCTGTCGCGCCGACTGCAATATTGTTCGGCACAGCACGATGCCGTTGGGGAGCCCGGCGCTGAGGTGCCGGCTGCAGGCGGCTCCGACTCCATGGGCGCTTCTGACGGAACCGGAGCGTAGACTGGGGCGCATGAGACTCGCACGTTTTTCCCAGGATGACACGCCCCGATACGCGTTTGTGCAGACCGACGAGGCGGACGGCAATGATTATCTCGTAGTGCTCGACGGCTACCCGCTCGCCGGGCAGGTCAGCCCGACCGGCGAGCGCATTCCGCTCGACGCGGACGGCGTGCGCCTGCTCTCCCCGGTGATTCCCTCGAAGGTGTATGGGCTGGCCAAGAACTACGAGGCGCATGCCCAATACATGTATGAGCATGGGCAGTCCACGGTGGAGCACGCGCCTGAAGAGATGGTGATCTTCATGAAGCCCTCGACGTCGGTGATCGGCCCCGACGACCCGATTGTGTACCCGCCGTGCTCGCGCGACATGAATTTCGAGCCGGAGGTGGCCGTGGTGATTGGCCGCATCGCCAAGAACGTGCCGGTCGAGCGCGCGATGGATTACGTGCTCGGCTTCACCTGCGTGAATGATGTGACGCTGCGCGACCTGCAGCAGGGCGATCCGATGTGGACGCGCGCGAAGGGTTTCGACACCTCGTGCCCGCTCGGCCCATGGCTCGTGACGAAGGATGAGTTCGATTGGCGCGACGCGGCGATCTCGTTCTCGCTCAACGGAGAGGTGGTCGACAAGGCGAGCGGCACAACCGCGAACCTGATCCACGACATCCCTTCGCAGATCGCGTTCATCTCGAGCTTCTCCACATTGCTGCCCGGCGACGTGATCCTGACCGGCACCCCGGACGCTTCCGGAAACCTTGTGCCCGGTGATGAAGCCGTGGTGCATGTGGAAGGCATCGGCGACTTGCGCAACATCGTCGTCCGCGGCTGAGCCATTCCGCCATTCCCGCCGGCGCCATCCCGCCGGCATTGTCATATCTGCGACCATATTCGCCATATCGGTGGCCCGTCGCACCCTATCCGCTGCAGGCGGGGCGCCCATCCGGCGATATTCGCTGTTTTGGTCAGTGTATTCGCTGTTTTGGTCACAAATCGGCCTAATTCGTGACCAAAACGGCGAACACAGTGCCCGGCATCCATACGCCTCCTTGACGCGTGCTGTGCCGCTCTCCGGCTGAGCGCTGAAAACCAGTCTCCTCCCAACATCGCGCGCCACAATGGGCTGTAGATGGTCGATTGCGAAGCACATCATCATCATTTTCAAAACTTGAGCGAGATTCACTCAAGTTTTGGGAATACATGATCTGGATCGTTGGTTGACTATATCAGACAAACGAAGCCGCCGGCTCCGCGTGCGCAGCAGCAGCGCGAGACCGGCGTGCACTGATGGAGGATGATATGGAACAAAAATTCACAACACTGGCTCAGGAGGCCTTGGGCGACGCGATTCAGAGCGCTTCGGCGGCCGGTAACCCGCAGGTGGACCCGCTCCACCTGCTCGACGCACTGCTGCGTCAGGAAAACGGTGTGATTCGCGGCCTCATCGAGCAATGCGGCGCGAACGCACAGCAAATCGGCGCCGCCGTGCGCAACGCCCTCGTCGCGCTGCCGAGCGCTTCGGGTTCGTCGACCGCGCAGCCGCAGGCAAGTCGCCAGCTCACGCAGGCAATCGCTGCCGCCGAGAAGGCGATGAAAGAGATGGGTGACGAATACGTCTCCACCGAGCATCTGCTGCTCGGCATCGCCGAAGCCACACCGAACGAGGCCGCGAAGATCCTGAACACCAACGGCGTGACCGCCGACAAGATCCGCGAGGCGATCCCGCAGGTGCGCGGCGGCGCCAAGGTGACAAGCCCGGACGCCGAGGCCTCGTACAAGGCGCTCGAGAAGTTCTCGACCGACCTGACCGCGCGTGCGCGCGACGGCAAACTCGACCCGGTGATCGGCCGTGACCAGGAGATCCGCCGTGTGATCCAGATCCTGAGCCGCCGTACCAAGAACAACCCGGTGCTGATCGGCGAGCCAGGCGTGGGCAAGACCGCCGTCGTGGAGGGCCTCGCCGAGCGCATCGTGGCCGGCGACGTGCCGAGCACACTGCAGAACAAGCGCCTGATCAGCCTCGACCTGGGGTCCATGGTGGCCGGCTCCAAGTACCGCGGCGAATTCGAGGAACGCCTCAAGAGCGTGCTCGACGAGATCCGCAAGTCCGACGGGCAGATCATCACGTTCATCGACGAGATCCACACGATTGTGGGCGCCGGTGCGGCGGAAGGCTCGATGGACGCCGGCAACATGCTCAAGCCGATGCTGGCCCGTGGCGAACTGCGCCTGATCGGCGCGACGACGCTCGACGAATACCGTGAGAACATCGAAAAGGACCCGGCGCTCGAACGCCGTTTCCAGCAGGTGTTCGTGGGCGAACCGAGCGTGGAGGACACGATCGCGATCCTGCGCGGCCTCAAGCAGCGCTACGAAGCACACCACAAGGTCACGATCGGCGACGACGCGCTCGTCGCGGCCGCCACACTGTCGAACCGCTACATCACCGGCCGCCAGTTGCCCGACAAGGCGATTGACCTCGTCGACGAAGCCGCCGCGCACCTGCGCATGGAGCTCGATTCACAGCCGGAGGAGATCGACGAACTGCAGCGCAAGGTGACGCGCCTCGAGATGGAGGAGATGCAGCTCAAGAAGGCCGAGGACCCGGCGTCGAAGGACCGCCTGGCCAAGCTGCAGTCCGAACTCGCCGACAGCCGCGAGCAGCTCGCGGGCCTCAAGGCCCGTTGGGACGCCGAAAAGGCGGGCCACAACAAGGTGGGCGACCTGCGCGCCAAGCTCGACGAAAAGCGCGTGGAAGCCGACAAGGCCACCCGCGAGGGCGACTTGGCGCGGGCCAGCCGCATCCTCTATGGCGAGATCCCCGCAATCCAGAAGGAACTGGCCGCGGCCGAAAGCGAAGCCGAAAAGGAAGCCGAGTTCGCGCACCAGAGCGAACCGATGGTCCCCGACCATGTGGACGCCGATTCGGTGGCCGGCATCGTCTCCGAATGGACCGGCGTGCCGGTGGGACGCCTGATGCAGGGCGAGAACGAGAAGCTGCTCAACATGGAGGAGTACCTCAACAAGCGTGTGATCGGCCAGCCGGAAGCCGTGCAGGCGGTCTCCGACGCCGTGCGCCGTTCGCGCGCCGGCATCTCCGACCCGAACCGCCCGACCGGATCGTTCCTGTTCATGGGCCCGACCGGCGTGGGCAAGACCGAGCTCGCCAAGGCGCTCGCCGACTTCCTGTTCGACGACGAGAAGGCCATGGTGCGCATCGACATGAGCGAATACATGGACAAGTCGTCCGTGTCCCGCCTGATCGGCGCCGCGCCCGGCTACGTCGGATATGAGGAGGGTGGCCAGCTCACCGAAGCCGTGCGCCGCCGCCCGTACTCGGTCGTGCTGTTCGACGAGGTGGAGAAGGCGAACCCCGAGGTCTTCGACATCCTGCTGCAGGTGCTCGACGACGGCCGCCTGACCGATGGACAGGGCCGCACCGTGGACTTCAAGAACACGATCCTGATCATGACGTCGAACCTCGGCTCGCAGTATCTGGTCAACCCGGACCTGAGCGAACAGGAGAAGCGCGACGCGGTCATGAACGCGGTGCACACGCAGTTCCGCCCGGAATTCGTGAACCGCCTCGACGAGCTCGTCATCTTCCACCCGCTCACCCGGCAGGAGCTTGGCAAGATCGTCGACCTGCAGGTCAAGCAGGTCGCCTCGCGCCTGACCGACCGCCGCATCACGCTCGACGTGACCGAAGCAGCGCGCGAATGGCTCGCCGACACCGGCTACGACCCGGCGTACGGCGCCCGCCCGCTGCGCCGCCTCGTGCAGACCGAGGTGGGCGACCAGCTGGCGCGTATGCTGCTCGCCGGCAAGGTCAAGGACGGCGAGACCGTGCTCGTCGACCATACAGGCGGCGATCACCTCGAGCTTTCGGTGCACGAGGTCAACCCGATGGACGGCGACACCAACCCGCTCGACTCGGAAGTCAAGATCGACGGCCATGCCGACGCAAACGGCACCAAGTAACCCCCCCGGGAGTGATTCCATCCTCGCGAACTGCGCAGGCGCGTCACCGCACGCACCTGCGCAGTTCGCATATGGTCGCGTACAGTAGTCACTGTCCGTTATCAACATTGGGGGAGACCCATGAGTCTGAATCTGTTCATCGCGGTGGCGTGCGTGGTCGCGGCAATACTGCTGACTGTAGCGACGGTCCGCTTCTTCTTCAGCGCGCGGCAGCCGCAGATGCAGGCCGCTTTCACAGACCAGCCGGCCGACGCGCACGCGAGCGCCGGCGACACGCTGCGCACCCGCCGTTCGGACAACCGCAAAAGCATCGAGCTGTTGACTCGCCAGCTGGTGGTGAGCGCCATACTGACGCTGTTCGTGCTGCTGCCGACGCTTGTGCGCGCGCTGTACCCCAACGCCGTGCCCAACTGGCTGGTCGACCCGTGGGTGCAGGCGATCATCATCACGCCGGTCATGTTCTACGGCGGCGCGCCAATCCACATCGACGGCTGGGACGCGCTGCTGCGTCGAATGCCGAACATGAACTCCCTCGCGTCGATCGGCACCATCGCCGCATACGCCTACGGCATACTCGTCTGTTTGTTTGAAGGCGCGCTGCCGCAGCCGATGCGCGAACCGTATTTCGAAGTGACCGGCGTGATCGTCACACTTGTGCTGTTCGCGCGCTGGGCGGTGGACATGTGGCTGCCGCGGCGCCCCGCGTCACCATTGCAGGAGCGCGTGGACCGCGTCTCGCGCGTATGGGTGCCAATCACGATTCTGATCGCCCTGTGGACCTTCGTCTGCTGGCTCATCTTCGGCGCACAGCCGTCGTTCACGCGCGCGCTGCTCATGGGCATCAGCGTGCTGATCATCGCATGCCCGGCGGCGCTCGGCTGGGCGGCGCCGCTGTCCGTGGGCGCGGCGCTCGACGACGCGCAGCGCTACGGCATGACCGTGCGCACCGCAAGCGCGCTGCAACAGGCGAAAGACACCAGTGCGGTGCTCGTGGCGCGCGAGCTTGCGCCGCGCGCCGAGCAGGCCATTGCGCAGCTGAGCGGCACCGGCGTGGCGGTCGCCAAGGTTGATGCGCGGCGCGCCGACGAGGCGGTGCGTGCGCTCGCCGAACGCCGTGCCAATGGCGCGACCGTCATGTTCATCGGCGACGGCAGCGAGGATGTGCGAGTGCGCGACGCGGCGGACATCGCCGTCGCGTGCGTCGCGCTCGACAACCCCGAGGCCGCGCCGATCCACGCCGACGTGATTGCCGCGCCGACCGACTACGCGTGCGCGCTCAAGCTGATCCGCCTGTCGAAGGCGACCATGCGCAACATCCGCGAGAACCTGTGGTGGGCGTTCATCTTCAACCTTGTGGGCATTCCGCTCGCAGCCGGCGTGCTCTACCCGTTCGCCGGCTGGGTGCTCAACCCCATGCTCGCGTGCGTGGCGATGATTCTCTCGTCGATCTGCGTGGTGCTCAACGCCGTGCGCCTGCGCCACTGCAAGCTCGACGGCGCATGGTGAGTTTTGACAAGCGGCAACGGTACGCTGGGCACCATGAGTGAGGACACAGAATTCCGCAAGACGGGGAGCGGCTTCATGATGATGGAGCCGCGCGACCAGCTCAAGACGCTGCTGCGCGAACATATGCACGACAAGCCGTTTTCCGAGCTCGCGCCGGTCACGTTCGGCCACCGCGGCGCCGCGCTGATCGGGCACATCATGCTCGACACCCTGGAAGAACAAGGCTATTCGATTGATGACTTCGACGCGGTGGGCGCGCTGACGGCTGCCGCCGTGCCTATGGTCTGCTCGCTCATGCATGCCGCCGCCTCGCGTGGCGAGGATCTGGACGGTTTTGTGATGGACTTCGTGTACCCGGCGATCAAGGGGCCATCTATTGCTGGCAAGCGTGTGATCCTTGTTGATTCATGGCTTTCCGAAAAATCGTATGTGCAGACCTCGTCGCTGGTGACGTTGCGCAATGGCAACGAGCTGAGCCTCGACTTCGGCATCGTCGACGCGCAGGGCGCCACCGTGGTGGCCGTGGCCGCGCTGATCGGCGGCGTCGACATGGAGGAGCCGACGCTCAAGATCACCCACCCCGTGACCGGCGAAGCACATGAGACGCCGTTCGTGGAGATCTTCCACGAATCGGAGCTGCACTAGGCCCCCGCGCACTTTTTTCGGCCCGCCGAAAAAAGTGCGCGGACAACAAGAGGATATGGCCAAAAAGTGCGCGTTGTGGCTTCCACTTTTTTCGGCATTCCGAAGAAAGTGGAAGAGCCCCTATCTGACCACCTTCTTCAACCCCATCAAATGATGCTGCTGCTCAACGGTGACCTGGATAATATCCAGAAACTGGGCTGGATTCCGGAAATCTTCCAGTGTCACATAAATAATCTGCCAGCCCCTTTTCAATAGGTCATTGTGTTTGGCCATGTCCCGGCGCATCTGTTCCACATCGGCGTGGTATGCACCTTGATATTCAAAGGCTATTTTGAGATCAGGGTATGAGACGTCGAGATAGCACACCCTACCTTCAAGCTGTACGCGGAAGTTGGCCACAGGCCTGCCGAATCCGTGGCGTATGAGGAACTCTGCGAGCATGGCTTCCCGGGGCGAGTCGGTGTTTTCAATGAGGAACGGGATGACCTCCATGCACTTTCTCTTGCCATGAAATCCCTTGAGGCTCGTTGCGTACCCTATGATCTCGTCCAATGTGGTCACCCTCCGGACCCTGTCGCGGCATGTGAAATTGGCGGCGATGGTGATCAAGGTGGTCGGTGGGCAGTGTTGGGCCATCTGCGCCCAACACACTTCCGGACGCACTACCTCGAACCCGTCATCCACATGGGTGAGGAGCGGGCCGCGCCATAGATGAGCGCTCACGCCTTGCGTATGGGGCCTCTCATCACGTTGGGACACACTGACATGGAGCGTGAGCGGCTTCATACTGCTGTCAGGGGCGCGGCTTCCCCAATACTCGATGGCGGTGCGGTGCGAAAAGACAGGAGTGTGCTTCATATGGGGAAGCACCAACCGCATCTTGCTTCGGATGCATGAACTCAATTGCTGCGCTTCCTCTCTCATGAACGATGCCATATTGCGTCCTTTCCTATAGGTCGAATGGCCAATGTAGAGGTGCTGGCATGGCCAAGGCAATCTGAACGGGCACATGTGGTCGGACGGTCCGCGCACTTTTTTCGTCAGAGAGAACAAGTGCGCGGGCCATGAGGGGATATGGCCAAAAAGTGCGCGCTGTGGCTTCCACTTTTTCAAGGCGTCGAAAAAAGTGGGTAAGCTGGGCCCCATGCATGAGCCGAATCCGATCGATATCGCAGCCAAAGCCTCCGGCGAGCCCACATTCCGCGAAGTCGGCGTGGGGCCATGGGAAGAGGCCCACCCCGGCGAACCCCGCCCCGACGACCCGCGGTTCAGCGCGCAGCTGCTTGATGAGGGCGACCGCCGCAACGTGCTCGACCGCTACCGCTACTGGACGGTCGAGGCGATCAAGGCCGACCTGGACGCGCGCGGCAGGCACCCTTTTGAAGTGGCCGTGGAGAACTGGACCCATGACTTCAACATCGGCTCCATGGTGCGCACAGCCAACGCGTTCACCGCGAACCGCGTGCACATCGTCGGCCCGCACAAATGGAACCGCAAGGGCGCGTTGATGACCGAGCTCTACCAGCACGTGGTCAACCACCCTTCCATCCAGAACCTTGTGGACGACTGGCACACACGCATCGCCGCCGAGCGCGCCGAGGCCGAACGGCATATCGCCGAACTTGAACCCCAGCTGCTTGAACTGGCGCCCGCCGACCTGCATGCAGGGCTCAAGCAAGCCCGGCACCAACTGCACATGGCGCAACATGCCAGGGTCATCGCGCTCGACATTGTGCCAGGCGCGGCGCCGATCGAGACCTATGATTTTCCCGAACGCTGCCTCATGCTCTTTGGCGCGGAAGGCCCTGGCCTGTCACAGAAGGCCATCGATCTGGCGGACGATGTGGTGTACATCAGCCAGTTCGGCTCGGTGCGTTCGATTAACGCCGGGGCAGCGGCGGCCGTCTCGATGCACGCGTGGATCAGCCAACACGCAGACACAGTGTGAACGCCGCCCCGCATGGCACCACCCGCGCATGCTAGCCTTGCGGCGTGATCGAGATACAGGGCATTACCAAGACATTCGGTGCCAACCGCGTGTTGGACGATGTGAGTTTTGTGGCCGCAAACGGCGCGGTCACTGGATTCCTGGGGCCCAACGGCGCCGGCAAATCCACCACGATGCGCGTGCTGCTCGGGCTGATTACGCCCGACCACGGCACCGCGCTGATCGATGGCGTGCCGTATACGCGGCAGGCGAGCCCGATGAGCTCGGTCGGTGCCGTGCTCGACGCCAAATGCGCGCCGCGCAACCGCTCCGCTTACGCGTACCTGTGCGCGCTCGCCTACACGAACAACATCGCGCGCGGCCGCGTGGACGAGGTCATGGACCTGACCGGCCTCGCCAGTGTGAAGAAGACGAAGGCGGGCAAATTCTCACTCGGCATGAGCCAGCGCCTCGCGATCGCGGCGGCGCTGCTGGGCGACCCGAAGAACCTCGTGCTCGACGAGCCGGTGAACGGCCTCGATGCCGAAGGTGTCAAATGGGTGCGCGACCTGTGCCGCAACTGCGCGGCACAAGGGCGCGCGGTGCTGCTCAGCTCGCACCTGATGAACGAGGTGGCGCTCACCGCCGACAATCTGGTGATCATCGGCGAAGGCCGCATCCTGCGCACCGGTACCGTGGCTGACTTCGTGAAAGAGCATTCGCGCCACCTGCTCTCGGTCGTCACGCCGGACGCCGGGAAGATGCATGCGATGCTCGCCGCGTCGCCCACGGTGCGCATCACCGAGAAGCCGGTGGATTCGGGGTACCCTGCCGACGCGCGCGCCTTTGAGATCGAGGGCGCGGATTTCGCCGCGGTCGCGCGCGGATTCGCCGCACACCAAATCATCGCATACCAATTCGTGCGCCAGCAGGTCTCGCTTGAGCAGGCGTACATGGAACTGACCCACGGGCATGCGCGCTATGTTGCTGCGCAGCCCGCCCAACAGCCGCAGAACGGAGGTGCGCGATGAGCGCAACCCAGCCGGCCGAACGCCATGCCGCGCACCGGCCCGTACACACGTTGACCTTCGCCGGCGCGGTGCGCTCGGAGTGGTGCAAGATGTGGAGCGCCATGTCCACCTATGTGCTGCTTGTGCTGTGCGTGGCGTTCTTCGCCGTCAACAGCCTGATGATCGGCTGGCTCCTCAATTTCATGGCGTCGCAGGAAGCCATGCCGGTGGGCATGGAAGACGTATGGACCACGGCGAGCACCGGCGCGACCGACGGCATGCTCATCGTCGGCATCTTGGGCGTCATGGTCATGACAAGCGAGTATTCGAGCCAATCCATCATCACGTCGCTCACCGTGAACCCGCGGCGCGCGATGTTCATGGACGCGAAGGCGCTCGTACTGGCCGCGGTCACCTTCCTCGCCTCGTTCGTGGGTGTGCTCGTGGCGTGGGGCTGCGCATGGCTCATGGTGCACGGCGCGGTCTCGACCGGCACGCAGGCGATGCCCGCGGCGCTGCCATGGGTCACGCTGCTCGGCGTGCCGCTCGCGATGGCGCTCACCGCGGTCATGGCGATGGGATTCGGCGCCATGCTGCGCTCCACCGTGGGCGGTGTGCTGTGCGTCGTCGGCCTGTTCACGCTGCTGCCGTCGATTCTGCAGCTTGCGCAACTGCTCGGCGACCGCTTCGCGTGGATCGTCTCGGTCAACAACTGCCTGCCGTCCAGGGCACTGGAATCGTTCATCGGCGCCGGCGCCTCGTCGTTCGCCAACAGCATGGGCGCCGTCATGACGGTCGGATCGACCCAGCCGTTCCAGCCCACATGGGGCTGGGCCGGCGTGATCCTCCTGGCATGGGCCGTGGCGGTCTATGCCGCCGGCGTGGCCGTCACCGCCAAGCGCGACGTCAAGTAGCGCGGGCCTCGTCACATTTGGTTCGTATAGTAAGAGGCATGCCAACATTCACACGCGAAGAAATTATCCATCTGGGTGATCTGGCTCGCATTGCGCTCACCGACGAGGAAATCACTCGTATGCAGAGCGAGCTCAATGTGATCGCCGACGCCATCGACTCCGTGCAGGAAGCCGCCACCGCAGACGTGGAGCCGACTGCCAACCCCGTTCCGCTCGAGACATACCTGCGCCCGGACGTGCCGGTCACGCCGTTGCCGCAATCCGAAGTGCTGGCCGCCGCGCCGGCCACCGCCGACGGCATGTTCGTGGCGCCGCAGATCCTGGGGGAGGAGTGACATGACCGATACCACTGAACTCGTCAAACTGTCCGCCGTGCAGATGGCGGAGAAACTGCGCGCCAAGGAGATCACGAGCCGTGACCTCGTCTCCGCGCAGCTCGACGTGATCGACGCCGCAGAGCCATCGATCAAGGCGTTCCTGACCGTCTCGGGCGAAGCCGCCCTTGAGCAGGCGGACGCGTTCGACAATCTGTCTGACAGTGAGAAGGCCGAACTGCCCGAGCTCGCCGGCGTGCCGATCGCGATCAAGGACATGATCGTGACGAAGGGCATTCAGACGACGGCCGCCTCGCGCATCCTCGAAGGCTGGATCCCGCCCTACGACGCGACCGTGATTGAGAAGCTCAAGGCCGCGCACATGCCGCTGCTCGGCAAGACGAACCTCGACGAGTTCGCGCAGGGCTCGTCGACCGAGCATTCCGCATACCAGAACACGAGCAACCCGTGGGACGTGGAGCGCGTGCCCGGCGGATCCGGCGGTGGCTCCGCCGCGGCCGTCAGCTCGTTCGAGGCCCCGCTCGCCCTCGGCACCGACACCGGCGGCTCGATCCGCCAGCCGGGCGCGCTGACCGGCACGGTCGGCGTCAAGCCGACGTACGGCGGCGTCTCGCGTTTCGGCGCGATCGCCATGGCCTCGTCGCTCGACCAGATCGGCCCCGTGACGCGCACCGTGCTCGATTCCGCGCTGCTGCAGGAGATCATCGGCGGCCACGACAAGCGTGACTCGACGTCGATCCCCGAAGGCCCGCGCCCGATGGTCGCCGCCGCGCGCGAAGGCCAGCGTCGCGACCTCAAGGGCCTCAAGGTGGGCCTCGTGAAGGAGCTCAACGGCGAAGGCTTCCAGCCGGGCGTCGAAGCGCGCTTCCATGAGGCGGTCGACATGCTCACCGCCATGGGCGCCGAGGTCGTGGAGGTCTCGTGTCCGAACTTCAAGTACTCGCTCGGCGCGTACTACATCATCATGCCGTCCGAAGTCAGCTCGAACCTGGCGCGGTATGACGGCATGCGCTACGGCCTGCGCGTCATGCCGCCGGAAGATGTGGCGCAGACCGCCGCGAACATGATGGCGTACACGCGCGAAGCCGGCTTCGGCGACGAGGTCAAGCGCCGCATCATCCTCGGCACCTACGCGCTTTCGGCCGGCTACTACGACGCTTGGTACGGTTCCGCGCAGAAGGTGCGCACACTGATCATCAACGACTTCAAGAAGGCGTTCGAACAGGCCGACGTGCTCGTCTCCCCGACGAGCCCGACGACCGCGTTCAAGTTCGGTGAGAAGATGGACGACCCGTTGGCCATGTACATGAACGACATCGCCACGATCCCGGCCAACCTCGCCGGTGTGCCGGCCATGAGCATCCCCGCCGGACTGTCCGACGACGGCCTGCCGGTCGGCTTCCAGTTCATCGCGCCGCAGCAGCGCGACGAAGTGATGTACAAGCCGGCGGCGGCGCTCGAAGCCGCGCTCGAGGAGAGCTGGGGCGCGCCGATCTGGAGCTCGCTCAAGACGCCGTGGCTCGATGGACTGAACAAGTGAAGGTGGCAGGAAAGTAATTATGGCTGAACAACTCATGAAGTATTCCGAGGCCGTCAAGAAGTTCGATCCGGTCATCGGTCTGGAGACGCATGTCGAGCTGAGCACGAACACCAAGCTGTTCTGTCCGGCCCCGATCTCGTTCGGCGCCGAGCCGAACACCGAGCTGACCCCAGTGAGCCTCGGCCTGCCGGGGTCGCTGCCGGTGATCAACGAGGCGGCGGTGGATTATGCGATCAAGCTCGGTCTTGCGCTGCACTGCCAGATCAACGAGTGGAGCCAGTTCTCGCGCAAGAACTACTTCTACCCGGACATGCCGCGCGATTACCAGATCTCCCAGTACGACAAGCCGACGAACGGCGAAGGCTATCTGGACGTGGAGCTTGAGGACGGCACCGTGTTCCGCGTGCCGATCGAGCGCGCGCACATCGAGGACGACGCCGGCAAGAACACGCATGTGGGCGGCGCCGACGGCCGCATCGAGGGCGCCGACCATTCGCTCGTCGACTACAACCGCGCGGGTGTGCCGCTCATCGAGATCGTGACGAAGCCGATCGAGGGCGCCGGCGACCGCGCGCCGGAGATCGCAGGCGCCTACATGCGCGCGATCCGCGACATCGTGCGCGCGCTCAACATCTCGCACGCGCGCATGGAGCAGGGCAATATGCGCGCCGATGTGAATGTCTCGCTGCGCCGCGACCCGTCCGACCCGTTCGGCACGCGTTCGGAGACCAAGAACGTCAATTCGTTCCGCGGCATCGAGCGCACGATCCAGTACGAGATCCGCCGCCAGGCCGCGATCCTCGACAAGGGCGGCGAGATCCTGCAGGAGACGCGCCACTGGGACGAGGCCTCGCAGGCCACCGCCGGCGGCCGTGTGAAGTCCGACGCCGACGACTACCGCTACTTCCCGGACCCGGATCTGGTGATGCTGCACATCACGCCCGAACATGTGGACGAGATCCGCAAGCAGATGCCGGAGATGCCGCGTGAGCGCCGCAACCGCCTCAAGGGCGAGTGGAACTTCAGCGACATCGAGATGCGCGACGTGGTCAACGCCGACGCGCTTGACCTGATCGAGGAGACCGTCAAGCTCGGTGCCACGCCGGCCGGCGCCAAGAAGTGGTGGCTCGGCGAGCTGTCGCGCGAAGCCAATGCGAAGGGCGTAGCCCTCGAGGAGCTCGACATCACGCCGCAGGCCGTGGCCGACGTGGAGCGCCTGATTGCGGACGGCAAGCTCAACGACAAGCTGGCCAAGCAGACCGTGGCGTTCGTGCTCAAGGGCGAAGGCACGCCGGAGCAGATCGTGGAGGCCCATGGCTTCAAGGTCGTCTCCGACAACGGAGCGCTGCAGGCCGCCGTGCAGGAGGCGCTTGACGCCAACCCGGATGTTGTGGAGAAGCTCAAGGGTGGCAACATGAAGCCGATGGGAGCCATCATCGGCGCGGTCATGCGCGCCACGAAGGGCCAGGCGGACGCCAAGGCCGTCACGAAGATCGTCATGGAGAAGATCAAGGGCTGAGCGCGCGTGCGCGTGACCGCCTGACTGTGTGCCTGCCGGGGCCGAGCGCCCGGGCAGGCACACCTGTTTTTTCGGCGTATATCCAGCGTTTGTTCGACGACCTCTTAGCATACAATAGAAAGATTGGAGGATGTGGGATTCTCTGATGACAGGATTAAAGGAATGATCATGGTTGAGACAGACGACCGTCTGCAGGGGGAACAGGACCGCCCGCGGGAGCTGCCCGCGCGCATTGACATACCCGATATCAGAGGGGAAATGGTGTATCTGCGCCCTGCCACACAGCAGGACCTGGAGAAGATGGACGCCATAGACGCATACGTGAACGCCTCGGGGCTCACCGGCAAGGACCGCGTGGCCGAGCGCGCCGCCGTGCATGCGTGGGTGCTGCGTTCGGAGGCCTGGGCCAACGGCACCGACGTCGGCAGCGGCATCGACGACCCCGAACAGCGCCGCACGATTGCGTGGTCGTTGATGACCACGCCCGACGATTGCGAAAGCGAGACGGTCGACGCGCAGAGCGCGACCGAGTTCCTCGGCATGATCTTCCTCATCGACATTGACGGCTGGGCGCGTTCGGCGCGCATCCAGGTGATCCTGGGCAAGGATTACCGCGGGCGCGGCTATTCGCGCGACGCGATGCCGCGCGTCATGACCTATGGATTCGCCGAGCCACCGGAGGGCTTGGGGCTGCACCGCATCTGGGTGGCGGTGCCCGAAAAGAACACGCGGTCATACTCCGTCTACCAGTCGCTCGGCTTCGTGCCGTCGGGCGTCTCGCGCCATGCCCTGTGGGACAACCGCCTCGGCAAATACCAGGACCTCAACGTGCTCGACACGCTCGACGACGAATTCGATCCGGTGCGCGCGATGGACGCGTTCGGTATGCACGTCATCACGTCGAACCCGGGCATGGAAAAGGCGCTTTCGCAGCATGAGCACACGCTCGCGATCCGCAAGCAGCAGCTGCTCGCCGAATCCGGCGCCGTCATGGAGCCGGACGCGCAGGGCGACACAACAGACAAGGCAGGGATCGGCGAGCGCATGCGCTCCGATTCCGAGCGCATCGCGCAGGACGCGGTCGAATCGGAGAACACGTGGCCGTACAATTCGGCGGAGCGCAACACGTCGAAGAAGGCGTGGTGGCGCACGTTGGGCCACGACCGCATGAAGCGCCGCGCGCACACCGACGCCGACGACCAGTGAGAGCAAGGACACCAAAAGGACACCATGAGCGCAGAAGACCTCGACAACTATGAGACGAACGCCGAACTCGCGTTGTACAAGGAATACCGCGACGTGATCAAGCTGTTCACCTACGTCGTGGAGACCGAGCGGCGGTTCTATCTGGCGAACAAAGTGGATTTCAACGTGCGTTCGGCAGGGCAGGACGTGTATTTCGACGTGCGCCTGACCGACGCATGGGTGTGGGACGTGTACCGTTCCAGCCGCTTCGTCAAGAACGTGCGCATCGTCACGTTCAAGGACGTGAACGTGGAGGAAGTGCAGAAAAGCGACATCGACATTCCCGAAGGAATGTGAATCCGTCAGCCTACACCGAACTGAGTGGGGCCAATGGTCATGCCACGCCTTACAATCGTAAGGTGAAATCCAACGATGCGCCGTCTTGTGTGGCGTTTTCAAGCTAGGTTCGCCGGCAATCCCCGCATATCACCATGGTGACCATGACCATAGGCCGCCGGCGGCCACTGTGAACCTAAAGGAGTGCAACAGCGTGTCTGACAAGGAATCCGTAGTCATCATCGGCGGCGGCCCCGCCGGGCTGACTGCCGCTTGGGAACTGATCAAGGATGGCGGCGACGCGCGCTACGACGTGACGGTGCTCGAGGAAAGCCAGGAGTTCGGCGGCATCGCGCGCACCGTACGCCACAATGGCAACCGCATGGACATCGGCGGCCACCGCTTCTTCTCGAAGGACGACCGCATCATGCAGTGGTGGGCGCAGACGCTGCCGCTGCAGGGTGCGCCGTCGTACGACGACAAGAAGCTGGGTCGCAGCCATGAGCTCGAACCGGGCGGCCCAGACCCGGAGAAGACCGACAAGGTGATGCTCAAGCGCCACCGTGTCTCGCGCATCTTCTGGAACAAGCATTTCTTCGATTACCCGATCTCGCTCTCCGTGTCCACGCTCAAGGCGATGGGCCCGCGCATCACGGTGGAAGCCGGGTTCTCGTACCTCAAGTCCGTGTTCCACAAGCTGCCGGAAGACAATCTGGAGAACTTCTACATCAACCGCTTCGGCCGCAAGCTTTATTCGATGTTCTTCGAGGGATACACCGAGAAGCTGTGGGGCCGCCACCCCTCCGAGATCTCGGCCGACTGGGGCTCGCAGCGCGTCAAGGGCCTGAGCATCATGGGCGTGCTGAAGAACGCCGTGCAGAAGTTGCTGCCGAAGAAACGCAGCAACGCCGAAGTGGAGACGTCGCTCATCGAGGAGTTCTGGTACCCCAAGTTCGGCCCCGGCCAGCTGTGGGAGACCGTCGAACAGAACTGCGTGGACGCGGGTGTGACCGTGCTCACCGGCGCCAAGGTGGTGGCGATCCACCGCGAGAACGGCGCGATCTCCTCGGTCGACTACGAAGACGCCGAAGGCAAGCGCACCACACTTAAGGCCGACCAGTTCATCTCGTCGATGCCGGTGAAGGACCTTGTGGAAGCGCTCGACACCGAGCAGGACCCGGCGCCGCGGGACATGGTGGCCGTGGCCAAGGGCCTGCCATACCGCGACTTCGTGACGGTGGGCATCCTTGTCAAGCGCCTCAAGCTCAAGAACACGACCGACATCCCCACGCTCGGCAACCCGCCGATCGTGCCGGACTGCTGGATCTACGTGCAGGACCCGGGCTACAAGGTGGGGCGCCTGCAGATCTTCAACAACTGGAGCCCCTACCTCGTCAAGGACGTCGACGACACCGTGTGGATCGGCCTCGAATACTTCTGCGAGGAAGGCGACGACTTCTGGAACATGACCGACGAGGAGGCCACGCGCTTCGCCATCAAGGAGCTCACCCGCATGGGTGTGATCAACGGCGCCCACGAAGTGCTCGATGCGCACCGCGAACGTGTCAAGAAGGCATACCCGGCCTATTTCGACACCTACGACCAGATGCCGGAACTCGTGGAATACCTCGATTCCTTCGGCAACCTGTATTGTGTGGGCCGCAATGGCCAGCACCGCTACAACAACATGGACCATTCGATGGCCACCGCCATCGAAGCGGTGGGCAACATCAAGGAACACCGGACCTCGAAGAGGAACGTGTGGTCCGTCAACACCGAAAAGTCCTACCACGAATCCAAATAAACCCGTAAACCGGCGGCCGGCGGCGCGGGGCCTCCATGGGGAGGAAGGCCCCGCACGCCGCCCGCACGGCGGGCATAGCGCGCCGTACAGTCGCCGTTCCGTTGTACAGTAGGGACGTCCGGCGGAACAATGCCGGACATTCCCCAAATTGACGACGGCATCGTCTGATGCTTGTTCGTACAACTCTTTGCTCAGCCATGGCGATCTCCATGCATGGCCAAAGAAAGGCACAACTCAATTGGCAACAACCTCAAACCTAGACGAGATGAAACTCCCGGAGCTCAAAGAGCTGGCCAAGCAACTGGGCCTGCGGGGCGTCTCCACCATGCGCAAGGGCGATTTGATTGCAACGCTGCAGGCCGCCCGCAGTGGCGGCGAAGCCCCGGCCGGAGTGACCGTGCGCGCCCCCAAGGCCGAGAGCGCCGTCGCCCAAAGGACCAAGAAGCAGGAACAGCCTGCACCGGCCGCCGAGGAGCGGCAGCCCGCGCCCAAGGCACAGGCCGCCGCACAGGAGCCGGCCCAGGATGAGTCGCCGGCCCCGCAGAGCAACATGGAGATGAAGGTCACCGCACGCCGCGTGCGCAAGCGCCGCGGTGCAGAGGCACCGGCCACCGGCCGCACCGACGACGAGGCCGCGAGCAAGGCCGCCGATGACCTGCTCAGCACGCTCGATCTGCACGGCGACGGCCAGAAGCAGGGCCGTCGCAACGCAGAACCTCGCCCACGCCGCGGCCGCCACGCCGCCGACGTGGACGAGCAGCCGCGCCACCGCCACGCCGAACCGCGCGAGGTGCCGCAGGACCTCGACGAGATCCTCGACTCGCTGCCCGTGCACAAGAACGCCGACCACGAATCCTCGAACATGCGCGCCGAGGCGCAGCACCGCGGCCGCAACCGCGCGAACAACGAGCGCAACAACAACCGCCGCAACAAGAACCGTGACAACGACAAGCGCGACGAACAGCCCGCGGACCTCGTGCCTGTGGCCGGCATCGTCGACGTGCTCGACTCGTACGCGTTCATCCGCACATCCGGCTACCTGCCCGGCCCCAACGACGTGTATGTCTCGATGGGGCAGATCAAGAAGTACGGCCTGCGCAAGGGCGACGCCGTCAAAGGCTCGATCCGCACGCCGCACGAAGGCGACCGCCGTAACCAGCGCCAGAAGTTCGTGCCGCTGCAGTCGATCGACTCGATCAACGGCATGAGCGTTGAGGAGGCTTCGCGCCGCCCGCAGTTCAGCAAGCTCACGCCGCTCTACCCGAATGAGCGCCTGCGCCAGGAAACGACGCCGAACCGTCTGACCGGCCGCCTGATCGACATCGTCGCGCCGATCGGCAAAGGCCAGCGTGGTCTGATCGTCTCGCCACCGAAGGCAGGCAAGACGATCACCTTGCAGAACATCGCGAACGCGATCGCCACGAACAACCCCGAAGTGTATCTGATGGTCGTGCTCGTGGACGAACGCCCCGAAGAGGTCACCGACATGGAGCGCACCGTGCAGGGCGAGGTCATTTCGTCGACCTTCGACCGCCCGGCCTCCGACCACACGACGGTGGCCGAACTCGCGATCGAACGCGCCAAGCGCCTTGTGGAACTGGGGCAGGATGTGGTTGTGCTGCTCGATTCGATGACACGCCTGGCCCGCGCCTACAACATCGCGGCGCCGGCTTCGGGCCGTATCCTTTCGGGTGGTGTGGACGCGCAGGCGCTCTACCCGCCGAAGAAGTTCTTCGGCGCCGCCCGCAATATCGAAAACGGCGGTTCGCTCACGATCATCTCGTCGGCGCTTGTGGAGACCGGCTCGAAGATGGACGAAGTGATCTTCGAGGAGTTCAAGGGCACCGGCAACATGGAGCTGCGCCTGAGCCGCGAGCTCGCCGACAAGCGCATGTTCCCGGCTGTCGACATCAACGCTTCGGGTACGCGCCGCGAAGAGCTGATCACCGACCCGCAAGAACTGCCGGTGATCTACCGCCTGCGCCGTCTGCTCGGCGGCCTCGAGCCCGAGCAGGCGTACCAGACGCTCGTGCCGCGCCTCAAGAAGACGATGACGAACCACGACTTCTTCAGTGCGATTCTGCAGCAGGGCGGCGGTGCGATCAACGGCAATGCCGATCACTGATCCGCGTACGCGTACAGCATGAAGGGGGCGCTTCCCGTACAGCACGGGAAGCGCCCCCTTCAATGCATGGTGAGCGACGCTCCGTGCCCGCTCTGTCCGCATTTGGGCGATTGGCGTATCGGCCCATGGCGTAGGGCGGCGTGCCCGCACGCGCCTATTGTGGAAAGAGGACTTGACGAAGTCATTCTGGAAGGCGTGTGAACAATGACGGACCATGAAGCCGATGCATGTGTGCTAGACAGCAAAGACCGCATCATCCTCGATTCCCTTGAACACGATGGCCGCATGACGCTCGCGCAACTTGCCGCCGCAACCTCACTTTCCGTGTCAGCCACACAGTCGCGCGTGCAGAAACTCGAGCACAAGGGCGTCATCACCGGCTACAAGGCGATTCTCGACCACGAGAAAAGTGGACAGCCGGTGAGCGCATACATCTCGCTCACCCCGCTCGACTATGCTGAGGCGCCGGTGATCCCTGAAAAACTGCGCGACGTGGACGGCATCATCTCGTGCGACGCGGTCTCCGGCTCATCGAACTACCTGCTCATGGTGCGCGTGGCGTCGACGCACGAACTGGAGACGCTGCTCAACACCATCCACGCAGCGGTGCCGGTCAGCACCGACACGACGATGGTGTTACGCCGCTATTTCGCGAAGTGAACCCCGCCGCGGTATGCTCAACACCATGACTACTGAACACCATGAACCATGCGCGGACGGCGAAACGGTCATCGATTCCGAAGGCGACTGGCGCGACGCCGAAACCAAGCAGATCGTGCAGCGCATCGAAGTGCTGCGCCAATCCATCGACAACATCGACATGGCCATAGTGGCGTTGCTCGCCGAACGGTTCAAAGCCACTACGCAAGTGGGGGTGCTCAAGGCCGAAGCCGGGTTCGCCCCAGCCGACTACACGCGCGAGGAATACCAGATCGACCGCCTGCAGCGGATCGCGCAAGGCGCCGGCCTCGACCCGCAGATCGCGCTCATGTACAAGGAATTCGTGGTGACCGAAGCCAAGAAACGCCACAAGCGCATCGCGGACGCCGGCGACGACCCGGGTGTGCTCGACATCTTCGCCTGAACTCACCCATCGATATCAAGAGACACGAACGGAGACCACACCGTGCACAGGAATCTGCGGCGCATCTGCGGCGCCACCCTGAGCGTGGCGCTCGCGGCCGCAGTGCCCGCGGTGCCGGCAACCGCCACACCGCTGTCTGGCCGGCAGCTCGAGGCCCAGGACGCCGCAGCGAGCTTCACCGGGCACGACGTGTTCACCACGGCCGAGGTCATCGACGCGCGCCGCTTCTATATCGCCCCACGCGGCAGCGAAGGCGCGATCGAGCACATCTCCACCGACACGCCGCTGCCGTGGACCGTGAGCGTGGACTACACGCTCGACGGGCCGAGCGCCAGCGGCGCACAGGTGCGCGGTGCGCGCGGCCTCGTCGGCGTGCATGTGCACGTGCAGCCCAACGCCGCAGCGCAGGGCGACATGCGGCGATTCGCGCGCCAACTGCGCCCCGTCGTCGTGTTCACGTTCCCCACGCGCGACTGCGCCGACATCAGCGCCGACAACGGCGTCTCACTCACCCAGTCGGGGCAGCGCACCGTGGTGGCGGCCACTGCGGACCACGGTGAAGCCGTCGACTTCCGCGTATACGCGGACGCCGTGCGGTTCTCGATGAGCCCAGTCGTGCTCGCCGCGTTGTCCGCCGATTCGCCCGACCACTATGCTGACGTGCTGCGCACGCTCGCCGCGCAATCCGGCCGCCTGACCGCGTCGGTCAACAATGATACGGCCGCGCAGGGCGCCGACGGCGCACACGCCGAACTGATCGCCACACTCACCACGCTGCGTGACCAGGAGCGTGCGCTCGCCAAATCGGCGATCGCCGAGCAGACCACACAACACAGCCGCGCGTTCCACGAGTACATGGCCGCCTACGTCGGCTCGTACACGACCCATCTGTCCGGCTCGATCGGCACGAAGACGCAGCTCGGCGCACTCATGGGCACCGCCGGCGAACTCAAGGGGGATACGCCGCTCGCGCACGCGGTGACCGGTTTGGCCACCGCCGCCAACGCGCTGAGCGACGCGCACCAGCACACCGGAGCCGCGGACGAAGCCGACCGGATCATCCAACGGATCCGCCAGCAGGGCACGCAGGGGCTCGCCGAGGAACTCAAGAAAACCGCTGGCGAGCAGACGCGCCTCGGCGCCAAAGAGTACAGTGCGGGCCAATCGCAGCTGTCGCAGGCCATGGTCCCATATTCCATGGCGTACACCGACGCCTACACCGCGCATCTTGACACGCTTGCCGGCGGCGATGTCGGCGCCGCCGCGCAGTTCCAGCAGCAGGCGATCGAACAGACGAACGCCGACAACACCACCGACCCGAATCTCAGTGGGAATATGCAGAACGTGAACGCGGCGATGGATACGCTCGCCGCCGCGCGCGAGCACACCGGCGCCGGCAGTGCCGCACGGCAGATCATGCTGCGGTTCTCGGGGCGGTTCGGCGGCGATTCGGCCGGCGCGGACGGCGTGGCGCCAATCAACAAGCTGCAGCCGGCGTTGCGGCATTCGCCGCTCGCCCAGCAGGCGTACCGCGACTGGTACGCGCATTCAATCGGCGGCCGCGCGGAGATGCTGCGCGCGAAACGCATCGCCGACGCGCGCGCCGCGGAACGGCAGGCGCGCTCGGCGAACGGCGGCGATGACATGTCGACGCTCGTCAGCGCTTCGAACGACGACGCCTCGGCCGATGTGGCGAAATACGCGGGCTCCGTCACGACATCGCTCGGCGGTGGCACAGCCGCGACCACGCAGGGAAGCGGTAGCGACACGCACACGAACAGTGACGGGGCGATTCCCGAAAGCGAACGGCTTGCCACCCAGCTGGGGTATTCCGGATTGGCGAACCACCAGCTGATCGTGCCCAGCGCGCAATACCTCATCGACGAGACCGTGCAGATCGGGGCGATGGCGCCGGCGCTTTCTGCCGCGGCCGACGCGATGGGCGCCAATGGCGCGTTGGGGCGGCAAGTGGCCGCATCCGGCGGGGAGGCCTCGTCGTTGGACTCGCGCATGGTGATCGTCACAAACCCATTGCGCTGACTGCAGTCGTCCAGCGCATATCGATGAGGGTCGGGTGGTGCCATGTGCACCACCCCGACCCTCATGCATCTGGACCGGGCTTGCGGCTTACTTCGCCTTCGGCTTCTTGGCCGGCGGCTCGCCGAGCTCGCTTTCTGCGACGACGATCGTCTCGGATTCATCGCCTTCGGGCTCCTCGCCGTTGGACTGCAGCTTGTTGACCACTTCGATCGCGCGTTCGAGCGAGAAATCGCCGATCACGCGGCCGGCTTCGGCGATGTCGCTCAGGGCGGCACGGATCGAGGCGCGCACATCATCGCTCACCGCGAGGCGCACACGTTCGATCGGCGTCTTCATCGAGACCTTGGCCTTCGACTTGATGCCGCGCAGCGCGGCGAGCGTCGCGCCCGCATGCGCCAGAATGTCGGGCGAGACGTTGAACGCGGCCGTGGCGTACGCGAGCGGCTTCGGCCATGGCGCGGTGTGCACCGAGCCTTCGCCGGCGTGCATCCAGCTCCACACCTCTTCCGTGGAATACGGCAGGTACGGGGCGAGCAGGCGCGCGAACGCGTCGAGGCCCATGCCGAGCGCGGTGCGCGCCGAGAGCACCGCCGTCTCGCTCGGCGTATTGCCGGTGGCGTCGGCCGTGCCGTAGGCGCGGTTCTTGACGAGCTCGATGTAGTCGTCGCAGAACTGCCAGAAGTAGTTCTCGATGACTTCGAGCGCCTTCGAGTGCTCATAATTGTTCAGGTAATCGGTGGCCTGCTTGACCACGAGCGACATCTTGGCCATCGCGGCGCGGTCGAGCGGCTCGGTCACGTCCTGCGGACGCCACGTGGCCGTCGCGCCCTGCGTCACATGGTGCTGCTCGTCCTCACGGCCGATCGCGAGCGCGAACTTGGTGGCGTTGAGCAGTTTGATCGCGAGCCTGCGGCCGATCTTCATCTGGCCTTCGTCGTAGGTGGCGTCGAGACCCAGTCGTGCGGACGCGGCCCAATAGCGCACCGCGTCGGCGCCGTATTTCTCGATCGGCTCGTTCGGTACCACGACGTTGCCCTTGGACTTCGACATCTTCTTGTGGTCCGGGTCGAGGATCCAACCGGAGAGCGTGGCGTTGGCCCACGGCAGGCAGTCGTTTTCGAGCTGTGCGCGGTCGATCGTGCTGAACAGCCAGGTGCGGATGATGTCCTGGCCCTGCGGGCGCAGGTCCATCGGGAACGTGGCGGCGAACAGCGCCTCGTTGTCTTCGCCCGGCTCACCCCAGCCGGTCACGATCTGCGGGGTCAGCGACGACGTGGCCCACGTGTCCATGATGTCGGGCTCGGCCATGAAGCCGCCAGGCTGGTTGCGCTGTTCCTCGGTGTAGCCGGCCGGCACGTCGGTCGTCGGGTCGATCGGCAGCACGTCCTCGCTCGGCGTGATCGGGTTCTCGTAATCCGGCTCGCCATCCGCGTTGAGCGGGTACCACAGCGGGAACGGCACGCCGAAGAAGCGCTGGCGCGAGATGAGCCAGTCGCCGTTGAGGCCGTGCACCCAGTTCTCGTAGCGCACGCGCATGAAGTCGGGGTGGAAGTTCAGCTCCTTGCCGCGCTCGATGAGCTTGGCGTTGAGCGCCTTGTTGGTGCCGCCGTTCTGCAGGTACCACTGGCGTGACGTGACAATCTCGAGCGGCTTGTCGCCCTTCTCGTAGAAGTTCGTCATACGCGTCGTCGGCTTGGGGTCGCCGTCCATGTCGCCAGACTCACGCAGCGCATCCACCACGATCTTGCGCGCGGAGAACGTTGTCTTGCCTTCGATCTGCTCGAAGAGCGCCTTGCCGGCGGCGTCGGTGATCCAGTCGGGCATGTCCATGACGATGCGGCCGTTGCGCTGGATGATCGAACGCAGCGGCAGGTGCAGGTCGCGCCACCATTCCACGTCGGTCTGGTCGCCGAAGGTGCAGCACATGGCGATGCCGGCGCCCTTGTCCATCTCGGCCGCCGGGTGCGCCAGGATCGGCACGCGCACGTTGAACAGCGGCGACGTGACCATCTTGCCGAAGTACGGCTTGTACCGCTCGTCGTCGGGGTGCGCGATGAGCGCCACGCACGCGGGCAGCAGTTCGGGGCGCGTCGTCTCGATGTAGATTGGTGAATCGTCTTCGAAGCTGAACGCGATGCGGTGGTAGAAGCCCGGGTATTCACGCGATTCGAGCTCCGCCTGCGCCACGGCCGTCTGGAACGTCACGTCCCACAGGCCCGGCGCGTCCTGCTGGTACGCCTCGCCGCGCTCCAGATTGTGCAGGAACGCCTTCTGCGCCACGCGCTGCGCGTGGTCGCCGATCGTGTGGTAGGTGCGCGACCAGTCGATCGACAGGCCGAGCTCGCGCCAGAGCTCCTCGAAGCGCTCTTCGTCTTGCGCGGTGAGCTTTTCGCACAGTTCGATGAAGTTGCGGCGTGAGATCGGCACCTGGTCCTTGGCCTGGATCTTCTTGCCCTCGGTGCCTTCGAACGGCGGCTTGAAGTCGGGGTCGTACTTGAGCGAGGTGTCCACGCGCACGCCGTAGTAGTTCTGCACGCGGCGCTCGGTGGGCAGGCCGTTGTCGTCCCAGCCCATCGGGTAGAACACGCGGAAGCCGTTCATGCGCTTGAAGCGCGCGATGATGTCGGTGTGCGTGTACGAGAACACATGGCCCACATGCAGCGAACCGGACACGGTGGGCGGAGGGGTGTCGATCGAGTAGACGGCGCTGCGCTCGCCCGGATTGTCGAATGTATAGGTGCCGTCGGTGTCCCAGACGTCGCGCCACTTGGATTCAAGCCCGTCCACGCCCACACGGTCGGGCAGGGGGGTGAGATTGGCGCTGATGGAGATGTCTTCGCTATCAGTCATACCCGTCAGTCTAAAAAGCGACTGTGACATCACCGCGCGCGCGTTCCGCTCTAGAAAAACCGCGCGAACCGCCTACGCGCGCACATGCGCGAGCGGCAGGCGCCAGCTCGTCAGATCAACCGGCAATCCCTGCACATGCGACCGGGCCGCCACCACGTCCTTGCCCGTGTACAGCCATGCGCTCGCCGCGTCCTGGCTCACGATCCGGTCGAATGCGCGCAGCTGTTCGCGGTACGACACGAAGTCGGTCTGCGCGAGCGCCTTCGCGTACTGTTCCTGCGCGGCGCCATTCTGGTAGCCGAACATCGCGCTGCCGTCCACGAACCGCGTGTAGTCGTGCGGTTCGTCCATCTCGATCAGGGCACATGTATAGTCGCCGGCCTCCACGCGCGAGGCGAGCGTGGCCGAATCGACCACTTCGAGCGTGACCGGCATCGGGATCGCCGCCATCCCGTCCACGATCCGCTGCGCCAGATCGCGGTGCGCCTCGTCGGCGAGCAGTGTGAACGGCGTGAAATAGCCGGCTGCGAAATACCAGCGCATCGACTGCGCGCGCTCCAGATCGAAGGGGAACAGCGCGTTGAGGTCCTCATACCCGGGCTGCAGCTGCGAGATCGGACCGCTCAACTGCGCTTTCGCATCCGGCTGCGTGCGTGCGATCTGCGCCGCGTCGATCGCGAAGCGCGTGAACTGGCGCACCTGTTCGTCGGAGAAGGGGCTGCTGCCCGCATTGTTGAACGCCACGAGCGTCTTGCGCGTGCTGATGCCGTCGCTCACCTGCACACCGTCGATCTTCGCGAGCTCGCTGGCCGCCTGCGCGCCCTGCGGCAGCGCCACATCGAGCGAGCCGTCGCGCATGCCGCCCACGAGCGCCTCGTCGCTTGGCATGTACCGCAGCGTCACGCGCGCCAACGCCGGCTTGTCCTGCCAATAACGCTCGTTGCGCGCCAGTTCGATCGTGTCACCGGTGAACGAGCTGACGGTGAACGGGCCCGAGCCATACGACGTGTGCGCGAAATCGGCGTCGTGCGCGTTCGGATTGACGATGACGCCCGCACGGCCGGCGAGCGCCTCAAGCAGGCGCGGGTTAGGCTCGTGCAGCGTGATCACGACGGTCGTCTCGTCGGGGTTCTCCACGCTCGCCACATGCTTAAGGTCGTCCGCGCCCACCTGCTTGCCTTGGATCGTGCGCTGCAGCGAGGCGACGACAGCGCTCGCGTTGAGCGGACTGCCGTCGGCGAACGTGGCGCCTTCGCGCAGCTGGAACGAGTAGTGCAGGCCGTCGGTCGACTCACTCCAGCGCGCCGCCACGTTCGCGCTGATCGCGCGCTCGCTGTCCATGGTGAGGAGCGTCTGGTACACGTTGTCGACGAGTGCCTGCTCCACTGCGCGCTCACCGTTCGTGCGGATGTCGAGCGACGACGGCTTGCTGCGCAGGCCGACGGTGATGTGCGCGCCCGATCGGCCGCCGAACGGCGAGCCGCCGTGCGGGCGCAGCAGCAGGAACGCACCGCCCGCGGCGAGCGCGAGCACGACGAGCACCACGGTGAAGACGATCCACGGGCGGACTGATGAACGGTTGCGATCGGTCATGGTCCCCGAGTCTAGCGGCTGCGGCGGCCCGCGGTGCGCGGCCGGCGGCGTTTGTGTGCGGCCACGGCCTCGCGCTCGGCTTCGAGTTCCAGGAAGTGCGCGGCGCTCGGGCAGCTGCGCCGCAACGGGCAGCGCGTGCAGTCCGGGCGGCGCGCCATGCAGATGTTACGGCCGAAGATGATCAGCCGGTGGGACAGGTCGGTCCATGTTTCGGGCGGGAAGCATGCGGTGATCTCACGTTCGATGTCTTCGGGCGAGGCGTTCGGTTTCATCCAGTCGTCGCGCCAGTGCAGGCGCGCGGTCACGCGGATCACATGGGTGTCGACGGGGAACGACGGCTCGCCGAACGCGTTGCCGAGCACCACGTTCGCGGTTTTGCGCCCCACACCGGGAAGCGCGGTCAGGGCGTCCATCGATTCGGCGACCTGCCCGTTGTCGGTGGCCATGAGCGCCTGCGCCAGTTCGATGATGTGCTTGCTTTTCATGTGGTAGAAGCCCAACGGGCGGATGATGCGTTCCACGTCCGTGATGTTTGCGGCGGCGAGCTCCTGCGGCGAACCATATGCGGCGAAGAGCTCGGGGGTGACCTGGTTGACGCGCTTGTCGGTCGTCTGCGCGCTCAGCACGGTGGCCACAAGCAGTTGGAACGGCGAGTCGAAGTCGAGTTGGCATTCGACGACCGGGATGAGCTCGCACAATGCCGCATATTCGCGGTGCATGCGCGCGGTGCGCGCGCGTTTCGATTCGGTTGCCATCATGATCCTTCCCGCAGCTTGCGCCATTGCCTGCAAGCGTACTCGCCGTGCTGCGCGCGGCAACCGTCGGGGCGTGTTATTTCTCGGCGGCCTCTTTGGCGTGCTCCTGCGCCTCGTCGTTCTCCGGCGGGTCGAAACGGTAGCCCACGTTGCGTACCGTGCCGATCACATGCTCATATTCGCCGCCGAGCTTGGCGCGCAGACGGCGGATGTGCACGTCGACCGTGCGCGTGCCGCCGTAGTAGTCATAGCCCCACACCTCCTGCAGCAGCTGCGCGCGCGTGAACACCCGGCCCGGATGCTGCACCAGGTATTTGAGCAGTTCGAATTCCTTGTAGGCCAAGTCGATCGGGATGCCACGCAGGTTCGCGGTGTAGCCGTTGGTGTCCACGATCAGCTCGCCCGAGCGGATCAGTCCGTCCTCCTGCGCGTCGGCCTGCTGCGCCGTGCCATTTGTGGCCACAGTATAGGTGTTGCGGCGCTCCGAGACAAGGCGCAGACGGCCTTCCACCTCGGCGGGCGAGGCGCTCGCCACGATCACATCGCTCACACCCCACTCCGCATTGACCACGGTGAAGCCTCCCTCGGTCAGGATGAGCAGGATCGGCGTGGTCAGGCCGGAGGCGTGGATCATGCGGCACAGCGTCTTCGCGTTCGCCAGGTCGTCGCGGCTGTCGAGCAGCAGGATCGTCTGTTCGGGCATCTTCACCAGGCTCGCCGCGTCCATCGGCAGCACGCGCACACGGTGCGACAGCAGCGCGAGCGACGGCAACACGGTCGCCGGGTCGGGGGAAGTGGTCATCAAGGTCAGATCCATCACGTCATACCCCTTTGGTTTCGGTTCGGCGTCAGTCCCGCGGCGGCGCTCGGCAGCGTGTGCGTCACGCCGCTTCGGCCATAGTGTAGTTGGTCACAGTCTATCGGCGCAGCCGTATTTCGCGATGAGAACGCGCGGGCGAGACGATTGGCGGCGGCGGTGTTGTGAGGGGGCGAGACTAGTGTGGTGCGCATATGGATGCCGCTGCGCCCAGCGCCGCAGGCAACGCCCCCAGGTTCGAAAGTGACGATCATGACCGAAGCCCAATCCGTTCCCCAGCCGCACAGCGACATGCGCGCCCGGGCGCCGCAGCGCCCCTTCACATGGCCCCTCGCCGTGCAGGCGGCCGCCTACGTGGTGCTCGTCGCGCTCGCCTGCCTGCCCGGCAGCGGCGCCGTCTCGTCGTCCACGTTCTCGGTCACCGCGTTCGCCGTGGCGGCGATCATCGTGCTCTTCGCGTTCTTCTGCCCGTTGCGCGACGGCGTGCCCGGGCGCGTGACCGCCGTGGTGCTCGGGTTCGTGGCCATGGTGTGCGCGTCCACGCCGTTGTTGGGGCAGTTCGTGTTCGAGCGGCAGGGCGCGGCCAACGCGCAGTACACCAGTGCGGCCGCTTGGTGCGCGGGCGTGGCCGGCCTGCTCGTCGTGCTCGTCGTCGCGGCGTTCATCCGCCAGATGGCGCGGCCGCAGCGCACCGACATGATTGTGCAGCTCGCGCACATGGTCACCGACGGCGTGGCGTCGATCGCCGCGTCCGGCTGGTGCTTCCTGCCGATGCTCTTCCACGAGGCCGGTGCCGCCGACGTGTGGCGCATCGTCTGCGTTGTGGTCGTGGTGGCCGGGGCCGTGGCGCTCGCCATGGTGTCACGCCTGTGGTACCGCGAGACGCAGCCGCTGCCGGGGGCGCGTGCGGCGTGGGTCGGGTTCGGACTGCTGCCTGTAATGCTGATAGGCGCTTTGGTCGGTATTGCCGCTTTGGTAATGTGGCTTGTGTAGTCGTTCAGCGATGACGATTGCCTCTCGAGATAAGGAACTAATGAGCCCCGTCGAACCGCATGGTCCGGCGGGGCTCACCTTATAGGTAGGTTGTAGGGCCTAGTGCGCCGGGCCCCACAACGCGCGTCAGTCGTTCAGGTCCGCGTCGTGCTCGGCGGCCTGCTTCTGCGCGAGGCGCTCGCGGGATTCCTTGATCTCCTTCTCCGCGGCGGCGGCGTCCGCCCAGTAGTCGCCCGGCATGACCTGCTTGCCCGGCTCGAGTGCCTTGTACTGCTCGAAGAAGTGCTTGATCTCGGCCTTGTGGTACTCGGAGACGTCGGCGATGTCCTTGATGTTGTCGTAGCGCACATCGGCCGGCACGCACAGCACCTTGTCGTCGCCGCCCTCTTCGTCGACCATGTGGTACAGGCCGACGGCGCGGCATTCCACGATGCAGCCCGGGAACACGGAATCGGTGAGCATCACGAGCGCGTCGAGCGGATCGCCATCTTCGCCCAGGGTACCGTCGATGTAGCCGTAGTCATCCGGGTAGCCCATCGCGGTGAACAGCGTACGGTCCAGGAACACGCGGCCCGAAGCCTGGTCCACTTCGTACTTGTTCTTCGATCCGCGCGGAATCTCCACAACGACGTTGAAGGTCTCTGCCATGGTAATTCTCCTTACAAGTTGAGTTGGTACCCCTACAACCATACACCGCGCGTGCGCCGCGCGGTGTATGGCCGATCATCAGTATTCGACGCTCAGGATGTGCGCCACGTCGGCCCACGGTGCCAGCGAGACGAAGTTGTCCCAACTCCAGTCGAACGTGCGGTCGGTCAGCAGGTCGCGCACGCGGTACGTGCGGTCGGCCGGCAGGCCAAGCGCGTCGAGGTCGATGTGGATCGACGACTGCTGCTCGTGGTAGCAGTCGAGATTGACCACGATGAGCAGTGTGTCGGGCTTGCCATCCGCCGTGTACTGCGCCGGCGTCTGGCGCGCGAACGCGACGATCGCCGGGTTGGCGCTTGGCAGAACGGTCAGCGTGTGGTAGCTGCGCGTGGCCGGGTGCTCGGCACGGATGCGGTTGAGCGAGGTGAGCAGTTCGGCGATGCCGTAATCCACGGCGCCGCTCCAGTCTCGGACCTGGACTTCGGTGCCGGGCGTGGAAGCGCCGTCCGCGGCCACGTTGGTATCCATCAGCTCGTAGCCGCTGGTGATGCCCCAGCTCGGCGAGCCCATCGCAGCGAGCACCGCGCGCACGGCGTGGCCGGCCACGCCGTTGTTGCGCAGGTAATCGCTGAGCACGTCGGGCGTGGCGGGCCAGAACGTGTTGTGCTGGTAGAAGCCGCCTTCGCCGTTGGTCTCCGTGAGGAACGCCTCGAGCTCCTCCTTCGTGTTGCGCCACGGGAAATAGCTGTGGTTCTGCGTGAAGCCGGCGTAGGCGAGCGCGCGCACGAGCGCCGGGCGGCTGAACGCCTCGGCGAGGAACAGCACCTCGGGGTGCTTCTTCGTGACCGCGGCGAGCACGTCCTGCCAGAAACGCACCGGCTCGGTCTGCGGCTCGTCGATCTGGAACGCGGTCACGCCGGCTTCGATCCACACGTCGATAATCCGTTCGACCTCGCGCTCAATGCCGGTCAGGTCGTTGTCGAAGTCGAGCTCGTAGAACGGCTCGGGGTCGCCGTGCTCGTCGAGCGCGTGCACGAACGATCCGTCGGCGTTGCGACGGAACCATTCGGGGTGCGCGGCGACCCAGGGGTGGGTGGGTGCGCAGCGCAGCGGCAGGCCGAGGGCCACTTCGAGGCCGAGCTCATGCGCGCGTGCGCAGAAGGCCTTGAAATCTTCCATCGAGCCGAGCTCCGGGTCCACGGTGTCGTGGCCGCCGGCCGCCGTGCCCACCGCGAACAGGCGTGCGTCCGGCGTACTGTGGTCGACGGGGAAGACGGAGGGCAGGTACGCGATGGTGAACCCTTCGCCTTTGGCGCGCTCAAGGCCGCTGACGGCGGTGCGCAGCGTGCCGGGCGTCATCTCGCCGCGTTCGTTGACGGTCGCGCCTTCGGAGCGCGGGAAGAACTGGTACCATGCGCTGAAGCTCGACTTGGGGCGTTCCACGTGGAACACGCGATCGCGGCTCGCCGTGAGTCCGTCGCGCAGCGGGTTGGTGGTGTGCAGGGCCTCAATCTCGTCGATCTGCGCGATGGCGAGGCGTTCGGCGGCGGGGATCGTCGCGTCGAGCATCTGCTTGGCGGTCTCGCGCAGCACCTTGCGCTGCGTGGCGTCCAAACCGGCGTCGCGCGTGGCGGCCCAGCGCGTGAGAATTTCGGAGCCGCGCACGATCACGCCTTCGGCGTCGACGCTGCCGGCGTCGGCGTTCACGCGGGCGGTGGCGTCGAGCACCCAATCGGTGTAGGTGTCGGCCCAGCCCTCAATGGCCACTTTCCAGTTGCCGAGCTGGCCGAGCACGTCGGCGAAGCCCTCGTCCCACGGCGCCAGGTCGGTGGGGGAACCAGCCTGCAACATGGCGGTCCAGGTATCGAGCCCGGTGTTCGTCTGGGTCATCGGCACGCGGGCCATCACGCGGCCGCGCGGGTTCTTCAGCACGGCGGTGGCGCGCACGGTGGCGCGGCCTTCGAGGAAGACCTGCGCGCTCACGGTGAACGGTTCGCCGAGCTCCACGCGGGCGGGGAACACGGCGTCCTGAGCGTCTGGACGCACATCGAGGATGGTGATGCGGCCGAACAGGTTCGGCTCTTTGGCGGCTATGGCCGTGGGCGGCATGGCGCCCGAAGCCTTCGCGGAAGTCTTGGTGCGGGTCCTGGCGGCGGCACGCGGTTTGCGTGCGGTGCGGGTTGCTGTGGTGGATTGGTTCTGGGTGCGCTCTTCGGCGCTCGTAGTTTCTCTCATGGCTGCCATTGTAGGGGCACGAACGAATGAATGGCGTTACACAGGCGTAAACGGTTCCGATATGCAGGCTTGTATATGTGGGAAATGTGGATAACCGGTGCAGTGGTATTGCGCTGCATGGATGGATCGCCTGAGCTTCCACATCACCCTGTGTCCACATTCCGGGATTCCTTCGGCCGTCCGACCACACCACCTCGTCCCGCTTCCGCCCCCGATGGCCGCGGTGCCATGCTCGATGGCACATGCATGGGGTGCCGCAACGGGGCGGTCCACCCCATGGATCTGGCAATGGAGCGACGGAAGGATCATCATGATGGCATATGGCACACAACAACCGCGAATACCACAACGGTTGCGCAGTGGGTTGCGCGCCGCATTGGCGGCATGCGTGGCGGCTGTATTGGCCGTGGCTGCGCCATTGGGTGCGATGGCGGTGCCCGGCGAGATACTGACTGCGGCCAAATCCCAGGATTACTTCATGTATGTGCACAATGGCGGCACGTATTGGATGGGGCCGGTCGGCTACGATTCCACAAGCACGCGGTACTACTGCATCGAGGAGGCCATGCCTTCGACCATGCGGATCGGCTCGGTCTCCCCGCTGCCCGATTCGCCGCAGAACCGGCGGCTCGCCGCACTGTTGCACAAATACCAGCATGTGCACAACAGCGACTACACGCAGACGGCGCTCGCGATCATCATGCATGACGCTTTCGATACCACAACCGGCGCGGCGGGATGGGCCGCGACCCGTGAGACACTGCAGCAATACCCGCAGTTGTTCAAGCGCGTGGACGAGCTGCTCGCCGAAGCGCCGCTGCTTGTGCCGGAGACGATGGCGATGGAACTGGAGTACGACGACGTCGCACGCACCGGCGCCGTGCGCCTGCGGATCCACAACAGTGATGGCGATCCCGTGTCCGATGTACCGTTCACCCTCACAATCGACGGGCCGGCGCGGTTCGGCAACGGGTCGGCCACGATCAGCGGCACGTCGGGCGACTATACGACCGTCATCACATGGCATGCCACAGGCGATGGGCCGCTGACTGTGTCCGGCAGCGTGACGCTCCCGTCGATCGACCGCATCATCAGCTCGCAGGACATGGTCGCGCTCGGCTCCGGGTATGTGCAGGCGCTCGACGAGGTCACCGTGCCTGTGCGCACCACGTTCAACCCCACAATCACCACGCGGACCTCGCCGAAATCAATCGACACCGGCGCGCCGGTGACCGACGACGTGCAGGTCAGCGCATTGCCCGGCAGCGGCGCATGGCCGCGCGGCGCGCAAGTCCACGCGCGCGGCTGGTACTTTGGCGGCCTGCCCGTAAGCGCGCTGGGGGAGCGGTATGTGCCAAACGCGCACGCCACCGCTCCTGAGTTCCTCGAACAGCTGGCGCGCGCCGGGTACGAGCCGTGCGCGTTCGCCGAAGCCACGTTCGGCGCCAGCGGGCAGACGGTGCATGTGCAGGGCGTGCGCGAGCCCGGGTCGGACGAGCCATACCTCGCCGAACAGGGTGGGTTCGGCACATGGGTCTGGGCGATCGAACGCGAACGGCAGAGCCGTGACGTGCGCGAACTGCTCGCAGACGACGTGATCACCGCATTCATGGATCCGAGCGAAACACACGCCGTGCGCGCGCCGCTCACCGTGGAGTCGCGCGTCGTGGAATCCACCGTGCAGCCGGGCGCGCAAATCGCCGACGTGATCCGTGTAAGTGGATTCCCCGATGAGCACGGCAACTGGGCCGGCAGCAGTGAGCACGGCATAGACACCGACGTGCCCTACGCGCAGGTGCGCGTGTGGTGGGCCGGCAGCGGAGACGGGCAAGACGACGGCGCATACGAGCCCGCCGACGCGCAGGAACCGGAGGAAGACGATCACCACACACTCATCGGCACATGGGAATACGAGGCCATCAACGGCGAAATCCATGTCGGGGGAGGGGCGCCCGACGCGCACGGCGACCCCGTGGAGATTAGTGCCGAACGGCCCGGCTGGTACGTGTTCGTCTGGGAATTCGCCGGCGACGGCCGCGTCCAAACCGCCACCAGTTCGTATGCCGACCCGCAGGAACGCGTGTTCGTGCGCGTGGAGCCTGAGCCCGCGCGCACTCCGGAAGCCGTGCCGGTGGCGGAGCCCGAGCCCAAAGCGCCACGGCCACCGGCGCTCGCCGCGACCGGCGTGAGCGACGCATGGCCCATCACCTTGGGACTGCTCACGTTGCTCGCGGCGTCGATCCTGGTGGTGCGTCACAAGCGTGAGCTCGAAGACGGAGAGTGATCCCGTGTCACGCTGTCAGAGGGAGCGGCCGCTAAGGCCGCGCGGCCAACGGTAAGATACACGGTAGCTGAACGAACACCCCGCCACCATGGCATGGCGGCACGAGCAGAGGATGGCATGAGCACCACAACACAAACACCGCAGGCCGGCTCCACAAAGCAGAGCGTGGAGCCGCCTGCGCGGTTCGACTGGATGCAGGTGGTGCGCCACACGCTGTTCGCGTGCCTGTGCGGAGTGGTGTGTGGATTCGCGTCGATCGTGCTGTGCCTGTTCGTGGGGGCCGCGCGAAGCCTGTTCGAACGCGCGCCGTGGCTCATCTGGCTGCTGCCGGTCATGGGCATCGTGCAATTGCTCATGTACAGGTGGTGGAAGCTGCCGCTCAACCTGACGACCGACGCGATCATCGAGAAGATGCGCGCCGGCGACCACCTGAGCGCGCTGCTGGCGCCGGGCATCCTGTTCTCCACGGGCATGACGATCCTGGCCGGCGGCTCGGTGGGCAAGGAGGCCGGGGCGTTGCAGATCGGCGCGAGCCTCGGCACGACGATCGCCAAGCCGTTCCGCCTGCACAACATCCTGCGCCGAGAGGACCACGACGACACCTACGAGATCAACCGCTACATCGCCTCGACCGGCATGGCCGCGGCGTTTTCCGCCCTGTTCTTCGCGCCTCTCGGATCGTGCATGCTCGTGCTCGAACTCATGCGGTTCACGCAGCTGCAGTACGTGACCTCCATGCTCATCGCGTGCTTCATCGCGTTCCTCATCTCCAATCATTTCGGTATTGGTGACGTCATCAACGCGGTGCCCGTGCCGTCCGCCTCGTGGCGCATCATCGGCGTGTGCATCGTCATCGGCATCGCCGCCGCCGTGGCAGGCAGCGTATTCGCCATCGCCATACGCCTGCTGCAGGCGCTCACCATGCGCATCCGGCACAATTATTTTGTGTGGGTGATTGTGGGTGGCCTGCTGTTCGCCGTGCTCGTGACTGTGTTTGGCTGGTGGCGGTTCACCGGTTCGGGCGGCGAGATGCTCAACGATGTGCTCAACATGCCCGATCTGTCGGCCGACTTCGCCATCAAGATGCTGCTGACCGTGCTGTGCCTCGGCATGTGGTTTAAGGGCGGCGAGATCATGCCGTCGTTCTGCATCGGCGGCCTGCTCGGCTCGGCGTGCTTCGCCATGACCGGCACCGACCCGCTGTTCGGCGCGGCGCTCGGCTCAATCTGCTTCCTCACCGCGTTCAACCGCTGCCCGATGTCCGCCGTGCTGCTGGGATGCGAGATCTTCGGCTGGGGCATGTTCCCGTTCCTCGCGGTGGGTGTGGCCATCGCGTTCCTCTTCGGCTACCCGGTGGGCATGTACGGCGCGAGCATCGACGTGCTCGCGCGCTCCGGCTGGCACCAGTTCTTCTCGAACATCCGTGCGTCCGTGGCGAGCAACGAGGTGCACGACGACGCCGGATTCACCGATTTCGTGATGGCCGCCGGATCCGCGCTGCAGCATGTGGCCGGGTCGGCCATGCTCGCCGCGCAAAGCGAGGCGATCCGCGAACAGCGTCGCCGCCATAGACACCAAGACAAGGACGAACACAGCGCTGAGCATAAAATACGCTAAGCGCTTTGCCCAAGCCGAAACCAGTGTGAACCACCTTAGAATCGGGGTAGCAACGTTCCGATAGGAGGAAAGTTCATGACTGACGAAACAACCACTACCCAGCCGCAGGAGCAGAATCTCACTGATTCCCCGCACTACCTGGCCCAAGCGCTGATGGCCAACGGCATCAAGAACATGTATGGTATCGTCGGCATCCCAGTGACTGACTTCGCGCGTATCGCGCAGGGCATGGGCATGCGCTACATCGGCATGCGCCATGAGGAGGACGCGGTCAATGCCGCCGCGGCCGAAGGCTTCCTGACCGGCAAGCCGGCAGTGGCGTTGACCGTCTCCGCCCCCGGCTTCCTCAACGGTCTCGCCGCCATGCTTGAAGCCACCACCAACGGATTCCCGGTCATCATGATCGGCGGGTCCTCGACCCGCAACGTCGTCGACATGCACGAAGGCGAATATGAGGGTCTCGACCAGATGAACTACGCGAAGGCCTTCTGCAAGGAATCTTTCCGCATCGACAAGATCGAGGACATCCCGCTCGCCGTGGCGCGCGCCATGCACATCGCATGCTCCGGCCGTCCGGGCGCCGTCTACATCGACTTCCCGGATGACGCCGTGGCGCAGACGATGGACAAGGACGAAGCCGCAGCCAAGCTGTGGACCGCGAACCAGCCGAACCCGGCCATGCCGCCGGCGCAGGCGTCGATCGACGAAGCGCTCAAGCTGCTGAGCGAAGCCAAGAATCCGCTCATGCTCGTAGGCAAGGGCGCAGCGCTCGCGCAGGCCGAAGACGAGCTCAAGGAGTTCGTCTCGAAGACCGACATCCCGTTCCAGCCCATGTCGATGGCCAAGGGCCTCATCCCGGACGACGACCCGCACTGCACCGCCAGCGCGCGTGGCCTCGCGCTGCGCACCGCCGACGTGGTGCTGCTCGTGGGCGCCCGCCTCAATTGGATGCTGAACTTCGGCGAGGGCAAGGAATGGAACCCGAACGTCAAGTTCATCCAGATCGAGATCGATCCGAACGAGATCGAGAACGCACGCCCGATCGCGTGCCCGGTCGTCGGCGACATCAAGTCCGCCATGGCGATGCTCAATGCCGGACTTGAGAAGACGCCGTTCAAGGCTTCCTCCGAGTGGCTCGGCGCCATTCAGGCAGACTCCAAGAAGAATGACGAGAAGTTTGCCGCACGCATCAACTCCGGCAAGGTGCCGATGGGCCATTACGATGCCTTGGGCGCGATCAAGAAGGTCTACGACCAGAACAAGGACGTGATCCTCACCAACGAAGGCGCCAACACGCTCGATGATTGCCGCAACATCATCGACATCTACCAGCCGCGCCACCGCCTCGACTGCGGCACGTGGGGCGTCATGGGCTGCGCCGTCGGCTATTCGATCGGCGCCGCGGTGTCCACCGGCAAGAAGGTGCTGTACATCGGTGGCGACTCCGGCTTCGGCTTCGACGGCATGGAAGTCGAAGTGGCCTGCCGTTACAACCTGCCGATCACCTTCGTGGTGCTCAACAACGGCGGCATCTACCGTGGTGACTTTGAAAACCTCGGCAAGGACGGCGACCCGTCGCCGCTGACCCTCACCTACGACGCCCATTACGAGAAGATGATCGAGGCGTTCGGTGGCAAAGGCTACTACGCTACCACGCCAGACGAAGTCGAGCAGATGGTCGGTGAGGCAGTCGCCTCCGGCAAGCCGAGCTTCGTGCACGTGCAGCTCGCTGACTACGCCGGCAAGGAGTCCGGCCACATCAGCAACCTCAATCCGAAGCCGGTCGTGGGTCCGCTCGCGACCTCCGAGGTGACCTCTGACCCGTACATCGAGGGCGCGCATATGTGATCGATGCCTGATATGGGGCAACGGGGCACGCCACGGCCGTACTGATGTCACGGCCGTGGCGGTCCGTTGCCCCGGGCATCCGCCACCGAAGAGAAGAAAGTTTTTATCATGGTACAGATTTTGGTAAACGATATCATCCCGATCATCGTCATCATGGCGTTGGGATATGTCTGCGGCAAGCTCAGCTATTTCGACGACGATCAGCGACAGGGCCTCAACAAGGTCGTGCTCAACATCGCACTGCCGGCCGCATTGTTCATCTCCATCGTCAAGGCGACCCGTGAAGAGCTCGCCCAGGACACCACGCTGACGATCCTCGGATTCGTCGGCATCATCGTCATGTTCATGCTCAGCTACTACCTGTGCCGCCTCATGTTCAAGCACAGCATCCAGGAAGCGGCCGTGTGCGCGTTGATCGCCGGCTCCCCGACGATCGGCTTCCTCGGCTTCGCAGTGCTTGATCCTATCTATGGCGATACCGTGAGCACCAACCTCGTCATCGCGATCATCTCGATCGTGGTGAACGCCGTGACCATCCCGATCGGCATGTATCTCATCAACCTCGGCCAGGCCAAGGACCGCGCCAAGCTGTCCGCTGCCGCCACCACGACCGCCAAGGGCGAAGTCACCGTCAAGGCGCCGAAGGCCGACGTGGCCGTCGATCCGTCCAAGGACGCGTCGAAGGACAAGAACGCCGAGGTCATGGTCTCCAAGTCCTCCAACATGGGCAAGAAGAAGAACAGCAACCTCGCCGCGCTCGTCAACGCGCTGAAGCAGCCGGTCTGCTGGGCCCCGCTGCTCGCCATCGTGCTCGTGCTCATCGGCGTGCGTGTGCCTGACCAGGTGGCCCCCACCTTCGACCTCATCGCCAAGGCGAACTCCGGCGTGGCCGTGCTCGCCGCTGGTCTGGCGCTTTCGACCGTCAAGTTCTCGCTCGGCTGGGAGACGATCTGGAATACCTTCTACCGCCTGATCCTGACCCCTGCCGCGTTCCTTGGCGTCGGTCTGCTGTGCGGCATGGGCCACGACGTCAACAAGCTCTCGATGCTTGTCATGGCCGTCGCCCTTCCTCCGGCGTTCTCGGGCATCATCATCTCGAGCCGTTACAACATCTACGTCAAGGAAGGTGCCTCCACCACCGCGGTCTCGACCGTCGTGTTCGCCGTCACCTGCCTGCTGTGGATCTGGCTCGTGCCGCTGTGCGTCCACTGATAGTGTGCTAAACGGCATCCATCATCTTGGGGCTCCCCGCCACATTGGCGGGGAGCCCTTTTGCTACGGGCAGCCTCTTTGCTACGGGTAGTGCTTTTATTGCTACGGGTAGTGTTCTGCCAATTTGCGCATCACTAAAACCTTGGTTTTTTCAACGCTTGTACATGGTTGTTGCCTAAGGAGGCACTGCCCGTAGCAGAAAGAACACTACCCGTAGCAAAGAGAATGATGCGTATGCGCTGAATTCGCCGTTGACGTCACCGCCATGGACGTGGGTGTCGATGCCCAGCCACCAACAGCCATATTACCCACGATTGATGGCACTCGGTGTCTAGGCTCAGCCATAAGAGTCCATCTCAAGCCACTGCGATGGACTCTTATGGCTGACCTTAGACACCTACAGCTGTGCAGAGCAATGCCGGCGACAAACCATGACTGACCTTAGACACGTACAGCCATCCCGAGCGAACGGCGGCATTGTCGTGGCACGCACTAATTCTTATGGCCGTATATATGAATGGTGCCTGTGCATCACCGCGGATGCACAGGCACCATTCATATATAGAGTCAGTCAGGCTGACGTCAGTCGGTCGTCGGGGCGGCCACAAGGTCCGCCTTGACGCCGTCGTTGCCGCCGATGACGCCCTTTTGTGCGAGTTCCTTGATCTGGTCCTCGGTGTAGCCAAGGGCGGTCAGGATCTCTTCGTTGTTCTCGCCGAGCTTCGGTGCGCGCTGATAGTCAGGCGTGTAGTTGCTCAGCGTGAACGGCATGCCGATCGTCTTGAACTTGCCGCGGGCATCGCCCTGGTCGATCGTGATGAGCGTGCCGTCCTCGTTGAGGTCCGGGTCGTTCTCGAGCTCGTTCCAATCGAGCACCGGGCCCACCGGGACGCCCTTCGCACCGAGTTCCTTGGTCAGCGTGTACTTGTCGTACTGCATGGTGTACTGCTCAACGCGCTTGTACACCTCCTGCTTGTGCTCGTCGCGTGCGTTCGGCGTGCTGAACTTCGGGTCGGTGAGCCAGTCCTGGAACCCCATTGCGTTGCAGAAGTTCTCGAAGCCCTTCTGCGACTGCTGGATCACGATGTACACGTACGCGTTCGGGTCGGTCTCCCAGCCCTTCGCGCGGTAGCACCAGCCCAGCACCAGACCGCCTTCGGCGTTGGCCGCGCGTGGAATCGCCTTGCCGAACTTGTAACCCGGGTAGCAGTCGTAGTACGACAGCTGGTGCAGATGGTCGAGGATGAGCTGGTCACGCAGCTTGATGCGGCACAGGTTGAGCACCGCGTTCTGCATGGACTGGTAGACGAAGACGCCTTCGCCCGTGCGCTCACGCTGCAGCAGTGCGGTCAGAATGCCGATGAGCAGGTGCATGCCAGTGTTCGAATCGCCGAGCGCCGCGCCGGACTGGGTCGGGACGTTCTTGTCGCCGTCCCACCAGCCGGTCGTCGAGGCCGCGCCGCCTGCGCACTGCGCGACAGGCTCGAAGGCCTTGACGTGCTCGAAGCGGCTGCCCTGATTGAAGCCCTTCAGCGAGGCCATGATCAGCCTCGGGTTGATCTTGTGCACTTCGTCCCAGCCGAAGCCGAGCTTCTCCACGTCGCCAGGGCCGATGTTCTCGACAAAGACGTCGGCGTCTTTGAGCAGGTCGGTCAGGATCTTCTTGCCTTCGGGATCCTTCATGTCGAGCGTGATGGACTTCTTGTTGGCGTTGAGCTGCAGGAAGTACAGCGAATAGGAGCCGTCAACGTCGTTCATCTCGTTGCGGGTTGGGTCGCCGCCCTTGACCTTTTCGAGCTTGATGACCTCTGCACCCATCCAAGCCAGCATCTGGGTGCACGAAGGACCGGACTGCACCTGCGTCCAGTCAATGACCTTGATGCCCGCAAGAGGGGTGGTATTAGTAGCGTCAGCCATATGGACTCCTTAATATAGATATATAGCCAATTAGCTTCAATGTACGCAGGTCAATCCGAGGTCCCAAGCGATTTAAGCTACTGGACGGAACTATGCAGCTGGACGCCAACAATGCGGTATGCACACGCCGGATTGTGCGCACGGCTAGCCACAGAAAACAAAAGACCGGAAATCTTTCGATTCCCGGTCTGTGCTAGTAGCGGGGCATGGATTTGAACCATGGACCTCTGGGTTATGAGCCCAGCGAGCTACCGAGCTGCTCCACCCCGCGCCGGCTGTTTTGAACAGCTCTATTAAACATACTCAGATGCGCGGCTATGTCAATACTCGGCGTGTCGCGCCATATTCCACCATTCGGTCCGCGCAGTGAACACTCGCCGGGCGCTCGTCAGGCGCGCGCCGATAATGAAGAGCATGCCTATCAAGATTCCCGGTGGTCTGCCCGCGCGCGCGATCCTCGACTCCGAGCGCATCTTCGCGCTCGAAAAGCCCGAGGCTGAGCGTCAGCGCGTGCGCCCGCTCAAGATGGTGATCCTCAACCTCATGCCCAAGAAGATCGAGACCGAGACGCAGCTGCTGCGCCTGATCTCGAAGTCCCCGCTGCAGGTGGAGATCGACTTCATGAAGACGAGCACGCACGAATCGACGCACGTGAGCGCCGATCATCTCGTGAAGTTCTATGAACCGCTTGAGTCGTTCGCGGACAATTATTATGACGGCCTGATCGTGACCGGCGCGCCCGTGGAGCACCTATCGTTCGAACAGGTGGATTACTGGGACGAGTTCCGGCGCATCCTCGACTGGGCCGCGAGCCACGTCTTCTCCACGATGTACCTGTGCTGGGGAGCGATGGGAGCGCTGCACCACCGCTACGGCGTGCGCAAGGTCGACCTCGACGAGAAACTGTTCGGCGTGTTCCCGCAGTTCCTCCAAGACGAATACTGCTTCCTCACCAATGGGTTCGACGAGATTGCGCTGCAGCCGCATTCGCGCGTCGCCGGCGTCGACGAGCGCGATCTCGCGGCGCGCCCTGAACTGCAGGTGCTGACGTGGGGCCCGGAATCCGGCCCCGGCCTGATCTCGACGCGCGATTTCAGCGAGGTGTTCGCCCTCGGCCATTGGGAGTACGGCAAATATACGCTTGCAGAAGAATACGAGCGCGATATGAAGCGCGGCCTGACAAATGTGCCGTTTCCGCGCAATTACTTTCCGCACGACGACCCGTCGACCGCACCGCTGTTCTCGTGGCGCGCGCACGCGAATCTGCTGTGGCGCAACTGGCTCAACTGGGTGTACCAGATGACACCGTACGATCTGACTGAAGTGCCGGGCCTGCGCGCGCAGGGCAAGCTCGGCACCGACCATGTGGTGCGCCATGCGCCGTGCCCGCCACGCGAAGACGGCTTCCGGCCGTTCCTCGACGATGGTTACGGGCTCATCGTTCGCTAAGAGCGGCGATACGCTCCGCGTTGCGCCAGATGTCCACTGGCGAGCCAATAATCACGTTGCGACGAGTTCTGAAGGAACTGTGAAGACGAGAAGATGAACGACGCGCCCGGCCGGCGCGCCGCGAGACGCGGCTGCGCCTTGCATGGAAATCTTGCCGTCACATTCACGGAACAACTTGGATTAGACTAACAGCAGAACATTCGGATTCAGGAGGCATGAATGGTTGATGTATTCGCCGCGGGCGCAGCCACGCTTGCAGAGGCATCGATGGAAATGCCAAGCATTGAAGACTTCCTTCCCCCGGAGATTCTGTTCGAGGGCACACCGTTCGCCATCAACCGCATCATCTTCGTGCGCATCCTCGCCACAATCATCATGTTGTTGGTGCTGGGCATCACCGCGGCGCGCGCGAAGCTGATCCCCGGCCGCTGGCAGAGCGCCGTGGAGTGGGTCATCGATTTTGTGAAGAACGACATCGTGTACCAAGTGATGGGTGAGGTGCGCGGCAAGCGGTATGTGCCGATGATCACGACCGTGTTCCTCACGCTGCTCGTCTTCAACCTGTGCGGCGAGATCCCCGGCATGAACATCGCGGCGAGCGCGACGATCACGTTGCCGCTCGTGTTCGCCATGTGGTGCTTCGTGCAGTATTGGATCGCCGGCATTCGCGAAAAGGGCCTCGGGCACTTCCTGCGCGACGAGCTCTTCCCGAAGGGCGTGCCGTGGCCGATCTACATCCTGTTGAGCCCGATCCAGCTGCTCGAGCTGCTGGTGATCCGCCCGTTCTCGCTGACGATCCGACTGTTCGCCAACATGGTTTCGGGCCATTTGATTCTTGCGCTGTGCCTTTCGGCCACGCAGTACTTCCTGATCGACGTGGTGAACAAGGCCATGATGCCGTTCGGCGTCGTTACATTCGCGGCGGGCCTGTTCATGTACCTGTTCGAGGTGCTTGTGGCGTGCCTGCAGGCGTATATCTTCGCGATCCTGACCACCGCGTACATCAACATGAGCTATCCGGAGATCGACTGACCGCCGGCCAATAACAAATGTGTTGCCACACGGCAATAACCAGAAAGGAAACAACCATGGATATCGTTACCCTCGCTGAGGTTGCGGGCAACCTGAACGTCGTCGGCTATGGTCTCGCAGCCATTGGTCCTGGCATCGGTCTGGGCATCCTGATCGGCAAGACGATCGAAAGCACGGCTCGCCAGCCTGAACTCGGCGGCCGTCTGCAGACGCTGATGTTCCTCGGTCTCGCATTCGTCGAGGTTCTGGCGCTGCTCGGCTTCGTCGCCGCGTTCATCTTCCAGTGATCGAACGGATCTGAGACACGAAGCAATTCCAACCAGGACATGAAAGGAGGAGGGCATCATGGTGACCATGGCCGCCGAAGGCGTTGATTTGTTCATCCCCAAGGTCTATGACATCGTGTGGTCGCTGATCATCCTGTTGATCGTGGCCGCGTTCTTCTACAAGTTCTTCCTGCCGAAGTTCCAGTCCATATTCGATGAACGTGCCGCGAAGATCGAGGGTGGCATCGCCAAGGCGGAGCAAGCCCAGAAAGACGCGGACGAAGCGAAGAAGAAGTACCAGGCCCAGCTGAGCACCGCCCGCGTGGAGGCTTCCAAGATCCGTGACGATGCGCGCGCCGAGGCGTCACACATCATCGCCGACGCGCGTTCGCGCGCCGAGACCGAGGCCGCGCAGATCACGGCGAACGCCCAGCGTTCGCTGGAATCGCAGCAGCAGAAGGCCATGGTGAGCCTCAAGGGTGAAGTCGGCACGTTGGCGACTTCGCTCGCTGAGAAGATTCTTGGTTCCGAACTCAAAGACAGCGCCGTGCAGTCGGACATGATCGACCAGATGATCTCCGACATGGAGCAGGGCGAGGACAAGTAGCGCCAATCCGCAAGGAAGGGAGGTGACCAGATGCGAGGAGAGGCATCACGAGTGGCCGATCGCGAATCGCGTGATTCGTTTGCCGCGAAACTGCGCGCATCCGGTGACGACGCCTGGCAGATCGGCGACGAACTGTTCGGCATTACCTGCACGCTCGACCACAATCCGCGTCTGCAGCGCGCTCTGACCGATCCCGGCCGGCCTGTGGCAGACAAGGTGAAGCTGCTCAACGAGCTCATCGGCGGCAAAGTGCAGCCGATGACGATGGAGATCATGACCGATCTCGTCTCGCGCAGCTGGAGCCGTGCGTATGACATCGACAACGCCACGGAGGACTTCGCGGTGGATGCGATGATGTACCAGGCAGACAAGGACGGCGCCACATTGCGCGTGTCCATCGAGCTTGCCGAACTGCAGTCAGCGCTGCTCAACCTGCCGGTCGTCCGCGCGGACCTGTCCAACGCGGACAGTCCGATTCAGGCCCGGTACGACCTACTGCACGCGCTCATCGGCAACGAGGACTTCAACAAGATCACGGTCAGGCTCGCCACGCACAGCACACGCAATCCGCGCAACCGCCGCTATCTCGAGACGATCCAGTGGCTCATCAACAAATTCTCCCGCCATATGGGCGAATCGATGGTCACGGTGACCACCGCGGCGCCGCTGACCGACACGCAGGCCGACCGTCTCGCGCAGATCTACACGAAGAAGGTCGGGCGCCCCGTGCACATCCACTCTGTCGTCGACGAGACGGTCATGGGCGGCATGCGCATCCAGGTGGGCGACGAGGTCACCGACAACACGGTGATCGCGCAATTGCAGAATCTGAAGCGCAAGGCGAAAGCCGGAACCAACGACTGACGCCGCAGCGCGTCATGCAGGCCTGCGCCACGCGCGGACCGCAAGCGAATGTATACACAACACTAAGGAGTGATCATGGCAGAATTGACCATTGATCCCGCCACGATACGCAAGGCGCTCGATGACTTCGTCGATTCGTACAAGCCATCCGACACGCCGACCCAGGAAGTGGGCCACGTCGCCACCGCCGGTGACGGCATTGCGCATGTGACGGGGCTGCCTGGTTGCATGGCCAACGAGCTGCTGACCTTCGAGGACGGCACCCTTGGCCTGGCGTTCAATCTGGACGCCCGAGAGATCGGCGTGGTTATCCTCGGCGATTTCGTCGGCATCGAAGAAGGGCAGGAAGTCCGCCGCACTGGCGAGGTGCTCTCGGTGCCGGTCGGCGACGGCTTCCTGGGCCGCGTGGTTGACCCACTGGGCAAGCCCATCGACGGCTTGGGCGAGATCAAGAGCGAAGGACGCCGCATCCTTGAGGCGCAGGCACCCGATGTGATGCACCGCCACCCTGTGGATGAGCCTATGTCCACGGGCCTCAAGGCCATCGACGCCATGACGCCGATCGGCCGCGGCCAGCGACAGCTCATCATCGGCGACCGCCAGACCGGCAAGACCGCCATCGCGATCGACACGATCATCAACCAGAAGACGAACTGGGAGTCCGGCGACCCGAAGAAGCAGGTGCGCTGCATCTATGTGGCCATCGGCCAGAAGGGCTCCACCATCGCCTCGGTCAAGCAGAGCCTCGAAGAGGCCGGCGCCATGGAATACACCACGATCGTGGCCTCCCCGGCGTCCGATTCCGCGGGCTTCAAGTACATCGCCCCGTACACCGGTTCGGCCATCGGCCAGCACTGGATGTACCACGGCAAAGACGTGCTCATCGTGTTCGACGACCTGTCCAAGCAGGCCGAAGCGTACCGTTCGATCTCGCTGCTGTTGCGCCGCCCGCCGGGGCGTGAAGCGTACCCGGGCGACGTCTTCTACCTGCATTCGCGCCTGCTGGAACGCTGCGCGCGTGTCTCCGACGATCTGGGCGGCGGTTCGATGACCGGCCTGCCGATTGTCGAGACGAAGGCGAACGACGTCTCCGCGTACATTCCGACCAACGTGATCTCGATCACCGACGGCCAGATCTTCCTGCAGTCCGACCTGTTCAACGCCGGCCAGCGCCCCGCAGTGGACGTCGGCATCTCGGTCTCCCGAGTCGGCGGCGCCGCACAGACGAAGGCGCTGAAGAAGGTCTCCGGCACGCTGAAGATCTCGCTGGCGCGGTACCGCTCGCTCGAATCCTTCGCCATGTTCGCGTCCGATCTGGATGCGGCGTCGAAGGCCCAGCTCAACCGAGGCGCGCGTCTGACCGAGCTGCTCAAGCAGCCGCAGTTCTCGCCGTACTCGATGGAGCAGGAGGTCGTTTCGGTGTGGGCCGGCACCAACGGCAAGCTCGACGACCTGGAGATCGCCGACGTGCTGCCGTTCGAACGTGGCCTGCTCGAATACGTGAGCAGCAACACCGACATCCTCAAGACCATTCGCGACACCGGCGATTTCACCAAGGAGACCGAAGCGGCCCTCGACAAGGCCGTGGACGCCTTCCGTGAGACGTACGTCACCAAGGCCGGCAAGCCGCTCGTCGACAAGAAGCCGGTGCCGAAGAGCGCCACGCCGGTCGACCAAGAGCAGATCAAGGCCCAGGGCCGCAAGGCACAGGCGGCCAAGAGCGCAGAAAAGAAGTAACCTATGGCATCGCAACTCGCATTAAAGAGCAGAATCGCCTCCACGGGTTCATTGGAGAAGATCTTCAACGCCCAGGAGATGATCGCGGCTTCGCACATCGCGCAGGCCCGTGAGGTCGCGCTCAACGCGAAGCCCTACACTGATGCGATTTTCGATGCCGTCCAGACACTGGTATCTCACTCCCATATCGCGCATCCGATCGTCAGGAAGGAGGGCGACAACCCTCGCGTTGCCGTGCTCGCCCTGACGGCGGACCGCGGTATGGCCGGCGCGTACACTTCGTCGATCATTCGCGAGACCGAAGATCTGCTCAACCGACTGGAGGGGGCAGGCAAGGAGCCGGAACTGTTCGTCTATGGGCGTCGTGGTGTGTCGTACTACAAGTACCGCAACCGCCCCATGGCGCAGACGTGGGAAGGCGATACCGAGAAGCCTGGCGTCGAAGTCGCAGACGCAATCTCACGCGCCCTGCTGGAGGCGTACATGAAATCCGCCGAAAAGGGCGGTGTCAGTGAGCTCTACATCGTGTACACCGAGTTCATCAACATGGTTGTGCAGAAAGTGCGCGTGTTGCGCATGCTGCCCGTGGAGATCATCAAGCCGGAGGAAACGGCCACCAGTGGCCCCGATACGCAGAGCACACAGAACGTGATGCCGCTGTACTCGTTTGAGCCGAGCCTTGATGAGGTGCTCGATGCGGTGCTGCCGAGGTACGTGCGTTCGCGCATTCACGAATGCCTGCTGGAAGCCGCGGCTTCCGAAGTGGCCTGCCGGCAGAATGCCATGCATACCGCAACAGAGAACGCACGTGATCTGATCAACGACCTGACCCGCAAGCTCAACGCTTCGCGTCAGGCGTCGATCACTCAGGAACTTACCGAAATCATCGGCAGCGCCGATGCGTTGAACAAAAAGGAAGAGTAGGAACGCGAAATGGCTGAGAATCAGACTACAGCGACTTCCGACGAGGCTGTCGAGCCCATCGTCGGTCACGTGACGCGTATCCAGGGATCGGTCATCGACGTGGAGTTCCCTGTCGGTCACATGCCGGATATCTACAATGCGTTGACCGTGGAGATCAACCAGATGGGCCAGCAGGAGGAAGGCGAGCAGAGCCACGTCACCATCATGCTGGAGGTCGAGCAGCACATGGGCGATTCGACTGCCCGCTGCGTGGCGCTCAAGTCGACCGACGGCCTGGTCCGTGGCGCCGCGGTGCACGACACCGGCGGCCCGATCGAAGTGCCGGTCGGCGATGTGACCAAGGGCCATGTGTTCGACGTGGCCGGCCACATCCTCAACAAGAAGCCCGACGAGAAGATCGTGATCAAGGAGCGTTGGCCCATCCACCGCAATCCGCCGGCGTTCGACCAGCTTGAGTCGAAGACCCAGATGTTCGAAACGGGCATCAAGGTCATCGATCTGCTCACCCCGTACGTGCAGGGCGGCAAGATTGGTCTGTTCGGTGGCGCAGGCGTGGGCAAGACGGTGCTGATCCAGGAGATGATCCAGCGCGTGGCCCAGAACCACGGCGGCGTCTCGGTGTTCGCGGGCGTCGGCGAACGCACGCGTGAGGGCAACGACCTCATTGGCGAAATGGACGAGGCGGGTGTGCTCGAGAAGACCGCACTGGTCTTCGGCCAGATGGATGAGCAGCCGGGCACCCGTCTGCGCGTGCCGCTGACCGCACTGACGATGGCCGAGTACTTCCGTGACGTCGAGAACCAGGACGTGCTGTTGTTCATCGACAACATCTTCCGCTTCACGCAGGCCGGTTCCGAGGTCTCCACATTGCTGGGCCGCATGCCTTCCGCCGTGGGCTACCAGCCGAACCTCGCCGACGAGATGGGTTCGCTCCAGGAGCGCATCACTTCGACGCGCGGCCACTCGATCACCTCGCTGCAGGCTATCTACGTGCCCGCCGACGACTACACCGACCCGGCCCCGGCCACGACCTTCGCCCACTTGGACGCGACGACCGAGCTTTCGCGTGACATCGCGTCGAAGGGCATCTACCCGGCCGTCGACCCGCTGGCCTCCACCTCGCGCATCCTCGACCCGCGCTATGTGGGACAGGCGCACTACGACTGCGCGAATCGCGTGAAGGCGATCCTGCAACGCAACAAGGAACTGCAGGACATCATCGCCCTCATCGGCATCGACGAGCTCGGCGAGGAAGACAAGACGATCGTCAACCGCGCCCGCAAGATCGAGCAGTTCCTCGGCCAGAACTTCTACGTGGCCGAGAAGTTCACCGGCGTGCCCGGCTCGTACGTGCCCGCGGAAGAGACGATCGAGGCGTTCACGCGCATCTGCGACGGCGTGTACGACAACGTGCCCGAGCAGGCGTTCTCCGGCATCGGCGGCATCGACGACCTCGAGAAGAAGTGGCACAAGATGCAGAAGGAATACGGTGACTGATCATGGCCGGCACAACGATGGACGTGAACATCGTCTCCGCTGAGCATCCCATCTGGAGCGGCACGGCGAAGGCGGTGCTCGTGCCCGCCTATGCGGGCGGGCTCGGTATTCTGCCCGGCCACGAACCGGTGCTTTCGGTCATTCAGGAAGGCCCGCTCGTCGTCACCGAACCGGACGGCAGGAAGCATTCGTTCGAAGTGACCGACGGGTTCATCTCGTTCGATTCGAACAAGTTGACCGTGGTCGTGGAGCAGGGGCGGTCGATGCAGAACATTCCGATTGACGAAACCGGCATCCAGTGACGCGCACACCGCGGCACGCATGATGCGAGGCGGCCGTTGGATTCCACATGGAATCCAACGGCCGCCTTTTGCATGTGCGGCTCTTCCACTATGGTGGTGCCTCATGCGAATCATTGTTGCCGACTGCAGCGCCGAATACACCGGCCGACTGCAAGCCACACTCCCCATGGCACGCCGCGTGCTGCTCATCAAGGCGGACAACAGTCTGCTCATCTTCTCGGAACTCGGCTCGTACAAGCCGCTCAACTGGATGGCATCGCCGTGCACGATCACCGACATCACGCCCGACTACGCCGACGACGACCCCGCCACCGAGGTGCCGCAGAAGGTGATCCGCGCGGCCGCCGCCAAATCCACCGACATCCTGGAAGTGACGCTGCAGCACATCTACTCCGACGAGACATACGACCTGGGGGAGGACCCGGGCCTGATCAAAGACGGCGTGGAGGACCACCTGCAGCGCTATCTCGCCGAGCAGATCGAGCGCATCGGCGAAGGCGCCACGCTCGTGCGCCGCGAATACCCGACGGCGATTGGACCGGTCGACATCATGGCGGTCGACGCCAACGGCGTGCATGTGGCGATCGAGATCAAACGCCACGGTGGCATCGACGGCGTCGAGCAGCTCACGCGCTATTGCGAACTGCTCAACAGGGACCCGCTGCTCGCGCCTGTGCGCGGTATCTTCGCCGCCCAGACGATCACCCCCCAGGCGCGCACACTCGCCACGGACCGCGGTTTTGAATGCCTGCTGCTGGATTACGACGAGATGCGTGGCGTAGAAGACGACTCCCTGCGTCTGTTCTGACAGACGCAGGGAGTCGTGAGGGGAGGGGATTGGTGCAGATCAGTACTTCGCGAGGATGTCGACGACGAAGACGAGCGTCGAGTTCGCGGGAATCTCACCCTGCTCCTTGTCGCCATAGCCAAGGTCCGGCGGCACGACGAGCAGCACCTGGGAGCCGACCTTCTTGCCGCGCAGGCCTTCGATCCAGCCTTGGATCACACCGCCGTTGAGCGTGGCGGTAAAGGTGTCGTTGCGGTCCCACGACGAATCGAACTGCTTGCCGTCAAGCAGCCAGCCGGTGTACTTGACCACAGCGGCGTAGGTGTCGTCGGTGATCTCCGGGCCATTGCCCTCGATGAGCGTCTGCGCCACGAGCTTGTCGCTGCCCTTGTAGCCGTTCATGTCGATCGACGGCTTGCCGTTGGTGGCCGTGGTGACTTTCGGCAGGTCGGCCGGCACATCCTTGACCTTCTTGCCCTCGGCCTTCTCGAGGTCCTTCGACTGCGAGACCGGGGTGGCCACGAGCAGGTAGTTCTGGTTGTCGCCGCTGCCGTCGTTGATGCCGACGCCGAACGTGGTGTTGATCTTCTTGCCCTTGAGCGTGGAGTTCGCGATCTGCGCCAGCGTGGCGCTTTCAGCGCTGCCCGGCTCGTCGGACTCATTGAACACGAGCGAGCAATCCGGCACATTGGTGTCCCACGTGGTGGCGACCTCTTCGCCGGTCTTGAGGCTGTACTGCGTGAGCTGCAGACACAGGCGGTCGCCATTCTTGAGCGCCTCGCCATCGCCCTCCTGCAACACGGCGGTCGCATTGTTTTCCACCGAGAGCGGAGTCTTGAACGAGATTTCCGGCTTCTTTCCCGGCGTGCCCTTGGCGGTCACGCCCGTGAGCTGCGGCAGTTTCTGCGGACCGGCGGAGGTCTTCACGTCATCGCCGCCACACGCCGCGAGCGAAATACACATCGCGGCGGTGCATACGGCCGCGGCGGTGCGCATGAGAACAGTTACTATGGAAGAAGAAGTTGAATGCATAACCATAACAGTATCGTCCCGGCATGATTTGCGTGCACCGCCATACCGCGGACCGGCACCGGGCCGACTTTGTAGAATGGGACACGTGATGACAGACCAAGAGGCGCAGGAACAGCCGCGCAAACACACCAAGCCGACACGGCGCGCATGGATCATGCGTGGCGTCGTCACCCCCATCTTCGGATTGCTCGCCGTGGCATGCATCGTGTTCGGCGTACTGAATGCAACGGTTTGGAAGCCCAGCCGCAACATCACCGCCACCGCGCAGGCGCATAGCACGCAATACGTCGTCATCGACCCGGGCGTGCTCGACCTCGTCGACGCGGTCGTCACCGTCAGCGCGGACAACGGCGGAACCGCGTCGTCGAACGGCACCGAAACCGGCGCAGACGCGTCAGAAGATTCACAAAATCAGCAAACTTCGCAAGACCAACAGGCCCAAACCGAACCACAGGTGTGCATGGCTGTCGGGTCGGCGAAAGACGTGTCCGGGTGGCTCGCCGGCGAACCATACGTGCGCGTGACCGGCCTGAGCACATGGCAGGCCCTCTCCACGAGCGAAGAGCAAGCCAAGGGCACCGCCTCAGCGTCGCAGAACCAGGTCGCGTTCGCGGATTCGGACATGTGGTCGCAGGTCGAATGTGGCGGCACATCCGCATCCATGCACTTGAACAGCGCACAGCCGGCGCAGGTCATGCTCATCGACTTCGGCACCAAGACCCCGAGCGCGGACCTCAGCATGCACTGGGTGCGCCAACGCGTGCCCGACTTCGCACTGCCGTGGTATTTCGGCGGTGGCCTGTGCGCGGTGCTCGCGGTGCTCTCCGCATCCGTCTTCGCGATGGAGCCGCACACCCGTCGCAAGAAGCAGACGGAGTCTGCGCAAGCCAAGCCCAAGGCGGCGAAGTCCGCCGATGAGCCGACGATCGGCGCGGCGCTCGCCGGCACGTTCGCGGCGCTCAAGCCGCGCCCGAAGAAGGCGGGGGCGAAGGGCTCGGCCCGCCACGGCCGCCATGCCGGCGCCGCCGAAGACGAGTCCGGGCAGCAGGGCGCGCCCACCGTGGTCGACCCCGGCGCACGCAACATCGTGGCCGAACACGCGAACCGCAACGCCGGCGGCGAGACGGCGGAGCACGACGCCGAAGGCGAGACGACGTCGGTCATTTCGGCCGACGAACTGCAGGCGTATTTCGCGCGCCTCGCGCAGGAAGTGGGCGCCGAACCGGCGGCAGAAGACACAGCGGAAAACACCGCAGAACCCGCTGGAGCCGAGGTGGTCGAAACCGAGACGGCCGTGGTCGAGGACCAGCCCAGTGCGGACCAATCCGAGGGCAAGGAGAACGAGTGATGAAACGTAGTCCACTGGCTGTCGCGGCCGCGGTGATCGCATTGGGCATGACCGTCTCGCTGGCGGCATGCGAAGGGCAGATTCCCACCGTCAGTGCGCCGACCGAATCGGCAAGCGCGAACCCCGACCTGACCGAAGACCAGGAGCAGGAGATGCGCGAGGCGCTGCTCAAGACAATCGAGGATTGCAACGAGCAGAAGAACCCCGCGAACCTCGGACAGGCGATGTCGGGCCCCGAATTGGAGATCCGCACAAGTGAACTGCAGGTGGCGCAGAAAACCGGCAAGCTCGACCCCAAGACCACAATCCCCACCGACATCACGCAGACCGTGATCCCTACCGACAACGGCTGGCCGCGCAGTGTGTTCTCGATCACCACGACCACCGAAGACCAGCAGTCGAAGCGCCTGCTCGTCTTTACGCAGGGCGACGCGCGCGAAAACTACAAACTGTGGGGTGTGGCCCGCTTGTTCCAAGGCGTGGAAATGCCCAAGTTCACCGTGCCGAACATCGGCTCGCAGATGGGGCACCCCACCGACGAGAACCTGGTGATGACCCCCGAACAGGCCGTGCAGCGGTACGCGGACGTGCTGCAGAACGGCACGAAGAGCCAATATGCGGGCGATTTCGCCGACGATTACTTCCGGCAGGATCTGCAGAACCTTTCGCAGACCGTGCAGCAGGGCATGGAACGCAACAAGGGGTCGCAGGAGCAGACGTTCACGCCGGTGGACGGCCAGATGCAGATCATGCGCTCCTCCGAAGGCGGCGATCTGGTCGTGGCGCAGATCAACTCGGTGTGGACGCGCACCGCGGGCGAAGGGCGTGAGTCTCTGCCAGCCTCGGATTCGGAGCGCGCGCTGTTCGGCGACGGCAAGGCCACGAGCACGATGAAGGTGACGTACGTGAACGTGATCGCCATGTACATTCCGCCGGCCAAATCGGGCGCGCAGATCACCACGGTGGGCGCCGAACGCCAGCCGGTCAAGGTGGAGGCCGTCTGAGCCACGCCGGCTGAGCTGGCCGGCCAGTAGACTTGAGGCACATGTGCAATCAGGCGGCGAACGCTTCGCCGCGCAGAAAAGAGGCAATATGGCAGACAAGGAATTCAAGCCGGGCATCTCGCTCGCGGGCGCGGTCGATCTGACGGCGCTCCAGCATCAGGTCAAGGCGGAGCCTGGGCAGGCCGGGGGAGCGCCGGCCGCCGGCGGCTATGTGATCGACGTCTCCGAAACCAACTTCGAATCGGTGGTGCAATCGTCCGCCACCTTCCCGATTGTGATGCTCATGTGGGTGCCGACCGACGACCGCCTGTTCCCCATGGCGCAGGCGCTCGGCGACGCCATCAACTCGATGAACGGCCAGCTGCAGCTCGCGCGCGTCGACGTGGCCAAGGATCCGGCGATCGCCCAAGCCTTCGGCGTGCAAGGCGCACCGGCGCTGTTCGCGCTGATCGGCGGCCGCCCCATGCCGATCCTGCAGGGCGTGCCTTCCAACGAGGAGCTCACGCAGATCACCTCGCAGGTGCTACCGCAGCTCGTGCAGGTGGCTGCGCAGGCTGGCGTGACCGGCACGGCGCCGTACATCGAGCCTTCCGACGGCGATGCCTCCGCGCAGCAGACCGAACCGCAAGTGCCGGCCGCGCACGCCGAAGCGCACCGCTTGGCGCAGTCCGGCGACTATGCCGGCGCCGCCGCCGCATACGAGCAGGTGCTCGAGGCGGACCCGTCCGATACGCTCGCCCAGCGTGAGCGTGCCAAGGCACTGCTGCTCGCGCGTTCCGCCAACGCGGACGTGCGCGAAGTGCGTGAGGCCGCCGCGGCGAATCCCGACGATGTGCAGGCCCAGCTCGCGGTCGCCGACGTGGACATGATCGGTGGCCAGATTCAGGACGCGTTCAGCCGTCTGCTCGACTTCGCCGGCACGCACCGCGCCGACCTGGAGCCGGTGCGCCAGCGCCTGCTCGAGTACTTCCTGATCCCCGAGTCGTCCGACGAGCGCTTGGCCGCCGCGCGCCGCCGCCTCGCCACCCTCATGTACTGAGCGCGACTATTCGAGGGTGTTGGTGCCGAAGACCTGCTGGAACTGCGGGCCCGTCTCGCGCAATTCACGCTCGAACCCGCTGCTCCACTGACTGAACGGCCTCCACGAGAGACTGTCGTTGCTGAAGCGCGACTGGTCGGTGATCTCGGTGATGCAGAAGCGCGGGATGATCAGATTCGTGACCGGCGTGCTGCGCTCCGCTTCGGCGATGACGAGCGGGGCGTTCGCGCCGCCGAACACGTCGATGTTCCATCCATCTGCGCCGATCCACACACTTGTGCGGTTCTTGATGATGAGGTCGCCGCCGCGCAGCATGATCTCCGCGGCCACGCGCGAATCGATGCTGCGTTGCGCCTCGTACCGCGTGCCGCCGCGCGAGGGGCCTTTGACGGTGAGCGTGGCCTCGCGGAAATCGTCGCGGTACCGTTCGAGCACCGCCTTCGGGTCGAGCCCCGCGCTCATCGGCACGCGCACCGCGCGCGTCTGCAGCCGTATGCGCAGCGCGTAGTCGTCTTCGTGCACGAAATAGCTTTGCACAATCAGTGTAGGGGCGTCGCCGTCGTCGAATTCGTCCGGCAGTTCGCGGCAGAAGAACCGGCGCGCGAACTGAAAGTCGCTCGTGCCGCCAATATCGCCCAATCCGCCCATATCCATTGCCATAGTCCCAGTGTAATGTCCACGGCGAAAAGCACTGCCAGCCGTGCGCGGAGTGAACACGGTGCGCCGCACACGTCCGCCGTTCGTGTAAAGTAGGGCAGTGGTGCGGGCTCGTAGCTCAGTGGATAGAGCGTTCGCCTCCGGAGCGAAAGGTCGTGGGTTCGAATCCCATCGAGCCCACCATCTTGGATCAACACACCACCTGCTGCAATGGGGCGCTGCCTGTGGTGAAGGGATGCCCACAACGTGGCCGATGCCACTTGCGCGCAACAATGCGGACCGTACAATGCCGACTGCATGAGCCTTACGAAAGGAACCGCTATGTACGAAAATCTCCAGGCGATCGCCACGACGGAGGCGCCGGCCGCGCTCGGCGCATACAGCCAGGCCGTGAAGGCGAACGGCTTCGTGTTCGTCTCGGGCCAGCTCGGCATCGACCCGGCCACCGGCGAGCTCGACGGTGTGACCGCCGCCGAACAGGCCGACCGCGCGCTCAAGAACATCAAGCACATCCTCGACGCCGCCGGCTGTGGCTTCGAACACGTGTGCCGTGCCACAATCTATCTGCGCAATGTGGAGGATTTCGCCGACGTGGACGCCGTGTATGCCAAGGCGTTCACCGCCACGGTCAAGCCCGCGCGCGTGGCATTCGGCAACAACATGATCCCCAAGGGCGCGCTCGTCGAAATCGACGTGATCGCCGTGAGCCCCGAATCGGAGTGATCGCGCGCCACCGGCGGCCGTCCGCGACTGCGGACGGCCGCCGGTTTCTGTCTGCTCTCCCGCTAGACTTGTCTGCATGAGTCCAGAAGCATTAAGTGACCTGATATACGGCGTTGCCCAAGAGCTTGTTGCGAGTGGCAAAGCCGGCAATCTGACCGCCGACCAAATCCCCGAACCAGCCAAGTTCGCTGTGATGCGCCCCAAGGACCGCGCGCACGGCGACTGGGCGTCAAACGCCGCCATGCAGCTCGCCAAGAAGGCCGGCATGAAGCCGCGTGAGCTCGCCGAGGCGTTCCAGACGCTGATGAACGACGCCGATGGCATCGCGTGCGTGGAAGTCGCAGGCCCCGGCTTCATCAACATCACCCTTGACTCCGCGTCCGCCGCCGCTGTGGTGGATCAGGTGCTCGCCGACGGCGCGGCCTTCGGCAAGAACGAGCACCTGAGCGGCAAAACGCTCAATCTTGAATTCGTCTCCGCCAACCCAACCGGCCCGATCCACATCGGCGGCACGCGCTGGGCGGCCGTGGGCGACTCGATGGCCCGCGTGCTCGAAGCGAACGGCGCCGAAGTCGTGCGCGAATACTACTTCAACGACCACGGCGAGCAGATCAACCGCTTCGCCAAGTCGCTCGTCGCGGCCGCCCACGGCGAGCCGACGCCGGTCGACGGCTACAAGGGCGCCTACATCGACGAGATCGCGCGCCGAGTAATCGCCGAAGCGGACGCCGATGGCATCGACATCCTCGATCTGCCGCGCGTCGACGGCGGCACCGACGAGAAGGGCGAGCCGCTCGGCGAAGGCGACTCCACGCAGCGCGAAGAGTTCCGCAAGCGCGCCGTGCCGATGATGTTCGACGAAATCCGCCATTCGATGCAGGAATTCCGCGTCAAGTTCGACGTCTGGTTCCACGAGAACAGCCTGTACGAAGACGGCGAGGTCGAGAAGGCGATCGACGACCTGCGCGCACGCGGCGACATCTACGAACAGGACGGCGCCACATGGTTCGCATCGACGAAACACGGCGACGACAAAGACCGCGTCATCATCAAATCCGACGGCAACTACGCGTACTTCGCCGCCGACATCGCCTACTACCGCAACAAGCGCCACCGCAAGGACCACCCAGCGGACGTGGCGATCTACATGCTCGGCGCCGACCACCACGGCTACATCGGCCGCATGATGGCCATGTGCGCCGCGTTCGGCGACAAGCCCGGCGAGAACATGCAGATCCTCATCGGACAGCTCGTCAACGTCATGAAAAACGGCAAGGCCGTGCGCATGAGCAAGCGCGCCGGCAACGTCGTCACCATCGACGACCTCATCGACGCGATCGGCGTCGACGCCTCACGCTACTCGCTCGCGCGCACCGACTACAACTCGCCCGTCGACATCGACCTCGACCTGCTCGCCTCGCACTCCAACGACAACCCGGTCTATTACGTGCAGTACGCGCACGCGCGCTCCTGCAACGTGGACCGCAACGCCGCCGCCGCGAACATCACGCGCGAAGACGCCGACCTGTCGCTCCTCGACACCGAGGCCGACGGTGAGGTGCTCGCGCTGCTCGCGCAATGGCCCGCCGCGCTCGCGCAGGCCGGCGACATGCGCGCCCCGCACCGTGTCGCGCACTATCTGGAAGACCTGGCCGCCGCCTACCACAAGTGGTACAACGTGGAGCGCGTCGTGCCCGTGGCACTCACCGAACCCGAAGAGCGCACCGACGAGGCGACGCGCGAGGCCACGCGCATTGCCAAATGCCCGGAGCCCGCTCGCTCCGCCGCGCGTTTGCGCCTCAACGACGCCGTGCAGACCGTCATCGCCGCAGGGCTCGACCTGCTCGGCGTGACCGCGCCAGACAAGATGTGAGAGAGGAACACCATGGGCATCACCCCGATCTGGCCCGAGGCCACCGCGCGCGACGCACAGGGCGCCATCGCATTCCACGGCATCACCGCCGAGCAACTGCTCAACGACTTCGGCTCGCCGCTCTACGTGCTCGACCTCGACGAAGTGCGTGCGCGCGCCCGGCGGTTCGCCGCGGCCGCCGCGCACGCGTTCAGCACGACGACGACGCACGTGAGCTACGCCGGCAAGGCGTTCCTCTCCAAGGAGATGGCGCGCATCGTCACCGAAGCGGGGCTCTACGTGGACACGTGCACGATGGGGGAGATGCGCATCGCGCTCGCCGCCGGCGTGCCGGGGCGGCGCCTGGTGCTGCACGGCAACAACAAGTCGGACGCGGAGATCGAGCTCGCGATCACCGAAGGTTTCGCGAAGATCGTGATCGACGAGCCGGACGAGCCGGCGCGCATCGCCACGATCGCGCGCCGTCTGGGCAAGCGCGCGCGGGTCATGCTGCGCGTCACGACCGGCATCCACGCCGGTGGACACGAGTTCATCTCGACCGCGCATGAAGACCAGAAATTCGGCATCGCGCTGCTGCCGGCGGGCGCAGACACGACGATCGTGGACGGCATCAGCTCGCTCGAAGACGTCTCGCCGGCCGCCGCGAACGCGATCGTCGCCGAGACGCGCGCGCAGGAGGACGGCAAGGAGCTGCGCCACGACATCCGCTACCCGTACGACCTCAACGCCGCAAGCGTGACCGAAGGCGACAAGATGCTCGCCGCCGCGATGGAACTCGTGGCGAACGGGCCGGCCGTGGCGGTGCTGCGCGAGATCGCGAAACACGACAGCGATCTCGAGCTCGTGGGCATCCACTCGCACATCGGCTCGAACATCCACGACGCCGACGCGTTCATCCACGCCGCGCGCCGCATGATGCTGCTGCGCAAGACCTTCTACGCCACCAACGGCTACACGCTGCCCGAAGTGGACTTGGGCGGCGGTTACTCGGTGGCCTACACCGACGGCGAGGATTCGATGGACATCGAGCAGGAACTCGACCGCTTGGCCACGGCTGTGGCACAGACGAACCGCCTGCTCGGCATGCCCATGCCCGTCATCTCGTTCGAACCGGGCCGTTGGATCGTGGCGCCGGCCGGTGTGACACTCTACCGCGTCGGCACCGTCAAGACGGTCGAACTCAGCGGCGACTCCACAGACGCCACCAGTGCGCCGATCACCGAACGCACGTATGTCTCCGTCGACGGCGGCATGAGCGACAACATCCGCCCTGCGCTGTACGGCGCGGATTACACGGCGGTCGTGGCGAACCGCGACCCGCACGGCGACACACGACTCTCGCGCGTCGTCGGCATGCACTGTGAGTCGGGAGACATCGTGGTGAAGAACGCGCAACTGCCGAGCGACATCCGCCGCGGCGACGTGCTCGCCGTGCCAGTGACCGGCGCGTATGGCCGCACGATGGCCAGCAATTACAACCAAGCGCTCATCCCGGCGGTCGTCGGCGTCGATTCGACTGGCGCGCACCTGATGATGCGCCGGCAGACCGTGGAGGATCTGCTCGACCTCGATGTGAGTGAGTGACCTCACCAAGCAAACCAGTTATGGACGGGCGGCGCGCATCCTCGCGCGTTGCCCGTACAATGAGCAGCAGCATCAACCGCCGCATGAAAGGAACGGACAGTGGCAGAGAACAACGCACCGATTCGAGTGGGCCTGCTGGGGGCAGGGACCGTCGGCTCGCAGACCGCACGTCTGCTCGTGGAGCAGAAAGACGAGCTCGCGCAGCGCATCGGGCGCCCCGTCGAACTGTCCGGCGTGGCGTGCCTCGACCCGGAAGAAGTCGATTTTCCGTGGATCGAGAAGTCGCTGCTGACTTCCGACACGATGTCCGTCGTCAAGAACGCGGACATCGTCGTCGAGCTGATCGGCGGCACGGGCGTGGCCCGTACCTTTGTGCTTGAGGCGATGAAGAACGGCGCGTCCGTTGTGACCGCCAACAAGGCGCTGCTCGCCAAGTACGGCCCGGAACTGTACAAGACGGCCGAAGACAACAACGTCGACATCTACTTCGAAGCGGCCGTGGGCGGCGCGATCCCAATCGTGCGCCCCTTGCGCGAATCGCTTGTGGGCGACCAGGTCAAGGACATGCTCGGCATCGTCAACGGCACCACGAATTACATCCTCGACGAGATGACCACGAAGGGCCTCGATTTCGACGTGGCGCTCAAGGACGCGCAAGCCAAGGGCTACGCCGAGGCCGACCCGACCGGCGACATCGAAGGCTACGACGCCGCCAACAAGGCCGCGATCATGGCCACGCTCGGCTTCCACACGAACGTCGGTATCGACGACGTGACCGTCGAGGGCATCACGCGCATCACCGCGGACGACATCGCCGCGGCCACCGCCGAAGGGCGCGTCATCAAGCTGCTCGCTGTCGTCGACAAGACCGACGATGGCGTCTCCGCACGCGTCTACCCGGCCCTCATCAAGCAGGAGCACCCGCTCGCCTCGGTGCGCGGCTCGTTCAACGCCGTGTTCCTGCGCGCCGAATACGCCGACGACTTGATGTTCTACGGGCGCGGCGCCGGCGGTGCGCCGACCGCCTCCGCCGTCGTCGGCGACATCGTGACCGTCGCGCGCCACATCGCCGCCGGCTGTACCGGCCCGGCGATCCGCATGTACAACGACTATCCGATCGCCCCGCTGAGCGCGTCGAAGGCCGCGTTCGCCGTGCGCTTCCTGATCCACGACAACCCCGGCGTGCTCGCCAAGATCTCCGCCGTCTTCGCGAAGAACGGCGTCTCGATCAACGGCGTGAACCAGGACCTCAAGCCCACGCTCAAGGACCCGGGCTACGACGGCGAGATCCAGCAGCTGCGCCTCGTGACGCACATGACCGACGAGACGACGCTGCGCAACACCGTGGACGAGGTCTGCGAACTCGACTGCGTGACCGGCGAGCCGTCAATCCTGCGCGTGCTCGACTGACCGCGCCGCCGATTGACAAGCGATTGACAAGCGATTGACAGGCGATTGACCCAATCACACACTGACTAGTAAGGCAGGATTATTCCCGATGGATCCGGTTACCCGCAAGGTGCACGTGCGTGTGCCCGCGACCAGCGCCAACCTCGGCTCTGGATTCGACACCGTGGGACTCGCGTTGGATTACCACGACGAGCTGGAGTTCACGCTGAGCTCCGACCCGCTCAACATGGCCGCGCAAGTGATCATCGACGGCGAGGGCGCGGACACATTGCCGCGCGACGAGTCGCATTTGGTCGTCTCCACGTTCCGCCGTGCATGCTCGCGCTTCGGCCTGAGCAAAACCGGATTCATCCTCGAGGCGCACAACCGCATTCCGCAGGCGCGCGGCATGGGATCTTCCGCCGAGGCGATCGTGGCTGGCATTGCCGCGGCCTACGCCTTCAGTCACGAGGGTGAGCTCGACCGCGACGAGATCTTCGAGTACGCGGCACAGCTCGAAGGGCATCCAGACAATGTGGCGCCTGCCGTCTACGGCGGCATGACGGTCTCGTGGACGCAGCCGGGTGATGGCGTGGCACAGCCGAACGGCACCACGCCCGCCGCGCTCTTCCGGTCGGTGAACTACTTGGTGGGCCCTGATGTCACGGCCTCGGTGTTCATCCCCGATTTCGAACTCTCCACAAGCAAGGCGCGCGAGGCGCTGCCCACGGTTGTGCCGTTCGCCGACGCTGTGTTCAATGTCTCGCGCGCCGCGCTGCTGATCGGTGCGATGAACCCGGCTGTGTTGACGAGCCCGCGCGACCCGAACGAGCTGCTTATGGAAGCCACCGAAGACAAGCTGCACCAGGCGTACCGCGGCCCGCTCATGGAGCCTTCGGCGCGTCTGATCACGCTGCTGCGTGCGAACGGATTCGCCGCGATGGTCTCCGGCGCCGGCCCGTGCGTGCTCGTGCTGCACAACGGCGACGCCGATAGCGCGATCGACGCCGTGGCCCACGAACAGCTCGAATCCGGCCACTGGAAGGTGCTGCACCTCGCCACCGACACGCAGGGCGTGCAGGTGGCAAGGCTGTAACGAATTGAGTCGAGTGTAAAAGCTACTATTAAAAAGGCTGAATTCAAGAGACAGGACCGGCAACCGCGTGCCGTGCTGTGAAGGGCGCCCGGTACGGCAGGGTCTCACCTCTCAGATGGGAATACACTTCGATGGCTGAAAAAATAGTGGAGCAGCAAGCCGCTGGCCAGGTTGGCGCTAGTGCAAAGCCGGAAGGCGAAGGCATGACGCTATCCGGACTCTTTGGCATCATGCGCAAGCACATCATTACGATTATCATCACTTTTTTTGTTGTGCTTGGTGCGGCAATTGGTCTGACTGCGATGTCGCCAGTGGAATATACGACAACAACCCAATTGTTTGCGACATATAACGATTCGTCAGATGGCACGGCGAACTCATCCGAACAGAACAGCGGCAGCTCATATATCATGAGTCAGATCAAGTCGTATCCGGCGCTCACCACAACACAATCGGTGCTTCAGCCGGTCATTGACGATCTTGGCCTCCACACCACGGTGGGCCAGCTCAAGGGGCAGATCAGCGTCACCAACCCCACGAACACCGCATTCGTCAACATCTCGGTGACCAATGGTGACCCGGCTCAAGCCGCGGACATCGCCAACGCCGTGGCGAAATCACTGAGCTCGGTCGTTGAGAATACGCTCTATGCCTCTGGCTCACATTCGTCTGTCAAGTTGTCGATTGTCCAGCCGGCAATTTCGCCGAGCACGCCGAGCGCACCAAAGTGGAAGCTCAATATCCTTATCGGCATTGTGGGCGGTCTGATTCTTGGTGTATTCGCTGCACTACTTAAAGACGTATTGTCCAAGCAAATTCAAGACGAAGATGAGATCAGTGAATACATTGATGCACCGATTATTGGACGTATTCCTGAAGTTGATCTTCTCGATGATACAAAACCTGCGGTTGTCAACGAACCGGGAAGTCCGATTGCTGAGGATTTCCGCCGTGTTCGCACGAATCTGTCGTTCCTCGCACCTGTTGAAGACACCAATTGTCGTCTCATCGTTGTCACATCGACTGGTGCAAGCGAAGGCAAGACCACAACGTCGGTCAATATTGCAGCTGCACTTGCTGAAAACGGTGCCAAAGTGTTGCTCATTGACGCTGATTTACGCCATCCTTCTGTTGCCAACAAGCTTGATATCGATGGCTCCGCTGGCTTGACCCACGTGCTTTCCGGTCAAGCGTCTGTCAAAGACGTTGTGCAGCGCTATTGGAAGCCCAATTTGCATGTCATGCCAGCAGGACCCAAGCCGCCGAATGCATCGACTCTGCTTAACTCACCAATCATGGTCGAGCTGCTCAACAATGCCATAGAACGGTATGACTACGTGCTCATCGATACTGCGCCTATGGTTGTGGCGAATGACGCTGTTATTTTTGTACGACGTGGCGGTTCCCTTGTCATGGTCTGCCGCCGCGACCAGACACTCAAGCGTGATTTACGTGAAATCTCCGATGAACTCGCCACGCTTGATTTGCCAGCGAGCGGTGTCATCTTCAACTGTGCACGCGATTCGAAGAAGTCGCTTGAGCGCAGCAACTATTACTACTATTACTCGGATCGTAACAAGGATCATCGTAAGAAGCGTCGTTTCTCGCTTAAGTAGTCTATTCATTGTTCCGCGGATTCCCTATGACTCAGGAGAATCCGCGGTTTTATAATGTCTAAGGAGTAGCATGTCGCAAGCGCACGCGCAGCAGCATCACCATCGTCACCATCACAAACGCCGGCGTGTCTGGCCTTGGGTTGTGGGCATTCTCACGCTTGTTGTCCTCATCGTCGCTGCTGTAGGTGTAATGGGATTCCAACTCTACAAGCAGGCGAAGCAGGTGCAGGCACATGAGAACAATGCGATTGGGATGCTTTCAAAGCTCTCTTCGGGGGATGCTGAAACCCTTGCTCATGCGGGAGATACGCTTCCGCAGATTGCACATGAAACCCAGCAGGCTGTGGATATTGCCCATGGGGGACTGTGGAATACGGCAACGAAAATGCCCTTCGTTGGCAGCGACATTTCGACGGTTCAGGGAATGACAACCGCCATCAACGGCATTGTGCAGGATTCTATCCCGCAATTTGTGAATGTTCTGAAGACGTTGAGTGATGCGCAAATCTCCAACGGGGATGATGGCGTGAACCTGCAGCCGATTATCGACGCTGTGGAGCCTTTGAAAAAAGCAAATGCGTCATTCCGACAGCAGGTACGCGACTATGACGCGCTTCCCACACCAGAGATCGGCATGATTCACTCCGCATATAGCAAAGGCGAGACACAGCTCAATGAACTCGCCTCCCGTGTGAATGCACTGTCGAATACGTTCCAGATTCTGCCGACGCTTTTGGGTGATGGACAGCAACGCACTTATGCCGTCATGGCAATGACGCCTTCCGAGATGCGTTCCTCAGGCGGTCTCATCGGCTCTGTTGGTGAATTGGTGACTTCCAATGGCACCGTGCATATTGGCGATTTTCGGTCGAATGGTGAATATCTGCCGTATGGCACTGGTGATCATTCCGCAGACATGAAGCGGGTGTTCACCGACGAGGGGCCATTGCACATGTCGTTCGATATTCGTGATTTGGCTGTCTTCCCGAATACCGCCGATTCAGCGGTCGCCATGCAATCCGTCTGGAACCGCACGCCTTGGGGGCAAAATACACCGCTTGACGGCGTGATCATGGTCGATCCGGTCTTTTTGCAGCAGCTCATTGCGGTCAACGGCAATGTGACGTTGCCAGATGGCACTGTGCTGACCGGTGAAAACACTGCGGAATTCCTGATGAATACCGTGTACCAGAAATACCCGGAGAACGAGACCGACGCATTGTTCGGCGTTGTGGCCAGCCAAGCGATGAAATCGATGTTCTCGCACATGGATATGGGCAAGTTGTATAAAACGGGCGAGATGCTGGGGACCATGGCGAAAGGCCGACATTTCACGATGTATGCGTTTGACGAGCACATCGAACAGGGCATCCAGTCTGCAGGATTCACCGGGCAGACGCCGAACAGCGAGACCGATCCATCCGTTGGTATCTACTTGACTGAGCAGAACCCTTCCAAGATGGGTTGGTACATCAAGCGCAAGGCGAAGATCCAGCGTGTGAACTGCGATGATGGTGATCTGTACCACGTCGAGTTCATGGTGCACAACACGATGACCGAGGAAGAAGCGAAGTCACTGCCTTGGTACATCACCGGCAACAACAGCAACAACACTGGCAAGGCCATGGAGAAGATCCTGTTCTACGCTCCTCAAGGCGGTTCGATCAGCAATCTCATGCAGCTCGGAGGCAAAGTCGATGCGGCCAAGGAGACGACGATTGACGGTGTGAAGGCTTATGAAACGTATGTGCAGGTCAATCCCGGGCAGATTGCAACCTTCACCTTTGACGTGCGTGTCTCGCCGAAGGCGACGGCACCGTTGACGATCGACCAGACCCCAATGGGATGGGTCGATGATGGTATCACCTATCTCGATCCAAAATGTGATACCAAATGACCATCTAGGGTTCCGCCGCAGATGGCGAGAGGCGCAGGGCCGCATCGTGATGGATGCAGCCCTGCGCCTCTTCGTATAGGGGCCGGTTGGAATGCGACAACACATATGGGAATGATGAATCGCTTAAGCCGTTGAACAATGGTCTATGACGTGCCCGTTGTCTGTATAACTCTGTGTCCATGTAATGACATCGTTTGCGGTATATGAACCTTCTGTTTGGTTTTAGTGGAGGGTATGTCTATAATGAGCAATATGCGAATGGTTGCACAATGATTGTGTCAACTGAAGTGTTTGGTCGCTTACGGAACATGCATATTGTTCATGGCGGGCGAGCATGTGCATTGCCGGCCGGCTATGTGGACGGTTGGCGATAAGGAAAGAACAGTCCCTTATTTCTAGAGAAGAAAAGGAGACAGTGGCATGACACCTCTGTCTGAGACCGAGAAGAATCTCGGGAAGAGCAAGCGTTCGGGAGGGCGCGGGTTCATGGCCAAGGCGGTCGCGAGCATTTCCGCGCTTGCAACGCTCGCCGGCGGCATGGCGCTCGGCGCGGTTACGGCCCCTGCGGCATTTGCCGCGAATGGGCCGACGACGAGCTATGACCGTACACTCGGCAATGCGCAGTTCGAAGCGGCCCGTGAATCCAATGGCCTGTCGAAGGAAATGGATTACGGTGCGATCTTGCATGCGTGGATGTGGTCGGCGAATACGATCAAGGCGCATATGGATGAAATCGCAGACGCCGGCTACACTTCAATCCAGACGGTTCCGATCAGCACGATCAAGGGGCCGGAGCACGGTATGCAGTTCTCTGAGAACTGGTACTACGTCTATCAGCCCTCCGGCACAGGCATCGGCAACAAGGTCATCGGCACCGAACAGGAAATCAAGGAGATGACCGCGGAGGCGCACAAGCATGGCATCCGTGTCATCGCCGACGCCGTCATCAACCACTTCACCGCCGATTGGAACGCCATTCAAGGTGACTGGAAGAATTCGAGCTTCTTCCACACGCGGCAGGAGGGCGGTTGCGGTAACAACGGCACTGCCATCAACTACAGCAACCGCTGGCAGGTCACACACTGCCATCTGCTGAGCCTGTGGGATCTCAACACCGAGAACCAGGAAGTCGCCAACCGCATGAAGGACTACCTGACTCGCGCGGTAGCCGATGGCATCGATGGTTTCCGTTATGACGCCGCGAAGCACATCGAGCTCCCGAACGAGTTCGACAGGTATTCGCCGTATTATGACACGATTCTGCCGAATGGCGCGCAGTACCAGTACGGCGAGGTGCTCCAGGGCGACCAAGGGCTCAATGCCCCGGCCTACCCGGCGTTGTTCGACAAGTACTCGACGAATGGCGGCGGTAACACTGCATCGCATTACGGCAATGAGATCCGTGCCGCGATGCAGGACAAGAACATCAGCTCCGGGCGTCTCGGCAGTCTGCAAGGCACCGGCGTGCGTGATAACCAGCTCGTGACCTGGGTCGAATCGCACGATACCTATGCGAATACGAATGAGTATTCATCGCAGCTGTCCGCATGGCAGATTCGCATGGGCTGGGGTATCGTCGGTTCCCGCAAGGGCGGAGCCCCGCTGTTCTTCAACCGTCCGCGGGGGTCCGGCGGGTCGAATCCACGCTTCGCTGAGGTTTCATCACTCGGTGACGCTGGTGACGACGAGTGGAAGCATCCCGAAGTCGTGAACGTCAACAAGTTCCGTAACGCGATGGAAGGCAACGCCGAATATCTGCGCAACTGCCAGGGCAACAACAACTGCCTGATGATCGAGCGTTACAAGACCGACGGCAACCCGAACAACGATGGCATGACCGTCGTCAACATGGACGGCGACAAGAGCCTCGTCGGCATGGACACGACGCTCGACAACGGCGAATACGTCGATCAGGTCTATGGCGGCAAGCTCGTCGTCAACAACAAGAAGATCACCTCCGGTGAGGTCAAGAGCGGCAAGGTGCACGTGTTCTACAACGCGTCGAGCTCGCCGCGCCCCTCGCTCGCTGTGACCGGTGCGAAGTCCTTCAAGACCGACACCACGCAGGTGACACTGACCGCACGCAACGTCAACAACGCGCGTTACAGCACCTCCGAAGGCGATTCCGGTTCGTTCACCGATGGCCAGAAGATCACCATCGGCGCGAAGAGCGCCGTCAACACGCAGATCACCGTGACTCTTACGGGTACTGATGCCGACGGCAAGCAGATCACCGCTTCCGAGACCTTCACCAAGAAGGACCCGAACGCCACTGTCAGCTACACGGCCTATGCGAAGAAGCCGGCGGCATGGAACAAGATCTATGCATACGTGTACGTCGACAACAACGCTCCTGCTGGCTCCGTCATTCAGAACGCAGCTTGGCCGGGCGAACTGATGACCGCCGAATCCGGCGCATGCGACGGCACCGCCGATCAGGTCTATGAAATTCCGGAAGACATCATCGATCAGGCCGGTGACGACCCGATTCGTGTCATCTTCAACAACGGTGGCGCCGGCGAAATCGCCGGCAACAAGTTCCCCGGCGATTCCGCGACCGAAGATCCGGACGACCACGTGGATGCTGCCGGTCTGCTGATCGACGGCTCCTACGTCTGGGACGGCAACATCACGAGTGGCAAGTGGGAAGAAGCGTCCTGCGTTGCGGTGACCGTTGACTCCGTGAAGATCAGCCCGAGCGGTACGGTCAACCTTGACCTCGCCAACGGCGCAACGACCAAGCTGACCGCCACTGTTGCCCCGGCCTCGGCGGCGAACAAGCCGGTCAAGTGGACCTCTTCGAACGAGAAGGTCGCTGTTGTCAAGAACGGTGTTGTGCAGGGCCTTGCGAAGGGCACCGCGACAATCACCGCCTCCGTTGGCGGCAAGACCGACACGGTGACTGTGAACGTGACCGGCGAAGCGCCGGTCGTCCACGATACGACCGTCTACTACCCGGCGAACAAGTTCGGTGCGAACTCGACCTATCTGCATTACCGTGTCGGCACTGGCACGTGGACGACTGTTCCGGGTGTGAAGATGGAAGCGGCTTGCGATGGCTATGTCAAGTACACGATCGAAGGCACCGAAGGCGGCCAGGTTGAGTTTGTGTTCAATAACGGCTCGGGCCAGTGGGACAACAACGGCAACAAGAACTACACTGCGAGCGGCGCGAATGTCGTTGTCGAGAACGGCACGATTGGTTCGGTCGCTCCGTGTGTGACGGTTATTCCGGTGTCGTCGGTTGCGATTTCGGGTGGCAACTTCGAGCTTAAGGAAGGTGTTTCGAAGCAGCTGTCGGCGACCGTCTCGCCGTCGAACGCCACGGACCGTAGTGTGAGCTGGAAGTCGTCGAATACGTCGGTCGCGACGGTGGACGCTTCGGGCAAGGTGACGGCGGTCAAGGCCGGCACGGCGACGATCACGGCGGCCGCGGGCGGCAAGTCTGCGACTGTCACTGTGACGGTGAAGGGTGAGGATCCGGTTGTTCCGGTGCAGTCGGTGTCGATTTCTGGTACTGGCGTGTCGGGTGGCAAGGCGACGATCAATGTCGGCGCTGGCCTGAACCTGAACGCAACTGTCTCCCCGTCGAACGCCACCGATCAGGATGTGACGTGGATTTCCTCCGATGATTCCATTGCGACTGTGTCCTCGACAGGTAGTGTGCGCGGCGTCAAGGCCGGCATGGCAATCATCATGGCAACAGTTGGTGGTAAGTCCAGCTCAGTCATTGTGACCGTCAAGGAAGCTGGACCGGTTTTGCAGTCGGTTGCGATTGTCGGCACTGGTGTGGCGAACAACAAGCTCACGCTTGCGCAGAACAAGACGGTGCAGTTGTCTGTGAAGGCTACTCCGGCGAATGCGTCGCTTGGTGTGGTGTATTGGTCGTCGTCGGATTCGTCGGTGGCCACGGTGGACGGCAATGGCAAGCTCACGGCCAAGGGCGAGGGCATGGCTGTCATCACAGCCACGGTTGCTGACAAGCATTCTTCCATTGTCCTGACTGTTACGAAGGGTGGTGGGTCGTCTGATCGGTTCTCTGATGTGCCGGCTGGTGTGCCGTTCCATGATGAGATCGAGTGGTTGGCTGCCAATGGCATCTCGACCGGGTATGTGGATGGCCGTTTCGGGTACAACGACAAGTTGACGCGTGCGGACATGGCGATCTTCCTGTATCGTACGGCGAAGCTGCATGGTGTGGGTTCGGCGTCCTCGTATGCGCCGTCGGCTGCGGAGTACGCGAAGTTCTCGGATGTCAAGCAGGGCACGCATGGGGCCAAGGAGATCCTGTGGCTGGCCAAGCATGGCATCACGCAGGGGTCGAACGGCAAGTTCAATGGCGGGTCGCATCTGACGCGTCAGGACATGGCGATCTTCCTGTACCGGTATGCGAAGCTGGCTGGTGTGAAGGGTGCGGCGTCGTTCGCGCCTTCGGCTGCGGATTATGCGCGGTTCAAGGATGTGAACAAGGGCACGTTCGCGGCCAAGGAGATCCTGTGGTTGGCGAAGTCGGGTATTTCGTTGGGTAATCCGGACGGCACGTTCGGGTTCGGCGCGAAGATGGAGCGCAAGGCGATGGCCGCGTTCCTGTACCGCCTCGACAAACTCATCTGATTGAAGGTGTAGTCCAACGAATATGAAAAAGCCGTGGATGCAGCATGATGTGAATTATCATGCCGCATCCACGGCTTCTTGCTACTCCGGAATAACTACAACATGCGACCGCTACGGCGCTGTGAAGCGATGTCCAGAATCGGCATGCAGTGAAGGAAGATGGCGGAGACCTTGACAAGATTGGTGCGAGTGACATTGCGCACACCAAGCTCTTTGATGCGCTGTTTGATCAGCTTCTTCGTGAACGAGACGAATCGACGATACTCGTCTGGACGGAATCGCTTGCGTGATTCATACGCCCAGATGATTGCACCGCTGAGATACCTGATTGACCAGTTCAACTCGGAAACCCGAAGCTGCGGGAAATAATGTTGCCTGGCGAACACATCGATGATCTGGATGAAATGTACCGTACCCTCGCACATCGCCTGGCTCTTGACACCAAGGATTGAGTTCGGGCGCACGCGGTAATTATAGAGAGGCTCCGGCAGGAAGTACACGGCATTCGCTTGGTTGTACAGCAGATATGCAGTGCCCATGTCTTCCATCAGATACCCTTTGGGAAAGCGGATGCCGGCATCATATACCCGACGGCGCACCAAGTAGGACCATGCGAAATTTTGGACTTTGTCGTCCCACAGCAGTTTTAATGCCTGTTCCGAATTCCTGCGCCCTTTGCTGGGGAATTTGCCTGCGTCGTCGGAAAGCCGCACAAGGGAACCGTCATCGCTGGCGCTGTTGTATTCGAACACCACCATGTCCGAATCAGTCTCTTGCGCCACGGTGAGCGCGCGTTCCACGAGATTGGGTTGAATCCAGTCATCGGAGTCCACGCAATAGATATATTCTCCACGCGCACGGTCAATGCCGTAATTGCGTGCATCCGAAAGACCGCCATTAGGCTTGTGCAGGGCGGTGATCCGCGAATCACGAGCGGCCCACTCATCGCAGATGCGACCGCAGTCATCCGGGGCCCCGTCGTCTACCAGCAGAATCTCAAGATGACCGTAGGTCTGGTTGACAATTGACTCCACACAGGTGTCGAGATATCGCTCCACATTATAAATCGGAACAACGATGGTTACCAGGGGATTGGTCTGCATATCTGCCATTCTCCCATACCCTTCCTCTTCGCTTTGCCCACATTCCCAGTACCGTACTGTACGTGATGGGGAAGATACTGTGTTATTTTATGTATTCACGTAGAAAAAGCTCAAGCGACTGATATTCTCAATAGCATGGGTTTTAAAGAGAACATGAAAGAGGCGTTTGGCGCTGCCCGCATTGGTCGATTGAATAATCTTCAGGCATATCTGAAGGGGCCTGAACAGCACCGGAAGGAATTCGAAGCAATCGGTGGCCAGAGGCTCTGTGTGCTGGTTGGCATGGCGAATTACGGCAACATTGGCGACTTGGCGATTTCAGAAGCTCAGTTGCAGTTCATGCGTCGTAACTTCGAGGGTTCGATTCTGGAAATACCCACCATGCATTTCTGGGAGTATGAAAAGCTGCTCAAAGAGCATCTCAAGCCACAAGATGTCTTGTGCCTGCAGGGTGGCGGCAACATGAGCGATTTGTATTACTGGTTTGAATATGAACGCTGTTCCGTAATGGAGGTGTTCCCGAAGGTGCGCACGCTCGTACTGCCGCAGACCTTGGCGTATACGGCACAGGATTCGTCGTTGCTGAGGTATAGCCAACGAGCCTATGCTCGGTGCAGCGACCTGCGCCTCTTCGCCAGGGAGCGTGTTTCCGAAGAACTCATGAAAAAGACGTATCCACATACGGATGTGCGTCTGGTTCCCGACATCGTCCTCAGTTTTGACGCGGCGGATTACGCGGATTTCAACCTTCCCCGGCGCACACTGACCACCATGCTGCGCAAGGATGAGGAGCGCAAACTGACCGATGCCGATTGGTCGATTATCCATGAGGCGGCACGTGCGATGTCGTTGCCGTTGAAGGAAACGGATACGATCATCGAGACGATGGACATCACCCCGCAGCAACGCAAAGTCATTTTGCGTGACATGCTGAACATCTTCGCGTCTTCCCGAGTGGTGATTACGGATCGACTCCATGGCATGATCTTCGCGGCGATAACCGGTACGCCGTGTGTGGTGCTTTCGAACAGCAACCACAAGATCCAAGGCGTGTACGAGTGGATCAAGGACCTGCCTTACATTGAATTCATCTCCGATGTGCACGAGACGCAGGGAGCCTTGAACCGTGTGATCGCCGCGGACACCACCTACCCGTTGGAGCGTATCCGCAAGGAATTCGCCCCGCTGAAGGACTGCCTGCGCTGATATGGCATATGTGCGGGGCGGAGCGTGGAAAAGGTGGGGCTGGGACTCAATGTTTTTTTGCGAACCGATTGAGGACCAGTCCCTTTTCCTGCTTGTTGAGAATACACACCCAGAAGACGCCGCCGAATACTGCGCTGTAGACCACAATCCATGCGATGAACACACTCACTGAGTGGATGGGAATGAAGTGTGCGCCGATGAGGCAAATAGCCAAAACACCCACACCGCCGGCGATAATAGGCAGCTGATGCCTCCAGAAGTACATCATGTTCAGCCCGATGCGTGTGTGGTAGTACCAATTCATGAACAGGCCTGTGCCGAGAAGAATACTGGCGATGTAACCGATGGCCGTCGCCCAGTACCCCATGCGGGGAATCAGCGCGACGGAGATGGCGATATCGAGCGCTGCAGTGAGGATATAGATGACGCTGCGGGCACGATGCCGGTTTTTGGCCCGCTGGATTTCAATGCCCACATTCTGAGTGAGGGGGATCATGACGGGCAAGGTCATTGCGGTGGCGAGCCAGTAAGCGGCCATGTTTTGCCTGCCGGCCCATATCTGCACAAAATATTGGCCCACCAGTATGAACCCGCCGTAGACATACCAGAAGAGCAGCATTTGGTAGCGTCCCAGTTGTGTCATCAGCGTGGTGAGCTTATGGTTGTCGTCCGAAGTGGTCACAATGCGGTTGATCTTTGGAATGAACACCCCCGAGATGGTGGTGGAAAGCGAGAAGAACAGGTTCCGGATTTGTGTGGCGATTGAATACGTCGCCACCACGCTTGCACCGGCCATAGCGCCCAATAGGAAGTTGGGGACCTGGTTGTTGACCAAGTCGAAAATCTGATTCAGCAGGATCCAGAAGCTGAAGACGGCAATCGCTTTGAATAGGTTCTTGTCGAGGTCGTTGAATCTGAATCGCATATGGAGACGGTTACGGGCGTAATGGGCGTTCAATACAAGCAAAGCCACATTGACGAAGAGTATTGTCAGCGAGACGCCGATGGCGCCGAATCCCATTAGCAGAAGCACCACGGCAAGGGCGGGCTGCGCCAACGTGGTGGCTAGCTGACGTGTTTGCTGGAAGACGAAGCGTTCTTTGGCGGTGATGAACGATGTGTATGGCGTGGACAGGAACGTGACGGCGATATTGATGACCATGATGACCATGAGCGAACGTGCCAGATTGACTTCGGCGGGATTGAGCCCCTTGGAGAAGAGCTGCCTGACGAATGCCACCAAGGACACTCCGGCGATGATGCTGATGAGGCTTGCTGCAGCATAGATCATCATGAACATGCCATTGAGCTTGTCGATTTTCTCCTCTTCGTTCTGAGTGCGGTGAATCATGTAGAAACGCACATACGATCCAGAGAATCCTGCACTGAGCAGCGTGAGCACGAACACCCCCGAGTTGGTCATCTGGAATACGCCGTAGTCGTCTTGCCCCAGAAAATGGAGAAGCAGCGGTGTGTACATGAAATTGACGATGTTCTTGGTCAGGATATTGGCGTAACCGAGAAGCGCACCGGCTTTACGTTGACTGGCCACCCTTCATCTCCTCTATGCTTGCCTTTATAGTAGCCTTTATTGAACCATAGCAATATGCGATGCCAAAAATCATTTGGAGTAAAACCACGTACAGGGTTTTCTATGATTGGGAATAAACAAATATCTGTGGACCCGGGGAGGGTAATGGCATGAAAGACATTTCGCGTGTGATGGAGGGTGGATATTGCATTGGATGCGGTGCCTGCCCCTTTGTGGATCCATCTATTTCGATGGTCATGGACGATGATGGAAAGTACCAAGCCAAGCCCGGCGCGTCGGAGCCTTCGGACAAAGCCAACGCGTGTTGTCCATTCGCCAATGCCCAATTGAACGAGGATGTGCTTGGCAAGCGCCTGTTTGGATCAATCGATGGAATCCAACACAATTCCGCCACCGGCTACTATCTGGAGAACTATGCAGGCTATGTGACTGCGGATGGGTATCGTGACCGCGGCAGCTCTGGCGGAATGGTCAGCTGGCTTGCCACAAAACTGTTGGAAATCGGCAAGGTGGATGCGGTCCTGCATGTGAAGCCTGCCGAAGATGAATCCGTCATGTATGAATACCGCGTTTCCACGTCAGTCGAAGAGCTCAAAGAGGGTGCAAAATCCAAGTATTACCCGATTGAGCTGTCTGAAGTCCTGCAATATGTAGCCGAACATGATGGGCGCTATGCGGTCATTGGCATTCCGTGTTTCATCAAGGCGATGCGATTGGTCGAGCAGGAAGACGAGGTCATCGCCGCCCGCGTTCGCTACCACCTGGGATTGGTGTGCGGCCACCTCAAATCCACGTTCTTCGCCCTTTCGGAAGCATGGGAGAGCGGCATTCCGTTGCAAGACATCCGCATGGTCGATTTCCGGTACAAATTGCCCGGGCGCAAAGCGACTGACTACGGTATTCAGGCCACTGGTGTGGTGGATGGCAAGACAGTGACCGTGACCAAGCCGACGCGCGAACTCTCCACCACCAACTGGGGATATGGCTATTTCAAATACAATGCCTGCGAATACTGCGACGATGTGTTGGCGGAAACCGCCGATATCACATGCGGTGACGCTTGGCTTCCCCAATACGCCAAGGATGGGCAGGGAACCAATGTGGTGGTGGTGCGCTCGCTGGAGATGAAAGAGCTGTTGGAACATTTTGCCGATGAGATTCACTTGGAAGCCATTTCGGCAGACGTAGTGGCTCAATCCCAAGGATCCGGCTTACGCCACCGGCGCGAAGGAACCTCATACCGCCTGTATTTGAAAGATCAGGCCGGCGAGTGGCGCCCAACCAAGCGAGTGAAGCCCAGCAACCGCATACCGCACTGGCGCAAGGCGGTGTACAAGGAACGCTTGGAGTTGGTGCGGCAGAGCTTCATCGGATTCCACTTGGCCGAACGCAGTCCCCAAGGCATGCAGGCGTTCAATGAACATATGGCGCCATACCTCAAGCGGTATAAGCGTGCCGATAATCCATGGTATAGGCGCGTGGGCAAGAAGGCAAAGCAGCTTGTGCGCCGCGTATTAGGTAAATAGCCAGTAATGCCAAGGCTCCACGTCCGGCATCTCCTTGCTCAAGGAGATGCCGGACGGCTTTTGTTTTTACTGGTTACTTGTGGCGTAGGTGGTTAATCATCCTGTAGATGCGGTAGTGGCCGCCAATGAGAAGTTTGAACCCCATCTCGTGTGCCAGCGAGTCGCTCATGAGATAACGGTTCTTGCGCCACTGGGGGAAGGCGCGGTTCATCCAATTCCGGATCTGTCGCAGCTCCGCTTGGGGGAGAGGGCCTTGTTCCCGCAATATGTGACGTGGCTCCCAATACAACACATGCTCAATGGCCTGCCATTCCACTTCAGGCTGGTATTCCTCTTCTTCGGGTCCCAATGCCGCGATGAGATGGTCGAAGCCTTGTATGATACGCAGGCGGTCTGTGGCGGAGGTGGTTTGCATGACGCTATGGGGATTGCACACATAGTGGTATGGGTAGGCGTTGATGCCATAGATGGAAGAGGCCCGGATCAGGAGAGGAATGACGCTTACCAGATCTTCGCCCACTGGAATCTCCCCATACAATGAATCAGCGCGGAAGAGGTCTCGGGCGAAGATCCATGGCCATAGCTGAGCCGCTTTGCGCACCGCCTCATGCTTGTCTAACATCTCACTCTTCTGCATGGCCATGCCGTGACGGAACAGCTCGTTGCCTGTACCGTCGATATAGATGTAGTTGTATCCGTAGATATCCGCATGCACAGTGTGCATGCCGTGCAGCACCTTATCGAATTCATGGGGGTCGAGATAGTCATCACTGTCCAGAAACGCGATGTACTGGCCTTTGGCGTTGTTCACGCCTGTCTGCCTGGCCGCATTCTGCCCTCCGTTGCGGCTGTGCCGGAACAGCGAGGCAGAGGTCTTCAGGCGTTCCAGAAGCGCATGCATTTCGCTGTGTTCGAGGGATTGTGAGGCGTCGTCGACGAGGATGACTTCCATGTCGCTGTACTGCTGGTCGATGAAGGGCTGGAGTGCGCGGGTGAGTAAAGAGACCGGCGTGTTGTATACGGGAACAATCAAGCTGAGCATGGGGTTTTCCACATACCGCTGCGATGCATAGACCAATCGTGCCATATCTAAAACCCTCCGATACCTCTTTCATCTGTATGACTTACTTGCCGAATCCGCTACATGCGGAAGAAACTTCGGCCGCTCCATTTTTTGATGATAGCAAAAGCGATAATGGCTATGATTACTGGGAAGGAAGCGACGGAGTGCTTTGTTGGTGAACAGTTATGTCCGCACAGTTCTGGTGGACGAAATACCCGTCATTGGGCAAGAGTAAGGAGGTTCGGTAAAGAAAAAGACCCGTCGGCGTCTCTGGATATATTTATTGCAGGTCAATTCTGTTATAACAGACCACATCTAGAGTTATAGTTTATATCGTTATGCGTGCGTAATATGCGTGTGGATGGATGTTGTAGGGGAAAGGCGGTAACCGCATGACAGGCAGCCGTGCATGCCCGTTTGCCTCAGCGTTGCGGACCGCCCCGTATCTGCACATGGAAGGGGGCACGATGCTGCCTGTGCTCGAGGAGGAATGGAAGTAAGTGCTCCTTTACTTGATAACCTTTGCGGTAGCGATTGGGTTTGCCTTCTGCTCCGATCTATGCCAGCGTCAAATCGCAGTCGCCAAGCGCGAACTGGCGGGGCGTGATTTGTGGAATGCCGTTACTGCCGCAAAAATCGGCAAGAACGTCTTCCTCCTCTGTTCCGCCGCCGTGCTGATCCTGCTCTCAGGATTGCGGTACGACACCGGCGTCGATTATTACTATTCGTATGTGCCGTCACTGGAGACAGTGCGTGCCGGTTCGGCTTCCCATTATGACCCGTTGTTCAACTTCATCATTGCGTGCTTTGCGCGATTGCAAGACAACCAGTGGTTCTTCGCCGCCATGGCGCTCTATACGGTCGGGATGATCTATTTTGGCATTTGCCGGCGTAGCGAGTATATTGCGATTCCGGTCGCATTGTATCTCGTGTCTTTCAATTACCTTCGTTCCTTCTGCTTCGTGGCCCAGTATGTGGCACTGGCAACGTTCTTCGTGGGGTTTACCGCGCTTCTCAAGAAGAAGTGGATCCCCGCCGCGATTCTCATCGTGTTGGCGGTATTGCTGCATCAGAGTGCAATCATCGTTGTACCGTTTGTGCTGATGTATTTCATGAGAACCAGATGGATGATGGTCGTATCAATCCTATTGCCCGTCTTCGCGTTGCTTGGACAAGGCGCCGTCAGGGTCATTTTTGTCATGTTCGGCTCAGGCACACGTTTCGATTACTATTTCGGCAGTGAATATGACATGGGGTATGTGGACAATACGTTGATCCTCATCAATTTCGCTGTCTTCGCGATGTTCCTGTTCGTGTATTACATGACTCAAGCCTACCGGGAACATGACCGGAACCTGTCGTTCTACATGCTGGCGCAGTCCTTTGCGCTCTCGTTCTCGCTGTTGCAATCCGTCATTCCGCTGGGATACCGGTTTGTCTGGTTCTTCATGTTCCTGCAATGCCTGTCCATTCCACTGTTCCTCAAACGGATGTTCTCCGGCGCAGAATATTATGTGATGAATCTTGTGATCATTGTGCTCTTCTTGGCGTGGATGATCATGTACCCATTGCAGGGTACGTCGAATGTATTGCCGTATCACCCCATTTTTGATCCAATGAGTTCATATTGAGTGTCATCCAGAACATAGTGGGCATTATCTAGAATGTGTTGAGGGTTGTTATCTGTTGGTGTATGAGTTTGTTTTGCGTGGTTTGAATACGTTATACTTAGTTTCATGTTGGTGAAGGAATGGGCGGCCCGTGAGGGGTTGCATCCGCAGACGGTATGGAAGTGGTGCCGTGAAGGCACGATGCCCGTATCCGTGGAGCATACGCCGACGGGCATGTGGCTCATCCACGACCCGAAATACGAAACCAGGTCGTGCACGACGCCCGGCGGTTCGCGCACGGTGTGCTATGCGCGCGTGTCCTCGGCCGGCCAGAAAACCGATCTGCGACGGCAGGCCGACCGGCTCAAGGCGTTCGCGCTCAGCATGGGCGTGGAAGCTCCCGAGGTCGTCACGGAGACCGGTTCGGGCATGGACGAGCATCGGCGCAGGCTCAACCGTCTGCTCGCCGACCCGACCGTGGGCACGATTGTCGTGGAACACCGCGACAGGCTCGCGCGCATGAACTTCGAACTTGTGGAAAACGCGTTGAAGGCGCAAGGACGGCGCGTTATTGTCGTGGACGACGCGGAACTCGACGATGGTCTCGTGCGTGACATGACCGAGGTGCTCACCTCGTTCTGCGCGCGGCTCTATGGCAGGCGTGCCGCCAAGCACAGGGCGCAGGCCGCGTTGGAGGCGATGCGCGGTGTATGAGGCGGTGAAGGTGGCGCTCGACCCCACGCCACGGCAGGAGCGCTTGCTGGAGGGCCATGCGGGTGCGGCGCGCTTCGCGTACAACACCATGCTCGCGCGCATCCAATCCCAGCTCGCCCGCAACGAGAAGGCGGACTGGACGATGTACGCGCAGCGCCGCTGGTGGAACGAATGGAAGAATGAGATCGCCCCGTGGTGGGCCGAATACAGCAAGGAGGCGTACAACAGCGCGTTCGAATCATTGGCGGCCGCGCTGAAAAACCATTTCGACTCGAAAACCGGCAGGCGCAAGGGAAAGCGCATGGGTTGGCCGAGGTTCAAAAGCAAACGGCGCAGCATGTTGAAGTTCGCGTACACGACCGGCTCGTTCGGCCTGATCGACAACGACCCCAAAGCGTTGAAACTGCCGCGCATCGGCCGCGTGCACTGCATGGAGAACATCGCCAGGCGCGTCGGGGACGCGAAAGTCGCGCGCATGAGCGTGAGCAGGCATGCGGGACGCTGGTATGCGTCCCTGACCGTCGAACGCGGCGACCCACCCAATCCATGCGCGCCAAAGGGCGGCGCGGTGGGCGTGGATCTGGGCGTCAAGACCCTCGCCGCATTGTCAGATGGCACGGTGTTCGGCAACCCGCGCCATCTCAAGCGCGGCCTGCGCGCACTCGGACACGCGCAGCACGCATTGGGCCGTCGTCAAGAGGGCTCCCGCCGTTGGTCAAAGGCCAAAGCCCGTGTGCAACGCGCGCAGGCGCGCATCGCCGCCCAACGCCATGACGGGCTGCACAAGCTCACCGACTGGCTGACCCGCACCTATGCGGACATCAGCATCGAGGACCTGAACGTGTCCGGCATGGTCAGGAACCACAGGCTCGCCCAAGCTATAAGCGACTGCGGTTTCCGTGAACTGCGCCGTCAACTGGAGTACAAGACCGCCCGCACAGGCGCAAAACTACATGTTGTCAACCGTTGGTATCCATCAAGCAAGACATGTTCGAACTGCGGGACAGTGGAAGCCAAACTGTCCCTCGACGAACGCACCTATGTCTGCGATGCCTGCGGGCTGGGGATCGACCGCGACCTGAACGCGGCCATCAACATCAACGTCGCCGGGAGTGCCCCGGAGACGCTAAACGCGCGCGGAGGGGACGCAAGACACGGCCGGCATGCACCGGCCGCGCAGACCCCAGTGAAACGCGAACCAAGCAACGCCCGCCAAGGCGTGTGAGGCTTGGAGCTGCACTGAGCAATCAGCGCATGCAAACTAGAACAAACTAGCTTGCAACGGTGAGGAACACGGGCACAAGCACACCTACAGCGATCACGAACAGCACAAGCGCCGTGATTTTGTCGGCAAGCGTCCACTCCCGGACATGCCGGTCACGTTCGGCGTTGCGCTCGATGGTGGTGTTGAGTTCGTTGATGCGCCGGTCGAGTTCGATGCCGCGCCACTGCGATTCCTGCTCGAGCCGCGTCACCTGTTGTTCGAGCACGCTGATGCGCTCGTGGAGTTCTTCATCATGGCGGGAGTTGCCGGGAATCATCTGCTGCAGGGACTTCCAGGCATTCGGCCAAACATCAAGCGGGTTGTTCATGTGGCGATTATACGGTCGTGCAAACCGTGCGCGATGGCGCTGAGAGGGGAATCGCGAGCCTCACGGGGGCGCCCGCGTGGCGGGGAAGTGGGCGATGAGGGATTCGAACCCCCGACATCCACCGTGTAAAGGTGGCGCTCTAACCAACTGAGCTAATCGCCCGCGCACTCATACTGTACAGGCACGGGTGAAGAAACCGGCGTGCACCGCGCGCAATCGTTGCAACACCGCGACTGCCGGCGTGTTGTCTGCGCCGGCGGTTGCGTGGATGGGCGCAGCGCGTGCCGCAGCCGTCGCAAACATCGCGTAATCTAATGGGGAATAGTGTGTATCCGAGGAGGACAGTCGATGGTGCAGCATCAGGAAGAGGCCGACGGCACGACGACGATCGCGCGCGTGGGCAAGCGCAAAAAGGGGTATGACGTCCATCAGGTCGACGCTTTCCTGGAGCAGGCGCACGCGTTGTATGAGGCCGATGGCATTCAGTTGCACCGCAGCGACATTCAGGACGCCTCGTTCGACATCGTCAAGGGTGGCTATGCCATCCCACAGGTGGACGCCGCACTCGAACGCCTTGAACAGGCCGTGACCGACAAGCAGACCCAATACGACATCGCCCAGCTCGGGCGTGTGGCGTGGAAGGCGCAGACTGAAGCCCAGTTCCAGGAACTCGACCGGCACGCGCAGCGCGCCGAGGGCCAACGGTTCGCGCCGGCGCAGCCGAAGACGCCGTCGTACGACCGCAAGCAGGTCGACCGGCTCATCGACCGCGTGCTCGCAAAGGCCGAAGCCGAACTCGAGCGCATCAGCGCAGGCTCGTCCGGCAGGCAAGGCCCGGAAGCCGACCCAACGCTTACGTCGCAGTATGTGGAAGATGTGAGCTTCACACAGCGCAAAGGCAAGCACGGGTACGACGAGCGCCAGGTGGACTACTACCTCAATGCATGCGTGAACCTGCTCGCCAGCCTCGAATCGTACGAGCGCATCGCCGATTACGCTGCGCCTGCCGCGCACGCAGCGACGCCGAGTGCGCCGATCCCACTCATCGCGGCGGATCAGGCCAATCCGCAGACACAGCACTACGACGTGACCGTGGAATCGGACCTGCCGGCGCGACCGGCGGGCGGCGAGACGACGGTCGTCGCCGAGGTGCAGCCTGCGCAGTCGTTTGATGAGCTGAGCCGTGCGGAACAGGAGATCTTCGCGCAGGCTCAGGAAGCGGGTGCTGCGATGCCGCCGTCGTTCGCCGCGCAGGGCGTGGCAGCGGCCGTCACCGCGGCGCCCGCCGTGGCACAGATCGACGAAGGCAGCGCGACTGAGGTCTTCACGCCGATCACCGACACCACCGCGGACGGCGATACCGCGCCGGCCGCCGACGTGGTCAAGCACGCGCCGACGCTTTCGGACATCAAGCCGATCACACCGGCCCCGCGCACGATTCCCGAGCATGAGAAGACGGCCAGCGCGATGGATGATTCGATGAGCACGATCCCGCACATCACCGAAATCAGTGATGAGACGACGATCGCCGCCCCGAGCGAACCGTTGCGCGACCTGAACTCGCCGTCGCTCGCCGCGCTGGCGTCGCTCGCCGAGACCACGCAGACAGCTCCGGAACGCGAGAACCCCGCCATCACGTCCGGCGTGCAGCCGCTTGCGGTGCCGAAGCTCTCGAGCATCCTGCCCGACCTGCCGCCGTTGCAGCCGCTCACCGCCCCGGCCACCGCGGCGACGCCCGAGATGCCGCCGGCAGCCCAACCCACACCAAGCGCAGCCCCGACGACAGCCGCAACGCCGTCGGCGGCGCCGGTGCACGCACCGGACGAACCGGCCACTACGGATGCCGCGCCCGCGAACGTCGCCCAACCGGGCGACTACACGCGGTTCGCGCCGAGCGACAGCATCGACATCGAGATCCCCGATCTGTCGTTCCCCACGATTTCCACGGATGAGCCGCTCATCATCGACGGCAAGCCAAACGAGAAGCAGGCGTGATGCAGCACCAGACAGTAGTCATCCTCGGTTCCACCGGTTCGATTGGTACGCAGGGACTCGACGTCATTGGCAGGCACCCTGAGCGGTTCACTGTGGCAGGCCTTGCCGCGGGCGGGTCGAACGTGGACCTGCTGGCGCAGCAGGCCGTGCGGTTCCATGTGCCCGAAGTGGTCGTGGCGAATCCAGACGCGTTGGAGCCCTTGCGTGAGGCACTCGCGGCGCACGGCGCAACCGGCACCCAGGCGCGCGCCGGCCGCGACGAAGTGAACGCGATCGCAGGGCTCGGCGCTTCGGTCGTGCTTAACGGCATCACCGGGTCGATTGGCTTGGAACCGTCGATAGCGGCGCTGCAGGCCGGTTCGCAGCTGGCGCTCGCCAACAAGGAATCGGTTGTGGCGGGCGGACACCTGTTGTTCAGTGCCCAGACACGCGACCAGCAGATCAACCCGGTGGATTCCGAGCATTCGGCAATCTGGCAATCGCTGCGTGCAGGCACGCATAGCGAGGTCTCGAGACTCATCGTCACCGCGTCCGGCGGTCCGTTCCGCGGCTGGACACGCGAACAGATGCAGGACATCACCCCTGAGCAGGCGCTCAACCACCCCACATGGCATATGGGCCCGGTCGTCACGATCAATTCATCGACTCTGATGAACAAGGGCCTCGAGGTCATTGAGGCGAGCCGCCTGTTCAACATCGAACCGGACCGCATCGAAGTCACTGTGCACCCGCAGTCGATCGTGCATTCGATGGTGGAGTTCTGCGACGGCGCCACGATCAGCCAGGCCTCGCCGCCCGATATGCGCCTGCCGATCGCGCTGGGGCTTTCCGCGCCCGAACGGTTGAACGACGTGGCCCAAGGCTGCGATTGGACACAGGCCGCCGAGTGGACCTTCGAGCCGCTCGATGACGAGGCGTTCCCCGCCGTCGAACTGGCACGGCATTGTTTACGCTCGTCGGAAAAACACACGGCGGTGCTCAACGCCGCCAACGAGCAGGCGGTCCACGCCTTCCTCGATCATCGCTTGCCATATCTGGCGATAGTGGATACTGTGTCTGAAGTGCTCAATGAGATGGACGGCGAGTTGCGCGGCGACCCACAGTTCGCCTCGGTCGCAGACATGGTGGAACTCGAGCAGGAAGCCCGCGCGCGTGCGGACGCCCTCATTGCGCAACGCTAAACGGTCACAGACCGGGTAAGGGCAGCGGCCGCCGTATGGGCCGCGCGGCTTGGACGAAGGCCGTAGGCGGATTTCCAGTCGATTGAAGTGAGGAACAGCACCAGTGGATAAGCCATTTCGTAAAACAGGTGAATCGTCAATCAGTGAAAGCCCCCTGCACCCACGGCGCCAGTCGCGGCGCATCATGGTCGGCCCTGTGCCGGTGGGCGGTGGGGCGCCGATCTCGGTGCAGTCGATGACCAACACGAAGACCGCGAATGTGGGCGCCACACTGCAGCAGATCGCCGAACTCACGGCCGCCGGCTGCGACATCGTGCGCGTGGCCGTGCCCAGTCAGGAAGACGCCGACGCATTGCCGCGCATCGTCGCCAAATCGCCGATCCCGGTGATCGCCGACATCCACTTCCAAAGCCGGTATGTGTTCCAGGCCATTGACGCGGGCTGCGCCGCGGTGCGCGTCAATCCAGGCAACATCCGCAAATTCGACGAAGTGGGCCCATCGATCTGCCAGGCCGCGACCGACGCGGGCATCTCGCTGCGCATCGGTGTGAACGCCGGCTCGCTCGACAAGGAGCTTTATGCGAAGTACGGCGGCCCCACCCCTGAGGCGCTTGTGGCTTCCGCGATGAAGGAAGCGCGCATGTTCGAAGACGTGGGCTTCCACGACTTCAAGATCTCGGTGAAGCACCACGACCCCATCACGATGGTGGAGACCTACCGCCTGCTCGCCAAGCAGGGCGATTGGCCGCTGCATCTGGGTGTGACAGAAGCCGGCCCCGCATGGCAGGGCACCATCAAGTCCTGCCTGGCATTCGGTGCGCTGCTGGCCGAAGGCATCGGCGACACGATCCGAGTCTCACTGTCCGCGCCACCGGTCGAAGAGGTCAAGGTGGGGTGCAAGATCCTCGAATACCTGGGGCTTCGTGCGCGCCATTTCGACATCATCTCGTGCCCGAGCTGCGGCCGTGCGCAGGTCGATGTCATCGCGCTCGCCAACGAGGTGACGAATGGGTTGTCCGGCATCACGGCGCCGATTCGCGTGGCCGTGATGGGATGCATCGTCAATGGGCCGGGCGAAGCGCGCGAGGCCGACCTGGGTGTGGCCTCCGGCAACGGCAAAGGGCAGATCTTCATCAAGGGCAAGGTCATCGAGACCGTGCCGGAGGACCGCATCGTCGATACGCTGCTCAAGCACGCGAACGCCATCGCCGAGCAGATGGAGGCCGACGGGCTCGTGACCGACCAGTCATCCGGTCCCGTTGTGGTACCAGTCGTGGGTGAATAATTGCCTGCCGCAACGGCAGACACCGATAGGATGGTTACGTGAGTCAGCAACGAACATCGGATGTACAGCAAGCAAGGGCCTTCAGCCGCGGCAGGCGGCTGATGGTCAGCCTGCCCATTTTCATCATCCTGCTGGGCATCCTCATGGTCGCCTCGAACAACACGCGCATCCCCACGCAGAACGATCCGCGCGCACAGACCTTCGCCACGCTCACCGCCGACACGCAGGTCACGTTCGACTCGCCGGAACCGTTGCCGGGCGTCGGCACGTACAAAGTCACGAGCCGGCACATCGAAATCGACGCGAAACGGCCGTCCACCGGCGAAGTGCAGCGCATTCGCATGAACATCCGCGAACCGCAGGGCGTCGGAACCAACTTGCCCGGCATGGTGTTCATGCACGGCGCCGGTCATGGCGGAACATGCGACGACTCGTTCGGCGACATCGCCACGAGCATGAGCTCCGCCGGCTTTGTGACGGCGGTCATCGACAAGCCGGTGTGGTCCACGAACGACCTGACGCGCGACTACCCGGGCTCGGCGGCCGTCTATGACCAGGCCATCAATGTCATCCGCGACCTCGATCAGGTCGATGCGCACAAGGTCGGCATCTACGCGACGTCGGAAAGCACATGGATCTCGTCGTACCTCGTGGCGATGGACCATGACATCGCGTTCCAGATCCTGCTGTCGCCGATGGTGTTTTCGCCGCGGCACGCCGTCGCGTTCCTCGCCATACAGAACTTCGCCCTCGCCGGCGCCAACGACGGCTACCAAGCCATCGTGCGGCGCATCCTCTCGTTGGACATGGGCCTGTTCGGCCTGACCAACATCGACCTGCACACTGCCACCCCGCAGGCATACTCGATTCCCACGCTCGTGGCGTACGGGTCAAAGGACGTGATGACGGCGCAGGTGCAGGGGTTCAAGGACATCCTCGACCAAGCGCACCGCGCCGGCAACTGGAATGTGAGCCTGCGCAGCTACCCGGTGGCCAACCACGTGCTCCGCCTTGGTGACGAAGCGCAGAACGGCACACCGTTCGCCGACGATTACGAGCGCGACGCCGTCAGCTGGGCGGTCGGCACATCGCGCGGACTGACCCAGACGAGCGAACCGATCGCCGGCGCACCGCTCTACCAGTCCATTGCGGTGCCGCTCGGACTGCACTCGCGGCGCGCCATGACGATCTACGGCATACTCGTACTCGGTCTGATGGCCATCATGATGCTCGTGGCCACCGTCGTCGGCGTCATCGCGCTCATCGCGCATATTCGCAACCGCATCACACACCGCGGGCCGGCGCTGGGATTCCAATACCGCTTCGGCGGCTCACTGCTCATGCTCACGATCATCACCATGGCCTGCATGCTGCTGTTCGTCGGTGGTCTGGGCGAAGTCGTGCTCGCCGTCGTGCACCTGTCGTGGGGCAGCGCGCCGCAGGAGGACGCCGGCATGATGTACTGGAGCTGGCCGGTCGTGCAGATCGTGTGCATCGGCGTGGTATGGGCATGGTCACGCGTGTTCGCCGGCATGATCGAGGTCGCGTCGATGCGCGGACTGCTCACATGGCCAGTGAAGCGAGGCACCATCAGACACATCGTCAGCGGTGAGGAGCCCGTCGTGGCCACCACGCGGCTCGGACGCGTGCTGTTCTGGACCACGACCGTGGCCATGCTGCTCGTGCTGCTGAGCTTCTCGTTCTGGGGCCTGTTCCTGTTCTGATCCACTGCGCACGGCGCGGAGAGGGGAATCATGGCGCTCTATAGCGACGAAGGCATTGTGTTGCGCACGGCGAAGCTCGGCGAGGCCGACCGCATCATCACACTGTTCACCCGCGGGCACGGCAAAGTGCGCGCGGTAGCCAAAGGCGTGCGCCGCACTAAATCGCGGTTCGGCGCGCGTCTCGAACCGTTCATGCGCGTCTCGCTGCTCCTCGCGGAAGGCCGTTCGCTCGACAACGTGTCGCAGGCCGAATCCATCGCCGCGTACGCCGGGGCGATCAGCGGCGACTACGAGGCCTACCGTGCGGCGAGCGTGATCTGTGAGACGCTCAACGACCTCGTCACGACCGAACACGAGCCGCAGCCCGCGCAATACCAGCTCGTCGTTGGCGCATTACACGCGCTCGCCGCACGCGCGCACCATGCGCAGACGATCTGCGAATCGTATGTGTTGCGCGCGCTCGCGCTCGCCGGTTGGACGCCGCGCCTGCACGCGTGTGTGGTGTGCGGGCGCACCGACGGGCTCATGTTCTTCTCGTCTGCGGCCGGCGGGACGATGTGCATGGCAGACCATACGCCGGAAGCGAAGCCGGCGAACGCGGCCGTTTTGCGGCAGCTGCGCGCGCTGCTCGACGGTGATTGGCGCACGCTCGACGCGCAGCCGCTCGAACCGGGCGCCGAACGGCTCGTCGAGGACTGGGCGCAGTACTACCTCGAGCGGCCGATTCGTTCGCTGCGCTTGCTAGATTAAGCGGTATGGCATTCGAACACGTGGACTATACGTCATTGGACATTCCTGCGGCCCCGTTCTCCGATCCGGCGATTGTGCCGGACTTTCCCAAGAACAAAGTGCCCAGGCATGTGGGCGTGATCATGGACGGCAACGGGCGCTGGGCGCAGCAGCGCGGACTGATCCGTACCGAAGGGCACCAAGCTGCGGAACCCGTGGTCTTCGACACCATCGCCGGCGCGATCGAGGCAGGCGTGCGGTATCTGAGTCTGTACACCTTCTCGACCGAGAATTGGAAGCGTTCGCCGCAGGAAGTGCGGTTCCTCATGGGGTTCTCGCGCGACATCATCCACCGGCGTGTGGCGCAGATGGATGAATGGGGTGTGCGCGTGCGCTGGTCGGGTCGCCGGCCGAAGCTGTGGAAGTCGGTCATCGACGAGCTTGAAGTGGCCATGGAACGCACGAAGCACAACAAGGTCATCGACGTCGTGTTCTGCATCAACTACGGCGGGCGCGCGGAAATCGCCGACGCGTGCGCCGCCATCGCGCGCGAGGTGCGCGACGGCCGCATCAAAGGCGACCGTGTGACGGAGAAGATGGTCGCCGAGCATCTGTACAATCCCGACATCCCCGACTGCGACCTGGTGATCCGCACGTCGGGCGAGCAGCGCACGAGCAACTTCCTGCCGTGGGAGGCCGCATACGCGGAGCTCGATTTCGTGCCGGAGCTGTTCCCCGATTGCGGGCGCACGGTGCTGTGGGATTCCATTGAGCGCTATATCCATCGCGACCGCCGTTTCGGAGGCGTCAAGAAGCAGTAAGCGGAGGAGCACGCGCGTTCAGCCGATGGATGCGAGGAATCCCCGGATCGTGTCGGTGAACCCGCGGACGAATCCGTCGCCGTCCACACCGAGCGCCACATGCACCGGCGGGGCGTTGTCGACGACGCCGCGCGGGTTGCCGATCGTGCGCCCACGGACGCCGCTGCCGTCCCCGGTGCGTGTCTCGACGATCATCGGCAGGTCGAGGGTCGACACGAGGCCCGGGTCGATCGCGACGGCCGCGGCAAGCGGGTCGTGCAGGGGCATGCCCGCGGCGAAGATCAGGTCGCTCTCGCGGTTCGCACGGATCGAGAACCCCGCGATGCCCGCGAGCAACGAGGCGATGCGGCGGGAGCCTGCTGTGGCCGCGGCGGTCCACTGCGCCACGTCGGCGTCGCCGAACAGGCAACGGTGCGTCACGTCGAGCCCGACCATCGTCGTGTCGGCGTGGGCGCGGAGCACACGGTCGGCGGCCGGGGGGTCCTGCAACACATTGGTCTCGCAGACGAGGTCGTAGCAATTGCCTTCCTGCGTGAGCGTGCCTCCCATGAACACGATGCGCGCCCGTGAGACGGCGTCGGGATCGGCCCGCAGCGCGGTGTCGACATCGGTGAGCGGTCCTGTCGCGACGATTGTCAGGTCATGGCCGTACTCGCGCGCGGCGTCGACGATCATGCGCGCGCCCTCGGTCACCGGTGGGCAATCCCCGTCGGGATGCTTGGGAAGCTCAGGAGCTGCGATGCCGGTGTGCGCGAAGAAGCCGGGCATCGCCGGCAATGCGCAATGGGGGTCGCCGACCGGATAGCCGCCGACGGAGACCGTGTGCCCCTGCCGCGCGAGTGCCTCGATGCGCGCCGCGGTCAATTCGACGATGCCACTGCCGGTGGAGGCCTCCACGCTGCCGGGCGCTGTGGCCGGCGCAGGGGATTGGGCTGGACCTTCGGCTCCCGCCGCCTGCAGATTGCCCAATCCGTCGTTGCCGTGGAAGCGCGCACAACCGGCGTCGGCCACGAAATACTTCGCCCATGACGGATGCCGGGCGCCCGCGGCCACCGGTATGTCGGGGCGCCCGAGCATGTCGAGCAGCATGCGCGTGTTGCGTTCGGCCTGCTGTTGCAGGACATTGCCGTAGGTGGCGCTGACGCCGTCGATGCGTGCGCCTGCGGCGACGAGGTATGCGAGCGCGAGCGCGTCGTCGATGCCGGTGTCCATGCTGAGCACGAGATGCGGTGCGGTGGTCATGGTCTGGTCACTCCCCACGTTTGGTTGCGGTTGCTTGCGTCTCAGTGCGCGCCGCTGGCGAGGAATTCGTCGGTGGCGAGGTCGTGCGATTGCGGCGCGGTGTGCACGGTCTTGCCGGTCGCGTCGGTGTAGGCGTCCGATTCGGCGAGGAAATCGAAGTACTGCTGCGTGTCGTCGTAGTCGATCGCGCCCAGTGTGGCGGTGCCGTTCTCGATGCTTTTGCGGTCGCCCCAGTATTGCCCATCGATGATCGTCTTCATCGACTCCTTGACGAAGGCCTCGTCGAGGTTCGCCTCCGGGGCGTCGTGGACGAGGATCCCGGCGGCCTCGTCGCCGTCCTCGTATGCGTCGATGTAGCCGCGTTGCGTGGCTTGGACGAAGCGTTTCACCAGGTCCGGATCGCTGCTGATGAGCCGGTCGCTGGTGATGATGCCGATGGAATCGGCGTTGCCGGGCACTCCGTAATCGGGTTCGCTGAAGCAGCGCAGTTCGGGCCCGTTCATCTTCGCCTGCACGCCTTCCCATGTGGAGTAGAAGCCGCCGAAGTCGGCGCGCCCTGACGAGAGCGTCGCGAAAGTGGATGTGCCGACAGTGACTTTGTCGAAGTCGCCTGTGCCGCCATCGGTTTCGATCATGCGGCGCACGACGGCATCCGACTCGTTGGAGCCGAAGGTGGCGAAGACCTTGCCGTCGAAGTCCTTGGGGCGTGTGATCGCGTCGTTCGAAGCGAGCGCGCACCAGATCGCGCTTGTCTTCTGCTGCACTTGCATGACCTGCTTGAGCTGCGCGCCTTTGGTCGCATAGGTGCTCACGTTCGTCAGGTTGGACAGCGCGAAGTCGGCGACGCCGTTGTTGACGGCCTGTTCGGCTCCCGACTGGGTGACGGCGACGATGTCCACGTCGAGTCCGGCTTCGCGGTAGTAGCCCTTGTGTTTGGCCACATAGACGCCGATGTGGTTCGTGTCCGGCGCCCACGACAGCATGAACGTGACCTTGTCTAGGCCGCTGGCGTCCGGTTTCGGCGCGCCGCATGCAGTGACGGCGAGCACGGCGCATAGCGCGGCGAGCGCGGCGCCTATGCGGGTGGTGAATCGGTGGTTCGTCATGGGATCTCCTTCTTCTTGGTGATGAATGGGGGCAATGGGCCTGCGGGCGCCGCGCATGGGCCCCGTTGGCCGGCCCATGCGCGGCGGCGGGGCCGCTCACTGCGCGTCCGGGTCCTCGTCGTCCGCCGGTGAGCCGATGGTGAGCCGTTCGACGGCGCGCACGGCGAGCAACAGCAGGCCTGTCATGACGATGATGACGAAGGTCGCCGTGAAGATGAGCGGTGTCTGGAACGAGTTGTAGGCGGCCTGCAGCCAGATGCCGAGCCCGGTGCGCGCGCCGAGGTATTCGGCGGTCGCGGCGGTCGCGAACACATAGGCCGCCGAAACGCGCACGCCGCCGAAGATCTGTCGTGCCGCGACGCGCAGGTCCACATGGAACAGCGTCCATGCGCGCGACGCGCCGCAGGTCATCGCGACGTCATCGTAGAAACGCGGCACCGACTGCAGTCCGCGCATTGTCTGCACGACGATGGGGAAGAGGGCGAACACGGCGACGATGACGATCTTGCCGGCTGGTTCGAAGCCGAACCAGATGAGGAACAACGGGGCGATTGAGATGAGCGGCAGCGTCTGTGCCGCGGTGAGCAGCGGGAACAGCGCCGCATACGCCGTGCGAGAGCAGTGGATGCCTACACCGAGCAGCACGCCGGCGAGACATGCGATGAGGAACCCGGCCACGCCTTCGGTGAAGGTCATGAGCGCCGCGGGCCACAATGTGGAGGATGAACGGACCGTCGCCGCGACAATCTGGCTCGGTGACGCGATCATCGTGACCGGGGGATGCGTGGCGTCCACCCAGATCTGCCAGACGGCGACAATCGTCACGACCGCGGCGATTGTAGGCCAATACCGCCGGATGGCGTGACGGAGGCGTTGTGTCCCACGGCCCTGCGTTCGCCCATGGAAAGTCATCGGCACCTTACTTCCTGCATGCCAACCCGGCATGCTCGAAGGCCGTCGGCATCAGGCAGCAAGGTGAGGAGTCTGCCGCCGCACGGCCAGAAAAGCTGATTCGCCGCGTCCAGTGGATGCGACAACGCCCGATGATAGCCCGTACGGTGGGCAATGGCAAGGAAACGCGGCCGCCGGCCGTCCCCGGGAATGCGCCTGGGGACGTACGGCGGCCGCGTTGCAGGGGAACGTCAGGAGTCGAGTCCGATGTTCATCAGTGTGTGGACCTTCAGCGAGTCGATCTTCATCGCCCCGGATTCAGCGACGAGCTTGATGGCGCGAGGTCCCTCCGCCGCGAAGGAGTAAGAGCTGAGCACCTGGTGGCCGTCGTTGACGTAGACCTCCACGCAACCGCGGTCGATGAACACGCGCAGGTCGAGCTTGCCGCTGGCAAGCTCTTCGTCGCTCAGCGGGGCGGTCCGGTATCCCCTGTCGCCATTGGCGACGTTCTGCCGGTCCACGACCACGCGGCCGAGCTGGTCGTCGTAGATGACGGAGGTGTAGTGGCCGTCCTCGGTCGCGTGCACATGCAGTCCGGCGCGTTCCGCACCGGTGGCCTCCAAATCGATCGTCATCTCGATCTCCACGGCCTCCACGTCGTCGGCGAGCGTCGTCTCCTGATTCGCCTCGACGAGCATTTCTCCGTAGTTCGTCGTCGTGACGCGCAGCCCCTCGAACTCCTTGCACGGCGCCGTATGCAGGTCGCCGTCCTCGCCGAGCGTGATCTCGCGCATGAGCGTCATGTTGCCGCACCAGCCGTCCTGCTCCATCGGGATCGGCGGTGTGAACGGGCTCATCCAGCCGAGCAGGAGCTGACGGCCGTCGACGGTGAAGGACTGCGGCGCGTAGAAGTTGTGTCCGCAGTCCCACAGGCGGAACTCAGTCTCGGGTTCGAACATGCGTCCGGGGGCCCAATTGCCGATCATGTAGCCGGCGTTGTTGAGGTTGCGGTTCATGAACCCCTTTGGCTTGGCGCCCATCGCGGAGAAGCCGATGACCCATTTCTCATTGCCGTCGGCGTCGGTGATGGGGAAGAAGTCGGGGCATTCGAGCATGAACACGTCCGGGTCGGGGTGTTCGAAGAGCACGCGGTCGAAGCTCCAGTGGACCATGTCGTCCGACGTGTACAGCCACATCTGGCCGCGCTTCTCCTTTGAGGAGACACCGAAGGTCATGTACCATGTGTCGCCGGTCTTCCACACCTTCGGGTCGCGGAAATGATGGTCGACCTCATCGGTCGGGCAGTCGATGATCATGCCGCGCTTCGTGAACGTCGTCATGCCGTCGTCGTTCGGCTCGGCGAGCATCTGGACCTGCCAGTCGCCGCCGGTGTTGTCTTTGCCGTTGGCCCAACGGTGGCCGGTGTAGTAGATCTTCGGCTTGCCGTCGTCGCCGATGACGGCGCTTCCGGAGAACACGCCGTGGCGCTCCTGTTCGAGGCTCGGGGCGAAGGCGATCGGCTCGCGTCGCCAATGCAGCATGTCGGTGGACGAGACATGGCCCCAGTGCATCGGGCCCCATTTCGTGCCGTACGGATGCAGCTGGTAGAAGACGTGCCAACGCCCGTCGTAGCGGCACAGGCCGTTGGGGTCATTGATCCATCCGCCGTTCGACGCGATGTGGAAGGTAGGGTACCAGCGGTCGTTGCGCACTTCGCGCAGCGCCTGCACGCCGGCTTCGGCGCGCGCGAGGGCCTCTGCGTGGTCGGCGATCGGGGTGAGCACCGGATTGGGCAGTTCGCCGGTCCCGGAGTTGGTTTCGGTGGGTGTGTTGAGGATGGTCGGTGCCATGATGGTCCTTTTCGAAGTGGTGCGGATTGGGGGGGGGGGAAAAAGGGTGGGGTGGATTCTAATGGTCGTTGCAACACGTCCTTGTGATTGTATGCTTTATTGAGCGTATTCCATGGCATTGAGAAGTTCGATGATCCGTTCGCTTGGCTTGGCCCAGTCCAGTGTTTTGCGTGGTCTGTCGTTGAGCTCGTCGGCCACTGCATCGAGGTAGTCCTGACTGTAGGCGGACAGGTCTGTTCCTTTTGGAAAGTACTGGCGCAGCAATCCGTTGGTGTTCTCGTTCGTGCCCCGCTGCCATGGGCTGTGCGGGTCGCAGAAATAGACCTGCATGTCAAGGGACGCGGTGATGTCGCGATGCAGCGCGAGCTCTGCGCCCTGGTCCCATGTCAGGGAGTTGAGCAGCGGCGCGGGAAGCTGGCCCATCTTGGTGATGATGGCCCGTTGCACGTGCTCGGCATCGTGACCGTCGGGCAGTGCGAGCAGGACGGTGTAGCGGGTGGTGCGCTCGACCAGCGTGCCGATCGCGCTCTTGTTGGACGTCCCGCAGATCAGGTCGCCCTCCCAGTGTCCCGGTACGGCACGGTCCTCGATCTGTGCGGGCCGTTCGCTGATCATGACCATCGGCTCGCGGAAGCGCGGCCTGCGCGACTGGCCGTCGCTGCGGGAGCGCCTGACTGCGCGCCCCTTCCTGAGGGCGTTGCCGACCTGCCTGCGCAGTTCGCCGCGCGGCTGGACGTAGACGGCCTGATAGATGGTCTCGTGGCATGCTCGCATATGGTCATTATCGGGGTACTCGCGTACGAGGCGGTTGCTGATCTGCTCGGGGCTCCAGTGCCGCCTGAGCCCTGCGGCCACATATGCGTACAGGTCGGTTCCGGGCCTGATCTTGCGCCGCTTGGGACGGGGCCTGCGCGATGCCGCCAGCTGATCGGCGCGGTGCGGTCGGTACCCGCCGTCTGCCGGATGGGCATTGCGGCGCAGCTCGCGGCTGACCGTCGACGCGCTGCGCCCGAGGCGCCGGGCAATGCCGCGCACGCTTGTGCCGGACCGGCTCAGGTCGGCGATCTCGATGCGCTCGTCGATGCTCAGATAGCGCGATGACACAGTGGTTGTGCTGTCTTTCACCCGTCCACCATACCAATCGACCAGAGGCCTTTCGTTGCGTCCGTTCGAACGGGTTCGCCCGTTGCGCCACACCTTTCCCGTGCGCTTGGAGACGCCGACCGCGTGCGCTGCCTGGGTGAAGTTCAGTCCTTCCTCAAGCAGCTGCACATACCGGGCGCGCCGGGCCTCCTGCATGTCTCGAAGCTTCCCGTACTGCACGCCCTCGAACTCGTATGCCATCGCTGCAACCTCCGACTCTCGATGGTGTTGCAACGACCACTAGAATTCGCCGTGGGGCGTCACATGTCCTCGTCATCGGCGGCGAGGCGCGCCTCGTCCTGGGCGAGTGAGGGCAGCGGCTGTTCGGAATCGCGGATGAACGGGTCGCCGTCCACCTGCTCGTCGTCCCGCTTGATGACGAAGAAGCCGTAGATGACCGCGCACAGCACGATGCCGGAGATCGTGAGGAACGTCGTGCGGTCACCGAGCCGGTCATGGAGCATGCCGAGCGGGGCGGAGAAGACGACCTGGCCGATCTGCGAGGCGATCTGGAAGCCGACCATGTACAGGGTGGCCGAAAGCTTCGGGTTGAAGTGCAGGGTGAAGTAGCGGAAGGCCGGCAGGCAGAACAGCGGCACTTCGATGGCGTGGAACATCTTGACAATCGAGATCATGACCGGGTCGTGGAAGATGCCGCACAGGCCGATGCGCAGGAACATGACGGTGCCGCCGAGCAGGAGTGCGTTGCGCACGCCGATCTTGCGCATGATGATTGGCACGACGCCCATCATGGCCGATTCGCAGAACACCTGCACCGAGTTGAGGATGCCGTAGACGGTGTTGCCGGTCGCTTCGGTGGGGAAGAGCGAGGCGTAGTAGGTGGGGAACATCTGCTGGTCGAACACGGTGTAGAACGTGTTGGTGAGCAGCATGAACACGATGAGCACCCACAGGGCCGGCATGCGCAGCACCTTGACCATCTCTTTGAGTGAGGGGTTGGTGGGCTCCGCGTCCGGTGCCGATTCCTCCTTGAGCGCCGCGCGCTGGTCGGCCGGGTACCACGTGAGGTACACGATGAGCATGCCGACGCCGAACGCCGAGCCGAGCCAGAAGTTGATCATCGGGTTGATGTTGAATACGATGCCGGCGACGAGCGCCACGATCGCGTAGCCGAAGGAGCCCCAGGCGCGCGACTGGCCGTATTCGAAGTTGAACTTGCGGCTGTACCGTTCGGTGACGGCCTCGATGAGCGAACAGCCGGCCATGAACCCAGCGGACAGCACGATGGAGCCGATCATTGCGGCGGCCATCATGTTGGTGCGCATGAGCGGCGCGTAGATGAACTGCACGAAGGGCCCGACGAGCGCCGCGATCGTGGAGATTGCGAGCACGAGATGCCGTTTGAGGCCCAGATTGTCTTGGATCAGGCCGTAGCAGAACATGAGCACAAGGGTGGCGAGTGAGTTGATGGAGTAGATGGTGCCCACTTCGGCGCCGTTGAGGCCCATGGAGTTGAGCCAGCGCTGGAAGAAGGACCACCAGATGCCCCATGAGCAGAAGAAGAGGAAGATGCCGAATGAGCTTTGCAGATAAGAAGGGTTCTTCCACAGTTTTGCGGTGCGGGTCATGTGAAACCTCGTTGTTCGGTGCCGTCGTCGGCGTGGCTGGGGGTATCGGTGCTTCGTGTGGCTGCAGCGCCGTGAAGTCGATAATGCCAGTATAGAGTGTCAAACGATTGACGTCAAACGATTGACGAAAGATGCGCATGAAGCCGGCAGCGATGAAACGCATAATGTCAATCGTTTGACGGGAATTCGGTGATGTGACTGAAGGGGTCGGGTCAATCCGTCGGCGTGTCGCGCACCGAGTCGCGCTCGATCAATGTGCAGTGGATCATGGCGGGCGTGGGGGCATCGAGCGGCGGCATCGGGGCGGTTGTGGCTGGCCACCGCACGTCTTCGGCGGGGGAGTCCGCGAGCATCGAGATGAGCTTCGTGGCCGCCCAATACCCCATCTCATAATGCGGCAGCTCAACCGTCGTGAGCTGTGGCGAGAACGTCTCGCTGACGACCGGGTGGTTGTCCACGCCCACGACCGAGACGTCCTCGCCAATCGTGAGTCCGAGCCGCGCGGCGCATTCATAGACATACCATGCGCGCGAATCGTTGAAGCAGAACACGCCGTCGGGCCGCTGCTCGTCGAACAGCCGCCCCACCGTGCGCAGCGCCTCGTCGTTGTACAGCACGTCGCACACCAGTTCGCTGCGGTACGGGATGCCGGCGTGTTCAAGCGCCTGTCGATAGCCTTCGAGGCGCAACCCCTGTGCCACAAGCGGTGCGGTGCACCCGATGTACGCGATGCGCGTGAGCCCCGCGTCGATCAGGCGTTGCGTGGCATCGCGTCCGATGCGCACCTCGTCGGGCACGATCGCGGGGAAGCGGTTGTGCGCGTCGGTCGCGTCGGCGAGCACAAGCGGGTAGGAGGCGAGGCTTTCGGGAATGTCGGACACGCGGTTCGACATCGTGGAGAACAGGAACCCATCCACGCCATAGCGGTGCAGGGTGGCCACCTCCTGCTCCAGATTGACCTTGCCGTCGGCGTTCACCGTGGTCAGCAGATACCCGGCTTCGCTCGCAGCTTCCTGCGCGCCCAGGATGATGCCGCCCGCATACGGGGTGGTGGCGACCTCCATGCTGACGAATCCGAGCATGCGCGTGCGGCTCGTGCGCAGGGACCGCGCGAGTGGGTTCGGCCGGTAGTCCAACGCGCGCGCGGTGTCGCGCACCCGCTGCGCGATCTCTGTCTTGACGCGCCCGCTGTCGCGCCCGTTGAGCACGAGCGAGACGGTGGATACCGAAACGCCGGCCCGCTGTGCCACTTCCTTCATCGTCGTCATGGCTTCTACGATAGAACGGCAGGTGGAATGCCACCTGCCGTTCTCTGTACTGGGTAAGGAAGACCCCGCCCTAAGCCTTGTCGATCAGTTCGTCCACAAGGCGCGGTTTCTCCTCGAGCTGCCCGCTGAATCCGGGGCGGATGTCGAGTTTGAGGCTGACGCCGGTGCGGTAGCCCTGGCCGGCGAGCGCCATCGCGGCGTCGCGCACGACGCGCAACACGCTGTCGAGGTCGCCTTCGATGTTGGTGAACATGGCGTTCGTCTCATTGGGCAGTCCGGATTCGCGGATCACGCTCACGACCTGCGCCACGTAGTCACTCAGTTCGGCGCCCACGCCGCTGGGCGCGATTGCCACTGCGGCCACAGTGTTGATGACCGGCTTGCCGGTCTCGGGGTCCAACGGCACTTCCTGCCGTTCGGCATAACGGTCCATGATGCTCCTGTTCGTTCCTTCGGCGGCACACGCCGATATGAATGGTGATGTGCGTGCTCAGTGCTGCGCCCAGCCGTGGTCCATCGGCCCCGATCCGGCGCCAAGGTCGAGCATCGCGCGCAATGCGCCGCTCACATACGCCTTGGCATGCGTGATCGCGTTGCCCAGCGGTTCGCCAAGCGCGAGATGCGCGGCAATCGCCGACGACAGCGTGCAGCCGGTGCCGTGGGTGTTCGGGTTGCCGATGCGCTCGCCGGCGAACCACTGCGTGGCGCCGTCGGGCAGTGCGAGCACATCGTTGGCGTCCTGCGTGCCATGGCCGCCCTTGACGAGCGCTGCGCAGCCGAACCGTTCGGCGAGCGCCCGCGCCGCGCGCTCCATGTCTGCTGCAGACGAGATCTCTGCTCCGGTGAGCGCCTGCGCTTCGGGGATGTTCGGCGTGATGAGCGCGGCGAGCGGGAAGAGCTCGCGCGTCATTGTGCGCACAGCGCTGCTGTCGGCGAGCGAAGAGCCCGACGTGGCGACCATGACCGGGTCGACCACGACATTCTCGGCATGGTGGTCACGCAGCGCGGCCGCCACCGTTTCGATCTGGTCGTCGCCGACGATCACGCCGATCTTCACGGCAGCGGGGCGGATGTCGGTGAACACGGAATCGATCTGCTCGCGCACGACGGCGGGGTCAACCGGTGCGATGAGCTGCACGCCGGTCGTGTTCTGCGCGGTGATGCCGGCCACGACGCACATGCCGTACACGTCGTTCGCGAGCATCGCCTTCAGGTCGGCGGCGATGCCTGCGCCGCCCGACGAATCGGTCGTCGCGATTGTCAGCGCGGCGGGCAGCGTGTGCGGGTCGGCCGTGTGCTGCGCATAGCCGTGCCGCGTGTCGCCGCGCACGGCGAGCCACGCGTTGACGAGGTCCTGGGTGGCTTGCTCGGGGTCGTGTGCGGCGGCGATCGCCGACACCACGAACCAGCCGTCGGCGTAGGTGCCGGCGAGCATCGGCACATCCTGCACATGCACGCCGCCGCCGACGACGAGCGGATAGAGGCTCGCCTCGCACAGCGCGTTGATGCTCTGCGCGCTCTGGGTGCCTGTGGTGCCGTCGGCATGGGTGACGACGCAGTCGGGCTTGGTGGCCGTCTCATGCAGCGGGCCGGCGCCCAGATAGTCGATCGTGCCGCCGGGCAATGCGTTGGCTGCCTCGACCTCGTCGAGCGTCTTCGCGGACAGCCCGATGATCGCGTCGTTGCCCAGCAGGCGCCGCGCCTCAAGCGGGCTGAGGTCCTGTTGGCCGATGTGCACGCCGTCGACCTTGATGCCGCGGTGGCGCGCCTCGAGGGCGGCGTCCACGCGGTCGTCGATCACGAAAGCGACGGAATCCTCGAGATGGTGCTCGCGGATCTCGTGCGCGATGCCTTCGGCCATCAAGACGATCTGCGCGACGTCGGCGTGCTTGGCGCGCAACTGGATGAAACTCGCGCCGCCGTCGAGTGCCTTGGCCACCACGTCGAGCAGCGTGCGGCCCGCGCAGTCGTCGGGGCCGACGACGAAGTAGAAGCGCAGGTCGAACGAACCGCGCATTGAGGGGTAGGGGAATGTTGCGGCCATGCTCACGCCTCCCAGATGGTCGACGACGCCACGTCGTCGGCATCGGTGTTCCACAACGCGTCGAGGAAGGCGGTCTGGAACGAGCCGGGGCCGTCCGAAGCGGCGGCCGCGCGTTCGCCGGCGCGCTTGAACAACAGCGAGGCGGCGAGCGCGGCCACAAGCGGGTCGGCCACACACAGGTACGTGGCCACCACGCCGCCCAGGGCGCAGCCGGCGCCGGTGATCTTGGTCATCATCGGGTCGCCGCCGGGCAGGCGGTACGTGCGCTTGCCGTCGGTGACCAGATCGGTTTCGCCCGAGACCGCCACGGCGCCCAGGCCCTCGGCGTCCTTGGAACGCAGGTACAGGGCCAGACGTTCGGCGGCACGGGCGGCGGTGTCCACGTCGTCGGTGGATTCCACGCCGGCCGGCCCATGCGCGCCGTCGTCGGCGGGGCCGGCGTGCTCTGGGTTCCACATCGATTCGAGCGTGAGGATCTCGGAGGCGTTCGCGCGCACGACCGCCGGAGGCACGTCACGCATGCCGTCGAGGATCCGTGTGCGCGTGGCGCCGAGTCCGGCGGCCACCGGGTCGAGCACCCAACGGTGGCGCTTCTCGTGCAGCGCCTTGGTGATCTCGCCGAGCGCGTCCTTGTAGAACGGCAGCAACGTGCCCACGTTGATGTAGGTGGCCCCGCTGATCGCCGCGATATCGATCACGTCGTCGGGCAGGAAGCTCATCGCGGCGGTGCCGCCTGCGGCGAGCTGCGCGTTGGCCACAAGGTTGATGGTGACGAAGTTCGTGAATGACTGTGCCATCGGCGTGTCTGCGCGCACCGATTCGACGGCGGCACGGATGGCTTCTCGGAGCGGGCTCGAGGCCGGCACAGTGGTGGTGGATGGTGATTGGTTCATAACAATGCTCCCTACGATGGCGTTACCCAAACAGGTTCAAAGGGTCAGGCGGCATGCCTCTCTCAACTTCCCCAAGCGGAAGTTCCCCTGCACGTACCGAACCTATAGGGCGCTTGGGACACGCGGCGTGGGCGCGTGGCGTTTCACGATGTTCCACGCGTGACATCGGGTGTCACCGTGTGCCGGTAGGCTTGGGGGCTTGTACAAGACCCCAAACCGTTCAAACCAGAAGGTGCATTGTGGCTAATTCCAAACTTGATGAAGTCGTCTCCCTCGCCAAGCGTCGAGGCTTCGTATTCCCGGCCGGCGAGATCTACGGCGGCACGCGTTCCGCCTGGGACTACGGTCCGCTCGGTGTGGCGCTCAAAGACAACATCAAGCGAGAATGGTGGCGTGCGATGGTCGTCACGCGCCCGGACGTGGTGGGCGTCGACACGTCGATCATCCTGCCGTCCGCCGTGTGGGTGGCCTCGGGCCACGTCTCGGTGTTCAACGACCCGCTCATCGAATGCCTCACGTGCCACAAGCGCCACCGCGCCGACAAGCTCGAGGAATCCTACGCCGAAAAGCACAACGACCAGATGCCGCCGAACGGCCTGAAGGACATCGTGTGCCCCGACTGCGGCACGCGAGGCAACTGGACCGAACCGCGTGACTTCAACATGATGCTGCGCACGCACCTGGGCCCGGTCGAGGACGACAACTCGCTGCATTACCTGCGCCCGGAGACCGCGCAGGGCATCTTCGTCGACTTCAAGAACGTCATGACGAGCTCGCGCTCCAAGCCGCCGTTCGGCATCGCGAACACCGGCAAGAGCTTCCGCAACGAAATCACGCCCGGCAACTTCATCTTCCGTACACGCGAGTTCGAACAGATGGAGATGGAGTTCTTCGTCGAACCCGGCACCGACGAGGCATGGCAGCAGTACTGGATCGACGCGCGCACCCAGTGGTACCTCGACCTCGGTGTGAAGCCCGAGAACCTGCGCCACTACGAGCATCCCAAAGAGAAGCTCGCGCACTATTCGAAGCGCACCGTCGACATCGAATACCGCTTCGGCTTCCAAGGCTCCGACTGGGGCGAGCTCGAAGGCATCGCGAACCGCACCGACTTCGATCTGGGCGCGCATTCCGAGCATTCCGGCGAGGACCTGAGCTACTTCAACCAGGCGACGGGCGAAAAGTACATCCCGTACGTCATCGAGCCGGCGGCCGGCCTGTCGCGCTCGCTCATGGCGTTCCTTGTGGACGCCTACGACGTGGACGAGGCGCCAAACACAAAGGGCGGCGTCGACAAGCGCACGGTGCTGCGCCTCGACCCGAGGCTCGCCCCGATGAAGGCCGCCGTGCTGCCGTTGAGCAAGAAGCCCGAATTGCAGTCGATCGCGCAGGACCTGGCCAGTGACCTACGCCTTAACGACTGGATGATCGACTACGACGAGTCCGGCGCGATTGGCCGCCGTTACCGCCGCCAGGACGAAATCGGCACGCCGCTGTGCATCACCGTCGATTTCGACACGCTCGACGACCAGGCGGTCACGATCCGCGAACGCGACACGATGCAGCAGGAGCGCGTGGCGCTCGCGAACGTGGCCGAATATGTGGCCAAGCGCATCAACGACAAGCGCACGCGTGTGCCGATGAAGCCCGTCGAGATGGGCGGCGAGGCATGGCCTGACAGCGTGCACATCGCCACCGCTGGCGGCCTGTACTGACCGCGCCGGCGCCCGCACGCCACGGCCGCAATTGCCCACAGACGCCCCCGCGCGCCGTGGGCAATTGCGATGTCGGCGGCGAGTGGGCGGCGCGCACCGCACGTTTTTTCAGGAATCTCTCAGGCCGCGTCTGTACGCTGGCTCGCGACCGCTCGAATGGGGATGCATGCACGAAACAGTAGTGAATACCGCCAATGAGACGACGCAACTCGATCCGAGGACGGACAGTGCGCCGGCCCGGCTCGACCATGCGCTCGCACCGGTGCGGCTCGGTCCGCTGACCGTCGGCACGCCGGTCATGCTCTCGCCGATGGCCGGCGTGACGAACTGGCCGTTCCGCGTATTGTGCGAGGAATACGGGCCCGATGGGCTGTATGTGGCGGAGATGATCACGGCGCGCGCATTGGTGGCGCGCAATCCGAAGGCGCTGCGGCTGTGCCGATTCGCGCCGAGCGAGCATCCGCGCTCGCTGCAGCTGTACGGCGTCAATCCGGCGATTGTGGAACAGGCGGCCCGCATCGTGGTCGACGAATCGATGGCCGACCATGTGGACCTCAACTTCGGCTGCCCTGTGCCGAAGGTCACGCGCAGGGGAGGCGGGTCCGCGCTGCCATGGAAGACGGACCTGCTCGAAGAGATCATCCACCGCGTGGTGCGCGTGTGCGAACCCGCTGGCATACCGGTGACGGCCAAATTCCGTGTCGGCATCGACCATGACCACGAGACGTTCCTCGAATCCGGCCGCATCGCGCAGGGCGAGGGTTGTGCCGCGGTGACGCTGCACGCGCGCACGACGGCCGAATACTACGGCGGGCACTCCGATTGGACGCGCATCGGCGAGCTCGTGGAGCATCTGGACATCCCGGTGTTCGGCAATGGCGACATCTGGGGCGCCGACGACGCCGTGGCGATGGTGAACGAGACCGGCTGCGCCGGCGTGGCGATCGGCCGCGGCTGCCAAGGCCGCCCGTGGATCTTCGCCGACATCCGCAACGCCTTCGAAGGCAGCGACGCGCGCGTGCGCCCCACACTCGGTGAGGTCGGCGCCGTCGTGATGCGCCATGCGCGTCTGCTCGTCGAGTTCTTCGACGGCGATGAGCGGATGGCGGTGCACGACCTGCGCAAACACATCGCGTGGTATCTCAAGGGGTTCCCGGTCGGCGGATCCGTGCGCGCCGCGTTCATGGGGTGCGAGAGCCTCGCCGAAGTGCAGGCGATCATCGATGGATTGGACCAGCGGGCTCAACTGCCGGAGCGCATCGTGGATAAGCCCAGAGGCCGTGTTCGCTTTGCGAAAAAAGTCCATCTTCCCTACGGCTGGCTGGAAAGCCGGCGAACCACGCACGCCGAGCGTGAGCAACTGTTTGGAGACGATCCGATGGATGCGGAGTATTGATGCAACGCTGACCGGAACGTCGAAGAAAACCCCACACCAGCACACAACCGCATCTGCTGTATTGCGCAATGGATTGAAAACGGTGAAACACGTAACATTTATCGACCCGTCTGCGATAGAGTAGAGCAAGATACGTAAATGACAGGAGAATACCGTGAGCGAGATTGCCCAGACTGACAATTTCAACGACAAAACCAACATTAAGGTCGTCGGTGTCGGTGGCGCGGGCGGCAACGCAATCAACCGCATGATCGCAGAGGGGCTGCAGAATGTGGAATTCGTCGCCATCAATACGGATGCGAAGGATCTGCTGCGTTCGGACGCCGACGTCAAGATTTCGCTGAACGACGCTTCGAGCCGTGGCCTCGGCGCCGGAGCCGACCCGGAGAAGGGCGCCAAGGCGGCTCAGGACCACCAGTCCGACATTGAAGAGGCCGTCAAGGGCGCCGACATGGTGTTCGTGACCGCCGGCGAAGGCGGCGGCACCGGCACCGGTGCAAGCCCGCTCGTCGCGCGCGCGGCCCGCCAGCAGGGCGCGCTCACGATCGCAGTCGTCACCCGCCCGTTCTCGTTCGAAGGCCCGCAGCGCGCCGCTTCCGCCGCGATGGGCATCGAGAACCTGCGCAAAGAGGTCGACGCGCTCATCATCATCCCGAACGACCGCCTGCTTGAGCTCGCCGACCGTTCGATCGGCATCGTCGAGGCGTTCAAGACCGCCGACACCGCGCTGCTGGCCGGCGTGCAGGGCATCACCGACCTGATCACGATGAATTCGTACATCCACGTGGACTTCTCCGACGTCACGTCGATCCTGCGTGACTCGGGCACCGCGATGTTCGGCATCGGCTCGGCGCGGGGCGAGGACCGCGCCACGCAGGCCGCCGAGATCGCGATCAGCTCGCCGCTGCTCGAAGAGAGCATCGACGGCGCCAACGGCGTGCTCATCAACATCGCCGCAGGCACCGACCTCAAGCTGCAGGAGGCAACGCAGGCCACCGAGCTCATCCGCCGTTCGGCGCATCCGGAAGCGCAGATCATCTGGGGCCTGGCACTCGACGACGCCTATGGCGACGAGATCCGCGTGACCGTGATCGCCGCCGGCTTCGACTCGAAGGGCGAAAAGCCGAAGACGGCCGCCGCCCCAGCCAACCCCTTGTCGCACCAGCGCCCCGAAGATCCGGCGATCAAGCCGGTGAGCCACACCGGCAGCCTGCCGGCCATGATGACCTCGCCGGCCCCGAACGCCACGCCGATCTTCCAGACGGCGCCCGCGGAACAGCCCTCCCAGCCGGTTGCGCCACAGACGCCCGAAACGCCGGTGTTCGACCCGACCACAGGGCCGGACTATTACGGCTCCAACGACCCGGGCGACCTCGATATTCCGGAATTTCTGCGCTAAAGCACACTGAGACGAAGCGGAAAGGAACACCACAATGCCCGGGTTTATGAAGCGTACGATGTCCTACCTCGGTATGTCAGACGTCGTGCCCGAGGACGAAGACGAGTTCGTTGAGGAAGAAGAGAGCGAATCGTCATTCGATTCGGACCGTTCCGTGACCCCCATCCCGTCTACAGCGCCTGCAGCCGCCCCCACGAGCCGCAAGACCGCGGCCCCGTTCCAAGGGCGCGTGAGCCGCATCACCACCATCCATCCGAACTCGTACGAAGACGCCCAGATGGTGGGGCGCGCGTTGCGCGACGGCGTGCCGGTCGTGCTGAACCTGACGGGCGTGTCCGAGGCGGTGGCCTACCGCATCGTCGATTTCTCGTCCGGCGTGGTGTTCGGTGTGGCCGGTTCGATCGAACGCGTCACGCCGCGTGTATTCCTGCTGAGCCCCGCCCGCGTGGACATCGTGGCCGAGGAACCGGAGCAGAGCGCTGCGCGCGATTTGTTCTCGGAGTGAACAATGCAGCTGTACCCCCAAGCATGCTCCCAGCCTTACGGTAGGCTGGGAGCATGCTTGCTTCATTGGTCTCTGTATTGTTTCACATCATTGATTGGCTGATCGAAGCGTACATCACCGTATTGTTTGTCCGGATGATTCTCGATTGGGTGATGGTGCTCGCACCCCGCTGGCACCCGAGTGGCATTGTCGCTTCGCTGGTACGCATTGTGTATCGGCTCACCGAACCACCGTTGCGTTGGCTCCGCAGATACATCAAACCCATTCCGATGGGGCCGATTTATTTTGACACCAGTTTTTTGGTGCTATATTTCGTGCTGATTATACTACGGGTGCTGATTTAACGGGAATATCGGCAAAGAATATGGTGCGGAAACGCTGTTATCGCAGGTTCCGTGATAGCATCTGACATTAAGACTAACTTAGCCGGGCACAAGCCCAAAGCGAGGTGGAAGATATATGGCTCTTTTGACGCCTAAGGATATTCGGGAGCACACCTTTCAAACGGTGCGTTTCAAGGAAGGGTATGACGTTGACGAGGTAGACGACTTCCTCGATCAGGTCACTGAAACCGTTGAGGCTTTGGGCAGGCAGGCCGTTTCCGGCGGCCAGTCCACGCAGGCCCTCGGGCCAGATGTCTCGGCCCTCAATACCAAGATCTCCGAGCTGACCGCACAGGTGCAGTCACTTTCGCAGGAGAATCAGGCGCTCAAGGCCGCCGCTGCACAGGGGCAGGGCGAGCAGGCACAGGCGCAGATCGCCCAGGCGAACCAGGCCGCCCAAGCCGCGCAGGGCAAGCTCGCGGAGACCGAGGAGAACAACCGCGCCCTCGCCACGCAGAACGAACAGCTCAAGTCGCAGGTCGAGCGCCTGTCCGCGCAGATCGACCAGCTCACCGCCCAGGCCGCGCAAGACGCGAACCAGCCGGATCTGGCCGCCGAACTCAACTCGGTGCGTCAGGAGCGCGACCAGTTCCGCGCCGACACCGAGAACCTGCGCCGCGAGCTGAGCTCCGCACATGAGCAGACCGTGCGTGCGCAGCAGCTTGACGCACAGGTCAAGGAACTCGGCAAGCAGCTCGAAGAGTCCAAGCAGCGCGAAGAGCAGCTGCGCAACCAAGTGGCCAAGGTCGAGCCCGACACCGAGACCGGCAGCCTGCAGAAGATCAAGAGCGCCGCCGCCGCCGCCAACAGCGAGCCGGAGCGCGCCACCGCGATGCTCACGCTCGCGATGCAGCTGCACGACCAGTACGTCGATAAGGGCAAGGCCACCGCGAAGGAAATCACCGAGCAGAGCCAGCGCAAGTACGCCGAGACGATCGAGAAGGCGAACGAGTACTCGAGCCGCACGCGCACCGAGGCCGACGAATACAAGCAGCGCACGCACGAAGACGCCGACGCCTACAGCAAGCACACGCGTGAAGACGCCGACAACTACAGCAAGAGCGTGCACGACCAGGCCGACGCGTACAGCGAGAAGACGCGCCAGGAAGCCGACGCCTACAGCGACAAGACCCGCGAGGACGCCGACACCTACATGCAGAACAAGCACGCCGAAGCCGACCAGTATGTGGCCGACAAGACGACCGAAGCCAACAACTACGCCGAAACGAAGACGAACGAGGCCAACACTTACGCGGATTCCAAGGCGCATGAGGCCGACCAGTACGCCGAGCAGAAGCGGCAGGAAGGCGACTCCTACGCCCAGCAGAAGAAGGACGAAGCCGACCAGTATGTGTCCGACCGCCATCAGGAGATGGAGAAGTTCGAAGCCGACGTCAAGGGCCGTGCCGACGACTACAGCCAGACGACCCGCTCCGCGGCCGACGACTACGCCAACCAGGTGCGCGCCAACCTCGAGAACCAGTCCAAGGTCATCGAGGGCAACATCCAGGGCCTCAAGCAGTTCGAGACCGAATACCGTGCGCGTCTGACCGAGTTCCTGACCCAGCTGCAGGCGCAGGTCTCCGACACGAACAACTACAATTCCCTCGAAAACAACTGAGACGGATTGTGACTGAACACATTCAGCGGCAAAGACGGCCACGCACACGCGCGGCCGTCTTTGCGTGTATCACCGCAGTGGCACTGGTGGCCGACCAGCTCACCAAGGTCCTCGCCCAAACGTACCTGGCCGGCCACCGTTCGGTCAGGGTGATTCCCAACATGCTCTCCCTGACGCTTGTGCACAATCCCGGCGCATCGCTGGGCATGGGGTCGAACATGACATGGCTCATCGCCCTGCTGGCGATCGTGGCGTGCATCGTGCTCGTGCTGCTCGCGTCGAAAACCGATTCGATGCTGTGGACGGTGTGGTTCGCCTTGGCGTTCGCCGGCGCGTTTGGCAATCTGATCGACCGCTTTGCCTATGCGGACGGGTTCCTCAACGGCAAAGTCGTGGACTTCCTCGATTACGGCTGGTCCGTAGGTAATGTGGCCGACATCTTCCTGATGGTCGCCGGCGTGGGCATTGTGGTGACGATCCTGTGCAATGTGCCCTTCCGGTCCACCGACACCACCGAGGATGGCGCCACCGGCGAAAGCGAGTAGGCATGGGCACGATCATTCCCGCACCTGATGCACTCATCGGCCGTCGGTTCGACGTGGCCGTGGCCAAGATGATGGGGATCTCACGTGCCAAGGCGGCCGACCTCATCGAGACGGGCCAGGCCACGATCGTGGGACGCACGCCAAGCAAATCGGACACGTTGCAGCTGGGCGACCTTGTGGAGATCACCCTCGAGGAACGCGAGGAGCGTCCCGAACCGGTGGCCACCGACATGGCGATCGCCTATGAGGACGACGACGTGGTGATCGTCGACAAACCGGTCGGCGTGGCAGCCCACGCCTCCGTGGGGTGGACAGGGCCCACCGTGCTGGGGTCGCTGCTCGACCGCGGCGTGCATATCACGAGCCTCGGCGCGCCGGGCCGCCAAGGCATCGTCTCACGACTCGATGTGGGTACATCGGGCCTCATGCTCGTGTGCAAGTCAGATCTGGCCTACACCGAGATGCGCCGCCAGTTCGCCGAACATGAGGTGGTGAAGACCTACCACGCTCTGGCGCAGGGCAACCTCAAAGAGAACAAGGCCACCATCGACGCGCCGATCGGCCGCGCCAAGGTCTCCGACTTCCGGTTCTGCGTGACGCCAGCGGGCAAAGACGCGGTGACGCATTGGGATGTCATGGAACGCTTCGGTGAGGCGACACTCGCTTCGGTCAATCTCGAGACCGGCCGTACGCACCAGATCCGTGTGCATTTCTCGTCGATCGGGCACCCGCTTGTGGGCGACGCGATGTACGGGGCGAATCCCCGGCTCAGTGAGGAACTGGGGCTGGATCGCCAATGGCTGCACGCGATGCAGCTCGAGTTCCGGCACCCGCGCACGCATGTCACCACGGTCGTCACCTCGCACTATCCGGCGGACCTGCAGCATGCGCTTGACATGATGCGCGCGCATCACGCAGATCACTCCACGCCGTCCACGCCACAATAGTGCAGATGGTGAATCCGACAGTGGCACCCGCGGCGAGCATCCCAATCGGCAAGAGGCCGAACATCACCAGGATCATCGCGGGGCTCGTGTGCCCCGCGAACAGCGACTGAACGCCGAGCGCGAACAGCACGACCGTCACAATCACGGTGATGAGGCATGCCACGGCGCCGATCGCGCAGCCACGCGCGCGTGTCTGCAAGGCGGCCGGGGCACGGCCATGGCTTGACGCGGTGGCGCGCACAGTGGCGAAGCGGGGCATCGCCTGCATGGGCTGGGGGTACGGCGTCGGCGGTGTCTGTGGCTGGTGAGCGGTCCGGGGCGCCGGCCGGTTGGTCTGTGTTGCGTGTTCCATACGCCCACGCTAGCGGAGCGCCTTGCACGACGCAAACCGTGCGCGGGCTTGTGCATGGACGGCCCGAACGGCGTGTCGCCACGCCACGCGCCGCACCATGCGCATGGCGCGCAGCCGGTGCCGCGGACCCTTGCGCACCGTCATGCGAAACGGGTAGATTTGAACCTTATGGCTCAATCCGCAAACTTTGTTCAGCTGCATAACCACACGCATTATTCGCTGCTTGACGGCGCTTCGAAGATCCCGGATTTGGTCAGGTGCGCCAAGGACCTGGGCATGCCTGCGGTCGGCATCGCGGACCATGGCAACATGCATGGCGCGTATGAGCTGTGGAGCGAGGCGGTCAAGCAAGGCGTCAAGCCGGTTCTGGGCATCGAGGCGTATGTGACGCCGGAGACGGCGCGCGGCGACAAGTCGCGTGTGCACTGGGGCACCGAGGCGCAGAGAAGCGACGACGTGTCGGGTGGTGGCCTCTATACCCATCTGACATTGTGGGCGGAGAGTGACGAGGGCCTGGTCAACCTGACGAAGGCGTCGTCGGTGGCCAATCTCGAGGGCCGTGTGATGCGCTATCCGCGCATGGACAAGGACGTGCTCGCCACGTACAGCAAGGGCGTGATCTGCGGGTCGGGCTGCCCGTCGGGCATCGTGCAGACGCGCCTGCGCCTGGGGCAGTTCGACGAGGCGCTGCGCGCCGCCGGCGAACTGCAGGACATCTACGGCAAGGAGAACTTCTACATCGAACTGATGGACCATGGGCTCGAGATCGAGCGCCGTGTGACGAACGACCTGCTCGACATCGCCAAACGGCTCGGCGCGCCCCTGCTCGCCACGAACGACTCGCACTACGTGCACAAGGAGGACGCCGGCGCGCAGGATGCGATGTTGTGCATTAATTCGGGGTCCAAGCTTGATGAGCCGGGGCGGTTCAAGTTCGATGGCGAGGGGTATTACATGCGGTCGGCCGAGGAGATGCGGGAGTTGTTCCGGGACCTGCCCGAGGCGTGCGACAACACGTTGGAGGTGGCGGAGCGGTGCAATGTGATGTTCGACGACCATGAGGACGGCGCGTTCATGCCGCAGTTCCCGTGCCCCGAGGGCTGGGACGAGACCTCGCTGTTCTTGCGGAAGGTCGAGGAGGGCCTGGAGAGGCGCTATGACGGCAACGTGCCCGACCATGTGCTCAAGCAGGCGGATTACGAGTGCGGTGTGATCTGCCAGATGCAGTTCCCGGGTTACTTCCTGGTGGTGGCGGATTACATCCAGTGGGCCAAGGACCATGGGATCATGGTCGGCCCCGGGCGTGGTTCGGCGGCGGGTTCGATGGTCGCGTACGCGATGGGCATCACCGAGCTCGACCCGTTGGAGCATGGCCTGATCTTCGAACGGTTCCTCAACCCCGAGCGTGTGAGCCTGCCGGACATCGATGTGGATTTCGACCCGGAGGGCCGGTTGGAGGTCATCGACTACTGCCGTGAGAAGTACGGGCATGACAAGGTCGCGCAGTGCGTGATCTACGGCACGATCAAGACGAAGCAGGCGCTCAAGGACTCGGCGCGCATCATGGGCTACGAGTTCGCGATGGGCGAGAAGGTCACCAAGGCATTGCCACCGGCCGCCACCGGCGGCAAGGACGTGCCGCTGCACGACATCTTCGACCCGAAGGCCAAGCGCTACGCCGAGGCGCGTGAGTTCCGCGAGCTGTACGAGTCGGACCCGGACGTCAAGCGCATCACCGATGAGGCGATGGGCATCGAGGGCCTGATCCGCCAGACGGGTGTGCATGCGTGCGCCACGATCATGGGCTCGGAGCCGATCACGGACACGTCGCCCCTGTTGGAGCGCACGGACGGGACGATCACGACGACGTTCGAGTACCATACGTGCGAGACGCTGGGCCTGGTGAAGATGGACTTCCTGGGGCTGTCCAACTTGACGGTGATCGGCGACACGTTGAAGAACATCGCCGCCAACGGCAAGGATCCGATCGACTACACGAAGATCCCGCTCGACGACAGGGGGACGTACGAGCTGCTGTCGCGCGGCGACACGCTGGGCGTGTTCCAGTTGGATTCGGACGGCATGCGCGCCCTGCTCAAGAGCCTCAAGCCGGACAACTTCAACGACATCTCCGCGCTGATCGCCCTGTACCGGCCGGGCCCGATGGATATGGACTCGCACAACAACTACGCCAAACGCAAGAACGGCCTGCAACAGATCACGCCGATCCACCCCGAGGTGGCCGAACCGCTCAAGGAGGTGCTCGACGAGACGTACGGCCTGATCGTGTACCAGGAGCAGGTGCAGTCGGCCGCGCGCATCCTGGCGGGCTATTCGCTGGGCAAGGCGGACGTGCTGCGCCGCGCGATGGGCAAGAAGAAGCCCGAGGTGCTGGCCCGCGAGCAGATCCCGTTCTTCGCGGGCATGAAGGAGCACGGCTACTCCGAGGAGGCCGCGCAGGCGGTGTGGGACATCCTGGTGCCGTTCTCGGGCTACGCGTTCAACAAGGCGCATTCGGCCGCGTACGGGCTGATCTCGTACTGGACCGCGTATTTGAAGGCGCATTACCCGGTCGAGTTCATGGCCGCCCTGCTGCAGGGCGCGGCGAGCAACAAGGACAAGACCGCGCTCTACCTGGGCGAAGCGCGGCGCATGGGCATCAAGGTCCTCTCGCCGGACGTCAACGAATCCGTCTACGCGTACTCCGCCGTCGGCGACGTCGTGCGCTTCGGCCTCGGCGCCATCAGAAACGTCGGCGAGCAGGCGGTGAACGACATCATCGAGGAACGCAACGGCAAGCGCGGCAAATACGTCAACTTCCTCGATTTCGTGCGCCGTGTGCCGCTCAACGCGCTCAACAGGCGGCTCGTGGAATCGCTGATCAAGGCCGGTGCCTTCGACTCGATCGACCCGAACCGGCGCGCCCTGTTCACCGTGCACGAAGCGGCGATCGAATCGGTCGTAGACCTCAAGCGCAAGCAGGCGGCCGGCCAGTTCGACCTGTTCGCCGACGTGGACGGCGACGGCGAGGACGAGGACGCGATGGGCGACGCCTCGATCAGCGTGCCCGACGTGGAGGAGTGGGACAAGAAGACCAAACTCAACTTCGAACGCGAGATGCTGGGGCTGTATGTGTCCGACCACCCGCTTTCGGGCATGCAGTCCGTGCTCGCGAATCTGCGCGAGATGTCCATCGCGCAGTTCATCGACCGCGCCGACCGTCTGCCCGAACGCACACAGGTCGTGCTCGCCGGGCTGATCACCAATGTGGACCGCCGCATGTCGAAGAAGGGCAATCCGTGGGCGATCGTGACGATCGAGGACATGGAAAGCTCGATCCAGTGCATGATGTTCGGCAAGGTGTACGAAGCGGCGGCGGCCGACCTGGCCGTGGACACCGTGGTGCAGATGCGCGGCACGCCCGAAGTGCGCGACGAGACGGTGAGCATGCGTGCCACCGAGATGCAGGTGCCGTCGCTCGAAGCGGAGGACGAGCGTCCGGTGATCGTGACGCTGCCGTTGCACGCGCTGCAACGCGACCGCCTCGAGCAGCTCGGTTCGATTCTGTCGAACCATCCGGGCTATTGCGAGGTCAAGCTCGCCGTCTTCGACGACAACGGCAACGCGCGTGTCATGACGATGGGCGACCGGTTCCGCGTCACACGCGACACGAGCCTGTTCGCGGACATCAAGGTCGTGTTCGGGCCGAACGCATTGCTCGGTGCATGACGGCAAGAGCTCGGGTAGCCACATCGTGAGATGCGGCGACGCGTGAATCATGCTCGTGACAGGCCATTGTTACGATAGTGCGGTATGAGTGCTGAAAACTACATGCGCATCATTGACCTGCGCGGAAAAACCCTGACCCGTGCCGAAATGCTCGCCGCGATGCCGCGCGCTGAGATGGGCACCGACGAAGCCACCGAACTGGTGCAGCCGATCCTCGACAACGTGAAGCGCAATGGTGCCAAGGCGTTGCGCGAGTACGCCGAGCGGTTCGACCACGTGGTGCCGAAGAAGCTGCGCGTGCCGGCCGACGTGATGGACGCCGCGGTGGCGCAGCTCGACCCCGAGGTGCGCGCCGCGATTGAGGAGTCGATCCGCCGCGCCCGCGCCGTCGCGCAGAATCAGGTGCCCGAGGACTTCCACACCGATCTGGCCGAAGGCGCGCGCGTGTCCGAACGCTGGATCCCGGTGCAGCGCGTGGGCCTGTATGTGCCCGGCGGCAAGGCCGTCTACCCGAGCTCGGTCATCATGAACGCCGTGCCGGCGCAGGCGGCGGGCGTCGAATCGCTCGCGATCGCCACGCCGCCGAACCGCAACGACCCGGACGGTTGGCCGAACAAGACGATCCTCGCCACATGCGCGATGCTCGGCGTCGATGAGGTCTATGCCGTCGGCGGCGCCCAGGCGATCGCGATGTTCGCGTATGGCGCGACCGACGTGGACGACCCCACGAACCCGGTGTTGTGCGAACCGGTCGACAAGATCACCGGCCCGGGCAACATCTTCGTCGCCACGGCGAAGCGCCTCGTCTCCGGCATCGTCGGCATTGACGCCGTGGCCGGCCCGACCGAGATCGCGATCATCGCCGACAAGGACGCGAACCCCGAATTCGTGGCGGCCGACCTGATCGGCCAGGCCGAGCACGACGAGCTCGCCGGCTCGGTGCTGATCACCGACAGCCCCGAACTCGCCGATGCCGTGCAGGCGAGCCTGCTCAAGCGCGTGCCGCGCACCGAGCACGCCGAGCGCGTCGAGACGTCGCTGCGTGGCCAGCAGTCGGGCATCATCCTCACCGATTCGGTCGACCAGTCGATCGACGCCGCCAATGCATACGCGGCCGAGCACCTCGAAGTGCAGACCGCTGACCCCGATGCGGTGATCGCCAGGATCCGCAACGCCGGCGCCATCTTCCGCGGCCCGTATTCGCCGGTGCCGCTCGGCGACTACATGTCCGGGTCGAACCACGTGCTGCCCACCTCGGGCACCGCGCGCTTCGCCGCCGGCCTTGGCGTGCACACGTTCATGAAGCCGGTCGAAGTGATCGAATACGACGAGCAGGGACTCAAGGAGCTCGCGTCGCGCGTCAACGCGTTCGCCGTCTCCGAAGACCTGCCCGCGCACGGCGAAAGCGTGCTGACGCGCTTCGTGGCCGACCCATACGACAAAGAGACGCTCACGAGCCAGGAAGAGGAGGCAGGCCTTCGATGAACGAAGGGATGATTCCCGCGGATCTGCCGCTGCGCAACGACCTGATCGGCGAAGAGCCCTACGGCGCCCCGCAGATCGACGTGCCGGTGTGCCTCAATGTGAACGAGAACCCGTACCCGCCGAGCCACGCGGTCGTGCGCAGCATCGAAAAGCGCATCCGCGAGATCGCGCCGACGCTCAACCGTTACCCGGACCGTGAACACATGGAGCTGCGTCAGGCCTTCGTGGACTACTTGGCCAAGGAATCCCAAGCCTCGCTCACAACCGACCAGGTGTGGGGCGCGAACGGGTCCAACGAAATCATGCTCCAGATATTCCAGGCCTTCGGCGGACCGGGGCGCGCGGCGCTCGGCTGCGACCCCACGTATTCGATGTACCCGGAGTATGCGCGCGACACGTTCACCCAGTGGCGCACGGCCCCGCGCAACGCCGACTTCACCCTCGACGTGGACCGCACAATCGAGGCGATCCGCGCGATCGAGCCGTCCATCGTCATGCTCACGAGCCCGAACAACCCGACGGGCACGGCGCTGCCGATGACCGACCTGAAGCGGATCCTCGACTTCTGCCAGAACGCGCGCGTCGCGGGCGCCGCGCCCGGCGTGCACCCGATTGTCGTCGTCGACGAGGCGTACATCGAGTTCCGCGACCCGGGCACGCCGTCGGCCACAACGCTCGTCAATACGTACGCGAACCTCGCGGTGAGCCGCACGATGAGCAAGGCGTTCGCATTTGCGGGCGCGCGCGTGGGGTACGTCGCGGCCAGCGCGGGCATCATCGACTGCCTGCGCATCGTGCGCATGCCGTACCATCTTTCGGCGGTCACGCAGGCGACCGCGCTCGCCGGGTTCGACCACACCGACGACCAGCTCGCGCAGGTCGGCCATCTGCGTGAGCTGCGCGAGCAGACCGCGCAATGGCTCAGGGAGCAGACGTACAAGGGCGAGCCGCTCGAAGTGGCGCCGTCACAGTCGAATTTCCTCATGTTCGGCGGGCATTTCGACGACCGCGGCATGATCTTCGACGAGATGCTGCGCCGTGGCGTGCTCATCCGCGTGGTGGGGCCGGACGGCTGGCTGCGTGTGTGCATGGGCACCGACGACGAGATGGCACGGTTCCGCGAGGCGCTCACCGCATCGATGCGCGCCGTCGAGGAACAGACGAACCAAGCGAACCAGCAGTAAGGAGCGAGCATGGCACGCACGGCCACGATCACGCGGCAGACAAGCGAATCCACGATTGAACTCAGTCTCGACCTCGATGGCACGGGCAAGACCGATATCCAGACGTCGGTGCCGTTCTACAACCATATGATGACGGCGTTGGGCAAGCATTCGCTCATCGACCTGACGATCCGCGCCACCGGCGACACCGACATCGACGCGCACCATACGGTGGAGGACACGGCGATCGTGTTCGGCGAGGCGCTCAAGCAGGCGCTCGGCGACAAACGCGGCATCCGCCGCTTCGCCGACGCCACGGTGCCGCTCGACGAGGCGCTCGCCAAGGCGGTCGTGGATGTGTCGGGCCGGCCGTACTGCGTGTGCACGGGGGAGCCGGAAGGCTTCCAGTACGCGATGATCGGCGGGCATTTCACCGGCTCGCTCGTGCGCCATGTCATGGAGTCAATCGCGTTCCATGCCGACATCTGCCTGCATCTGCACCTCATCGCGGGCCGCGACCCGCACCATATCGCCGAAGCCGAGTTCAAGGCGCTCGCGCGCGCGTTGCGGTTCGCGATCGAGCCCGACCCGCGTGTCGAAGGCATTCCGAGCACGAAGGGCGCGTTGTGATGGCGGACGAACCTGACGAACCCGAACGGCCGGACGACGACGGCGAGCATTTCGACGACGCCGAATTGGAAGCGATGCTCGAGAACTTCGAAGAGGAGTTCCACGAGGGCGAAGGCGGCGCCGGCGAGCCGGCCGATCCCACTGGCGACGAGCCATCGTTCGAAGACGAGCTCGAAGGCCTGCTGGGCGACAAGGCGAAGGCGGCGTTCATCTGCACGCGGCTCAACTCCGCGGAGCTGCTGGCCGCGTTCTGCCAGATCTCCGACATCTCCGCCGAATGCATCGGATCGGAGCAGGGCGCCGTGGCCGTGGTGCACAACCTCGACGGCGACGGCCCGGAGGCCGCGGTGAAGGACCTGACGAAGGTCGTGGGCGGCCTGTCCGGCCTGCTCGTGGTCAACCGCGCCGACAAGGTGGAAGCGACGGTGTATTACGACGGACAGGCCGGCGAACAACTGCCGCCGCCCTTCGTGTTCCCGTCGCTCGCCCCGTTCGTCGAAGACGTGATGCTGGGCATCTCGACGGTGCAGGACGTGCTCGCGCAATCCGACGACGTCGTGTCGTCGGACGCCATGGGCCAGACCCGCGCCTACGGGATCATCGCGAAGCACACGCATATGGGCGGCGGCCAGTCGTCGATCGAATAGCCGCGGCTACGGCGGAACACTGGAAGGAGAAAAGCTATGAAGACGGTTGTCGTGTTCGACTACGGGTTCGGCAACGTGCGGTCCATGGTGCGCGCGCTCGCGGACCAGGGGCTCGACGTGACGCTCACGTCCGGCTACCGGCAGGCACTTGAGGCGGACGGCCTTGTGGTGCCCGGCGTGGGTGCGTATGGCGCCTGCATGGAGGGCCTGCGCAAGGTCAGTGGCGACCGGGTCATCTACGACCGGTTGCGCGCCGACCGTCCGGTGCTCGGTGTGTGCGTCGGCGAACAGATCATGTTCACCGAAGGCGAGGAGCATGGCGTCGACACCGAAGGCCTCGGCCTGATCGGTGGCGCGGTGACGCGTCTGGACGCCGATGTGGTGCCGCACATGGGCTGGGACACCGTGCAGGCGCCCGAAGGATCGATTCTGCTCGACGGTGTTGAGGACGAACGGTTCTACTTCGTGCACTCGTACGCCGCATGCGACGTCACGCCGGCCGACACGAGCGAATACCAGATCGATTTCGCCGACGCCGCCGAGCGCGTGGCATGGTGCACCTACGGGCGCAGCCGTTTTGTGGCGGCGTATGAGCATGGTCCGCTGTTCGCCACGCAATTCCACCCCGAGAAATCCGCGCAGGCCGGCGCACGGCTGCTGCGCAACTGGGCGAACGTGCTGTAAGCCCCACACCTGTTGACCAACCGACCAACCCAACCACCGGAGGAACACATTATGGCATTGACACTGCTCCCGGCCGTCGACGTTCGCGATGGCAAGGCCGTCCGACTGCGCCAAGGCGAGTCCGGCTCCGAAACGGATTACGGTTCGCCGCTCGACGCCGCCCGCACATGGGTGGACGCCGGCGCGCAGTGGATCCACTTGGTGGATCTGGACGCGGCCTTCGGCACCGGTGACAACCGCGCGCAGCTGCGGCGGATCGTGGCCGAACTGGGCGACGCGGTGAACATCGAGATGTCGGGCGGCGTGCGCGACGACGCCTCGCTCGACGCGGCGCTCGAAGCCGGCGCCGCGCGCGTGAACATCGGCACCGCCGCGCTCGAGAACCCCGAGTGGACGGCGCGCGTGATCGCCAAGTACGGCGACCGTGTGGCCGTGGGCCTCGACGTGCGCGGGCACACGCTCGCCGCACGCGGCTGGGTCAAGGAAGGCGGCGACCTGTTCGAGACGATGCGCTTCCTCGACGACGCCGGCTGCAGCCGGTACGTGGTGACCGACGTGACACGCGACGGCATGATGAGCGGCCCGAACATCGACCTGCTGCGCGAAGTCGCCGAACGCACCGACGCGAAGGTCACGGCTTCAGGAGGCATCTCCAAGCTCGCCGACCTCGAGGCGATCAAGGCGCTCGACGATCTGGGCGTGGACTCCGCCATCCTGGGCAAATCGCTGTATGCGGGGGCGTTCACCCTGCCCGAGGCCCTTGCCGTCGCAGCGGACTGACCTCCGGCTCATTTCTTTGAGCAGGGCAGTTCGCCGTCCTTGATCATCTGCTTGAAGACGTGGTAATCCTCTTCGTTCTGGTCCGCATAGGAATCGGCGAACGAGGTCATCGCGTCGTCGAACGTGTCCGTGCCGCCGAGGTAGTTCGCGATCGCGATGCCGTCGCCGGTGCGGGCATGGGCATGCGCCAGGCACCATGCGCACATGCGCCCCAGATCGTTCAACGCCACGTCGTTGAGGTGGTTGATGTCGATCGACCCCTTGCCGTTCCACAGCTGGCGCACGTAATAGTCACGTGGCAGGCCGTCGTTCGCCAGGAATTTGGTCCAGCCGAGCATGATGTCGGCGGTGGTCTGGATCAGCTTCTGGCCCTGCACCACGCGTTCGCCGTGCGATGCGTACGGGCTGCGGCCCACAAACCGTTCGAGCACCGAATCGGTGGCCTCCTTCATCTGCAGCATGAGCGGGTCGTGGATGTCACGGCCCGTCAGGATCGACACCCATGCGCGTGTGCCGACGGAGCCGACGCCCACGACCTTGCGCGCCGTGTCGTGGTACGTGTATTGGCTCAACACATGCCGGCGGTCCTCGTACAGCGAATCGCGGTATGAGTCGAACAGCTGCCGCAGCCGCTCACGCAGCGCGTCCAGGTCGTTGTATCCCTCAAGGTCGCGTATGGGGACGAGCTCGGGCGGCATCGACTTGAACCGCAGCGTGTCCCCGTCGAGCACGGTGAGCTTCGCGGCGGCGCCGTCGGAGTCCTTGGTGCGCGCCTTCATGACCGCCGCGCGCAGCGTGCGGTTGCGATGGCCGCCCTGCGCGCTTTCGAACTGGTCGAGCGTGTGCTCCACGTCCAAGTGGTCGTACCACATGTCGAGGTAATCCATCTGCGCGAACTGGTCGATCATCTGCCGGTAGGTGCGCACGCACGCGCGCACCGCCTTCTGTCGGTCCTTCGAATAGATGTTGTTGGCGCGCCCGCAGATCTCCACCGACGCGGCGAGGCGCTTGATGTCCCATTCCCAAGGGCCAGTCGTCGTCTCGTCGAAGTCGTTGATGTCGAACACCAAGTGGCGGGTGGGGGAGTAGAACAGGCCGAAATTGCCGATGTGCGCGTCGCCCACCGCCTGCACGGGAATGCCCGTCACGGGCGTGCGCGCCAGATCGTTGGCCATGATCAGCGCGGTGCCGCGGTAGAACGTGAACGCGGAGTCGCTCATGCGGTAGTACCGCAGCGGGATGAGGCTCTGCAGGCGCGTCTTCGACTGCTCCTCGAGCAATCCGATGACCTCGCGCCGGTCCGGGTGCACATGCCAGATGGCGTGTGATTCGAGCGGCGCCCGTTCGCGTGCGTCCAGGCCGGCGCGCGCCCGCTCCTTGGGTGTGTCGGCCTGGTGCCACGTCATGTCGATGATGGGGTTGTCGGCGGTCGAATCGACAATCGTGCTGGTATGTGCGCTCATAGTGCACCACGATAGCGCAGCGGAGGCACGGGTCATGGCTGCACGGCTGGCGAGTCCGCGGAATGGGCATGTTAACGTGTTCCGTAACATCGGCATGGAACGATGGGCTGTTATGGATAAGCAGCAAGAGTTCGCGCTCCGTACCGTTGAGGAGCGCGACGTACGTTTTATTCGCTTGTGGTTCACCGATGTGCTGGGCACCTTGAAATCAGTGGCGATCGCGCCTGCGGAGCTGGAGGCGGCGTTCGAGGAGGGCATCGGGTTCGACGGTTCCGCGATCGAAGGCATGACGCGCGTCTCCGAAGACGACATGATCGTCAAGCCCGACCCGAGCACCTTTCAGATCCTGCCATGGCGCGGCGGCCCGCAGGGCACCGCGCGCATGTTCTGCGACGTGCTCACGCCCGAAGGCGAACCCTCGCTCGCCGACCCGCGCCATGTGCTCAAGCGCGCGCTGTCGAAGGCGAAGGACAAGGGCTTCACGTTCTACGTGCACCCCGAGATCGAGTTCTACCTGTTCGAACGGCAGGACGACTATGCACAGCCGCCCGTGCCGATCGACCATGGCGGCTATTTCGACCATGTGCCGCGCAGTCCGGGCATGGACTTCCGCCGCGCGACCGTCAACATGCTCGAGCAGATGGGCATCTCGGTCGAATACTCGCACCACGAGGCAGGCCCGGGGCAGAACGAGATCGATCTGCGGTACGCCGACGCGCTGACGATCGCCGACAACATCATGACGTTCCGCACGGTTGTCAAGGAGATCTCGCTCGAACGCGGCATCCACGCGAGCTTCATGCCCAAGCCGCTCGCCAACGAGCCCGGCTCCGGCATGCACACGCACCTGAGCCTGTTCGAAGGCGACGCGAACGCGTTCTACGAGGCCGGCCAGGAATTCAACATGTCGATCACCGCGCGCCAGTTCGCCGCCGGCATCCTGTACCATGCGGCGGAAATCTGCGCAATCACCGACCAGTTCGTCAACTCCTACAAGCGCCTGTGGGGCGGCAACGAGGCACCGAGCTACATCTGCTGGGGCCACAACAACCGTTCCGCGCTGCTGCGCATTCCGCAGTACAAGCCGGGCAAGGGCAATTCCGCGCGTATCGAGTTCCGTGCGCTCGACCCGGGCGCCAACCCGTACCTCGCCTACTCGGTATTGCTCGCGGCCGGCCTCGACGGCATCGAGCAGAAGATGCAGCTGGGTGAGCCGACGAGCGACGATGTGTGGGAGCTCACCGACGCCGAACGCCAGGCCATGGGCATCCAGCCGCTTCCCGAATCGCTCGACGAAGCGCTGCGCATCATGGAGAAGTCAGATTTCGTGGCCGACGTGCTCGGCGAGCATGTGTTCGAGTACTTCATCCGCAACAAGCGCAAGGAGTGGGAGGAGTACCGCGGCCAGGTCACGCCGTTCGAGCTCAAGGAGTACCTCGCCAAGCTCTGAGAGCTAGGCGCGCGGGTCGCCGAACCAGCCCGAATAGATGATCGAGAAATTGCGGTTGCCGTAGGTCGAACACGCATCACCCTCGCCCGCGCCCGCTTCGAGTGCGGCGAGGTTGGGCTGGTATGGCGTGTAGATGTACAGCAATGCGGTGGCCGTGTTCTCGATGTAGACCTCCGAGCCGCCGCATGCTGCGTCCGGATTGAACTGCACGTAGTTGAGCGTGCCCGCGTGGAACCCGTATTGGTCCTCGTGCCGCACATAGTACTGGTAGCGTTCCGCCGAACCGAATACCTGACGGAAGAAGCCGGCGTACCGGGGGTCGCAGCTGTCGTCATCCGGGCAGCTCAGCCCCATGGCGGCCTTGAACCGGAACTCACTCGGCGTCTTGGTGGCGGTCACGAGCTGTTGTTCTTTCTGCAGCATCGTCAGCAGCACCTTCGGCGAGACATTGCATGCGGTAGCGGCGTCGGCGATAATCGCCGACGCCTTCTGTTTGGACGACCCCTTGTACTCCGTGCAGTAGTCGCTCGCCGCACGTGGCTCGGTGCTGAACGTCGCGTTGCGCAGGCAGCCACGCTCGGTGCACTCGGCGCCCTTCTCGTCGAGGAACGCCTGGATCTCCTTCTGGTTCATCGCGGAGCCGTTGAAGAACTGCGTGTTCGAGATGATGTTGCCGGGGTTGAAATCGAACCGCTCCACCAACTGCTGCTGTTCGGCGCGCGCCTGATGCACCTCGGCGCGCCACGAGACGAAGCGCACGAGGCTGATGACGAGTGCGAGCGCCACGATCGAGGCGAGCAGCCCGATGGTGGCCAACGCCGTGCGCTGCCGCGCGTTGCCGTGCCTCCACGCCCGGGCCACGGTCCTGGCCTCGGCCCGTATGCGCTCGAAGGGGGCGTGGCGCGACTGCGTACGTTTGGATGGGGTGTTGTTCGAAGCCATTGGGTCGTCCTTGGAAACCTGGTGGATTGCGCGTGCTCAGCGCAGCGCCTTGGTGATGCGTTGCACGCTGACCGGTTGGCTGGTGCCGAGTTCCTGCGCCCACAGCGAGACGTAGAACTCCTCGAGCATCCAGCGCGCACGGTTGGCCTTCGTCATCGCCTCGTCGCGTGCGGCGCCGGCCGGCAGCGCCTTGGCGCGCGTGAGCGCGGCATCCACGAGCTGTTTCGCTTCATCGGCCTGCCAGGCCCAGCGCACGTCGCGGTTCTTGTCGGTCTTCGCCTTGGAAAGGCGCATCAGGTCGGCGCGCAGGTACACGGGGATGCGCGGCAGGGTGAGCGGTGGCGTGCGCCCGATGAACCCGGAGTTCACGAGCGTGGCGGCGTGTTCGCGCACCGACTGCAGCACCGAAAGCATCGGCAGGTCGGCCACGCCGCCCACCGCCTTCTCCACGTGCGCGTATTGCGCGAGGATCTCCACCACGTCTTTGGCCACGGCGTAGACGGTGTCCTCATACACCTGCTCCACGCCGGCCACGGCCTGGTCGAGCGCGTCGTCGGAACCGATCTTGTCGATGTCGCGCAGCAGCCGTTTGACGGCGGCGAGCTGTAGGTCGTCGACGAGCGCGGCGGTGGACTGGTACGGAGCGGCGGCCAGACGCAACGCCTCGGTGCCGAGCCATCGTGACGAGATGCGTTCGGTGGGCAGCTTGAGCCGGTCGAGCGCAGCATGCCACAGCATGTCGGCGCGCGACTGCGTGGTGGCGCCGGCCTTGTGCAGCAGGTTCGCTTGGGTGACCGCCTTGCCCTCGTCGGCGGCGCGCTCGGCCTGTTTGCGCACCACGGTGCGGGCCGAGGCCTGCGCCTGGCTGGCGAACCGGCGTTGCAGGTCCTCGAGCGATTTGCCGCTCGCCACACGTTTGGCCGCATTCGGCGCAGGCTTCCTGCCATGCGCGCGTTTGGGGCGCGGCGCGGGCTGTTCGATCACGAAGGTCATGCGCAGGTACGGCGGCAGCTTGGGCATCAGGCCGTCGAGCACTTCGGGGTGGATCTGCGCGCCGACGACGCTGATCGCGGCCTGCGTGAACACATGCGCGAAATCGGGCCATGGCTCGCCGTCCGGCGTTTGGGCCGGATGGTCGCGCGTGCCCGAGCCCGGGTCGGCGGGGTAGTGCGCGTCGATCCAATCCTCGATCTTGGCGGCGGTGTCGGGCGCCGGCACGAACTGCACGCGCAACTGCTTCGGCAGTGCCTTGATCATCGCCACGATGAGCTCGTTGCGCAATCCGGGCACATTCCAGCTGAACTGCGCGGCGCTGACGCGCGAGAGCGCGGTCATCGGGATGTGCACACTCACGCCGTCCTCCGGGTCGGCCGTGTCGTAGATGTAACTCAAGCGCAGCGACAGCGCGGCCCCGTCCGATCCGACGGCGGTCCAATGGTCGGGGAAGTCGTCCAGGCTCACCGACTCGACGCCGTTGAGGCGGTCCACCTCCTCGGGGTCGAAATCGAGCAGCGTGGGGTTGGTGGTGTGCTCGGCCTTCCACCAGCGCGCCAGTTCGGCCACATTCGTCACGTCTTGTGGCACGACCCGCTCGTAGAAGTCGTAGAGGTCCTCGTCGCTCACCGTCTGGGCGATCTGGCGGGTGCGGCTCGCGTCGTCCTGTGCGTCCTCGACGATCGCGCGGTTGCGCGCGATGAAGTCGTCGTATGGGAAGTGCTGTTGGATGTCGCCTTCCACAAGGCCCTGCCGCAGCAGGAAATCACGGGCTTCGAGCGGATTGATGCGTCCCCATGGCACATGCTTGCCGCGCACGATCGGCAGTCCATACAGCAGCACGGTGGCTTCGGCGACCGCGCTGCCGCGCGAGGCGGACCAGTGCGGGTTCGCGTACGTGGTGCGCGTGAGGTCCTTGGCGAGCGGTTCGGCCCACGCCGGGTCGATCTGCGCGCAGTACCGCGCCCACAGGCGGCTCGTCTCCACGAGTTCGGTCGTCATGATCCACGGCGGTGTCGCGGTCGAGGTCGCGGAAGCGGGGAAAATCGCGAAATGCGTGCCGCGTGCGCCCTGATAGTCGTTCTTCGCCATCTTCTGGGCGCGTTTGAGCGCGCGGGCGCGGGCGGCCCCCTTGAGATTCGCGTAATCCGAGGCCTTCGGTTCGCGCACCACCTGCATGCCGAGCATCGACAGCAGGCCGGCGAGCATTGACGTGTGGATGCCCTGCGCGTCCCACGAACAGCACAGCGAGTGCGCGGCCTGCTGGTTGACCGGCAGCGCGCGGACCTGTTCGCTCGGGCGGCTGACGGGAATCGGCTCGCCCACAGTGAACTTGAGCTCACGGCACAGCGACCGCAGCTGCGAGACGAGGTCCTTCCACTGGCGCATGCGCAGGAAGTGCAGGTATTCGGCTTTGCACAGCCGGCGCAGCGCGTTGTTGCTCAGCTCGCCGTCGGCGCCGTACGCGCGATCCCACAGGTTGAGCGCGGTCAGGAAGTCGCTTGTGGCGTCCGCATAGCGGTTGTGCAGGCGGTCCGCCTCGTCACGCTTGTCTTCGGGGCGTTCACGCGGGTCCTGCAGGCTCAGGAACGCCACGATCACAATCACCGCGGCGAGCGTGTTCGGGGTCGTGGCATGCGCCGCCTCGATGAGCATGCGGCCCAGACGCACGTCGATCGGGATGCGCGCGAGCTGCCGTCCGATGTGCGTGAGGCGGATCTGCCCGCGCTTGCGCGAGATCGCGCGCAGTTCGGTGAGCTCGTTGAAGCCGTCGGAGACCGCCTTCATGTCGGGCGGGTCGATGAACCCGAAGTCGGTGATGTCCTCGGCGGTCTTCGCCACACCGACCGATAGCATGTGGAGCACCACGGCGCCAAGCGACGTGCGCAGGATCTCCGGTTCGGTGAACCTCGGGCGGCTTTCGTAGTCTTCGGCGGAGTACAGGCGGATCGCGATGCCGTCTGCGATGCGGCCGCATCGTCCCGCGCGCTGGTCCGCGCTCGCCTGCGAGATCGGCTCGATCGGCAGGCGCTGCACCTTGGCCGTCTTCGAATAGCGCGAGATGCGCGCCGTGCCCGGGTCCACCACATACCGGATGCCCGGCACGGTGAGCGACGTCTCCGCCACATTGGTGGCGATGACGATGCGCTGGTTCCGGTGCGGCTCGAACACGCGGTGCTGGTCCTTCGCGCTCAGGCGCGCGAACAGCGGCATGATCTCGATCGCGTCCGGCCTGCGCATGTCCGCGCACCGCGGGCCGAAGGCATGGCGGATCGACTGTTCGAAATCGCGGATGTCGCGCTCGCCGGACGCGAAGACGAGGATGTCGCGCGGGCCCTGGTCGTGCGCCGAGACCGTCACGAGTTCGACGCACGCGCGTGCCACGGCCGTGGGCATGTCCATCGCCTCGGTGTTCGGATTGCCCGCGTCATTGCCGGACGCGCCGTCGGCGAACCCCGGCACATGGGCCATCAGCGCGGGCAGCCCTCCGAGCGGCTCATAGCAGATGGTGACGGGGTAGGTGCGCCCGGAGACTTCGATGACCGGCACTGGCTTGTGCAGCGCGTCCTCGAAGTGCTTCTGGAACTTGACCGAGTCGATCGTGGCCGAGGTGACGATGAGCTTGAGGTCGGGCCGTTTGGGCAGCAGCGCGGTGAGGTAGCCGAGCAGGAAGTCGATGTTGAGCGTGCGCTCGTGCGCCTCGTCGATCACAATCGTGTCATAGCGGCTCAGGTTCGGGTCACGTTGGATCTGCGCGAGGAGGATGCCGTCGGTCACCACGCGCAGCCGTGTCTTCGGCGAGCTTTCGTCGGTGAAGCGCACCTGATAGCCCACTTCGTCGCCCAAATGCACGCCGAGCTCACTCGCGATGCGTTCTGCCACAGTGCGCGCGGCGAGCCTGCGCGGCTGCGTGTGCACGATCTGGTGGCCATGCGTGCCGCGGCCGAGTTCGAGCAGGATCTTCGGCAGCTGCGTCGTCTTGCCGGAACCGGTCTGGCCGGAGACGATGACGACCTGTGACGATTGCACCGCCTCGCGGATCGCCTGGCGCGCGCCGCTGACCGGAAGTTCTTCTGGATATTCGAATTTCATAGGGGGAAAGGGTCACTCTTTCAATGGGATGCCATGGGATGCCATGGGCTGCGATACGTCGGATCGGTGCGGGCTCAGGGCAAGCGGTGGACTTCGATGACGCGGTAGCCCTTCGAACTCGCATACTTGGCCACGGTGAAGGTGCTGCCAAGGGCCTGCGCCAACCAGCGCATCAGCGAATCGGAGCCGAGATTCTTCTGGACCACAAGATACGCGTATCCGTCGGGCGCAAGCCTCGGCAGCCACGTCATGAGCAGTGTGTGCAGCTCCTGTTTGCCGATGCGGATCGGCGGGTTCGACCAGATGAGCTCGAACTCGAGCCCCTCGGGCACATCAGCGGCTTCGCCGGCGTGGATGTTGGCGCAGCCGTTGAGTTCGGCGTTGCGTTCGGTCAGTTCGATCGCACGCTCGTTGACGTCGATCGCGTAGACGCTGGCTTCGGGGGATTCGAGCGCGAGCGCGAGGCTGATCGCGCCCCAGCCGCAGCCGATGTCGAGGAAGTCGCCGTGCGCGGGCGGCATCGGCGCATGGCGCAGCAGCACCGATGTGCCGAGGTCCACGCGGCCGCCCGAGAAGACGCCGTTCGACGTCTCCACATCGGCCTCGTGGCCGCGCAGTGTCACATGCATCTCATGCCGCACATCCGCAGACGAGGGCGACGTGGTGAAATACTGTTCCGCCTGCTTGTGTGGGTCCTGTGCGTTCATGGCGCCTCGTTTCGTTCCTGATGTATACTTGCGTGTCTGCTGCTTTTCGATGATAGTAAGGCAGACGTAAGTTTTCACGAACAATGTGAGGTGTCTTTGACCGAATCGACCCAATCATGGCAGGGTGACCAGGAATTGACGGACCAAGGTGCGCCGGGCGCGCATGGTCTGCTCGCCGACCAATCCGACGTGCTGCTCGACGACGACGGCATGGGCGCGCAGTCGGGCGACGAGATCTGGCGTGAGCGCGAATCACGCAACCAGCTCAAGCATGTGGTGGGCCTGGGCGAACTCGAGGATGTCACCGAAGTCGAATACCGCAAGGTGCGCCTTGAGCGCGTGGTGCTCGTGGGGGTCTGGTCGTCACGCAACGGTTCGCAGCGCGAGGCCGAGGAATCCCTGCGCGAGCTCGCCGCGCTCGCCGAGACGGCGGGCGCGCAGGTGTGCGACGCCGTGCTGCAGCACCGCTACCGCCCCGATTCCTCCACGTACGTGGGATCGGGCAAGGCGCAGGAGATCGCGCAGATCGTGGCGGCGAACGACGCCGACACGATCATCGTGGACGACGACCTGCCGCCAAGCCAGCGCCGCGCGCTCGAAGACGCCACGAAAGTGAAGGTCGTGGACCGCACCGCGGTGATCCTCGACATCTTCGCGCAGCACGCCACGTCGCGCGAAGGCAAGGCGCAGGTCGAACTCGCGCAGTTGCAGTACATGCTGCCGCGCCTGCGCGGTTGGGGCGCGGCGCTGTCCCGTCAGGCGGGCGGCCGTGCCGCCGGCGCCGACGGCGGCATCGGCTCGCGTGGTCCAGGCGAGACGAAGATCGAGATGGACCGGCGCGTCATCCGCACGCGCATCGCACGCCTGCGCCGGCAGATCGCGCAGATGGCGCCGGCGCGCGAGGTCAAGCGCGGCTCACGCAAGCGGTACGCGCTGCCCACGATCTCGGTCGTCGGGTACACGAACGCGGGCAAATCGTCGCTGACGAACCGGCTCACCGGTTCGGACGAGCTCGTGGAGAACGCGTTGTTCGCCACGCTCGACACCGCCGTGCGCCGTGCGCGTGCGAAGGACGGGCGGTTCTACGCCTATGTGGACACGGTCGGGTTTGTGCGCCGACTGCCCACACAGCTCGTCGAGGCGTTCAAGTCGACGCTTGAGGAGATCGGCGAATCGGACGTGATGGTGCACGTCGTGGACGCCTCGCACCCCGATCCGTTCGGGCAGATCGACGCGGTCAACGAGGTCCTCAAGACGATCGACGGCGTGGACAGGCTGCCCGTCGTCACCGTGTTCAACAAGGTTGACCTGATCGACGCCGTGACGCGTGAACGCCTCGAGCAGCTCGCGCCGGGCGCGTTCTTCGTCTCGTCGGCCACCGGCGAAGGCGTGGACGCGCTGCGCGCGCACATCGAGGGGATGCTGCCGGCGCCCGGCGTGCATGTGGAGGCGCTGCTGCCGTACACGGCCGGTTCGCTCGTCTCGCAGATCCGCGAATACGGCAATGTGGACGCGGTGGAATACCGCGACACCGGCATCCTTCTGCAGGCGGACGTGGACGAGCGGCTCGCCGCGCAGATCATGGACCAAGCGCTCGAGGATCCTGTGGACTGATGCGGCGCCGGCCGTGGCCTACACCGCCGCGGCCGGCACACGCCGCCCCTTTACCGCATTGTGAACAAATTGTGGTCTGCTACAGTGAAGATGAATGAACCATGGTTCCGTCACAAGCGGATAATCTATGCATAAAAGAGGTAGACACATGTCCGATTCACCAATTAAGCCTACAAAGCTTGCCATCGTCGGCGCCGGCGCCGTCGGCTCCACCCTCGCCTTCGCCGCGGCGGAACGTGGCATCGCCCGTGAGATCGTGCTGGAAGACATCGCAAAGGAGCGCGTCGAAGCCGAAGTGCTCGACATGCAGCACGGCTCCAGCTTCTTCCCGACCGTGTCGATCGACGGCTCCGACGATCCGGAGATCTGCCGTGACGCCGACATGGTGGTCATCACCGCAGGTGCGCGCCAGAAGCCGGGCCAGTCCCGTCTGGATCTGGCCGGCGCCACGATCAACATCATGAAGTCGATCATCCCGAACCTCATCAAGGTGGCGCCGAACGCCATCTACATGCTCATCACCAACCCGGTGGACGTGGTCACGCACGTGTCGATGAAGCTTTCGGGCCTGCCGTCGAACCAGATGTTCGGCTCGGGCACCAACCTGGATTCCGCCCGTCTGCGCTTCCTGATCGCCCAGCAGACCGGTGTGAACGTGAAGAACGTGCACGCCTACATCGCTGGTGAGCACGGTGATTCCGAAGTGCCGCTGTGGGCCTCCGCCACAATCGGCGGCGTGCCGATGTGCGATTGGCAGCCGCTGCCGGGCCACGCCCCGCTCGACGCCGACATGCGCGAACATATCCATCAGGAGGTCAAGAACGCGGCGTACAAGATCATCAACGGCAAGGGCGCCACGAACTACGCCATCGCCATGTCCGGCGTGGACATCATCGAGGCCATCCTCAACGACACCAACCGCATCCTGCCGGTCTCTTCGCTGCTCGACGACTTCCACGGCATCTCCGACGTATGCATGTCGGTGCCCACGCTGCTCAACCGCGAAGGCGTGAACTCGCGCATCAACACACCGGTTTCCGACCGTGAGCTCGCGGCGCTCAAGCGTTCCGCCGAGACGCTCAAGGAAACCGCAGCACAGTTCGGATTCTGATTTCCGTAAGACATCAGGTGCGTTCAGGGAGGTCGGGCGAGCCCGGCCTCCCTTTGTGTTATGGCACCGCATGAGGGGAGAGGCGAATCAATGGCACATCAACATGGGACGGGGACGGCCGCGCATACAGCCGGCCACCATCAGCGTCTGCTGACCACCTTGGTGCTCACTGGCACCATTTTCGTGGCCGAGGTGATCGGGGCTGCGGTCACCGGGTCACTCGCGTTGCTCGTGGACGCAGGGCACATGCTCACCGACGTCTCGGTGCTCGCGGCGTCCACCGTCACCGCGTTCATGATGCGGCGCAAACCCACGAAGTCGCGCACCTGGGGATGGGCGAGGCTTGAGGTGATCACCGCCGCGGCCGGCGGCCTGCTGTTGCTGTTCGTGGGGCTCTATGCGCTTGTGGAGGCGGTCATGCGCCTCACCGGGCAGGAGGCCGACGGCATCAAGGACGTGCGTCTGCTGCTGTTCTTCGGCGTTCTGGGACTTGCCGCCAACATCGGGTCGATTATGGTGCTGCGCGCGCAGTCGGGTGACAACATGAACATGCGCGCCGCGTTCCTTGAGGTGGTCAACGACGCGCTCGGTTCGGTGGCGGTGATCGTCTCGGCCGTGGTGATGATGGCCACCGGGTGGGATGGCTTCGACGCGGTGGCCGGCGGTGTGATCGCGCTGATGATGATCCCGCGGGCATATGTGTTGGTGCGCGACGCGATGCGCGTGTTGCTGGAGGAGACGCCGACCGGGTTGGACTTGGACCAGGTGCGCGCGCATCTGGAGGGTGTGGACCATGTGATCGCGGTGCATGACCTGCATGCGAACACGGTGGCTTCGGGCATGCCGATCCTGACCGCGCATGTGATTGTGGACAAGCAGATGACGATGGAGGAGGCCGGCCGGGTGCTCGAGCAGTTGCAGCTGTGCCTGTGCGAGCACTTCCCGGTGTCGGTGCCACACACCACATTCCAATTGGAGCCGGAAGGCTACACCGGGCCGGAGTCGGCGCAGATCCACGCCTGAAGGCCGCCTGTCACATCTTGCGCAGCACCGTGACGACCTTGCCCATGATCTGGGCATGGGTGCCGTCGATTGGCGCATAGTTGGGGTTGTGGGGAATGAGCCAGATATGGCCGTTTTCGTTGCGGAAGGTCTTCACGGTGGCCTCGTCGTCGAGCAACGCCGCCACGATGTCGCCGTTCTCGGCGGTCTGCTGTTCGCGCACCACCACGAAGTCGCCGTTGCAGATGGCGGCGTCGATCATCGAATCGCCATGCACTTCGAGCATGAAGAGCCTGCCGGTGCCCGTCAGCCGCACGGGCAGGCGCATGACATCCTCGACATGCTGCTCGGCGGTGATCGGCGCGCCGGCGGCGATCGCACCCACAAGCGGCACATCGGTGGACGCCAGGAACGACGCCGATTGGGCGTCGGGAAACGGGCTGACGTCCACGGCGGTGGGAGAGCCATCCACCACTTCGATGGCGCGGCCCTTGTTCGGATCCCTGCGGATGCACCCCTTGGACTCCAGCACATTGAGCTGATGCTGCACCGACGATGTGCTCTTCAATCCGCACGCCTCGCCGATCTCGCGCAATGACGGGGCGAAACCGTGTTCGGCGTGCAGTGCGCGGATCGCGGCCATGATGCGCTGCTGGCGCTCCGTCAGGTCGGGTGCGCGGCGCTCCGCGGCCGCGTTCGGGTCGTGTTCGATGCTGCTCATGGTGGGTCCTTTCGTTATGGCACAACAGTACCGTGCCGCACGGAGAAAATCAAACAGATGTTCGAACGCAGGCTTGACAAGTTCGAACATCTGTGCGAATATCGAAACCGCAATTAGAACAAACGTTCGAAAGAAGGTTGCGATGAGCGCGTTGGCATCACATATCTCACGGTCATCCGGTGCAGTGCAGACGGCGGGGGCCAAGGCCCATGTGCGCATGTGGCTCATCGTGCTGGCGGCGTTGCTGTGTCTGGGATGCACCCTCGCGTCCCGTATGCCAGGACTGGGCGAACAAACGGCCTATGCGGGGTACGAGTCGACGGAAGTCGTGCATTACACCGTGCGGCCCGGCGACACGTTGTGGTCGATCGCCAGTCGTTTCACCGATGCGCCGGCGGCGCAGGTGGTGGAGCGCCTCAAAGCCGTCAACGGCCTCGATGACAGCCGCATCGTGGCAGGCCAGCACCTGATCATCCCGGTCTGATAAGGCCATGGCATTGGGGCTGATGGTGCGCGGCGAGCGGAACATGGGTGCACCCGTTGAACAAAAGGCCGAACGTCAGGCTATTGTGAGTGGTATGCATTGCCCATTTTGCCAGAATCCCGACACCAAGGTGATCGATACGCGCATCAGCGACGACGGTCATTCCATTCGCCGGCGCCGTGAATGCCCCAAATGCGGGGGCCGTTTCAGTACGATGGAGACCGCCATGCTGCTGGTGAAGAAGCGGTCTGGCAATGTGGAGCAATTCGACCGCAACAAGGTGATCTCCGGCGTACGCAAAGCGTGCCAAGGCAGGCCGATCGACGAGGAAAGCCTCAAGCACCTCGGCCAGCAGGTCGAGGAGAGCCTGCGTGCGCAAGGCATCGCGCAGGTGCCGTCGGAGGAGATCGGCAAGGCCATCCTCAAACCGTTGCGTGAACTCGACGAAGTGGCCTATCTGCGCTTCGCCAGCGTCTACCAGAACTTCGAAGGACTTGAGGACTTCCAGCATGCGATTGACAAGCTGCGTGTCGAAGACCGCGCGTGAGGTATGGCAAAGGCCCGGAGCTTGAAGGTTCCGGGCCTTTGCCATACCTCACGGCCTATTCGATGACGCGCATGCGGATCGTGCCCGTCAGTGAGTCCAACGCGTCGAGCGTGCGCTCGTCGGGTTTGTTGGCCACGTCGGTCACCACATACCCCAGATCGCCTTCGGTGCCGAGCGCCTGCGCCGAGATGTTGATGCCCTGTTCGCCGAGCACCTGGTTGACCGAGGCGAGGATGCCCGGCAGGTTGGCGTGCAGGTGGGCGATGCGTGCGGCCCCGCGGTAGTCGCTCAAGGTGATCTGCGGCAGATTCACGCTGAGCATCGTGGAGCCCTTGAGCCAGTAGTCCTCAAGACGCTGCGAGACGAACTGGGCGATGGCCTCCTGCGCTTCGAGCGTGGAGCCGCCGATGTGCGGGGTGAGGATCATGTTGTCCTCGTCGGCGAGCGGCGTGACGATGGGGTCGCCGCTCTTCTTCGGTTCGACCGGGAACACGTCCACGGCGGCGCCGGAAAGGTGCCCGCTGTCGAGGTGGCGCTTGAGCGCGTCGAGGTCCGCCACGAATCCGCGTGAGCAGTTGATGAAGATCGCATCCTGCTTCATGTGCGCGAACTCGTCTTCGCCGAAGAACCCTGTGTTGGATTTGCGGCCGTCCACATGGATCGTCACGGCGTCGGACTGCTCGAGCAATTCATTGAGCGTGTCGCAGCGCTGGGCGTTGCCCATCGCGAGCTTTTCATCGAGGTCGTAGAACACCACGCGCATGCCGAGCGCCTCGGCGAGCACCGAAAGCTGCGAGCCGATGTTGCCGTAGCCGATGATGCCGAGCGTCTTGCCGCGCACTTCGTGTGAGCCGGACGCCGTTTTGTCCCACAGCCCGTGCTTGAGGTGGTGCGTATGCGCCGGGATGCGGCGCATCAGGCAGATGATGTCGCAGATCACCAATTCCACCACGGACCGCGTGTTGGAATACGGCGCGTTGAACACCGCCACGCCACGGCGGCCCGCATGGTTGAGGTCGACCTGGTTGGTGCCGATGCAGAAGCAGCCGATCGCGGTGAGCGTGGGGCGTGCGTCGAGCACCTTGGCGGTCACGGTCGTCTTCGAGCGGATGCCGAGCAGGTCCACGCCTTCGAGGGCCTCAATGAGCTCGTCCTCGGCAAGCGCGCCCTTCATCGTCTCGACTTCGAACCCGTGGTCGCGCAGGGATTGGGCGGCCAGGGGATGGATGTTTTCAAGTAATAGAGCTTTCGGCATATGCACCACCTTACAAATCGAGCAGCGTTTCGTCTGCTTGTGTCCGGACTATAAGCAGACGCTGCGTGGGGCGGGTGAGCGCCACATACAGGTCGGAGGCCGCGGAGAGCCGTGTGGGCGCCTCCTGCTCGATGAGTCCTGGTTCCACAACCATAACCGCATCGTATTCAAGGCCTTTTACCGATTGCGCGCCGCACACCATGATCTGCTCGTCGAACCGGACGCCACTGCGTGCGAGCGTGCTGTGCGCCACGGCTTCGTGCACGGCGGCCTGTACGGCATCGCGCAGTTCGTCGGGGATGATGACGGCCACGCGGCCTGTGCCGTCGCCCACAAGGTACGACCCGGCCAGATCAAGGGTCTGCTCGGCGACCTCGGCGTACAGCGCCGCACGGTCCGCCACGCTCACGCGCTGCACCGAATCGGGCACCGAACGGATCGCCTTGACGGTGGAGATATAAAGTCCTTCGCCTTCAGCGAAACGCGCGGCGAGGTCGGAGACCTCACGCGGGTTGCGGTAGTTGATCGTCAGCTCGTTGAGGCTCCAGTTCTGTGGGCCGAACAACGCGTTCATCGACGTGCGCCAGTCCCGTGTGCCGCCGAGCGCCGAGGTCTGCGCCACGTCGCCCACGATCGTGAACGAGCGCGACGGGCAGCGGCGGATGAGCATGCGCCAGTCCATGGCGGTCAGTTCCTGCGCCTCATCGACGACGATGTGCCCATAGGTCCATTCGCGGTCCGCGGCGGCGCGCTGCGCGACCAGCTCCGACGAGTCGCCGCGCATGTGGTCGGCGAGCATCTTCGATGAGACGATGCCCGCCCCGATGCCCGCCTGTGCGAGCGTCTCCTGGGCGTAGCGCTCCTCTTCGGCGCGCTGCGCGTCGCGCGACGCCTGGCGCGCCTGTTCGTGCGGGTCGGGACCCAGTAGTTCGAGCGCCTCGTCGAGCAGCGGAATGTCGGACAGCGTGAGTGGGGCGCCCTTGGACCGGGTGAGCATGCTGATCTGCGCGTCGCTGAGCCACGGCGCGAACCGGCGCAACTGCGCGGGCTTCGAGAACAGCTGGTCGAGCAGCCAGCGGCCATCCATCGGCAGCCACGCCAGGTTGAGCGTGACGCGCAGTTTGTCGTTCATGCGCAGCTGCGCCATGATGTCGTTGAGTTCGGCCTGCTCGGGCGTGTAGTCGAGCTCTTCGACGACGCGCGTGCGCACCATCGACAGCATCGACGAGACGAAGGTCTCGCGGGCCTTGTTGTGCGGCTGCCGCGTGCGGCGCGCGTCGGCGATCGCCGTCTCGAAGTCGGAGGCGCGCAAGGGCACCGACACTCCATTGACCGTGATCGCGGGCAACTGCGAGGGCACGCGTTCGCGCGCGGCCACCGCATTCGCGATCGCCTTGGCCATGCGCCGTTCGCCCTTGAGCTGGGCCACGTGCGGTTCGTCGACGCGCTGCGTGACGACGCCGGGGATCAGCTCGCCGATCGTGCGGCTCACCACGCCGGTCTCGCCGAGGGAGGGGAGCACTTGGTCGATGTAGTGCAGGAAGTCCTCGCTCGGGCCCACCACAAGCACGCCGGAGCGTTCGAGTCGGCGGCGGTGCGTGTACAGCAGGTAGGCGGCGCGGTGCAGCGCCACGGCCGTCTTGCCGGTGCCGGGGCCGCCCTGCACCACGAGGGCGCCGGCGAGATCGGTGCGGATGATCCGGTCCTGCTCGGCCTGGATTGTGGCCACGATGTCGGTCATCTTGCCGGTGCGTCGCGAGCCCAGCGACGCCAGCAGCGCGCCTTCGCCGGTCAGCGTGCCCTGCTCGCTCGCCGTGTTCACATGCGCCGAATGCACGTCGAGCACCTCGTCTTCGATGCCGGCCACGGTGCGGAAATGCAGTGTGATGTGGCGGCGCATCACGATGTCGCCGTGGTGTGACGGCGTGGCCTCATAGAACGGGCGCGCGGCCTCGGCGCGCCAGTCGGTGAGGATCGGCTCGTGCCGTTCGTCGGAAAGGCCGATGCGCCCGATGTACCGCCGTTCGCCCGCGGTGTTGTCGATCCTGCCGAACACGAGGCGGTCCTCGACGGCGCGCAATTGCGCCAGACGGTCCTCATACATCGTGGCGAAGGAGTCACGCTCGGTGCGCTGCGTGGGCGAACCGTGCGACCCAGCGGCACGCACGTCGCTCAACCGCTCCCTTGCCTGCGCACGCAGCGTGTCAAGGCGCGCGTATGCGCGGTCCGTCATGCGCTGCTCTTCCTGCAACTGTGCTGAATACTGTGACATTTGAACGTTGGTCCCCTGTCTGAAACTTGAGCCACACAAGCGTAGCAAACGGCGGCTACGAGCGCCACATCGTGTGGAAACGGTGCATGGTGGTCACGCCGACGGCGTGTTTTGGCGGCGGGTGGGGATTTTAGGTGAGCGGTGGGGTAAAGTGGGTACCTGAAGGCAGATGCGGACATATTGAGGTGCGGTTCGGAGGTGACTGATGGCAAGCCTGACCGATGCACAGTTGCCATCGACTGACGAGCCCGCCCCCGATCCGATGTCGCTGGAGATGCCACCGATGCTTTTGGGCACATACACCCCCAAGATCGACGCCAAAGGGCGTGTGGCGTTGCCGGCAAAAATGCGTGCGCAGCTGGGCCGCGGCATGGTCATGGCCCGCGGCCAGGAGCGCTGCGTGTACGTCTTGCCCCAACGGGAGTTCCGGCGCATCGCCATGCAGATGCAGAAGACGTCGATGGGCAGCAGGGCCGCACGAGAATACCTGCGCATGTTCCTGTCGGGCGCGGTTGACCAGGACCCCGACAAGCAGGGACGCGTGCTGATTCCGCAGATGCTGCGCGACTATGCCGGCCTTGGCGACGAGATCGTCATCATCGGCGTTGGCACACGGGCCGAGATTTGGAACAAGCAGGCGTGGGAGGATTACCTGACCGCACATGAACAGGGTTATGCGGACATCACATCCGACGTATTGCCGGAACTGGAGTGGTAGATGACGGATTACGCGCACATTCACCAGCCCGTGCTGCTCGAGCAGTGCGTGGGCCTCGTCGCGCCCGCATTGCGCACGCCGGGCGCGCTCGCCGTCGACTGCACGCTTGGACTCGCCGGCCACAGCATCGCGTTCCTCAAAGCCGCCCCGCAGGCGCGCCTGATCGGCATCGACCGCGACATCGAGGCGCTGCACATGGCCACCGCGCGCGTCGAACAGGAGGGGCTGGGTGGCCGGTTCATCCCCGTGCACGCGGCGTTCGACGACTTCTCGCGCGTGCTCGAGGAGCGAGGTATCGACACCGTGCAGGCCGTGTTCATGGACCTGGGGCTCTCGAGCCTGCAGATCGACGAGCGCGAGCGCGGCTTTTCGTACGCACACGACGCCCCGCTCGACATGCGCATGGACGTCTCGCAGCCGCTGACCGCGCAGATGGTGCTCGAACGCTACGACGCCGCTGCGTTGACCCGCATCTTCAAAGCGTATGGCGAAGAGCGCTTTGCGCGCCAGATCGCCCAGGAGATCGTGCGCTCGCGCGCGGACGAACCGCTCACGAGTTCGCGGCAGTTGACCGCGCTTGTGGACCGCGTGATTCCGCAGGCTCACCGCGGCAGCGGCAACCCCGCCAAGCGCGTGTTCCAGGCGTTGCGCATCGAGGTGAACGGCGAACTGGAGAAGCTCGCGCGCACACTGCCGCAGATCGCCAACCGGCTTGCGGTGGGTGGCAGGCTTGTGGTGGAGTCGTACCATTCGCTCGAAGACAAGACGGTCAAATCGTTCATGATGCAGGGCACCCGGGTGGATGCGCCTGCTGATATGCCTGTTGTTCCAGACGACATGCAGCCGTTCTTCGCGCCGCTCACCAAGGGCGCGGTGATGGCCGACGACGAGGAGCGCGAGCGCAATCCGCGTGCCGCTTCGGTGCGTCTTCGCGCCGTCGAATTGGTCCGTCCGGTGCCGCAGCGTTGGCGCCGGCGGTTTGAGCACGAGGCGGACGGTTCCATGCAGCGCGCGGGGGCACGCCATGGCGCCACTGGGCGCCGCCGGGGAAAGAGGGGTTGATCCATGGGATCCGCAGCACGTTCCACACGTTCGAACGCGGCGCCGGCCGGGCGCCAAAGCCATGAGGCGCGCAGCACACAGCGCCCTCAGCTGCATGTGGTGTCGAACCGCAGCGCCAACGGGTCCGCGAAACGCGGATTGGCAGCGTTCTGGGCGTGGACAAAATCACGGTCCACGCCGCTTGTGCATATCGTGGTGGCCGTCGTGTTCCTGGGCACATGCCTGCTGGGCGCGCTTCTGTTGCGCACGCAGATGAGCTCCAACTCGTTCGAGGCCTCGCGCATCGAGCAGCACATCACGATGCTGCAGCAGGACGTGGAAGACAATCAGGCCAGGCTTGCGCAATTGGAAGCCACGTTGCCCGAACGCGCGCAGAAGATGAACATGGAACCCGCCAAGGGGTCGTTGTCGATCGACCTGCAGGGCTACCAGCCCGCCGGGGAAGGGGCACAGTGATGCGTTCGTTCTCCTGGTCCCGACTTTCCCGGCGCGTCAAGCAGGCTTCGATCATGGGCATCGTCATGCTGCTCGTGGCGCTGCTGTGCATTGGGCAATTGGTGCGCATCCAATTGATCGACGGCGCGAGCACCGCACAGGCCGCCACGCAGAACCGCACAGTCAAAGCGGTGCTAAGCGCCAAACGCGGCAAGATCACCGACGCGAACGGGGCGGTGCTCGCGCAAAGCGTGGAACGCTACACGATCATCGGCAATCCGGAGGCGGCACAGGATTTCGAGCCCACCACATGCACCACGCGCACACGCGGCTATTGCCATGAGATCGACGGCAAACCGTTGCAGACGACCGGTGTGGCCGCCGTGGCGCAATTGCTCGCACCGGTGCTCGGCATGAACGCGGCCGAACTTGGCGGCAAGCTTTCGGGCACCGGCCAGTACGCGATCCTCAAAAAAGACGTGACGCCCGAAGTCAAGCGCAAGATCGCCGACCTGCATCTGGGCGGCATCGTGTATGGCGAACTGAGCAACGAGCGCATCTACACGAACGGCACCCTCATGGGCGCGCTGCTCGGCGGCGTGGATGACGCGGGCAAGGGCGTTGCCGGCATCGAGCAGATCGAGGACAAGACACTGACCGGCACCGACGGCTACCAGATCTACCAGCAGGGCAACGGCGGTGAAGAGATCCCCGGCACGATGACCGATGCGAAGGACACGGTGGATGGCGCGGATGTGCAGCTGACGATCGACCGCGACATCCAGTGGCGCGTGGAGCGGATCCTCAAGGACAGCCAAGCGAAATACAAGGCGGCGTGGGGCATCGCCGTGGTGCAGGACGTGCAGAGCGGGCAGATCCTGGCGCTCGCCGACACCGACCAGATCGAAGCCGGCAGCGACGACGCCAAACTCAATGTAGCGCGTTCGGTAAGCCAGACCTTCGAACCGGGGTCCGTGGGCAAGGTCTTCACCATGTCGGGGCTCGTGCAGGAGCACCTGCACCAGATGTCCGACAAATTCACCGTGCCCGATTCGCTGACGCTCGACGGGCAGACCTACAAGGATTCGTTCAACCACGGCGCCGAGCGCTGGACGCTCGCCGGCGTGCTCGAGCAATCCTCGAACATCGGCACAATCCTCGCCTCCGATTCGTTCTCGGACCAGAAGCGCTACGAATACCTGACCAAATTCGGCATCGGCCAGCCGAGCGGCCTCAACCTGCCGGGCGAATCGCAGGGCCTGCTCACCCAGCCGCAGACATGGGACGGCCGTACGCGCAACACCGTGCTCTTCGGCCAAGGCTACACCGTCAACGCGCTGCAGATGACGAACGCGATCGCGGTCATCGCCAACCAAGGCGTGCTCAAGCCGCAGTCGATCATCAAATCCATCACCACCCCCGACGGCAAAAGCACCACGCCCGAACAGAAGGAATCCACGCGCGTGATCGACCAAGAGGCCTCCAAGCAGATCCTCAACGCGATGGAATCCGTGTCGGAACACTATTCCTCGCAAGGGTTCGCCGGCGTGAAAGGCTATCGTGTGGCCTCCAAGTCCGGCACCGCCGAAGTGGCCGGCCCCGACGGCAAGCTGAGCTCGCTCATCAGCGATTACTCCGCGATCATCCCCGCCGACAACCCCCGGTTCGTGGTGACCGTGGTGCTCAAGGACCCGGAGGGCAGCTATGGTGGTCTGACGGCGGGCCCGGTGTTCGCGCAGATCGGCGAATTCCTGATGCAGAAATACGAAGTGCCGAACTCCCCGCAACGCAAGAACGCGATTCCGGTGGAATGGTGAGCGAACAGCAGATGACGACCACCCAACAAGAGGAGCAACGATGAGCGCAATCAGTGAAACGACGTCACAGCGTCTGACGCTGGGCATGCTCGAGGACCGCTACGGGTTCTCGCTCGTGCCCGGCTTCGCACGCGACGTGACCGTGACATCGCTCGCCAACGACGTGGAATCGGTGACGCCCGGGGCGTTGTTCATCCCCAGCGGGCGCATCGAAAAGGCACGTGTGGCGCTCGCCGTGCAGCGAGGCGCCTACGCGATGCTGCTGCCCACCTCCATGCGCAACGCGATCGACGACCAGCAGATCCCGATCCTGTTCGCCGACCCCACGCCGCAGCAGATCGGCGAACTCGCCGCGAGCATCGCAGGCATGCCCTCCGAATCGATTGCCGTGTTCGCGGTCGCGGGCGCCAGCAACGAGCGCCTGCGCGAAGACGTGGATGCGATCGCGCAGTTCCTGCATATGCTAGGCAACCCGGTGGGCACCCTCTGCAAGGGCGATTCGCAATCGCTCGAACGGTTCCTCGATCTGACCTACCCGGTTGACACCTTCTCGGTGCAGCGCGTGTTGTCGGTGTGTGTGGAAGACGGCGTGGCGGCGGTCATCATCGCGCTTGACGACGAGACGCTCGCCGCCGGCTCGCTCGAAAGCGTGGGGGTCGACGTGATCGGCTATGACGGCGAGACGCGCAACACGGATGTGGAACAGGCGCTCGCACCGGTGTGTGAACGGTATGGCTGCGTGCTGGATGACAACACGCATGTGGCCGTGCGCACCGATGAGACCGACATGATGGCGATCCAGGCCGACCTGGGCACCGGGCCTTCGCGACCGCTGTCGCTCGCCATCGCGATGGTGCTTGCGGCCGGCATCCGCAAAAGCAGCATCCGCAGCGCGTTGCGCGTGTCGAGGGAGCTGAACTGAACCGGCGGTTCCATACCGCGCAGTGCAAGGAGAATGCATATGATGAAGATGACGTTGCGGCAGGTCATGGCCAGTGTAGACGGCCATGCAGCACCCGGTGCCGCCATGGACGAAGGGACCGAGGTCACTTCGGCGGTCACCGATTCGCGGCTCGCGCAGCCCGGCTCGCTGTTCGTCGCGATCGCGGGCGAGCATGTGGACGGCCATGATTACGTGGACGCGGCCGCGCACAACGGCGCCGTGGCGGCGCTGGTACAGCATGCCGTGCCAGACGCCGGCATCGCGCAGATCATCGTGAAAGACGGTGTGGCCGCGTTGGGCGAGCTCGCCAAGGCGAACCTGCGGATGCGTCGCAACGAGGCCACTCCCTTCACGATCATTGGCATCACTGGCTCGGTGGGCAAGACGACGACGAAGGACCTGTTGAAGGCGTTGCTCTCCACCCTCGGTGAGACCGTGGCACCGGTCGGCTCGTTCAACAACGAGATAGGCCTGCCGCTCACCGCGCTCGAAGTGGACGAGCATACCCGCTATCTGGTGGCGGAGATGGGCGCCAACCACCTTGGTGAGATCGCGCATCTGACGACGATCGCGCCACCCGACATCGCCATTGTGCTGAAGGTGGGCGTGGCGCATCTGGGTGAATTCGGCTCGGTCGAGCACATCGCACAGGCGAAAAGCGAGATCGTGCGCGGATTGCTCAACGACGGCGTGACGGTGCTCAACGCCGATGACGCCCGCGTGACCCGCATGCAGGACATCGCGCCGGGCAAGGTGGTGTGGTTCGGTATCGAGCACGCGCAGGTGCATGAGCACGACGGCTATGTGGCCGCGGACGACATCAGCCTCGACGATCTGGGGCACCCGGTGTTCACGCTCGTCAGCGAAGCCGGTGTGGAACAGCGTGTGAAACTCGGCATCACCGGACGGCACAACATCATGAACGCCCTCGCAGCCGCGAGCGTGGCGCGCCTGGAGGGCATGCCGCTCGAGCACATCGCCGCCGTGCTCAACTCGGTGCATGCGATCAGCGCGCACCGCATGGCAGTGAGCGTGGTGCAGGAAGGCGATGTGCGGTTCACGCTCATCGACGATTCGTTCAACGCGAACCCCGATTCGATGCGCGCCGGCATCGACGGCATGATGGCATGGCACGCCGGCGACGCCGCGCAGCCCACCCGCGTGGCCGTGCTCGGCGCCATGCTCGAACTCGGCGGTGACGAGGCACAGGCCCACCATGACATCGGCGCCTACGCCGCCCGCAACGGGGCCGACGCGGTCATCGCGGTCGGTGGCGGGAATGACCCGCACCTCAACGCACTGGCGCACGACCTCGCCGAAGGCGCGCGCACCGCGATGGACGCAGACGCCGTGTTCTGCGTGGACACCATCGACGAGGCAGACGGCATTGTGCGCGATCTGGGACGCGCACATGAAGGCATGGTCGTGCTGCTCAAAGGGTCGCATGCCTCGGGCCTGAGCTCACTCGCCACCCGCTGGAACGAGGAACGCGCGTAACGGCGCGCGATGCGGCGTGCCGCCACGCGCGCCCACAACGAATAGGAGAACCGTAAGGTGATAGCGCTCATCATTGGAATAGTGGTTTCCCTCGTCATCACGATGATCGGAACGCCAACGCTCATTCGCGTGGTGCACAAACTGCACTACGGCCAATACATCCGGCAGGACGGCCCGCAGTCGCACCAGGTCAAGCGCGGCACGCCGACGCTCGGCGGCGTCGTCATCGTGCTCGCGGTGCTGCTCGGCTGGGGCGCCAGTGCGTTGTACCGGTATTGCAGCCAGCACATCGTGCCGTCGTGGTCCGCGGTCCTCACCCTGTTCGCGATGGCCTCGATGGGCCTGCTCGGCTTCATCGACGACTTCGCGAAAGTGCGCAAGAAGCAGAACGAGGGACTCACCGTCAAAGGCAAATTCATCGGCCAGTTCATCCTGGCCACGATCTACGCGGTGCTCGCGCTCATGCTGCCCACCAAATCCGGGTTCCCGAGCGCGCAGGCAGGCATGAGCTTCATCGAGACGCCGTTCCTGAGCTTTGACTTCGCCGGCCGGTTCCTCGCCATCGTGCTGTTCGTGATCTGGGTGAACTTCCTGATGGCGGCGTGGACGAACGCCGTCAACCTGACCGACGGCCTCGACGGCCTGTGCGCGGGGTCCTCGATGGTCGCGTTCGCCGGCTACGGCATCATCGCGTTCTGGGAAAGCTACCACCTGCGCGGATCGGGCCACCCCGGCTTCACCTATGCGGTGTCCGACCCCTTCGACCTGACGGTCATCGCATGCTGCGCGGCCGTGGCATGCCTAGGATTCCTGTGGTACAACTGCAACCCGGCGTCGATCTTCATGGGCGATACCGGCTCGCTTGCCCTCGGAGGCCTGTTCGCGGCCATGTCGATCGCCACGCACACTGAATTCCTCGCCATCATCCTCGGCGGCCTCTTCGTGATCGAGACGCTCAGCGACATCATCCAGGTCGGGTATTTCAAGATGACGCACAAGCGCGTGTTCAAAATGGCGCCGATCCACCACCACTTTGAATTGTGCGGGTGGACGGAAGGCAAGGTCGTCGTGCGGTTCTGGATGGTCGAGCTCATGTTCGTGATCATCGGCCTCATGATCTTCTACACGGACTGGGTCGTGCGCTCGGGGCTGTGACCGGAGGTGCGACCATAAGCGGCATCGGCAACGTCAGGGAAAGGACGAGACATGGATCTCAACAGCAGCACAGTCGTAGTGGCGGGCTTGGGCATCTCCGGGCAGAGCATGGTGGATATTCTGCGTGATCGCGCGGCGCGCGTGATCAGCGTCGATGAACGCAAGGAAGACGCCGACCTGCGCTCCTTTGACGACATCGTGTGGGACGACGTGGACCTCGTGTGCACGTCGCCGGTCTTCACCCCGCGCACGCCGTTCATCGTCGAGGCGCGCAAGCGCGGCATTCCGGTGATCAGCGAGGTCGAACTCGCGTGGCTGCTGCGTGTGGACAACGCGCGCACGGGCGAGCCGGCACCGTGGATCGGCATCACCGGCACGAACGGCAAGACTTCCACCACTGAGATGGTATCGGTCATGCTCACGGCCTGCGGGTTGCAGGCGCCGGCCGTCGGCAACATCGGCAAAGCGGTCTCGCAGGCCGCGCTCGACCCCGCGAACGACGTGCTGTGCGTCGAGCTGAGCTCGTTCCAGCTGCATTTCACCTATTCACTCGCCTTGGCCGGGGCCGCGATCACGAACATCGGCGCCGACCACCTCGATTGGCACGGCGGCCTTGAGCGCTATGCCGAAGACAAATCGAAGGTCTACGACGGCGCGCGCCGCGTCATCGCCTACAATGCGCAGGACGCGCGCGTCACCGAGCTCGCCTCCGAGGCACATGCCGCCGAAGGCTGCGTGCATGTGGGGTTTACGCTCGCCGAACCGCAGGCCGGGCAGATCGGTGTGCGCGACGGGTGGATCGTGGATATGAGCGGCATCGCCGGTGGTGAAGTGGGTGAGGAGACCCGCATCGCACGCGTCGCCGACTTCGCGCATCTGACCGAGCCCGATGGCACGGTCTACCCGCATCTGCTCGCCGACGCGCTGACCGCGCTGATCCTGATGTATGCGATGGACGTGGACCACGCCGTGGCGGTGAAGGCATTGCAGGACTTCAAGCCCGGCGGCCACCGCATCGAGGAGGTCGCGCGGTTGACGACCGACGGTGCGACGGTGCGCTTCGTGGACGATTCCAAGGCCACGAACGCCCTCGCCGCACAGGCCTCACTCAAGAGCTTCGCCCCGTCCAGCGTGGTGTGGATCGCCGGCGGCCTCGCCAAGGGCGGACGCTTCGAGGAGCTCGTGGCGCAGGAACACGACCGCATGAAGGCAGCTGTGATCATCGGCGTGGACCAGGAGCCGATGCTCGAGGCATTCCGCACTTGTGCCCCCGACGTGCCGCTCACTGTGATCGATCCTGCCGGCGCCGGGTCGGTGATGCGGCGTGCGGTGGACGCGGCTGCCGCGCTCGCGGAGCCGGGCAACGTGGTGCTGCTTGCGCCGGCGTGCGCCTCGATGGACCAGTTCATGTCGTACGCCGACCGCGGTGACCAATTTGCCAGCGAATCTCGGCGTTGGGTGGATGATCATGCCGCAGCCTGAGCGCAAAGCGCGCTCCGCGTCCTCGCGGGGCGCCAGCACGACACCACGGCAATACACGGTCCGCACGAGAGCGAGCCAGAGCGCCGCCGCGCACGATGCGCCGGCGGCGCGCAGCGCGCAGCCCCAAGGGCATGCCGCCGATTTTTCGGCCTACCGGGGCTGGCGCATGCTGCTCAATCCGATCTGGTGCTACCACGGATTCGCCCTCTGTGTGTTCATGCTCATGGTATTCGGCCTGGTCATGGTGTTCTCGAGCTCCTCGGTGAGCATGGTGGCGGTGGGCGCCACACCATGGAGTCAGGCCTTGGACCAAGCGAAGTTCTGCATCATCGGCCTCGTGGCCTTTGCGGTCGCCTTGGCGCTGCCATACCGTGTGTATGCCAAGCTCTGCACGCCACTCGTGGCCATGGCGGGCTTCATGCAATTCCTCACGTTGACCCCATTGGGTGTTGAGGTCAACGGCAACAAGGGGTGGATCAACCTTGGCTTCGCCACGTTCCAGCCCGCCGAGCTGGTCAAGTTCGTGCTGTGCATCACGCTGCCCAAGCTGCTTGTCGAAGTCGGCAAACGCCATGAGCGGGGCGCTCCGACGCATATCAAGGATTATCTGTGGACGTTCGGCACATACGGCGCTCTGCTCGTATTGGTGTTGGCGGGCAGGGACCTCGGCACCACGATGATTCTGGTGTTCATCGGCCTTGTGGCGTTCTGCTTCAGCGATTTCCCGCGCAAATGGCTCGGCGCGCTCGCCGTGGGGCTGGCCGGGGCCTGTGTGCTGTTTGCGATCATGAGCCCCAACCGCATGCGCCGCATCCTGGCCACGTACCAGGGGTGCTCGGCGAGCGACATGCAGGACGCCTGCTACCAGGCCACACACGCCAAATACGCGTTGGCCTCCGGCGGGTTCCTAGGCGTGGGTCTGGGCAATTCACGTGAGAAGTGGAACTACCTGCCCGAGGCGCACAACGACTTCATCTACGCGATCATCGGCGAAGAGACCGGGTTCGTAGGCGCCGTGCTCGTGCTCGTGCTGTTCGCGGTGATCGCATGGTGCATGATCGTCGTGGCGCTGCGCACGCCGAACCGCTACACATCCATGGCGCTGTTGTGCTTCACGGTGTGGATTGTGGGGCAGGCGCTTGTGAACATAGCCGTTGTCGTGGGCATCCTGCCGGTCATGGGCGTGCCGTTGCCGTTCGTGTCGGCGGGTGGTTCATCACTTATCCTATGTTTGGCGGCGGCGGGTGCGTCGATGAGCATGATGCGTTCACAGCCGCAGATCGCGGCCGAACGGCAACGGTCGTAACGCAACTCCAGGCGTATGCAAAGGAACACCATGAACACAGAAGCAAAGCACATCCTGCTGGCCGGCGGCGGCACGGCGGGGCACGTGAACCCATTGCTTGCCGTGGCTGACGCGATCGCCGCGCGCGATCCGGAGGATGCGTCGATCATCACGTTGGGCACTGCGGTGGGACTTGAGGCGGATCTGGTGCCGCAGGCAGGCTACCGTCTCGAAACGATCGAGAAGGTGCCGTTCCCGCGGCGCCCCAACAAAGCCGCCCTGCAGTTCCCGTTCAAATGGAAGCGTGAGATAGCCAAGGTCAGGCAGCTCATCGAGGACGAGCACATCGATGTGGTCGTGGGCTTCGGCGGCTACGCCTCGGCGCCGGCGTACGCGGCCGCGCACCGCATGGGTGTGCCGATCGTGATCCACGAGCAGAACGCGCGCGCCGGCATGGCCAACAAGCTTGGCGCCAAATGGGCCACGTTCATCGGCACTGCATACGACGGCACCGGACTCAGGGCCGGCGGCGAAGGCGAGGTCGAACGCGTTGGCCTGCCATTGCGACCCGCCATCGCGCAACTGGCCGGGCGGATGCAAACCGACCGTGCACAGGTGCGCCGCGACAGCGCCCGTGAACTCGGGCTCGACCCGGACAGGCCGATCATCGTGGTGACCGGCGGCTCGCTTGGTGCGGTCAGCCTCAACCGGGCGGTGGCCCAGGCTTCCGGCACACTCGTGCGCGACGCGCAGATCGTGCACCTGACCGGCAAAGGAAAGATCGACGAAGTGCGCGAGCTCGTGGCGCAGCATGCGGGGGAGCAGGTGCTGACCGGCCTCGGCGATGACGCGCAACCGGGACGCGACTACCATGTGGCGCAGTACCTCGAACGCATCGACAAGGCCTTCGGGTGCGCCGACCTGGTCATCTGCCGTTCGGGCGCCGGTTCGGTGAGCGAACTGACGGCACTCGGCCTGCCCGCCGTCTATGTGCCGCTGCCGATCGGCAACGGCGAACAGCGGTTCAACGCGCAACCAGTGGTCCAGGCGGGCGGTGGCCTGCTCGTGGACGACCGCGACTTCACCGCAGCATGGGTCGAATCCCATGTGCCGCAATTGCTCGCAGACCCACAGACCTTGCAGGACTACGGCCACAACGCATGGCAATACGGCATCCGCGACGCCGCCGACCGCATGGCGCAGCGCATCCTCACCATCGCGGGCGACGCGCGCTGGTGCCGGTGAACACCCCGCCGCAGGCAATACGACAGCACAATCGCACAAGACACCAGACACAACACTGAGGAGTTCACGTGAGTAGCACGCATGACGCACAGACGGTGACGCTCGACCCCACCACCGCACAGTTCGACGAGCAGCAGACCGTGGCCGATCTGGGCCGCACCCATTTCATCGGCATCGGGGGAGCGGGCATGAGCGTGCTCGCCGAGATGCTCCACCAACACCATGTGCCGGTCGACGGTTCCGACAGCCGGCGCGGCCCGAAGACCGACCGCCTCGAATCGCTCGGCATCCCTGTCGAAATCGGGCAGCGCGCCGAAAATGTGCATGACGCGCGCGTCGTCGTCTACTCGAGCGCCATCAAGCCCAGCAATCCCGAAATCGTGGAGGCGCAGGCACAGGGCGCGCACATCGTGCACCGCAGTGACATCCTCGCCCTGCTCATGCACGGCACACGCGCCGTGACCGTGGCCGGCGCGCACGGCAAGACCACCACAAGCTCGATGCTCGCGCACATCCTGCTCCATGGCGGTGAAGGTGCGCTCGCCGACCCGAGCTACGCCATCGGCGGATCGGTCCAAGGCCCGGACGGCACCGTGCTCGACGGCGGCCATGCCGGCATGGGAGACGTGCTTGTGGCGGAGGCGGACGAATCCGACGGCAGTTTCGGCAAATACCGCCCAGCCATCGCCATCGTGACGAACGCCGAGGCCGACCATCTCGACCACTACGGCGACGAGGCACACTACCAGCGCGCGTTCGTCGAGCATATGAGCCACGCGTTGGACCACGTTATTGTGTGCGCCGACGACAGCAGTGCGCTCGCCGTGCTGCGCGCACTCGACCCGGCGGACGGTGCACGCGCCATCGCCTACGGCACGAGCGAACGCAGCGCATTGGGCGATCTGAACGGCGCACAATACGTGCACATCGTTGCCGAACAGGAGCATGCGGGTAGCGGCAGCGAGCAGTTCACGCTCGACATCCCCGCTGCAGTGGCGGGCGAAGAACTGGTGCTGCCGGTCACACTCGCCGTGCCGGGTCTGCACAACGCGCGCAACGCCACGGCGGCGATCCTCGCGGCGATTGAACTCGGCATGCCTGCCCAGGACGCCGCGCGCGCCGCGTCGACATTCCTGGGTGCGGCGCGCCGGTTCCAGATCCGCGGCACCGTGGGCGGAGTCACGGTCGTCGACGACTACGCGCACCACCCGACCGAGATCGGCGCATTGCTCGACGCGGCGCGCCGGCGTTACCCCGATGCCACGATTCATGTGCTGTTCCAGCCGCACCTGTTTTCACGCACCAAGTTCTTTGCACCGCAATTCGCGCAGGCGCTCGCCAAAGCGGACGACGTGATCGTGACGGGCGTATTCCCGGCGCGTGAACGGCAGGAGGACTTCCCGGGCGTCGATGCACACACGATCGCCGACGCCGCCGCGGAAGGTGCCACACCGATCGACGTGGTGGAGGACATGGCCACGGCCGCGCAGATGGTGGCGATGCGCGCCAAGCCGGGCGACGTCATCTTCACCGTCGGCGCCGGGGACATCACCACAATGGGCCCGGTCATTGTGCATGTGCTCGAAGCGCACCATGGCAAGGATGCATGATGGCCGGCCGTTCCGTCAGCTCCTCACCGTCCGGTGAGACCCCCGACAAGCCGGCACGTTCCACACGTTCGGGCCATGCCGTGCCCGCCAAGCGTGTCGCGCGATCGGCGAGTTCGCGCAATGGCGCGCCATCCGGCAGCCGCAGGGTGGCGCGCAGCGCGTCATCGGGCACGCATACCGCGCACGAGTCCGGGCGCACCGCCCGGTCGGTGGCTTCCGGCGCCGTACACACGCCACACGCGGCGGTGGACATCGACACCGTCGCAGCCAGCCATGCGGAACAGTCGATGGCGGCATCACAGCCCCGCAAGAGGCGCGGATCCGTGCGCTCGGTGTTCGCCGCGGCCGGCGACGCCGTGGCGCGCCGGCGGTCGGCGAAGCAAGCGCGCGCGCAGGTCAAGAAACCGCGCATCGTCGAGGAACGCACCGGGGCGACGAGTCCGGGTGCGTTCGTGGACGCGAACAACCTGCCGAGCGAGGATGTGGTGGCGAAGACACTGCAGGAGACGGCGGGTACAATCGGCGTGGCCACACGGCCCAAGGTCGTGGACTTCGCGGCGCGTCAGAAGGAGCAGCGGAAGGCCAACACGCGGCGCATCGCCGCACGTGTGGCTGTGGTGTGTGCCGCGATGGCCGCGGTGATTGCGCTTGTCTGGCTGCTCTTCTTTTCGCCGGTATTGCGGTTGGAACCCAACAACATCAGCGCGTCGGGCGCGAACGAATGGGTGAGCAACGAGCAGATCATGGCGATTGCCAAGCGGCAGGCGGGCAAATCATTGCTTGTGGTCTCCGACGGCGCGGTCGAGCAGCAGCTTTCGCAGATCCCGGGCGTCTCGTCGGCCACTGCTGAGAAGAAATTCCCCAACGGCCTGCATGTTTCGGTCACCGCGCAACGGCCGGCCGCCATGCTCAAGGAGCCGTCGGGAAGCACCATGACGGCGGTCGACAGCAAGGCGCGCAAACTCAACGCGGTCAACGGGGCAGCACAATCCGTGCAGGGCATCCCGGTCATCGAAGTGGACAATGTCGGCAAGGCGCTCAGCCGGCGCGCGGTGCAGTCGGCGCTCGTGATCCTCGACGCATTGCCTGAATCCATGCGCAACGCCATCGTCAAGGTGCAGGCGAACACGCAGGATTCGATCATGACGCAGCTCGACAACGGCATCAGCATCGTGTGGGGTGACGATTCGGACTTGAAGCTCAAGATGGCCATTGTCGACAAGATCATGAACGACCCGAACGTGATCGGCGACAAGAAGCAGATCAACGTCTCCGCCACGGCGCGCCCGATCATCAAGTGATCCGAGGGGGCGCCGCCTACCGCGTGGTGTCGGCGAGGCGCGCCTCGAGCTGTTCGACGATCCGCGCATGGCGCTTCTCGTCGATTCGCACACGGGCCAGGAACACCACGAGGCTCAGCACAATGCCCGCGGAAGGCACGATGTATGCCCATGTGGTGAAGGTGTGGATGTTGCCTGCGGTCATGTCGCCGGCGGACGCCGACCCGACCATGCCCGCGGCCACGGCGACGAATCCGACGATGCCATTTGAGAACGCGCCGGCGATCTTGTCGAGCATCGGGCGCACGCTGAGCGTCACGGCCTCGTTGCGCCGCCCTGTCTTGAGCTGCCCGTATTCAATCGAGTCGGTCATCGTCAGGATCGCCGTCATCTGGATCGTCTGCGCGGGCAGATAGAACAGCACGAGCGCGATGAGCACGACCGCGAGGTTGCGTGGTGCGGCGATGAACATCGCATAGCCGGCGATCATCAGGGCCATGCCTCCCGTGAACAGCCACCGGCGCGGAACCACACGGTTGAGCAACGGGTAGAGCGGGGTCGTGAGCAGGCCGGTGACCACGGGGATCACGCCGGCGAGCGCGAACTGCTCCGGCATGCCGAGCACATAGGTGAACTGGTAGAACAGCACGCCGGTCGTCGCCACGTTGGCCACCGCATACAGCAGGTAGCTCAATGCCATCCACAGCAGCTGGTCGTTGTGGCCGATCGCCTTGAACGCGTCCAATGGCTTGCAGTGTTCGTCGCCGCCGCGCAGTTCGTTGTGCTGTTCGCGTGTGCCGAACGCCACGGTCCATGCGGTGAGCAGGCCGAACAGTGCGATGATGACCGCGAATGCGGTCCAACCGGGCTGCCCTTGGGCGTGCTCGCCGGTGAAGCGGAAGGTGAAATAGCTGACGATCGGGATGACGATGACGGTGACGCCGTTGTAGCCGAGCGAGCCGGTGAGCGTACCGAGTGATGTGTAGACGCCGCGCTCATGCGAATCGCTCGAGAGCGCGGGGATCATGCCCCAATACGAGATGTCCCGCGCGGAATAGAACACGTCGAGCAGGATGAAGGTGACGATGAACGCCGCGATGAACCATGTGGTGCTGACATTCACGAGCCCGAAGACGCCGGTGAACACGACGATGAGCAGCGCGGACGGCACAATGCCGCCGATGAACTGCCAGACGCGGAACCGGCCCCAGCGTGTGCGCGTGTTGTCGACGATGTTGCCGAGCAGGGGGTCGAGGAAGATCTCGGCAATGCGGATCGCCACGACGAGCGAGGTGATCAGGGCGATCATGCGTGCGGCGACCGCTTTGTCCGTGCGCGCGAACAAGGCGGTCGTGGTGTAGGTCATGAAGAATGTGCTCATCGCGTTGTAGAACGCCGCCTGCCCGAGGTTGCCGAACGCGAACGCGACGCGTTGCCTCATGCTCCTTGTGTTCCTGACGTGGTTGGGTGTGGCTGGCTTCGATGCCGGCCGGGGTGATGCTGTGGTCATGTCATCCTCCGTAGGGTGTGATCAACGGTGATCTGTGTTCGTAGAGTAATTTATCATATCCGGTAAACTTATTTACTTATTGTTGAAATGGGGTGACTAATTTTGGCACAGTCTTGATTTATGTAGAACCGCTGTGATGTTAGGGTTCTTGAGGGTGTACCGTGGGCGGTGTGTGGGTGGAGATGTATGAAGAATTGCGCTACTGGAACGACGGACGTTGTTCTTGTACGGTAAATAGTTTACTATCGATTGGGCAAGGAAACCATGTTCGGGTCGGCGCCACCGGCCAGGCATGCAAGCGACGGAGCTACAGCGAGGAGCGGATCATGGCACAGTCAGACAACAGGGCGCACACCGGTATGCGATGCGGGACGGACCCGTGCAACGCCGTCCGTGGGCGGGCGGTGGCGGGAGAGCCGCAACGCCCTTCTGAGGAAGGGCATGGGGCACGGAGACAGCCAAGCGTGCATTGGCTCGACGATCCAAGGGTCTTCGCGGTCAACCGGCTGCCCGCGCACACCGATCATATGAGCGTCGACGGCGCGTCCGGTGCGTTGCGGCAGTCGCTCGATGGCGTGTGGCGTGCGCGGGTCGTGCCGTCGCACCTCGATCGGCTTCCGATGGAAAGCACGAGCGAGCGATGGCAGACCGTGCACATCCCCCCGGCCTTCGCGTCGGATTGCTTCGACGAATGCGGCTATATGGATGTGGAGGTCCCCGGCTGCCTGGAGACGCAGGGGCTCATGCGCCCGCAATACGTGAACATCCAGTACCCCTGGGATGGTCATGAGCAGCCGCAGGCGCCGCATGTGCCCGACGACAATCTCGTGGCGCTGTACCGCCGGACGTTCGACGCCGATCCGCGTGTGCGGAAGGCGTTGAGCGCGGGCGAACGGGTCTCGTTGACGTTCGACGGCGCGGCGACCGCGATCTACGTGTGGCTCAATGGCGCATTCGTCGGCTATGCGGAGGATTCGTACACGCCGAGCGAATTCGACGTGACCGACGCGCTGCGCGAGGAGGGCAATACGCTCGCCGTCGCATGCTTCCAGTACTCGAGCGCGAGTTGGCTGGAAGACCAGGACTGCTGGCGGTTCCATGGACTGTTCCGAGGCGTGCGCCTCGATGTGCGCCCGTGTGTGCATGTGCGCGACATGCAGGCGACCGCCGACTGGGATGTCGCGGCGCAGTGCGGCGTGCTCGACCTTCGGCTTGCGCTTGAAGGCGACGCCACCGCACACAGCGCCGATGTGCGCGTATGCGCGGTGGACGACGAGGCGGCCACGCCGTTGTGGGAGGCGACGCTGGATGCGGAACGGCAATCGGCCTCGGCTGATGACACGGTGCTGCGTGTGCGCGCCGCGATCGCCGACGTGCGCGCATGGAGCGCCGAAGAGCCGAACCGGTACCGCGTCGACGTGCTGGTGTATGACGCCGATGGGCAACCGGTCGAAATCTCAAGCGCGGTGGTTGGATTCCGCCGTGTCGAGATCGAACGCGGCATCTTCACCGTCAACGGCGAGCGGGTCGTGCTGCGCGGCGTCAACCGCCACGAATTCGACGCACGGTATGGCCGCAGCGTCACGGAAGAGGACATGCTGTGGGATGTGCGCTTCATGAAACGGCACAACATCAACGCGGTGCGCACCTCGCACTACCCGAACCAGACCCGTTGGCTCGAACTGTGCGACGAATACGGCATCTACATGATCGACGAAGCCAATCTGGAGACGCATGGCAGCTGGAATCTGCCCGGTGACGTGACGGACGGTGAGTCGATCCCCGGCGATGACCCGATGTGGCTTGCCGCATGCGTGGACCGTGTGCAGAGCATGGTGGTGCGTGACCGCAACCATGCGTGCGTGGTCGCGTGGTCGCTCGGCAACGAGTCGTATGCGGGCACGGTGATCGAACAGATGGGGGAGCGGTGCCGCGCGTGGGACCCCACGCGCCCTGTGCATTACGAGGGCGTGCAGTGGAACCTGGCGTACAGCGCGATCTCCGACTTCGAATCGCGCATGTACGCGCGGCCCGACGACATCCGCGACTACCTTGAGCACAACCCGACCAAACCGTACATCTCGTGCGAATACATGCACGCGATGGGCAATTCGCTCGGTGGTCTGAGCGAATACACCGCCCTTGAGCGGTATCCGCACTACCAAGGCGGCTTCATCTGGGATTTCATCGACCAAGCGTTGTGGCAGCGGCTGGACGACGGCACGGAGCGGCTCGCGTACGGCGGTGACTTCGGCGACAGGCCAAGCGACATGAACTTCAGCGGCGACGGCATCGTGTTCGCGGACCGCACGCCATCGGCGAAAGCCGAGGAAGTGAAAGCGCAGTATGCGCCTGTGCGCATCAGCGTGGAACCCGACCGCGTGCTCGTGCACAACGGCAATGCCTTTGTCGGCACGGGCGACAGCGTGTTCGTGGCGCGCATGCTCGTCGACGGGCGTGAGGTGTGGAGCGCCGCGCGCACACTCGACGTGCCCGCCGGCGAGACGCGCGCGCTCGACCTCGTGTTCCCGCCGGTCGAGGACGTGCTGCCGGCCAGCGGTGACAGCGCACTGCACACGCATGAGGTGGTCTACGAAGTGAGCCAACGGCTCACGCGCACCACCGCGTGGGCCGAGGCCGGCCATGAGCTCGCCTGGGGGCAGTGCACCCGCGCACTCGACGCGCGTGCGCTCGCCGCATGGCACACCCCGGGCACAGCGGAATCCGGTGCGCGCGTCACGCTGGGTCGTTGGAACGGCGGCATGCGGCTGGGGTCGCGTGAGATGCTGTTGTCGCGCACGCAGGGCGGCATCGTCTCGATGCGCGACGGCGCGCGGGAGATGGTGTCCCGCGTGCCGCGACTCATCACATTCCGGCCGCTGACCGACAACGACCGCGGCGCGAGCAGCGGCTTCGACCGCGCGCAATGGTTCGGCGCGGGGCGCTATGCGCGCGTGATCACCGGCATCGGGCAGGTGGAATGGGACCCAGAGCGTGGCGAGCTCACCGGCGAATACTGGTATGAGCTCGCGGACGACGCGCATACCACTGTGCCGGTGCGCTACAGCGTCGATAGTGCGATGCGGCTGCACGTCGAGGCCACATGGCCCGGTGAGGCGGACGCGACGAGCCTGCCCCTCTTCGGCCTCGAATGGGCGTTGCCCGTGCGCTACTCGCAGCTGGAGTTCTACGGCCCCGGCCCCTGGGAGACCTACGCCGACCGTGACCGCGCGAAAGTCGGCGCATGGCGCACGACCGCGTTCGACGATGTGCAGCCGTACCTCGTGCCGCAGGAGACCGGCAACCATGCGCATGTGCGCTGGGCGCGCGTCACCGACGAAGACGGCCATGGCCTGCTCATCGAATCCACACGCCCCGGCACGGATCTCGCGCTGAGTCTGCTGCCGTACGACACGCTGACGATGGAGGCGGCGACGCATCAGGATGAGCTGCCGAAGCCACGGCACATGTTCCTGCGTATGCTCGCCGGGCAGATGGGCGTCGGCGGCGACGATTCGTGGGGCGCGCCCGTGCATGACCGCTACCAGCTCGACGCCGCGCGCGAACTGACGCTCGATGTGACGATGCTCCTCGTGTGAATCAGGTGCGCAAGATCGCTCACTGCGGTTGCGGCGGCTGGAAGCTCGCGCGGCATACCAGCTTCGTCGAGATGAGGATGTGCCGGCGCGTACCCCGGTCGCGCGCAATCGCGTCGGTGAGCGTTTCAAGCGCGGTGTACACGAGCTCGTGCCGGTCGATGTCGAACGAGCTCAATGCGGGTGCGGTGTATTGGCAGATCGGCAGATTGTCGACGCTCACCACGGCCATGTCGTGCGGCACGCGCACGCCGGCCGCGGCGAGCGCCTGCAGCACGCCGACGGCCATCGGGTCAGACGCCACCACAAGCGCGTCGGGCAGTGCGTCGGGGGAGTGCTGTGCGAGCATGCGCTCGGCGAGCGCACGGCCGTTGTCCACGGTGAACGGGCCGCTGGCGTAGATCAGTGCGTCGTTGTCCAGATGCAGACGCCGGCTCCAGTCGGTGAACGCAAGCGTGCGGATGTCCTCGGGTTGGTTGTGCAGGCCCATGATTGCGCCGATGCCGCCGATGAAGCCGATACGCGTGTGGCCGGCGTCCTGCAGTGCGTCAAGGGCGTCGAGCATGGTCTGGCTTAGGTCGGGGCGCACCGAATCGAACCAGTCGGGGGCCGGGTTCGTGTCGACGAACGTGCCGTACGGCAACGCGCGGCGCAGATGCCCAAGCTGTTCACGTGTGAACGTGGCGGGACCTATGGCGATGAATCCGTCGTATTCGTCAGCGGCCTCGATGAGCTCGTCGATCGATGCGAAGAACGCGAGCGTCGACCCCTGCTCTTCGGCGGCGGCGTGCAGTTCCTCGCGCAACGACTGGAAATAGGCGTCCTGCAGCTCGTTGATTTCCGGCGGCGCGTTGAGCACGGCGATCATGCGGCTCGTGAACGCGGTGTAGCCGAGCTGGGCGGCCGCGCGCATGATGCGGCGTCGTGTCTGCGCGGTGATGCGCAGCTTGGCGTCGCCGTTGAGCAGACGTGAGACGGTCGCCTGTGAGACCCCTGCGAGTTCCGCGATCTGTTTGCGTGTGGCCATGCCGCTCTTCTCGCCTTCCTGTGTACGTGCGTATGGAACCGACTTTATTCATACCCGCACCCAGTGGGGCGCGGGTGTCGGGCACGTTGTGCATCTTGCATGTGCGCGTGGGGCATGCTATATTGAAGAGTCCGGCTTTGCGCCGGCGAGTTTGATAATTCAAAAGGGGCCGATCGGTTTCGACGGTGATCTGTTCGCTTCGGTGAAGCGTGCCGAGAATGCAGAGTCCGCTCGTGATGTTCTCTGTGAAAAAAATAAGTGCTAAATCTAACCGCACTGAGTTCGCTCTCGCTGCCTGATTTTTTCGTCAGGACTTAACCAGCGAGCAGCCGCTCCGTTCACTCTCCCGTGTCTTCGGGGAGATGCTGAGCGTCGTTGAGAAGACTTGCCTGTGTCATTGCACTGCAGGGTGACACAGGGACTTGTACTGTAGCTAGGCTCGCCATCTGTTGTCTGCGATATTGATGGGAGCCGAAAAACTGCTCTCTGTGGCCAGCAGACTACGCACGTAGAAGAACGAGGGTACGGTCACCGGACCGGGGTTCAATTCCCCGCGGCTCCACTTTCAGGGTTTCGGGCTTTTTGCTCGGAACCCTTTTTTGTTGCCGGTTTCCCAGTGTTTTCAAGGGTTTTCGCGCTTGGTTCCGTTCCTTTCCTCGGCGCGTAGTGTTGCGTGAACGTGCGTATTTAAGCGTAACATAGGGGGGAACTTAGGGGGGAACCCGACACCCCCGACACGCAAACAGGCACCCAAGATAGGGGGGAACCATGAACGACACCGAACATAGGGGGGAACCACGGCGAACGCGGCGACCCAAACGAGCCCCCAACGGCCTGTCGAAACCCAAGCACAAGACACGCAAGGGACGCCCCTACCTCGTGTTCACACACCCCGTGCCGCAGTGGGCCTATGAACGCTTCCCGGACGTGAAGCTACCCAAGGAACTCGAAAAATGGGTCACGCCCGACCGGGAGACGGACGGGCGCGCATGGCAGATCACCACACACAAGGCCATCGAAAACGGCACATGGGTGCCCGACAAGGTGAAACAACGAGCCCACCATGTCGAGACGGTCACGTTCGCCCAATACGCTGCGCAATGGTTGGCGACGCGCACCACACGGCAGGGCCTGCCGATCAAGGACAGCACCCGCGATGAATACCGCAACTCGCTAGATGGGTATCTGCTGCCCTATTTCGGCGCCATGCCCATGCGGGCCATTACACCCGCCATCGTGCAGGAATGGTACACGGGCTTCAAACCACTGCGGGCGGAAGCCGACACACACGCACGCCGCCAACACGTGTACAAGCTGTTGCGGGCGATCATGGCGAGCGCCGCGACACAACCATGGGACGAGAACGGGGAGCCGCTCATAGCGCGCAACCCCTGCCTTATCGGTGTCGGCAAGCACAAGCGCAAGCACGTGCCCATACGCCCCACCACACAACAGTTGAACGCCCTGCTGGAACTGCTCCCCGCGTATGCGGCGCTCGCGGTCGTCGTGATGAACGAGACGGGCCTGCGGGAGGGTGAGGCGCTCGCCTTACGCCCGTGCGACATTGATTTCGACAAGGGCGTGCTTAGCGTGAACCGTACCGTCGCCCGTGTGCGGGACGTGAAAACAGGCAAACGGGTCACGGTGTACCAAACCCCGAAAACGGAGTCATCGAACCGTGATGTGCCCATGTCCGACATTGTGGCGCAACGGTTGCGAGCGCGCATAGACGACCTGCACATAGGCGACGACGCGCCGATCTTCACGCAACCACGCACGGGCGAACAGGCCAATGAGCAGAACCTGCGCAATGCGTTCGCGCTCGCCCGCGTGCGCATACCGGGTTTGCAAGGGCTGCAATTGCATGACCTACGCCGTGATTTTTGTTCGCGTGTCGTGGAAACAGGGGGCACGCTCGCGGACGCGATGAAACTCGCGGGCCACGCCGACATGAGCGTGGCGAGCCTGTACCAAGTGCCCGACATGGAACGTGAACGCGGCGTCGTGCAGAACATGACGCGCGCATGGGATACGCCGCAACCGCGAGCGCCACAAGAGCCACAAGACGCGATCCCCGACGAACCGGCAGAGACAGAGACAGAGACAGAGACAGGGATCGCGCTCGCGGCGCTCGCGGACACATTAAGCGTGTTGGACGCGCCGCAACGCGCCGCCATGGTGAAACGCATGGACAAGGCGCTTGGCTCGCGTGTGCTGAACCTGCTGGACAGCGCCATGCGCGAGGAAACCTGCGGGAACTGTTGTGAAAGGGGACGGGAAGATGGAAGCACGTGAGATGAACCAATGGCGCAAGCTCGTGCGCGCGATCCTGCGTGTGGGGTGGGTGGAACCCGACGTGCAGGCGGTCGTGTTGTGGGCGAAAGGTCTGCGCGCCTGCCCGTCCCTGTATGCGCAATACAAGTGGTTGGCCGGGTTGGAGATCGAGGGGTTTGCGCAAGTTGGGCCGCGTGTGGACGTGTTGGCGGCATGGGCGGCGTATGGCGTCGCTTCCCCCGCTCAGATCACAGACGCGACAGCCGATGGTGTCGCGCAATGGATCATGACTGCGACGTTCACCCCCGCTGACGCGGCGTTCCTCGCATGGCGTTGGATCGGGTACGCTGCCGAATGCGGTGTGGCGGGCAGGGTGCTGCATGCATTGGATCGGGGCAAACTGTTCGACGGCAGGTTCCCCCCGTACATCACGGCCCGTGAATGGGACACGGACGCGGCCACACTGGAGGAAGCGAACCGTGTGGCGGTCAATGAGGCCATCACCATGGCCTGCGAACACGTTTACCGTGCGGACATGCCGCCTGTATCTGACATGTTGCGAGCGCAGGGCTTGGACGCCGACACGTTGAAGACGGGCGTGGACAGCGTGCAGGGTGTGCGGATCGCCACGGTGTTGCGCGACTGCCATAAGCGGGGCATGGAGCAGGGGAAGCGCCTGCTGTTGGACTGCGACAAGGAGGTTCGCGGCGAAGCCGTTGAACGGGCATTGCAATGGTTCACTGAATGACCTGCGCGACACGCCGCGCGCCACTGCGCTAGATAGCGTGCTGTAGCGCGGATATGCTTGTATGCGAGGGGCCCAAGACCCTTAACCCTTGGGCGTCGAGGCGAGACGGAAAACCGACATATGACACCCCCTCATGTCATGAACCATCGAGGGCGTCGAGGCGAGACGGAAAACCGGCACGAAACAACAGGACTGCCCCCTGTAAGGGAGGGCGTGGGCAACCATACCCGCCGACCCCTGCCGGGGCGTGAACCATACGAAAGGTGTGCACCATGAACGTGCAGACACAACTCCAGCCCGCGACCGACACGCGCAAACTTATCCCCATCAAGGAAGCGACGCACATGCTTGGCATGAAAGATGTTCGCGTCACCAAACGCCTTATCCATGAGGGGCGGCTGAAAGCCAAGGTGATCGGCCGCAATATCCTTATCACAAGCCGTTCGCTCAACGAGTTCACCGACTACAAGGGCTGAAAAAGAGGGGACGAACGGAACATGAGGAACATACACATACGCCCCCAGTACAAGCGCATACCGGGAGCGTGGAGCATGAATAGGCGACAAACCCAATGCTACCAACACGCCACGGCTTTGCGTGAGGGGGTGGCACGGTGAACGAAACGTCTTACGAACGGTTACGTAACAGCGCGGTAGACCATGGGCTGCGGTTCAAGGAAAACCGTACGGGCGACGCCATGATGCAATGCCCCGTGCACACACCCGACCACACACCAAGCGTGCATGTCACCTACAAACCCGGCAAGGGCGTCACCTTGCTGCATGACATGCACGACGACAACGCCACAGGGGACATTTTGCGTGAACTAGGCATGTCCGAAAGCGACCTGTACGACACACCAAAACAGGCAATCCGCCATGATTCCCGCAGGAACCGAGACATTGGGGAAAGCGTGCGGGCATTGGCCCGGGTACGGGAACAAGAAGCGGCGCTCGCCGCATCTTGGAAACCCGCAGGGCCCTACACGATGCCACAGTGTGTGCCCTACGACGAGGCAACGCTCACGAAACACATGACCGACCTGTGGGAAGCGTTAGGAATGCCCCTTGTCGGGGGTACGAGCACATGCCCCATATGCAATGCCGGTACGTTGCATATGGCGCCCATACACGCCCCCAATGGTGAATACGCTACGGGTGTGTTGCTTTCCTGCACGTCCTGCGCCCCCAAAGCCCTGTACGATCACCTCGCGCAAAACCTGCGGATCACCACAACACGCATGAGCATATCCGACACGCATGTGTTCATCACCGACACCACGCATGGCTTCACATTCGCCTACGAAGACGGGCTGACGGTGCACCGCACAGGGGACGGGCAGGGAGGCAAACGCATAAGCCAATCGGGAACCACGGGCGGCAAACATGTGCCCTACCTGCTCACCCCGTCCACTGAACACGCGAAACACACGGGCGTGATCTTCATCACCGAGGGGGAGAAAGATGCGGCCGCGATGCTCACCGCAGGCTATGCCGCGATCTCCACGACAGGCGGCGGCGGCAACGTGGCGAACACACTGAACATAGACGCGACGGTTCAAGCGCTCGCAGGTTTGAACGTGGTTGCCATCTGCGACAAGGACACGACCGGCGACAAGTGGCGGCAGGCCCTGTACGACCTGCTCACCCCGCATGTGAACGACCACGGTTTGCAGTCCCTCACGTTCATACAGGCGTGCGAGCCGTGCCATGACGCGGGCGACGCTGTGGCTTTGGGCCGGTTCGAGTTCGAGCGGGTGCAACTTGAAGCCGACCCCCGACAGGACGTGGCGGAAGAAACGGACGACGACGACCAAGTGCCGTTCGTTGACACCGACGATTTTTGGGAGCAAACCCCGTATCTACAGGCGATCTGCAAGGCGGCGCGGGCATGTCGTGTGGCTCCAACCGCAGTGTTGGGGATCGTGTTGGCGCGTGTCTCTGTCATGCTTCCCCCGCAGGTCGTCACCCCCGCGTACGTCGGCGGCAGGAAAGGCAGCATGAACCTGTTCGTGGCAGTCCTTGGCGCGAGTGGTGACGGTAAGGGAACCGCGGCGAGTGTAGCCGCCCGTCTCGTGCCATACCTGTTCGGCGCACGCACTGAGAAACCAAGTTCAGGTGAAAGCCTCGCGGCCCTGTACGCGCAGTGGGCGAGCGAAGAGAACCCGCAGGACGCGAAGCACCCCATCACATACTTAGCGTGCGCCAATCCGCGAGCGCTTATCGACATACCCGAAGTGACGTGGCTTGGATCGGTCGCCGTCCGTAAGGGCAGCACGTTGGGCGGCGAACTCGCGTCCGCGTTCGTTGGCGAACGTTTGGGTGGGGCTACCAAGGATCAAGCGAAGACGATCACCGCGCCTGAGGACGGGTACCGTATGGCGTTGATTACGGGCGTGCAGTATGCGAACGCTGACGCCCTATTCAATATGAGCGGTACGGGCGTACCGCAACGGTTCCTGTGGGTGGATACGCTCGACAACAACATGCCGGAAACCGCCCCCGCATATTATGAGGGGTTGCTTGCACCGCTCGTGGATCGTGGCAGCGTCCCCGACCCACCGGAAAACCTGCAAGCCTTGTACCGTGCGGGCAGCATAGCGAACATGCTCAATGGTGAACGCGCGTGGGGTTTTATCGAAATGCGCTACCCGCCCGAAGTACGCGAACGCACCGACAGGCTACGGTACGAGCGCAATCTAACGAAGAAACGCGGCGAAGACGGGGGAGACAACCTTGCGGGGCATCTCAACCTCGTTCGTATCAGGGTCGCGGGCTTGCTGCCATGGTTGGACGGGGCACGCGAAGACCATACGCAGGTCACGAGCGAAGACTGGAGGATAGCGGGGCAGATCATCGAGTATTCATGCCATGTGCGCGACAAGTGCCGTGAACGCTACTTGCAGACGGTGCGCGACAACCGCGCCGAATATGAGACGGTACGCAAGGGTGCACAGGACGATGCGGAACGTAACCTAGCCACGATCCGGCAAGAGACCCCCGGCAAGGTCGTGGCGTTCCTATCCAAACGGGAACGTAAGGGCAAGCCGTTCAAGGGCACCGACATAGCAAGGAATATCAGCAGGAAGTGGCGCCCCTACGTATATAAGGCGCTGGACGAACTATGTGAACAGGGAATGGTGCAACGTGTCGAGGATACGGGCGCGTCCACAACGTCCACATGGGCGATCCTCGGGTAGCCCTGTTCTCCCTTATAGGCAGGTAGACAAGTCTACCTGTCTACCTGTTGCGGCAGTAGGGCTTAGCGGTTGTCTACCGATTTGTCTACCTGTCTACCTGAGTGCCTTATGCCGTGCTTTGGTAGACAAGTAGACAATTTGGTAGACACCCGCTCAGCCCTACTGTTTATTGAGGTAGACAAGTAGACATGTCTACCTGCTTAGAAAACAAGAACGTTCGCGAGCGCCACGGCGCCAACGGGGGCGCTCGCGGACAGTCGGCCATGTGCCCGTCGCGTGGAAACGGGCATGTGCCCCACGAACCCGATCAAGGCAGGGGGAGTGCCTCCCTCCCCGCAGCTCGCGGCGCCCTCGGGCAAAGCGCCGATATATCCCCGGCGTGATCTCAAAAAGTCAGCCTGACGTTTTGGAACCGTAAGGACGCGCACGCCATGCGCAAAAAGGGGCCCGGTAACTCACCGCATACCCCCGGTATACCCCCGGTATTCTTGCGGGAAACACCTGCACCACGTATAAGCGTCCACTGTCTTCTAACATCGTATATGTGCGCCGACAAGCGGGAAACACAAAACCCCAAATGTTTGAAACCGTTTTACTTGCGGCGCACCCCACCGGCGGTCTAGCGCACACGCCCATAGGGATCACCCCCTACCCCCTGCGGGCGCCCCACAGCATGACGGGGTGCGCCATGCTGCCAGCCGATCACGATAAGCGTTACGGGTTTCGGACGTTGCGGGCGCGCGAACACAGGAGCAAGCGCGTTCGCGCTTCTTCTTCGATATTGCGCGCGCCATCTCATGTTTCTTCGTTCGTTGTGGCTCGTTGCCTGTTGGCGCTTTTCATGTTCGATGTGCCGGCGCTCGCGCGCATTCATGAACGGTGCACCCACGACAGCGTGAGACGGTTGCGGGAAGTCGTGAGCTTCCCCTTATGGTTCGCGCCATCTCCAAGCAAACCGGCAGGCAAGCGAACGAACAACGTGGCGCGCGATGGGGTACCCGGTGTGCGGGGAGAGGGGACGGGAGGCCACGCGGATAGCGGGCCGGTTGGCGAGCGCCGCAAATCGAACCGCCCCCGTATCGATAGCGAGCGCGGCGCGTGCGGCGTGGGGCGTGGGGCGTGCCCGTGCATAGGGAGAGGCTCCCTCCACGACAAAACGTCGTCGAGTTTCGGACAGGGCGTGCCCGTGCATAGGGAGAGCCCCCCCTATGCACGTATGCCCTTACCGTGGTGAGATTACACGCCCTGTGCGCCTGTGTAAGGGGCTGAAAACGGTCACGCATGGTAGCGCGCCCATGTGCCCGTGTGTGCCCGTGTACCGCCCGTCTGCGGGGCTTGCGGTCGTGCTTACGCCTCGCCATCTTGTACGGTGGCGAGCAGGTTGGAAGCCCATTCGTAGGCGTTGCGCAGATCGGTGCGCATACGGTCGAGGCACGCGAACCATTCTTCCAAATCGGCAGGTGAGGTGTCGGGGCTGTCCGCCTCGAACTCTATGCGCGCGTCGAGCACGGGCCCCTCGCTCACATAGAGGCTTACGCCGCCCATGGCGCCGCAATCAATGTCCAAGAGCATCACGCAATGATCTTCCGGGCATGGTTCGCACATGTACCCGCCATATGTGTCGGGGGTGGCCTGCTGTGGGTGTGTGGCGCCGTTGAACAGCGCATATAGCTCGTCGGTGTCCATCGGGGTGTGCCTGTCCTGTGGGTGATTGGGGGCGGGCGCCAGCTCGTTGTTCGGGGTGCTTGTGGTGTGTTCCATGGTCGTGTTCGCTTTCCGTGTAGGTGGCCCGTTACATGCGGGATAGGGGGGAACTTAGGGGGGAACGTTTTGGGCATGTTCGCGAAACACTAATGTTTCCAATGGTTTTCGGTTGTACTGTTCAATTCCCCGCGGCTCCACTTTCAAACCCGCCAGAAATGGCGGGTTTTCTTGTATTTCCAACGGTTTTCGCGCTTCCTCGTTTCACTCGTGCGCCCTGAAAAACGCCCTGATTCCTCATGAAGCGTGGGCAAAATGTGGGGGAAAATGGAGGGGGAGGACCAACAAGTGTGTCGGGTTGGTCGCCCCATGTCGTGCCGGTGTGGAGGGCGGGGTCTGGCTGGTGCCGGTGCCCAATGGCGGCTGTCGGTGGCTGAGGCCAGACGCGGTATGCTGTCGGAGTCGCGTGAGACAGCTGTCGGTGGCTGGGTCTAGCCATGAGGGGCTATTGATTGCGCTTTGTAGGGCTGTTGGTGTCTGGGTATCGGCGCCGACGGCCATGGCGGTGACCTGAACGGCGAATTCGTCATGTACCTATCCATACTTCCGCTACGGGTAGTGCCTGTCGGATACCCTTTCCCTACAATGTGCCATTTTCCAACGATTGTCAGCAGATTTTGTCTGCAAAGGCACTACCCGTAGCGAAGGGGGCACTACCCGTAGCGAGAAGGTAAACGCCGTCTCAGTTGGCAGTCGCCACACGCGGTGGTAAGAGATGGCAAGGATTGGGGCGCTTTTTCCTGGCTGGCACCACCCTCAACCGCCAGCCGGTAGCACCCTCAAACCACCATAGGTGCGCTGGCACGCGAGCGCTCACTTTGCGTTGATCCGCTGGCGGGGCGTCAATGCAAGCTCGCCTAGATAACGGTAGATTGGGGCGATGTCGAACTTGCTGGGGAACTCAAGCTTCCTCTCGCCGAACGATTCGCTCTCATGTATGTGGCGTGTCGGTGGGATGTCATCGTGGAAAAGTTTTATGCTAAGGGCAAAACACCTAGATGGCCGGCAATGGTGCACGCCGTAGGTGCTGGCGCCGTTTGTTCCATTCCTGCCGTTGTGGATGCCGTTGCGGCCATATGACCAGGCGCAGTGGTCACACTCCCAGTTCGTCGCTGTCGAACAGGATCGTCACCGGTCCGTCGTTGGTCAGTGACACACGCATATGCGCGCCGAACCTGCCCGTGTGTACAGGCAGCCCTTCGGCGCACAACGCGTCGTTGAACCGTAGCCACTGTTCGCGTGCGCGCGTCGGATCCATCGCGCCGGTGAAACTCGGGCGGTTGCCGTGCCGCACCTGCGCGTAGAGCGTGAACTGCGGAATGGACAACACGGCGCCCCCGACGTCGCGGATCGAACGGTTCATTTTGCCATCTGCATCCGCGAAGACGCGCAGTTTGGCGATTTTTGAAGCGAGCCAAGCCAGATTCGGTTGCTCGTCGTGTTCGCCGAACCCGACGAGCAACACGAATCCGGGGCCAATGGACTGCGGCTCGAATGAGGGGTCGGGTTCGCCCGTCCGCTCATCGACGACGTCCACACTGGCCTGGCTGACTTTCTGCAATACGATTCTCATGGCACCTATGGTAGGGCCAGAGTGGGTCACATGCCGGCTTCGGCGAGGTAATCGGGCATCTGGTCCGGATAGGTGGGCCATGCGCCGTTCTGCGTGCACACAAATGCGGCGGTGTTCACGGCGGCGCGGTGGGCCAGGCCCAGCGAGTCGCCGCACAGCAGACGGCCGGTGAACGTGCCGGAGAACGAGTCGCCGGCGCCCACGGTGTCGACGACCTCGACGTGCGGGGTGTTCAGCGTGGAGATCTCGCCGTCGTTCGACATGATCGTGGAGAACGTGGCGCCGCCCGTCAGAATCAGGTAACGCAGGTCGTACTGCTCGATGAACCAGCGGCATGCCTCGTCGTCCGAGGTGTTCTCGATGCCGAACATGCCGCGCAGGAGCAGCAGCTCTTCGTCGTTGATCTTGAACACGTTGGCGTAGCCAAGCATCTCTTCGATGAGTTCCTTCGAATACATGTCACCGCGCAGGTTGATGTCGAAGAAGCGCAGCGCCTCGGGCTTGGTGTGCTTGAGCAGCTCGATGATCGTCTCATGCGACTCGGGGGAGCGCAGCGCGAGCGTACCGAAGCTCACGGCGTCGGCCTGCTGCACGATGTCGATGAGCTGGTGCGTGTACAGGATGTGGTCCCATGCCACGTTCGGCACGATCGTGTATTCCGGGATGCCGTTGCGCAGTGCGACTTCCACGGTGCCGGTGGGCCACGCGTTGCGCTGCAGCACCGTGTGGATGCCGGCCTTTTCGGTGGCCATCGCGAGCTCGTCGCCGAGCTCGTCCTCGCCCACGGCACTGATCGAGTAGCTTTCGGCGCCGTTCATCATCGAATGGTAGGCGAAGTTGACGGGCGCACCGCCTGCGCGCTTTCCGGAGGGGAGCATGTCCCACAGGAGTTCTCCGAGCGAGACGACGATTGGCTTGGTCATGGTGGTCACCTTTCTTGATTGTTGTGGCTGGTTGTTGCGTTGTGCACAGTCTGTGGTGTGAAGAACCGCGAGGGGTGGTCCAGGATGTACATGATCGCCACGGCGGTGGCGCCGGTCACCGCGGCGTCGGTCGGCAGCGTCGACAGTTCGATCGCGGTCGATTCCACGAGCTCCGGCAGCACCCGCTCCCGCACGACCTCGCGGACGCGGTCAAGCAGCGGTTCGCCCGCTTCGGCCACGATGTCGCCGATGACGATGCGCGAGGGGTTGAACGCGTTGCAGATCGTCACGCAGCCGTAGCCCACGTAGGTGCCGATGCGCCTGACGAGTTCCTGCGCGCGTGTGTCACCGCGCCCGGCGAGTTCGAACAGCGCGATGCAGGCCTCGTGATGGGTGAGCGCGGGCGAATCGGGCACGATCGTGCGGTCTTCGTTGAGCAGGTCGTGGATCGCGACGGCCGAACAGTACCGCTCCAGGCAACCGACGTTGCCGCAGTCGCAGGGTATGCCGTGTACGTCGACGCTCACATGGCCGATTTCGGTGGCCGTGCCGAGCGCGCCGTTGATCACGGACCCATGGTCGATCACGCCGAGGCCGATGCCTTCGCCGAGCAGGTAGTAGGCGAGGTTCTCGTTGCGCGGCTGTGGGTCGAAGAGGTACTGGGCCAAGGCGCCGGCCCGCGCGTCCTGCTCGATGATCACCGGAATGTCGAACGCGTGCTCGAACTCGGCTTTGAAATTGACTTCGCGCCACTGCCGCATCGACGAGACGACCGCCGTGTGGCCGACGCTGCGCAGATACGGCCCGGGCACGGCCATGCCGATCGCCACGATGTTGGTGAACTGCCGCATGATCGAGCGGATGAGCTGCTTCACCGCTTCAATCGCCTCGGCTGGAGTGGGGTAATCGGTCGCCTGGTCCACCCAGACGGCCTGTGCGCTGCCGGCCAGGTCGAACAGGCCGATCTGGATGAGGCTGCGCGCGAATTTGACGCCGAGCACGCGGTATTGCCCGGTGTTGACCGCCAGTCCGATCGAGCGGCGGTTGCCCTTGCCTTCGAGCGGTCCGGTTTCGATGATGGCGCCGCTGGAGAGCAGATGGTTGCTGATTTTGCTCAGCGCGGCGGGGGTGAGGTGCAGCGCCTGCGCGATCTGCGCGCGTGAGGCGATGCCATGATGGTACAGGTATTGCAGTGTTCGCGAACGGTTGTATTCCGAAAGGTTCTGCTGGTCGCCTGCGGTCTGCGTGGTCATGGCACCTCCTTCGGTGACCTTATGCACATCTCTGTGTTAACGATGTTTATATATTAACGCTGTTAATCAATAATGCAACGCGACACGCCGACGTCGCGTCCATCGGGGTCTCACTATGCGAGCTGGCGAGGGCACGCTGGGCGTGAATGGCCAAAGTGTAACGGCACACTGCCGTGAGAGGGGATGCCCTGCGATTCGTAACGCAAGAGGCGCTCGGACGAAACATACAGGTAACGCTTGCGACGAAAAATCGGCTGCGCACTGGGCCCATGGCGTCATGCTGTCGGCCAACCACCAAAGAGAGAGAGGGGCTGTTTGTGAACAGCAGGAAGATCATCGCGGCCGTCGCGTCCATTGCGGCGGTGGTCTCGCTCGCCGCATGCGGCGGCGTGAAGGACGATGTCTCCGCCGGCAATGCCGGCGGAGACGCCATCATGATCGGCACCACCGATAAGATCACGAGCCTCGATCCGGCCGGCTCGTACGACAACGGTTCGTACGCCGTGCAGATCCAGGTGTTCCCGTTCCTCTACGCGCAGGACTACAACTCGTCTGAGTTGTCGCCGGACATCGCTGCGGACGAGGGTACCTGGAGCGAGGACGGCAAACAGTTCACCGTCAAGATCAAGCCGGATCTCAAGTGGGCCAACGGCAACACACTCGACGCCAACGACGTCAAATTCTCCTATGACCGCATCATGCAGATTAACGATCCGAACGGTCCAAGCTCGCTGCTGGCCAACATTGAGTCCATTGAGGTGCCAGACGACCAAACCGTCGTGTTCAACGCGAAGGTGCCCTTCGATGTGACGCTCAAGCAGGTCATGAGTTCGCCGGCCGGCCCCATCGTCGACAACGAGGTTTTCGCCGCCGACAAGCTGACCGACGCCGACACGATCGTCAAGGCCAATGCCTTCGGCGGCCCCTACCAGCTTGACTCCTTCAAAATCAACGAGGCGCTGAGCTATGCGAAGAACCCGAACTACCAAGGTCTGACCCCGGCCAAGAACGACGCCGTGCAAGTCAAGTACTTTGCCGACACCTCGAACCTGAAGATGGCCGTCGAGCAGGGTCAGGTGGACGTCGCGCACCGTTCGTTCACGCCGACCGACATCGCCGACCTCGAGAAGAACGACAAGGTCAAGGTTGTTCAGGGACCCGGCGGCGAGGCGCGCATGCTCGCGTTCAACTTCAAGCTGCAGCCTTACGGTGAATCACAGCCCGACGCGGATGCCAAGAAGGCCCAAGCTGTGCGCCAGGCCGTGGCGTGCCTGCTCGACCGCAGCGAGCTGAGCGAAAAGGTGTACAAGGGCACCTACGCCCCGCTGTACTCCTACATCCCCGACGGTCTGTCCGGGCATGAGGACACACTCAAGGACGCCTACACGAAGGACGGCGCGCCCGATCTGGACAAGGCGAAGAAGATCCTGGCCGACGCGGGTGTCAAGACTCCAGTCGACCTCAAGCTGCAGTACAACGGCGACCACTACGGCTCCAGCTCCGCCGACGAATACGCCGCCATCAAATCTCAGCTCGAAGACGGCGGCCTGTTCAAGGTCGACCTGCAGCAGACTGAATGGACACAGTACAACAAGGAACGCGTCGTCACCGACGACTCCGACGGCACCTATCCGGTCTATCAGCTCGGCTGGTTCCCTGACTACTCCGATCCGGACAACTACTTGTCGCCCTTCTTCCGCGATGGTAACTTCGTCAACAACGGATACTCCGACAAGGAAGTCAACGACCTGATCGTGGCCCAAGCCGGCGAGAAGAACGAGGCCAAGCGCGAGGAGATGCTCAAACAGATCCAGAAGCTCGAGACCGAAGACCTGTCCACCATCCCGTTGCTGCAGGGCAATCAGGTGGCCGTGACCGGCACCAATGTCAATGGCGTGGTGCTCGACCCCTCCTTCCGTTTCCGCTACGCGTCCGTCGAGAAACAGTGACGCCCCGCATCTGCTGAACGACATATGCACCCGTGGCCCGTCCGCCATGCCTCGGACGGGCCACGAGCGCCATCCATAGACCATCCATGATTTGAGGAGTATAGGGTGTCCAGTACCACAGACGCCGGCGCCGCCCCAACCGGAGCGAAAGCCGGCGGCGCGCATAGAAACAGGCTTTCCGCAGGATTCTTCCGATTTATCATCGGCCGTTTCCTGCTCATCATCCCCACCGTGTTCATTCTCGTCACGATCGTATTCTTCGTGATGCGGGCGACCGGCGATCCGATCTCCGCAGCCATGGGCGGAAGGCTCACACCGGACGAGCTGCAGCGGCGCGTGCATGAGGCTGGCTACGACCGGCCGCTCATCGTGCAGTACGGCGAATACCTCGGCGGTATCCTGCGCGGTGATCTGGGCACCACGCTCACCGACAACCAACCGGTCATCTCCGTGCTCACACGCTATGGTGCGGCAACACTCGAACTGGCGGTCCTCGCGCTCATCGTCGCGCTCGTCATCGGCATCGGATTCGGCCGACTTGCCGCCAAATACCGCGACCGCGCCACCGACGCTGGCGTGCGCTTCTTCGCGATTCTGTGTTACGCCACGCCCGTGTTCTTCCTCGGTCTCGTGCTCAAACTCGTCTTCTCGGTAGGTCTAGGCATCCTGCCCAGCTCGGGCCGTTCCTCACTGCAATCCGAGATGCAATTCTCAAGGCTCGTGTCCCCGACCGGCTTGTATATCGTCGACGCACTGCAGTTGGGAGACATACGGGTGCTGGGTGACGTACTCATGCATGCCGTGCTGCCGGCGCTCGCGCTCGGTCTGCTCACCGCGGGTGTTTTTATCCGCCTCGTGCGCACGAATGTCATCTCAACCTACAACACCGGCTACATCGAGGCCGCTCGCTCGCGCGGCGTGAGTGAGAAGCGTCTCATGAGCAAGCACGCGTGGCGTCCCGCGCTCATCCCGATCATCACCGTCATGGGCATGCAGATCGCGCTGCTGCTTGCCGGTGCGGTGCTCACCGAGACAACCTTCGAATGGAAGGGCCTGGGTTTCATGCTTTCCAACTATCTCAAGGCCCGTGATTTCGTCGCGGTGCAGGGCATCGTTATCCTCATCGCCATCATCGTGTCGGTGGTCAATTTCATCGTCGACGTGATCAGCGCGCTCATTGATCCGAGAGTGAGGTACTGATATGAGCGAAAGCAACGAAACCACCGTCGGCGTGCCGGGCGACACCCGACTAGAACACCTGCAGATCTCCAAACCCGAGGCGCGCTGGCGCAAACTGCCCATCGTCCGCGACCTGCGGATCGCCGTTGGTTGGCAGAAAGCGATGCTCGTCGTCGGCCTCGTCATCACCGCGTTCTTCGTCCTCGTCGCGATCTTCGCGCCACTCATCGCGCCCTACGGCTACGCGCAGATCAAATCCGCCGACGGTGTGGCATTCCCCACCCAGGCACCCCCGTCACGCGAGCATATCTGGGGTACGACGGTAGGTGGCTTTGACGTGTTCAGTCGCACAGTCTGGGGCGCCCGCACCGCGGTCATCGCTATTGTCGTCGCCGTGCTGCTGTCCATCTTCGCCGGCGTGTTTCTGGGCCTCGTCTCGGGTTATTTCGGTGGATGGGTCGACCGCGTCCTCGTCGTGGTCGCCGATGCCGTCTATTCGTTCCCGTCACTACTACTCGCCATCCTCATGGCGATCATGATTTCCGGCGGCCAGTCAAGCTTGTGGGGCGGAATCCTCGCTTCGGGCATCTCAATCACCGTTGTGTACATCCCGCAGTACTTCCGCACAATCCGCGCCGAAGTCATCCGTATCAAGGACTCCGCCTACGTCGAATCGGCGAAGGTCGTTGGTGCCTCCACGTGGCGCATCATGACCAAGCACCTGCTCAAGAACTCCACGCGCACGCTGCCGGTCATCCTCACCCTCAACTCCTCCGAGGCGATCCTCACGCTCGCCGGCCTAGGCTTTCTCGGCTTCGGCATCGAACCGACGGCCGCTGCCGAATGGGGCTACGACCTCAACCGCTCTGTCGCCGACGTGACCGCTGGCATCTGGTGGACCGCGGTGTTCCCGGGGCTGGCGATTGTGCTCATCGTGCTCGGCATCACACTTATCGGCGAATCGCTCAACGATCTGGCCGATCCACGTCTGCGCGCACGCAAGTCCGCCGGCGAAGTCGTCGGCTCGATAGAGGACACATCCGTCGACCCGACCGAACGACCGAATTCCGACGAGCCAGTCGTCGAAGAGTTCATGACAAGTCAGGATCCACAGATCGCCGTCGTCTCGCGCGACGTGCCGGACGAATCCCGAGGGGTGATCAACGATGACTGAACAACGAACGGCACAGGCCACAGCCTCACAGGAGCGACTCGATGGCAATCTCGTCGACGTGCGCGACCTGAGCGTGTCCTTCATGACGGATGCCGGGCCGATCAAGGCGATCGACGGCATCGATTTCGTCATCCCCAAACGCACCGTTGTCGGTGTCGTCGGAGAATCCGGCTCAGGCAAGTCGGTTACCGCGCGCTCGATCATCAAGCTGCTGCCCGAAACCGCCACGACTGCCGGCGCGATCTATCTGACGGCACGCGACGACGGCGACGGCGTCGACGTGCTCACGATGAGCGGAGAACAGCTGCGCAAGGTGCGTGGCGGCCGTGCTGCCATGGTCTTCCAGGAGCCGAACGCCGTGCTCAACCCGGTCTTCACCATCGGCTGGCAGATCGAGGAGGGCCTGCGCGCGCACGGTATGACGGGTAAGAAGCAGCTGCGCGCCAAATCGGTTGAGATCCTCGAGAAAGTCGGCATCCCTGACGCCGCGACGCGCGTCGACTACTATCCGCATCAGTTCTCTGGGGGGCAGAAGCAACGCATCGTCATCGCGATGGCACTCGTGCTCAACCCCGGCCTGATCCTCGCCGACGAGCCGACCACGGCACTCGACGTGACCGTACAGGCGGAGATTCTCGATCTGCTGCGTTTGGCACGCGACGAATTCGGAGCCTCCGTGCTCATCATCACGCACAACATGGGCGTCGTGGCCGACATTGCCGATCAGGTCGTCGTCATGTACCGTGGGCACGTCGTCGAGCAGGGGAACGTCGAGCAGATCTTCTACCATCCGACGGCCGACTACACCAAGCGTCTGCTTGCCGCAGTGCCGCGCATCGGCGAGAAGCTCGTCGTGCACGCTGCCGACGGCCATATCGTCGAGCGCGGGGTCGACTGGCGGGCCGAACCGGTCGTCGTCAGGGCGAAAGATCTGACAATCACGTATCCAGGCCGTCTCATGCAGCCGGACTTCAAGGCCGTGGACGGCGTTGACTTCGAGATTCACGGGTCTGAAGTGCTCGGTCTCGTCGGCGAGTCCGGTTCGGGTAAGTCGACGACCGGACGTGCAATCGCCGGCCTGCAGAAAGTGTCCGGCGGTTCGCTCGAGGTCCTCGGCGTGCAGATGAACGGGGTGCGCGAACGTGCCTTCAAATCCAAGCGCGCTGAGATCGGCTTTGTTTTCCAAGATCCGGGCAGTTCCTTTGACCCGCTCATGACGATTCTCGAGAATGTCGCCGAGCCCCTCATCGTGCACGGCGTATACAGGACACCTACCGCAGCACAGAAGGAGGTCGGTAGGCTGCTCGAGATGGTGCAGCTGCCCAAGGCGTACATGAACCGCTTCCCGCACGAACTGTCCGGCGGCCAGCGTCAGCGCGCCTCGCTCGCGCGCGCTTTGGCGCTCAAGCCGAAGCTACTCATAGCGGATGAGCCGACGAGCGCGCTCGATGTGTCCGTACAGGCGAAAGTGCTCGAACTGTTCAAGACACTGCAGGTAGAGATTGGCTTCGCCTGCTTGTTCATCACGCATGACTTGGCGGTTGTGGATATGCTCGCCGACCGGATCATGGTGATGCACAAGGGGCACATCGTCGAGCATGGCGACGCGAACACAATCATGCGCCATCCCAAGGATCCCTACACACGCAAACTGCTCGCATCGCTGCCGGTGCCTGATCCGCGCGAACAGCGCGCGCACCGCGAAGAATTGCGCCGCATCCTCAAGCAGGAAGCCGGCTGAGCGCGGTCCCGCGTATGAAAAACAGCGCTGGCGTGGGTGGCGTCTGCTGGTTCTCAGCGGGTGTCGCCCACACCGACGCAGTTTTTCATACGCGCTTTGTGTGCGGTGCGTCACTCCGAACGATGCTCGGTGGAAGCGGAACGGAACCATTCCGGCTTGTCGCCGTCGGTGCCGGGCTTGTCGAGTCCAATCGACGCGCGGACCTCTTCGCCCGGGTCGAGCAGCAGCTTCACCACTTCGCTTGCCACGGACTTGCGCGAGACCTCGGTGCCACGGAAGAGTTCGCCCTTCTCGGTGATTTCGAAGTCCACCTCGTCTTTGTCGGTGAGCCAAGCCGGGCGGATGATTGTGTAGTCGAGGTCGCTCGCCTCGATCACGTCCGCCGCTTTGCGGTAGTTCACCAGATAATCACCCAGAATGTTCGCGCTCCATGCGCCGAACTCACCGGGAACCTCGTTGTAGATGCCGAGCGATGAAATCCAGACGAGCCGCTTGATACCCGCTTTGTCCATCATGTCCACCACGGCCTTGGCCATCGGAATGATGTCGGCGCTGCCGCGTTGTGTGGCCGCCAGATTGGCGTACACCTCGTCGGCGCCGTTGATCACGTTGAGCACGTCGTCCGCGTTCTTCGCGCCACCTTTGACGATGGTCACGCGCGGGTTGTCCTTGATGTCCGCGCCGAGTTCGTCCTCGCTGTGGATGAACAGTGTCAGTTCAATATCGTCATGGGCGAGCAGCATGCCTTCGGCAATGCGGGCGATGCGGCCGTTGGCTCCAAGTATGGCGATTGTGGTCATAGTCACCTCTGATCGTTCACGCATGCAATGCGTGTGGCGGTGTCTCCGTCGATCCGAGGCCCATCTTAAGCGCGCGCAGCCGCGCATTGGCCAAACCAGCCCTTGGCAAACATGGGAATAGACTGTGCGCGCATCGTCCATCAGTCGATGCGCGCACAGCAGGGCGGGTCACAGATGCTCGATGACGTTGCGGAACGCGAACTGCGCGTGCGCGCTGCCTTCCGCGCGGTGCTTCAGGAACTGTTGCACATAGCCGATGCGCTCGCGCGAGCTTGCCGCGAGCGGCTCGGGAAGCGCGTCGAGCGAGAACCAGCCGACGGACGTGCTTTCGTCGTCGCCTACGACCGGCTCGCTGTTGCCGTCCGGCGCCACTTCGCACAGGAACAGGTGGTCCAGGTACCACGTCTGGTCGCCGTTGAGATAGGTCTTGATCTCATGGTCGGATTTGACGCTCACCAAGTCGGTGACGATGACGTCGACGCCCGTCTCCTCCTTCGCTTCGCGCACGACGGTGTCCGCGGGCTCCTCGCCGGGCTCGTTGATGCCGGTCACAAGCGTCCACTTGCCGTTGTCGGCACGCTGTTCGAGCAGGATTAGCCCGTCGTCGCGGCGCACGTATCCGGTCACGCCGATGAGCCACAACGGCATGTGGTCGATGCGCTCGCGCAGTTCGAGGATGAATTCCGGGGTACTCATCGCGCGTCCTTTGCGCCTTCGGCCGCCATCTGCGCCATCCATGCCTCCACGTCGTCGATCTGTTTCGGGATGCCCGCGGAGATCCATTCGGGGCCGTCCTCGGTCATCAGTACGTCGTCTTCGATGCGGATGCCGATGCCGCGGTACTCCGGCGGAATCATCAGGTCGTCCTCGCGGAAGTAGAGCCCCGGTTCGATCGTGAACACCATGCCCGGCGTGATCTTCGCGCCTTGGTACGACTCATACCGCGCCTGCGCGCAGTCGTGCACATCGAGCCCCAGATGGTGTGCCACGCCGCACGCGAGCCAACGGCGGTGCTGCTGGCCTTCGGGCGAGAGGCTCTCCTCGACGTCGACCGGCAGGATGCCCCAGTCGTGCAGGCGCTCGGCGATCACACGCATGCACGCATGGTGGATGTCGGAGTAGGTCGCGCCCGGCTTGGCCGCTTCGAACCCGGCCTGCTGCGAGTCGAGCACCGCCTGGTAGAGCTTCTTCTGGAAGTCGGTGAACTTGCCGTTGGTGGGGAATGTGCGCGTGATGTCCGCCGTGTAGAGCGAATCGACCTCCACGCCGGCGTCGATGAGCAGCAGTTCGCCCGCATTCACGGTGCCGGTGTTGCGGATCCAGTGCAGGATCGGTGCGTGCGCGCCGGATGCGATGATCGTGTCGTAGCCGACCTCGTTGCCTTCCTCGCGCGAGACCGCGTTGAACGCGCCTTCGAGGATGCGTTCGGAACGCGGCTTGCCCAGCGCGCTCGGCAGTTTGCGCAGGATGTTGTCGAAGCCGTGCTTCGTCGCGTCGACGGCGCGGCGGATCTCGCGCACCTCGAAACCGTCTTTCTCCATGCGCGCCTCCGACGCGAACTCGTGCAGCTTGTCGTCGTGCACGGTGTTGTGTGCCTCATCCGGGAATCCGTGCTCGGCGCGCAGTCCCTGCACCATCGCGGTGATCTGCGGGTCGGTCGCGCTGATCACGCGCAACTGCACGGCGCCGGGTTCGGTACCTACGTTCTTGCCGAGCATATCGGCGAGCTGGGCGATGTCGTGAGTCTCGATGCCCGTCATCGCCTCGAGTTCCTTCAATCCCGCGCGCGGGCCCACCCAGTATTCACCGTAGTGCGGGTCCTTGAAGAAATCCTGCGTGTAGTGGTCGGCACGCGGGGCGACGAACAGCATCGGCGTGTGCGTGCCGTCCGCGTTCGGGTCGAGCACGAGCACCGCTCCCGCCTCGTAGTCCTGCCCAAGGCCGGTGTAATACGAGAATGCGGAATCCGGGCGGAACGCATAGTCGCAGTCGTTGTTGCGCACCTTCGGCTGGCCGGCGGGGATCACGAGGCGCTCGCCGGGGAACGCCTCGCTCAGCGTCTGCAGGCGCGCGGGGGTGAACTCCGCGGATGCCAAACGCTCGATCGCGGGTTCGTTGTCGTCCCAGCCGCTGCTCATGAACTCCACGAATGCGTCGGAGCGCGGGCGCAGCGAGCGGTTGTTCACGCGGTCGCCCATCGGCTGGTCGTCTCCGGGGGCCGCCGCCTCTTCGCGCGCCTCGTATGCCTTGTCCTGTTCGGTGATCACTTCGCTCATTCCTGCCCTTTCTTCATCTGCTTGTGGAACGCGGTGGCTGTCGCCCAACATCGTAGTCACCACAGCGAACGTGTTCACGGAGCGTGTGGAGTTGCACAAATTTGCGGTTCCGAAAAGCTTTATATGAATCCCATGCTGGCTGATGATAAAATAATGTTCAGTATGTGCGGAAGGAGAAGGCATGGAGCATCTCACACCACACAAGATTGCAGCTATTGCGGTGCCAATCGCACAGGAATATGGAATCAAGGAACTGTATTTGTTCGGTTCGATGGCGCGGGGAACGCAAAACGAACAGTCCGACGTCGATTTCATCTACAATCTGCCATGTACTCCAGAGCAGTATCGGATGGTCATCGATTTTCGAAGGAGACTGAGCCAGTCTCTGGGCAGGCCCGTGGATCTGGTCCGCAAAGAGTATCTTGATGAGCCCAAAAAAGACAGGGATTCGGAGCGTATCCGCCGAGCGTTCATGCGTAATCTGCAACAGCATCCCGTTTATAAGATCCTATGAAGAGGGGATGGCAGAGCATGAGTCTGGGTGAAAAAGACGCCGTGCATTTGGCGGCCATGCTGAGATACCTGAATCTCGCATCCTCGTTCATAGGAGAGATGACCTTCGACGAATTCTCCGATGAATCGCATGTGCAAACCCAGTTCGCAGTCGCGATGGCAATTGCCCAAGTTGGGGAACACGTGAAAGGACTCTCTCGGGAATTCAGGTCAGATGAGAGCTCTGTTGATTGGCGTGAGATTGCAGGCACGCGGGATTGGTTGGTGCATAAATACGACGAGGTGGACCTTCGTATTCTGTACGGTTCGGTTGTAAATGACACCCCTGCATTGGTTGAGTTGCTCGAGTCTCTTCTCGAAGAAGACTCTGTGGATTTTGGACCTGTTGCCATGTTGGATGACATTACGATTCCTTTGCCACCGGAGGAAAACTAGGCCCTATCAACGCAGAGAGATCATTGGAGGGTCTAAGCGCGTCACCGCCGCTCGGAAGGCTAGGATTGAAACATGAATATCTATGACAACTGCCCGGAACTGAGTGACGACGCTTACCGCATCCGCTTGATCGAACCCAGGGACGCCGAGGACCTGCTCGCCGTATATAGTGACAAGCTCGCGCTGCCGTTCTTCAACTCCGACAACTGCCACGGCGCGAATTTCTACTGCCGCACATTGCACGACGTGCAGGAGAGTATAAAATACTGGCTCATCGAATACCACGAGAACCGCGGCTTTGTGCGCTTCGCTGTCGAATCACTGGAAGCAGGGGGAGTGATTGGCACGCTTGAGATGTTTCGGCGCGAAAGAGACGATTACTATGACGACTGCGGCATTCTGCGCATCGATCTGGCGGCCGCGTACGAACGCGAGGATGTCATATGCAGCATCCTCAATCTCGTCTCCGTGCCATTCATGACGCTGTTCGGTTGCGCGAAGATCGCGACGAAGGCGCCGATCTACGCGGTCGAGCGCCGCGCGGCGCTCGCGAACGCGGGGTATGCCGCGAAGCGCCAGCCGCTCATCGGGCACGACGGCACGCACTACTACGACTATTGGCAGATGTTGCGCGACTGAAGGGACGGCATCACCATAGATATAGGGATGGGGAAACGTGGAATCGCATAGTGCACATTCGTGGAAGCGGCTGACAAAGGCAATCGTCGCAGTGGTCGTAGTAGCAGCGGTTGCGGTGGGCGTGTGGTGGCTGTGGCCGAAACCGCTTGACACATCGCATACAAAGGTCGAAATCTCCGCATCCTCGAAATTCAAGACCGCACAGCTGGACGACTTGGTGCAGGCGTCGTACAGAGCGAACGCGGGGATGAAGAACTGCAGCGTCGACAAGGTCAAGTATGACGAACGGCAGAGCGAGGATATTGTCGATATGGAGATCGACTCCTATGACGAAGGCCACGGTTCCGCACTCGGAAGAGCGGTGAGGGAACATGGGCGCGATGGCGCGGCTGTACTGTTCGTCGACATGACCTGCCAAGAGCATGTCGACGACGAGGACCACGTGGAATGGTACATGTTGCTGCCGCAGGATGATGGCACGAAAACGTGGGTCCTGCAGGATTGGGGGAACGGCTGAGTCCGGATACTAGATAGTAGCGTGGGTGAGTCGCGAGGAGCGTTGGCATCGCTCGCGGTGGATGGTCAGTCAACGGCATAGAATGGACAGCTGTATCAAGTCGGCAGCACACAGCGGGAAGGCCAAGAACGAATGGCAGACAAGAGCAGCATCCACGACGTCGAACGTGACATCATGGGACGTCCGAGCGAACGGAACACAACGAATCTGGATCTCAAACGAATGAAGATGATCCTCGACCTGCTTGGTGACCCGCAGGATTCGTTCCGCATCATCCACATCACCGGCACCAACGGCAAAGGCTCGACGGCGCGCATGGCCGAAGCAATCTGCCGCGCATACGGCATGCGCACTGGACTGTACACATCGCCGCACCTTGAGCATGTGAACGAGCGCATCGCGATCGACGGGCAGCGCCTGTCCGACGACGATTTTGTGGAACTGTGGGATCAGGTGAAAGACTTTGTCGCGCTCGTCGACGCGAAGATGGACGCAGAAGGCGCACCGCGCATGAGCTTCTTCGAGGTGCTCACCGCGATGGCCATCTGGAAGTTCGCGGATGCACCGGTCGACGTCGCGATTATCGAAGTCGGCATGGGCGGCCGCTGGGACGCAACGAACGTGCTCGACGCGGACGCCGCCGTCATCGGACCGATCGACATGGACCATATGGCATGGCTCGGCGACACGGTCGAGCAGATCGCCGCGGAGAAGGTCGGCATCATCAAGCCTGGCTGCACGGCGATCATCGGCAGGCAGCCGCATGAGGACGAGGTCATGCCGATCATCGAGCAGGCGGCGGCTGAAAACCACGCCACGCTTGTGCGCGATGGGGTGGAGGCGGAAGTCGTGGCGCGCATGCCGGCCGTGGGCGGTCAGATGGTGACGCTGCGCACGCCGAACGGCACTTACGCGGACGTGCCGCTCGACAAATTCGGCGAGCATCAGGCGCACAACGCGCTCGCGGCACTGTGTGCGGCGGAGGTCGTCATTCCGGTGACCGGCCCGCTCGACGGCGACCTCGTCGGCGAGGCGCTGAGCTCGGTCAAGATTCCTGGGCGCATCGAACAGGTGAGGAACTCGCCGACAATCATCATCGACGGCGGACACAACGTCAACGCGGCCGAGGCGTTGCGCGCGGCGATCGAGGAGAACTACGACTTCACGCAGCTCGTCGCCGTCGTCGCGATGATGGAGGACAAGCAGGTCGAGGAGTATCTGGGCGTGCTCGAGCCGATCGTCAGCGAGATCATCGTCACCGAGAATTCATGGAAGGACCGCGTGATGCCTGCGGAACAGCTGGCGGACATCGCGCGCGAGGTGTTCGGCCCGGAGCGCGTGACGTGCATTCCGGACCTGCCCGAGGCGATCCAGGAGGCGGTGAACCGCGTGGATGCCGAAGACGAGCTCGGCGTCGGCTACGGGCACGGTGTGCTGATCTGCGGCAGCTTCGTGACCGCCGGTGACGCGCGCATGCTGCTCAAGGAATCGATCCATCCCGATCTGAAGTTGAGCAAGGCCGAGCGTGTGCATCAGCCGGTGGTGACGCCCGACGCGCGCGATGCCGCCAGTGTGGAGGACGAGGCCGAGCGCGAATACGAATCGGATGCGGACACCGATTTCGACGTCTTCGACGTCAACAGCATCCTCGGCGGCGATGACGACACCGCGGAGTAGTCGATAGTGTCCTTCCGCGTCTAGTGGCTAGCCACGGATAGCCTTGTATGGGCGTAGTGCTGGTAGTTGGTGTCTAGTGACTAGCCACATGAGGCTGCCACAGAGGAGGTAGGCGGCTGTTGGTGTCTGCCCACTAGACACCAATAGACACTGGGAGCGCAGTCGTTCATCGTCAATGCATGCGTGGAATACCCGCGTCATCAAGTTTCCTGTACAGCAGTTCGCGGTGGATGACATCGTCGAAACTGAAGTGCACAATCGTGGTGACGCCGCGTTTGCGCAGATACGCATCGCGTTTGCACTGCTTGGTGACATGCGTGTTCACTTCGGTCCACGTGTTCCCGTATTTCGCCATGCCGTCGTATTCGCCCACGACCGTGACATCCCCCGGAAGAAACCAGATGAAGTCAACACGCAAGGGGAATGCGGGATTATCCGGATTGGGAAATGGATATTGCAGGTGGGGCAGCATGTAGCCACCGGCGATCATCACGGCACGTGCGCGTGACTCACCGCCATTGTCGCTCAGTGGATCGGTATAGGTGAGCAGGCGGGCGATGTTGTTTGCTTCATTGAAGTGTGCGGTCGGAAACTGCGTCAACGATGCCATATCAAAACCGGCCCTGGCTGCGGAATCGGCGATGGGGAGCATGCATTCGAACGGCAGGAGCCTTGCGCAATCAAACAGCGTGCGGGCGAGTGACGTCACGTGCACACCATTGACGCTCACCGCCTGCATATTGGGAACGTACAACGTGCGTTTGATGAACCCGGTTTTCACAAAGACGCGTATGCCGCTGCGCGATGGCGAGGCGATTGTCAGTTCGTTGTCGGGGTGGATGTCGTATGGCTGCTCAAGATCGAACATGCACACCGCGCTTTCTGCGGCAAACACCCTGTCAGGGTGGATGCGAGCGAGTGTTCTCACCATGGCGCGTTTGCGTTTGGTGGGATTGAGCTCGTTCCATACATCCGCCCGGATATACAAACCGGGATGCGGGTTGACAAGCTCCCCGCTCTCAACGCGGCGTGCGAGTCTGCGCCGTTGATTGTCGTCCGCTGCTATCGCACACAGACCATGCTGCTCGGCTTCATCGAGAAGATGTTCAATACGTGTGTCCTTTTTCATGCAGTTGACAATAAGGAACGCGATCGGTGTTGCGCAATCCACGCGGGGCAATGTGTACGGAGGGGTGTGTCGCGCTTGGAAAATGGCCGTTTCTGGGTGCGCGCCATCACCAATAGTCACCATTGAGGCAATAGATGGCTGTAGGTGACTGACGGTAGACACCTACAGCCATGTAGATGATGATTGTTAGCTGCAGATGTCTAGTAGGTAGCCACGAACGGACGCCAAGAAGCCCTCCGGTAGTTGTTGGTGGCTAGTGGCTAGCCACCAACAACAATGCCGCCACGGCAGTGGCGGCATTGGGCTACTTGGCCGGGGCGGCTTGCGGCTTGGGATTCGCCTTCGCCTTTTTCTTCGGCTTGAGCGCGTGGCGCACGTTCTGCACCATGCGCAGCATGGTATAGAACCCCTTCTTGATGGGGATATCACGCCCGGCGGCGATCATCACGGTGTCGGGGGCGAACTTCGTCTTGAAGTCGTTGAGCGATTTGAGGGAAGGTGCGAAATCGTTGCCGATGCCCATGAGGTCAAGCTTCTCGTATCCTTCCTGACCCAAGGTGCAGGCCGCGAAGTAGAGCAGCTTGTCCGGCACATGCTGGCGGCGCACCGAGGTGAGCATGGACGCGTAGTAGTACACGGCCGTCTTGCCGTGGGTCGTCACGATGGTCCACGCCACAACCTTGCCGTCGATGCGCGCGGCGAACACACGGCAATGATCTGGCCCAAGCGCCTTGATCATATCGGTGTAATCGCTCATGGGGGCGGCGGTGAAGCCATCGCGCTTGGCGGTCTCCACCATCACCGCGTAGTAATCGGCGAAGTCCTGCGTGGCCTGTGCGGTCTCATCCGCGACCTCGGCTGGGCTTTCGCGCAATGCCTTGCGCACATCACGCCTGCCGCGCTTCTTCATGCGCGCAAGCAGAGCTTCGTCGCCGCCGGTGATGTCGAGCACCACGGTCTCGTTGTACGGCACTGTGGACAGCACGGGGTAGGTGCCCTTGTCTGTCCACGTGTCGATGCGCAGGAACACCACATGCTTGTCGTGCAGTTTCACAAAGTCGGCGAGCGCTTGGATCACCGCCTGTTCCTGCGCCTCGCTCGGCTTGGTCTTCCACGCTGGACCGTGCACGGAGCGCAGGTAGTGGTAGCCGTGCGTCTCCATGTCGATCAGTGAGATGACCGCCACAAGTGTGTCGTTGTCACGGATGAGCAGGCTGCCCCACGGTGCGCGCCCGGCCACGCCGGACTGGAAATCGGCCCATACTGCGGTCTGCTCAATCGGCAGGTCGATGCCGTTGGCCGCCGCTTCCTTTTCGAGCGTCTGCGGCGTCACGCGTTCGATCGTAATCATCATGTTCCTTCCGGTTGTCACGCGAAGAGTCGGCGGATGATCTGTTCATCGCCTTCGTATGGCACGTGTTTGTTGAGCACCTTGATCCATTGTTCGTCGCCTTTGCCGATGAACAGCAGCACGTCGAAGCCGTCGCGTGCGCGCGCCGCATCGACCGCCATCTGCACGGCGGTGGGGCGGTCGAGTTCGATGATGCGCTCCACATGCGGGTCGGTCACGTAGTTGTACATCTGCGCGCAAATGTCTTCGAACGGCTCGGTGTCGGAGTCTTCCTGCGTGAGGATGATCGTCTGCACGCGGTGTTGCGCGGCTTCGATGATCTCCTTGCGCCGGTCGATCGCCTTGTTGCCGGCCGATCCGGTGACGAGTGTGATGTGCGGGTGTTCGTTTCCGTACCGCTGCTCTACGTAGTCGAGCAACGCGTTCACCGACGCGTAGTTGTGCGCGTAATCGACGATCGCGAGGGTGTTCGACTGCGAGTCGTGCGTCTCCTCCATACGTCCTGAGATACGCACATCGCGCATGGAGTCGAGCACGCGTGGGTCGGAGACATCGACGCCCACGGCGTGTGCGAGCGCGATCGCGGCGGCGGCGTTCGCGTAGTTGAAGTCGCCGTTGATCGCGAGCGAAAGGTCTCCAAGCGGTTGGCCGCCTGCGCGCATGGCGAACGCGGTATGCTGCGCGTTCGCCGGCGTGGCGGTGACGTCGGCGGCGGGGTCGGTCATCGAGAATGTGGTGACGGGGATCTGCGCGAGTGCGGCGTCCTGTTCGATGAGCGGCGCGAAGTCGCCGGGCACGCCGAGCACGAGCGCGTCGGTGTTGGCGACGATGCGGCGTTTACAGTACAAGTAATCCTCGAATGTGGGGTGTTCGATGGGGCTGATGTGGTCGGGGGAGATGTTGAGGAACGCGGCGGCGTCGAAGTTGAGGCCGTAGACGCGGTTGACTTTGTACGCCTGCGACGAGACCTCCATCACCAGGTACTGCATGCCGTACGAGATCGCTTCGCGCATCATGCGGATCGCATCGAGCGACTCCGGGGTGGTCAGGTCGGACTCGTGGTAGTGCTCGCCGTCGAGGCAGTTGTCGACCGAAGAGAACAGCGCGGCCTTGCCGCCTGAGACGGCGTTGAGGATGGCGTGCGTCAGGTATGCGGTCGTGGTCTTGCCTTTCGTGCCGGTGATGCCGATGAGCGTGAGCTCGTCCTGCGGATAGTCGTAGAAGGCCTGGGCGAGCAGGCTCAGCGCCTGGCTCGCGTTGTTGACGATGAGTCCGGGGGCCTGCGTGTACCCGCTGTAGTCGTGCTCGGCCACGTAAGCGGCCATGCCCAGCTCGTCGGCGTGCTTGAGGTATTCGGGTTTGAACCGGCCTTTACAGCACATGATCGCACCGTTGACGATGTGCTGGGTGCTGTAGGTGATCGCGGTGAACTCCTTGCCGGAGCCCTCCACGGTGGCCGGGTTCATCGTCCATTGGTCCGGGGTGATGATCTCCCTGAGCAGATGATGCTCGTTCAGCAGTGTTGCGGCCGATTGCAATGTCAACGTCATGCCATGATCTCCTTGGATTTCCGTAGCGTATGCATTCTAACGCGTGGCAATGAAGTGCCCGGCGGCGCTCCACGCTCGCCGCGATGCCGCGGGCGGATCGCGCAGCGGTGCCGTAGAATGGGCAGCGTGAGCGAACAAGACAGCAAAGCCGAAACCATGGAAGAGAAGCGGGCCCGCTTCGAGAAGCTGGCGATGCCCGTGGTGAATGCGCTGTACCGGCAGGCGATGAAATTCACCAACAACCCCGAAGACGCGCAGGACTTGGTGCAAGACACGTTCGAGCGTGGGTTCAAGGCGTTCGACACGTTCAAGCCGGGGTCGAATTTCGAGGCGTGGATGACCACGATCGAACGCAACGCGTTCTTCAACCAATACGCCAAGGCCAAACGCCGGCCGAAACGCGCCAACGATTCGACGGGGGAGTACGACGATTGGGACATCTATGCGGCGTCCGAGCATGCGTCGCAAGGTCTGCGCTCCGCCGAGCAGGAGTATCTCGAGGCCTTCGCCCCCGAAGAGATCATGGCCGCGCTCAACAAGCTGCCCGAGGAACGCCGGCAGGTGTTCATCGACGCCGCGATCGACGGCAAATCGTACCAACAGGTGGCCGATGAGCAGGGCATCAAGATAGGCACGGTGATGAGCCGCCTCAACCGCGCGCGCAACCAGCTCAAGCAGGAGCTCGCGGAGTACGCCGCGGCCCGCGGGTATGGCAAAACGGCGCGTGGAAATAAAACCACCGGCAAATCCGTTGAATCTCATAGTGACCGTGAATTGGTCGGTGCTTCGGGAAAGGCGGCGCAATGAGCACGCAACAGCATGGGTTCCTGGACGGCGACATGGATACCGAAAGCGAAGAGATGACCACTGCAAACCATGAGGCGGCAGACGCACAGGATCAGGAGTGTTTCGACCCGCGCACATGTTGCGATGAGCGTGAGAGGCTCATGATCGAGGCGATGCGCGCGTACCTGCGCCCGCAGCAGGCCCCTGAATGCCTGTATGAACGGCTGCGCGTGACGCTTGACGAATGCTGTGGTTCGGCGATCATCCACCATACGGTGATCCACCGCCACAGCGACGCGTGAGCACACCGCGCCGAAGCATGCGAGCAATGTGAAGGCCCCGCAATCATCCGATGATTGCGGGGCCTTCACATTGCTCGCGGCAAGGCGTTGCCGCCCACGGATCAGGCGTTTGGACGCTTGCCGTGATTCGCAGCCTTTTTACGACGAGCCTTACGCTTACGTCCGCGCATACCCATAATGGACTCCTTTTGTAGAACGGTTCTAGCCAATATGCCTACAGGATTATCGCATAGCGCCCAGACGTGCCGCCACGCGCGTTCAGCGCACGACTCCGATGAGCATGTTGGTGGTGGACGATTCGCCCGGCGCGATCGTGATCAGGTCGATGCCCGTGTTGAAGGCGTTCGCATACGCCGTCTGCGGTTCGATCGCCACACCGCACGGGTGGATCGGCTCGGGGAAGCCGCTCGCGTCGCACACTTGGTACGACGTGATCGATTCGTCGCCGGTGATGCGCACACGGATGCCGTCGATGCGTGTGAACACGGCGGTGACCGTGCCACTGGCGTCATGCTCGAGGTCGGTCCATGCATCATCGATCGGCTGCGCGCTGAGGGCCTTGGGCTTACGGTAGTCGTACGCGGTGCCGTCCACCGGTTCGGTGCCGGTGGGGATCAGGTTCTGGTTGATCGTCACGTGCGTGCGTGCGGGCAGCTCGAGCATGCACTGCGCGTTGAGCTCGTCGATCGCGTCTCCGTACGCGTCGCCTCCGTTGGCGACCCACGGGTGGATCGCCGCCGCCCACGGCGCGTCCTCGCCGCCATGGTTCTGCGCATGCACCTGCACATGCAGGCCGTCCTCATCGAGTTCGTAGGTCACGTGCACGAGCACGTCGAACGGGTAGCCCGCGAGGTTCGGCGTGCGCCAGCAGAGCGTCACGGCCGACGTGGTGAGCCGCTCGAGGGTCCAGAAGTGGCGGTAGCCGTAGCCGTGGATCGCGTTGTTGCGTTCGTGCTCGTCGATCGGCAGCTCGTAGGTCTGCCCTTCGAAGGTGTATTCGCCGCCTTCGATGCGGTTGGGGAACGGCACGAGCAGCTGGCCACGCATGCAGGTGGGCACGTCGTCGGCGCCGAAGGGCACCACCACGTCGTTGCCTTGCCACGTCAGGCGGCGCAATCCTGCGCCCTGCTGGGTGATGACGGCGGTGTAATCACCGAAAGCGATGGTATATTGTTGGCCCGTGCGGGGGGAAAGCTGGGTGACAGCCATAGATGCATACTCCATTGTCGGTAAGGTGTGTGTGCCGGTGCTGCGCGCCACAACAATGCGCACAGCGCACATCTCCCTATCTTAGCCGCTCATGTGACCGTTCACATGCGATGTGCGTAGGTGGACGGGTCTGTGCGCAACATCACAGGGCGCCGCTGGCGCATGGTGAGCGCCGTGGTCTACTATTGGGGGCAAACTGCGAAAGGACATCATGACGAAACGCATTGTGTTGGCGAATCCACGCGGATTCTGCGCCGGCGTGGACCGCGCCATCCAAACGGTCGACACGATTCTGCGCACTGCCGGGCCCCGTGCGGATGGCCTGCCGCCGGTGTATGTGCGCCGGCAGATCGTGCACAACAAGCATGTCGTCGAACAGCTCGCCGGCCGTGGCGCCGTGTTCGTCGAGGAACTCAATGAGATTCCGGATGTCGCCGCCGAAGCCGGCATTCCGGTCGTGTTCTCCGCGCACGGCGTGTCCCCCGCGGTGCAGCGTGAGGCCGACGCGCGGGGCTTGAGCATTGTGGACGCGACGTGCCCGCTGGTGGGCAAAGTGCACCGCGAAGTATTGCGGTTTGTGCGCGAAGGGTACGAGATCGTCTACATCGGGCACAACGGCCACGACGAGGCCGTCGGCGTGGTGGGGGAGTCGCCCGAGCATGTGCACCTGATTGAACATACCGCCGACGTCGAGCGGCTCGACTTCCCCGAACACACCAAGCTCGTGCTGCTGTCGCAGACGACGCTCAGCGTGGATGAGACAGCGGATGTGATCGCCGCCCTGCAGCGGCGGTTCCCGTGGATCGAACTGCCGCCGAGCTCGGACATCTGCTATGCCACGTCGAACCGGCAGGAAGCCGTCAAACTCGTGGCGCAGCAGGCGGATTGCATGGTCATCGTCGGTTCGGCGAACTCGTCGAACTCGGTGCGGCTCATGGAGGTCGCGAACGAAGCGCTCGGCGCGTGCGGCGAAGCGCACCGCGTCGACGACGCCGCCGAAATGGACCCCGCATGGTTCGCCGGCGTGAGCACGGTCGGCGTCTCCTCAGGCGCCTCGGTGCCCGACGAACTTGTCGCCGGCGTGGTCGAGCGGCTGCAGGGGCTCGGATTCCACGACGTCAGCACAGTCGAGACGATCCAGGAGAACATGCACTTCGTGCTGCCGAAGGCGCTGCGCTCAGTATGATTTCTTCGTCGTTCCGATCGGCGCGACGACTGCGTCGAGCACCTGCACCAGATCGCGCGGATTGACGCCGAGGCTCAGGCCGCGTTTGCCGCCCGACACGAGGATCTCGCTGAACTCCATCGCCGACTCGTCGAGCACGGTCTTATGCTTGGTGCGCTGCCCGAGCGGGGAGATGCCGCCGACGACATAGCCGCTTTCGCGCATCGCGACCTTCGGGTCGGCCATCTCCGCTTTCTTCGCGCCCACGGCGTGCGCGAGCTCCTTGAGGCTCATGTGCCCGTTGACCGGCACGACGCCGATGACGCGTTCGTCGCCGGTGTCAGCCATCAGGGTCTTGAACACCTGCCGCTCGTCATAGCCGAGCTTGCGCGCGGCTTCGAGGCCGTACCCTTCCGTGTCGTCGTTGCTGTGTTCGTACTCGTGGATGGTGAACGTGACGCCCGCCTGCTCAAGCTGTGCGATGGCCGGTGTGGCGGCGGCTTTCTGTTTCTTTTTGCCCATGTGTACCAGTGTAGGGCTGCCGTATGGCAACAAAACAGGGCTTCCGCGTGAGCGAAAGCCCTGAAGGGTCAGCGATGGCGCGCGCTAGGCGCGGTCAATCACTCGGAGATCTCGGCGAAGTACTCGAGTGTGCGCACCATGTTCGAGGTGAAGCCGTACTCGTTGTCGTAGAAGGCAACGGTGCGGACCATGGTCACGCCGTCCACTTCGTTGACGTCGGTCTGCGTCGGGTCGAAGACGCCACCGTGGGTGTCGCCGACGATGTCGCCGGAGACGATCTCGTCATCGTTGTAGCCGTAGTAGGCGCAATCCTCGAAAGCGTCCTTGAACGCGGCGTTGATCTCGTCGACGGTCGCTTCCTTGTCGAGCACGGTGAAGAGCTCGGTGATCGATCCGTCCGGAACCTGCACGCGCTGGGCGTGACCCTGCAGCTTGCCGTTGACTTCCGGCACGACCTTGCCGATGGCCTTGGCGGCACCGGTCGAATGCGGGATCGTGTTGACGGCAGCGGCGCGCAGTGCACGGCCGCTCTTGTTGCCACGAGGGCCGTCCAGGATCATCTGGGTGCCGGTGTAGGCGTGGATCGTGGTCATGAAGCCGGCCTTGATGCCCCACTTGTCGTTGAGCAGCTTGACCATGGCGGCCATCGAGTTGGTGGTGCAGGAGCCTGCGGAGACGATGTTGTCGTCCTTCTTCAGGATGTCGTGGTTCACGCCGAACACGACGGTCGGGGTGGTCTCGTCCTTGGCCGGGGCGGAGATGAGGACCTTCTTGGCGCCGGCGTCCAGATGGGCCTGGGACTTCTCGGCGGAGGTGTAGAAGCCGGTGCACTCGAGCACGAACTCAACGCCGTCGTTCGCAACCCACTTGAGGTCACGGGCATCGCGCTCGGCGTAGACCGGGTATTCCTTGCCGTCAACGACGATGGCGGAATCGGTGGCCTTGACATCGACCGGGGTGCCGTCGACGTGCTTGAAGACGCCGTGCGTGCTGTCGTACTTGAGCAGGTATGCAAGCGCCTGCGGGGAGGTCAGGTCGTTGATCGCGGTGACCTCGATGTCAGCAGCTTCGCCGCCCTTTTCCTGCAGCTCGAAAATACGACGGAATGCGAGACGACCGATACGACCGAAGCCGTTGATACCAATCTTCACTGTCATGTAATTACTCCCTTGGGGAACAGCCGGCGGCCAATGAATGCCCGCCGGCATGGTTAACCAACGTGCCCCATTCTAGTGGCGTTGCTTGACCAAGTCAGTCTCCCTGCGCGTCGAAAAACCGTTGGAATTGGCTGCGAACGGTTGCATTGAACGGACCGCAGCCCACATCATTGGCGATCATGCGCTGTGAGCGCAACTATCCGCGATCCGCGAGTGCCGCGCTCACATGGGTGGAAGGCGCGCCGAGCGTCCCGGCCGCCGCAGGCGCACCCACGAGCGTGGGCAGCGGTGCGGCGGCATCGAACACGACGGTCAGCAGTCCCCTGCGCACACGCACCTCGGCGCCGAGCCCGTCCACGAATTCGTTGCTCAGGCCGTTGACCTGCAGGTTCGTCATCGTCGCGTCATGCAGTTCGTACGCGAGCCCGCGCTCGTCGACGCCGCGCGCCTCGTCGCTGTGCGCGAACACAGAGATGTACTGCGTGCCGTGCACGGGGTGCGCGGGGAACGTGAGCGCCGCGTCGCATATGGCGGTCACGATCTGCCCGGCACCGTGCAGGAACGCGATGCCGCCGTGCGCGGCGATGAACGCGAGCTGTTGGATGTTGGAGATCGTGTGGTCGACGCGCCCGCCCAATCCGCCGTAGATGTGGAACGCGCGGCCGCCGTGCGCCCATCCGATCTTCAGCGCGCTCAGCAGGTCGGGGTCGTCCTTCTGCGGCGGCAGCGCCACGGTCTCGGCGCCGATCGCGCTGCGCGCGCTGTACACCGAGTCGAAGTCGCCGACCACGGCGTTCACCTGCACGCCGAGCTCGCGCGCGTGGTCGTAGCCGCCGTCCGCGGCGACGACGAACGCGCCGGGCGGCACGTCGATCGGCTCGTGGTAGTACTCGCCGGCCGCGAATACCACGCAGGTGGGTAGGGGTGTGCACGCCGTCCGTACCGGTGCCATGGCCGCTCCTTGGGTTGTGTGTTGGCTTGCGCAGTGCATGTTGTGTACTGTGTAAGCCACCGTACCGTATATCTATCTACATATGGGGTGACGGTGCGCGGTGTGTGATGACACGCGGCCGGCTGTTGTCGGGGGCTGTGCTATACTCGACAAGGCTTGAGCAATCAAGAAAGTGGGAAACCCACCTGGAAGCCCATTGTGGTTTCGGGTTCAAGGCAACGCCTCCGGCGTGCATGGGGCACGCGATCGCATACGGCATCAAACCAGTGTGCACATGGGCGTCATGCCGTCGCGTGCCGTGCACGCAAACGGCTGCTTGTTGAATCCAATCACGGTGTGCGCCATGTGGCCCGCACATACAACCATATGAGGATTGGAGTCATCATTAGCGACGAACCACGCATTAACGACGAGATTCGCGTCTCACAGGTGCGTCTTATTGGACCGAACGGCGAACAGGTCGGCGTCATCGCCACCTCGGTGGCCCTGAACCTGGCGAAGGAAGCGAACCTCGATCTCGTCGAGGTGGCACCGAACGCAAAACCTCCGGTCGCCAAGCTCATCGATTACGGTAAGTTCAAGTACAACGAAAAGGTCAAGCAGCGTGAGGCGCGCCGTAACCAAAGCACGGCCGAGATCAAAGAGATTCGCTTCCGCCTGAAGATCGACGACCATGACTTCGAAGTCAAGAAGGGCCATGTGGAGCGCTTCCTCAACGGCGGAGACAAGGTCAAGGTCACGATCATGCTGCGCGGCCGCGAACAGTCCCGCCCGATCGGCGGCGTGGAGCTCCTGCAGCGCCTCGCCGACGAGGTCGCTCAGTCGGGTTCGATCGAATCCGCGCCGAAGCAAGAGGGGCGCAACATCATCATGACGTTGGCGCCGAAGGGCAAGAAGGTCCACACGCAGTCCGAGCAGCGCCGCCGCGGTGCGGAATCCCGCGCCGAACGCCAGGCGCGCCAGGCCGCCCGCCTCGCCGCCAAGCAAGAGGCCAAGGCGCAGGAGGCCGAAGCGGCGAAGGCCGTGGTCTCCGAAGCCACCGAGACTTCCGAAACGAAGAAATAACAAGGAGGGCAGCAATGCCGAAGATGAAGACAAAGACCGCAGCAGCCAAGCGTGTGCGCATCACCGGTTCCGGCAAGGTGATGCATGCCGGCAGCGCCATGCGCCACAACCTCGAGCACAAGTCTGCTCGCAAGCGTCGCGCGCTCAAGCGTGACGACGTCCTGTCGACGCCACAGGCAAAGAAGATGAAGGGCCTGCTGGGTCGCTGAACCGCACCGCAGACATTGGGAATACGTTAGAAAGCTGAGGAAATCAAATGGCACGTGTCAAGCGCGCAGTGAACGCACACAAGAAGCGTCGTACCGTACTCGAAAGGGCTTCGGGCTACCGTGGCCAGCGCTCCCGCCTGTACCGCAAGGCGAAGGAACAGCTGCTCCACTCGTTTAACTACAACTACCGCGACCGCAAGGCCCGCAAGGGTGACTTCCGCAAGCTGTGGATCCAGCGCATCAACATCGCCGTCCGCAACGAAGGCATCACCTACAACCGCTTCATTCAGGGCCTGCGCCTCGCCGGCATCGAGCTGGACCGCCGCGCCCTCGCCGAGCTGGCCGTGTCCGATCCCGACACGTTCAAGGCCATCGTCGAGCAGGCCAAGGCCGCGCTGCCTGAGGATGTCAACGCTCCGGTTTCCGCCTGAGCCGACTGCATCGCATTGATCGCAAAGAGCCGAACCCAGTCACGCGTGGGTTCGGCTCTTTGCATTGACAGCCGCACATCGAGCACAGCAAAGGAGCGCGGATGGCACACGCACTGCAGATGATGGAATCGCGGTTCCTCACCTACGTCGACGTGGAACGGGGGCTCGCCCATGCGACGGTCGAAGCCTACCGGCGTGACCTCGACCGCTATATCGAGTGGCTCGGCGACCATGGCATCGACGACGCACGGCAGATCACCACACTCCATGTGGAGGCGTTCATGCAGGCGCTGGCCCTCGCCGGCCAAAGCGGCACGAGCCGCGCCCGGCATCTCGCGAGCGTGCACATGTTCCACCGCTTCCTGCTCGGCGAGCGCATGGTGCCCGACGACGTCTCGCAACAGGTGCGCGCCCCGAAGACCGGCTCCAAGCTGCCCGACGTGCTCGATGTGGACGAGGTGACCGCGCTGCTGCAGGCCGCGCAGACCGCCGACCCGCAGGACGCCGTGGGATTGCGCGACAGCGCATTGTTGGAGTTCATGTACGCCACGGGTTGCCGTGTGAGCGAGGCTGTGGGGGTGAATCTCGACGACGTCGATTTCGACGAATGCGTGGTGCGGCTCATGGGCAAGGGCGGCAGACAGCGGCTTGTGCCGTTCGGGGACTACGCGCGGCGCGCACTTGAGGGGTATCTGCGCCACGGCCGTCCGGCCCTTGCGGCCAAGGCGAAGGGCGAGCAGGAGATGCGCGCCATGTTCCTCAATCTGCGCGGCAGACGCCTGTCGCGCCAATCGGTGTGGGAGGTGATCCGGCGCGCCGGCGAACGCGCGCACATCGACCGCCCGCTCCACCCGCACACCCTGCGCCATTCATTCGCCACGCACCTGATCCAAGGGGGCGCCGATGTGCGCACGGTGCAGGAGCTGTTGGGGCATGCCTCGGTCAAGACAACGCAGATCTACACGCATATCAGCCCCGACAAGCTCATCGAGACCTACATCACCGCTCACCCACGCGCCAAATAGGCGACGCGCTGTGCGGGTGAAGCGGTACACTTGAGAACCAATGAGGAATACGGCGCCCCCCTCGGCCATCCCGCGGTGCGCATCCGGCGTGCGGCGCGGGTGGGGACGCCTCAAGGATGTGCACGGACTGATCAAAGAGAGCTGTATGCCTACGGATTTGCTTGGACGAGAATACGAGACCTTTCCGGTGCCTGAGCCTTTGCGGCAGCATGGGCCGGCGCGGGTCATTGCCATGTGCAACCAGAAGGGCGGCGTAGGCAAGACGACGAGCTCGATCAACATCGCGGGCGCGTTGGCCCAGTACGGCCGCCGCGTGCTCATCGTGGACTTCGACCCGCAGGGCGCCGCGACCGTGGGGCTCGGCATCAACGCGAACGCGCTCGAGAACACGATCTACACCGCGCTGTTCAACCCGCGCATCGACGTGCACGAGATCATCCAGCACACCAAATTCGACGGGCTCGACATCATCCCGGCGAACATCGACCTGTCCGCGGCGGAAGTGCAGCTCGTCACAGAAGTGGGGCGCGAGCAGATCCTCGCGAGCGTGCTGCGGCCGATCGTCAATGAGTACGACGCGATCTTCATCGACTGCCAGCCGTCCCTCGGCCTGCTCACGGTGAACGCGCTCGCCGCGGCCGACGGGGTGATCATCCCCGTGGCCGCCGAGTTCTTCGCCCTGCGCGGCGTGGCATTGCTCATGCAGTCCATCGAGAAGGTGCAGACGCGCATCAACCCCAGCCTCGAGGTGTACGGCGTGCTTGTGACGATGTACACGCACACGCTGCACTGCGACGAAGTGATGCAACGCATCTACGAGGCGTTCGGAGACAAGGTGTTCCACTCGGTGATCTCGCGTTCGATCAAGCTGCCCGACGCCAACGTTGCGGCCGCGCCGATCACGTACTATGCGCACAACCACAAGACCGCGCGCGAATACCGCGAGGTCGCGCGCGAGCTCATCGCCAAGGGCATCGTCGCCTGAGGCGCCGCGCACCCACACAACCGCATCGCATGGTATGTCCACAATGCGGCCCTGACTTATAGTCACATTGACTATTACTGATAGGCTCGCCGTGGAAGCAAGAGTTCAGCATATCTGGAGGAGCCATCATGAACCGGGGCAACGTCAGCGAACGGCGGCATGAGCCGCCGCAGGTGGGCGTGACCTCCGTCATCCTGGCGTTGGAACCCGCGCGCGAGCACGGGCGGCGGCGCCTCTGGTTGCCGCTCGTGCGCCGCGTGCGCGAGCCGTTCCTCGGCCAGTGGGCGCTCCCGGGAGGCCCGTTGCGCGCCGACCGGTCGCTCGAACAGTCGGCGTACGAGACGCTCGCCTCGACGACCGACCTGCGCCCGCGTTATCTGGAACAGCTCTATACCTTCGGTGACCCCGCGCGCTCGCACGGGGGAGTGCCGATGGTCTCGGTGTGTTACTGGGCGCTCGTGGGCCAGGCGGATGTGGCGCAGCTCGAACCGCGGCACAACGTGCAGTGGTTCGCCGACGACGACCTGCCGCCGCTCGCGTTCGACCACCGCGCGATCGTGGACTATGCGCTGTGGCGCCTGCGCCACCGCATGGACAGCCCGCGCGTGGTGCGCCAGCTCGTCGGCGAACCGTTCACGCTGCGCCAATTGCATGCGCTGACCGAGGCGATCCGCGGCGAGCGCGTCGACGTTGCTAACTACCGGCGCCGCATGCTCGCGTCCGGCTTGCTCGAAGAGACCGGGGGAGTGCTGCGCGAAGGGCGGCAACGCCCGGCCGCGCTCTACCGGTTCCGCCCGGGCGCGCTGGACGATGCGGGCGCTCCATGGCTCCCCGCAGGCTGCGAAGGCGAGCAGCTCGAGCATATGAACACGGCGCCAGAACGCGCCTCTGCGGATGATAATCCGCTCGGATCGCTGACCACCGCTCTGCTTCACGATTGACATTCACCCGCCGTTTCCCCTTGGAGGTTATGATGACGGCTGCCGAAATCACCGCCGGAGCCATTGCCGGCGCACCGGCCCCACGTATAGAACCGGAACCCGTTGACCGCGAAGGCGCCCCGCTCACGCGCAATGAGCGCCTGGACCGCCTGCCGTTCAACAAGGCGCACCGCCGCCTACTCGTCGCCTCTGGCGTGGGCTGGGCGTTCGACGCGATGGACGTGGGCCTCGTCTCGTTCGTGGTGACGGCGATCGCCGCCGACCCGCATTTCAACCTCAACGCCATGCAGAAGTCGTGGGTGCTCTCGATCGGCTTCATCGGCATGGCGATCGGCGCCGCGCTCGGCGGCTGGTTCGCCGACCGCTGGGGCCGCAAGACCGTCTTCACCGCCACGATGATCATCTTCGGCCTCGCCAATGGCGCGATGGCATTCTCGTGGACCCTCGGCATGCTGCTCGCCGCGCGCTTCGTAATCGGCTTGGGACTTGGCGCCGAACTGCCGGTGGCCTCCACGCTCGTCTCGGAGTTCTCGCCGACCAAACAGCGCGGCCGCATGACGGTGCTGCTCGAATCCTTCTGGGCCATCGGCTGGATCCTGGCCGCCATGATCGGTTATTTCGTGATCCCTACGACCGGTGACTGGGGTTGGCGTTGGGCGCTGCTGATCGGCGCACTGCCGTTGCTCTATGCGATCATCGTGCGCCGTGAACTGCCAGAATCGGTGCGGTTCCTCGAATCGCGCGGCGACGACGAGGGCGCCGAACGGTCGGTGTGCTACTTCGAGGCGGCCAGTGGCGTGCGTCCGGTGGCGAGCGCCAAGGCGGTCAAACTCCCCAAGATCCGCACGCGTGAACTGTTCGGCCGCAAATACCTGCCGATCACGTTGGCGATCTGGGCCACATGGTTCTTTGTGAACTTCTCGTATTATGGCGCGTTCACATGGATGCCGAGCCTGCTCGCCGACCAGTTCGGCTCTCTCACCAAGTCCTTCGGCTACACGCTGGCCATCTCGCTCGCACAGCTGCCCGGCTACTTCTTGGCGGCATGGCTCGTGGAGCGTTGGGGCAGGCGCACCACGCTGAGCGTGTTCCTTGCGGTGTCCGCCGTGGCGGCGTTCCTGTTCTCGCAGTCCTCCACAGTCACCGCCGTGCTGTGCTTCGGCATGCTGCTGTCCGCGTCGAACCTGGGCGCATGGGGCGTGCTGTACGCGGTCACGCCAGAGATCTACCCGACGCGTCTGCGTGGCGCGGCCGCCGGCGCCGCAGCCGCATGCGGGCGTGTCGCGGCGATTGTGGCACCGCTGCTCGTGCCGTGGTTCCTCACACTGTCGGGCGGCAACAAGTCGATCGCGTTCATCGTGTTCGCGGCGTCGTTCGTGTTCGCCTGTGTTGCGGCGCTGTTCCTGCCGGAACGCACGGGAGCGTCGCTCGACGACTGAGCGGACCCGCCTGTTCCCTTCTGAGCGTGCAGCCCTCCCGGTCGATGCGGGAGGGCTGCACGCAATCATCGTGTCAGCCTGTGCGCGTAGTATTGTGCCGGTTTGTGTACGAATGGTGAATGCCTATGTCATGCCACCGGTTACACGAGAACATCAATACTTTTTAGGAGAAAACAGCAATGGCGGTTCGCGGCGATATTCGTAATGTGGCAATTGTGGCTCACGTTGACCACGGCAAGACCACATTGGTCAACGCAATGCTTCAGCAGTCCCATGTGTTCAACGAGCGCGAGGAAGTGCCCGACCGCGTCATGGACTCGAACGACCTCGAGCGCGAGAAGGGCATCACGATCCTCGCGAAGAACACGGCCGTGGAATACACCGGCCCGCTCGCCGAGAAATACGGCCACCCGGAAGGCATCACGATCAACGTGATCGACACCCCGGGCCACGCCGACTTCGGCGGTGAAGTGGAACGCGGCATCTCGATGGTCGACGGCGTTGTGCTGCTCGTCGATGCATCCGAAGGCCCCCTGCCGCAGACCCGCTTCGTGCTGCGCAAGGCCCTTGAGGCCAAGCTCCCGGTCATCCTGTGCGTCAACAAGGTGGACCGCCCCGACGCGCGTATCGAGGAAGTAGTGGGCGAAGCCTCCGACCTGCTGCTCGGACTGGCCCAGGACGTGATCGAGGAAGGCGTGGACCTCGACCTCGATTCGCTGCTCGACCTGCCGGTCATCTACTGCGCCGCCAAGGTGGGCTACGCCTCCACGGACCAGCCCGCGAACGGCGAACTGCCCAACAACGACAACCTCGAGCCGCTGTTCGACGCGATCATCAAGAACATCCCGGCTCCGGAATACGACCCGGACGCCCCGCTGCAGGCGCATGTGGCGAACATCGACTCCTCCGACTTCCTGGGCCGCCTTGGCCTGGTGCGCATCTACAACGGCAACCTCGAAAAGGGCAAGACCTACGGGCTTTCCCGTGTGGATGGCTCGATCGAGAACTTCCGCGTCTCCGAGCTGTTGCGCACGCAGGGACTCGACCGCATTCCGGTGGATTCCGCTGGCCCCGGCGACATCGTGGCCGTGGCCGGTGTGAACGACATCATGATCGGCGAGACGATCGTCGACCCCAACGACCCGCGCCCGCTGCCGCTGATCCACGTGGACGACCCGGCCATCTCCATGACCTTCGGCACGAACGATTCCCCGCTCGCCGGCACCGAAGGCAAGGACCACAAGCTCACCGCCCGCATGATCAAGGACCGTCTGGACCGCGAACTGATCGGCAACGTCTCGATCAAGGTCATCCCGACCGACCGCCCGGACGCATGGGAAGTGCAGGGCCGCGGCGAACTCGCGCTCGCCGTGCTCGCCGAGCAGATGCGCCGCGAAGGCTACGAACTGACGGTCGGCCGCCCGCAGGTCGTGACGAAGACGATCGACGGCACGCTGTGCGAGCCGATGGAATCCACCACGATCGATGTGCCCGAGGAATACATGGGCACCGTCACGCAGCTCATGGCGGACCGCAAAGGCCGCATGGAATCGATGTCGAACCACGGCTCCGGCTGGGTGCGCCTGCAGTTCACCGTGCCGTCGCGCGGCCTGATCGGCTTCCGCACCGCGCTGCTCTCGGCGACGCGCGGCACCGGCATCTCGTCGTCGCTTTCCGCGGGCTATGCGCCGTGGGCCGGCCAGATCGTGACCCGCCAGAACGGCTCGATGGTCTCCGACCGCCAAGGCACTGCGACCCCGTACGCCATGCAGCGCCTGCAGGCGCGCGGCAACTTCTTCGTGGAGCCGCAGTCGCAGGTGTACGAAGGCCAGGTCGTGGGCGTCAACAACAAGCCCGAAGAGCTCGATGTGAACATCACGCTCGCCAAGCACATGACGAACATGCGTTCAGCGACCGCGGACGTGCTTGAGACGCTCACGCCGCCGATCAAGATGAGCCTCGAGGAGTCGCTCGACTTCGCGAACGAGGACGAGTGCGTGGAGGTCACGCCGGAATCGATCCGCATCCGCAAGATCATCCTCAACCGCGAGGATTGGTACAAGTGGCGCGCCAAGCAGCGCCGCGCCAACAACAACGCGACCAAGTAAGCGCCGAACCCCGCAAACAGGGTGACATGGGCGGGGTCCGCACAGTGGATTGTGCGGACCCCGCCCACGCATATTCGGGCACCTACGCCCGATGCGGCCCCGGGCGAAGTTGCGCGGTCGGCTTACACTGGGCAGATATGAGCAATCCACAGCAGCAGGACACGAGCCAACCGTGGTCGCATCGCCGCAGCGCACCGGTGCGCACCCTCATCACCGTCTTTTCGGCGCTGGGATCGGCCCTCGTCGCCACATTCTCCTCACGCATCGGCGCCGCGCACAACATGCCGATCGGTTTGGTGATCGCGTTCGCGTTGCTCGGCATGTCGGCGTGGTGCGCGCGCTCGCGCGGCGGCATCACCGGATTCGCCGTGCACATGCTGTGCTCCACATTGCTGATCTATATGATCGCCCAGGGTTGGCCCAACGGTGACGCGGTCATTGTGGGCTTCCACGATTCCACCCTGCCGTGGCTCAGCCTGTATTGCGGCGTGATCTGGCTGTACGGCTCGATTCTGCTGCAGGTGATCATGCTGTTCCTGCCAGCGCGCTGGTTCGTGATTCCGGGCAGGAAGCGCCAATGACCGACGTATATTATCTGGGCCCCGAAGGCACATTCACCCATCAGGCGGCGATCGCCGCGGCCGAAGGACTTGCAAGCCACGGCGAGCATGACGCACGGTTGCATGCGTGCGCCGACGTGCCGCAGATCCTGCGCCATGTGGCCACGGGCGAGGGGTTGGGCGTGATCGCCTGGGAAAACAATGTGGAAGGCTACGTGGTGCCGAATCTCGACATGATGATCGACGCCACTGACGTGGCCGCGTTCATGCGCGTCGGTGTGGATGTGACGTTCGACGCATTCGTGACCGCCGCGACCGCGCAGCACGCGCAGGATCGTGACCACATCCTCGAATCCTGCTCCGTCGTCACCGCCCACCCGCACGGTTTGGCGCAATGCCGCGCCTTCGCGGACCGCTATGGCCTGCGCGCTGTGCCCGCGTCGTCGAATGCCGCTGCCTGCCGCGACCTGCGCGAGGGCGAGGTGGGGCTCGGCCCGTCCATCTGCGGTGAACTCTATGGATTGGACCGCGTGGCCACGCACGTCGAGGACTTCGCCGGTGCCCGCACCGAATTCCTCGTCGTCGCGCCCCGCGCCCGCGTGCAACAGCTGCTCGCCGACGCACGGGAGCACGGTGTGCGCGAATTCGAATCGATCCTCACGTTCATTCCGCTCGCCACCGGCCCGGGCGTGCTCGCCGATCTGCTCGACGTGGTGCGTGACGCGGGACTCAACATGACGAGTTTCATCTCCAGACCAATCAAAGGGCATGATGGCACCTACAGTTTCATCGTGACCCTCGATGCGGCGCCGTGGGAACCGCGTTTCCGTGAAACGCTCATCGAGATAGCGGAGCACGGCGACTGGCTCAAGACACTCGCCGTCTACCCGCGCCAAGAACGCCCACATCCGCCCGTGGATGAATGGATGCTTCCACAAGGGGGCGTACGATGCAATGCAGGAACCTTGCAGGAGGCATGGCAAGGCGATGCGTCCATGAGAAAGGAACTGCTGTGGTAGAAGCACACACCCCTACACCACCGGCGGCAGCCCCGGTTGAAGTCACGTCCACATTGCCGGCGATCGCCGCAGACGGCATCGAATGCCCGCAGCATGTGGGCATCGTCGGCCTCGGGCTCATCGGTGGTTCGCTCGCGGTCCGTCTGCGTTCCGCGGGCTGCGCCGTCAGTGCATGGAACCACCGCGCGCACCCGTATGAGACTGCGGCGCGCATCGGCATCGAGTGCAAAGACACCCTCGAAGAACTCGTGGAGGCCCAGCCGGATGTGCTCGTGTTGTGCAATCCGCTTGTCGCGATGCCCAAGATCCTGCAGACGATCAAGCCGATCATCGACCCGGCGCGCACAACGCTCACCGACGTGGGGAGCGTGAAGGGCTTGGTGCGCGAGCAGGTGCACGCCGCAGGCATCACTGACTGCTATGTGGGCGCACACCCGATGACCGGCAATGAGCGTTCCGGTTGGACGGCCGCCAACCCGGGCATCTTCGACAATGCGCTGTGGGCCCTGACCTACGACGAGTACACCGAATACCGGCGCATCGTGCAGGTGGCTGGCCTGATCACGCGCGGCCTGCAGAATTCACTGATCGTCATCGACGACGAGACACACGACCGCGCCGCCTCGCTGATCTCGCATATGCCGCATGTCGTCTCGACGGCGCTGATCAATCAGATGACAGCCGACCCCGACCGCAACATCGCCGCTGAACTGTCGGCGGGATCATGGCGCGACATGACGCGTGTGGCGCTCACCGACCCGGACCGCACATGCGCGATGGTCGTGGAGAACAGCCAGAACGTGGAGGTCCTGCTGCGCCAGATGGCCAGCCGTCTCACCGAATTCGCCGACGCCCTGCGTGACGACGATGTGGCCGCCATCCACCGGTTCTTCACGGAAGGCCAGCCATACCGCGACTTCAAGCAGCGTTTGGCCAACCGCAACAGCGGGGAGACCGAGACGGTGTTCACCACGCTGCGCATCCACCCGGAGCATTGGCGCAGCGACTTCCTCGAATCGGCCAAGCGCGGTGAATACATTGTGCGTTTCACCTCGGGGCACCATGCGCTCGCCGAACGTCACTCCACCATCTGACCCCAGGGCGCCTCAACGGCGCCGCGGACGCTCGGGCACCGGCTTGAGAATCGCGATACTCGCGGCGTCGATGCTCACGTCCTGTGCAGGACGTGAGCCATTGGCGGCGGCGTCGCGCGTCATCTCGAGCGTCGTGCCGTCCCAAGCCCGCACATGGCCCACGACGTCGCGGTACTGCTGCCTGCCGGTATGCGGGTCGAGCCCGGCGTATGTGCGCACCACGATGCGCGCGCCTGCGGGAATGGTCTCGGGAAGTCGCATGGGTGTCTCCTTGGAATCAGGCGGCCTCTGCCGCAGCACCCCATCATACCGCCCATGCCATCAAGCCGGAATGCTGGCAGGGGGCGCGACATGAAAATCATCATCGCACCAGACTCCTTCAAGGGATGCATGAGCGCACGGCAGGCGGCTGAGGCAATGGAACACGGCGTGCACCATGTGCTGCCGGACGCTGAATGCGTGCTCGTGCCGATGGCCGATGGCGGCGAGGGCACCGTGCAATCGCTCGTGGATGCGACCGGCGGCACATTGCTCGAGGCGACGGTGACCGGGCCATTGGGCACGCCGGTGCACGCACAGTACGGCATGCTGGGCGATGGTTGCACGGCGGTCATCGAAATGGCCGCGGCCAGTGGCATCGGTTACGTGGACGAGACGACCCGCGACCCGCGCATCACAACCACCTACGGTGTGGGCGAGCTCATTCTCGATGCACTCGACCATGGTGTCACCGCATTCATCCTCGGCCTCGGCGGCTCGGCCACGAACGACGGGGGAACGGGCATGGCGCAGGCACTCGGTGCGCATCTGCTCGATGCCCAAGGCAATGAGCTGCCCTTCGGCGGCGCGGCGCTTGCCGGCCTTGCCACAATCGATGTTTCCGACCTTGACTCGCGGATCGCCACGGCCGACATCCGTTTGGCCTCCGACGTGACGAATCCACTGACCGGCCCACAGGGGGCGTCGTCGGTCTTCGGCCCCCAGAAAGGCGCCGATGCATCGATGGTGGCCGAACTCGATGCGGCATTGCACCATTACGCGTCGATTGTGGCGCGCGATCTTGGGCGTGACGTGGAGACCGTGCCGGGAGCTGGCGCCGCAGGAGGCCTTGGAGCTGGATTCCTCGCATTCACTGGCGCGCGGATGCAATCGGGTGTGTCGCTCGTGGTGGAGGCGACCGGACTCAAGACGCTGACGGCTGGTGCGGATTGGTGCTTCACCGGCGAAGGCGGCATCGACAGCCAGACGCAATACGGCAAAACGCCGATCGGTGTGGCCCGTGCGGTAAAAGAAGCCGCACCGCATTGCCCGGTCGTGGCGTTCGCCGGGAATGTGGGCAGTGGCGTCGAGGAGTTGTACAGCCAAGGCATCGACGCCGTGTTTGGCATCATGCCTGGCCCACAGAACCTGCGGCAGGCGCTCGCTTGCGGTGCGGAGAATCTGGAACGTTGCGCTGCGAACGTGACCCGGTTGATCGCCTGCACGAGGGGCATGACTTCGCGGGCCTAGGGAGACCAGACAACATCGAAGGAGGGTGCGCCCGTCACCATGGTGACGGGCGCACCCTCCTTCGATGTTGTGAAATCAGTTGCCGCTACTCGCTCGCGACGGCGTCAAGCACCGGCTGCTTGAGCGCGCGGCGCGCCGGCGAGATGCTCGCCACGAGGCCGACGAGGATCGCGACGATGAGGAACAGCACGAGCTGGTCCCATGGAATCGTCAACGTCGTCATGCCCTGTGACTCGTAGGCTGCTCGGATGACGACACCGGCCGCCACACCCACGACGATGCCGACGATGGTGCCGAACACCGAGAGGATGACCGCCTCGATTGCGAGCATGCCGCGCACCTGTCCGTTCGATGTGCCGATCGCGCGGAGCAGGCCGATCTCCTTGGTGCGTTCCGACACGTTGAGCGCCAGGGTGTTGACGATGCCGAAGATCGCGATGACGATCGACAGCGCGAGCAACGCGTAGATGATCGCGAGCATCGAATTGATCATCGAGCTCATCGACGACTTGAACTCGTCGCGAGTGAGGACCGAGACCGTATAGAACGGCTTCACGGTCTTCTTGAGGTCCTTGCCGAGCTGCTCGACGTTTGCACCGGGCTCCGCCTGCACGTACATCTGCGTGACCATCATCATGTCTTTGCTCGTGATCTTCTCCGCCGTCGGCACCGAGATGAAGATGCTGTCCGCATACAGCGAGTCGTCGATGATCGCGCCGATCCTGACCTGTTCCGTCTTCGTCTCGGTCTTCATCTTGACGAACTGCTTCGGATCGACGTTCTGCGCCTGCTTGACGACGTTCTCGGCCTCCTTCGCCTTGGACTGCGCTCCGGAGACGTCTCCGGAGGCGGCCAACTGCTGCGCTTCCTGCTGCAATGTCTTGGCCTGTGCCTCGGCCTGCTTCTGGTACGCTTCGGACGCCTGCTTCGTGGCTTCCTCGTCGACGGACGTGTTCTCCGATTCGAGGTCGATCACGTCGCCGACCTTCCAGTGCTCGTCGTCGGCGATTGTGCGTCCGACCGCGGCCTCGCCGTCGTCGATCGCCTTCGCGGCGTCGCCGTCCTGCTGTCCGACCGGGGCGAGTTCCGTGAGCAGGTCGGTCTTGATGGCGGCGGTCATGACGTCCTTTTCGGCGTTCGTCGCCTTCACCGTGGGCAGCATGTAGACGGCCGAGGAGGCGCCCACGCCCTTGGTGTCTTCGATCGCGTCGACGGCCTTCGTGGAGATCGGCTGCGTCATGCTCGCCGACATCGCCACATAATCGGCGTTCACATTGTTGTCGACGAGGTTGTTCACCGAGGTCTTCATCGACGACGCGACGACGCCGAGGCAGCTGACGATCGCGACACCGATGAACAGCGCGGCCGCCGTGTTCGCGGTACGCCGCTTCGCGCGCCCGATGTTGCGCGTCGCGAGCTTGCCGGTGACCGGGAACATCTTCGACGGAATCCAGCCGAGCACCTTCGCGGCCGGTGCGACGAACGCCGGCGCGCACACGATCGCGCCGATGACGACGAACGCCGCGCCGAGGCCGAGCGTCCAACCGGATCCAAGGTCCTTGAGCCACTGCCAATCCACGCGCTTGGCGGCGCCGAGATAGCACAGCACCCAGAAAGCCGCGCCGAGCGCAACCATCACGATGCCGATCCAGCCACGGGCCTTGACCGGCTTCTCCGGATTGACCGTCTCGTTCATCGCCTGGATCGGGGGAGCGGTCGCCGCGGTCTTCGCCGGCAGCGTCGCGCCGATGATCGTGACGACGACACCGACGATGACGCCGATGATGACGTCGGTCGCCGATGGTGCGGGCGAGCCAGACAACGGCATGCCACCGCTGCTCATGCCCTTGGCGATCGCTTCGAGCAGGCCCCAGCCGAGCAACACGCCGATGCCGGAGCCGACGATGCCGAGGATGACGGCCTGGATGAGCACGCTCGCGAACACCTGGGCCGGCGAGGCGCCGACCGAGCGCAGCAACGCGTAGCCGCGCATCGACTCGCGCACAATCATCGTGAACGTGTTCGCGATGATGAACGCGCCGACGAACAATGCGATCGCCGCGAAGATGAGGATGAGCGGCTGGATGAAGCCGAGCTGGTCCTGGATGCTCTTCGTCGCGTCGTCACGCACCGAGTCGCCGGTCACGGCGTGCGCGTCCGCGCTCTTCGGCAGTGCTTTGTTGATGCGGTCGGCGAGTTGCTGCTGGGCCTCCTCGTCGAGCGGCGTCGTCTTGCTGCCGTACACGCCGATGAACTGGATGCTCGAGGTGTCCTCTCCCTCCTCCTGCAGCACATGCTGGACGAAACTCGGGCGGGCGAGAATGAGGATTGCGCCGAGCTGTGTCGACGGCGAAGTGAAGACACCGGAGACGGTCATCTCACGTGCCTCGCCGTCCACGATGAGTTTCGCCGTGTCGCCGGTCTTGAGCCCGGCCTTGTCGGCCGTGTCTTCAAGCAGCGCGATCTCATCGTCCGTCTGCGGGTATTCGCCCGAGACGAAATGCGCCGAACGCCATGGGTCGTCCTGATCGACGCCGATGACGAGCGTCGGTGCGCCGACCGTCGTCAGCGCGTCGCCGTTGTGGTCGAGCAGCACGGCGTTGCCCAGCTGCATCGTCGCATCGGCGCTCGTGACGCCGTCGACATTCTCAATGTCGGGGATGATGCTTGTGCTGATCTCGGTGTATGTGCTGTTGTAGCTGGTGACACTGCCACCCGGCTCCTGCTTCTCCTCCGTCGCGCCGCGCACATAGACGTCGGCGTCCGAATTCGATCCCATCATCTGCGCGACCTGGTCGTTGAGCATCTCGCGGAAGCAGAACGAGCCGACGACGAACGCGACGCCGAGTGCGATCGCGATGATCGACATGATGAAGCGGCGGAAATGCGCCTTGGTATCCCTTAATCCGATACGGAACATCGTTGGCTCAGGCCTCCTTGGCGTCTGCGGATTCGACCGAGACCGGCCCGTTGTCCGGGTCGTCATGCTCGGCGAAGACGGCGAGGATGTCGTCATACGTCGGGTGGTCCATGTCCTGCGTGATCGAACCGTCGGCGAGCACGAGCACACGGTCGGCGAAGCTCGCCGCGCGCGGGTCGTGCGTGACCATGACGATCGACTGGCCGTAGTCGCGCACGGATGTGCGCAGGAACTCGAGCACTTCGCGGCTCGAACGCGAATCGAGGTTGCCGGTCGGTTCGTCGGCGAAGATGACCGACGGGCGTTCCATCAGGGCGCGTGCGCACGCGACGCGCTGCTGCTGGCCGCCCGAAAGCTGGCTGGGGCGGTGGTCGAGGCGGTTCTCGAGCCCCACGACGCCCACGACTTTCCTGAACCATTCGCGGTCGACCGGGCGGTGCGCGATCTGCAATGGCAGCAGGATGTTCTCTTCGGCCGTCAGTGTGGGCACGAGGTTGAAGGACTGGAAGATGAAGCCGATTTCCTTGCGGCGCAGTTGGGTGAGCTGCTTCTGGTTCATCGACGAGACTTCGAGGTCCTCGACGAACACTTGGCCGCTCGACGGCACGTCGAGGCCCGCCATGCAGTGCATCAGCGTCGATTTGCCGGAGCCGGACGGACCCATGATCGCGGTGAGTTCGCCGCGGCGGAAGTCGACACTTACGTGGTTGAGTGCCGTCACTTGGCTGTCGGTGTCTCCGTAGGTCTTGACCAGATCGACCGCTTTCGCCACGATGGGGCTGGTTGCGTTGGCGCCCGTGCGCTTGCTCATGAGTTTCCTTTCTGCTGTGGTCTCATGTTCGTTGCGATGATATATCGAAAAACGATAAAAACATATTGAGAAACAATAAATATTTCGCCATGTGGATATGCCGGTGGAAAACCGGCGTGAAGATGGCATGTATGCGGACATGCCAGGAACCCCTGCTGTTACTCGCTGCGCACAAGCCTACATGATGCTGCGGCTATCATGGGATTGTGTTCGGTATGTGGAGGTGTCATGGACAGTGATGAGCGCGGCGTGGGGCCGGTGATTGACGCGTTCATCACATATCTGCGTGCCAACGAGGGGTTGAGTGAACACACATGCCGGTCGTACCGTTCCGACGCCGAACAGTGCATGGACGTGCTCGGCATACGCACGCAGGCCCAACTCGAGGCGGTGCAGTTGGACGACCTGCGCGTATGGATGGCGAACGAACTGCAGCAGGTGAGCAAAACAAGCCTGGCGCGCAAGACGATCGCGGTGCGCCGGCTGTTCGCGTGGTGCTTCGCCCACGGTGTGACGCACCATGACCCGGCGGCCGCGCTCAAGACGCCGAAACTCGGCAAGACGCTGCCGGCGGTGCTCAACGAGAAGCAGGCGCAGGAGCTCATGGAATCGGCCGATGCCGCCTGTAAGCCGCAAGATGGGGCATCGCGCGGTGAGGTGTCGCCGCATGCCCGCGCAATCGAACTGCGCGATTGCGCGATGCTCGAGCTGCTGTATGCCACCGGCATTCGCGTGGCCGAGCTTGTGGGGCTCGACATGCGTTCGGTCAACCACGCGGACCGCACCATAACCGTGACGGGCAAAGGCGACAAGCAGCGTGTCGTGCCGTTTGGCGCGCCCGCGCAACGCGCGCTTGACGCGTGGCTGCGCGACGGGCGCGCGGTGCTCGCGGCTGGCGATGCCGGCGACGCGCTGTTCCTCGGCGCGCGGGGCGCGCGCATCGACCAGCGTGTGGTCCGCGCTGTCGTGCACCGCGAGGCGGCGCGCGCCGGTGTGCCCGACATCTCGCCGCACGCGCTGCGGCACAGCGCGGCGACGCATATGCTCGACGGGGGAGCGGACCTGCGCGAGGTGCAGGAGATGCTGGGGCATTCCTCGCTGCAGACGACGCAGCGCTACACGCATGTGTCGATCGAGCAGCTCAAATCGCGCTACAGGCAGGCGTTTCCGCGCGCCTGACAGCCGGTCCGGCGGATGCCGGTGGGCGCCGAACCGGAAAGACGGAATGTTTTCTCATACCGAGAACGCAGGTTACATGGGTGTGGCACAATGGTGTGGTAATCGGCGGCGGGGGCGGAACCCGAAGCGGTTTCGCGCCGACGTATGCGGCGGGGGAATCACTCTCCGTCGGCCGATCGTAAGAAAAAGGAGTAATCACATGAAGAAGAAGGCTATCGCCGTCGTCGCAGGCGCCTGCACGCTCGGCATGCTTCTCAGCGGTTGTGGCGGGTCAGGTGGCGATTCCAACGCCAGTGGCGGCGCCAACGTCATCACCGCGTTCAACTCGGAACCGCAGAACGCGCTCATCCCGGGCGACACGAACGAGACCGGCGGCGGCAAGGTGGGGCAGCTGCTGTTCGCGAACCTAGTGCGTTACGATTCCAAGGGCGACACCAAGATGGAAGTCGCCGACTCGATCGAACCGAACAAGGACGCCACTCAGTACACCGTCAAGCTCAAGGACGGCTGGAAGTTCACCGACGGCACGCCGGTGACCGCCGAATCCTTCACCAAGTCGTGGAGCTACACGGCGAACGCGAAGAACGCGCAGAAATGCTCGTCGTTCTTCAGCATGATCAAGGGCTATGACGACCTGCAGAAGGACGGCCTCAAAGGCGACGAACAGCTCGAGGGCCTCAAGGTCGTTGACGACAAGACCTTCACCGTCGACTTGGCCCAGCCGGATTCGGTCTTCCCGATCAAGGTGGGCTATCTGGCATTCGCGCCGCTGCCGGAATCCTTCTACAAGGATCCGAAGGCCTTCGGTGAGAAACCGGTCGGCAATGGCATGTACAAGCTCGACAAGTGGGACCACAACTCGCAGATCGTGCTGACGAAGAACGCCGACTACAAGGGTGAGGAAAAGCCGAAGAACGACGGCGTCACCTTCAAGATCTACACCGACGTGGACGCCGCCTATGCGGATGTCCAGGCGGGCAACCTCGACGTCATGGACACCGTCCCCGCCTCCGCCACGAAGACCTTCGAGAAGGATTCGTCGATCGAGGCCTACAACAAGGCCGGCTCGGTCATCCAGACCTTTACAATCCCGGCGAACATGAAGCACTGGGAGACCAACACCGAGGAAGGCCAGCTGCGCCGCCAGGCGCTGTCAATGGCGATCGACCGCGAACAGCTCGTCACCAAGGTCCTCAACGGCGTCGGCACCGCGGCGACCGATTTCACGGCGCCGGCCATCCCGGGCTATTCGAAGGACCTCAAGAACGGCAAGTACCTCAAGGCCAACCCGTCCGAAGCCAAGAAGCTGTGGGACCAGGCCGAGGCAATCTCCAAGTGGGACGGCACGCTGACGTTCTCCTTCAACGCCGACGGCGGCGCGAAGCCGATCTACGACGCAATCGTGAACCAGGTCAAGAACAACCTCGGCATCAAGGCCGCGACGAACCCGATGCCGACCTTCCAGGAGTTCCGCAACGCGGTCTCCGAGCGCAAGATCGACGGCGCGTTCCGCACCGGCTGGCAGCCTGACTATCCGTCGGCCGAGAACTACCTGTACCAGCTCTATGATTCGCGTGCCGCCGATGGCAACGGCTCGAACGACGGCGATTACAAGAACGCCGAAGTCGACGAGCTGCTGAACAAGGCCGCCGCGGCGACGAAGAGCGACAAGCAGATCGACCTCTACCACCAGGTCGAGGAGATCCTGCTCGAGCAGCTCCCCGCCATCCCGATCTACTACACCAACGCCGACGGTGTGGCGGCGAAGGGTGTCAAGGGCTTCGAGATGGACTGGCAGAACCAGCCGATCTACGAGAACATGACGAAGTGAGGCATCCGACAACGGCTCCCGTTCCGTGACGGGCGGCGAGCGCAGGCAGGGCCCCGGAACCCCGGATGGGTTCCGGGGCCCTGCCATTGGCAACGGGCGGCATCCCGGAATATGAGCAGAACGGCACATATACGCCAAAAGCATGCCGTAAGTCAGGTCATGCGGTAGACTTGCTGGATACCGCGACCGCGAGCGGCGTAATCGATTATGCCCTGAGCGCGGTCTGTAAGACAACAAGGAGCAACCAATGGGCAAATATCTTCTGCGCCGCATTCTGCAGATGATCCCCGTGGTTCTCGGTACGACACTGTTGGTGTATGCGCTCGTCTTCGCTCTTCCGGGTGACCCGGTCAAGGCGATGTTCGGAGACAAGCCCGTCAATGAAGCCGTCGCTGCCCAGATCCGCGCCGAATACAATTTGGACAAGCCGTTCATCGTACAGTATTTCCTGTTCCTGAAGAACGCGCTGACCCTCAATTTCGGTGAGACCTTCGCCGGCCAGCCCGTCATCGCGGAGATCGGCCGTGCGTTCCCCGTCACGATCAAGCTCGCATTGATGGCATTCTGTTTCGAAGCCATCTTCGGCTGTGTCTTCGGTGTCATTTCCGGCCTCAAAAAAGGCAAGTGGTATGACTCGGTGATTCTCATCGTCTCGCTGCTGCTCATTTCGGTGCCGACCTTCGTCACCGGTTTCGTCGGCCAATACTTCCTCGGCGTCAAATGGCGCATCCTGCCGGTGACGGCCGGAGCGAACCCGGGGTTCTTCGACCTGTTGATGCCGGCGATGGTGCTGGGATCGGTCTCGATGGCCTACATCATCCGCTTGGCCCGTTCCGAGGTCTCGTCGAACATCGCACTCGACTATGTGCGCACGGCACGCGCCAAGGGTATGAGCAACACATCGGTCACCTTCCGCCACATTCTGCGCAATTCGATGATCCCGGTCGTCACGTATCTGGGTCAGGACCTTGGCGCGCTGATGGGCGGCGCCATGATCACCGAACAGATCTTCAACATCCACGGCATCGGCTTCCTGACCTACCAGAGCATCCTCAAGGGCGAAGCCAACATGGTCGTCTCGGTCGTTACACTGCTCACGCTCGTGTTCGTGGTGTGCAACCTGCTTGTCGACATGCTGTATGCGGCACTTGATCCGCGCATCAGGTACGCGTGAGTAAAAGGGGTATTGCACATGACAGACATCAATACAACGCTTCCGGGGCAGGAGCGTTACGTCGCCCCGCTCGAAGAGACGCCGCTGCAGACGGTGGACACGGTCGACGAATCCGCTCCGGCCACAAGCATGTGGTCCGACGCGTGGCGCACGCTGCGCAGGAACCCGCTGTTCATCATCTCGGCGATCCTCATCGTGTTCATCATCTTCGTGGCGCTCTTCCCGGGCGTCTTCACGAAGACCGACCCGAACTACTGCACGCTCGACGATTCGCTTGAACCCGCACGCCCGGGCCATCCCTTCGGATTCGACATGCAGGGCTGCGACGTGTACGCACGCGTCGTCTACGGCACGCGCACGTCGCTGAGCGTCGGCATTCTCTCCACGCTCATCGTCGTGGCGGTCGGCACGCTCATCGGCGCGATCGCCGGTTTCTGCGGCGGCTGGATCGACGCGGTGCTCAGCCGCATCGTCGACATCTTCATGGCCATCCCGATGCTGCTCGGCGCGATTGTGGTGCTGCAGATGTTCCGCACCGTCACCTCGATCTGGAAGGTCGTGCTCGTGCTCGCGCTCTTCGGCTGGGTCTCCACCGCGCGCATCGCCCGCGGCGCCGTGCTCTCGTCGAAGAACCTCGAATTCAACACGGCCTCGACCGCGTTGGGCTCCACTCCGATGCGCAACCTGTTCCGCCACATCCTGCCCAACTCGCTGGCGCCGATCATCGTCATCGCCACCACGTCGCTCGGCTCGTACATCGTCTCCGAAGCCACACTGAGCTTCCTGGGCATCGGCCTGCCGTCCACGACGGTCAGCTGGGGCGGCGACATCTCGAACGCGCAGTCGATCCTGCGCACCGACCCGATGGTGCTGTTCTATCCATCGGTGGCGTTGGCCGTCACCGTGTTGGCGTTCATCATGATGGGCGACGCCGTCAAAGACGCCCTTGATCCCAAGAGCCGTACGGCGTGAGCTTCGCGAGGTTATGCAAATGAGTGAGCAAACGAATATTGACGACAAACTCGACCAGCTGCAGCGCGCCGAGGGCCCGCTGCTCGAGGTCAAGGACCTGCAGGTCGACTTCACGACCGACGACGGCCGCGCCGTGCATGCGGTGCGTGACTCCTCCTTCAGCGTGTATCCGGGCCAGTGGGTGGCCATCGTGGGTGAATCCGGTTCGGGCAAGTCCACGTCCGCCATGGCGTGCCTGGGCCTGCTGCCGGGCACAGGCAAGGTCGTGGGTGGCTCCATCAAGCTCAACGGCACCGAGATCTCGCACTACGCGCAGAAAGAGTTCGTGAACGTGCGCGGCTCCAAGATGGGCCTTGTGCCGCAGGACCCGATGAGCAACCTCAACCCGGTGTGGCGCATCGGCACGCAGGTCAAAGAGGCGCTTGTGGCCAACAACATGGACGTCTCGCACGAAAAGCGTTCCGATCTGGCCAAGGCGCTCGCCAATGCGGACATCGAGATCAAGAGCGAAGGCGACGAGACGTTCCTCGGCTCCAAGGAGCTGCCGGAACTGCTCGAAGCCGCCGAACAGGCGCTTGTGGGCATTGGCGTGGAAGGCGACGCGTTCACGAGGAAGATGGAGTACTTCCGTTCCGAATGGGTGCCGGGCTCCGAAACCCGCTGGCGCGTGGCCGACGACCTGATCAAGGCCGGCGTCAAGGATGACGACGCATGGTACATCGCCAAGAAATACGTCACCGGCTCGTCGATGGAGGACCGCATCGCCGGCCTGCTCGTCGAGGCCGGCCTGCCCGATGCCGCCACGCGCGCACGCCAGTATCCGCACGAGTTCTCCGGCGGCATGCGCCAGCGCGCGCTGATCGCGATCGGTCTGGCCTGCCGGCCGGAACTGCTCATCGCCGACGAGCCGACGAGCGCGCTCGACGTGACGGTGCAGAAGAAGATCCTCGACCATCTGCAGGACCTGACCGATTCGTTGGGCACCGCCGTGCTGTTCATCACCCATGACCTTGGCCTGGCAGCCGAACGCGCCCAGCACATCGTGGTCATGTACAAGGGGCAGGTCGTGGAGTCGGGTCCGTCGCTCGAAGTGCTGCAGCACCCGCAGCACCCATACACGAAGCGCCTGGTGGCCGCGGCCCCATCGCTCGCCTCGCAGCGCATCGTGTCGGTCGAGGAGCATGGGCAGGACGCTTCATCGATCATGGAGCACAAGGTCAACGAGCAGTCGCTCGAAACGGCGGACACGATCATCGAAGTGAGCCACCTGACGCGTGAGTTCAAGCTGCCGCGCACCAAGGACATGTTCAAGGCCGTCGACGATGTGAGCTTCAAGGTCAAGCGCGGCACCACGCTCGCGATTGTGGGTGAATCGGGATCGGGCAAGTCCACCGTGGCGAACATGGTGCTCAAGCTGCTGGAGCCCACGAGCGGCACCGTCACCTACAACGGCAGCGACATCGCGCAGTTCAAAGGCAAGAGCCTGCTCGACTTCCGCCGCCATGTGCAGCCGGTGTTCCAGAACCCCTACGGTTCGCTGGACCCGATGTATTCGATCTTCCGCTCCATCGAGGAGCCGCTGCGCATCCACAAGATCGGCGACAAGAAGAGCCGAGCCGCCCGCGTGCGCGAGCTGCTCGACCTGGTGGAGTTGCCGGAGTCGGTCATGCGCCGGTACCCGAACGAGCTTTCGGGCGGTCAGCGCCAGCGCATCGCGATCGCGCGCGCGATGGCGCTCAATCCGGACGTCATCGTCTGTGATGAGGCCGTGTCCGCGCTCGACGTGCTTGTGCAGGATCAGGTGCTCCATCTGCTCAACGACCTGCAGGCCAAGAACGGCCTGAGCTATCTGTTCATCACGCACGACCTCGCGGTTGTGCGGCAGATCGCCGACGACGTGGTGGTCATGCAGCACGGCAAGCTCGTGGAGCACGGCACCACCGACGAGGTGTTCCTGCACCCGCAGCAGCAGTACACGCGCGACCTGCTTGACGCGATCCCGGGCGGCAAGCTCGAACTCGGCCTCAATCTAGACTGATATGGGCGGCTAGGCCCGTGGAAGGTCACCCTTCCACGGGGTTGCGCTCGTCATCGTCATCTTCGGCGGCATCGTCATCATCGACGATGCCGCCGTCTTCCTTGCCCACCGCATACGTGGCCATGTGGTGCGCCTTGCCGATCTTGTGGATCGAATCCATCAGATCGAAGGCCTGCGCGAAGATGATGAGCGAGAAGATCTCGTGCGAGACCTCGGCCGTCAGCACGTCGCCACCGGGCAGGTGGCCGAGCAACACGAACGCGAAGAACAGCGTGGGGTAGATCAGCTGGCGCTGGTAGCTGTAGAAGAACGTGCGGTTCGTCAGGTGGTACAGCAGGATCGGCACGAGGTTGATCGTCGAGAAGATGATCTGGATCAGCACGAGGATACCGACGCCTTGGCTGTAATTGTCGTAGAACACCTTGCCGAAGATGGCGAGGAACATGATGCTGTACAGGTTCGCGAAGAGCAGGTAGCCGAACTGCAATGTGCGCGTGTTGGTGAAGAAGCCGGCCACGAACACCACGAAGACGGAGACCTCCACGAAGATGTCGCTGTAGAATTCGCGGTCGTCAAACAGCGAGACCGCCGCGCACACGAGGGTGAGGAGCACCGCACCCATGCAGATGATGAATCCGCGCGGTACATGCGGCCGTGTGGGCGAGGTGAGGGCTTGGTTCGTGGTCTGTGTCATTGTCGCTCGATTCATGCAAAGGGAATGCGGCGTTTGGCGCCGATGCCTCCACGGTAACGCGTTTGCCCCGCGCCGGCACGCGTTCACCAAGCATGAACGGGCCCGCGGCCGTTGTGCGCTGGTAGGCTCTAAAGCATGACACTCACAATCACCACCGCGAATCTCAACGGCATCCGTGCCGCCAAACGCAAAGGGGTCAGCAAATGGCTCGCCCGCAACACGCCCGACATCTGGTGCATGCAGGAGACGCGTGCGCCGCAGGAGATCCTCGACGAGATGTTCCAGGACTTCGGTGCGACCTATGTGGAGCAGGGGCGCATCGCCACGCCCGACGATCTGGCCGCCGTGGACGACGTGTGCCGGATCAAGGGGCGCGCGGGTGTGGGCCTTGTCACCGACCGCCCCGTGGAACGCACGTGCATCGGGTTGCCGGGGCTTGACGAAGACGTGGACTCAGGGCGCTGGGTGGAGGCCGACGTGCGCACTCCGCAGGGGTACGAGATCACCGTGGTGTGCGTGTATGTGCACGCGGGCGGCGACGGCGACGACATCAAGGAAGTGCAGAAATACCGCTTCCTCGACGCGATGACCGAACGCATGCGTGAACTGCAGGACATCGCGGCGTCCGGCGGCAACCAGGCGGTGATCTGCGGCGACTTCAACATCGCGCACACGCCGATCGACCTGAAGAACGCGAAGGCCAACATCACCACGCACGGCTTCCTGCCCGAGGAGCGCGCCTACATGGACCGCTGGATCGGGCAGATGGAGTATGTGGACGTGATGCGCGACCTTGCCGGCGACATCCAAGGGCCGTATACGTGGTGGAGCCAGCGCGGCCGTGCCTTCGACAACGACGCCGGCTGGCGCCTCGACTACCAGTTCGCCACGCCCGAGCTTGCGCTCACCGCACGGGGATTCCGTGTGGACCGCGCCGAGGAATGGTTCAAGCGGTGGTCCGACCATGCGCCGCTGACCATCACGTACGACGTCTGACGCACAAGACCGCGCATGCAGGCCATGGATGTTTGGTGCAGTGACCGGGCGCGGCGTTCCATGCAATCACTCATGCGCCCTATACTGAACTGGAAGTAGTGATTGACTATTGCCAATGGGCTGCCGGTGGCCATGCGCGCCGCCGGCGGCCTGCAACGAAATGAGGATATATGGGACTGTTCGGATTCGGCAAGAAGAAGAAAAACCGTGAGGCCGAGGCCATCGCTTCGCAGACCGAAGACATGGCGAAGGAAGACGTCCGGATCGACGACGAATCCCAGCAGGGCGACGATGCCGCGGCTGGCGAGCGCATGACGGGGCAGATCCCCGAAGAGACGAGCATGACATACGAGGGCCGCGGCGAAGAGTACGGCCCGTGGGACATCGACGAGGACAACGCCCCTGATTTCGACGAATACATGTCGCTCGGCGCGTTCTACATCCCGTTCGTGCGTGGCATCCAGCTGCGCATCAAGGCGAGCCGTGCGGACAACACGCTGCTCGGCGCGACGGTGACGATCGGGCGGTCGAGCCTTGAGCTTGAGGCGTTCGCCGCGCCGAAGACGCTCGGCCTGTGGGACGACGTGCGCGAGGACCTGCTCGAAGGCAACGCCAACGCCAAGGAAGTGCCCGGCATTTTCGGAGCCGAGATCGAACTGCCCGTCAAGCTCGACAACGGCAAGGTGCACACCACGCGCATCGTGGGTGTGGACGGCCCGCGTTGGATGCTGCGCGGCATCTTCTCGGGCCCCGCGGCTGAGGACCCCAAGTCGCCGGAAGCGGAGATCCTCAACCGCTTCTTCTCCGACATCGTCGTGGACCGCGGCGAGGAGCCGCTCGCCCCGCGCGATCTGATCCCGATGGCACCGCCGCTCACACCGAACGAGCGCCGCGAGCGTGACGCCGCACAGCAGGACGGCGAGGGCGCACAGCTGCCTGGCAAGCCGGAAGGTCCGTTCAACTCCGACCAGGAGACGGAGACGAAGACGACGTTGTCGCGCGGACCGATGTTCTCGGAACTGCGTTGATGGGCAACGACCGCAAACGCACCGGACTCGGCGCGCTCGCACAGGCCGGCGACGACGATTTCTCGGTCATCACGGCCATCGGCGGCCCGCGCGGCGTGGTGGAATCCATGCTGCCGGGCTTCCTCTTCGTCGTCATGTTCGTCGTCACGTTGAATCTGCAGCTCACGATCATCGTGTCCGCGGCGCTCGCCGTGCTGCAGGTAGTGGTGCGCCTGTGCCAACGCCAATCGGTCATGGGTGCGCTCAGTGGCCTGGCGGCGGTCGCGATCTGCCTGATCTGGGCATGGCGTACCGGTGAGGCGCGCGATTACTACATGTACGGGTTCCTCACGAACGCTGCCTACATCGTGCTGTTGCTCGTCTCGCTCGCCGTGCATGTGCCGGCGCTTGGGTTCCTCATCGAATTCATCCGCTCGCTGCCCACCGAACACTTCAGACAGTGGCTCGACGGCTGGCGTTCCGACAAAGAGCTCGTGAAGGCCTACACCATCGCCACGTGGCTGTGGCTCGGTGTGTTCGCACTGCGCCTTGTGGTGCAGGTGCCGCTGTACGTGACGAACCACGTGGGCTGGCTCGGCACCGCACGCCTGCTGATGGGCCTGCCGTTCTGGGCGCTGGCCATCTGGGTCACCTATCTGATTGTGGCGACGCCGATGCACCGCCACAAGATGCGTGAACGCGCGCAACTCGAAGAGAGCGCCGAACATCCCCACGCGTCGAACAGCACGCAATGAGCAGATGAGCAAAGGCATAAGATACACCATGGGCAACGGAATCCTTCTCAAGCTGGCGGTGGGCGTGTGCTGCGCGCTCGCCGTGTTCGGCCTCGCCGCATGCACACCGCGCGGCGCAGCCGTCGGCGACACACAGCAGGAGCAGGCGCCGGCGCATGACAACGTGCCGGGTGCACGCACGACGATCGCGCTGATCGGATCGCCGCACGCATCCAATGCGGACACACTTGCAGTGAATGCGCTGGATGCGGACGATGACTTCGACGTCGTCTACACGGCCACGGCAGGCCTCGACGACCCGGGCGCCACGGCGCGCCAAGCGGTGCTCGACGCGGTGGCACGACGCGTCAACCTCATCATGATCAGTGATTTCACCGAGGGGGAAGAGGGCGCGTGGAGCCAGACGCTCGGCAAGGCGCGCGAAAGCGGCATTCCGGTCGTGTTGCTCAATCCGGAGGGCGAGCCCCACGACCCACTGCTGTATGCTGCGGTGTTCCGCGTCAACGACCGCATGATGGATGCGGTGCCGCTCGCCAAGGCCGCCGACATGGTGATCCGCGACGAGCCGCACGACCGCGAGATGATGGTCACGACGATCACCGCCACCGAATAGACACACGACAACAGACAGGAACGGGTATGGAAGCCACGGTACAGATCGAACGATACGCGGATCAGGGCAGGTGCGTCGCACACATCGACGGGCGCGTCGTCTTTGTGCGGTTCGCGCTGCCGGGCGAGCGCGTGAGGATCGTGCTCGACGAGCCGACCGACAGGAGCGACCGGTTCTGGACCGGCGAAGTCGTCGAGGTGCTCGAGGCGAGCCCGGACCGTGTGGCGCCGAGCTGGCCGCTCGCCGGACCGCTCGCGATGGGCGGCGGCGTCGGTGGCGCCGACCTCATCCATGTGTCGCTCGAAGGTCAGGAACGGTGGAAGGAAGCCGCGGTCATGGACGTGATGCGCCGGCTCGGCCATGTGGAGCTCGACGAGATCCCCGTCTATGCCATGCCCGGCGACGAAGACGCACAGGGGCTGCACTGGCGCACGCGCATCGAGATGATCACCGACGATGAGGGACGGCCGTCGATGCACCGCCGTGGCAGCCACGTACGTGTGCCGATCGACACGATGCCGCTCGCGACGCGCGCCGTGCTCGAAGCGGCCGCGATGAACGACGTGTGGGGCGGCGCGCTACCCGCTAACGCGCAGGTGCGCATCGCCGTTCCCGAGCCGCGCGTGGACGCCGCGGACATCGCGGATGGGGCTGCGCTGCGCCGTGCCATCGGCAGGAACTACGCCATCATCGTCGACGGCAAGGTGCGCCACGGCAGCCGCAGCCTGACCGAGCGGATCACTGTGGACGGCCACGCCTTCGACTACACGGTAGACGCCGCCGGCTTCTGGCAGATGCACCGCGAGGCGCCGCAGGTGCTGCCGCAGTACGTCATCGACCAGATCCGCGAAGTCCTTGGCGACCGCGCGCCCCGCAACGGCCGCAATCTGGTGATCTGGGATCTGTATTCAGGGTCCGGCCTGTTCACCCTGCCGCTCGCGACCCTGATCGACGAGCATGCGAAGCTCGTCAGCGTCGAAGGCGCGAAGACGGCGGTCGCGAACGCCCGCAGGAACCTCAAGAGCGCGGGCATCCACACGGTGCAGGCGTTGTGCGGCGACGTGCTCAAGACGCTCGAGAAAGACATCGATCCGCAGCGCGCGCACCCCGACATCGTCGTCCTCGACCCGCCGCGCGCGGGTGCGAAGGCGAAGGTGTGCACGAAGATCGCGAACTCCGGCGCGCCGATCGTCGTGTACATCGCGTGCGACCCGGCGTCGCTCGCGCGTGACACGGCGACGCTCACCCAGCATGGATATGCGCTCCATTCGATCGCCGCGTTCGACATCTACCCGATGACGCACCATGTGGAGACGGTCGCCGTCTTCACGAAGTGAGCGCAGCCACTGGCTGGCGGAGCATACAACGGCGGGTGCACACGGTCGAGTAGACTGGCGCGCATGAGCGAAACGACGAATGCGGCAACGGCCGCGCACCCGAAGATGCCGGATGTGTCTGAACGCGGACTGACGCAAGCGCAAGTCGAGGACCGCATCGAACGCGGACAGACGAACGCCGTCACATCGTCGACGTCGCGTTCGCTCGTCGACATCGTGCGAGCGAATGTGTTCACCCTGTTCAACGGCATCATCCTCACGGCGATGGTCATGGTGCTCATCGCCGGGTCATGGAAAGACGCCGTCTTCGGGCTCGTCATCATCATCAACACGGGCATCGGCATCGTCACCGAGCTGCGCGCGAAGCATACGCTCGACAAACTGTCGATCCTCGTCGCCTCGGATTATCTGGTGCGCCGTGACGGCAAGGATGTGGACGTCTCGCACAATGATATCGTGCTCGGGGACCTCATGTGGCTGCGCTCGGGGGAGCAGGTGCCCGCGGACGCCACGATCGTGCAGACATGGGGGCTTGAACTTGACGAGTCGATGATCACCGGCGAATCGCGCACTGTGCGCAAGAACGAAGGCGACACTGTCTACTCCGGCTCGACCGCAGTGTCCGGCATGGCGCTCGTGCACGTGACCGCGGTCGGCGCGCACAGCTACGCCGCCACACTCACCGCGCAGGCGAAGGTATACAAGAAGAACGTCTCCGACCTCAACAAGGGCATCAACACAATCCTCAAGTTCATGACGTTCCTCGTGGTGCCGCTGTGCATCCTGCTCATCCTCACACAGATGAAGACCGTCGGCGGCTGGTCCGCGGCCATCGCGAGCGGCGCATGGCGGCAGGCGGTCGTCTCATCGGTCGCCGGCGTGGTGGGCATGGTGCCGGAAGGCCTCGTGCTGCTCACCTCGCTCAACTTCGCGCTCGCGGCGATCAGGCTCGCGCGCAAGAACACGCTTGTGCAGGACCTCGACTCGGTGGAGACGCTCGCGCGCGTCGACTGCCTCAACCTCGACAAGACCGGCACGATCACCGACGGCGGCATCGTCTACGACGATTTCATCGCACTGCCTGCCTGCGCCAGCAAGCAGCAGGCGATGCAGGCGCTCTACGACCTGGCGAACGAGGAAAGCCCGAACGGCACCGGCCGTGCCGTGCTCGCGGGGCTCGGCAAGCAGGGATGCACCGGCAGCGCGCAGCTCGAACGCGTGCCGTTCTCGAGCGCGCGCAAATGGAGCGCGGTCGCGTTCCACGATGAGCCCGAAGCGGGCCAGGGCGGCGTGTGGTACATGGGTGCGCCGGAAGTGCTGCTCGCCGGATTCGCGAACCAGTACCCGGACGTGCTCAAGCAAGTCAACGACTACGCGAACAACGGCATGCGCGTGCTGCTCATCGCGCACGCCGCCGGCGAAGTCCCCGCCGATTTCGAGACCGACCCGAAGCTCGAGGCGGGCGCGCAGCCCGTGGCGATCGTGCTGTGCTCCGAGCATATCCGTGACGACGCGGAGCCGACGCTCGCGTGGTTCCGTGAACAGGGCGTGCGCTGCCGCGTCATCTCCGGCGACAACCCGGTGACGGTCGGTGCGATCGCCGGTAAGGTCAAGCTCACCGGCGACCGCAAGCCGGTGGCCATGGATGCGCGCGAACTGCCGCAGGACGTCGATGAGCTGGCGCGCGTGCTCGAGAACGTCGACGTGCTCGGTCGCGTGCTGCCCGAACAGAAGAAAGCGATTGTACAGGCGCTGCACACGCAGAAGCATGTGGTGGCGATGACCGGCGACGGCGTCAATGATGCGCTCGCGATCAAGGAGGCCGATCTGGGCATCGCGATGGGCAACGCGGCGCCGGCGACGAAAGCCGTGGCCGAAGTCGTGCTCGTCGACTCGAAATTCTCGCATCTGCCCGACGTCGTGGCGCGCGGGCGCCAGGTCATGGCGAACATGGAGCGCGTCGCGAGCCTGTTCCTGACGAAGACCGTCTATTCGGCGCTGATCTCGTTCGGTGTCGTGCTCAGCATGATCCCGTTCCCGTATCTGCCGCGCCACATCAGCTACATCGGCGCGTTGACGATCGGCGCCCCGGCGTTCCTGCTCGCGCTCGCGCCGAACACGCGCCGCTACATTCCCGGATTCCTGCGCCGCGTCTTCGCGTTCTCGGTGCCGTGCGGCATCGCGACGGCGCTCTCGGTGCTGTTGTCCGCATGGTTCGTTCCGAAACTCATGGGGTGGAACGTCGACGGCTCGGCGCAGTACCAGCTGTTGTGGCGGTCGATGTGCGCCACGGTGCTCTTCGTGATGGGCATCTACGTGCTCGCGCGCGTGGCGACGCCACTCAACTCGTGGCGCGGCTGGCTCGTCGCGGCGTTCGCGGCGGCGGGTGTAATCGGCATGTGCATCCCGTTCGTTGCGCATTTCTTCGCATTCCAGCTGCCGGGCGGCAAGGGCCTGCTCGCGCTTGGTGTGCAGATCGTGATCGCCACGCTGCTCTTCGCGCTCAGTGTGTGGCTGTTCCCCAAGTTCCTGCCCGTGACCATGCGTTCGGTCATCTCACAATACAAGCGCATATCGAAGCGCTGAAACATGCACACGGTATCGTGTGAGCCAATCACCAGTTCCACAACACGTTCGGAGGAAACCCATGTCCATGCGCGACGACCAGCTGGACGTCCTCAACGTCGGGGAGCAGTCGTACGACTACTACCGCATCGCCGACCTTGAGGGCATTGACCACCTTCCTTATTCGCTCAAGGTGCTCGTCGAGAACCTTGTGCGCAACGAGGACGGCGCCAACATCACCGACGAGCACGTGAAGGCGCTGCTCGATTGGGACCCTGCAGCCGATCCAAGCCATGAGATCCAGTTCACGCCGTCGCGCGTCGTCATGCAGGACTTCACCGGCGTGCCGTGCGTCGTCGACCTGGCCACGATGCGCGACGCCGTCAAGGAGCTCGGAGGCAACCCCGAGGTGATCAACCCGCAGGTGCAGTCCGACATGATCATCGACCATTCCGTGCAGATCGACGCCTACGGTGTGGATGACGCCGTGCAGATCAACATGGACATCGAATACGAACGCAACGGCGAACGCTACCAGTTCCTGCGCTGGGGCCAGCAGGCCTTCGAGAACTTCCGCGTGGTGCCGCCGGGGACAGGCATCATCCACCAGGTCAACATCGAATACCTCGCCCAGGTCGTCATGCGCAAGGCCGCCGCCGACGGTAGGACGCTCGCGTACCTCGATTCGTGCGTCGGCACCGACTCGCACACCACGACCGTCAACGGCCTCGGTGTGCTCGGCTGGGGCGTCGGCGGCATCGAAGCCGAGGCCGCCATGCTCGGCCAGCCGATCTCGATGCTCGTGCCGCGCGTCGTCGGCTTCAAGCTCAAGGGGGCGATCCCCGAAGGCGTCACAGCGACCGACGTGGTGCTCACCATCACCGACATGCTGCGCCAGCACGGCGTCGTCGGCAAGTTCGTCGAGTTCTACGGCGAAGGCATCGCGTCCGTCCCGCTCGCCAACCGCGCGACGATCGGCAACATGAGCCCGGAGTTCGGCTCGACGTGCGGCATCTTCCCGATCGATAACGTCACGCTCGACTACCTGCGCCTGACCGGCCGTTCCGACGAGCAGGTGGCGCTCGTCGAGGCGTATGCGAAGGCGAACAAGCTGTGGCACGACGTCAACGACCCGCAGTATGTGGAGCCGCAGTACTCCGAATACCTCGAGCTCGACCTGTCGACGGTCGTGCCGTCGATTGCCGGCCCGAAGCGCCCGCAGGACCGCATCGAGCTCAACCGTGCGAAGACGACGTTCGAAGAGACACTGCCTGGCTATGTGACCGAGAAGACGAACGGCAACCCCGTGCACGTCTCGACCGATTTCCGCGGCGACTTCGACATCCAGAACGGCGACGTGGCAATCGCCTCGATCACCTCGTGCACCAACACCTCGAACCCCTCGGTCATGATCGCCGCCGGCCTCATCGCGCGCAACGCCGTGGCGAGGGGCCTCAAGCCCAAGCCATGGGTCAAGACCTCGCTCGCCCCGGGCTCGCAGGTCGTGGCCGACTACTTGAAGCAGGCTGGCCTGCAGGAGGACCTCGACCGCCTCGGCTACCAGCTCGTCGGCTTCGGCTGCGCCACATGCATCGGCAATTCCGGCCCACTGCTGCCGGAGATCTCCGAAGCGATCAACGCGAACGACCTCACGGTGACCGCCGTGCTGTCGGGCAACCGCAACTTCGAAGGCCGCATCAGCCCGGACGTCAAGATGAACTACCTCGCCTCGCCGCCGCTCGTCATCGCCTATGCGCTCGCCGGCACGATGGACTTCGACTTCGAGACGGAGCCGCTTGGCACCGACCCGGAAGGCAAGCCGGTGTACCTCAAGGACATCTGGCCCACGAACGACGAGGTCGAGCAGGTGGTGAGCAGCAATGTGAGCCGTGAGATGTTCCTCAACGACTACGCTTCGGTGTTCGAAGGCGACGCGCGCTGGAAGGGCCTTGACGTGCCCGAAGGCGAACTGTTCGCATGGGATCCGGAGTCGACGTATGTGCGCAAGCAGACGTTCTTCGACGGCATGGGCGCCGAGCCGGCCCCGGTCGAGGACATCCGCGACGCACGCGTGCTCGCGTTCCTCGGCGACTCGGTCACGACCGACCACATCTCGCCGGCCGGCGCGTTCAAGGCGACGAGCCCCGCGGGCGAATACCTTGTGGAGCATGGCGTGCAGCCGAAGAACTTCAATTCGTACGGTTCGCGCCGTGGCAACCACGAAGTCATGGTACGCGGCACGTTCGGCAACATCCGCCTGCGCAATATGCTGCTCGCGTCGGTGGGCGAGGAGATCAAGCCGGGTGGCTACACCTACGACTTCCTGGCGATGAAGCCGACGACGATCTACGAGGCCTCACGCGACTACATCGCGAACGGCACGCCGCTCGTCGTCATCGGCGGCAAGGAATACGGCACCGGCTCCTCGCGCGACTGGGCGGCGAAGGGCACCGCGATGCTCGGTGTCAAGGCCGTCATCGTCGAAAGCTTCGAGCGCATCCACCGTTCCAACCTCATCGGCATGGGCGTGCTGCCGCTGCAGTTCCCCGAAGGCGAATCGGCGGAATCGCTCGGCCTGAACGGCACCGAGGTCTACTCGATCACCGGGATCGACGCGCTCAATCAGGGCGTGACGCCGAAGACCGTGCACGTCGAGGCGACGCACAAGGACGGCTCGAAGACCGAGTTCGAAGCCGTGGTGCGCATCGACACGCCTGGCGAAGCCGACTATTACCGCAATGGCGGCATCCTGCAGTACGTGCTGCGCAATCTGATGAGCGAGTGACGCTAAGCACGCCAGAGCGCAAGGGGGAGGGCCCATCCACACGACTGTGGATGGGCCCTCCCCCTTGGTATATGTGGTGAGCCCTGAGCCTACTTGCCCTGCTCCTTGGCGGCCTTCGCCGCCTGCTTGCGCTGCTCGTCGGCCACAATCGCACGCACGCGTTCCTCCTGAAGCGCCTCGCGCTGTTCCTGCAGCTTGTCATCCTTCGTGACGGGCATCTTGATCTTGCCCATCTCACGCTCGGCGTCGATAATGCCCGCGCGCACGGCGGCACGGATCACGTAATACAGCACCCAGATGCTGATGGCGACGATGATGATGGTGAACAGGCTCGCATATAGTCAGGTCATGGTCCACGCTCCTTAGTTGCTCTTTCCTCAGGTGATGCCATCGTTGGCAAGCACTGAGGCCATTATGGGGCCGCGCGTCGCGCGTCCTGTTCTCTCGCCGCGGAGCGCAACGCTGCTGGGATCCTGCGCCAACTGCACATGCCAGCACCATGTCTGATAAGCGAAAGCCTCGGAATACCACGCATGGAAGGGCATGTAGCACGAGTTTGGCACGCACGCGGCATGCCCTGTGCCGCGTGCTATAGAATGTGCACGTGGGCACGAACAACACAGCACTGATCATCGTCGATGTACAGCCAACGTTCACGGAGGGCGGCGAGCTCGCCGTTGAGGGCGGCAACGCGGTAGCCGAGCGCATCCATGGGTTCGCCGAGCGCAACCGCAGCCGGTATACGCTCATCGCGACGACGCAGGACTGGCATGTCGAACCGGGGGAGCATTGGTCCGACCACCCGGATTTCGTCGACACATGGCCGGTGCACGGCGCGGCCGGCACGCCGAATGCGCGCCTGCACCCGGCGGTCGAGTCGCTCGGCGTGCCGCACCACATCAAGAAGGGGCAGTACAGCGCCGCGTACTCCGGGTTCGAAGGCGTCGAAGACAACGGCAAGGCCATCCCCACGCGCGACGATGTGGCCGAGGCGCTCGCCGCGGGCCGCACGCTCGACGCGCTGCTCACCGGAGCAGGCGTCACACGCGTCGACATCGTGGGCATCGCGTTGTCGCATTGTGTGCGCGACACCGCGCTCGATGCGGCATCGCGCGGCTACGATGTGCGCGTGTACACCGACCTGAGCGTTCCGGTGAGCGAGGAGTTGGGTGCGGCGGCTGTCGAACGGATGCGGCGGGCCGGGGTCACAATCATTGAGGGGGACGATTATGTCGATTAGCGCAAGCGAAAAACCGCTGTCCAAAGTGTTCACCGCCGACTACCGGTTCGCGATTCCGGCGTTCCAGCGTTCGTACAGCTGGCACAACGTGCAGATGAAGCAACTCATCGAAGACGTCATGGACGCGTGCGCCGTGCACGACGGGCCGTATTTCCTGGGCTCCCTCATCCTCGTGCGCGACGAGCACGGCATGCACCAGGTGATCGACGGGCAGCAGCGTCTGGTGTCGCTGTCCATCATCTTCGCGGTGCTGCTCACGCTCGAAGAGGACCCGCAACTGCACGCGAGCCTCGCCGGCCTGCTCACCGAAGCGGGCGACAAACTGCGCGGCATCGAGACCGAGCCGCGCCTCAGGCTGCGCGAGCAGGACGAGGAGTTCTTCCGCGAATACGTGCAGCACGGCGACCTCGAGGCGCTGTTCGACCTGCGCGACACGGACATCGCGACGCAGGCGCAGCGCAACATCCAGATGAATACGAAATGCGCGTACGACATGCTCGCGTCGATGACCGACGACGAACGCCGGCAGTTCGCTGCCTACCTCGTCAACGATGTCATGTTCGTCATCGTCACGACCGACGACATATCGGGAGCGTACCGCATCTTCGACGTCATGAACATGCGAGGCATGCCGCTCACGCCGTCCGACGTGTTCAAGGCGAAGGTCGTCTCCGGTATCTCGAGCGCTGCACGCACCGTCTACGCGCGCTATTGGGACGACATCATGGAACCGATGGGCGACGAGAACGCGCGCATCGAACGGTTCTTCGCCGACCTCGACCTCATCTTCACGCGCACGCCGATCTGCGAGTCACTGATCGCCGATTTCACCGGCCACGTACTCGACGGGTACATCCGCAAAGGGCAATGCATCGAATTCATCGACGACGTGCTGCGGCCGTATGCAATCTGCGACGAGATTCTGCACCGGCCGAGCGAAAGCCTGCTGCCGCGCCCGATCGTCGACCTGCTCTGTGCGCTCGGCGACTACCCGTACAGCGACTGGAAGCCGGTCGCATTGTGGGCGCTCGTCCATTCGCTCGACGGTCTGACCGACCCGGACACGGTCGTCTTCGCGCATGGTGACCGCAATGCACAGCGCGCCTCGCTGCACGATGGCGAGCGCCTGATGCAGATCCTGACGATGCTCGACCGCGTGACCGGCATTGACTGCCTCAACGGGAAGTCGGAACTCGAACGGCGCACGCGCGCGGCCACGATTGTGCGCGACCTGAAGAAACAGATGCCGCTGCAACGCATCGCCGGGTTCAGCGTCAGCGCCGACGAGCAGCGGCTCGCGATGCTGCACCTGCGCGGTGAGCTTTCGATTGACGCCGGCATGCGGCGGCTGTTGCTCATCCGTGCGAACGAACAGCTCGCCGGCGAGCGCATCACACGGCCGCGCAGCCTCAACGCCGTGCCGATCATCCCCGAACGCATGCCCACCGGTTCGCAGTTCGCCGCTTGGCCGGCCGGCACATGCGACTATTGGGCGCAGCGGATCGGCAACTTCGTACTCACGCAGAAGGCGCCGCGGTATTTCAACGCTGTGGATGATTTTGGCGCACGGCGCGACCTCATGGTGCGCGACGCCAGTTCGCGGCGGTTCCCGTTGACGCGCGTGCTGCGCGATCTGGAGGTGATCACCCCGCAGTATCTGGAGTTGCGGCAACGACAGATCATCGACCTCATCGCGCAGGCATGGCACATCGACCGCGGTGATGTGGCGATCGCCGAACAGCAGGCGGCGGCCTCGACGCACACGCCGGGCGTCGCGCACCGGTCCAAGCGCACGTCGAAGCGTGTGGCTGTGGCCGAAGTGGTGCGCGCGGGGCTGCTCAAACCGGGGGACCGGTTCGTGTGGAACCGGCCGCGCAAGCATGAGACGTGGATTATCACCGTCACTGAAACTGGGTTCCAGGGAGAGGACGGCACCGAATACGCGACGCCGACGGCCGCGGCACGGCAGATCGGCGGATCGACGGCGAGCCTCAACGTCTGGAAGCGTGAGTCGGACGGTCGTGCATTGAGCGACATCTGGAAGGCGTACCGCGCGATGATGTGACGCCATGCACAACGTGAGGGGGCGGCCACCGAGCACACGGGGCGAATTCTAGTGGTCGTTGCAACACCATCGAGAGTCGGAGGTTGCAGCGATGGCATACGAGTTCGAGGGCGTGCAGTACGGGAAGCTTCGAGACATGCAGGAGGCCCGGCGCGCCCGGTATGTGCAGCTGCTTGAGGAAGGACTGAACTTCACCCAGGCAGCGCACGCGGTCGGCGTCTCCAAGCGCACGGGAAAGGTGTGGCGCAACGGGCGAACCCGTTCGAACGGACGCAACGAAAGGCCTCTGGTCGATTGGTATGGTGGACGGGTGAAAGACAGCACAACCACTGTGTCATCGCGCTATCTGAGCATCGACGAGC